>JBCLTK010000016.1:0-916 GCA_041226025.1 Corynebacteriaceae bacterium 6-324 | reverse complement strand
CAGGCCCTTCTCTGCCTCGTAATCAGCAATAATCTTCTTCAACTGCGTATACAACGCAGGACCATACACCTCAGAACGCAAACCAAAATCAACATTCGCAGGAATATAGCCACCAGGATTACCCAAATCATGCCGAGTACCCGAATGCACCACAACATGCACCGGCTCACCTTCTTGGATAAGCAACTCAATCGCATCCGTCAACTGCAGCTCACCACCCTTACCCGGGGTGATACGACGCAACGCATCAAAAATCTTGACGTCCAACACATAACGACCAGTAGCCACCAAGTTGGATGGTGCATCAGCAGGATCCGGCTTTTCCACCATCCCGACAACCTTCTTCACCGACTCATCATCAGTGACCTGGATATCGAAAACGCCATAATTAAAGGTCTGCTCCCGCGGAACCTCCACAGCAAGCAGCACCGAACCGCCGAGCTTGTTACGCACCGCAACCATCTGCTCCATCGCAGTCATCGGCAGCACAATATCATCCGGCAACATCACACCGAAGAACTCTTCATCCTCCGCCAACACAGACTCAGCAAGACCTACAGCATGACCAAGGCCCAACGGCTTATCTTGCTCAACCGCAATCGGATTCAACAAAGAATGCGCACGCTTAACCTTCGCCGACTGAGTTTCTTTACCGCGCGCTTCGAGGGTTTCAACCAAATCAGGAAACGCCTCAAAATGCCGCATAACCTCTTGCTTATTAGGAGCCGTAATAATAGCCAGCCTATCGGCGCCAACAGCAGCAGCTTCCTCAGCAATAAGCTCAATACCCGGGGTATCTACCACCGGCAACAGCTCTTTCGGCACAGTCTTCGTCGCCGGCAAAAACCTAGTTCCCATTCCAGCAGCAGGAACAACAACGGTCCTTACCCACGCAGAAGCATCCTCGCGATCATTA
>JBCLTK010000015.1:0-1740 GCA_041226025.1 Corynebacteriaceae bacterium 6-324 | reverse complement strand
TTTGTTCGACTGGATTTGTGGTGTCCGGTGCTCGTATTATGGTTATAGAAAACCAGTTCTAGACAAATGAGAAAGTCATGAGCACACCCTTCTATGCAGTTTGCAACCATAATAAACCGTTAGCACAGCTCTATTTATCCACCCGCCGCGCGGAATACGCTGCGTGGTTAAAGCTGATTCCAGCGTTAGAAGAAGATTTCGAACTCGTCACCGAACAGTGTGCACGCCATTGCGGGCAAAGCACGACTACGGTCACCAAAACACTGTTGGCGTTGCAGCGTTTAACCCGTGAACTACCACTGTTATATGCGGTCCTGGAGAAGCATTGGCATCTGGATTTTCCGCGCATTGTCGCGATCGATACCGCCATGTCCAAACTGGGGCCGAATGCCGGGGAAGAGGTCATTGCCGAGATTGATGCCAAAATCGCACGCTATCTCACCCCACGTGTTAAAAACCAACAACTACCCACACCAGACCGTATCGCCCAACGCGTACGCCAGCTGGTCAACCAGTTCGATGACCGCGTACCAGTCAAAGATCCACGCCCGCAACGACGCATGGTGAAAAACAAACTCACCGCCAACTCGTCCTCACTAGCAGTCGAAGCACCACACGATGAAATCCAGCGAGCCGAAGACTGCATTAAAGCCACCGCCACCGCACTCGGTATTTCCCGTGCTGAAGCGATGCTGCAAGTCTTAAGCGGTGACTACCCGGCGAAAGACGCCGTGACCACACTGGTGTTGTTTACTGCGAAAGACATCGACAACGCCCCGGGATATCTTCAAGGTGTTGGCTGGGTAGGCCCAGAGACTGTAGAAAAGCTCCGCGAAGGCGCTACCGTCATCGACGCGGATGAGACAGCACATGTAGAAACCGTAAGCTATCAGCCCACTGATGCAATACGTGCGTTTGTCGAAGGCCGCGATGGGACCTGTCGCTGGCCAGGCTGCAACGTGCCAGCACACAACTGCCAGCTGGACCACCGGCATAACTTTGCCGAAGGCGGCCCCACTTCACCAGCGAACCTGTTTGCGCTGTGTCAGCATCACCACAACATCAAGACTGATACCCGCGCGATGTACCTCGTGGATCCCATATCGGATGTTATCTACTGGTTGTTTGAAGACGGGTCCTGGGTATCGGATGCTGCGCAAGACGGCCCGATAGGTACCGGTGCAAAGCGCTGGCTGCAGACCTTCGAGCAAAAGATCGCTGCCAGGCGCAAGAATGCGCAAGAACGAGCACATGACTTGGCCGATGACATCGACGAGTATTACAAGCAGCGTGCTGAAGCAGATAAGCGTGAACAAGACCACCGCGATATTATCGATGAACTCTGGGTCGATGATGTCAAACTCGCCCAAGCGCTCATGCGCGAAGGAAACCTTAAAGGCAACAACCCACTACTGGCTAACGACAACGTGTTCATGCTGCTAGAGGCAATCCACAAAATGGGCATCGACCTAGACGTTAGTGACGATATTGCACCCTGGGCACGGATTCAGAAAAAGATACTCGAGCACGAACGCGAAGAAAACGAACGCCGGATTTTGGGAGAAGCCGAAAAGCTCGCACAGGAACTAGCCGAGAAAATCATGAAACAAAAAGAACAAGCAGAAAAGACAGAAGAAACCGACGAGAAAGACAACACTGAGCAAACAATCAAGGTTCCAACCAACCCCGAAGACCCACCGTTCTAAAACCGTGAAGAAATTTCGCAAAAACACGAAATCT
>JBCLTK010000014.1:0-2739 GCA_041226025.1 Corynebacteriaceae bacterium 6-324 | reverse complement strand
ACCCAAGATGAGGAATAACATCCTCGTCTTGGGTCTTTTCGACGTTTTACCCTGGCTGTGAGAACCAGGAGGCGGAGAGCGGAAGTGAAGTGTTCCAGGTTTTGTTCCGTCTGAGTAGATGGGAAAATCTAGTACATGCCAAAGAAGTTTGACCAGGTCGCCAAGGACCGCGTGGTCCGCCTGGTAGAGGATCGCATCTTGGCCGAAAACCTTTCGATGCCACAAGCGTGCCAAGAAGTTGCACTCAAATTGGGTGTCTCGTGGCACACAGCTAGGCAATGGACGCAGTAGGCTCGCAGTGATGGTCACACTCACCAACACCAGCCCGAAGACCTAGTTGCTGAGGTCGCCAAGCTGCGCCGGGAGAATCAAGAGCTGAGAGATACTAACGATTTGCTCAAGGCTGCATCGGCTTTTTCGCAGCGGAAATCGACCCCAAACGTTAAGAAATGATCCAGTTCATTGACAAACACCGCGACTATTTCTCCATCGAGTTCATATGCGTAGGACGTTGTCCACCCACCGTGAGGGTGGTTTTATAACTTCTCGTGGTTACTGTCAGTCCAAGGCTGGCGGGCTAAGCTCACGTCGACTGCGCGATGTCGCTTTGGCAGAACACATCCGCGAGCTTCACGCCAAAACTACGGCGTTTATGCAGTACGAAAGATTTGGCACACTCTTCGTCGCCAGGGGATTGATATTGGTCGTGAACAAACCGCACGTTTGATGCGGCTGGCTGGTGTAGTTGGTAAAGGCAAAGGCAGATCTTCTGTAACAACTCGAAAGCCCAAAAGGCCCGGATCTGCGTCCAGATTTGGTGAAACGCGACTTTACCGCGGACAAGCCGAATCGGTTGTGGGTGGGGAGATATTACCTATGTACGAACCCGGAAAGGCTTTGAGTACACCGCTTTTGTCACCGATGTGTTCTCCCGCCGCCTTCTCGGCTGGGCCTTGTCGGATTCAATGCGGACCGAGGCATTGCCTTTGCAGACACTCAACCAAGCGATTGCGTGTGCCAGGGAAACGACTAGCATTCAGATAACGGGCCGCAATACATCAGCATTGTCCATAACGAACGTCTGGCTGAGCATAAAATCGCTGCTTCCACCGGCACTGTCTGTGAATCCGATGACAATGCTCTGGCAGAAAACGTTAACGGCGCTTACAAGAATGAGCTTGTCCACACCAGGCGGCGGGATGATGTTGTTGACGTGGAAATTGCGACATTTGAGTGGATTACTTGGTGGAATGGAACCAGACTCCATCAAGGATCGGGGGATCGCACACCAGCTGAGGTTGAATCGGAATTTTGCATGATCAACCCTGATAGAGAAATATTAGAAATCAAGGCAAATGCATAGGAACAAGACCCGGGACAATTCAGCTGGGAGTTTCATGGCACACGGCCCGTCAATGGACCCAGCAGGCCCGCCGTGCGGGAAACATTCCAGAACCTGTGCCTGAAGATTTGGCCGCCGAGAACGCGAGGCTACGTCGTGAAAATCAAGAGCTTCGCGACACTAACGAGCTGCTGAAGGCTGCCTCAGCTTTTTTCGCGTCGGAACTCGACCCAAAACGTCGGAAATGATCCGGTTTATCGATGAGTACCGGAGTATTTTCTCTGTCGAGTTCATCTGTAAGACGTTGAAGAATCACCGGGCTGGTGGGTTTATCACCTCGCGTGGGTATCGCCAATCCAAGGCCCGTGGATTAAGTGCTCGTCGCCTTCGTGATGCTGTGCTGATTGAATGTATTAGTGCTGTTCATCGGGATATTTATGGTGTCTACGGTGTGCGGAAAATGTGGCATGCTCTCCGCCGTGATGGAATTGATATCGGTTGTGAACAAACTGCTCGGTTGATGCGCCTGGCCGGTGTTTCTGGCAAAGGCAAAGGCAGATCACCTATCACGACCCGTAAGCCTAACGTGCCTGATCTGCGCCCAGACGTGGTCGAGCGTGAATTCAAAGCCCAGGGTCCGAACAAACTGTGGGTGGCTGACATTACCTATGTGCGCACGAAGAAAGACTTTGTATACGCCGCGTTTGTCACCGACGTTTACTCCCGACGGATCGTTGGGTGGGCGTTATCAAATTCCATGCGCACCGAAGCTTTGCCGCTGCAAGCTCTCAACCAGGCGATCGTGTGCGCTGAGGAAACAACAGGTCTCATTCACCATTCGGATCACGGGTCGCAGTATGTCAGCGTTGTCTACAACGAGCGACTTGCTCAGCACGGGATTGCCGCTTCCACCGGGACGGTTGGCGACTCCTATGACAATGCTCTGGCCGAAAACGTTAACGGCTCCTACAAGAACGAGCTCATCCATACTCGCAGGTGGGATGACGGTGTCGAGGTAGAAATCGCGACATTCGAGTGGGTGTCCTGGTGGAACGAGACTAGACTCCACCAAAGCTTGGGATATCGAACCCCGGTCGAGGTGGAAACCGAATTTTGGAAGCAGAACCCGCCACAGGAAATAGTAGAAATCAAGGCAAATGCCTAGGAACAAAACTCGGGGCACTTCACTTAAATAAGTCTGCATATGTAACAGGCTAAGGCGATTTACAAACAGTGTTTAGACAATCGCGACAGCGGGACTTGTAATCAAGGTTGCTATTCCAAAAATGTCCCCTTACCGGCAGGTTTGCAGAGCCCGTAGGTGGCGTGTAACTTTATGAGAGTCAGCGAGACCGACAACGCCCCGCACGGAGCCGAGTGCTTCTGGTGAGAATGGC
>JBCLTK010000013.1:0-2173 GCA_041226025.1 Corynebacteriaceae bacterium 6-324 | reverse complement strand
GCATGTCTCAAATCTGGTGTGAGCACCAGGACCAACCCACATAAAGTGAATTGTTGTCCCAGACACCCAACAGTGTGCCAACGATTAACCCAGAAACATTTAGTCTGTGTACGTGTTTACAAAGATTCAGTTACCGGCCTCTTAGACCAGCGGTATGTTTCCACTCCGATTCAACAAGTGGCATGACCACACTCGGGTCATCAACCACCAACCCAACAACACCATAGAAACCTCTACGTGGCGGGCAATAAAATATAAGCTCCTTAGAAAGGAGGTGATCCAGCCGCACCTTCCGGTACGGCTACCTTGTTACGACTTCGTCCCAATCGCCGATCCCACCTTCGACAGCTCCCTAACAAGTTTAGGCCACTGGCTTCGGGTGTTACCAACTTTCATGACGTGACGGGCGGTGTGTACAAGGCCCGGGAACGTATTCACCGCAGCGTTGCTGATCTGCGATTACTAGCGACTCCGACTTCATGGGGTCGAGTTGCAGACCCCAATCCGAACTAAGGCCGACTTTCAGGGATTCGCTTCACCTCACGATGTCGCTGCCCATTGTATCGACCATTGTAGCATGTGTGAAGCCCTGGACATAAGGGGCATGATGATTTGACGTCATCCCCACCTTCCTCCGAGTTAACCCCGGCAGTCTCTCATGAGTTCCCACCATAACGTGCTGGCAACATAAGACAAGGGTTGCGCTCGTTGCGGGACTTAACCCAACATCTCACGACACGAGCTGACGACAACCATGCACCACCTGTATACCGACCACAAGGGAAAGACTATCTCTAGCCCGATCCGGTACATGTCAAGCCCAGGTAAGGTTCTTCGCGTTGCATCGAATTAATCCACATGCTCCGCCGCTTGTGCGGGCCCCCGTCAATTCCTTTGAGTTTTAGCCTTGCGGCCGTACTCCCCAGGCGGGGCGCTTAATGCGTTAGCTACGGCACAGAAGACGTGGAAGCCCCCTACACCTAGCGCCCACCGTTTACGGCATGGACTACCAGGGTATCTAATCCTGTTCGCTACCCATGCTTTCGCTCCTCAGCGTCAGTTACTGCCCAGAGACCTGCCTTCGCCATCGGTGTTCCTCCTGATATCTGCGCATTTCACCGCTACACCAGGAATTCCAGTCTCCCCTACAGCACTCAAGTTATGCCCGTATCGCCTGCACGCCCGAAGTTAAGCCCCGGGATTTCACAGACGACGCGACAAACCACCTACGAGCTCTTTACGCCCAGTAATTCCGGACAACGCTTGCACCCTACGTATTACCGCGGCTGCTGGCACGTAGTTAGCCGGTGCTTCTTATCTACCTACCGTCACCACAAGTGGCTTCGTCGATAGCGAAAGGAGTTTACAACCCGAAGGCCTTCATCCCCCACGCGGCGTCGCTGCATCAGGCTTGCGCCCATTGTGCAATATTCCCCACTGCTGCCTCCCGTAGGAGTCTGGGCCGTATCTCAGTCCCAATGTGTCCGTACACCCTCTCAGGCCGGATACCCGTCGCCGCCTTGGTAGGCCATTACCCCACCAACAAGCTGATAGGCCGCAGGCTCATCCCACACCGCAAAAGCTTTCCACCACAACATCCAAGAAGTGGTCATATTCGGTATTAGACCCAGTTTCCCAAGCTTATCCCAAAGTGCAGGGCAGATCACCCACGTGTTACTCACCCGTTCGCCACTCGAGTACCCCAGCAAGCTGGGGCCTTTCCGTTCGACTTGCATGTGTTAAGCACGCCGCCAGCGTTCATCCTGAGCCAGGATCAAACTCTCCACAAAAAATGCGATAAAGCATTAGGCGAGAAAGCCTAAACCAAGCAAAAAAAGACAAACAACACACAAAAAGCACATAAACCAAATGTGTGAAGCTGACCAAAAATTACTACATAAAGAAATCAACAAACCCAGCCCCCAAAAGGACTAGGTAAGGTAAAAAGTGTTTTCCGTATTGCTACAGACAACAATTACATCGATAACTAATATGCACCGTTCAACAATTTTCATGTTTACAATACCGCCGTTACAAACGATAAGCGGCATCCGGCACACACCAACAACCAAACACCCTCAGGTATTTAGCCCAACATAATCCTCATCCACACAACACAGACAAAAATAATATATCTAGTACATTGGCACACTATTGAGTTCTCAGACAACAA
>JBCLTK010000012.1:0-40454 GCA_041226025.1 Corynebacteriaceae bacterium 6-324 | reverse complement strand
CTCAGGGGTGAGGCGAAAGCAGTCATGAAAGAGCCAGCCAACCCCCGAAGACCACCCCTCTAAAGTCTTGAAGAAATTTCGCAAAATCGCGAAATTTCTTCAGAGTGGGAAGGAGCTAAAAGGCGGTTATGAAAGCGTGTCGGTGAGTGCTTTCTGCAGTTCCTCGAATGCGAGTTCTTCCACCATCCATGGGGAGAATACACCGGGGGCGGCGGTGACGGCGGCGATCACTTGGTCGACATCGACCCAAAGCTGGGAATCAACTTCCGCGGGGTTGGGTTCGAACTCGGCGCCAGATTTGAGAGTGGTGATGAATACCGGGCAGATCTCATTTTCTACGATGCCGGAAGAATCCACGGCGCGGTAGGAGAAATCAGGCAGGACTTCTTGTGGTTCGTCGAGGTCTTCTGGGTTGATGCCCAGTTCAAACTCGGCGCGGCGCAGGACCGCTTCGGCGTTCGTTTCACCAGGTGCTGGGTGGCCACAGAAAGAGTTGGTCCACACACCTGGCCAGGTCTGCTTGGTCAGCGCGCGGCGGGTCAGCAGCACTTGGCCATCACGAACCAGCCAGGCAGAGAACGCAAAGTGCAGAGGGGTGTTGGCGGTGTGTACCACCAGCTTGTTTTCAGTGCCGGCAGGTTGACCGTTTTCATCCGCGAGGATGACTACTTCTTCCGTCATAGGTTCATGTTTCCTTCCCACACGACGTTGCCAATGCTCAAGCGCGCATTCCACAGGTTGCCCGGCGCGACATCAAAGCGGTATTGCAGGTTGGTGGTCGCACCAGCGCCGAGCGGGCGGTCAAGGCCAGGTGCCATCAGGTTGGTGTTGACCTCTGGGTCATAAGGCAGCAGGTCAATGCCGGTCCAGCCACCGTTGCCGTCGGCGACTTCGAGGACGGGGTCGGAGATGGCATCGGCAGGCAATGGCAAATCATTGTTGTTGCGAACCTTGATGGTTAAGACGGAGCCGGTGATGTTGTCCTGGTACACGCCCTGATTCCACCAGGTCACGCCGTAGCCTTCGTCTTCCACCGGGTTGGTCAAGTCACCGGTGACCAGCTCATCATCGGTGTCTTCTGGCTGGTATTGGGGAACTTCAGAAGTCTCCACCACCAGGTCCTCATCGGAGCCCAAGCCGGATGGCTCAGGGTCAAAAAAGGAACAGCCCGCGAGGGCTACACCAGCGATGGAAATGCTGGCGATGGTGGATAAAACGGCGCGGGATGATGGCACTGGAGGACGTTTCCCTTCTGACATGACGCAAACTTCTTAAACCGCAGCTTAGTCTACCCACTCACAAACCAAGGCATCGATTGCGCAAAGATGGCATACTTTCCTGTCTGGATATCCCCATGTTTTAAATTAAATCTCTGGAGTATTAGTTCGTGAACTCTCTGGCCAAAATTTTGAAGAATGCGCAAGCATTGTGGCCCTTTTATGTTGGAGTTATTATCACCTCGGCCGTTGGCGCGGCCTTGGCGTTGGCTTCCCCTTTTATTGTCCGTGAAGCGACGGATACGATTGTTGAATCCCTCGACGGCGGTTTGTCCGTTTCCACGGCGTTGGCTACCGTGCTGGGCTTTGCTTTGTTGCTTTTGCTTGCCGATGCCTTAAACGGCGTTGTTTCCAACGTCGGCGGATACATCGGCGATGTGATGATTTCTCGCCTGCGGCAGATTCTATCCACCCGCTATTATGCGAAGCTGCTGAGCTTGCCGCAGGGTTATTACGATAACCAGGTCACTGGCACCATCATTGCGCGCCTGGACCGCTCGATCATGTTCATCACGCAGTTTCTGCAGTCCTTTTCCAATAACTTCTTCACGATGATCATTCAGGTCGTCGCCATTTTGATCATCACGGCCTTCTATTACTGGCCGCTGGCCATCTTGTTGGCTATTTTGTTCCCCATTTATATGTGGCTGACGGCGCTGACTTCGAAGCGCTGGTTGAAGTTTGAGAAAACCAAGAACGAACACATCGATATTGCCAACGGCCGCTTTGCTGAGGTTGTTGGGCAGATGAAGGTGACCAAGTCCTTCGTGGCCGAAGTCCGGGAGCTGGATGTCTTTTCCAAGCACTATGCCGGCTTTGTGGACACCACCCGGCCGCAGTCGCGCTGGTGGCACGTCATGGACACCTTCCGTTCCGTGACGATGGCGATTGTCTTCTTTGGTATCTATGCCGTGATTTTCTGGCGCACCCTGGAGGGTCATTTCTCCATCGGTGACATGGTCATGCTGATTCAGATGGTCACCATGGCTAAGCAGCCGGTGTTCATGATGAGCTGGATGGTTGATACTGCGCAGCGCGCCATCGGCGGTTCACGCGAATACTTCCAGGTCATGGAACAAGAAGTAGAGCCCACCGTGGATAAGACCTTGGTGGAGGCAACTCGCGCAATCGATGAGCCACAGCTCAACACCACCCAGGTGGAGCCATTGCCATTGCCTGCCGATGCCTCCTCGCCGATCTTCTCCTTCGACGACGTTACTTTTGCATACGAAGAAGACAAACCCGTGATTAAGGGCGTGAGTTTCGCTGCGCGCAAGGGCGAAAAGGTAGCTTTGGTTGGTGAGTCCGGCGGCGGCAAGTCCACGCTGGTCAACCTCATGTTGGGCTTGTATCACCCAAGCCACGGCACCTTGAACGTACTGGGCCAAGATGCAAGTGAACTGACCGCTGCGCGCCTGCGTGCATCAGTAGGCGTGGTCTTCCAGGAGGCGTTCTTGTTCTCTGGTTCTATTCGCGAAAACATTGCCTATGGCAAGCCGGGTGCGAGCGATGAAGAGATCATCGAGGTTGCAAAACGCGCCAATGCCCACGAATTTATTCAGGCCTTCCCCGACGGTTATGAGACTGTGATCGGCGAGCGCGGTCTGCGCCTGTCCGGCGGACAGAAACAACGCGTGGCAGTAGCACGCGCGATGCTCAAAGACGCTCCAATCTTAGTACTCGATGAGGCCACCTCTGCGCTGGATACCAAGTCTGAACGTGCAGTTCAGGCAGGTCTCGAAGAGCTGATGAAAGACCGCACCACGCTGATCATCGCCCACCGCCTGTCCACCATCGCGAACGTGGACACCATTATCACCTTGGACAAAGGTGTGGTGGATGAGAAGGGATCGCCGGAGTATCTGTCCACCACCGGCGGTATTTATGCACAGTTGCTCAAGCTCACTGCCTCGACATCGGCAGCCGACCGCGCCCGGTTGAAGAAGTTCGGCTTCTCCCATGAGTCTGAGACGAGAGACTCTGCGTATGAGGAAGTAGAGCACGAGGACTAAGCGGCGCGCGGGAGTACTAGGGTAGAAATCATGAAGTTTCCTACTCAAGATGAATTACGTGCCCGATTTACCCGCAAGTGGACTCAGTTTGAGCCTGATGTACTCCCTCTGTTTATCGCGGAGTCTGACTTCCCCACCGCGCCGGCGGTGAAGAAGGTAATCCTCGATTACACCGAGCGCGAGTGCTTCGGCTACAGTCCGGCAGCCAATGCTGTGGGATTGGCTGAGGCAGTCGCCGATTTCCACGACACCCGCTATGGCTGGCGCCCTGACCCAAAGAAGGTCTTTTGGATTGGGGACGTCGTGCGTGGCCTGCTTCTGGGCATCCAGTACTTCACTCGTCCTGATTCCGCGGTGGTTGTGCCACTGCCTGCCTACCCGCCGTTCCTTGAGCTTCCTGAAACCGCCGGCCGCGAACGCATCGATGTCGGCATTAGTCCTTCCAATGGGGACGTGAAGGAAGGCGAGAAGCCGCGCCTGGACTTGGAGGCCATTGAGAAGGCCTTCGCGGAGGGCGCCGGCTCCATCTTGTTGGCTAATCCTTTCAACCCACTGGGTTATGTCTTTGATGAAGAGCACCTGAACGAGCTCGTGGCGCTCGCCGATAAATACGATGCGCGCATCCTATCTGATGAGATCCATGCGCCATTGGTCTACAACGGCCAGCACATCTCCATCGCCGGGCTGTCAGAGACCGCAGCGCGCGTAACGATGACCGTGACTGCAACGTCCAAGGCATGGAACTTCGCAGGTCTCAAGTGCGCGCAGATTATCTTCTCCAATGACAAGGACGTAGAAATCTGGAACAGCTTGCCACACGTTGCCCAAGACGGCGTGGGTACTTTGGGCATCATTGCCGCTGAAGCCGCGTACCGCGACGGCATCTCCCATTTGGAAGAAGAAGTGGACTACCTGCGCGAAACCCGCGACTGGCTGGTAGAGGAGCTGCCAAAGCGGATTCCAGGGCTCATTACTTCCCGTCCTGATTCCACCTACCTGATGTGGCTGGACTTCCGAAACACCGCGATTGGGGACAAAGAATACCCGGCCGCGTGGCTCATCCAGCATGCGCGAGTGGCCTTCAATGAGGGTCTGACCTTCGGCGATATTGGCGCTGGTCAAGCTCGCCTGAACTTCGCTACCTCGCGGGAGATTCTGGAAGAGGCAATCGATCGCGTGGCCACTGCGATTGAAAAGGCATAAGTTTGACAGGTCCCGTATTGCTATCTCACAGCACGAAATGTAATATCCCACGCACTGGATAAGTGCAAGAAACTGCGCTTATTACATTCACTGTAACTATCTACATTCCAAAGGACGGGCACTTCAATGTCAGACACCGTCGCATCACCCGCGAAGTCCAAGTCGGCTTCGCCGCTGATCACCATCCTCATTGCATCGCTGATGCTTTTCTCGATGTTCTTTGGTGCCGGCAACCTCATCTTCCCACCCATGGTGGGCGTGAGCTCCGGTACCAACTTCTGGCCAGCCATCATCGGCTTCCTTATCGCTGGTGTGCTCCTGCCCGTCGCGGCGATTGTCTCCATTGCTATCTCTGGCTACAGCGTGCGTGACTTGGCGGGACGCGGTGGCGTCTTCTTCGGTATTGCGTTCTCCGTCATGGCATATTTGTCCATTGGTGCGTTCTACGCGCTGCCACGTACGGGTGCTGTGTCCATGGAAACCGCTATTACCCCGCTGCTGGGCTGGGAAGGTACCGCCGCCAACGGCATTTTCAACGTCATCTTCTTCGGCATCGCCCTGGCGCTGTCCTGGAAGCCGAACAATGTTATTGACATCCTCGGCCGCTTCCTCACCCCAGCGCTGGTCATCTTGCTGATTGCCCTGATCACCCTGGCGGTTACCAACTATGAGCGCATTCCGGGAACTCCAACCGAAGATTACGCGTCCAGCCCACTGGTCACCGGCCTGTTTGAGGGCTACAACACCATGGATGCGATCGCCGGTCTGGCGTTCGGTATCGTCATCATTTCTTCCCTGCGCGCCAAGGGCTTTGGCCGAGGCGGCACCCTGATTCGTTCCACCATCATCACCGGCATCATCGCTGGCATCTTGCTGGCTGCTATCTACCTGGGGCTGGGCTACATGGCACAAACCGTCCCAGACGGTCAGTCCTATGAGTCCGGCGCCATCTTGCTCGCAGATTCCGCGAAGCTGACCATGGGTACCCCAGGCCAGACCATCTTCTCCCTGATTGTTGTCCTGGCTTGCTTGACCACCGCGGTTGGCTTGATCACCTCCACCTCCGAGTTCTTTAACTCCCTGGTTCCAAAGATCAGCTACCACGCATGGGCAATCATCTTCACCGTGCTCTCCATATTGATTGCTTTCCGTGGCCTAGATGCCGTGATGGCCGTTGCGGTTCCATTCATTGTCTTCCTGTACCCACCAGCAATCGCGCTGATTGTCATCACCTTGGTACAGCCACTGGTGCGTAAGGTCGTAGGTTTCTACTGGGCATACCGCCTTGCCCTGTGGGTATCAGTTCTGTGGTCCGCGCTGACCACCATCTCCGCGCAGGGTTGGGGAACAAATATCCTCGAACCGATGTTGAACCTATCGCCGGGTCAGGACCTGGACTTGGGCTGGATTGCTCCAACGTTCATCGCATTCATCATCGGTGTCGTCATTGACGTCATCGCTAAGAATGCTGACCGTGAGGTTCAAAAGGCCAAGATTACTGACTAGTACAGAAGTCCCAATCTCCTGCCCCGCAGCCTGGAAGTGAAATTCCAGATAGCGTGGCAGGAGATTTTGTTTTTAGTATTCGTAAAAAGAGAATTGTTGGAGAAGAGTTAAAAATGACAGAAGCACAAAGCACCTCTCGCGCACACCTATCCGTTCTGGATTTCTGCACCATCTATGAAGGTGAAACCGCAACCGCTTCCATCGAACACTCGGTGCAGCTGGCGCAGCGCGCAGAGGAGCTGGGGTACTCCCGTATCTGGTACACCGAGCACCACAACATGCCATCGATTAGCTCTTCCAGCCCTGCAGTCTTGATTGCGCACATCGGCGCCAAGACCAACTCCATTCGCCTTGGCGCGGGTGGCATCATGTTGCCTAACCACTCTCCCTATGTCATCGCGGAGCAATTCGGCACCCTGGAAGAGATGTACCCGGACCGTATCGATCTGGGCCTGGGCCGCGCACCGGGCACCGATGCCCAGACTTTGGGCCGTGCACTGCGCCGTGATTTCAATGCAGCAGAGCGCTTCCCCGAAGACGTTCGCGAACTAGAAGCCTACTTGGCGGATAACTCCCCTATTCCAGGCGTTCAGGCTGTGCCTGGCGCGGGCACCAATGTTCCGCTCTATATCCTTGGCTCTTCCATGTTCGGCGCTTCCTTGGCTGCAAAATACGGCATGCCTTATGCTTTTGCTTCGCACTTCGCGCCCACCCATCTGGAGCAAGCCACTCAGTACTACCGCGAGAATTTCCAGCCATCGGCCACTTTGGATAAACCTTATGTCATCGCGGGTGTCAATGTCACTGGCGCGAATACCAAGGAAAAAGCTGATGCTTTGTACGAAAAGGTCTGCTTCAACCGCATCAAAATGATGGTTGGTCGCGGCCGCATGCTCACCGACAACCAGGTGGAGCAGCTCATCGGTTCCGCGCAGGGCCAACAGATTCTGGATATGCTGCGCTACTCCGCTGTTGGTACGGAAACTGAGATTCGTGAATACCTTACTGACTTCCAGGAAATCTCCGGCGCGGATGAGCTCATGATTTCTGTGCAAGCAACCTCCCGTGAGACCACCTTGACTGGACTCGATGTCCTGGCGCGTGCGTGGGAACTTGATCCAGCAAACGTTGCGGGCCGTCCGGGCAGCAACTAGACCTTCTGTTTATTCCCTGGTGACGGTGGCGAACTTTGCACACAGATTTTGAGGTTTCGCCACCCGGGGAATCAATTCCCGGCGCTGACCCGCTCGCGTATATTGAATAAAATGAGCTTCAATTAGTGAGCTTCCACACAATAGGCTACATGGACATATTTGAATACGTTTCTACCTATAGCTAGCCTGCGCGCGAAACTACCGTGAATTAAATTCTCGAAAATGCCGCAACCTGTAGATACGTCTACAAAACCTAAATAATTCATGGGTTGAGATGTCAACAAAGCTGACCAACATCTATCGGCCGCACGTACAATCGTGTCTAATTTGGCAAACACTGCACCGATAAAGTTCAACGACAAACATATCCCCCCGATTAACCACTACGGTGGGCCCATGCAAGCTATTTGACCTTGCCGTTTTATGCCGCCAACATGCAAAGACAAGCCCAGCTGTCCCAAAATTAATCTGTACAATTCATCTCAGCTGGACTAAATTAAGGCCATAACAAGCTTGCAGTGAGAGAACCCATCCCTTAGTGTGAGATGGATAGAAAATGACGTTGGCGGGCAACCTTCAGTGCTTAAAGGTCTAGAAAACATTCGACGATCTGCAGGTACTTTCCAGAGCTAATCGGGAGTTCCGACAAGGTGGATAGAGGACGTTATAGCCAACGTAGAATTCTGAGTCAGAAAATTGCTATAAATAGTTTCAGCCGTCTGGAGAAGCCCTTGTTAGATTGCCGCTATGCGCATTTTTAGCAGCGTTTAGCCGAAGCGCACTGAATGCCAAAGCCGTGGTTTCTGCCGAGTCACAGCCGGGGTCCAAGACTCAATATTTTTCTAACAGAAACTGCCGTCATCAACTTTCGGTATTTCACTTTCTTATGAAAGTCGATTCACCCATCTTCAAAACTGCGCCGTGGCCTTAGTTTTAAGGTCAGGGCCCCAGAACAAAAAGAGGAGCCACTCTCGATGTCTGCCCGCCGAGCACCTCAGCAGCACATGAAAATCGCCGAACACCTACGGAGCAAAATCCTGTCGGGTGACATTCCAGCGGGTAGCCTTTTGCCGTCCGAAGCCGAACTCTGCGAAGAGTTCAACACCTCCCGCGGTCCAGTGAGACAAGCCTTGGCGTCATTGCGCACAGAGGGCATTATCTCCTCGGGCCGCGGTCGTCGTTCTGTCGTGCTCCCACATGAGAAGACAGAGACCTTTGAAACCTTCATCTCCAACTTTGACTGGATTGAGTCCAATGGTTGGGAAGCAACTTCCAAGACCCTGTGGATGGCTCGCTGCCCAGCACCGGAGCAGGTCTCCCAGATGCTGGCCATTAATGAAGGCGACCCAGTGGTCTTCCTCCACCGTATCCGCTCCGCCAACGGCACCCCTATTGCTGTAGAACGCAGCTACTTCACGTTGCCAGTGGGCAAGCATGTTTTGTACATGGATCCTGACCAAGGTTCCCTGCACGCCAAGCTGCGCGATGTCGGGTTGGGTCTAGACCACGGCCGCCGCGAAATGTACGGCAAGGTCGTCTCTGATGAAGACGCTAAGCATCTAGAGCTCGAGCCGGGCTCTTCGGCAATGGTCTCGAAACTTCTGCTGTCCGATCACAACGGCACCCCAGTGGAATACACAGAGATGCTGCATGTCTTGGAAGGTATGACTATTACCTACAACTACATCGCCGGCACCCCTTCACCGCTGGACATTTCTATGCGCCACTCCACCCGCTACGAAAAGTAAAGACGTGGAGAATTCCACATTTCACTAAGGCATTGGTTACTCTGCCTATATGAAATCGAGCACTAGAAGCCGGACACGGCTTCTGTATCTCCCCGTCAGCGTCATAATGGCCGGGTCACTATTGACCGGCTGCGCGGCGGGGCATACTGCTGTTGTTAATCCGGGGGACACAGATACATCGGCGATTTCGATTGCCATGACGTCCAGTGCCACCTCCCTGGACTTCACCACCACTGGTGGCGCCGCTATCCCGGCAGCACTCATGGATAATGTCTATGAAACGCTCGTGACCATTGATCCGGAGACCGGCGATATCATTCCGCGCCTGGCGCACAGCTGGGATGTCTCCGATGATGCCACCACCTATACTTTCCATCTGCGTGATGATGTCGCTTTCACCAACGGTGATGCTTTCACCGCCGAGACCGCGAAGTTTTCCATCGAGTACGTGCAAAATGAGTGGAGCAACGGCATCGCGTCCCAAATGGCGCCGGTTGAGTCCGCCGAAGCCGTTGATGAGCACACCTTAGAGGTCACGCTCACCCAGCCTTCGCAGTCTTGGTTGTGGAATATGTCGACGGCGATTGGGGCGATGATGAGCCCTGGGGGCATCGACAAGCTAGCAACTGAACCTGTCGGCACTGGCCCTTATCAGCTCAAGCAATTCTCCACTGGCGAGTTCATCGCGTTGGAGCCCAACCGCGACTACTGGGGTGAGCAAGCGGAGTCCGATGTGACTATCTCCTACTACCCTGACGCCCTGAGCTCCATTAATGCCCTGCAGGCTGGCCAGGTCAACGTGGTGTGGTCTATGCAAACCCCAGAGCTGCTCAACACCTTGCCGGAAGAATTCAACGTTGAGGTGGGCACCACCAACGGCGAAGTGTTGTTGTCCATGAATAACAATGCAGCGCCTTTCGATGACCCCGTGGTCCGCCAAGCCGTTGCTTACGGCGTGGACCGCGAAGCATTGAATGACGTGTTGTGGGAGGGCTTGGCCGCGGATACCGGCGGGCAGCCTGTGCCGCCGACCGACCCGTGGTTTAGCGAGCACGACTTCTATGAATTCGACCCCGAACGCGCCAAGCAGCTGATGGAAGACGCTGGTGTTGTGGGCACCAAACTGACGCTGACTCTTCCCACCGTGCCTTATGCGCAGACGGCCTCTGAGTTGTTGTATTCGCAGCTAACAGAAATTGGTTTTGATGTCCGCCTGGAATCCGCCGAGTTCCCAGCGGTGTGGTTGGGCCAGGTCATGGGCGCACAGGATTACCAAATGTCCTTGGTGGCGCACGTTGAGCCCCATGATATTCCCGTGCTTTTTGGCAACCCTGATTACTACTTGGGATACGACTCGGGGCAAACCCGGGATCTGCTGGCTGCCGCTGATACCGCGGAGTCGGTGGAGGAATACCACCAGCTGATGGAAGAAGCCGTGGGCACCATCATGGCTGATGCCGGCGCACTGACGCTGATGAATATGCCCAATATTGTTATCTCCGACCCAGGCGTTTCCGGGCTGCAGGTCAATGCCATTACTGATGCCATGATTTTGCGCAATCTGCGCGCGGAGGATGCCTCATGACATTCTTAAAGATTCTCGGGCGCTACATCATCACCCTTTTCGCTGCATCCGTGCTGATCTTCCTACTCATGCGCGCAGTCCCCGGCAACCCGGCGCGCGTGGCTCTGGGTGTTAACGCGACTGAGGAAGCCGTGGCGGAGCTGACCACCAGCATGGGATTGGACCGCCCGCTGCTGGTGCAATATGGCGATTGGATGGGCGGGTTGCTCACCGGCAACTTTGGTACGTCTTTGTCCTCGCAGCAGGACATCACGGCGCAGGTGCTTGACCGCGCGCAGGTCTCGCTTATCTTGGTGGCTGTCGCGCTGGTACTCGCCTTAGCCATCGCCATTCCGGTTGGTATGTGGACCGCGCGGCGCAATGGGCACATGGATGCCACGGTGGTCACCGCGCTGACGCAGGTGGGCATTGCTATTCCAAGTTTCCTCGTCGGTATTGTGCTCACCGCGTTCTTTGCCATGAACCTGGGTTGGTTGCCGGCCAATGGCTGGTCCCCACCGAATTGGGGCTTTGGTACTTTCTTATCGCACCTGGTCATGCCGGTTATCGCACTCGCGCTGGTGCAGGGCGCTATTTTGACCCGCTATGTTCGCTCAGCTGTGTTGGACGTGCTGGACCAGGATTTCATCCGCACTGCGCGCGCACTCGGCCAGTCCCCGGCACAGGCATTGTGGCGTCATGGGCTGCGCAATGCTGCGCTACCTGTGCTGACCGTAGCGGGTCTGCAGTTTACAACACTGATTGTCGGCGCCGTGGTGATTGAGGCAGTTTTTGTCATTCCAGGTTTGGGCAGCATGCTTCTCGATGCCGTCTCCGTCCGCGACCTCACCACCGTTCAATCGTTGGTGATGCTGCTGGTCGCGTTCACCTTGACTATTAATGCGCTCACGGATGCCGCATACCGTTTCATTGATCCCCGCCTGCGCGAAGGAGCACAATCATGAGTTTCCTTCGTCGCCTTCCAGCCACGGGCATCATCGGATTTATCATCGTGGCACTCACGGTTCTGGCCGCGCTAATTTCTTTGGTGTGGACTCCTTATGATCCACTCATGGCCATTGCTGCCGATCGCTTGCCGGGCTCCAGCGCTGAGCATCTTTTGGGCACGGACCGCTTTGGCCGCGATGTGCTTTCCCGATTGATGGTCGGCGCGCAGATTACGCTTTTTGTCGGTCTCGTTGCGGTGTCTATCTCCGCTCTCATTGGTGTGCCACTGGGGATTGCTGCTGGCATGCGCCGCGGCAAGTTCCTTGACTCCCTGGTCATGCGCACCGCTGACTTGCTGCTGGCATTCCCCGCATTGCTGCTCGCCATCATCGCCGGTGCTGTGTGGGGTCCATCCACGCTCACCGCGATGATTGCCCTCGGTATCGCTGGCATCCCCTCTTTTGCCCGCGTCGCCCGTTCCGGCACGCTGCAGGTGATGTCTCAGGACTTCATCGCCGCCGCACGCGTGTCCAAGGTCAGCGAACTAACAATTGCGACCCGCCACGTCTTCCCCAACATCACCGGGCTTATCATCGTGCAGGCTTCTGTCTACTTCGCGCTCGCCATCCTGGCTGAGGCGGCGCTGAGCTACCTCGGATTAGGCACTGCCCCGCCCGCTGCATCTTGGGGCCGCATGCTCCAAGACGCGCAGTCCCTACTGGCTGTACAACCAAGCCTGACCCTGTGGCCGGGTCTTGCCATCGCGCTCACAGTCTTAGGATTCAACCTCTTGGGCGATGCCCTGCGTGATGTTCTGGATCCCCGTCAAACCGCACAAAGGAACTGACCATGACCGCTGCACCAGCACCAGTGTTAGATGTTTCTAATCTTCAGGTCACCACGCACTCCACAACGTTATTGGAGGGACTGAACTTTGACATCACCCGCGGGGAACGCGTGGGGCTCATCGGCGAATCCGGTTCCGGCAAGTCCCTGACGGCGCTGTCCATCATTGGGCTGTTGCCTTCTGCGCTCAAGGCATCTGGTTCGGTGTCCTTCCACGGCCGTGAGCTTCTTGGGCTGCCGGATAAGCAGATGCGCAAGTTGCGTGGGGTCAAGATTGCCATGATCTTCCAAGAACCCATGAGTGCTTTGGATCCGCTGATGAAAATTTCCAAGCAGATTCCAGCATCTGCTTCCACCACCACTCGCCTACTGGAAGAAGTTGGTCTGGATTCTTCTTTTGCCGCGCGCTACCCACACCAGCTTTCGGGCGGGCAGCGCCAGCGCGTCATGATTGCCATGGCGCTCGCGCGCGACCCCGAGCTGCTCATCTGTGATGAACCAACCACGGCACTGGATGCCACCACGCAGGCCGATATTCTGACGCTTATTGAAAACCTCGTTGAAACCCGCGGGCTTTCCCTGTTGTTTATCACCCACGACCTGGACGTAGTGCGCCGCATGTGCACCGAAACTATGGTGCTGCGCGAGGGCAAAATAGTGGAAGCCGGTGCCACCGCCGACATCCTCAACGCCCCACAACATGTTTATACCCAGCAGCTCATCGCCGCATCCCAGCTGGGCAGGTCACTTCCGGATGACTCACCGTCTACTGAGGTTGCCGTCAATATCGCTGAAGTGAGCAAGCTTTATGGCACCAACGCTGCCGTGGACAATGTCAGCCTGCAGGTCACCCGCGGCAGCCGCTGGGGCCTGGTTGGTGGGTCTGGTTCCGGCAAGACCACGCTCGTTAAAATGATTGCTGGATTAACCCGACCTTCTGCCGGTGAGGTGGACGTTAATGGTTCCGTACAGATGGTCTTTCAAGATCCGCAAGGTTCCTTGAACCCGCGCATGACCATCTTCAACATCATCGCCGAAGGCCTACCGGATAAGACTGATGTTGCCACCAAGGTGGATGCGGTTCTTAAATCCGTCGGGCTCTTGCCCGAGCATGCCGCGCGCTACCCGCACGAGTTTTCTGGTGGTCAGCGACAGCGTATTTCCATCGCGCGCGCGATTATTGGCAACCCGGAGATTTTACTCGCGGACGAAGCCGTCTCCGCGCTGGATGTTTCCGTACGCTCACAAATTCTGGAGCTGTTGAGCAAGCTTGTCGATGAACTCGACCTCACCCTGATTTTCATCTCGCACGACTTAGCCGTGGTGCGCCAGCTGTGCACGCATGTTGCGGTGATGAAAGACGGAAAGATAGTAGAACAGGGCCTCACCGAAGAAATTTGGGAAAGCCCTGAGCATGATTACACACAGAAACTACTCTCTGTGGTTTAAGGTTTGTGGGTTTAGCTTGACTGGATATCCAACATCAGGGATCCATCGAGCAAGTGTTCTTCGTGGTACTCAAAGACAGTAAATGCTTCTTCAAGTGAAGCCATCTCCGCAGCATGGGCTTGTTGCGCGAGGTGCTCTTCCGACGGGGAACGGTGATTAAAGAAGTTCATGAGCACGAACCCACTTTCACATCCGCTAAAGGTTAATGTTCCACGAACTAATATAGCTCACATCAATGTGATTTGCCTAGCTTAAGATCCGTCTAAGATAAGTACATGCCCACTGAAACAGTCCTGGATGGATATACGCTCACTGAGCAACACACCATCGACCATGAGTACCTTCTCATCGGCTCACCATTTTCCACGCAGACCCCACTCTTTCTCATTCTGCTGCTCATCGGCGTGCTCGGGCTCATCGCGGTGAGCCTCACCATGGCCTTGGGCAAAAGCAACAAGCCGCTACATGTTTCTATAGCGGTTGTCTCCCTGCTGCTGATTGCGTCGAAGTACCTGTGGCTGCCGCTTGCCATGGCTGCGAAATACTCCGACTTCCAGCTGTTTTTGTACTCGCTGAAGATCTATCCCAGCTACTGGATTGAGTACACAATCGTGATCGGAATCCTGCTCATTCTGGGACTTTTCGTGATGGCGGTCGCGCTGCGCAAGCGCTGACTTGTCCCCCACACTCGCGGTTAAAAATTGTCATGTCCACCGATTATCGGAATAATAGGCAGTTCTCTATGACTTAAAAATTTTGTAATCGATCTATTAAGGATCTCCATGAGCGATACTTCATCGCAACCCCACAAATCCGACGGCCGGGAAACCGCGGTCGGAATCTACCCTCACAATATGCACCCGGGCCTCGTCCCGGGTATTCCAGTTGAGGAACAACGCAACCGTTTCGGTATCGACAAAACCATTTTCTCCGTCACGGCCGTCCTGATTGTTAGCTTTATTATCTGGGGCGTCACCCGCCCCGATCAGGTCTCCTCGGCGTCATCGACAGCCTTTGCGTGGGCAATCACCAACGCTGGTTGGCTGCTGAACTTCACCATGATCATGGCAATCGTGGTCATGGCCTACGTTGGCTTTTCCAAACTCGGCCGCATCAAGCTTGGCACCGATGATGAAGAACCAGAGTTCAGCCGTTTCTCCTGGGTAGCCATGATGTTCGGCGCCGGTATCGGCGTTGGTCTGTTCTTTTACGGACCTTCTGAGCCGCTGTCTTATTACATCACCCCGCCACCACACACCGTGGACGGCAACTCCGTTGAAGCACTGCACCAGGCAATGGCGCAGTCACACTTCCACTGGGGCATGTCCCCCTGGGCCGCATATGCTCTGGTAGGTGCCGCAATTGCATACTCCTCCTACCGTCGTGGCCGAGTCACCCTGATCTCTTCCATTTTCAAGCCACTGTTCGGCTCCAAAGACACCGATGGGCCTATCGGCAAGGTCATTGACATCCTCGCGCTTATCGCTACCTTGTTCGGTACCGCTGCCACCCTGGGTATCTCTGCCGTGCAGATTGGTCAAGGCGTGGAAATCGTTTCCGGCGCAGGTCCCGTCACCAACAACACGCTGATTATCATCATCGCGGTCCTCGGAATCGGCTTTATTATCTCCGCCGTCTCAGGTGTCTCCCGCGGTATCCGCTACCTGTCCAACATCAACATTTCCCTGACGCTGGGCTTCATCGTCTTCTGTTTCATCGTGGGCCCAACCTTGTTGCTGCTCAACCTGATTCCATCCGGCATCTTGATGTACATCAATGAGCTCTTGCCGATGATGTCCAAGTCTTTGTCCTGGGGCGATGAAACCATCGAGTTCCAGTCCTACTGGACCGCCTTCTACTGGGCATGGTGGATTGCTTGGACCCCATTCGTGGGCATGTTCGTAGCGCGCATTTCCCGCGGCCGCACCCTGCGTGAATTCACGGCAGTGACGATCTTGGCACCAACCTTGATTCTGATTCTGGCCTTCACCGTCTTCGGTGGCACCGCGATTACCTTCCACCAGCAAGGTGTTGAAGGCTTCGACGGCTCAGCCGGCGGCGAAGCAGTTCTGTTCGCAATGTTCCAGAACCTGCCTTTGGGCACCATCACGCCGTTTATTTTGCTGGCTGTGCTGGCCGTCTTCTTCATCACTTCCGCGGACTCCGCGTCCGTGGTCATGGGCACCATGTCTTCCAAGGGCAACCCAGCACCGAACAAGCTGCTGGTTGTCTTCTGGGGCCTGTGCATGATGGGTATTGCTGTCGTCATGCTGCTTACCGGCGGCGAAGATGTTTTGTCCGGCCTGCAGAACCTGACCATCCTGTCCGCACTGCCATTTAGTGTGGTGCTTCTGGTCATGATGGTGGCGTTTGTCATGGATTTGCGTGCAGACCCGATGTTTATCCGCCGCACCTACGCCCAGACCGCCGTGGCAAACGCGGTTATTCGCGGTCTGGAAGAGCACGGCGATGACTTTGAGCTCACCGTCCGCCCAGCCGAAGAAGGCCGCGGCGCCGGTGCGGACTTTGACTCCACGTCAGACCGCTACACCGAGTGGTACCAGCGCACCGACGAGGACGGTGACCAAGTGGAGTATGACTTCGACACCGGCGAGTGGGCCGATGGCTACACTCAGGATGTCGAAGGGGAGGAGAAGAAAGAGGATTAATCCTCAGGTTTCTTCACCGGGTCACCGGCTTTCGCACTAGGGCTGCCCGTCTGGACTGCGGTACGGGCAGCTTTTGTGATCGTGGAAGGATGCGCGTCTTCGGTGGCGAGTCGCTCAAAGGCTATCGATGCCAACGCGGCCGCCTGGTCACCGAGAATCGAGTCATCAAAGCGCACTAATGGCGAGTGGTTCCATTCGCGTTGCGCGTAGGGAGTTTCTGGGCTGGAGGTTCCCAACCAGAAGAACGAACCCGGTACCTGCGCAAGCACCGCGCCAAAATCTTCCGAGGCCATCATCGGCGCCTCAAATTGGCGAATCGAGTCCTGCCCAAACTGCGCACCCCACACGGTGGCCGCAAATTGGTTCTCCCGCGCGTTGGTCTTTGTGGTTGGGTATAGAACCTCAAAGTCCACCTCGACTGAGCAGCGGTGAGCGGCGGCAATATTAGAGGTAACCTCACCAATGACTTGGCGCACGGCGTGAATCTGCTCATCGCGCAGCACACGCACCGTGGCTCCCAACGCGGCCTTGTCCGGGATCGCGTTGAACGCACCATCGCCGGCGCGCAGGTTGGTCACCGTCAACACGATTGGTTCTAGTGCATCAAAGCGGCGGGTAATCGCGGTCTGCAGCGAGGTAATAATCTCCGCCAGACAGGTGACCGGATCGACGGCATCATGCGGACGAGAACCATGTCCGCCCTTGCCGTAGACGGTAATCGCCAGATCGGACGAGGACGCCATGGTCGGGCCATTGATGTAGTGGAACGTTCCCCTATCCTGCGGGCCAACGTGCAATCCATAGGCAGCAATCGGACGGCGCCCGGCAACATCAAGTACGCCCTCATCAATCATCAGATCCGCGCCGCCGGGGCCTTCCTCACCGGGCTGGAACATGAAGATGACATCGCCGGCAATCTCATCGCGGTACTGGGACAATACGCGCGCGGCCCCCACCAGCGCAGCGGTGTGCAAGTCATGCCCGCAGGCATGCATGTAATCATTGGTCGAAGAATATGGGCTTCCGGTGCGCTCTTTTACGGCGAGAGCATCCATGTCCGCGCGCAGCAGGACGGATACGGGGCGCTCCCCGCGTTTGCCGCCGCGCAACACAGCGGTGACAGAACTCAAATCTTGGCCCAGCGTTATCTCTAACGGCAACCCGTCCAGAGCATCCAGGACGGCCTTCTGGGTGCGCGGAAGCTCCAAGCCAATCTCTGGATGGCGGTGGAGATTACGCCGCAAATCCTGCAGTTCTTCCAGCATCCCCTCGCCGCACTCACGGAAGACTTCTCCCGTTGCGCGGCCCTCAATCGTGGAAGAGACAAAAGGCAGCGGCGGCAGCTGCTGACCCTGGCGCGGAAGCTTGCGCTTCTGCTTGAATTGGCCAGGCAGCGGCTTAGTCTCGATTGGGTAAGGATTTCCAACAGGTTTTTCCATGCCAACCGAGTTTAGCGAGTTTACTCCGAGTCAGTAGACAGCGCCGCCACGAAGGCTTCCTGTGGAACATTCACAGAACCAATGGCCTTCATGCGCTTCTTACCGGCCTTCTGCTTCTCCAGCAGCTTGCGCTTACGCGAGATATCGCCGCCGTAGCACTTGGACAACACGTCCTTGCGCATCGCGCGGATATTCTCACGGCTAATGACCTTCGAGCCAATCGCTGCCTGAATAGGCACCTCAAACTGCTGGCGCGGAATGAGCTCTTTGAGCTTCTTAGTCATCTTATTGCCGTAGTGACCAGCATGGTCCTTGTGCACAATCGCCGAGAACGCATCCACCGGCTCGCCTTGGAGCAAGATATCCACCTTGACCAGGTCAGCTTCTTGCTCGCCAGCTTCTTCATAGTTCAAGGAAGCATAGCCCTTGGTGCGCGACTTCAACATGTCGAAGAAGTCAAAGATGATCTCACCCAAAGGCATGACATAGCGCAGCTCCACGCGGTCTTCCGATAGGTAATCCATGCCCTGCATCTGGCCACGCTTGGACTGACACAGCTCCATAGTTGGGCCGACATAAGCCTCTGGAACGATGATCGTCATCTTCACAATTGGCTCATAGACTTCCGGAATCTTGCCGCCGGGCCAATCCGATGGATTGTGCACCATCTTCTCGGAGCCATCTTCCGAAATAACGCGGTAAGTCACCGAAGGAGCAGTGGAAATCAGATCCAAGTCGAACTCGCGCTGCAGGCGGTCACGGGTAATTTCCATGTGCAACAGACCCAAGAAACCACAGCGGAAACCAAAGCCCAACGCGACGGAGGTCTCGGGTTCGAAGGTCAAGGAGGCATCGTTAAGCTGAAGCTTTTGCAACGCATCACGCAGGTCCGGGAAGTCCGCCTGGGAAATCGGGAAAAGGCCGGAGTAGACCATTGGCTTCGGGTCTTCATAGCCCGTCAACGGTGCATCAGCACCCTTATTCGCCCAGGTAACAGTATCGCCGACCTTGGTCTCACGCACGTCCTTCACGCCGGTAATGAGGTAGCCCACCTCACCTGGGCCAAGGCCCTTAACCGGAGTTGGGGTCGGTGACACCACGCCGATTTCGAGAATATCCAGCTCCACGCCGGTATTCATCATGCGCACCTTCTGGCGCGGGGTGAGCTTGCCGTCAACCATACGAATGTAGGTGACCACGCCGCGGTAAGTGTCATACACCGAGTCAAAAATCATGGCACGCGCCGGCGCATCCGCCCCGACCTCGCTGGAAGGTGCTGGGATGAGCTCTGCGACCTTGTCCAAAAGCTCTGGCACGCCCTCGCCGGTCTTGCCGGAAACACGCAGCACTTCTTCCGGTTCCACGCCGATGATGTTCGCGATTTCCAGCGCGTACTTCTCAGGCTCAGCATTAGGAAGGTCGATCTTATTGAGGACCGGGATGATCTCCAGGTCATTTTCCATGGCCATATACAGATTCGCTAGAGTCTGTGCTTCAATGCCCTGCGCGGCATCGACAAGCAAAATTGCACCCTCACACGCATCCAAAGCACGCGAGACCTCATAAGAGAAGTCCACGTGGCCCGGGGTGTCAATCATCTGCAGCACAAGCTGCTCCCCCTCATGCTCACCGGATCGAGGAATCCATGGCAAGCGCACGTTCTGCGCCTTAATGGTGATACCGCGTTCGCGCTCAATATCCATGTTGTCCAGATACTGATCACGCATATCGCGGGCATCAACGACGTTGGACAGCTGCAAAATGCGGTCCGCTAATGTCGACTTACCATGGTCGATGTGCGCGATAATGCAAAAGTTCCGGATCTGGGCTGGATCCGTAAACGTTGATACGGCAAAATTGTTAGTCAAAAGATTCCTATTCGGTATTTCCATGCGCGTAAAGAAAGCTTGTATCAACCATACCGAAGACATGGTGAAAAATAGGAGTTAGGATGGTGGGCATGACTAAGACCTTTGTGTCGCGTTTGCGCAAAGTAGCTGGCATTGAGGTAAAAGACCCGTTAGACCTAGGCCTTTCCCGCATCAACGCACGACTGGGAATGCACGGTAGCCACGGCGGCACCGACCCCCGCAAGCCTGCCAAAATCAGAGTTGAGCACACAGAGTCCCGTGCCCGCTCCATATTCTTCGCACCTGACATGGACGGCCAAGCCGACTCCGGTGAAGTTGTATGGGTCTGGGCGCCTACTGGCGGGACAGGCACGCCTCCCACTGAGCGCGCCATCTTGCTCGTCGGCCGTACCCGCTCCACGGTGCTGGGACTGCTCATTTCTCCTAATTCCGCACATTCCGATGAAGACTCCTGGCTGGAAATTGGCTCCGGCGAATGGGATGATTCGGGCCGCCAATGCTGGGTCCGCCTGGACCGCGTGCTGGAAGTCTCCGAAGAACAAGTCCGCCGCAAGGGCATCTTGTTCCCGCAGCGCCGCTTTGAGCGCATTGCCAACCGCCTACGCCAGATGTATCACTGGGGATAGAAATTTGGTTTTGCCCCTGGGCAGTTGGTACTGTATCCAGGTTAGTTAACTTCTTTTGCGTGATTGCGCTAGCGGTCAGGACCTTGGGTCCGCTCGTTAATCGCCGAGACTTCCATAACTGGTGGTCGGGAGCTATGCAGTTGAGGTTAAATATCCAATCACATTCGATTTACAAGAGGTATTTCTCATGGCAAACATCAAGTCCAAGCAAAAGCGCGTCCTCACCAATGAGAAGGCACGTCTGCGCAACAAGTCCGTACGCTCTGCTGTACGTACCGAAATCCGCAAGTTCCGTACCTTGGTTGAGGCTGGTGACAAGGCTGGTGCTGAGGCTCAGCTGCGTACCGCTTCCCGCGCACTGGACAAGTCCGTATCCAAGGGCGTCTTCCACCGCAACACTGCGGCTAACAAGAAGTCCGGTATGGCTGCCGCTTTCAACAAGATGAACTAATCTTTTTCAAAGCACAACTGGTGCCCCATGCAAGTAATTGTGTGGGGCACCAGCTGTTTTCTAATGTTGTTCGAACTAATGCCGGCCGTGTTCGGTGTTGCGGCTAAGATACTTCTACGATGACTTTTCTGAAGCCCTTGGTGAAATGGGTCGGCGGTAAACGCCAGCTCTTGCCACAGATCCACGCTGCTCTGCCGCAGCAAGGCTACTCAACTTATTTTGAGCCTTTCTTTGGCGGCGGCGCTGTTTTGTGGTCCCTGGCTCCAGAAAAAGCTGTGGTCAATGATCTCAATGTGGAGCTGATCAATCTCTACACCGTGGTCCGCGATGATGTGGATGCACTCATCGCCGAATTGCAGAACTACCCCAATGATGAGGCGTTTTTCTATGAGCTGCGTGCAATAGATCGGGATACCACCAAGTTCGCATTGCTTTCCGATGTCAAGCGGGCCGCCCGCACCGTCTACCTCAACAAGACGTGCTACAACGGCCTGTACCGCGTTAACCTAGCGGGGCAGTTCAACTCCCCTTTTGGGCGCTACAAAAAGCCGTTGATCTGTGATGTGAAGACGCTGCGCGGGGTCAGCGAGTACCTCAACTCCAATGAGGTCACTTTCCTCAACGGTGATTTCAAAGATTCTGTTGCCACTGCCCAGCCGGGTGATTTCGTGTATTTCGATCCTCCCTATGACCCGGTCAATATCACCAGCAACTTCGTTGGATATGCCGCTGGCGGTTTCGGCCGCAGCAACCAGGTTGAGCTCAAAGAACTGTGTGATGACCTGACTGAACGTGGCGTCAACTGGATGCTTTCTAACTCCGCCACCGATTTCATCCGTGACCTTTACTCTGACTACCACGTTGATATCGTGGGAGCATCCCGCGCTATTAATTCCATTGCGTCTAAGCGTGGCAAAGTCGATGAAGTCCTAGTGAGAAACTATGAACAGTGAAGCTGACCTTCGCTCCCACTTCAATGTGCCGAAAAGCCAAGTTCTAGGCCGCAATGATTACGGTTGGCTGCGCGTCTTTTTACACAAGCAGCTCAACGAGGACGGCTACTTCCGCATCACCGCGGCTGAGCTCAAAGAGATTTCCGCGCGCGAACCGCGGCTGATGGCCAAGCATGACTCCACGGCCGCACGCCCGTGGATTTTCAAAGAACTGGGGCTCAACATCATCCCAGTATCGCGCGCTGAATACCTGGTGGGCACATTCGATCTCTTCTCCAATTTTCCCGACGCTGAGTCCCTCGGCCCCATTCGCTACAAGCCGTTTCCTGGGAACATCGAGTCCCTGGACCCCAACGACATTACTTCTGAATCCGCCGCGCTCAATGCTTCTGCGTTGTCTGAAATCTTGCAAGACTTCCTAGGCACTGACACGCTGCAGGCCACCGTCGCTGGCCGCATGTCCACCGGCAGCATCGACGTGAACCTCGCGTGCGGTAGCTTTCAGGTCAGCAAAGCTCAGATGGAAATCGACGCTGGCCTCGAATCCTCAGACCAGCTATGTCTGGTTGAGGCGAAGAACCATCTTTCCGATGACTTCAATATCCGCCAGCTCTACTTCCCCTACCGCCGCTTTTCTCAAGCCCTGACCAAGACGGTGTCGCCTGTCTATCAGGTCTATTCCAACGGAATTTTCTATCTCTACCGCTTCGACTTTAAAGACGTTCTGCGTCCAGAGTCCATCACGTTAGTGGACTCTGCGCGCTACACGCTCACGCCATCCAACATCACGCTGGATGTTGTGAAGCAGCTGCTGAAGTCCACAACAATGACCGCCGAACCAGAAGGTATCCCTTTCCCACAGGCCGATAGCTTTGCGCGTGTGATTAACCTCTGCGAGCAGCTCCAGGATGCACCGCTGAGCGTTGAAGAAATCACCGAGAATTATGATTTCACCTCGCGCCAAACCAACTACTACACCAGCGCCGCCAAGTACTTGGGCCTCGTGGAAGACAGCCACCGCACCTGGTCCCTGACAGACTTCGGCGCCAAGGTCATGGGTGCTGAGCGCAATGAGCGCAACATCGCACTGATCAAGGCGCTTGTACGCCACCAGGTCTTTCATGCCGTACTCACCCGCGCCTTAGAAAACGCAGAAGTCCCAGACAAGGACGCAATCATTGACATTATGAATGCATCCAATCTGGGACTCAAAGACTCCACTGTCACCCGCCGCGCGGGCACCGTAATGTCCTGGGCGCAATGGGTGTGGGATGTGGCCACCACCCAGGAGCTAGAAATCTAGATTCCGAAGACGTCGCGGAATCCAGTGACGGCCAGGGCAATGCCGGCAATCATGAAGAAGGAACCGGCGGCGATATCAATCCACGGACCTGCTGCCAACAGCTTGCGGCGCACGGCTTTTGTGGAGACCACAAAGCTGATGAAGATGAACATGACGTAGCACGACAAGCTCATCGCCAAAATCAGAGTGATAGCCACACCGATGGACGGACTCGCGGGGAGCAAGGGCGCAATCAACGCTGACAGGAACAGAACAATCTTCGGGTTGGACAGGTTCGTTGCCATACCCGTGCGGAAAGAATGGCGCATTCTTCCCAGCTGCGCTTCTTGTTCCGCCAGTGACATCGGCACTGCACTGCGCGAATCCCAGCCTGCTTTGAAGGTGGAATAGCCCATGTACACCAACCAGCTACCGCCCAGCAGCTGCACTAAACCAAGCAACTGCGGGAATGCAGTCAACAGCGCTGCCGCACCGAGTACAGTCAGCGTGGTCCACATCAGCACACCCACCTGGATGCCAGTCACCGCGGCAACAGCGTGCCGGCGAGACTTGGTGGCCAAGCGGGTGATCAAAATGGTGTCCGGGCCTGGGCTTAATGCGCCCAGCAGGTTTAGAACAATGATTGTTGCAAGAGACGAGAGGCTCACTCGAAGCGTCCCAGAAGATCCTCACGGCCAAACATCATCGCGGTATCAACTGCACTTGGGGTACCAGCCTTCGGGTTCGCGCCGGCCTCCAGAAGTGCATCAATAACAGCATCTTCCTTCTTAAAGATTGCACCAGCCAGCGGCGACTGCTTGCGGTCATTGAGCAGATTCACGTCAGCGCCTGCTTCAGCCAAAACCTTCACCAGTTCAGCGTGGCCGTTGTATGCGGCGAGCATGACGAAGGACTGGCCGTCCTGGTTTACTAAATCAACGCTAACGCCCTGCTTGATGTATTCAATCAGAGAAACATCGCCATTGCGCGCGAGGTCAAAAAGCTTGGACGCGAACTCCGCTACTTCTTGTTCATTATTTTGTTCAGTCATGTCGATTAGTTTATCGTGCGAGCTCCGAAATTCTCTTAACGGCCGCTTCGACTGCATAGTCCGCACCGTCGCGGCCTAAACTTTTGACTTGTCCGTCGAGGTCAGCAATCACGATAACGGCCTTGCTGATGTTCTCACCCGACCAGCGCCTAGCAATCGGCGCGGTCTTTTCCGCGACATAGGGGTGCAAACCAGATTGCTTAGCAAGGGAGAACTTGTCCCCGCGCGCGGTATACAGCCTTGCGATGACCCCGACCTTATTCGCCAGCGCCGCCGCAATACCGACTGGTTCCGCGCCCAACTGCAATGCGCGACGACACGTGGCGATGGCCTCGCCCGTCCGGCCCGCGACGGCCGCATCTGCGATGTCCCAGTTCTCCACTTCGGCCACGCCCGCGTAGTAGCGTTGCACCGTTTGGCGCGTGACATTACCGCCGGTATCCGCCACCAACTGTGAAATGGCCGCTGACAAAGAGCGCAGGTCCGAACCCACACCGGACAACAGCGCGTCCACCACATCAGGGGTCGGGCGAACGTCATGCAACATAAACTCCCGCGTCGCCCACGGTTTGACCTCATTGTCATAGAGCGAGAAAACCTCGTGGGCTTGCGCGAGTTTTTGAATCTTGGCCACCAGTTCCGGCGGCTTCTTGCGGTTCTTCAGATTTTTTCGCGAAATCGCGAAATTTATCACCATCGTCATGCCCGGCGCGGGGTCTTTCGCCGCATCCACGATGAGCTTAATCAGCGCCGAACCCACACGTTCCGTATCGGAAATGACAATCACGCGGGTCTCACCGAACAACGACGGGCTCGTCGCCTCAATAATCTCCCACTCGGTGACCTCCGCAGCGCGCAGCACCTTCAGCTCCGGCTGCTCCCCCGTCTCTTCAGCCACCGCCTTTTGGATAGACCTCCGGGCACGCTCTGCCAAAAAATCATCATCGCCCAAAATCAGGTGCACCGGTTCCATGCTGACCATCATAGAATAAAGGCAAAAAGGAGAAGAACCATGTCAGGAAATGTTGAAGCAAAGACCGTTCACGAATTCGCAGCATCAGCCGAGGATGTATTTGACGCGTGGATCGATCCCGTGAAGGTGCGGTCTTGGTTCGCAAAGGACGCTCGAACGATTGAGACTGACCCGCAAGTAGGTGGCAGGTTCACGTTCTCAGATATGCGCGAAGACGGTGAAGCAGTGCACTGGGGTTATTACAAGGAAATCACCAAGCCGCAGAAATTGGTGTTCACCTGGTTTACCTCCGAGGAGGAAGAACAAGAGGATAACTCTGTGGTCACCCTAAGCATCGAGCAGCTTGCCGATGGCTGCCGCGCCACCATCATCCACAGCATGGATGCACGCTGGGCGGAGTGGGTGAGCCTGACCGAGAAAGGTTGGGCTTCAATGTTGACCGCGATCGATAATTACCTTTCTGTCAACTAGAATCTGCCGTCCGCTGCATGCTGGGAGCCGTCGGTGTAGACGGTGACTTGGCCGTCGCGGTTGGGATACAGCACGGGGATGCCATCGGGAGTTTGGATGCCGCGGCTGCTCTTTCGTCCCTCGCCGTCGAGCACGATGATCGCTTGGGTACCGGGTGGTATGTGGTCGATTTCTTCGTCGGTGTTGACGGTGTATACCTGTGTGATTTCCAAAGGCTGCGGTCGTGGTTGGAAATTGACGCCGAAGATCATGAGCAGTGCGGCGATGACTGCAAAGGTCTTGCGGGGATGGCCGCAGACAAGACCGGCAACAATCCAGCCGTAGGCCAGCAGCACCACGATGGGTGAGGCAGCAATGACGGCAATCGGCAGCTCGTGCGCGCCGGCGGCAATGTGGTAAATCCACCAGGTGCAGGGCTCGATGAGTTTGAGGAGGAGGAAGGCAGGGGTATCGAAAGGTAATTGCGCGAGACCTGCGGCGATGAGCCCCAGAATCGTGATCGGTGCTGTCACTGGCGCTACCAGCACGTTGACCAAGACGGAGACCATGGAGACCTCACCGGCCATCAGGGCAACGATCGGCATGGTGGCAAAATCTGCCGCGATGGCAACGGCGAGTGCGCGGGCAAGAATATCCGGCCACTGCAACGGCGCCAGCAGTCGGTGAAACATCGGAGTGAGCACCACGATGGATGCCGTCGCCGCTGATGACAACGCGAAACCAAAGCTTGCCGCCATGTCGCTATCCCACAAAATCAGCCCAATGACGCCAATGCATAAAGAGTGAATGGGTTCCGCACGCGAAGAATTGACCACGGCTAAGAGCCCCACCACCCCGGCGACGCTCGCGCGCAGGACCGAAGGCTCGGTACCGACGAGAACCACGAAACCAAACAGCGCGAAACCGGCGGAGACTACCTGCACGCGCGGGCCCAGCCCGATCCAGCGACACAACAAAAAGAATGCCGTGAGCACAATCGCCACATTCGCACCGGAGACCGCCGAGAGATGCGACAGACCGGTCTCAATGAACAGCTGCTGTTGGGCGGTGTCTTGAAGCGAAGTATCACCAAGCACCATTCCAGGAATCAGCCCTTGGGATGCCTCGCCAACTGAAGCCTGCACCACCTCGCGGAAATTATCAGAGACGCGCACGGCGATTCCCGCGAGGCCCGACGGCGGCGAAAAGCCCATCACTTCCCCATTGCCAATCACCCCAGAGACACTCGGGGACTTGGACTCGCTCCAGCGCGCGTTGACCTCCACTAGGGAGCCGGAATCAATTCCATCGGGCAGCTTTTCCACGAAGACCGGATAGGTCGATCCATGTGCTTTCAAGCGAATAAGGAACCCCGAGGAAATCTCCGTCGGAGTCATGGTCACCGTGCCAACAGAAATCTCATCCGGTGCCCAGCGCATGCGAAAATGCGCAACCAGCAGGGCTATTGTTCCCAGCACGGTGACCAGAATCGCTTGCCCGAGCTGCTTAATCAGAACGAAGGTAGTGGCAGAAATCAGCAGCACAATGACAGCCACCGGGAAATATCCCATCAGCACCATCAAAGTTATTGCCCACACCATGAGCGCTGCGGGTAAAAGGCGAAGCTCACGCATGCGCGGCTACACAGTCACAAGGTGTTGAAGCTTTTCAAACTTGGCCGGACCAATGCCACTGATATCCAGAAGCTGCTCCACTGAAGTAAAGCTCCCCACCGTATCGCGGTGCGACACAATTGCCTCCGCGGTCACCTCACCCACGCCGGGCAATTGTGTGAGTTCAGCAGCGGTCGCTGAGTTCAGGTTAATCTTCGATGAGTTAGAGCCACTTGCACCGCCGCTTTCCTCTGCTTCGGCTTGGGCAGGTGGGGCTTCCCCGATACGGCTGACGTAGATCTGTTCGCCATCGACAAGCAACTGTGCGTGGTTGATGGACACGATATCCGCGTCAGGAGCTAAACCGGAAACCTCCAGGGCATCGGCAATGCGCGCGCCCTGCGGCAAGATGAGAATGCCCTGCTGTTCCACCGCGCCAACTACAGAAACCACCACCTCTTCGGGCAAGGCTTCTTCACTAGTGACCGTGGAAATCTCAGGTGCCTGCGCGGCTTCAATATGCGGAAGCTGCCCATCACTTTTCGGTGAGGACAAAGCCAGCCACAATAAAACGGCAACGATTGCCGCGATGGCAGCCACTATGGCTTGCCACGGGGCAATCTTTAGCCGTGGAGCAGGATAGGAAACGTCGAGGATGGGTTCTTCCCCAGTCGGTGCTGTTAGTTCAGATAACCGCTGGGAGATGCCAGGTTTTTGAGTCATGCCCTGAGACTAAAGCGGAGTCAACCCCAGCGATAGTCTCAAGCTCAAAATCTGTGGATAACTTTAGTGATACGTCACCTTAACGGTGGAGTTATCCACAGGGACCTATTTCAGACCAAGCTGATTGGTTGGAACTTTGTAAGTTTCCTTGCCCGTCGCGAATGCCACCGCGGAAAGAACCGCAAAACCAAAGCACAGCCATGCCACCGGCTGCCAGTTTCCGGCTTCGCCGCCATTCAACCATTCAGCAACCGCTGGGGAGAAACCAGCAACCACGAGACCGAGCATCAGGCCAATAGCCATACCGGAATAACGAACGTTTGCCGGCAATTGCTCGGGGAAGGCGGTCATATATGTTCCATTGGGAGCGGAATAGAAAATGCCCATCAGGACCATAGCGGTCAAGTAGATCAGCGGTACGTTTGCAGTGCTGATCGAATTAAAGAACACGAAGATCATGCCGCTGGCGCCCAGAACGCCAACGATGAATACGGGCTTTCGTCCAATGATGTCAGAGAGCAACGCAAGGAAAGGTTGAGTTAGAACAGCCACGAAGTTTGCCGCTGCAATGATTCCCAACATGGTTGTGCGCTCAACGTCATTATGGACTGCATAGGACAAACCAAACACGTTCAGGATGGTATTAATCATCGTAAACGTCGAAGAGAACATAATGCGCAATACTGCAGCCCAGTGATATTTAAACAACTCAACAACGGGAACCTTAGGAGCTTCTTCAGCCTCAACGACTTTTTCTTCAAAGGTGTGGGATTCATCAAGACTGCCGCGAATCCACAACGTAACCAGAGTCAAGACTGCGCTCAGGAGGAATGGGATGCGCCAGCCCCATGAAAACAGCTGCTCATCAGGGAGTGCTGCGACTGGAATAAAAACCAGCGAGGACAGAACAATTCCGAACATGATGCCGGAAGCAGTAAACGACGACAGGAATCCACGTCGGCGGTCTGGAGCGTGCTCCATCGCAAGGGCTGCTGCGCCGGGAGACTCACCACCCGCTGAAAGCCCTTGAAGCAGTCGGAGGAAAACAAGAAGGATAGGAGCGACAATGCCGATTTGGTTGTAGCTCGGCAACACACCAATCAAGAAGGTAGCGATACCCATTGTGAACAAAATGGCCAACAAGGTTTTGCGTCGACCCAAGGTGTCACCCAGGTGACCGAACAACACTGCACCGGCAGGACGCGCTACATATGCAACACCGAGCGTGGAAATCGATAACAGCACACCGTTGGCCGCGCCTTCTGGGAAGAAGACGTGGGAAAATACCAGTGCAGCAGCAGAACCATAGATGAAGAAATCATAGTATTCAAGGGTTGAACCCAAGAATGCCGAGACCGCTGCGCGCTTAGCCTGTGGGGATGGTCGAGTGGGGTGGTCATCCTGATGGTCCACTTCGGATGATGGAACCGCGTCGGAAATAGTCATTTCAGTGCCTCTCTAAACTAAGGGGATCAGGAATCTGCATTCACAGTCCCGCAAATATGAACTGGCTAACCATTGAAGACACACATTAACCGGGCTCACATTGTTAGAGAAATACAAAAATCGACTAACTTTATGTAGCAAAGCAGCTCAATCAGAGGTACGAGTCGCGAACAGTATCAACATAGTGGACAAATACACGATCTAGCCCGAGACCTAATGTACATTTTATCGGCCATTAAGAGTCTTTAAGTAGGCAAAAATTACCTAGATTCGGGTGTGAAAATTTCCTTCACAACACTCAAAACAGAGTCTCGAGCGATCCGATCAATGCCTTTCATCCACCCTATTCCGTGACGCAGCACCACTGAATTTTGCTTAAGTGGCATTGCCACTGTGCCTGGTGGAGATAGCATTCCCAAGCCTTGAGTAGTCACCGCTACTCCAACCCCACCGGACACCAATAGAAGCGCTAAATATGGGTCTGGAACCTGCTGCGAAATCTTCGGAACAAACCCCGCCTCAGCGCACAATTGAAATGTTGAATTGCGAAACACAGATCCAGAGAACTTCGGAGTCGTGACGAATCCTTCCCCGGAAAGTTCTGCCAAATCAACAACATCTTCCCCAGCCAACCTGTGATCAGCGGGTAAGACTACGCAGAAAGGCTCGCGTTTAATCGTGTAAGTATTAACATCCGGGTCATTAATAGGTAGTCCCAGCATAGTCATGTCGAGCCGCCCCTGACGCAGCATGCTGAGAGCTTCTTGAGTGAGCTTCTGCCCCACCAATTCCAGGTCCACCAGCGGAAGTCTGCTCTGAACTTCTTTGGTCAGAAGAGGCAATGTTGAATAGTTCAAAACGCCTGAATATCCCAAACGAACAGTTCCGACAATGTCCCCCTCCGCCGCGCTGACCAACTCACGCGCCTCAGACATGGTGGCGAGGATACGCCGAGCTTCTGGCAGCAACGCTTTGCCCGCGGCGGTGAGCTCGACCGAACGGGTGCTTCTATCAAAAAGTTTCTGCCCGAGATCATTTTCCAGCTTGCGAATCAGCTGGCTCAACGGGGACTGCGCGATACCCAGACGGTTTGCAGCGTTGCTGAAGTGGAGTTCTTCCGCAACAACCACAAATCCTTCTAGCCACCGGATATCCACGCGCTAGCTCCTTTAAGCCGAGTACACCGCAGACACACCAATCGCGCCCGCGCCCACGTGCACGGCAACCACATCATTGAGCTCGGTCAGAATAAAGCTCGACCCCTCCGGCAACGCCTGCTCCAGCAGGTCTTGCAGGATCTCCGCTTGTTCCTCGGCATCATTGTGCTGCAGCGCGATGAACACCGGTTTGCCGCCGGCTTCTGATGCCACCAGATCCACCAACTTGATAAAGCCCTTTGTCTGCGTGCGGGTGCGGCCCACCAGTTCCAGGCGGCCATCATTGAGCGCCATGATTGGTTTGGTAGCCAGCAGCGCCGTAGAAAGCATCGCGGTGGTAGTAGACATCCGGCCCGAGCGGCGAATCTCATCCGTAGAGCTCAAATACACCCACGTCTTGCCGCGCTCAATCGTGTTTTGTGCCGCTTCATAGCATTCATGAACGTCAGCGCCGTCTTTGGCGAGCTTCGCCGCGGCCATTGCTGCAGCGCCCAAGACCATGCCAGCGGTACCCGAGTCAATCACCCGAACTTTATCGTCTGGGAAAACCGCCGATGCCGTGACCGCCGCCGACCATGTCGATGAAAGTTCCTTAGCCAAGTGCAGGCCAATAAGGCCTTCATCGCCGCCGCGTTCCATTTGCCGGCCGTACTCGGCGGCGATTTCTAGCGCAGAGAGCGCTGAGGTGGTTGTATCCGAATCTTCGTTGTCCATCACGTGCAATTGGCACACCGTGATATCAAGTTCATCAACGATTTCTGGAGGAAGTCCAGCAGAAGAATCAGTCACAATACGAACGGGCATTAAATATCAGCCCCGGCGCCGCCCACAACGCGGGCGCCCATATTCCAGCCATCAAAATACCAATTCGCGCCCTCGATGTTATGAGAATTAAACGTCACTGGCGCATCAGGACGGGCCGGATCAAAAGCAGGACGTGCGGTCAGCTGTGCCCAATGGGTGTTCTTCAAACCAGACAGCATCTGATACTGCTGGTTGTGCAGCGCAATCAGGTTACAGGTCAGCGCTGCAATCGCGCCGCCATGGGCCACGACCAGCACGGTATTGGTGTCCCAATCAGAATAGGACTCCATAAACTCATCAATCACCGGGCGTGCACGCTTCGCCACATCCACGCGTGACTCACCTTCCGGCGGGGCCCACGTCGGATCATGACGCCAAATCGCCCGCGCCCCCGGATACTGCTCATCCACTTCCGCCGAAGTCATACCCTGCCACTGACCCAAGTTGGTCTCACGCAGGCGCTCATCAACTTCAACGTCCAAGCCCAATTGCTTGCCGACGATCTCCGCCGTCACCTTCGCACGCGACAAATCCGAGGCCAAGATGCGGGTAATCCCTTGATTCTGCAGCAGCCGACCGGCAGACTCAGCCTGCGCCACGCCTTCATCAGAAAGCTGCGTATCCAAGTGTCCTTGCATACGACCGGTGGCGTTATAGGTCGTCTGACCATGCCTGATCAGAATCAGTCGGCGGCTCATGGGATTTTAACCTAGTACTCTTCGTCTTCTTCTGGCTCTTTTTCAGCCAACGGAATATCATCAATCGACTCAACGTCGCGGATGTTATCCCACGTGCCCGGACGAGTTGCTGGCTCAATGCCCTCAATTTCAATCAACGGGCAGTCATGGTACAGGCGATCCAGGCCGTAGTACTCGCGCTCCTGCTCACGTTGAACATGCACGATGGTGAAACCGTAGTCCAACAAAACCCAACGGTTTTCGCGCACACCTTCACGACGCTTCGGCTCAAAGCCTTCCGCAGTCAGGGCGTCTTCTACCTCTTCAACAATCGATCGCACCTGACGCTCATTATCTGCAGAAGCGATAACGAAAAGTTCCGTGATGGCCAGAACGTCAGAGACATCAATCACTGCGATGTTGCTGGCGGACTTTTCATCGGCAGCATGCGCTGCCAACTCTGCCATCCGGCGTGCCGCGTCAGTAATACTCACAAATATCCTTTACTTACTTTGAAATATGTATAACCCTCAAACAACTTTACAGCGATTTACAACGCTTTACCTTCATTTGGGCTATACAGGTGATTTTTCGCAATATACTGCACAACCCCGTCCGGCACCAAGTACCAGACCGGCACGCCGCTGTGTGCGCGTTCGCGGCAGTCCGTCGAAGAAATCGCCATCGCCGGAATATCTATCAGCTCAATGCTGTCACGCTGGTCTTCCGGCACCATATCGCGAGTCAGCGGATAGCCCGGGCGGGTTACACCCACAAAGTGCGCCATCTCCAGCATCTCTTCCCAATCACGCCAGGACATTATCGATGCCAGCGCGTCCGCACCTGTGATGAAGTATAGCTCGGCATCTGGATAGAACTGACGGATGTCGCGCAACGTATCGATGGTATAGGTCGGCCCTTCGCGCTCAATATCCACCCGGGATACCGTAAAGCGAGGGTTCGATGCCGTAGCAACCATCGTCATTAAATAGCGATGCTCCGCATCCGTAACGTTGCGGTCTGCCTTCTGCCACGGTTGTCCCGTTGGTACGAAGATGACCTTGTCCAGGTCGAAACGGTAGGCAGCTTCACTCGCTGCCACCAGGTGGCCGTTGTGAATCGGGTCAAACGTGCCACCCATGATTCCAATTTTGTTCATAGACCCTAACCGTAGCGACGCTGATCAACGAAGCGTCCAAAGGCATCCGCTACTTGCGCATCCCACTGGGATCCGCGCAGGAAGTAGCGGCCATGGTATCCGCCATTCCCCTCCGAAGCGCGCAGCGTTCCAACGGTTGCGTTGCACACGCCGTCCAGCGGCAGGCAGTAGTTAATGCGGTTGTTGGTTCCCTTGGAAGCCACAGTGTTGTTCGGCATATCACCCAAGATGCCAGAAGCATTTGGCACACCCACGGTGAATGGATCATTGCGGTTGGTCATTGGGTTACCCATGTAGACCACGCCAGCAAGCTGACCACGGTTAGCCAACTCCTTCTCATGGCCCGCGAGAATCATCGCGCCCTGGGAGTAACCAATCAGAACGTAGCCTGGCTTGCAGCCAGTGGAGTTCTCATAGTGGCCAATCGCCTGCATAACGCCAGCCTGACCGGTTTCTACGGAATAACGGAACTGGCCCAGTGCGGATACCGCAGTGTTCACAACAGGTGCCGCGTAGCGGTAAGCAATGCGCAGCATATCCATCACGGTTTCAGGCGCCGCTACGTTTGGCACTTCGTATTCTGGGTAGGTCGCTGGGTACACATTTGGGCTAAGGCCCAGCACGTGAACGTCCTTCATCAAGGAATTGCCACCATGAGTTGCCTGGTAGCGGCCTTCAGCGGTCTGCAGGAATGCGCGGATGGTCTCGCCTTCCCAACCATTGGAAGGGCGTGGGCCGCCGTACCAGGTTGGAGAAATATTTGTGTTCTGTCCCGAACCACGCGCTGCAACTGCAACTACTGCTGGGCAGTGTTCTTGAGCAGTAGCGGTAGCTTGAGGGATAAAAGCAAGAGACAATGCAGCTGCTGCTGCCGTAATCAACGCGCGTACAGACTTCATAGCTATACAAATTCCTAGGGATTCAAAGGCGACCAATAACAGACTTGAACGGCTCCTAACACTAGCTTATTAAGAAATTTTTCGCTCACATTAATCTCATTGCCAGCAAAACCAAAGCCAAAAGAGTCACTGCAGTTGACATCACTATCACTGACCACACCTGTGGCCGAATTTTTTCTTCCACTAGCCCCGTATTACTCCGCTCATACCGGCCGGCTTGGCGCACAGTAATATTCAGTGCCGCCACCATCGCGATAACTGTAATGAGCAAGAACGCGATTTCGTGCACTGAGGCAGACACCCGCATGCTCAGCCCCGCAACCACCAAAAAGGACACTAGAGTGCGCGTCCACGCCATGGTTGTTCGTTCCGGCTGCAGTCCCGGATCAGGATGTCGTTGCATCACAGCAAGACCACTACCAGGCCAAAGACGCAGCCAATCGCTGCAGCCGCAGACAGCACCGGTATCAGCTTCGGCGCAGGCATCGGCTTGCCTAATCGCATGGCGCGCTCGACGATAGCCCATCGTAAAGCTGCTCCCACTGCCACCATTGCTGCGGTGACGATGACAATGACGGAGACCAGCGAGTTAATCCACGGGCTGACACCCTCGAACTGAAAAATCTCGATGGCGAGGCCGCCTGCCAGGAAAGCCAAAGACGTCCGAATCCACGCTAAGAATGTGCGTTCATTCGCCAAAGTAAAGCGCGGATCCGGGTCTTCGCCCTCCTCCCAAAATTTCATGGTTACATGCTACAACCCCCGGGGTGTAATCTCAGGTGAACATTTAGATAAGGAGAACTACATGGAGACCTGGGAACCTACATTGTCCGCCGGTCCGCTGCTAGGAATCGCTCTAGCTGCGATTGCGCTGATTCTGCTACTGGTTATTAAGTTTAGAATCCACGCTTTTGTCACACTCATCATTGTTTCCGCCGTCACGGCGCTCGCCGCTGGCATCCCGGTCGCGGGTGTGGTGCCCACCATGATTGACGGCTTTGGTTCCACCATCGCCTCGGTCGCGCTGCTCGTGGGTCTGGGCGCGATGATCGGCCGTATCGTCGAAGCATCCGGCGGTGCGCAATCGCTTGCCGATGCCCTCGTCAACGCCTTCGGCGCCAAACGCGCCCCTCTTGCCTTGGGTATCGCTTCTTTGATTATGGGCTTCCCCATCTTCTTCGACGCCGGCCTCATCGTCATGCTGCCGGTCATCTTTGCCGTGGCTCGCCGCCTTGACGGACCGGTTCTGGCCTTCGGTATCCCTGCCGCCGGTGCGTTCTCCGTCATGCACGTGTTCCTGCCGCCGCACCCCGGCCCCGTTGCTGCCGCCGAGTTCTTCAGCGCTGACATCGGCTACATCCTCGGCCTCGGCCTAATTGTTGCCCTGCCAACCTGGTATGTTTCCGGTTACCTCTGGGGCACCTACCTGGGCAAGAAGTTCCCTTACAAGGTCGGCGACGCCCTGCTCGGCGAACAAACAGAGCACGACCCGGCAACGCTGGTTTCCCCGCTCAAGGTCATCAGCGTCATGCTCCTGCCGATGCTGCTCATCTTCTGCAACACCGGCATCAGCACCCTCGCCGCCGCCGGCACCGTGGACGGCTCCGGCACCTTCGCTGACATCCTCACCTTCGTCGGACAGACCCCAATCGCGCTGCTCATCACCTTGCTCATCGCCATGCTCGTGCTGGGGCCAAAAGACGGCAAGAAGATGGAAAAGCTGCTCGAAAGCTCCCTCGGCCCTATCTGTTCCGTCATCCTCATCACCGGCGCCGGCGGCATGTTCGGTGGCGTCCTGCGTACTTCCGGCATCGGCGATGCACTGGCCGACTCAATGTCCGACCTGGGCATCCCCGTCATCTTCGCTACCTACCTCGTCGCCGCCGCACTCCGCGTGGCGCAAGGCTCCGCAACCGTTGCTCTGACCACCGCCGCAGCACTGATGGCGCCAGCCGTCGAAGCCGCCAACATGAATGAGATTCAGCTCGCCCTGCTGGTGCTCGCCACCGCCGCAGGTTCCGTTTTCTCTTCTCTGGTCAACGACTCCGGCTTCTGGCTTGTCGGCCGACTCATGGGCATGGACGTATCCACCACCCTGCGCACCTGGACTCTGAACCAGGTGTTCATTTCCGTCATCGGCTTTATCATCGTCCTTGTTCTGTGGGCGATCCTTCCAAGTAATTAGCCGCTTGCTGAGCCACTTCTTCCTCGGATGGCTCGATATCAATCACGACGCCCGCTTCATCCGGCTCCAACTGCTGCAACGTCTCAAACTGCGACTTAAGCAGCGACGCCGGCATGAAATGGCCCGTGCGCGCATTCATCCGCTCCGACAGCAGTTCAAAATCACCCGCGAGGTGCACGAACACCGCTTCCTGGCAGTAACTACGAATCAGGTCGCGGTAGGAGCGCTTCAGCGCGCTGCACCCGATCATCAACCCACCCGAGACAGCTAGCTCCTCACCAACGTTCTTCAACCAAGGCATCCTGTCCTCATCATTGAGCGGGGTGCCTGATTCCATTTTGTCGATATTCGACTGCGGATGCATATCATCACCATCCCGGTACGGCAGCCCCACCAATGGGCTCAACCTCTCTCCCACCGAAGACTTTCCAGAACCGGAAACCCCCATGAGAACGACATAACGCGAAACTAGTGAATGATCATTCATTCCTCCATTATCCACAGTCTCCGCTACCCCCTTTCGATTGCTACAGCTCGAATACGGTTTCCCCTGCTTGGATTGGTTTCAGGCCCTTAAAAAACAATTCAATCGATTGCCTAATTCCACCCACACCCCAGTTCACTAGGGCGAAACCCTATCCATACCCTTAACCCTTGGATAAAATGTGCAACAGATCATATTTTCATACCGATATGCTGTGTCACACAACACCAGGGAGAATTCCATGAAGATTCGTGCAACCTTGGCATCGCTTAGCGTTGTCGCCCTTACTTTGACCGCTTGCTCAGACGATGGAGGCAGTGCAGATCAGGCCGAGGGAGACGGGTCAGTAGACTTCGTCACCATCGCTGCCGGCGGAACATCAGGCCCCTACTACCAAATCGGCGCTTCCATGTCGCAGGTGCTTGCCGATGCCCTCGGCGCCGACTCCTCCGTACAAGCCTCCGGCGCATCAGTTGAAAATATCGAACTCCTCACTTCCGGCCGCGCAGAAGTAGCCTTCGTCATGGGTGACGCCACCCGCCAGGCACTCGAAGGCACCGGCCCATTCGAAGGCAGAGAAGCTCTTTCTGAACTCCAAGCCATCACGGCGTTGTACCCCAACTACGTACAGATCATCACCACCGCGGGAAGCGGAATTGAATCCGTAGCCGATCTTGAGGGCAGAAGCGTAGGCGTCGGCGACCAGAACTCCGGCGTGGAACTCAACGCCCAAATGATCCTTGAAGCCCACGACATGTCCTACGACGACATCGACGAAGACTTCCTTTCTTATGCCGATGCCATCGACCAAATGAAGAACGGCCAAATCGACGCCGCCTTCGTCACCTCTGGTTTGCCTAACTCCTCCGTCATGGACCTGGCCACCACAGAAGATGTCGTCGTTGTCCCAGTCGAAGGCGAAGGAATGGATGCACTCCAAGAGCAATACCCATTCTTTGATGCTGAAGTCATTCCTGGCGGCACCTATGACCAGGACGAAGACGTCCAAACTGCTGCAATCACCAACCAGTTGCTGGTTTCTCCAGACCTGAGCGAGGACCAAGTCTACGAAATCACTAAGGCTATTTTTGAAAACATTGAAACCATTCAGAATTCACACAACGCCGCCAAGCTAATCACCTTGGACTCTGTTGAAGAGGGCCTCGCCACTGACCTTCACCCTGGCGCTGTTCGATACTTCGATGAAGTCAACGGCAGCTAAATTAACTCCGCTGCTAGTTCTTCTACTAGCGGTGGCGTTCTTCACGCTAAGACCTGACTCCGGAAATCACGTGATTGTCCGTGACCAGGAGTCAGGTTCAGTGTTTTACGAAGACACTCTTGCCGATGGAACGACCTTCGACCTCACGTGGATCCACTCCATCGAGCTCGAGCCGTGGAGAGAAACCTACAGAATCGACGACGGCAAGATTTTTCTCACCGATGTCTACCTCAAGGCTTATGGCGCTGGCGCTCCAACAGAACTAGAAGGCACCACGACCATAGAAGACGGCATCATCCACACCTCACATATCGACCGTGAGATTCCACAACTGAATTGGATTCACTCGCACGCCACGCAACACAAGTTGGAAATCAACGGAACCACCATTTCTCGCGAAATACCTCATCACACCTTCGCGGAGCTTGTCATCGACTAGCTTTGCAATGAGACGAAAGATGACTCATGTCCACGGAAACTTCCTCCATTGACACCAAAGCCGTAGAAGAAGAAACCCAAGAACTCCTGGAGGAGTACGACCGCGAGTCCCGCACGCGTGATTTCTCATCGAAATACATGTCGATAGTGGTCACCGCATTCGCGGTAATAGTGTCGCTGTACCACATGTACACGGCTTACTTCGGCAGTCCACCGATTCTGCAGCACCGCGCCATTCACGTTGCGGCGATGCTCGCCCTAGCTTTCGCTCTCTATCCGCCAATGCGCAAAGCATCCCGCGCCAAACTTCCCTATTACGACCTCGTACTGGTCATACTCAGCCTGTCCACCGCGTTCTATGTCGTCCTGAACTACCAAGAAATCGTCCGCCGCGCGGGCGTTCCAACAATGTGGGACCTAGTATTCGGCGTCATCCTCATCTTGCTCATCCTTGAAGCATCCCGTCGCATCAACGGTTGGGCGCTTTCCATCCTTTCCATCGTCTTCTTGCTCTACGCGGTCTTCGGCCGTGATCTCCCAGGCACTCTCCGCCACCGTGGTTATTCCTGGGAGAACACCGTAAATTACTCCTTCCTCACCACTGAAGGCATATACGGCACAGCAATTGGCGTGGCCGCGACGTACATTTTTCTCTTCGTTTTGTTCGGCGCAGTCCTTCAAAAATCCGGCATGGGACAGTTTTTCAATGACATCGCTCTAGCCCTCGCCGGTCAATCGCGCGGTGGTCCTGCAAAAGTAGCCGTTGTCGCCTCTGGATTCTTAGGCTCCATCAACGGCTCAGCTGTGGCCAACGTGGTCACTACCGGTGCTTTCACCATCCCGATGATGAAGAGAGTCGGATACAAACCAGTATTCGCAGGCGCAGTTGAGGCTTCCGCGTCAGTCGGCGGCCAGATTCTCCCTCCGATTATGGGCGCAGCCGCCTTCATCATGGCCGAAACCCTCGGTATCCCCTACCGAACCATCGCCATCGCCGCTCTCATCCCCGCCCTCCTCTATTACCTCGGCGTGCTTGTCCAAGTGCACCTTCGTGCCACGAGCCAAGGACTTAAAGGAATCTCCCGCGAAAACCTCCCCGGAGTCATGGAAGTCCTAAAGGAACGCGGACACCTCATCATTCCGATCCTGTTCCTTATATACATGCTCTTCTTCTCTGGGCGAACAATTCTGTTCTCTGCGCTTCTCACCATCATCGTCACATTCGTGATTGCGGAGCTTCGGAAAACAACCCGAATGTCCATCAAGGAGATTCTGGAGTCACTCGCTCTTAGCGCGACCACATCGGTGTCAGTCTCCATCGCGTGTGCTGCCGTTGGCATCATCGTCGGCGTTGTCACCCTGACCGGATTCGGCGTGACCTTGGCAAACGCAATCGTCGCCATCGGTGCCGGCAATCTCTTCCTCTCTCTGGTTCTGACAATGATCGCTTCCATTGTCCTCGGCATGGGCTTGCCATCTATTCCGACCTACATCATCACCTCGACAATGGCTGCCCCAGCCCTGGCAACCCTCGGCGTCGAACCACTCGTTGCGCATATGTTCGTCTTCTACTACGGACTGTTCGCAAACCTCACGCCTCCGGTCGCCCTCGCCGCATTCGCAGCAGCTGGACTTTCCGGTGCAGACCCAGTCCGAACCGGTTTCCAATCCATGCGACTTTCGCTAGCCGGCTACATCATCCCATTCATATTTGTCTACAACCCCGCCATGCTTCTGCAAGACGTAACAGTCATGGAAGCAATCCAGGTAGCCATCACCGGAACAATCGGCGTCCTTCTACTCTCCGTCGCCGTCGAAGGCCACTTGATGACCAAGGTGAATTGGGTTCTTCGAATTGTCCTCTTCGGCGCAGCAATCTGTGCAATGCTCCCCGGCACTTTCACCGATCTCATTGGCTTAGGAGTCGCAGCAGTCGCCCTTATCATCCAGTGCATTGTTGCGAAAAAGGCCGGCCTACTCTCCATCCGAAACATCTGATTCTGATTGAAGAAATTTCGTGATTTTGCGAAATTTCTTCAAAGTATTAGAAGTATGGGGCTTCAGAGTTGGTAGGAACTTTCACTGATTGCTCGGACTCGTCTTTTCCTCGTTCTTCAACAAACGCTAACTGCCACACTTTCATGACTGACTTTTGATTCCGTTCTATTCAGCTAA
>JBCLTK010000011.1:0-64233 GCA_041226025.1 Corynebacteriaceae bacterium 6-324 | reverse complement strand
GCAAAAACCTAGTTCCCATTCCAGCAGCAGGAACAACAACGGTCCTTACCCACGCAGAAGCATCCTCGCGATCATTAACCATAACGAACAGCTTACATTCCAGCACCTGCCTTTCCGTGTTGGCACTACCATGTGTTTATGGTTGCAATGACTAAACAAGACATCCGCCAAGCGCACACCAGTGCCCGCAAACAACTCACTGAAGATGCGAAAGCTGCGAAGGATGCAGCGCTTACCGGCGCCATCGTGGAGCAAGCCAAGGGCCTCAAAGTTGCGGCTTATTCCCCACTTGGTTCAGAGCCTGGGGGAAAAGATTTTGTGGAGAAACTTCACGCCATAGCTGCCGAAGTCTGGCTGCCACTATCGGGCAAAGACGGAATGCTGACGTGGTCTTTGTATGAGGGTCCGGAATCTATGGAACCTGGCGCGTTGGGGATTGCTGAACCAACCGGTAAGCAATATGACAGCACCAAATTGGCAGAGTTAGACATCATCTTCGCGCCTGCCTTAGCCGTTGATAAATCGGGCATGCGTCTGGGCAAAGGTGCTGGATATTATGACCGCGCCCTTGCCGCCGCGCAGCCGCGACCAAAGGTCATAGCCGTGGTTTATGCCGAAGAAGTCATCGATGAAGTCCCTCATGACTCCTTTGATCAAGCAGTTGACTCCGTAATTACGGATTAACCGGGAACGTTTATGGGGTGCCGTCCCGTCACATATAGGTATGGCCCACGCACCTAATTCTCCTCGCACCGCTTCCTCTCGTGCTTCTGCGCAGCGCGCAACATCGCAGGCTTCGACGCGCACTACATCGCGGTCTGCGCCCTCATTGTTAAAGACCTTGCGGACCCCAGGGCATGCGCGCTCACAACTGCTTCGCCGGTTGGTGGGAGTAGGGCTTTTGCTTGCCGCGCTATTCGTAGCCGCGAGTGAGCTGCGGGATAATCCTGAAATACTGGTCTTTGCCCGGGATGTGGGCGCCGGCCAAGAATTGAGGGCGGAGGATGTTCACACCACCCGCGTTCCCCAAGATGCTATTCCCACCAACGGTGCATTGATGACAGCCGAAGATGTGGTGGGACGTGTGGTCACTTCGCCAGCTGTTGCCGGCGAGTTTGTTACGGAGCTGCGGCTTTTAGGTGATGAGTTAACGTCTAATTTGGTCCCGGATGGGCATATGGTTCCGCTTAAATTGGCTGAGCCGGATTTGGTGTCATTGCTTCATCACGGCGATACCGTCAATGTGGTGACTTCCCGGGAGGATGAATACTCCCCTGGTCTATTCGCACCAGTGGTCGTTGCTGAGCAAGCCCGAGTGATTGCCACCTCAGCGGATATTACTTCTGGGGGCGTCAACTCAGGGCGCGCTGGAACGGGAGCGTCCGCCACAATCTTGATTGCCTTACCCGCCGAACAAGCACAAGTAGTGGCAAGTGCTTCCTTGTCTCAACCTTTGACAGTAGTGATAACCGGTGAGCGCGCAAATATCCAGCAAGGTTTTGAAGATTAGTCCCTACCTGCCAAAATACGTAAAAACCTTGACACTTTAAGGACCTAGCTATTAGTGTTACCCATCACATTATAAGAAGTTAGCTAGCTTCTTGGACTAAATGTGGTTACAGTCCTAACGGCTCATTTGCTACGCAGTTCAAGCTAAGACATAAATATCGAAAAAGGAACAATCATGCTTCAGGGCTTTAAAGACTTCATCATGCGCGGCAACGTCATCGATTTGGCAGTTGGTGTCATCATCGGCGGCGCTTTCACCGCAATCGTAACCGCGCTGACCGACTCCCTCATCCAGCCACTCATCAACTCATTCGGCTCTGCTGATATGGCAGGTCTTGGCTTCCAAATCACCGACAATGAATCCACCTTCGTTGACTTCGGTGCAATCATCACCGCAGCTATCAACTTCCTGATCATCGCTGGTGTTGTCTACTTCTTCATCGTTGCGCCAATCAACAAGCTCAACGAGATGAACAAGCGTCGTCTGGGCGTTGAAGAAGAAGCACCAACCCCAACCTCCGAAGAACTGCTCGCAGAAATCCGCGACCTCATGGCTGGTCAGGCTGGCGGCACCACCGGCACCACCGGCCCTGCAGGCGACATCACCAAGTAATTCGCTTTCACTGTCGAACACTAAAAGCGTCCAGCTAGTTACACAATGTAGCTAGCTGGACGCTTTTGTCATCCCTAAACCTCGTGGGTTCTACGCACCCTAGGCGCCGTGGTGAGGTGGGCGTTGCTCTGCCCAGAACTCTTCTGAAGCCCTATTGGGTGTGCCAGAGTCAGCTTGTTCTTCATCTAACTCCACGCTGCGGGTGGCATCTGCCGCCTCATCATTGTCTGGAAACGCGGAAACAAAATCAGGCCGATCCGCAGTGCGGTCATAGTTCGGCGAATCAGATTCTTTAAATACCCGTCGACGTTTACGCGGCACGGCGTCCTCCTTGCACGGCTTCTTGCCTGTTCTAGCCTGATCTTGGCTGGTCCAGATTCATCCAGATTGGTGGCCCAAATCTAGGACACCTTCTCCCCCGCAATTATAAAGGCGCCGGGATCCAGTTGCGTGACTGGATCCCGGCGCGGGAGTGAATAAATCTAGACGGAGTATTCCTGCAGCTGGTCAACCAGATGGTGAACCAGTGGTGCCACCGTAGCCATGCCATCGCGTACTGCGGCGCGAGACGATGCCAGGTTAACCACAACGGTGGAACCAGAAACCCCGGAGATTCCGCGGGAGGTACACGCGTCAACTGCACCGCATGCTTGGCCCGATGAACGCACTGCCTGTGCAACGCCGGGGACCATCTGGTCCAGAACGTCACGGGTTGCCTCCGGTACCTTGTCACGCGGACCGACGCCCACGCCGCCCACGGTCAGAACTAAGTCCACGCCACCGACAACAGCGGTTTCGATGGCTTGGCGAATCTTGGACTTCTTCATCCGCACGGTGATAGCACCGTCAACGGTAAATCCTGCCTCTTGCAGCAACTCTGTACACAGCTTGGAGTTTTCTTCAGCCAGCTCGTCTGGATGATCAGTCGCTAGAACTACTAGTGCTCGACGGTAAGGCTGGGGAGCATTTTGCTGCTCTGCCGCCAACAAGTACGCGTCATCTGGTTCATCCATTTCCAGGAGTGTATTGCGGTGTACTAGCCCAGCGGCCGGGCTCGAGTCAGTTGTCATAGTGGTCCCACTTCTAATTGATGTGTCGTTAGGGCGTCATGAGGCTGGTTATTAAACTACTCTTCCGGCAAGGTAACCTCTACCTCTCGCGAAGAATCTTCATTTTCGCGGGTAACCTCGAGGGTAATCACAGCCCCGAATTCCTGGCCACGAATGGACGCAATCAAAGAATCGGCGTCTTCAATAGCGCGGTCATTGACGCGGGTAACAACATCGCCTTCTTCCAGACCAGCCTGCTCCGCAACACTGCCCGGTTCAACGGACACTATGTGCGCGCCGTCGGTGATATTGCGGCCGTCTACCTGCACGCCGAGCATTGGGTGCACAACCTGACCGTTATCAATGAGCTGCTGCGCCATGCGCTGGGCAAAGTTGGACGGGATAGCAAAGCCCAAGCCAATGGAGCCAGCTTCACCACTAGTCCCCGATGACAGCGACGCAATCATGGAGTTCATACCCACCAGGTTGCCGCTCATATCAACCAAAGGACCACCGGAGTTACCAGGGTTAACCGCAGCGTCAGTCTGAATTGCGTCGATCAGTGAGGACTCTCCGCCACCCTGAGATGCACGGACAGGACGATTAACCGCGGAGACAATACCTGAGGTCACTGTTGCGTTCAGACCCAGTGGCGAACCAACAGCGACAACTTCCTGACCAACCTGCAGTGATGAGGAATCGCCGAACTCCAAGAATGGGAGATCCTGGCCGTCGACTATCTTGATGACGGCAACGTCGGTGTTCGCGTCAGATGCTACAAATTCTGCTTCATGCTTTGTGCCATCATTCATGGTGACCTGCATGGTGCCACCATTTTCAGCACCAGAGACCACGTGGTGGTTGGTCAGCACATAGCCGTCAGGAGAGATGATAGAGCCAGAGCCTTCCGATGCCGCGTTAGCCGAAATCACCTGAATAGCCACCACCGCTGGGGTTACCTTGGCAGCAACCGCTTCCGTAGTTCCTGCCGCAGCCTCCTCACCGGTGCTGTTGGTATTGTTCACCGGCTGGCTGTTGAGAATCTCGCTGACAGAAGTGCCATTGCCACTACTTGAGTTGGAATTGCCCACAACATAACCAGTCGCACCGCCGGCGCCAATACCAGCCACCAACATCATTGCTAGCGCCGTGCCAAGTCCGATGGTGCGCTTAGCTTTCGATGGCTTCGGGCCTTCCGTATCCCCACCCGGTGCGCCGGGTGCAAACGGTGCCTTCGCGGTGCCGACTCCACCGGTGTGTGCGCCACCGGCTTGTGAGCCAGCGGTGTGTGCGCCGTATCCTGGCTGCCCCGCTGCTGCACCATGGCCGTAGGTGTTTGGACCATAGGCATTCGGATCAAAACCGGAATTACCGCCAGCATTGTTGGCCGCTGCAGCGCCGTACGGTCCCTGTGCATTTGGCTGCGCTGAATGACCTGACTGGGCGGATTGCGCCGGAATTTCCTGGGTGTGCTCGATTGGGTTTTGTGAAGAAGAATCGTTCGGAGTCTCAGGGTGCTCCGAACGAGGTTGATTCCAGCCGCGCGAGTAGCTCTGCGTGGAATCGGAGTGATCATCTTTGGAAGTCATGGTAGGTATTCTCCCTCACGAAACTTATGTAGTACTGGAATAATTCTGCAAGTCCGGAACTGGGTTCCTGAACGTTTCCTGTGCGCGAAAATGTGGCGAGGAATAGGACAAGAATTAGGAATTGCGCTCCACCCATAAAACAAGAGACACCGTGCAACTATTCCAGTTGCACGGTGTCTCTTGTTAGAACTTCAGTCCGGGGACTGTAGAAGCTTCTCGTCTATTAGAACTGCTCTACGTCTACCAGGCCAAGCTTTGCAGCCTTGACCAGACGACGTGGAATACGAACGGTCTGACCGTCGATGGTTACTTCCTGCAGGGCGACATTGTCAGCCTTCCACGCGGAACGACGGTGGTGAGTGTTCGAGCGGGACTTCTTAAACTTAGGAGTTGCCATTGTTTTCTATCCTCCTTATGCCTTCTTCTTACGGCGAGCCATTGCGCCGAAGCGCTGGTTGAAGCGCTCAACACGGCCAGCGGTGTCCATAACGCGCTGTGCACCAGTCCAGAATGGGTGGGACTCAGCGGTCACGTCAACAACGATCAGTGGGTACTCGTTGCCATCTTCCCACTGAACAGTGCGGGAGGAAGTGGCAGTGGACTTGGTCAGGAACTGGCTACCAGTACCAGCATCCTGAAAGACCACCGGGTGGTAATCCGGGTGGATTTCTTTCTTCATAATTCGATTCCCTCAGGGTTGAAACTTCAGGTCGGTTCTTCACTGTTATAACGGGCGAAGATCGTGCCTGAGTTGGGTATCTGACAAATTGACAAGAAGTTCACTAACGCGCCCACATTCACTTTCGCGAGCGTGCGCGGTGATCAACTCGGATAATCATACAGATTATGCCCTAAAAATCTAAATCACTACCACTTGATTCACACTGTTCGCATACATGAACTAAAACCACGCCCAGCACGGGACCAGCATGGGATCAGAATGGGCTCTCACATTAGGATTGAATACGTTACGCTTGTGACTCCTGGGACAAGCCATAGAGTGCCAGCTAGGTTGCAATATCTTATCCTCCCAGCCGATTAGGTAAATGGGTGATCAACCTGTAAAGTTGTCCCTTGCTGTTGTCACTTTGTACGTAATACGCCCCGTCTACTGGTATTTGGCAGCTAGCCTGAACAGCTCTTTACCTCACCTCACCTTTCAAAGAGCATCACGAAGAACGCTTAAGTCATTCTCGTGTCAAGGCCAGCGCCGTAGCCATGATGTGGGCGGCTAGGAGAAAGAGAACCCATGTCGGCTATTTGCCAGGTAACGGGCCGCGAGCCGAGCTTCGGCAAGCAAGTCTCGCACTCGCACCGCCGCACCTCGCGTCGTTGGAACCCCAACGTACAGCGTCGTCGGTACTACTTGCCCTCTGAGGGCCGTACCATCACCTTGAATGTTTCCACCAAGGGCATCAAGATCATCGACCGCGACGGAATTGAGTCCGTTGTAGCGAAGATCCGAGCACGTGGGGAGAAGATTTAAGCATGGCACGTAATGACATCCGTCCAATCATCAAGCTCAAGTCCACTGCGGGTACCGGTTACACCTACGTCACCCGTAAGAACAAGCGCAACAACCCAGACCGCATCTCTTTGATGAAGTTTGATCCGGTTGTCCGCAAGCACGTCGAATTCCGCGAGGAGCGATAATCTATGGCTAAGAAGTCTAAGATCGCCAAGAACGAGCAGCGCAAGGAAATCGTCGCCCGCTACGCGGAGCGTCGCGCTGAGCTCAAGGCTATTATCAAGAACCCGAACACCTCTGACGAGGATCGCATGGACGCACAGTTCGAGCTGAACCGTCAGCCACGTGACGCATCTGCAGCACGTGTACGTAACCGCGACGCCCATGATGGTCGTCCACGCGGCTACCTCCGTAAGTTCGGCCTGTCCCGTGTCCGTATGCGTGGCATGGCTCACCGTGGTGAGCTGCCAGGCGTTCGCAAGTCCAGCTGGTAAGGGTGGTTGCAAAAATGAAGCGCAATAACCAGAAGAAGTTCCGGATGGAGCAGACCCGCCGTCCGAAGAAGAACCCATTGAAGGCTGAAGGCATCGAAAAGGTGGACTACAAGGACACCAAGACCCTTCGTCTCTTCATCTCTGACCGCGGCAAGATTCGTTCCCGCCGCGTCACCGGTCTAACCCCGCAGCAGCAGCGTCAGGTTGCTACTGCGGTAAAGAACGCTCGCGAAATGGCCCTCCTGCCGTTCACCACCCGCTAATTTGTAGCCGGGTTTCAACAGCGCACTTTTGCCGTTGGCTTTAGTGTGAACGGTAAAGACACAAGACCCTTGGTCTCTTGCACCACCAGTTGGTATGAGAACCAAGGGTCTTTTGTTTCCCCAGTTGCCTTGACCGAGTACTCTGTAAAGAAGGTCTTTAATCATTACTTCGCTGGAAGGACGCCATGCTGCACACGTCGTTGCGGGAACTAGCCGCCCAGGCCAATAGGTGTGAATCTCTAGCTGCTGCAAGAGGCATCCTTGCTGAAGCACAGGAACTTTTGCGCAACGCCTTGCGCCACCGGGAGGACGAAACAGAGCTTTCGGCTTGGTTCTCTCGCGTTGTCTCAGATGTCGTGCGCTCCCCCGCTGTTTCTAGCCAGGTTCGCCTTACGGGTGCCGTTAGCCGCGGGGACTCTATCCCTTCGATGCCAATCACGTGGATTGGCAATGACGATCAGCTCCTGGAGCTCCTAGAGTCCGTAGGACTACAGGGACGTGAAGCTGAGGAAGATATGCTCGCATGGCGCGTTGATGCCGGATACCCAGTTGGCATCGGCGGTGAGCAACAGCTGTTGCAGGAGGCACTGGCGCTTCGCCCGCCGGCTCTTGAAGTGGTCAACGGATTACCGGACCCTGATGGCCTAGTGGACATCGAGTCTTACTTGTTGGCACCGGTTGCTGGAATCGCTCGTTGGGCCGCACCATCGCCGCGCCCGACGCTTGACCGACTCGAGATAGCAATTGAGCGCCAGCTGTTGACAGATTCTGAAGCTCAGTCTCTGGCTATGGCCTGGGAAACCGGAATAAGCATTGAAATGCGCCGTTGGCTAGAGAATATGGACGGCCGCAGCACTACACTGGCTAATCTGCCGGCTTTAGACAGAACCGCCTATGGTGCTGCTTGCCGGTTAGTGGCAGAAACGTTTGCTGCAATCTCTGCCCGAGAATCGCAGAATGTGAAATAGACCCCACTTGGGTCACAATGTCGTATATTTGAATATGGTTTACATAAGGAGGAAGTGGTTTTATGGCTGGTGTGGTTGGACGACCTCGCAAAAATAGCCCTCGCCGTCGCGGAAGCACCGCGCGCGAGGAGATTCTTGATGCCTCCTCTGAGCTATTTACCACTCAGGGTTTCGCTAATACCTCGACGCACCAGATTGCAGAAGCGGTTGGTATCCGTCAGGCATCGCTGTACTACCATTTCCCGTCTAAGACGGAAATCTTCCTGACGCTTCTAAAATCCACCATTGAGCCTTCGCTGGAGTTGGCAGATGAGCTATCTAGCTCGAAGTCTTCCCCACAGCTTCGCCTGTGGGCACTGGTTGCCGCTGAGGCACGTTTGCTACTGACAAGCGGCTGGAATGTTGGCCGCCTGTACCAGCTGCCGGTGGCTAATTCCCCGGACTTTGATGACTTCCACCAGCAGCGCGCTCAGCTGCAGCAGATCTTCCATGACACCACGGTTGAGATTATTGGTGAGGATGATCAGCGCACGGATCTTCCTTTCCACATCGCGTTGTCTGCCATGGAAATGCGTGAGAATAACGGCACTCCGCCGTTCCAGCATTCGGATACAGAGTTGCCGTCGACCGCCATCATGCTTGCCGATGCCGCGTTGCGCGTACTCCAAGCCGATTTCCCAGATGACCGTGAGCAGGCAACGCTAGACATGATTGCAGCCAAGGAAGCTAAGAAGGAATAGTAGGGGCTTCTGCCACAGGGCAGAGCGTCTTTCCAAGCGCTGCGCGGTAACTGAACGAATGGTGCGCAAGTGCTTTTTGTCGCCTCGAGCGCGGCCACCGCGTCTCCCCTGGAGATCGCATCTATGATTGCTTCATGCTCAGCAAGTTCGTCATCATCGTGCATATGAGCTTGTAATTCGGGGATGACATAATGCGCCCTCGCTGTTTCATCACGGCAGCGCAGTAGTTGCGCACTGATTCGACTATTCCGAGAGGCAACCGCTATTGCACCGTGGAATTCACGGGCATAGTGCATGGCCTTGACGGGATCGGTTTCCGACGCCTCGCGCTGCAGACCCACTAGTGCCTTCATCCATCCGACAGCCTCACCATCCGCCAAACGCGCTGCCTCACTCGCGGCATGCGGTTCAAGCAGCATGCGCACATCCGTGACTTCACGAAGATCCTGACTCGTCATGGGGCGTACCCAATAGCCCTTCTTCGGCAAGACAGTAATAAGCCCTTCCGCAGCTCTTCTACTAATCGGACTTGACCTTGGTTGTTGCCTGCAGCCGAATTTGAGGACGCTCTGGAGATTCTAGAGTCGCTCCGAGATTTCTAAGCTGGAAAGCAGAGACCACCCAATCCAGTTGCAGGTCAATTGGGTGTCATGCGCGGGAGAAATCGCATTCTTCATCGCACAGTACGGCATCCCCGTGGTCAAGGTGGTGGGCGTAATGCGAAAATTGTACAAAGCGTTCGGCTCTGTTCATGGCATACTCAGTGCTATCAGGGATGGACGGGCCTTTGCATATGGAGATCAAGATACGGTGAGTGCGATCGAGAGTTTATTTGGAATCGATTCAGTAGTTGCAGCCTGTAGCTAACTTTTCAGCAGAAAGGAACTCATGATTGACGACCCGACAAGTAAGAAAACTCATCAACGAAGCCCCACATTTAAATGGGCGGTTGGCGTAGATACCATCATCGGATACATTCTCGTACCCTTCTATGTCGTACTGTATTTTGTTATCCCGAAAAGGAACACCGAGGCTACCTCCAAGAAACCTCACACTTCGTCAGCTGGCGAAGAATCATCGGTGGTTTTAAGAGCATCTGTTTCGCCTGGATAAAGTCTATAGGTGTTGCCATGAGTACAGGTGCAATAGTAGGCACAGTCGAATGGGGACTGGCCAGACTCCCGAACCGCAGAATGCTCGACGGGGTGCCAGCGATAGCAACAGGAGTCGGCATTCCTGCCCTCGTAGGTGGTGTACTCATCGACAGAAAGAATCGATGGCGTGTTGCAGCAATCTCCGTCTTAGCAACGCTACCCCGTATTCTTCTCAGCGGAAGCTGGCGCCGAGATCTGTCTACCGACGAGGAATACGACCAAAAAATGGCGAAAGCGAGCGAGCAACTATCGCAGGTTTTGAAAGAATAGGCGGAGCGAAAGTAACGCCGGATAGCCAACTTACGCAGTCGTTCTACCTCAACTTAAAACGGCCGAAGTATCCGAGCGTGAACCAGCTCAACGATTCGACCCCGGACCACAAGCTCTATCTCCGCTTGTGGTCCGGGGGCTTTCGCGACATTGGTTCTAAAGCTCTCGCTGTTTTCTCTGCACCAAGTCTGTCCACGAAAGTAGTGAGGAAACGACTTAGTGCGCGAAGTGACGGGTACCAGTGAAGTACAAGGTGATGCCCGCTGCTTCTGCAGCTGCAACAACTTCCTCATCGCGGATGGAGCCGCCGGGCTGGACGACGGCGGATACGCCGGCATCGATTAGCACCTGCAAACCATCAGCGAATGGGAAGAACGCATCCGATGCTGCGACCGAACCGCGGGCACGCTCAGCGGAATCCGCCAAGGTGTTCGCCCGCTCAACAGCCAACTTCGCGGAGTCAACACGGTTGACCTGGCCCATACCTACGCCAACGGTTGCGCCCTCGTGCGCCAACAAAATGGCATTGGACTTCACCGAGCGCACGGCACGCCAAGCGAACTCGAGCTCAGCCAGCTTCTCCTCGGAAGCTGCTTCACCCGCCGCCAAGGTCCAGGTCGAAGCCTGATCTCCTTCTGCCTGGTAGACGTCAGCTTCCTGCAGCAAACGCCCGCCGGAGATTTCCTTGACCTCAACCGCTGGTGCCTCGTGCTCAGCAACGAGGATGCGGATATTCTTCTTGCCCTGCAAAATCTCTACCGCACCGTCCTCGTAGGAAGGCGCGATGATGACCTCGGTGAAGATGTCTGCAACCTGGGTTGCCATCTCCTTGGTGACCTCACGGTTGACCGCGATCACTCCACCGAAAGCCGACATTGGGTCACATGCATGTGCCGCAGCATGGGCTGCAGCAATCGACTCATCAGAAACCGCGATGCCGCAAGGGTTCGCGTGCTTGATAATAGCCACGCAAGGACGCTCATGATCCCAGGCCGCACGCCATGCAGCGTCCGCATCCTGGTAGTTGTTGTAGCTCATTTCCTTACCGTGCAGCTGCTTCGCATTGGCCACACCAGAGGTTCCCTCACGGACAACGGATGCTTTCTGGTGAGGGTTCTCGCCGTAGCGCAGCGCGTCGCCTTCAAGGTCAGAAAAGGCAGCGGAGTCATCGGCAAGCTGCTGTGCGAACCAACCGGATACTGCAACGTCATAATCTGCCGTGTGCTTGAACGCCGTGGCCGCCAACTGGCGACGCTGCGCGAGGTCAAAACCACCCTGTGCCACTGCCTCAGCGATATCGCCATAGCGTGCTGGATCAACAACAACCGCAACCGATGGGTGGTTCTTCGCCGCCGCGCGAACCATGGAAGGGCCTCCGATATCAATCTGCTCTACGCAGCCATCAAAGTCCGCACCAGACGCCACGGTCTCACGGAATGGGTACAGGTTGACCACTACCAACTGGAAAGGAGCAATCTCCAACTCTTCCAACTGGTTCAGGTGATCCGGCTTGCGGGTATCAGCCAAAATGCCTGCGTGCACGCGTGGGTGCAAGGTCTTCACGCGACCTTCAAGGCACTCTGGGAATCCGGTGAGCGTTTCAACCGGAGTGACGTTAATGCCAAGATCTGCAATCTTGGCTGCGGTGGATCCGGTGGACACAATCTCTACGCCTGCGCTATCTAGCGTGCGGGCGAGCTCTTCGAGCCCCGTCTTGTCATAAACGCTAATTAGTGCACGCTTGATCTGCTTGCGGTCATCACTCATGGATGAAAGCCTTGCCTTCCTGAATGGGAAAATCTGGGATTAAATCTCAATAGTAAGTTGCTGGTTATTAACCTGCGCTGCGCGTAATACCCGCACGATAAGCTCACGTTCGACGCTCTTGATGCGCTCGTGCAAGCTCGCCTCATCATCGTTTGCCTCAATCATGATTGGCTGCTGCGCGATGATGCGGCCAGTATCAACTCCGGCGTCCACAAAATGGACAGTAGAGCCGGTGACTTTCACGCCATAAGCCAACGCATCCCTAACACCATGCGCGCCCGGGAAGGACGGCAAAAGTGCGGGATGCGTATTAATAGTGCGGCCCTCAAAGGTGGCCAAGAAATCAGCGCCCAGGATTTTCATAAATCCGGCGGACACCACCATATCTGGCTGGCCAACAGCGGCCACAAGGTCTTTGTTCCACTGCGCGCGGTCCGCGCCCAGGGGCACTACTTCTGTGGCAATGCCTGCATTTCGAGCTCGCTCAATACCTTTGCATTCCACATCAGCGACCACCTTAATAACGGTATAAGAACCGTCCTGGTTATCGATGATGTTCTGGAGCAAAGATCCGGTGCCAGAAACTAGCACCACTACCTTAAGCGGGTCTGTTGCGTTCAAAGCTTGCAAAGGCGATTCAGTCACGCCTTACAGACTAGTCCGTAGCCCTTTCAGGCACGAAACGATGCCGCTTATTTTTCTCCCCGACTGGGGGAAGCACCCAAAGTCCACCCCTATTTAATAGGAGTCATTTAATTAGAGTCAGTCTTCTTAGACTGCTCTTCCGAATCCTCTGCATCAACATCAGCAACGGACTCATCATCTTTGTGTTCAATAACTTCGCCTTCAAAGACTTCATCCTCGACGCCCTCGGTCTCAGAAGGTAAGCCCTCGATGGCATCCTCTACTTCTGGTGAAGTGGTGGCTTCAGCAGCCTCGGCGGCTTCTGCCCCGTCGAAGCGCTCTTCTACGTCATCTTCGCCGGGTACCGAATCTGGGAAGGCGCCGTCTTCAAGATTGTCCATCAGGGAATCCGAAAGCTCAGTCTCCTGTGAATCCGTCGATTCAACTGCATCTACGTCTGCATCTTCGCTGTCGCCGCTACCTTCGGATTCTTCGACTTCGCCGTCGATATAGTCATAATTGGCATCATCTGCGGTTGCAGCGGTGTCAGAATCTTCTTGCGCGCCGTCTGCCTCATCAGTTTCTGCATCGAGCACGGCGTTATTGTCTGCTTGTTCTTCGGACTCTTCAGCGCCATCTTGGGGATCTGCCATGTCTGCATTATCTGCACCCTCAGCGGACTCTCCAGCTTCAGCAGCTTCCGCTGAAGCATCCACGGCAACAGCTGCGCTTGGTTCAGCATTGCGGCCGACGTTGATTGCGAAACCTGTAGCAACTGCCAAGTTGATACCTGCAACCCAGACCACAGCAAGTCCCGCCGACATCAGCAGCATTGGCCCAACCGCTTGGTAGTAACCAAGCTCACCGGAGACAAAGTAGCCAAAGATAAGCACGAGTACACCAGCAGCTACACCGGAGACGGCTGCTTGGAGGAAATTAGGCTTCTTCTTCACGCCGACAAAGGCGATAGCAATTGCGGTCAGTGCCAACAAGCCAATTGCCCACGGCGCCGCGGCGCCTGGAACTACGCCCAACAAAGGCAACGGCGGAAGAGGCACCAAGTGCACGCTAAAGAGACTGACGCTGGCATCCCCGATGTGAAACTCTGAGCCAAGTAGGACTCCCACTGCCGCGATGAGGATATTAGGCAGATACAAAAGGGAAAGACCCATGACGGAGAAAAGTCCCAGACCGGCCAAGTGTGGGTAGCTGTCCATGACTAGCGCCTGGTTATCAAAGTTGTAGATAAACAGCGCTAGAAGCACTACTGCGGCAACTACTAGGAGTGCGAGCAAGGATTGCACAGCTAGCACGACGCCATCGACCACAGCGCGCGGAACTTTGTAGCGTTTAGCCAACGCCCGCCACAAGCGTGGGCCCATGCCAATAACCAAAGCGGTCAAATGCAGAACCAAAGCCCGCGCGATTGTTGGGCCCAGCGGTGGCGGCGACAAGTCATAAACCTGCGCGGCGTCCCAGAGCATGAACCATGCGATACCGATAAGAATCACCGGAACCACAATGATCCAGCCTAAAAGGGCTAGCAGGTCATTAATGCTGACCTTGTCCTTGATCGCGCGGTGTACATTGCCCGCGAGCATCCATCCCAGAATCAATGCCGGAAGGATTGGCAACGCGGAGATAGTAATGCCGCCAGCGACGACCGGCGCTAGGTTTGTGACCATCCACGACTGCGCGATTGCAGTGGGCAACCATGCCGAAGGCGAAGTGGTCAGCAAAACCGTAGCCAGGGCGATAACCACCAATGAGAAAAACGCGACCAAGTTGGGCACAGCCACAACAAAAAACATGCGGCGCAGGCGCGATCTCCACGTGACCGGGCCGGTCGCGCGTCGGGCTTTGGACTCTTCTCCCACCGTCTTGGCAACACGTGCTGCCGACGGCGAGGCGGCCTTAACCTTTCCACGACCGCGCGCCGAGCTGCGCGGGCCCGAAGTAGACCGCGATTGGGGGCTAGTGTTTTTGCTCATCAGCTATACACATTGCCACGATCTCGCCCGCTTTTAGCGTTGGCACCCCGACCCACAGCCAAGTTCCAGGTCACTCAAACCACTTGCGTTCAACCACACCGCACGTGACCTGGAAAACGGCAATTGCTTCACCCAACGCGTGTCCACTACTTGCCGCTACCGGCCAATGGTTCAAGTAATGGAATTGATTGAACCCTCAATCTAAACGACAGGTTGAAAACAGTCCTATATATAAGGAATAAATAAACTACGCACATTTTCCTACAGTCAGAGTTTTCATGGCCAAGTCTGACGGGGTGGCATTTTCGCCACAATAACCACACTCGTAACGAGATTTTCACCCAGTTTTGGCGACCGCATTTTGGAAAAAGTTAACTTTGAGCGAACTCAAAACCCTTCAGTGGCGGTAATCACAAAAAATTTCAGGCGGTGAAATTTAGGAAATTTAAAAGCATCTGTCTGACGTTTGTACTGGCTTAACGAGATTGGTTGATAAATTTGTCCGATTCGGAATTCGGGATATCCTTAATCCAAATCCCGAAACAGCTTGCTCGCACTCCACCGAGACGCTATTGTTACCTTTCGTTGGTAACAGTAAGGTCACAATCCGATAAAGAGCCAGGGTTCAATGTAACGCCCTATCGCATCACCAGATGCACACGCTCCAGGAGTGAGACAGTAAAAGGGAAGAAATATACATGCAAAGCATTTCTCAGCGCACTGGCGTTGGACGTCACCGCAAGGTGAACACCGCTCAGACGGCTAAGGGACGCATTGCTTTAGTAACCGTTGCTGCAGGCGCGGTTTCTACTGCTGGCGTTGGCGGAGCTGCTGCAGCTCAGGTCCAAACTCATCCTGAGGACTCAACTAAAACCCAGACCGTTGACTTCAAGCACGTCAGCAAGTCTTCCCCTCTCGACCAGGTCACCGGCCAGGTTGAGAACGCGGTAAAGGGCGCACAGAGCGACTTCGATGCTGCTGTTGCAACCACCCCGCAGATTCTTACTGTTGCAGAAACCAAGCCGGTTCAGAACTTGAGCGAACAGCTCAACACTGCAATTCAGGCTTCCCAGGCACGCGCAGCTGCAGATGAAGCAGCTCGTGCTCCTTCCGTAGTTCGCCCAGCTGAAGGCGCTTTCACCTCCGGCTTCGGCCCACGCTGGGGCTCTTTCCACGCTGGCATCGATATCGCGAACTCCAACGGCACCCCGATCTTGGCTGTCATGGATGGCACCGTCATCGATTCCGGCCCAGCTTCTGGCTACGGCAACTGGATTCGTATCAAGCACGAAGATGGTTCCGTTTCCGTTTACGGCCACATGGAATCCCTTGACGTTGCAGTTGGCCAGCAAGTACATGCAGGCCAGAAGATCGCCGGCATGGGCAACCTCGGTTTCTCCACCGGTACCCACCTGCACTTCGAGATTCACCCAGATGGCAACACCGCAGTCGATCCAATTCCTTGGCTAGCAGAGCGCGGCGTCAACATCGCTTAATCTCGCACCACTTTTGCACAGCCCTTGGGCCGAGCTTCTACCACTACCAACAACATCTTCCGGTAGAAGCTGAGCCGAAGGGCTTTTTGCATGCCCAAAATCGGCGCCCTGCGCGCTTCTGAACGGTTTTAAACCAATATTTGGGAAACACTTCCCCACAATCTGAGATTCAACGCCGCTATCGGGCGTCTAGACACACAAAGCGCGGACACCCAAACACAAGTGGGGAACAATGCGCGTACATCCGGACGCATTCGGTGAACCTTATTCAGGAAACTCCGAGAACACTTCGGCAATATTTCAGATGCCTCAACCGTTCAGCCCTTCAGACAAGGAGGCTCTTACGGCGAAATCGGCTATTCGCCCCACCCCGGGCCGTGCCAAAGCGTGGCCTAGCATCAAAGATTGGCGAGAATTCTTGGGATTAAAAATCCGAATCTCGCCTTCATTGCCGTGGCTTGGGAAGTGTTGGCAAGAGCCACAGCGTTATCTATGACATCGCTGAGATTTTCCTGAACGTTACAATGCCGTTCTCATTTTTCTGCGGCCGCCCTCCCCGAGCGTACGCAACTCCATCGGGTCACCCATCTAGCTAATGTGCCGAATAGGACGAAGATTCACTAGCGAATGATTCGGCCGAAAAATAAACCGAACAAGATACAACGGCTTTAGGTGAAGTTGCGTTACGACACGCCCATAACTATTCCCAAGGGCCGAGATCTCTACCCCCATTCGCCACCCCCAGAGATTGAAGCACTGGTTTACAGTCGTCACTCCTTTAACATTTGCAACATGTGTAACACACTGGCATGTTCGAAAGTTTATCGAAAACGAGCTGCCATCACCTGCGGTTATTCCATTGCGAAGTGCCCAAACACCGGATAACTTTAACCACGTTGCTACAAAGCAATCACGAAGGCATAACGAATTGCTTCTCTTTATCTCTTGAGGCTTTAAACCCCTGAGAGTTTTTGGGAGAAGTTTTCTTTTGCACGTGATTGATGTGGCTAAACCAAACACTGAAGTACAGCGTTTAGCAAAGGACTCGATCTATGAAGCGCATCCCACGCGCAGTTAAAGCTGCTCTCGCAGTGGCTGCTGCCACCGGCGTTGGCCTAGCCACCGTCTCTGGCGCCACCGCGAACACGCCGGCGCTCAGCCTCAGTGTCCCTAACGGCTCTTCTGAAGCTCAGGTAAATAGCGTCAACGGTTCTGAACTAGTCAACGCAGCCGTTGGTTTGTTCACAAGCGTTGACGGTGTCTTAAACAATGGCGTTGTCCCAAAGATTGAGCGCACCGAATACGGTGTCTCCATCGTCTTGGACCCAAGCTCCATTCCAGGACTGGCAGAGCAGTTCGCTCCAGCGGACCCATCTCAGCTTTCCCTAATGCAGGGAAGCACTCCAGATGGACGCACCGTGGTCTTCCCGACCTCCGGTACTTTGACGTCCACCTACGGCTCACGCTGGGGGACCCACCACAACGGTATTGACGTGGCCAACCCAATCGGCACACCAATCGTTGCAGTGATGGATGGTGAGGTTATCTCCTCCGGTCCAGCACAGGGTTACGGCAACTGGATTCGTGTTCAGCACGACAACGGGGAAATCTCCGTCTACGGCCACATGCAGGCCTCTTCCCTCTTGGTGGGAGTTGGCGAGCGCGTGACCGCGGGTCAGCAGATTGCCTCCATCGGTAATGAAGGCCAGTCCACTGGACCACACCTTCACTTTGAGATTTGGCCAGATGGCGCGAATCCAACCGACCCACAGCAGTGGTTCGCAGGCAACGGAATCAACTTCTAGTTCGCTAGAGCTTTTCCATAGGCAGGCCGCCTACCAGCATGAGCCTGACCTTGCCTGCAGAACCAAAGTCGATGGTGACGGTGGAACGCAAACCTGAGCCATCGGCAGCGATGACTGTGCCCAAGCCATATTTGGCGTGGTTGACGCGGTCACCGACAACTAAATCCAATTGCTTGTTCTTGGACATCGAGCTTTCTGATGCCTTAGAAGAGCGAGTTCGCTGCGAAGGGGATGTCGCGGCGGACCGTGAACTACGGCTCCAACCAGACCAGCTCGAGTCATAAGAACGACCATAGGAATAAGAATCGTCGTAGTCCCACGCAGAGCCCATTGAGCTTTGTGGTTCTTCACGGCGCCAGTCGATGAGATCCTCCGGGATCTCGCCGAGGAAGCGGCTGGCCGGATTCGTCAATGGGTTACCCCACGACGAACGAAGAATTGCACGAGTTAAATAGAGCTCTTCGCGGGCGCGAGTGATTCCGACATACGCCAAGCGGCGTTCCTCACTCAGCTCCTTCGGGTCACCGAGGGAGCGCATGTGTGGGAACTGCCCTTCCTCCCAGCCGGTGAGGAATACGACGGGGAATTCCAAGCCCTTCGCGGTGTGCAGAGTCATCAATGTGACCACACCAGATTCATTTTCAGGAATCTGATCAGCATCAGCCACCAACGCAACTTTTTCCAAGAAGGCCTGCAGCGAGCCCGGCACGGCCTCCCCTTCTGTCAGTTCAGGGGCAACCTCAACATCTGAGTCCGAGCCATCAAAGGCCAGTTGGTTTGCAGATTCCGAAGAGAACTCACGCGCAACCGAGACCAACTCATTGAGGTTGTCCAGGCGTGCGCCGTCTTGAGGGTCGTTAGATGCTTCCAGTTCCCCCTTGTATCCGGTGGAATCAAGGATTGCGCTAACCAGTTCACCCAAGTCAGGCTGCTTGGTCACCTCATTGGTCATCGCTGGGATCTGTTCGCGGATTCCCGCCATCATCTCATTGAACTTGGTCACGGCATTGACCGCGCGGGTACCCAGACCAGGCACCTCCCCTTGTTCAGCAAAGTACAGGGCTTTGCCGAAGCTGATGTTGAGGTTTTCTGCATGCGTAGCAATCTGCGCCTGAGCTTTGTCACCAATCGCGCGCTTAGGCACATTGATAATGCGGCGCAAACTTACTGAATCATCTGGGTTATCCAGGATGCGCAGATACGCGATGACATCACGGATTTCGCGACGTTCATAGAACCTGGTGCCACCGACAACTTTGTACGGAATTCCGGAGCGGACGAAGATATCTTCCAGCGCACGGGAGGCATTGTTGGTGCGGTACATAATCGCAATGTCCGAGTAGTGACGCCCTTTATCGGACAGGGCATCAATTTCGGAGGCGATAAAGCGCGCCTCATCGTGCTCATTATCGGCAACGTAACCAATAATCTTTTCGCCCTCGCCGTGGTCGGTCCACAAATTCTTCTTCCGCCGACCCTCGTTTTGCGCGATGACGGCATTCGCTGCGCTCAAGATGGTCTGCGTGGAGCGGTAGTTTTGTTCCAGCAAAATGGTGCGCGCACCCGGGTAGTCACGCTCAAAGTCTTCGATGTTACGAATGGTTGCGCCACGGAATGCATAGATGGACTGATCCGAGTCACCCACCACGCACAGCTCTGGGCTTTCCTCTTCATCGCGGCCTACAAGTGCCGCAACCAATGAGTACTGCGCGTGGTTCGTATCCTGATACTCATCAATAAGTACATGCTTGAATCTACGACGGTAGAACGCCACTACCTGTGGGTACTGCACAAAGATGCGCACGACTTCACCGATGAGGTCATCAAAATCCACCGCATTCGCGGCACGCAGACGGCGCTGGTACTCCGCGAAAACGCGAGCAACGGTGAGCTCAAACGGGTTCTTGGTCTTCTCTGCCTCAGCCAGTGCGGTCTCTGGTGAGGTCATTTCATTCTTATGGTTAGAAATCTGGTTAGCCAACACGCGGGAGGTGAACTTCTTGATGTCCAGCTGCATGTCTTTGGCAATCACGGTGAGCAAACGCCGTGAGTCATCACCGTCATAGATGGTGAAGTTGGTGTTCAGCCCCGGCACCAACTGTGCCTGCTGGCGCAAAATACGCACGCAAATGGAGTGGAAAGTTGCCACCCACATGCGTTCAGCAACGGGACCTACTAGCTGGCCAACGCGTTCTTTCATCTCAGCGGCGGCCTTGTTGGTAAAGGTAATAGCCAGAATTTCCCACGGCGCTACCCCACGGTGTCCCATGAGATAAGCAATACGGCGGGTAAGCACAGCAGTCTTGCCGGAGCCTGCACCAGCAACAATCAACAGTGGCGAACCAGAATGTTTAACTGCTTCGACCTGCTCAGGGTTAAGCCCGTCTACTAATTTCTCAGGGCTCACCGCTATGTGTGGTCGGTTGCTTCGGCTTTCCCCACCGCGGTTAACCGGTGCACTAAATGGTGAATTCGAAGCACCAGCGTTCGACTGCCCGTCGCCGTGAGTCCTACGGCTAAATGGGTTCGAGGACGCCCCGCCGGACGCTGGCGCGAACGGGTTGCGCTTCGCCTGGGCTTCTTCGTTGGAACCGGCGGAGTCCCTAAAGAGATCCAGCATATCTTCTGGTGGCTGGTCTATATCTTCTGGTGGTGCGAACTCTGGCTCCGGCTCCAGTGGAGGAAGAGGAAGCTGATCAAAGTCATCTGGGTACTGTTGCTCGTTTTGAGACTGATTGTTCGATTCGCTGCGCATAATAACTTCCAACCTACCTGTTGCATCGGACACCACTAACTATCACCACTTTTGGGAGTTAAATATGGGTCAGTGATTTCCGTTTTCCCTACTTAGTGGCACAATATTAAACTTATGGACACCTCTTCTGAATCTGGACTTCCTGAAGCACACAACAATTCGGGCCAGGACGAACTTGCAGCAGATATCTCAGCTGGAAACAACGCTGATATTCGCATGCCATCCGGCACTGATGATCCGTTGTCGGATGCAGAGATTCAGAGGTATCGCGAAGAGATTAACAAAATGGACCGCATCATCTTAGATGCCGTCAAGCGCCGCACCAAGGTCTCCCAAGCCATCGGCAAAACCCGCATGGGTTCTGGTGGAACTCGCCTGGTGCATACCCGCGAAATTTCTATTCTTAATCAGTTCCGCGATGAACTCGGTGAAGAAGGCCCGGCTATCGCCTCCGCGCTGTTGCGCATGGGCCGCGGCAAGCTCGGGTAATTAGCCCACCTATTCAGTGGGTGGCTTTCCACAGGAGGGTTGTGCATATTATGCGCAAGCCTCTTCTTGACGGCGCTTAATTCCATGGCAGCAGAGATGCACATAAGAGATCGCACTGAGCTGGGATAAGAATCACTTTCTGCAGGGCATTCATAATTTTTTATAACAGGTATCTGCTAATAACCTGTTCGTTATGAATGCTGTATTAATTGCTGTCGCGGTCATGCTCGTGCTGGCCCTCGTGCGCGTGCATGTCGTCGTCGCAATGTTCCTTGGTGCTTTAGTCGGTGGACTGCTCGCAGGCTTAGGCTTGGACGGCACCATGCTGGCGTTTCAAGACGGACTCGGCGGCGGCGCCAAGATCGCGCTGAGCTACGCCTTGTTGGGTGCTTTTGCCATGGGTGTGGCATCGACAGGCTTGCCCCAGTTGCTAGCCAATGTGCTACTTGCCCGCGTTGGCGCCACCACTGCCAAGGCTAAGTCCCCGGCTACGGTCGGCGGCGGTTCCGGTGAAGCCGAGGACCCAATCATTCACGCGGCGAATCAGAAGGCTGTTACCACCACCAAGTACCTCATCATTGGTGGTCTGTTGTTGATGGCGATTATGAGCCAGAACGTCATCCCCGTGCACATCGCGTTTATTCCGCTGATTGTGCCGCCGCTGCTGACGGTGTTTAACAAGCTCGGCATTGACCGTCGTGTTATTACTTCGGTGCTGACTTTCGGTCTGGTCACCACCTACATGTTCATTCCAGTGGGCTTTGGCTCCATCTTCTTGAATGACATTTTGCTGTTCAACATCAATGAAGCAGGAATGGACACCACTGGTGTAAACATCATGCAAGTCATGGCCATCCCTGCTGCCGGCATGCTGGTTGGCCTGCTCATCGCAGTGTTTATCAGCTACCGCAAGCCACGCGTCTATGAAGACCGCCCGCTTTCGGAAGAGGCTGAAAAGCAAGAGATTTCCACATACAAAGTCGGCGTCGCACTCGTAGCCATTGTTGCGACTTTCGCCGTGCAGGTCATCATGCAGGCGCTTAGCTTTGAAGCAGACGGCCTGCTGGTCGGCGCGCTTGTCGGATTGGCCATCTTGCTGCTCACCGGCGCTGTGGAGTGGAACAATGCTGATGATGTCTTCTCCGCCGGTATGCGCATGATGGCGCTGATTGGTTTCATCATGATCACCGCACAGGGTTTTGCCGCCGTGATGACGGAGACTGGTGAGGTCGAATCGCTGGTAGACGCCGTTGCATCCGTCTTCGGTGAAAACCAGGCTGCCGCCGCAGCCGCCATGCTCTTTGTTGGTTTGGTTGTCACTATGGGCATTGGCTCGTCCTTTTCCACCCTGCCAATCATCACCGTGATTTTCGTGCCGCTGTGCATGTCGTTGGGCTTTTCCACCATGGCTACCGTTGCGATTATCGGCACCGCAGGTGCATTGGGTGATGCCGGCTCCCCGGCGTCGGACTCCACGCTGGGCCCAACAGCTGGTCTGGACGCCGATGGTCAGCATGACCACATCCGGGATTCGGTCATTCCAACCTTTATTCACTACAACATTCCGTTGTTGATTGCTGGCTGGATTGCAGCAATGGTGCTTTAAGCACACAATCTAGTTTCACCTCTTGGTCTCCTTCACTTGTTTGTGGAGGAGACTTTTGTTGTTTCGCTCCTCAAACAGAAATTTTGGCTAGTTTAGAGGTAGCTCTTTTCACTACTTTCGCTGCTGGCATTTGAAAGGTCAATCATGGATATCACGCAACAGCCTGCATGGACGAAGCTTCAACAATTGTTTGAGGCGAAGAAGGACACAACATTGAGGGAGCTTTTTGCTGCCGATGCCACCCGGGCGTCCTCCCTTACCTTCGACGCGGCCGGGCTTCATGTGGATCTGTCTAAGAACCTCATTGACGCTGAGGTTCACTCCGCGCTGCTTGAACTGGCCCAGCAAGCTGGCGTGGAAGAACGCCGCGCGGATATGTTCGCCGGTAAGCACATCAACACCACCGAAGACCGCGCCGTGCTGCACACTGCGCTGCGCATCCCGGTGGAAGATGACTTGGTGGTTGATGAGCAAGACGTGGCTGCCGATGTCCACGAGGTTCTAGGCCGCATGCGTGATTTTGCAACCGCGCTGCGTTCCGGCAACTGGTTGGGACATACTGGCCACACCATCAAGAAGGTGGTCAACATTGGTATTGGCGGTTCCGACTTGGGCCCGGCCATGGCGGCACAAGCGCTGCGCAGCTACGAAGTCGCGGGTATTTCCGCAAACTTCGTCTCCAATGTAGATCCTGCTGACTTGGCAAAGACCCTTGATGGCCTGGATGCCGGTTCAACGCTATTCATTATTTCCTCCAAGACTTTCACCACCCAGGAGACTCTGGCCAATGCGCATGCGGCACGCCGCTGGTTGCTGGAGCAGTTCGATGGTGATGAGTCGGCGGTGTCCAAGCACTTCGTGGCTGTATCCACCAATGCGGAAAAGGTCGCAGAGTTCGGCATTGATACCGACAACATGTTTGGTTTCTGGGACTGGGTTGGCGGCCGCTACTCCGTGGATGCTGCCATTGGATTGTCCTTGATGTGCACCATCGGCCCACTGGACTTCATGCGTTTCCTCGAAGGCTTCCACGCCATGGATGAGCACTTCCGCACCGCACCTTTGGAGTCTAACGTTCCAGCGCTCATGGCACTGCTCAGCGTGTGGTACACCAACTTCTACGGTGCACAGTCACACGCGGTGCTTCCATATTCTGAGGATCTGGGCCGCTTCCCTGCTTATTTGCAGCAGCTGACCATGGAATCCAACGGCAAGTCCGTGCACCATGATGGATCAGCAGTATCAACCAAAACCAGCCCGATTTACTGGGGCGAGCCAGGCACCAACGGTCAGCACGCTTTCTTCCAGTTGCTGCACCAAGGCACGCATCTGATTCCAGCGGATTTTATTGGCTTTGCGCGTCCGAAGGAAGACTTCCCTACTGCTGAGGGCAACGGTTCCATGCATGACCTACTCATGGGCAATCTCTTTGCTCAGACCAAGGTTCTGGCCTTCGGCAAGAATGCCGAAGAAATCGCCGCTGAGGGAATCGCTGAAGAGCTCGTTGCGCACAAGGTCATGCCGGGCAACCGCCCAACCACCACCATCTTGGCCGAAGAGCTGACCCCAGCTGCCTTGGGCAGCCTGATTGCACTGTATGAGCACATCGTGTTTGTAGAAGGCGTTATCTGGGACATCAACTCCTTTGACCAGTGGGGCGTGGAGCTGGGCAAGCAGCAGGCCAATGACCTCGCACCGGCCGTGTCGGGCGAGGCCGCTATTGATACCGGTGATTCCTCGACCGATGACCTGATTACCTGGTTCCGCTCTCACCGTTAATTGCCAGAAACTCACTAGTGTCCATTCAGTGAGTGTTCACCACTTGTACATCATTCTCGGACACAATAGAGCAGCTGTCCGTGACTACTGAAGTGAACATTTGAGAGGTGGGCTTAGCCCGTGCAGGGAATTATTGATTGGATCATCCAGCCGATGGAGGTACTCGGCGCCCCCGGTGTCGGAATCGCCATCCTGCTGGAGAATCTCTTTCCCCCAATCCCCTCCGAGGTAGTGTTGCCGCTGGCAGGTTTCACCATTTCCCAGGGCAGCCTGTCTTTCTGGCCTACCTTTATTTGGGCCACGGCCGGTTCCATCATCGGCGCATGGTTGCTCTACGGCGTCGGCGCGTGGATCGGCGCGGAACGCCTGCGCAAGATCGCGGACTGGATGTGGCTGGTTGAGCCAGAAGACGTGGATAAGTCTTTGCACTGGTTCGATAAGTACGGTCCAGCATCCGTCTTCTTCGGCCGTTTCATCCCTGGTATCCGCTCGCTGATTTCCATTCCAGCAGGCATTGACCGCCTCAGCCCAGTAAAATTCACGCTGTGGACCGCCATCGGTTCTGCTGGCTGGAACGCCCTGCTCATCGTGCTGGGTATGTGGCTCGGCGAGTCCTACACCGTGGTCGCAGACTACGTTGACCAGTACTCCACCGTTGTCTACGCGTTGATTATCCTCGCGGTTGTCGCAGTCATTATCTTGCTTGTTCGCCGCAGCAAGAAGCGCAAGACCACCACGATGGAGCACACCGAACCTTCCGCACGTCCAGAGCCTTCGGCGCGTTCGAAGTCCTCGAACGCGCCACAGCAAACGGATGCTTCCCAGCTTGCCGATGACACCACCGCCGAAGTTTCACCCCGCAGCAACAGGAAGTAACTCTTCGTTACGCAAAACAGCATTTGAGTAAAAGCAGCGCCGCGCACTCCCCCAGAACGTGGAGGGTGCGCGGCGCTGCTTTGTTGTGTGAGGTTTAAAGCTTGACCATTGGTTCGTAGCCGAATGGGATGCTGTCAGTTGGAACGATGCTGCGTCCGAAGGGGAAGCAGGTTACCGGAATCATCTTGATGTTTGCGATGGCCAGTGGGATACCAATAATCGTGACGGCCTGGCCAGCAGCGGTTACAACGTGGCCGATGGCCAGCCAGAGGCCTGCAACAATGAACCAAATAAAGTTGCCGATGGCAGAAAAGCCTCCCGTGCCGCTAGTCGGCTGCACAACGCTGCGCCCGAATGGCCACAGCGCGTAGCTCGCCATGCGGAAACTAGCTACACCTGCAGGAATAGTCACGACGAGCAGACAAGCGATAATACCGGCGAGGAAGTAACCTGCGGCCAAGAGGAAGCCACCAAAAATAAACCAGATGATGTTCAGAATAGTTTTCATGGCTTCCAACCTAGCCTAAGAATCAGCCCGTGACATCAGGGATTTCACCTGGATGTCGTATTTTTCGTACTTTGTCAACCCCAAAAGTCAAAGTCGGTACTTTCGTACCGTCTTTCGCCAAAACCCTTGATTCCCCTGCCTGGGAAAGTATCCTCATGTACTAGGGACGGGGAAACCATTCCCCTGTTAATCGGACTGGGGTACAGAAGTTGAACAAGCAGGTTGTTTGCGCGCAGGCCTTTGTTGAAGTTGCCTTTGTTGTCGGTGGAATTGCCGCTTCTGTCGCCGCTTCTGTCGCCGATGTGAGGGTGATCGAGCCATAGTAACTGAGCTGATGCAAGGGCCAACCTTGATCATTGTGGTCGCGATGTTGGCGCTGATGACTGGGGTGATAATCGGATTAAGGATTTCTGAGCGCAAGGCCCAAAAGGAAATTGAAGAACAAAAAGAGCAAGAAGAACTTCGGCAAATTCGTGCCTTCAACATCCTCTGGCACCTCGAGCAAAGAAACAAGGGACTGGAATGAAATATTTATTTCTCGCCGTGGAGCTTGTCATGTTGGTCATCGCCTGCGTGGCCTTCGCTATGGGATTCAATGAGATACACAGTGCACAGATGAAGTTCAAGTCCGTGATGGTCAATGCAGATTATGGACTGAGTGAAGCAGCCCGGCTTACTGAACAAGCACACAGCATGTTCACTGCAGCTGCCGTGTGCGGCGCAATATTTCTGGTGCTTTTTCTTATTCGCCTGGTCAGACACTCCGAGAGTGCTGTAGCGCGAGTACCACAGGTGGCTGCATCCGCTGCTTGAAACGGTATAGCTAAGCCTTCAGCTATACCGCCCTGCGGGGTTGGCAGTGTGGGCAGACCCAGATAATGCGCTCGAGCTCGCCTTCTTCGCCACCAGCATCTAGCCCGCCGAGACGGTCAGTGTAAATGGCGCTGCCACAGCGGCGGCACCGCTTGTGGTTTCTACCGAAGACATAGGTGGTCTCCCCGGCGCGCCGCACGCCGGTGGTCACGCGAATGGGCGAATTCCTGTTTGCCCACATGATGCGGTGGGAGATGTCTACGATCTTTTCCACTAGTTCGGGCCCGATTACGGCAACGGGATCGCTGGGATGGATGCCGGCGATGAAGCAGGCTTCCGCGCGGTATTCGTTGCCGATGCCCGCGACGTTTTTCTGATCTAGTAGCGCAGCGCCGATAGAGCGCTCGGGGCGGGCAAGGATGCGCGCAATCGCTTCATTCCTGCCGCTGTGTTCCCACTGCTCATCCAAAATGTCAGGTCCCAGGTGCGCAATGTGGTCGTAGTAGTTGTCAATCGGATACACATCCACGTTGCCGAGGCTGTGCCCTACCACTTCGATATCGCGCGGGGTATTGGCCAGCCGCAGGACAACGCGGGCACTAAAGCCGGGTTTGCGCCATTTGTCGCCTTCATAGTGAATGGACCACTGCCCTTCCATCTTGAGGTGGGTGTGCAGGATCTGCTCACCGAACTGCATAAACAGATGTTTGCCATAAGGCCACACGTTCTCGCAGTAATCGCCGGTAAATGTGGCCGTGGCATAGCGCGGTACGCGAATGGAAGTATGGGTGACTTCCCGTCCAACCATGAATTGCATCTTGTTGGACAGCTGTAGAACTGAATCGCCTTCAGGCATTATCGCCGTCCCCTTCCACGTGGTGGCAAAGGTCCGCGGCGCGGGCGCATGGGACCAGAACGCCGTTGCGAATTTGAGGGTTCCTGATTGGACTCGTCATGGATTCGGTCGTCAGTTGGCGGGTCATCAAAGCTGAGTTCCTCCAACGCTTCGTTGAGGCTTCTGCCCCGGCGTGGGCTTCGCTCTTCGACCTCAGAGCCTGTCTCAACCTCCTGCTCGGCCCCAAAGTCTGGTTCCCAATTCGTGGAGCCCGGCGCGCTTGGCGAACTTGGCTCGCCCGGTGTGCGCGGGGTGGAGGATTTGGTGGCGAGGCGGATGCCGCGAGGGCTGATGCCGGCGCCGAGGGTGCGTAGTTGGTTGGCAATTGTGGAGTCGAAGATGGAGGCGCCGTTGGCTTTTTCGATAACGAGCGGGCTCAGACGTCCGGTGGAAATAAGAGCCATGAGTGCGCGGTAGACGTATTCGAGGGCTTGGGAGTGCTCGATTCCTTCGGGTAGCTGGTCAAAGAAGGTGGTGAGCGTTTTACCGCCGCGGGTGAGGTGGGCTACACAGAGGCCATCGATAAGAACAACCAGCGCGCCGGCAGCACGTGATGGTCCTTGTTGTGGCCATGGCAATGCTGCGCCGTAAGGATTAGCGGGGTCGCAGGCAGCAAGCACCACGGTGTCAGGTGTGGTGGTGCCCGATGGCCAGCCGGTGATATCCGGGCTGTCACTCAAACCACGCAGGCGGTCGATGACAGCCGGTGTGGAAAACTGCGCGGCGCCCAGGCCATCGATCACGTAGCCGCGCATGGCTTTGCCGGATTCTTCAAAACCGGACAGGACTTTATAGGCCAGAGCGAATCCACCGAGGACATCTTCAGAGACAACCGAGCCGCGGGTGACCACGCCATAGCGATCCAGCCAGGCTTCGCCTTGTGCAGCAGAACGCGCGGTGGCGTCGTGTGATGCGGGGATGGTCAACGCCCAGCGGCCATTCATATCCGGCGGGGTGGGGTTCGCGCGTTGGGTCTGTGCGAAAGAGGTGCGCCCCATGCGCAGACGGGAGCGCTGCGGGCGGCGCTTTTGCCGGTGCGCGGTGCGTCCTGAGCCCTGCGCGGAGAGGCGCGTGCGAACTGGGGCGAAGGAATCGGGGCTGACAAGGCCCATTTCCACCAGTCCCCAGAGTGCTTCGCGCACTTGGTCGGTGGTGGGAGTATCAATACCAGCGCCCACGCCAACGTTTAATCCGTGCTGCTCAGTGGTGGACGTATCGGTGATGCCTTGTCCCGCGTCCGCGCGGGCAATGTCACGGTAGATATCGGCGAAGAGGAATCCGCCGCCGCGTGAGAGCAGCGCGAGGATTGATTCTTGCAAGCCGGTGAGCCCGGAAAGTTCCTCATCGAGGATCGGAACTAGGCCCGCGGCATAATCAGCGGGCAGCAGCATGACCCACGGGTCGGAAGAACCGGCCTTGCCGGCCCCGACCACAAGCACTTCGCCGTTGGAGGTCAGCTCATCCAGCATTACTGGTGAATAATCACCAACCCGCGATGGGAGCACCATCGACTCCCAGGCAGATGCCGGAAGCCGCACGCCGGCGAGTTGTTCCAGCACGGCATACACTCCATCAGCCCCGCGCAGGGACGGCCGGCGCATGTTGCCGGTGGCGCCCTCAATCACAGGTGCGACGTTGTTCCAATCCGGCAGAAAGCGTCCAAAGGTCGCAGGTGTGACCGGCTCGGTCTGCGCGCGGGCATTAGCCAAAGAACGCGAGCGAATAACGCGCAGCACCTCATTGGCGCAGTACTCCACTTCATCAATGCCCTGGCGAAAGTGGCCCTCAATCACAGAATCCATGCCATTCAACGAGGTATGGGCGACGGAAACGGACAGGGAAAAGGCATCGGCAAGCTCACGCAGCACAAACGGACCTCTGGTGCGCGCCCACCGCGAGACTAACTGATCTAAAGCATCATTAATGGTCTCCACCTGCGCGGGGATGCCCGGTGGGACGGGGATGCCCAAACCATCACGAAGCAATGCGGCATCCTGCGCCTGAGCTAGATGCACACGCCCGCCGATGCGAACCTCCATCATGCGCCGCCCCAGCTGCTGGTGCAGCGTTTGCAGCGGCACATCGGTGTGCTCGCCCAAGTTGTCCACGGGGATGGGGCCAATGACCCGTAACATGTCCGCGACCTGCTCACTGGTCTGCGGACGGCGCGTGGCATCGGTGCGCTGCAACTGCGCATGCACCTCGGCGATGATCTCTGGTTCCAGCAGCTCACGCAGCTCAACCGTGCCCAACAACTTGGCCAACAACGCCGGGTCCAAAGCCAGGGCTGCCGCGCGCTTTTCCGCCAACGGGCTATCGCCCTCATACATAAACGCGCCGGTGTAGTTAAACAATAACGAGGACGCGAACGGCGAAGGCTGCTCGGTGGTGACCTCTGCGACGCGCACCTTGCGGTGAGCAATATTGCGCATGACCTCCACCAAACTTGGCACGTCATAAACATCCTGGAGGCACTCGCGCACCGTTTCCAGAATGATGGGGAAAGACGGGTACTTGCGCGCCACATCCAGCAGCTGCTCGGCGCGCTGACGCTGCTGCCACAACGGCGAACGCTTACCCGGATTGCGCCGCGGCAACAGCAAAGCCCGAGCCGCGCACTCACGAAAACGCGAAGCAAACAGCGCAGAACCGCCGACCTGCTCCGTCACGAGGTCTTCAATTTCATCCGGATCGAAAGCAAAAATGGACGCATCCGGCTCCGCTTCCCCTTCGGGCAGGCGCAGCACAATGCCGTCATCGCCTGCCACGGCTTGGGCATCCATGCCGGTGCGCTCCGCCACGCGCGCGCCCACGGCCAGCGCCCACGGTGCGTTCACGCCACGACCGAATGGCGAGTGCAGCACAATACGCCAGTCCCCCAGCTCATCTTTAAAGCGTTCCATCACCAACGTGGAATCATCCGGGATCGAACCCGTAGCCTCATATTGCTCCTGCAAAAAGGCACTCAGATTATCCTTCGCCCATGCATCCGCATGCTTGATCAGCTCCGGATCAGCATGCGCATCCCGGCGAAAAGCACCGATAGCTTGTCCCAGCTCATAAGGCCTACCCGCGGAATCACCGGACCAAAACGGCAACCGGCCCGTATGTCCCGGCGCCGGTGTCACAATCACCTGATCGCGCGTGATGTCCTCAATCCGCCACGAAGACGCGCCCAAGGTAAACACATCACCCACGCGCGATTCGTAGACCATCTCCTCATCCAGCTCACCCACACGCCGCGGGGCGCCCTCACCACCGGCGATGAACACGCCAAACATGCCACGGTCCGGAATCGTGCCAGCATTAGTCACCGCCACCCGTTGCGCGCCGGGCCGGGCAGTGAGCACACCGGTAATGCGGTCATAGACCACGCGCGGGCGCAGCTCCGCAAAGTCGGTGGACGGGTACACCCCGGAGACCAGGTCAATCACAGAATCAAAGATTTCCCGCGCTAAGTCGCGATAGGGCCAGGCACGGATGACGGTGTCAAACCAGTCATCGGCAGTTAAGCCTTCCGGTGCGGCGGAAACAGCAGCTACCGTGTGCTGCGCCAGCACGTCCAAGGGGTTCGCTGGGATTTGCAGCTTTTCGATGCCCCCTTCGACCATCTTCTGCACCACCACCGTGGTCTGCAGGAGATCAGAACGGTGCTTGGGATAGAAGGAACCGTGGCTGGTTGCACCCACCACGTGCCCGGCGCGTCCGATGCGCTGTAGACCCGATGCCACTGCCGGTGGGGATTCCACCTGAATAACTAACTCGACTGCGCCCATGTCAATGCCCAGCTCCAACGAGCTGGTGGACACTACTGCACGCAACGCACCTTCTTTGAGCATGTTTTCTGTCATTGCGCGTTCGTCTTTAGACACTGAGCCGTGGTGCGCTCGCGCAATCACCGCTGGGGCTTTGCCCGCGACATCCACCGCTTTCATCAACTGCGCCGGGTCCCGGCGCAGCTCCGGAGACAAAGATTCTGGGTCGTGAATAGACGCCCAAATTTCATTAAGTCGGGAGGTCAGCCGCTCCGCGGTGCGCCGAGAGTTTACAAAAATCAGCGTGGAGCGATGCTCCATCACCTGGTCATAAACAGACTGCTCAATAAACGGCCAAATAGAACTAGCCACCGGCAGCGCTGATTCGGCCGACGTTGCAGGATCCGCACCTGTGATTCCCAGCGGATCATCAACAGTGAGTTCCCCAATGGTGGAGCCTTGTTCCGGGGTGGGTAGATCACTCATGTCTTCTACGGGCACGTGGATATCTAGCTGCCACTTCTTCTTCGCTGGCGGAGCGATGATTTCCACCGGCCGTCCACCACCCAGGAAGTTCGCCACGGTTTCCAGCGGGCGCACCGTCGCCGATAGCCCAATGCGCTGGAACTCCCCTGCGACCTTCGCTAGGCGTTCCATGGTCAACGCCATGTGAACACCACGTTTGGAGCCGGCAATAGCGTGGATTTCATCAATGATGACCGTATCCACTGATGCCAAAATGCCCGCTGCCTTGGACGTCAGCATCAAATACGCCGACTCCGGCGTGGTAATCAGCACGTCAGGCGGCTTGCGCAGTTGTCGGTTGCGCTCTGATTGCGGGGTATCGCCTGAGCGCACGCCGATTGAAATATCTGGCTCATCCACACCCAGACGCTGCGCCACGCGTGAAATACCCGCCAGCGGCACACGCAGATTGCGCTCAATATCCACACCCAGTGCTTTCAGCGGCGAGATATACAAGACTTTCACCCCGCCGTGGGAAGAAGCATCCGTGGAGTCTTCCCGCTTAGCCACTGGCAGCGAAGTCTGGCCTTCGCGTTCCATGAGGTTATTGAGTGCCCACAAGAATGCAGCCAGAGTCTTACCTGAACCGGTAGGAGCTACCAGCAGAGCATGGCTTCCCTGCGAAATAGCATCCCAGGATTTTTCCTGAACTTGTGTGGGTTCGGTGAAAACATCCTCAAACCAACCAGCTACTGCGGGCTTGAAACGAGAAAGGATGTTTTTGGCCATACCTTACTTTAACGCGATGGGTAGTCTTAGGAACTATGACAGTCCAGCTCTCTGATGCTCGCTTGACCAATATGATCGCCGAAGGTTGCGGCGAGATTCTCAAAGGTGTCCGAAAAGGTGGCCTCTTGCGGGGCCTTGCCCTCGGAGACGCTGGTGATGAACTGGCACAATCGTGGATTTCTCGCGTTCTCGAACAACACCGCCCGGATGACGGTTTCTTGTCCGAAGAAGCAGTTGATGACCTTGACCGCCTGGGCAAAGAACGCGTGTGGATTGTGGATCCGCTCGACGGCACCAAGGAATTCGCCACCGGTCGCCAGGACTGGGCCGTGCACATTGCATTGGTCATCAATGGCAAGCCAGAACACGCTGCTGTAGGACTGCCGGACTTGGGCGTGACGTTTAAATCTTCAGATGTCCGCGCGGTTAAAGGCCCGCTGTCCAATAAGTTTGTGGTCTCCCGGAACCGCCCACCGCAGGTAGCGGAATACATCACGCAACAAATGGGCTATGAAGCCGTGGGCATTGGTTCTGCTGGCGCGAAGGCCATGCACGTGCTGCTCGGTGATTATGACGGATACATCCACGCCGGCGGGCAGTATGAGTGGGATCAAGCAGCGCCAGTTGGTGTAGCGCTGGCCTCAGGTCTGCACTGCTCACGTCTTGATGGCAGCCCCATAAGCTTTAACAATGAGGACACCTACATCCCGGACTTGGTCATCTGCCGGCCGGAACTAGCAGATGAAATCCTTGAGCACGCAGCGAAGTTCGCAGCAAACAACCCAGGCTTCTAGACTAGGCAGCATGACAAACGCTACTGCACTAGCTACTCCCTACGAAGACTTGCTGAAGAATGTTTTAGAAAACGGCGCCGCTAAATCTGACCGCACCGGAACGGGCACCCGCTCCCTGTTCGGCCACCAGCTGCGCTATGACTTGAGTAAGTCTTTCCCACTGCTTACCACCAAGAAGGTCTACTTCCACGGTGTTATCGGTGAGCTGCTGTGGTTCTTGCGCGGTGAATCTAACGTGTCCTGGTTGCAGGAAAACAAGGTTCGTATCTGGAACGAGTGGGCCGATGACAACGGTGAGCTCGGCCCGGTCTACGGCGTACAGTGGCGTTCTTGGCCAACTCCCGATGGCCAGCACATTGACCAGATTCAAGGCGTGATGGATCAGTTGAAGAACAATCCTGATTCCCGCCGTATCTTGGTTTCTGCGTGGAACGTGTCGGAGTTGGACAAGATGGCGCTGATGCCGTGCCACTTGCTGTTCCAACTTTATGTTGCCAACGGAAAGCTGTCGATGCAGGTCTACCAGCGCTCCGCTGACATGTTCTTGGGAGTTCCATTCAACATCGCTTCTTATGCCGCGCTGACCCATATGTTCGCGCAGCAGGCCGATTTGGAAGTTGGTGAGCTCATCTGGACCGGCGGTGATGTGCACATCTATGACAACCACGTTGAACAGGTTAAAGAGCAGCTCGCGCGCGAGGCGCGCCCTTACCCGCAGCTGAAGCTTAACAAGGCGAAGAGCATCTTTGACTACACCTTTGAAGATTTTGAAATCGAAGGCTATGACCCGCATCCTTCGATTAAGGCGCCGGTCGCGGTCTAGGATGAATCCATGAGCTTTCTTGGTGCGATTTGGGCACAGTCCCTGGATGGAATCATCGGCGACGGCGAGCAAATGCCGTGGCACGTGCCAGAAGACCTGGCTCATTTCAAAGAAGTAACCCTGGGCAGCCCGGTCATTATGGGCCGGCGCACGTGGGAGTCTCTTCCGGAGAAGTTCCGTCCCCTACCAGGGCGTGAGAATTTTGTGCTGTCTACCCGTCAAGCTGGCGACTGGTCACAGGGTGCGACGGTGTTAAACCGCCTGCCGGAGCTGTCTGAAGGCTGGATTATGGGCGGCGGGCAGCTCTATGCCTCCACCTTGGATCAGATGGACATCCTGGAAGTCACCCTCATGGGCGTCAATGTGGCCGAAGTCTACGGCGAGGATGCCGTGTACGCGCCGCATATCCCCGAAGCGTTTAGCCAAACCGCTGATTCCGGCTGGTTGACCTCTACGAAGGGGCATCTGACCATCCCGAATCAGCCGGCCAGTGAGCTGCCCATCAAGTATCGATTTATTAGTTATGAACGAAAGGACGCTGCCTAGAATGGCTGTAGCAACCCCTGAAACCACCGAACACGTCACTGTCTTCTTCGCTGATTGGTGCCCTTACTGCGCTCGTCTGCGCTCGGACCTCAACAGCTCTGAAACTCCTTATGCTGCTATTGACGTAGACAACGGTGCTGAGGGCAATGACGAGCTCAATGAGTGGATTAAGTCCGTCAACAACGGCAACCGCGTTGTGCCAACCGTGCTGTACTCCGATGGCACCCACGCCACCAACCCGCCGGCTGCCGATGTCCGCGCGAAGCTCGAAGAGCTCAACGCCTAAAACCTAAGCTTCCCCCCTGCGATAACTGCCTTCTAGTCATCGTCCTCGCCGAATAGCTCAAGCATGTCCTTCGGGGACAGTGTGGTGTTGAGTCCGGCGAGTTCTTTGGAGTAGATGGTCTTGAGGTAGTCATCCAATGCATCTTTGAGCTGCTGGGCATCAAATTTATTCAGCAGCATCAGTCGCTTGGGTTCGCCTCCGCGCACTAGCTTTTCGATTGCCAGGGTTTCCACCCCATCCTCGGAAGACATAGTGCGCAGGGTGATTTCACGGCGTTGAACGTCGATAAATTGCGGTTCGGGTGTGCCAGCGGCGCCTTGTTGTGTCATACCCATCAAAGTAGCCCAAACAGGTTGTGGCTACGTCAAATTTCTGCGTGAATCCACCCCACCCGCATAACATCACACTTCCAGGCATCACTGCCCCGGAAATTACCGTCCCGGTTTCGCGCCCGGTTTTATGCTCCGGAGAGCACTCGGGTAATCTAGAGGCGTTCACAGCAAAGCTTCGCCGAATCCTTGTGGTTCGCAGTTCGGCTGTGAATGGCCCTGCCTTAGTAGCTCAGTGGATAGAGCACGGCTCTCCTAAAGCCGGTGTCGCAGGTTCGACTCCTGTCTAGGGCACAAATTTATGTCTAACATTTCGGGCATTAGAATCTAGGCCGCACACTTTCGTGCGGCCTTTTTCAATCACAACTAGTTCCGAGAAGTGACCATGACCTGAACTTTTACCCATATAATGTTGGCATGGAAATCGTTATAGTGAAGTCGGTCAGCGGGGATGGCTACCTTTGCCCGAATTGTGGAGCAACCGTCAAGTACATCCAAGGACGGAAGAGGCTTTCGCTCCATAATCTTCCCAGCCATCCGGGTAAAAAGTGCCCCGCGACGAAGATGACCGCCGAGCTTCAACTAGATCCCAATGCTTCAATAACAGAGTTTCCAAACCTTCTAGAGCGTCCTCTGGTTAAAGAACAACCAAAGCAAGCAAAGAAGCAACGACGCCAGAGAACCGTCGCAGGCAGGGTTCCCCGGAGGCGTCGCACGCATTGGAGAGACGAATACGCCATTAAAGGCGAGGACTCTTGGGGAATTGACGACCTTGGCGAAGAAGGCGGCGAAATATCCGTCCGGGCACGTTCTGGAGGCAAAGTAGAAAGTCGCCGAACCAAGTACTAATTCAAAACAACGTGGCGAAACTATACCGGTTTCGGTAGAGTTCCGCCACGCTTTTAAAACTTACTGAGCAGAGTTGCCCGCTTGCTCGTTCTCGTTCCAAACGGTCTCAAGCGCTTGCTTGAAGACTTCTTGTGGCTGTGCGCCGGAGACAGCGTACTTGTTGTTGAAGACGAAGAATGGAACGCCTTGGACGCCGATTTGCTGTGCGCGGTTGATGTCCGCCTGGACTGCGTGGTCGAGCTCTTCGTTGTCCATGTTGGCTAGGGCTTCGTCGCGGTTGAGGCCGGCATCGACAGCCAAGTCGGCGAGAACCTCGCGGTCTTCGACGTTCTTGCCGTCGGTGAAATATGCCTTGAACAGGTTCTGAATGACCGCGTGCTGCACGCCGTTCTTTTCAGCAAAGTGCGAAAGGCGGTGCGCACGGCGGGAGTTGACCGTCAGCGCGGTATCAAAGTTGTAGTCCAACCCAACCTCAGCACCACGTGCAGCAACACCTGCATTCATCTGCTCGAATTGCTCAACTGGAATGCCCTTTTGCTTCGCCACTGCCTCAGCAGATGGCAATGGCTGACCTTCTGGATAATCCGGCATCAGCTGGTAGCTGTGGTAGGTAATCTCCACGTCATCACGATGCGCAAAGTCCCCAAGCGCTAGTTCCAAATGCTTGTCACCCATCCAGCAAAATGGGCACATCACATCCGACCACACGTCGACGGTAATTGGGCTATTAGTTGTTTCTGCCTGGCTCATGAACAGTTTCCTTCCACATCGCACACGCCCACGTTCTCTTCGCCGAATGGCTGAAGAAACGTAAAAGGCTTGGGCGACTCGCTTGTTGCTGCGCCGCTCGTGCCGTTGCTAATGACGTCGCTATTTACGCTATTTACGTAGTCTGTTTGATTCATTGATTTCCACCTTATGAAGAATGGTTCACCATCTTCCAACGCCGGCGAAGATGCTTATGTTCCAAAAAGTGAAAAGCATTTGGCACACCGCTCCCCCTTTCACATGCCGTGTAGTTGGGGTAAGTTCTGTAACGGAAGTTACTGAAGTTAAGTCAGTAAATTAATGGTGGTTTGTTAGGAGTTCACTCGTGTCAGGACAAGAAGCATCGAAAGGCGCTGCGCACTATTCGCGCCGCAACATTATGAAAGCCGGTGCCTTTGCCGCTGCTGCCGGCACTCTTGCCGTGGGCATGGGCACCTTTACCGCCTCCCGCGCCTCAGCACTGGGACCGATTATGGGAACCGTTGTTGATTACTCTGCCGGCGTTCCTAGCGCTTCTGCCATGAAGGCTGCTGGACACCTTGGCGCAGTGCGCTACGTCTCCCAAAAGCGACCTGATGCCCAGTGGATGGCCGGCAAACCAGTCACGCTCAAAGAGACCCAAGCGATGTCCGCCCAAGGTCTTGCCACCGCTTCTGTCTACCAGTTCGGCCGCGCGGAAACCGCCGACTGGAAGCAAGGTGCTGCCGGCGCTGCAGTGCACGCACCACAAGCCATTGCCATCCACCGCGCGGCTGGTGGCCCAACCGGGCGCCCCATCTACGTCGCCATCGATGACAACCCATCCCGCCAGCAATACGACACCCTCATCAAGCCTTATCTCTTGGCATTCCAGACCGCCCTGCGTGCCGCGGGCTACAGCACCGGCGTGTATGGCAACTACAACGTCATTGACTGGGCCATCAAAGACGGCATCGGTTCCTTCTATTGGATGCACGACTGGGGTTCCGGCGGACGAATCCACCCGCGCACGACCATCCACCAGCTGCCACAAAGCAAGCAGCGCACCATCGACGGTGTTGTCGTTGATATCAATAACGTCTATGCCCAGGACTGGGGCCAGTGGAAACCCGGCCAGTCCGGCGGGACTGTTCCGGGCGGCAACTCTGGCAATGCGGGGAACAACGCCGGCGCTGACCTACTGAACGGTCTGAGCTCCGCCGTTCCAGGCATGGAAGTTGGCGGATCTTCCGTGACCTCCGAACAGATCAGCCAAGCAACTCAGATTGCACAGCAACTTGGTGGAATCATCGGCCGTTAATCGGCAATAACCGTCCACGTCGGCACGGCGCTGGTTTCCGCGGCATCGCGAGAGTCTAAGAACCACGTGGTGGCTTCTTTCAGCTTCGTGCCGGAGACTTGGTTCCGCACCAGTCTGGTGAGGTCTCGTGCCGAGCCATTCACCGATGCAGCCACAATGAAGTTCTCCCCGAATGACACTGATGAGTGCACCTGGCGGTTATTCGACCAGCCCCACTTGGTGCCAATCACGTTGCTCATCACAGCCGTGCCGAAGTCTTGTTCATAGCCGTCAGCGGCGATCTCATCGGGCTGTGACATCGCCACGAGTATCGGATGGGTGGAATCTTCGTCTTTGAGGGCTGCTACAAACTTCACCACGTCATACGTAGATGTCAGTGAGTTCCCCCAGTAGTTGCCTGACTCCGTGGCGTATAGGCCGTATTTATCGGCGACCTCATCAATCGATTCCGGGTATTCCGCAAAGAGTTCCTCCGCGATGTCATCATCGGAAGTAGAAATCATGCGCAGCGCTTCGTATTTTTCCTCATTGGTTCCCTCATCGAGGACATATTCCGCGATATAGAGCTTTGACAAACTCAGCGCAGGCCGCGCGAACTTCTCATTCGAGGTACCAAGATGCATGCCATCGCTGAGCCGAATATAGGTCAGCTGCGAACGTGCTTGATCAAGGACAACTTCATCGGGCTCATTTGCAGCATCCTCCAGACGCTCTAATTCAGACTCTGAGAATGAATCTGAGGCAGTCGCAACCCCTTGGTTTCCCCGCGTGCCTTGGGCGCCCTCAGGAGCGCTTGCTGCGGTGGATTCGCCGGCGCACGGAGCCGTTGCCCGGGCAGCAATCCATGTTCCCACCATTGCGATGGCAATGACCGTCAGCACAGCGATGACTTTCAGCCAGCTGTTGGTGGCGCGAGGAGCAGTAGATTTGGACACAGCTTAGGATAATACAAAGACACCGTATGCATTGCGCATACGGTGTCTTATTGCTTTCAGCTTCTACAGAACTTCTGGGCCCTGTTAGAAATTGCTGGAGAGCTTTTAGTGATTAGTGGTCGACGGCAGCCTCAACACCAACACCAGTCAGGGAACGAACTTCCATCTCAGCAGCAAGTGCTTCGAGATTATCTGGCTTACCAATCAAGGTGCCGATGTAACCACACAGGAAGCCCATTGGGATGGAAATCAGACCTGGGGAGGTCAGTGGGAAGATGGACCAGTCAGCGTTCGGGAACATAGCGTTTGGTGCACCGGAAACTGCTGGGGACAGGAAGATGAGCAGCAGACAGGAAATCAGACCACCGTAGATGGAGGCGACAGCACCAGTGGTGTTGAATCGACGCCAGTACAGGGAGTACAGGATGGTTGGCAGGTTTGCAGAAGCTGCAATTGCGAATGCCAGGGACACCAGGAACGCCACGTTCTGAGTCATCGCGAGGATGCCAAGGATAATCGATGCGATACCCAGAACAACAACGGTGATGTGAGAAACGCGAACCTGCTCTTCTTCAGAAGCAGTACCGTCACGCAGAACAGCATCGTAGACGTCGTGTGCAATGGAAGCGGAAGCGGTAATTGCCAGACCAGCCACAACAGCCAGAACGGTTGCGAATGCAACTGCGGAGATAATCGCCATGAAGACGGTGCCGCCAACTTCCAGTGCGAGGAGCGGTGCTGCTGCGTTTGCGCCACCAGGCGCTGCCAGGATGCGGTCCGGACCAACCAGTGCTGCTGCGCCGAAGCCCAGAACCAGGGTGATCAGGTAGAACAGGCCAATGATGCAGATTGCCCAGGTAACGGAGCGACGTGCTTCAGTAGCGGTAGGAACGGTGTAGAAACGCATCAGAACGTGTGGCAGACCAGCGGTACCAAGAACCAGGGACAGACCCAGGGAGATGAAGTCAATCTTGGAAGTGGTGGTCGCACCGTACTGAAGACCTGGCTCCATGATGCGAGATGCCTCGTAGCCGCGGTCAACCGCAGCCTGAGAATCAGCGTGGGTAGCAATAGCCTGGTCGAACAGGGTGACAAAGCCACCCTTGATTGCGATGAAGACCAAGATAGCCATGACAACAACACCGGAAACCAGCAGAACAGCCTTAATCATCTGCACGTAGGTGGTGCCCTTCATGCCGCCGATCAGAACGTAGACAATCATGACAACGCCGACGACGCCGACGACAACTGCCTGCCATACGAACTCGTGGATATCCAGAAGAACGGAAACCAGGGAGCCTGCACCTGCCATCTGAGCAATCAGGTAGAACAGGGAAACGAACATGGTTGCCAGAGCAGCAGCCACGCGGACTGGCTTCTGACGCAGACGGAAGGACAAAACGTCCGCCATGGTGAAGCGGCCAACGTTACGCAGTGGCTCTGCAACGAGCATCAGAGCAACAAGCCATGCAACGAAGAAGCCGACGGAGTAAAGGAATCCGTCGTAGCCGTTCAGAGCAACCGCGCCGACAATACCCAGGAAGGATGCTGCAGAGAGGTAGTCACCAGAAATTGCAAGACCGTTTTGGCGACCAGAGAAGGTACCGCCACCGGTGTAGAAGTCAGATGCTTCCTTGGTGGACTTACCTGCACGTAGAACCAATGCCATGGTCACGATCAGGAAGACCAGGAACACCGAGATGTTTAGAATCGGGTTACCGGTTGAGTACTCAGCCTCTTGGGCAAGAATAATTGGGTTCATTGTTCTTAACCCTCCATTTCTTCACGGATTGCAGCCGCTTGAGGCTCAATATTCTTATTGGCGTACTGGACGTACAGCCAGGTAATCAGGAATGTGGAAACGAACTGCAGCAGGCCAAAGACTAGGCCCACGTTGAATCCGCCACCGATTTCAATTGACATAAAATCATGCGCAAAAACTGCGGTTACCACATAAAGCAAGTACCAGACCATGAAGGCCACGGTCATTGGGAAAGTAAACTTACGGTATGTACTCCGCAGCTTTTGAAACTGCGGACTCTTTTGCATAGCAATGAACTCATCTGCCGATGGCTCACGACGCTTGCGCGGAGAGGCTGTAGCACCAGTCATTGGTTTCTCCTTGAACTTTCAATTAGTCATATCTAGTCAACGACTAGATAAGCTTTCTTTTTTAGTCGGACTTGTGCCGAACCCCAGTGCCAGGGATCACATTCCGGCCTGTCAAGTAAGTTACCGAACAAGGCCTGTTAGGGTGAAGACAAAGTGAGTAAAACTATTCTTAGCAGAAACTTACACCCCCGAAAATTGTTCTGACCTGCACTTGTTACAACTAGCAAATCACCCCCGAAATTGGCGATTCGTCACTTTGCGAACTTTGTTAAGGCATGTGTTGCAGTGAATCTGGCCACAAATTAAGACGTTTTCGAACAGTTTTTAGGCCGCCGTCGATGATTTTGACATATTCCTCCAATGGTTTTGCTAGGAGGAGATTTGTACCCTTCACGCCCATCCCACAGCATGAGAAATCCTCCGCACGACTGATGTCCTGCAGAGGATTTCTGTGAAGTTATTAGCAGCTTGATGCCTTAAGCGTCATCGCCTGGCCAGACTCGTGGGTCATTGCCAGAACGTCCCTCAGGGTTGTTAAGAGAGTCCATGATCTCCATCTGGGAACGTGAGAGCTCAAAGTCCTTAGCGCCCAGGTTCTCAATCAGACGCTCACGACGGGAAGACTTAGGAATGATCACGATGTCTTTTTGCATCAGGTAGCGCAGCGCCACCTGCCCTGCCGAGCGTTCAAGCTGCGCGGCGATTGCCTTAATGTCTGGGTTGTTGAGAATCTTGCCGCGCGCCAGCGGTGACCACGCCTGGGTGATGATCCCATGCTTCTTATGGAAGTCCAGCAACTCCGGTTGGCGGAAGGTTGGGTTGAGCTCAACCTGATTAACTACAGGAACGATACCTGTTTCCTTCATCAGCTCTTCAAGGACTTCTTCATAGAAGTTGGCAACACCAATGCTGGCAATCTGCCCCATCCCCTGCAGTCGAGCCATTTCTTCAAAGGTCTCGATGTACTTGCCGCCTTGCGGCCATGGCCAGTGCACCATGTATAGATCCAAGTAATCCAAACCGAGCTGGTCGAGCGAAGTCTGGAAAGCTTCGCGCACTTTGTCCGCCCCGTGGTGGTCATGCCAGACCTTGCTGGTTACAAAAAGCTCATCGCGGGTGACGTCACCGGCAGCGATAGCGTCATTGAGCGCCTTACCCAATGCCTCTTCATTCTTGTACAGGGTTGCCGTATCAAAATGGCGGTAGCCCAACTCAATCGCTTCACGGACAACCGAGATGCACTCTTCATCGCGCAGTTTGTACGTGCCGAGGCCGATCTGCGGAATCTCACGCTCATCATTAAGAGTTAAAGAAGGAACTGGAACATTGCTGGTTTCTGAAGTCATGGTTCTATTGTGCCCCGAAATGACTCCGTTGTGTGCCAGTTCCAGCTATTAAGGTGGCCACTTCACAAATAGAATCGAGACTTCTCACAGATAAAGGAAATCCCTGCTCCAACACAGAGATGTGGAGCAGGGATTAAAAGATACTCAAATCAGAGCAGCTATGAATTAGCCAGCATTGATGAGGTCAATAACGAAGACCAAAGTACGGCCGGACAGTGGGTGTCCGCCACCTGCTGGGCCGTATGCCAGCTCCGGAGGAATGGTCAACTGACGGCGACCGCCAACGCGCATCCCTGGGATGCCTTCCTGCCAGCCAGAAATCAGGCCGGTCAGTGGGAATTCGATGGACTGGCCACGGTCCCAAGAGGAGTCAAACTCCTGGTTGGATTCGTACTCGACGCCAACGTAGTGAACTTCAACTACTCCGCCAGCCTGTGCCTCAGCACCGTCACCAACGATAATGTCTTCAATGACCAGTTCTGCTGGTGCTGGACCGGTTGAAGCTTCAATGATTGGCTTATCCATAAAGTAAACATCTCCTTGACGTTGTGTCTAATTGCGCCTGTTGCTTAAACATGACGTATTCGGGCTTTCCGAACTTAGACAGGCAACAACTTCATCCATTGCTTTAGTGCCGATTGTCATGGGGACATCTTCAACAGCACGATTTTTCCTAGCTTGAGGGCGAGGATTCTCGTGCTCAATGCTGAAGGCATCAATGGATTAAGTTGTCGGCATAACACTCGCCCCGAAATTGAAAAAGTCGAATCAAGCTCCTCCAATTATAAGGGAGGAAGCCGATTCGACTTAATTATCGAGGGCAAATGCCCGAATGGTAATGCAAATGTTATGAAATGAAGCGCACTACCCTAAGGCAATTAATGCCTCGGAGCTTTTAGCGCTCGTTGCGAGGAACGAATGCGCGAGGAGCTTCACCGGTGTAGATCTGGCGAGGACGGTTGATCTTGGTGTTCAGCGCCAGCTGCTCACGGTACTGAGCAATCCAGCCTGGGAGACGGCCGATTGCGAACAGTGCGGTGAAGAACTCGGTTGGGAAGCCCATTGCGCGGTAGATCAGGCCGGTGTAAAAGTCTACGTTCGGGTAGAGCTTGCGGGATACGAAGTAGTCATCACCCAATGCAATCTCTTCCAGCTTCATAGCCAGATCCAGCAGCTCGTCGCCGCCGAGGTGCTCAAGAACCTCGTGTGCGGTGTCCTTGACGATAGCCGCACGTGGGTCGTAGTTCTTGTAGACGCGGTGGCCGAAGCCCATCAGGCGGATGCCCTTTTCCTTGTTCTTCACGCGGTTCATGAAGTCGGTTGCGTCGCCGCCGTGGTTGTTCTTGATGTCTTCCAGCATCTCCAGAACAGCGGAGTTTGCGCCACCGTGCAGTGGGCCGGACAGTGCGTTGATGCCGCCTGCGATGGAGACGAACATGTTTGCCTGTGCGGAACCGATCATGCGAACGGTAGATGCGGAACAGTTCTGCTCGTGGTCAGCGTGCAGGATAAGCAGCTTGTCCAGAGCCTTGGAAACGATTGGGTCTACCTCATATGGCTCGGTTGGGTAACCGAACATCATGCGCAGGAAGTTCTCGCGCGCGTTGAGGGAGTTATCTGGGTACATGTAGGGCTTGCCCTGGGACGCACGGAATGCGTAAGCAGCCAACATTGGAACCTTAGCCAGCAGGCGGACGGTTGCCTTATCTAGCTGCTCCTCATCTAGGGGATCAAGCTGATCCTGGTAATAGGTGGAGAGAATGTTCACCGAAGAAGCGAGCACTGCCATTGGGTGTGCGTCACGTGGGAAGATGTTGAACTGAGCCTTGAAGTCCTCATCCAACAGGGTGTGGCGACGGATGTCGTTGCTGAACTTGTTCAGCTGCTCTTCGGTTGGCAGTTCGCCCTTGATGAGCAGGTAAGAAACCTCATTGAAGGTTGCGTTCTGCGCGAGGTCTGCGATGTCATAACCGCGGTGGCGAAGGATGCCCTCTTCACCGTTAATGAAAGTAATCTTGGACTCGGTGGAGCCGGTAGCGGTGTAGCCAGGGTCAAAGGTAACCAGTCCGGTTTCATTGCGAAGCTTGGTGATATCAAAACCATTGTCGCCCTCAGTCGACGTCTTGATATCCATCTCGTACTCGCCGCCCGGGTAGGAAAGCTTTACCTTGTTATCTTCGGAAGCCACGTAGGTGTCCTTTCACTTTATTGTTAAGTGTTTCGCCGTTTATAACACTAGGCGCGCCATAACACTTGTACTGCGTTTCACTAGTATTTCTTTACCCACTCTAGCAAGATTTGCGAATTTCCCCTTGCTAGCAGAACGATCGTCCGGTTAGCCTGCGCCGTTTGCGTTACGCCTAACCCCATTTGTGGTAGGGGATACGTCACCCACCAAGCTATTTTTCGCTAGTTTTAATACATTTCATTCCATTTGCGGATTGCTTCACTTATGACACCTTGCATGATTTAAACCACTTTTGGTGTCACAGAATATTCCAAGCCCCGTATACTCCCACCATGACTAACCCGGATTACAAGCTCTCCCCTGATCTCATTCCTTCCGATGGACGCTTTGGCTGTGGCCCTTCCAAGGTCCGCCAAGCCCAGATTGATGCCGTGGTCAACGGCGCACAGAACGTCATCGGCACTTCTCACCGCCAGGCAGCAGTCAAGAACGTTGTTGGCGAGGTTCGTGACGGATTGTCTGAGCTGTTTTCCCTGCCAGATGGCTACGAAATTGTTCTCTCTCTTGGCGGCGCGACCGCGTTCTGGGATGCGGCGACCTTCGGCCTTATCAACAAGAAGTCTGCTCACCTGAGTTTTGGTGAGTTCTCCTCCAAGTTCGCGAAGGCTTCCAAGCAGGCTCCTTGGTTGGATGAGCCACAGATCGTGGAAGGTCCAGCAGGCACTTCCCCATCACCGGCTGAACTGGCTGGCACCGATGCAGACGTTGTCGCTTGGGCACACAATGAAACCTCCACGGGCGCAATGGTTCCAGTCACCCGCCCAGAAGGCCTCAGCCCTGACCAGTTGGTAGTTGTGGATGCGACCTCCGGCGCAGGTGGCCTGCCAGTGGATATCTCCCAGGTAGATGCGTACTACTTCTCCCCACAGAAGTCCTTCGCTTCCGACGGTGGCCTGTGGTTGGCTGCGATGTCGCCTGCCGCCATCGAGCGCATCGCATCCGTCAAGGACTCTGGCCGCTTCATCCCGGCATTCTTGGATCTGCAGACCGCAGTGGATAACTCCCGCAAGAACCAGACCTACAACACCCCAGCTGTTGCTACCCTGCTCATGCTGGCAGACCAGGTCAAATGGATGAACGACAATGGCGGCCTAGCGGGCATGGTTGAGCGCACCACCCAGTCCTCTTCCACCCTGTACAACTGGGCTGAGGCGCGCGAAGAAACCACTCCTTATGTCGCGGATGCGGATTCCCGTTCCCTGGTTGTGGGCACCATCGACTTCGATGACTCCATCGACGCTGCAGTAATCGCGAAGGTTCTGCGCCAAAATGGCATCTTGGATGTTGAGCCTTACCGCAAGCTGGGCCGCAACCAGCTGCGTATCGGCATGTTCCCTGCCATCGATCCAGCAGACATTGAGATTCTGACCCGTGCGATTGATTCCATTCTGGATGCTGGAGTTGCTACTAAGTAGTCACATGAGTAACAACTTGTAGTTCTATCTCTACACACGCACCAAAATGCGCCGTCGCTGCCAAGCTTCGGCGCATTCCTGCGTTAAGGTGGTGGTTATCTGCTTCACAGTGGATGTGTTCTGATGTCCCCGCAAGCTTGAAGGAGCGCGAAGACCATGCGTGAGTTGTTCATCAACTACAGCGACTCCACGAAGACCTCCTTGGTTCTGGAAACCGAGGAAGGCGACGAGTTCTTCGTCGCTGTCACTGAGGAATTGCAATCCCTTTTGGATGATTCCTCTGATTCTGGATCGCACAATGGACTGTCCTCTATTTCTCACTTGGCACCCGCCGCTGTCAGCGACGATCCTGATGGTGATGACGTCGAGGATGCGGAGGATGCCGCAGCAGATTTCGAGTCAAGCGACGAGGCAACGTCCTCTGACGCTGCAACCGAGGAATACTCCGACGAGGACGAGGTTGAGCAGGCTGATAAGGCTGACGCACCGAGCGCGGCTTCGGCGCCGGTTCATTACGGCCCGCGGATGGTCAGCAATGTTTCCTCTGAGCAGGGTTCGCGTCCATATTCCGATGCGATGACTATGCGCCCTGCAGAGATTCAGGCACGCGTGCGCGCTGGCGCTTCTGCTGCAGAGCTTGCCGATGAAATGGGCATCGCCGAATCTCGGGTTGAGCCTTTCGCATACCCAGTCATGCTGGAACGCAATAACATTGCGGAACAAGCAAAGCAGGCTCACCCAGTCCGTGAAGACGGCCCTGCGAAACTGACGCTGTGGGAAATCTTGGCTACATCCTTCGCTGCCCGTGGCCATTCGCTCTCGGACGCTGAGTGGACCGCTTACCGCGAGCAATCCCAGCCGTGGGTCATCAAGGTCAGCTGGAAGGCTGGCTTGTCTGAAAATGAAGCACTGTGGACCTTCAAGCCGTCCATGTCCTCTCCTTCCACTGCTGAAGCCCGCAACTCCGTTGCGGCGGATCTCACTGATCCAGATTTCGTGCAGCCAGTTCGCACACTGACATCCATCGGCCGCGGTTCCCGTTATGACGAAGCCATCGACGGCCCGGACTCTGCGGATGGCCGTCCACGTTTGGCCCCAGTCGGCGAAGAATATGACGACGCTGAACTGCGCGAGCGCGACGAGGACACCCCTGGCGTCTATGACCAGGAAGCTGATACCTCTGACCTTGCTCCTGAAGATTTAGAGGGCACGTTAGCTGAAGATGCACCTGCTGCTGGCAATAGTGCGGGCCATGGTGAGGAATCGGCGGAGACCGATGAGGATGAGTTCCTGCAGCATCCAGATCCTGAAAAGAAGCCGACCAAGCGCCGCCGCAAGGCAGTAACCCCGCATTGGGAAGATGTCCTTCTCGGGGTACGCGCTAATACCAAGCGTCCACGTAGCTAATCCTCACCTTTTCTAGTTCAGAGGGATTAGCTACGCAGGGGATTAGCTACGCAATTGAAGAGAACTCATAGCTTTTAACTGATTTAAAGGAGACTACGGTGGCTCTGAACCGCGCGGTGTTGACCATTTGGTACGTCAACTGTGACAACCCTGCCGCTGTCCTAGAGACCGAACCTAAGGCGGACCGCGGTTACGGCCGCAAGTATTTGGCGCAGCTCAATCCCCTGTTTCCGGTAACCCCCATTGGTCAGTTTCCTTTAAACCGCTCCGCGCAGGCTGATGATCATGAGTTCTACATCGGCGGCTACCCAGGTGTCACCGTGGTGCAAACCGTCATCCACGCTGATGAGGATGCCCCGCTGCGCTTGAGCGAGCTCAACCCGAAATTGCGCCAAGCACTTCCAAGTGAAGATGTTTATGCCTGCGCCGTCAATGAAAAGGAAGGCTGGGCTGGATTCGCGCACTGGCATCAAGGGGAAATCAAGCGCGTATTTAGTGGAACCCGCTATGAGCTGATGGAAGACTCCGGTCTGCCTCTGACTTTTGAAAACCCCTATTGGGCGGGTGAAAAGGCGAAGCCACTGGGTGGCATTTCCCTTCCCTTTGAGCCACGGGATTTGATGGAAGAAGCCCAACGCCATTGGTTGGGAGTGAGCATTGATAACGAAGGCCCTGACCTTCACGTGGTGGGCTATGCAGTTGATGGCCGGCCTGAGCCAAAGGTTGATACTGCACCGCAGGTAAAGTCCGTAAGCCAGTTGACCTCAGATGCCGCATTCAAACTGGGCATGGGGCCCTCGAATGCGGACTATGACGATTATGAGTCGCCGGAAGAAGAACCCACCACTTCAACGAGTGAGAACTTCCAGCGGGTCCTGGACACCTCGACGGACTTTGCTAAGAAGGCCACCAGCCGCGCTGGTTCTTTCCTGCGCAATGCCACGGACAAGGCCCGGGACTATATCGCTTATAGGCGCAACCGCTAGCGCAGGGAACGCTGGCGCTCATAGAAAGCGATTGCCGCGGCGGTAGCCACGTTGAGCGAATCAGTGCCCGGCGCCATCGGGATTTGGGCGCGGACATGCGTTGCCCGCATGGCGTGTTCAGTGAGGCCTGGGCCTTCCGCACCCACCATGAGCGCAACCTTGGCGTGGCCCTCAAGAGCATCGGCAAGATGAACAGCATCCTCGTCGGGGGTCAAGGAAACAAGGTGGAAGCCGGCATCGGCAAGCAATGCGAGTGAGCGCTGCCAGGTGGTGAAACCGCCATCAAAACGCGCAAAAGGCAAACGCAAAGCATGCCCCATGGACACCCGCACGCTGCGGCGATAAAGCGGATCGGCGGCACCCGCGCCGAGCAGCACCGCGTCCACATCCATGCCGGCTGCATTGCGAAATAGCGACCCGATGTTCTCATGGTCCCCGACGCCCTCCAGCACCACCACTGTCTGCGCGTCCCGGATAACCTCTGCCACCTCAAGCGGTGTGGACCTATCGGCAGCGGCCACCAGCCCGCGGTGCATATCAAAGCCTGCTACCTCAGCCAGTGTCTCCCGCGACACTTCATACATCGGACAGCCCGGGTCCCCGTAGGTGTCCACGTAATGCTCCAGCTTGGATGCAAAGCCCACGATGCACCGCACCGGGAAGCGGGAAGCCACCAGGCGGGAGACAACCAAATGGCCTTCAGCAATGACTAAACCCTCGCCGGACTTGTCGGACTTATTCAAGTCACGGACATCATCCAAGCGAGGGTCGTGTGGGTCTGCAATCAACATGCAGACCATTTTATGGCACTAGCCCACCAAGCTCAGCAGTGGCTCCATGGAGAAGAACACCAGGAACAGTGCGGATACGAGCCAGATAATCCAGTGGACCTGCTTTGCCTTGCCGGCAAATGCCATCATGACTGCGTAGGCGATGAAGCCAACACCAATGCCGTTAGCAATGGAGTAGGTAAATGGCATGATGACGATAGTCAGGAAGGCTGGGATGGCAACTTCCATCTTGCGCCATTCGATGGAGGTCAGCTGACCAGCCATCATCACACCAACAATCACCAGGACTGGGGATGCTGCCTCAATTGGGACAACCTCATACAACGGGGTGAGGAACATTGCGGCGAGGAAGAGCACGCCGGTGGTGATGTTGGCCAGGCCGGTCTTTGCGCCGTCACCAACGCCGGCGGAGGAATCCGCGAAGACAGTGTTGGAAGAAACAGAGCCCAGGCCGCCGGCAACTGCGCCGAAGCCTTCCAAAACCAGAGCCTTCTTCATATTTGGCAGCACGCCATCTTCATCGGCGAGGCCACTGGCCTTGCCCAGTGCGGTAAAGGTACCCATGGCGTCGAAGAAGTTAGCCAGCAGCAGTGCGAAGACCAGCAAGGTAGTGGCGATGATACCGATGTTGGCAAAAGCACCAATCAGATCAACCTGGCCGACGATAGACAGGTCAGGCATTCCACCGAGGGAATCTGGGATACCTGGCGTAGCCATGCCCCAGTCTTCAGTAGGAGCAACAGCTTGGACGATGAGCGCGATAGCCGTGGTGGCGATGATGCCGATAAACAGGCCACCGCGGACGTTGCGTACAACCAGACCGCCACAGATGATCAGACCGATAACGAAGATGAATGCTGGCCAGGTTGCAATGGAACCGCCTTGGCCCAGACCAACTGGAACGGTGGTCATTGCGGCATCTGGCACGCGGGTGACAAAGCCACCATCAACAAAGCCGATCATGGCGATGAACAGGCCAATACCCACACCGATGGCTGCCTTGAGCGACATTGGAATCGCGTTGAAGACCGCGCTGCGGAAGCCGGAAACGGCCAGGATTACAATGATGATGCCCTCGATGACCACTAGGCCCATTGCTTGTGGCCAGGTCAAACCCTCACCAGCAACGAGAGTGACAGCGACAAGCGAGTTGATACCCAATCCGGTTGCGAATGCGAACGGATAGTTGGACAGTACACCGAAGAAAATTGTGACCACGCCGGCTACCAGTGCAGTTGCTGCTGCGACCTGCGGAATGCCGAGGGTGGTTCCGTTGACGTCTTCTACTGTGCCGATAATCAGCGGGTTCAGCAGGATAATGTATGCCATGGCGAAGAACGACACCGTTCCCGCGCGGACTTCAGTTCCAATGCTGGAACCACGTTCTGAAATCTTAAAATATCGGTCAAGTACGTCGTTCACGTATGGCCCCTTATTCATTTTACAAACAGCCCGCGCACCAAATGCCGATGGAATGAGGGTAAAGGCTCGTCATTTTTGCGGTGTGTGCGACTGCGAGGTTGGCCCGGCGTGCTATCCGCCCTGCCCTGGTGGCAGTTGTGGGTAGCAATAATGCTGGATGGACACCTGTTATTTTGGCCCTCCCAGCATAATTTTTGCAATTCCCCAGGCATTTATACGGCTTAAGTATGTTGCAACAGACTTGAAGTCACCGCGGTTAGTTGCAACACATGCCCAGAATTCAGCGTGCTGTTAGAAGTACGGGTCTTCGTCATCGAAAGGCGCCTGCGTTGGCTGCGCTTCCGTATCAACCACGCGGGTACGCGAATGCGCGCCGCAGCCATAGCGGGAGTGAACCACGCGGCCATCAGCGGAATATTCGTTGGCACAAATGCCAAAGCCGCGGTCCCACGGCAGGAAGAAAGCGCAAGTGGTGCACTGTAGCGGCGCCTTTTCCGCCATGGCGGAATTCGGTCCAAAGTCACCCTTGCGCCAACGCGCCAGGGCATCATCAAGCCCCTGCGCCGACAAGTCCTCGCCATCCAGGCGCGGGTCATTGGGTTCTGGCGGCATGAGATCGCCTGGGCCCAAATCACCCGGTTGGATGCGGTCGGACCACGGAATCCACTCTGGGGCCTGCAGCGCCTGGGCCGCAGGGACCAGGGCGAGTTCGCTGACGGTCACAGAAGTTTCACCCGGCGGGCAGGCCAGCACGGCGTGCCATTCCCAGCCAGAGTAGCCGGGGACATCGGCAGCAAAGCGGTGCGTTGCGGTATCAGCACTGGTCATGGCAACGCCAAGGTGCTTTCCTACTTCGCCTTCACCAAATTCCTCCAGCGCCCAACGCGCGCGTTCTACCGCCTGGCGCGCCATCAGCGGTGATTTATTTCCACCATGTCCGCCATCGCGGCGGTTATTGCGGTTATTACGGTCGCCTCTGGAACGTCCTGCGTTGCGCGTCGATCGCCTGCGATGTGGACGCGACTCAGAGCTTTCACTATATGAAGACACGTTCACATTATTGATCATTTGCTGCACAATAGACACATGCCCTCCCACACCACGCCTGCATTGCTCGCTTTATTGGCCCTTCCGCTGACCCTCATGGGATGTTCAAGCGCAGATTCTGCTTCCTCTTCCCCGTCTCTTTCATCTAGCTCTTCTTCAAGTGAGGCGGCGGGAAGTGATGAGGAAGGAAGCGCAAAAGCAGTTGAGCGCTTCGAGGCCAACGTCATTGAGCAATTGCCTTTCGATGCCTCCTTGTTCACCCAAGGCCTAGAGGTCACACCGAACGGTGATGTGCTGGTGGGCACCGGTCAGTACGGCGAGTCCGGGATTTTTACTCTGCCGGTGGGCAGTGATTCCGCACAACAGCACGTCAGCAATGAGGATGACGTTTTCGGCGAAGGCCTAACCCAATATGACAGCGCCGATGGTCCGGTGATTTGGCAGCTGTCCTGGGACTCTGGTGAGGCCTACAAGTATGACGCGGAAAGCTATGAGTTGTTGGATACTGTCTCCTACCCTGGTGAAGGCTGGGGTTTGTGCAGCTTGGATAACTCCTCAACCCTTGTTATGTCTGATGGCACCAGCGAACTGCGCCACTTGGATGGTGAGAGTTTTGAAGAGCAATCGCGCGTGCCCGTCACCCTCGATGGTCAGGCATTAGACAACATCAATGAACTGGAATGCGTCGGCGGTGAAGTTTTTGCCAACGTGTGGTTTAGCACCGATATCCTGCGTATCAACCCAACATCCGGGGAGGTCACCGGCATTATTGATGCCTCCGGCTTGGAAAACAACGCCGAAGAAGACCCAGATAATGTCCTCAACGGCATTGCGCACATTCCAGATACTGACGAGTATTTCCTCACCGGAAAGCGCTGGCCCGATATGTACCGAGTGAGCTTCGACCCGATTTCTTAGTCTGGCCCCACCACCGGCTTAGAACCCTGCTGTGGCTGCTGTAGAATTACAAGCCATGGCCACTCGCAAGCAGGCAAGAAAACAAACGCTCATCCAGGTACTGGCACTACTGATCGCCGTAGTCGTCATCGTCGTTGCGGTGGTGCTGTTCCAATCCTGGGCAAATAACCGCCCTGGTGCTCATCCAGAAGATATCCGGGTCACCGCGTCAGTCGGAGAAGAGTCCATCGAGGTAGCGCCCTACCTCGTGTGTATGCCTGGCACAGAGTGCCCGGAAGGTGAAGTCCCCAACCTTTATGTTGGAGAAGATGAAACTCTCAAGCTGGAGCTGCCCGATGACATCAGCCGCTACCAGTGGCAAGTCTTGAGTATCTATGACAACCCTGCCGCGAATGATGAAACCCTTCACGGCCCCGGCGAGACCAACACCGTAGAAATCCCCGGTTCGGTTGACCCCATCGAAGCATCCGACAGTGAAGACCGCCCGCACTTGATGGTTGTTGAGGTCTCCGCCGTTCTGGTTGGCACCGATGATGAAGGCGAAGAAGCACCGTTTTCTTCCGTGTGGTCTATTTCCACCATGAGCGATGAGGAACTAGCTAATCAGGAATCTCAGTAGAACTCTACTGAACCGAAGTATTGTCACGTTTCCCGCGTTTATCATTGCATCCAACATTTTAAAAGAAGAGCAACAAAACTAAGCTCGAAGTTTGCAGTGTAGATAGAATTATCAGCGTCGAGACTATATAGTGCGCCCTATTGTGGCGTCGAAAATTTCCAGGAATTCCTCCGCGCTGTCTACCACATGCATGCGCAGATTTTCATGAATTTCTTCCCTGTCACCGCGACGAATGCACTCCACCAATGATTCATGTAAAGCACGCGCACGCGAATCATCATGGCGCTGTTCCTGTTCAACGGCGAGGACCAATGTCATCTCCGCTTCCAGCACCGGCCACAGCTTCATCATGAACGTGTTGCCGGAGGCCTCCCAGATTCCCCGATGAAAAGCCATGTGCGCTTCGTGCCGCTCGATGGGGTCAGGCTTATTCATGCGTGTGAGATACTCCTGCAACACCGCATCTAGCTGTTCCAGGCGGTTGCCGCTCTCGTCGCCCAGAATTCCTTCAATGGCAACCATGTCATTGGCCACGCGAATTGTTGCCAATTCACGCACCCGCTCCCGATGAATTTCACTCACGCGGTAGCCACGATATGCCTCTTGAACCAGATAACCATGACGCGCCAGCTGGCTCAGCGCCTCCCTGACCGTCGGGCGGCTAATACCCAAACGTGAAGTTACTTCCGCTTCAACAATTCGCGAACCCAATGGAATCTCACCCAAAGCAATGCGCTGCTTGAGGTCATCAATAACACGTTGACGCCGTTCTGTATTGGTCACCGCTGCGGTTGCCGTGCCACGACTACCGCCAGCTCCGTCCGAGCGTGCCATCCACTTCTCCTTCCACTCCACGGGATTTTACCTATTGTTACACAATCCAAAGCCTAGACAGGGCGGAAATGACGTGTTAGCGTGGCCTCAACTTTGTCTTACAATATGACTTTTCACTTCTAAGGATTGGAGCTCTCATGCGCGTACTCGTAGTTGGTGCAAGCGGAACCGTTGGCCAGGCAACCGTCAAGGCATTCACTGACCAGGGCGACGATGTCGTTTCTGCCTCCCGAAATTCCTCGCCTGGCATTGACATCACTGACGCACAGTCCGTCAAGGACTTCTTCGAGGAAGCCGGAAAGTTCGACGCGATTGTCGCCACCTTGGGCTCAGCGCCATTCGTCCATCTTGAAGACGCCGACACCGAAGACTTCCAGGCTGGCATTGGCAACAAGCTACAAGGCCAAATCAACCTGGTTCTACACGGACTTCCCTACCTCAATGAGGGCGGTTCATTCACGCTGATTACCGGCATCCTCACCCAGCACCCAGTCAAGAAGTCTGTGGTTGCCTCGACCGTCAACGGCGGGCTTGAAGCCTTTGCCTATGCTGCCATCACCGACTTGCCACGCGGAATCCGCATCAATGCTGTCAGCCCAAACGTCGTTCAAGAATCCTTGGACACTTACGGCGCTTTCTTCCCTGGTTCCAACCCAGTCCCAGCACAGCTGGTAGCCAATGCCTTCGTCCGCTCCGCCCACGGCGTCGAGACCGGCCAAGTGCTCAAGGTCTGGTAACTAAAAGGAAGAAACCCCACTGACCAAGCAAAGCAAAAGAGACGGTGTTCTAGAGCAATTAGCTCTCTAGAACACCGTCTCTTTTTTATTGACAGCTTAGCTGTCCAGGTCCTTCGCAATGGCGCGGAGGATTTCAGCAACCTGACGCCCGGTCTTGCGCTCCGGGTAACGGCCCTGCGCCAGCACTGGCTGCACCTGGGTTTCCAGAAGCGTCATGACATCAGAGAGCATGCTTGCAAGCTCATCTGGCTTACGCGAAGGCTTAGCGCTACGTCGTGGGGTTTCCAGAATCTTGACGCGCAGAGCCTGTGGGCCCCGACGCCCAGCCGCGAAATCAAACTCAATTCGCTGGCCCTGGACTAGTTCCTTAACACCCTCGGGCAGAATGTTCCGGCCAACATAGACATCTTCATCTCCAGGATTGGAGACGAAGCCAAAACCTTTTTCAGCGTCAAACCACTTAACTTTGCCGATAGGCATGGGGGCTCACCACTTTCGATTAAATAGGGAAAGAAGATATTTTAGCGCGCGCCAGAACTTTTACCCAAGCGGGAACGCTTTTCTAATACACAAAGACGGTACGAAAGACCCTTGATCTATAGCTACATCTATGCATGAGGAAAAGCGCATTGCTTCTGAGGGTGAAAAGTACGGGCGCGCACAAAGAATCAGAGCTAAAAGTACTCTGATAGCGGCTAGAAACGTAATTTTGTTACGCCATGTGACTCATCTCATATCAAATTCTTGGCAATTCGCTGATTGCCGCTGAACTGGAAGAATCTACTAAGTCTCAACGTTACCTGTGTAGAAAAAATTCCGAAAAGTAACAAAAGGTTAGATTAACGTGACTGATTCGTTATAAACCGTTACAGTGTTCGGCAGGCGCTTTGATGGCGGCTATCGCAGGGACTCCCGCACATGAGTCCGACCCTGCATTGAAGATAGCAGCCAAGGATGAGCGCAAAAGACTTTTAACGATTGAACATCATCAATTCTAACCGGACCAAAATCTTGCGGGTAAGAGAGGAACACTTAAATGGGACGCCACTCCGCTAAGACCAACTCCGTTGGCACGAAGTTCGCAGCAACCACCGTCGCTTTCGGTGCAGCCGCTGCACTGATGGCACCAACCGCAGCAGCTGCTCCGGATTCTGACTGGGACCGCCTCGCACAGTGCGAATCCGGCGGCAACTGGTCAATCAACACCGGTAACGGCTACCACGGTGGCCTGCAGTTCTCTGCATCCACCTGGCAGGCATTCGGCGGCGGAGAGTTCGCCGCAACCGCAGACCAGGCTTCACGCGAGCAGCAGATTGTTGTTGCAGAGCGCACCCTGGCACAGCAGGGTTGGGGCGCATGGCCAGCTTGCTCCGCAAGCCTGGGCCTGAACTCCGCACCTACTGAGCGCACCGCTCCTTCCCAGGAGTCTTCCGCTCCTACAGTTCCAGCTGACGCTCCTGCAGCAGTTCAGCAGTCTGCACAGAACTCCTCCTCCGATGAAGTAGCTTCTGACGCTGTCTACAGCCTGGTTGTTGACACCCTGGCTAACTACGGTGTGCAGGTTCCTTCTGTAGTCACCGAGGCTTACAAGGCTAACCGCAGCGACTTCAACGCTTTCTACAGCGCGAACCGCGGCACCATCGACCCAATCGTTGCACTCGCTGGCTAATCCAGCAGCAGCCTAAGGGTTCAAGAGCCTGTCACCACTTTCGGCGACAGGCTCTTTTCATATCTACGTCCAGCATGTTTTGTGGCCCTTCCGTATCACATATAGCCCCACCACCTCCGCGTCGTGCGGGGTGATGGGGCTAAGTGCAATTGTTAAAGCGAGAGCGCTTTAACGATTGATGCGGGTGTAAGGGTGAACGTAGTTCAGCTTCTCCTGTGGCAGTGGAAGCACAGTGTCATCGCCCCATGGGCTGGATGGACCGGTAAACGGTGCAACGATTTCAGTAACTGCGTGCTCACGATCGGTAACCGGCCAGTTCGGGGAGACGTGGCCCTTCTTTTCTACATTCGACATAACTCTTATTGTGCCAAACCCAGCGCAAAAACGTAACTCAATGGTGGCTAAACTTGGAAGTTATTATGTCTGCTGCCCAAAAATCCTCCACCAAACCTCGCGATCAGCTCCATGAGTTTAGAAACTGGCTGGCCACGCTAGATAAACCGGACCTTGAGGCGGTCTTGTCCAACCGTCCGGACACGGCAATCCCTGTACCCCCGGACATTAACGCGCTAGCTACCCGCATGCTGCTTCCTGGCTCAATCGCAATGGCATTAGCCGGCTGCACAGCAGCCGAATTAGCGGTTATTGAGGCACTGTCCCGAAAGGGAGCGGAGCTCGAGACGGTGAAGGCATCTGAGATCGCACCGTTGCTGCCCTTCGCACCGAAGGAGGCTATCAGGTCACTGCGCTCCAAGGCCGTGATTTTCGATGTCGCTAGTACTGAAGTTTCTTCAGAACAGGGTTTCTGCCTGCTCCCTCGCGTGGTCCAAGCGCTGCCTTCAGGGTTGATGTTGTTGGAGCAGCCAGAGGTCAGCGCTGAAGAAGTACGCGCGCTGAGCGCAGATAAGCGGGAGGTCCTTGCCACCATCGCCCGGGCAGGTGGTTCCATCGTCACGGTTGGTGCGAACTCACCGATCGCAGAGTCAACCGCCCTCAAGGACCTGCTCGCGCAGGGGCTTGTGATTGAAGACGGTAGCCACACCATCAAGATGCCACGCACTACGTTGCAGGCAATCAAAGGCCAGCAACCGGTCATCGTTCCGCTGCAAGCACCAGCCCAGCTGCGCTTTGAGTCAGAAGAAGACGCCAGCGGCGCAGCACAAGATGAAGCGGCGGAGCAGGAAACCAAGGCAGACCAATCCGGTACGGCAGCAGGACTGGACGTTGTCTACGCAATGGACCGAGTGATTGACGCACTAGCGCGCAAGCCGCAGGCACTGTTGAAGAACAAATCCATAGGCATCCGCCAGCTCACCCAGGTGGCGCAGGAAATAAACCGCGATGACAAAGAAACCAAGGCGCTGCTCGCGCTTGGTATGTCGGCACGGCTTTTGGGCCGAGGCGAGCCCGAAGGGCTGGAGGGAAACTTCCTGGCGCCCACCATGCAGGCCATGGAATGGATGGACTCGCCGCTGGATGAACGCTGGAAGGTTCTCCTAGAAGGCTGGGAGCGCATGGACGCCGCCTATTGGGAGTCCCAGCGCGGGCTTGATCCAGAGGTGGAAAATCCTCGGCTTCCGGAACTGCGCGCGCTTATCGTGCACACGTTTAATACAGCAAATGCGCCGCTGGAAAAAGACGGCTTCTGGCAGGCCTTTGCTTATCTGCATCCACTGACTATCTTGCACACCAACCGGGATACGCTTGCGCACCTGTTGCAGGAAGTGCAGTGGATAGGTGCCATCGCCCGTGGTCGGGCAACAGCCGTGGCGCGGGAGTCTTTTGAGGCCACGGGCAGTTTGTGCCCAGAGCCGATTGAGCAGTTCGTCATCCAGGCCGATCACACAGTCATGGCGCCAGGCCCGCTCACCCCGGCGGTCCAGCGCGTGTTGTCATCGTTTGCCACGCTGGAGTCCCCGGGCTTGGCCAGCGTGTACCGCTTCGATCACGCGTCCATTCGCCGCGGCCTGGATTCAGCGCTGACGAGTGCGGAGATGAAAGACTTTCTTTCCGCGCACACGTGGGGTGAGGTTCCCCAGGCTATCGCCGTGCTTATCGATGACGTCGCGCGCAGCCACGGCACCCTTCGCTCCTCAGCGGTGCGCTGTTATGTCCGCAGTGATGACACGACGCTGCTCACCCAGGCAGCCTCCACTGTGCCGGAGCTTCGTGTGATTGCGCCGACGGTGGCGGTCTCCTCGCTGCCATTGTCTGAAGTACTTGAGCAGCTGCGCGCGCAGGGCTTTAGCCCAGCGGCGGAAGACGAGTCGGGCGTATCCATCGACGTCCGCCCCGAGCCCGCCCTGGTGCCGGCCGCCAAGCCCGCCAAAGCTTCCCGTGGCGGCGCGGGACGCGCCAACACGCGTGCAGCGGGTGAAGATCACGTCGAGCGCGCTGTCGCACACCTAATTTCCAAGTCTCATAAACAGCCCGAAAAGCTTGCGGTCTCGGCAGAAGATTTCACTGCGGTGCTAAGAGCAGCCGCACGCAGCAGCCACCCGGTGAAAATCACGTATGCCAACAAGCACGGCGAGCCCACCACCGTCGGCGCTACCCCACTGCGCGTGGACGGCGGGCAAGTGGACGCTTTGGTGGGTACGAACACGGTGCGCTTCCCGCTGCATCGCATCTCCGCAGTTGTGATGGACTAGGAAGAAGCGGAAGCGTCACCTAAACTGGATGGAATGAATGGTCCGCTGATTGTGCAGTCTGATAAGACAGTCTTACTCGAAGTCGATCATCCTCAGGCGCAAGAAGCTCGCGCAGCGCTTGCTCCCTTCGCGGAGCTAGAGCGCGCACCGGAGCATATCCACACCTACCGCATCACGCCGTTGGCATTGTGGAATGCGAAGGCTGCAGGCCACGACGCGGAGCAGGCCGTGCACGTGCTGGAGACTTTCTCCCGTTTCCCGGTGCCGCAAGCATTGCTTGTCGATGTCGCCGAGACCATGTCGCGCTACGGCCGCGTCCGCATTCTCAAATCCCCGGCACATGGATTGATTTTGGAATCCACGGAGCAGGCGATCATTGAAGAGCTTATCCGCCATAAAAAGATTGGCGGGATGCTTGGCGCGCGCATTGATGACCTTTCTGTTTCCGTCCCGCCGTCCGAGCGCGGGCGTATCAAGCAAGAATTGCTCAAGGTCGGCTGGCCGGCGGAAGACCTCGCCGGCTATGTCGATGGCGAGGCACACCCGATTGCGCTCGATGAGTCCGGCTGGGCGCTGCGCGATTATCAGGAATACGCCACCGATTCTTTTTGGGAGGGCGGCTCTGGTGTGGTTGTGCTGCCCTGTGGCGCTGGCAAAACAATCGTCGGTGCAGCTGCAATGGCCAAGGCCAAGGCCACCACACTCATCCTGGTCACCAACACCGTGGCTGGCCGTCAGTGGCGCGACGAGCTGCTGCGCCGCACTACACTGACAGAAAATGAGTTCGGCGAATACTCCGGTGAAAAGAAAGAGATCAAGCCGGTCACCATCGCCACCTATCAAGTGGTCACGCGCAAAACCAAGGGTGAATACCGCGCGCTGGAACTTTTTGACTCCCGGGATTGGGGTCTGGTCATCTATGACGAGGTGCATCTGCTGCCCGCCCCCGTTTTCCGCATGACCTCTGACTTGCAGTCACGCCGCCGCCTGGGGCTCACCGCAACGCTGGTGCGTGAAGATGGCCGCGAAGGCGATGTCTTCTCTCTTATCGGTCCGAAGCGTTATGACGCGCCGTGGAAAGAACTGGAGATGTCTGGTTTCATCGCGACTGCCGATTGCGTCGAGGTGCGCGTGGACATGAACGCCGAAGAACGCATGGTGTATGCCACCGCGGAAAGCCGCGACCGCTACCGAATCTCAGCTACCGCGGATGCGAAGTTTGAGGCCGTGAAAGAAATCATCGGCAGGCATGCTGGCCAGCAAATGCTGATCATCGGCGGCTACGTCGAGCAACTCGAAGACATCGCCAAGCGGCTCGATGCTCCCCTTATCCACGGCAAAACCTCCAATGCCCAACGTGAGAAGCTCTTCGAAGCCTTCCGCCAAGGCGAGATCCAAGTGCTGGTGGTCTCCAAGGTGGCTAATTTCTCCATTGACCTGCCGGAAGCTGCCGTGGCAATCCAGCTATCGGGCACCTTTGGCTCACGCCAAGAAGAAGCCCAACGCCTTGGCCGACTGCTTCGGCCAAAGGTTGATGGAGGCGAAGCAACGTTTTACACCTTGGTCACTCGCGATAGTATTGATGCAACTTATGCTTTGCACCGGCAACGATTCTTGGCCGAGCAAGGCTATGCCTACCGGTTGTTAGACGCCAGCGACCTCTAGGCCCATACTGCCGCTAGATTTCTTATCCTGATACGTAGAATTGAGACTCAATGAAGATTTTTAAGTTTGAGGTCGACGAAGCTTTTGCGAAAAAGCACAATGAGCTGCTGAAGGATTCAGGACGTCTGCGGCTATCTGGCCTGATTATGGGCCTACTGCTGGTTATCGCCGGCGTGGCGACGTACTTGTTTATTGATGACACCTGGCGTATCACCGTCGGGCTTGGCCTTGGACTTTTCGGCATCATGTGCGCCATTGTTGGTGTTGTCGCCGCGCGCAAGGTGGGCACGGCCCAAGAGCTCTATGACCGCTACCCACTGGCGCCCGGGGTGATTGTGGAAGTCAATGAGCGTGACATGGTGCTGATGTCTTTGGTCAACACCAATGTTGACCCGAAGATCCCACCGCGCTGGGCGGCAGCGCTGCGCACCGTGACCGCCATCCCTGGGATTACCACCCGCACCGTGGGCACCAAGGTTCCGGTGGCTGCGGTGTCTGGCCAGGTCAACTCCAACGAGCGTGAGCACTGGCAGCAGATTACTCCCATGCCGATTGCGTGGGGCACCCCGGATCAAGAAGTCGTTGACATCGCGCGCAAGTCCGTTCCGCAAGAGCAGTGGCAGATGCTGGAACGCGCCCGCAAACGCCTGACCGATGTTAAGGCAACTAAGTTCGACCTCTTGGTACTCTAAGGCCCATGACAGTACGCAGGTTGCAGCCTTTTGGCGAGACTATCTTCGCCACCATGTCCGCTGCGGCGGCCAAGCACAACGCGATCAACCTCGGTCAGGGTTTTCCTGACACCGATGGCCCGCCACGCATGTTGGAGATTGCGCAGCGCGAAATTGCTCGCGGCAACAACCAGTACGCGCCCGGCAAGGGCGTGGAGGTGCTGCGCTCGGCTGTGGCTGATTCCCGTGGGGTCAGCACCGAAGAAGTCCTGATTACCGTCGGCGCTACGGAAGCCATTTCCGCCACTGTCTTGGGCCTTGTTGAGCCCGGCTCTGAGGTCATTGTCTTTGACCCTTATTATGACGCCTACGCCGCCGCCATCGCGCTGGCCGGCGCACAGCGCGTCTCCGTCCCGCTGCGTCAGGTGGAGAGCACCTGGGATTTGGACACCGCCGCATTTGCTGCGGCCATTACGGATAAGACCTCCATGGTTATTATCAACTCCCCGCACAACCCCACCGGTTCGGTGTTCTCCCGCGCGGCGTTGGAAGAGTTCGCGCGGATCTGCGTTGATCACGATCTCACGGTGCTTTCCGATGAAGTCTACGAGCACCTCACCTTCGAAGGCCACCAGCACACCCGCATCAGTGAACTGCCCGGCATGAAGTCCCGCACCGTGACTAGCTCTTCTGCCGCGAAGTCCTACAATGCCACCGGCTGGAAGACCGGCTGGGCCATTGCTGAGCCAGCGCTTCTCGATGGCGTCATCAAGGCCAAGCAGTTTATGACCTATGTTGGCCCCACCCCGTTCCAGCCAGCCGTCGCACACGCAATTAACAATGAACGCGCCTGGCTACGCCGCATGGTGGATAGCCTTGCGGTGGGCAAAGACATTCTTGCCGATGGCCTCCGCAACGCCGGCCTCAAAGTGTACGACACCGCCGGCACCTACTTCATAGTCGCGGATGTCTCCCCTCTCGGTTTCGACGACGGCACCGACTACTGCATGGGTCTGCCCGAACTCCAGGGGGTTGCCGCTATCCCGCTGGCGGGTTTCAGCGACCACAAGGAGACCTGGAAGCCACTCGTCCGCTTCGCTTTCTGCAAGCGCCACGACGTCTTACGCGAAGCCTCCGAACGTCTCGCGCAAACACCCCTGTTCCGCCTCTAGCGCTCCTGCTAGGCTAAGACCACTAGCGGTCACAATACCTAGGGGGAAATCATGGATTTTAGTATTAAGCGGACAGCGCGCAATCTCATCGGGCTCGCCGCCGTCGCCATCATTGCATATATCGTGGCCGTCGCCGTACCCATCCCGGGCTTAGTCATCGGCGCCTCTATTTTCGTAGGCGGCACAGCCGCCCTGTACGTCAGCCTGTTCCTCGCTCACCTCAATCAAACAAAGCACTGGAACATCCTTGCCTTCATCATCTTCCTCGCCGGACTGACCACTTTCCTGCTGGTATTCGGCACCCTAAACTTCGCTGGCAACCTCATCATGCGCTAGCGTTAACAACCTCTTTCTTAGCTCCATTTATTTGAGGGCTGGCCGCAGTCCTATAAGGCCGTTTAGTCGACAAACGCAAATTCTCCCATCCGGACCATCCCCAATGGCAGGCTCGTATCGGAGGGGAACCAAAAATGCTCGGTCGTCGTCGAAACTGTAATCCTCTCCCCAACATACGGAGACCAATCAAACCCAGTACGATCCGACAAGGCAATCTCATCAACGAACGCTGTTCCTGGGTCAGGTGCCGCCCGTCTACCTGTCACTGTCGTAGGTGAATCAAGAACCAACGTATAGAAGATAAGGTCAAGCGACTCCCCATTCGGAGTTGGAACTCCCTCCATCAACTCCTCTGCGGTCTTCTTATATACAACACCTGTTAGCTTCTGTGCATCTGCATCATCAACGACAGGGGCTTTCGTGGACTCGACCGGCTCTGAAATGCTGAGCGTCGAACTGTCATAGCCTGGTAATGATTCCAGACCAGAAGAGTCCTCAGTATCGAACCATTCAATCTCGTGGTGATCAGGAAGTGGGTTAGCCAACAGGAAGGTTTCCGGTTCTTGAAAAGGAGAAATGGATCCCTCTTCAATGCCATATAGGGTGCTCTGACCCTCAACAGACATAGAGTGATGGTCGACTTGATATAGACCAGCTCCTGAATTCGACCCCTTAACCCGCAGCCGCTGACCGCCAGCGCCAGCAGCGCCATCGATCAAAACTCCTTCAGCTTGTACGAGACGGTCGCCTTCTGTAGTGAAGACGCTAACCGGAGAAAACTCCATCCCATCAGTCATAAGTAGGAGCTCCGGATGGTCATCTCCCGTTGCCTCGACTAGAGCGTAGGAGTAATTTCCGCGAGCCACAAAGTCTGCATCTCCCTTAACCGGAAAGGACTCAGGGCTTTCAATAACGCGGCGGTACAGATCCAACGACAACGTATCGGAATCCTCAGTCGTGGACGTCTCAGTGCGGCCGAAGCAAAGTGCGACCTGTACATCGTTAACACCACGCAACAATAATCACGCTAAATGGATGCAGAGCGAAG
>JBCLTK010000010.1:0-67742 GCA_041226025.1 Corynebacteriaceae bacterium 6-324 | reverse complement strand
GTTCTGAGGTGTATGGTCCTGCGTTGTATACGCAGTTGAAGAAGATTATTGCTGATTACGAGGCAGAGAAGGGCCTGAGCTAAACCTTGAGCTTCGGGGAAGTCGATGGAATTTGAGTGACTGACTAGGCTTCACTTTGGATGTGTCCGGTGGATTTTAAGGTATGAGTTTTAGGGTGGGGCCTGGCCTTTTATTGGGATTTCTATCCAGGTATTGAAATCGGTTTTGGAGAATGATAAGCTGAAAGCCCGTAGGTCGTACAGAATGTGCCTGCGGCTTTTGTGATCGCGGGTGCTTTTGGCGAAGAGACTTGTAGCCAGAAAGGTGCATTATGCCACCTCGTATATCCCGTCAGACCAAGTTCGTTTTCGTCACCGGAGGCGTTGTATCCTCCCTGGGTAAAGGCCTGACAGCGGCGTCGCTGGGGCAGTTGCTCATCTCCCGGGGATTGTCCGTGACCATGCAGAAACTGGACCCTTACCTCAACGTTGACCCGGGTACTATGAATCCCTTTGAGCATGGAGAAGTCTTTGTCACTGAAGATGGTGCAGAGACAGACCTAGACTTGGGCCACTATGAGCGGTTCCTTGACCGGAATTTGACCAAGAATGCGAATGTGACCACCGGTAAGGTGTACTCCTCAGTTATCGCGAAGGAACGTCGCGGGGAGTACCTGGGTAAGACCGTGCAGGTGATTCCGCATATTACGGATGAAATTAAAGACCGTGTGCTCGCCATGGCAGAGCCAGATGCGGACGGTAATGCGCCGGATGTGGTGATTTCAGAAATTGGTGGCACGGTCGGCGATATTGAATCGCAGCCGTTCCTCGAAGCAGCGCGCCAAGTGCGTCACGCGGTGGGGCGTGAGAATATCTTCTTCATCCACTGCTCATTGGTGCCGTACCTGGGCACGTCAGGCGAGCTGAAGACTAAGCCGACGCAGCATTCCGTGGCGGAGTTGCGGTCCATCGGTATCGTGCCGGATGCGGTGGTGTTGCGCTGTGATCGTGAAGTGCCGCAGGGGCTCAAGCACAAGATTGCGTTGATGGCGGACGTCGAAGAGGAAGGCGTGGTCTCCTGCCCGGATTCACCGTCCATCTATGACATCCCGGAGGTGCTTTATAAGGAGCACTTGGATACCTTTGTTATTCGGAAGCTGGGTTTGCCATTCCGTGATGTGGATTGGACGCAGTGGGGTGATTTGTTGGAGCGCGTGCGAAATCCGCGGCGTGAGGTCACCGTTGGCATCGTGGGTAAATATATTGATCTCCAAGACGCGTATTTGTCTGTAGCGGAGGCGGTGCGTCATGCGGCGTTTGCCCATCATGCGAAGGCGAATATCAAGTGGATTACTTCTGATGACTGTGAGACGGATGCAGCGGGGCAGTTGAGTGCGCTGGATGCCATCGTGGTGCCGGGCGGATTCGGCGGACGCGGTATCGAAGGCAAGATTGCGGCGATTACTTATGCGCGTGAGAACAAGCTGCCGTTGTTGGGTCTGTGCTTGGGTCTGCAGTGCACGGTGCTGGAAGCTGCGCGAAATGCTGGTATTTCTGATGCTTCTTCCACCGAGTTTGATCCGTCTACTTCGGCTCCGGTAATTGCGACGATGGCAGAGCAACAAGCAGCGGTAGCAGGCGAGGCAGACTTGGGTGGAACCATGCGCTTAGGTGCGTACCCGGCGGTGCTGCAAGAAGGTTCTGTCGTAGCAGGTGTTTATGGTGGCGTGGAGGTCTCAGAGCGTCACAGGCACCGCTATGAGGTCAACAATGCTTACCGTGAGCAGATTGCGGACGGCTCCGGGCTGGTGTTCTCAGGGACGTCGCCTGACGGACAGCTGGTCGAGTTCGTGGAGTATCCGAAGGACGTTCACCCGTACTTAGTGGCTACACAAGCGCACCCGGAGTACAAGTCGCGTCCAACGCGTCCGCACCCATTGTTTGATGGCCTGGTAGCGGCGGCTCTTGGAGAGTAGTTCTGTCTCCTCTTGAGCTGAACTAGATACTGAAAGAAGATGCGCGCAGCGGGGGCTGCGCGCATCTTCTTGTTCTGGAGCTCGAATCTGTGATGTCTGTGCTTTGTGTCTGAGCTTGGTTGGTCCTTTCGGTGGTGGTTGTCGTCGGGTCGGGTGACTAGACGGTCAGTGGACTGGTGCGTGGGGTGACGGGGATGGGCAGGGCGGATTCGCCCATGAGGTCGCGGTCGGCGGCAGCGGCGGCGGCGCGGCCCTCGGCGATAGCCCACACAATCAGGGATTGGCCGCGGCCGTTGTCGCCGGCGATGTAGACGGGTGGCTTGAAACCAGGGAACAGTGGCCTGGTTTCGGCGCGGTAGTCGTTATCGCGGACCATGCGGTTGCGTTGGTCGAAGGAGACACCAAGTTCGTGGATGAGGCCGCCGCGTTCAGCGCCCTGGAAACCAAGGGCGATGAGGACGAGGTCGGCGTCGAGGGTGAAATCGGTGCCATCGATAAGCTCACGGCGGCCGTTGATGACTTCGACCTGCTTGCCGTGAAGTTGGGTGACCTCGCCGTTGTCGCCTTTGAACTCGACGGTGTTGACGGAGAAGGTGCGGTTGCCCAAGGTAGTGCCGGGAGTTTTAGTGGCAAGACCCAGGGCTGCGATTTCATCGGCGGACTCATCGCCGGTAATTGTGTATTCGCCCTCCTCATGGGCGGTGGCCACGCGGTACTGCAGCGGGTACATCGGCCATGGGGTAGAAGACGCGCGGTCCTTCGGGGCGCGGGGGCGGATATCAAACTGGGTGACAGAAGCCGCGCCCTGACGCAGGGCGGTGCCGAAGCAGTCGGTGCCGGTATCGCCGCCGCCGATGATGACAACCTTCTTGCCCTTTGCGCTGATTGCGGAAGAATCATAGTCGCCCTCATTCACGCGGTTTTGCCAGGTGAGGTATTCCATGGCGGGGTAGATGCCGTTTAAGTCGCGGCCTTGGATGTCCAGGTCGCGGGCAACCGGGGTGCCGGTGGCCATGATGACGGCGTCAAAAGCGTTGAGGTCTGCGGCGGTAGGAGAGATACCGGTGCGAAACTCAGTGCCCTCAGCGCGCATCTGATCCAAGCGGCGGTCAATCCACTTCTTTTCCATCTTGTACTCCGGCACGCCATAACGCATCAACCCGCCCAGGCGGTCATCGCGCTCATACACGGTGACGCCGTGACCGGCGCGTGTCAGCTGCTGCGCTGCGGCAAGGCCCGCAGGTCCAGAACCGACGACGGCAACGCGCATGCCGGTATCCAACGTTGGAGTAATCGGGGTGGTCCAGCCCTCTTCAAAGGCACGTTCCACAATCGCTAACTCCACGTCCTTGATGGACACGGCGTCATCATTAATACCCAGCACGCACGCGCCCTCACACGGGGCGGGGCACAAACGGCCGGTAAACTCCGGGAAATTATTGGTGGCATGCAGGCGGTCATAGGCCTCGCGCCAGCGGTCCTGGCGCACCAGGTCATTCCACTCCGGGATGATATTGCCCAGCGGGCAGCCCTCGTGACAAAACGGCACACCGCAGTCCATGCAGCGCGATGCCTGCTGCTCAATCTGGCCCGCGGGAGCCTTCTCATAGACCTCGCGGTAATCCATCAACCGCAGTGGCACCGGGCGGTGCGCGGGGGCCGCGCGGTTAAACTTCTGAAATCCATGTGGGTCAGCCATTACTTCACAGCCTCCATAATCGCGTTGTTGGCGTCGCGGCCGTCAGCTTTGGCTGCGGCGATGATGTTAAGCACCTTGCGGTACGGGGTAGGAACCACCTTGAGAAAATCCTGTGGGGTAGCAGAGATGGTGGAACCCGTCAGCGTGATGTGCTTGGCCAAGGTTTCTGCCAGAAAGGCTTCATCTTCTTGGGTGAGTTCTTCCACGGCATTGGCCACGTCCTTGTTCAGGCGTGCCAGGACTTCTGGGGAGCGCAGGATGTATGCGGTGCCGCCGGTAAAGCCGGGGCCGAAGTTCTCACCAATCTCACCCGCAATAACCACGGTGCCGCCGGTCATGTACTCACAGCCGTGATTGCCAATTCCTTCCACCACGGCAGTCGCACCGGAGTTGCGCACGCAGAAGCGCTCGCCCACAGCACCGCGGATAAACAGCTCACCGCTGGTGGCACCGTACGCGGTGACATTGCCGGCGATGATATCCGGGTTGTTCTTCAACTGCTTCGGGCTGTTTTCTGATGGCCGGACAATGATGCGCCCGCCAGATAGGCCCTTGCCCACGAAGTCGTTAGCGTCGCCTTCCAGATCCAGTGTCAGACCAGCTGGAATGAACGCGCCGAAGGAGTTGCCGGCGGAACCTGTCAGGGAGACGTTGATGGTATCGGTTGGCAAGCCCTTGGCACCCGCGGCGCGGGTAATGCGTGAGCCCACCATGGTGCCCACCGAACGGTCACGGTTGGACACCGCGTAGTGCAATCGCGCGGTGGGGTTGTTGCCTGTTGCCATCCAACTTGGTGCGTTGACTGAGTGCTTGGCCGCGGCGGCATCGATAGTCAACTGCGTATCAGCGATGATCTGGTTGTCCAATGCCTGCTCCAGGGAATGATCCTGCGCTTTGGTTTGGCGCAGGTTCTGGTTGCGGAAATACGGAGACTCCACGCGCTCAAAGATGGGGGAGAGATCCAGTTTGTCAGCGCGCTGTGTTTGGGATGGTGCGGCGGATGTGTTTCTGTTCGTGTCGCTGACGGTGCCGTCGGCGACACGTTGGCGAAGGACTTGGGCTTGGCCGACGGCTTCATCGATGGAGCGGAAACCGAGCTGGGCTAGGTATTCGCGGACTTCTTGGGCGATGAAGGTGAAGAAGTTGACCACGTGCTCGGCACGGCCGGTGAACTTCTTGCGCAGGCCAGGGTCCTGGGTAGCAATACCCACCGGGCAGGTATCCAGGTGGCACACTCGCATCATGATGCAGCCCTCCACCACCAGCGGGGCGGTGGCAAAGCCGAACTCTTCAGCGCCGAGCAGGGCGGCAATCATGACGTCGCGGCCGGTCTTGAGCTGGCCATCGCACTGCACGCGGATGCGATCGCGCAGGCCGTTGAGCAGCAGCGTTTGCTGGGTCTCTGCCAGGCCGAGCTCCCACGGGCCGCCGGCGTGCTTGAGTGAAGTGAGTGGCGATGCGCCCGTGCCGCCGTCATGTCCGGAGACAAGGACGACATCGGCATGCGCCTTGGATACACCTGCTGCCACAGCACCGATACCTTGCTCCGCCACCAGCTTGACGTGGATGCGGGCATCCGGGTTGGCGGACTTCAAATCATGAATCAGCTGGGCTAGGTCCTCAATGGAGTAGATGTCATGATGCGGCGGTGGGGAGATAAGCCCCACGCCTGGGGTGGTGATACGCACTTCGGCGATCCATGGGTAGACCTTGTTCGGTGGGAGCTGGCCGCCCTCACCCGGCTTTGCGCCCTGTGCCATCTTGATCTGGATGTCCGTGCAGTTGTTGAGGTAGTGGCTGGTCACACCGAAACGTCCCGATGCCACCTGCTTGATAGCAGAGCGGCGGGAGTCGCCGTTGGGCTCCATCTCAAAACGCTTCGGGTCCTCACCGCCCTCACCGGAATTGGACATGCCCTTCAGACGGTTCATAGCAATAGCCAGGGTTTCATGCGCCTCGGCGGAGATAGAGCCATAAGACATGGCACCGGTGCTAAAGCGCTTGACGATGTCCTCGACTGGCTCCACCTCATCCACCGAGATAGCTGGCCTGTCGGAGTGAAATTCCATCATGCCGCGGATAGTGGCCAGGCGCTGGGACTGGTCATTGACCGCGCGGGTGTAGTCCTGGAAAATCTCATACTTGCCGGTGCGCGTGGCGTGCTGCAGCTTGAAGATGGTCTCTGGGTTAAACAGGTGGAACTCGCCCTCGCGACGCCACTTGTATTCACCGCCCAGCTCTAAGTCGCGGTGTGCGTTTTCTTCCGGGCGCGGCAGGAAAGCACTGCGGTGGCGTGCTTCCACGTCGGCCGCGAGGTCTTCCAAGTCGGCGCCGGAGATTTGTGAGTTCGCGCCGCCGAAGTAGTTATCCAGCAGGTCCTGGTGCAGGCCCGTGACATCGGCGAACTGTGCGCCGCGGTAGGAGGCGACGGTAGCGATACCCATCTTGGACATCACCTTGAGCACACCCGTGGTGGCCGCGGTGACGTAATTGGAGCAGGCCTCATCCAGGCTGAGCTCGTCGAGCTGGCCGGCTAGGCGCAGCTCATCGATGGTCTCAAAAGCCATGTAGGGGTTAATCGCGTCTGCGCCGAAGGAAATCAGCATGGCGAGGTGGTGGACCTCGCGGGCATCGCCGGACTCAATAACCAACGATGCCCGGGTGCGGGTGCGCGCGGCGACCATGTGCTGATGCACTGCAGAAGTCAGCAGCAGTGACGGGATAGGTGCGAAGCGCTCATCGGAGTCGCGGTCAGAGAGCACGATGAGGGACTTGCCGGCGGCAACGGCGGCATCGACCTCGCGAAGAACCTTGTTGATAGCCTCGCGCAGGCCCTTGCCGTGGTGCGCTACCGGGTAGAGCCCGTGAATGACGGCGGAACCAAAAGGCTCAGCCTTGCCTTCATCATTGGCGTGGACCAGGGTGGTGAACTCATGGTTATTCAACACTGGGCCGTCCAGATGAATGCGGCGTGCGGCATTGGCATCCGGGTTGAGCACATCCGATTGTGCACCCAGGAGGGTGAACATGGAGGTGATGTTCTTCTCGCGGATAGAGTCCAACGGCGGGTTGGTGACCTGCGCAAAGCGCTGAGCGAAGAAATCGAAAAGCATGCGCGGGCGTGAAGACAGTGCTGCAATCGGGGTATCTGAACCCATGGAACCAATCGCCTCAGCGCCGGTTAGCGCCATCGGCTTGATAATCAGGTCCACGTCTTCTTCGGTGATACCGAAGACGCGCTGGCGCAATACCACGCGGTCATGCGGCATGTACTCATAGCGCGTTTGCGGCAGCTTTTCAATTGGAACGAAGTTGCTGCGAATCCACTTCCCATAAGGAGCAGCCGTTGCCAACTTGTCCTTGATTTCCTCATCTTCGATGATGCGGCCGGCATTGGTGTCCACCAAGAACATACGTCCTGGCTGCACGCGGGTGCGCTTGACCACGCGGCTCGGGTCAATATCTAGCACGCCGGCTTCCGATGCCATAACCACCAAGCCATCATCTGTAATCCAGATGCGGCCCGGGCGCAGACCATTGCGGTCCAAGGTGGCGCCAACCAGCGTGCCGTCCGTGAACGCGACGGCCGCCGGGCCATCCCATGGCTCCATGAGGCAGGAATGGTACTCATAGAAATCACGCAGCTGCGGCGCGATGTTATCTGCATGCTCCCAAGCCTGCGGAATCATCATCATGACCGCGTGCGGCAGGGAGCGCCCGCCCAGGTGCAGCAATTCGAGTGCTTCATCGAAGACAGCGGTGTCTGAACCGGATGGCGCGCAGACTGGCAGCACGCGGTCGAGCGGTCCGAGCTCTTCAGAACGAATCAGCGCTTCGCGCGCATGCATCCAGTTTTCATTGCCCTTGACCGTGTTGATCTCACCGTTGTGCGCGACCAAGCGGAAAGGGTGGGCCAGTGGCCAGGACGGGAAGGTGTTGGTGGAAAAGCGCGAGTGCACCAGCACAATCGCTGATTCCATGCGCGGGTCGCGCAAGTCCGTGTAAAAGCCCGCCAGCTGCGGGGTGGTGAGCATGCCTTTGTACACCATCGTGCGTGCCGATAGTGATGGGAAGTAAATAGTGTCCTCACCATTTTTGGTACCCAGCTCGCGCTCGCAGCGCTTGCGGATAAAGAACATCACGCGGTCCAGTTCGATGCCCTCCAACAGGCGGCCGTCGCGCTCAGCGGTAAGGAAGATCTGCTCAAAGTGCGGCATGGCTTCGTACGCCATCCGGCCCAACTCCGAAGGATCGGTGGGCACGGTGCGCCAGCCAAGAACGCGCGCGCCTTCTTCACGAGCAATCGCTTCAATCTCACGCTTCGCATCCAACATCGCCATGCGCTTGCGCGGCAAAAATGCGATGCCGGTGGCATAGGCACCTGCCTGCGGAAGCTGGAAGGAGGCATCGGCAGCCACTGCCTGACAAAAAGCATCTGGAACCTGCATGAGAATGCCGGCGCCATCGCCCGTATTCGTCTCTGCGCCTGCCGCGCCGCGGTGTTCTAGGTTGACCAGGGCCTGAATGCCCTTGTCCACAATCTCGCGGGTTGCGCGTCCGTACATGTCTGCGATGAATGCGACACCGCAGGAATCCTTCTCAAATTCTGGGTTGTACAAGCCCTGCGGGCCTGGTCTCAAATCCATGGGTTTGCCTCTTTGCTCCAGGGGTGGCTGAAGCGCCGAGGCCAAATCCAGGGGTTGGAACTAGCCGCGGCGCTAGTCAGCGACCCACAATCATTTTCGGGGTGCGACTTAGCAGTCGAAGTACATCTCGAATTCCTGCGGGGTTGGGCGCAGGCGGACAGGCGAAATCTCGTTGTCGAACTTGTACTGGATGTAGGTCTCAATGAGATCCTCAGAGAACACGTCGCCTTCGGTGAGGAACTCGTGGTCTTCACCCAGTGCCTTCAGCGCGGCCTCCAGGGAGGTTGGTGCCTGCGGGATGGAAGCCTGCTCTGCTGGTGGAAGCTCGTAGAGGTCCTTATCCACCGGCGCGTGTGGCTCGATGCGGTTCTTGATGCCGTCCAAGCCCGCCATCATCATCGCGGCGAAACCGAAGTATGGGTTGCCTGATGGATCCGGCGCGCGGAACTCGATGCGCTTTGCCTTCGGGTTGGAGCCCGTAATCGGGATGCGGATTGCCGCTGAGCGGTTGCGCTGTGAGTACACCAAGTTGATTGGCGCCTCAAAGCCTGGGACCAGGCGGTGGTAGGAGTTCAGCGTCGGGTTGGTAAACGCCAGAACCGCTGGTGCGTGGTGCAAGATGCCGCCGATGTAGTAGCGCGCGATGTCTGAGAGCCCACCGTAGCCAGCCTCATCGTAGAACAACGGTGAACCGTCCTTCCACAGCGACTGGTGCGCGTGCATACCGGAACCATTGTCACCGGCCAGCGGCTTTGGCATAAACGTTGCCGTCTTGCCGTTCTTTACCGCGGTGTTCTTGATGATGTACTTGAAAGACTGAATATCATCCGCCGCATGCAACAACGTGTTGAAGCGGTAGTTGATCTCCTGCTGGCCGCCGCTGCCAACCTCATGGTGGTAGCGCTCAATATCAAAGCCCGCGCCCTGCAAGTTGGTGACCATCTCATCACGCACGTCAACCGTTTGGTCATAAGGCGCGGTGGGGAAGTATCCGCCCTTCACGCGCACCTTGGAGCCTAGGTTCGGCGTGCCGTCCAGGTTGGTCTTCTTGCCGCGGTTCCACCAGCCCTCGTTCGAATCCACCTCATAGAAACCCGTGTTGGTCTCGGTGGCATAACGCACCGAATCAAACAGATAGAACTCTGCTTCCGCGCCGAAGTTACACGTATCTGCGATACCAGTGGAGCCTAAGTACTCCTCCGCCTTGCGAGCCACGTTGCGTGGGTCGCGGGCATATGGCTCCAAAGTCAGAGGATCATGAACGAAGAACTTCATGTTCAACGTTTTTTCAATGCGGAACGGATCCAAGGTCGCCGTCGCAGGATCCGGCAACAAAGTCATATCTGACTCATCGATCGACGTGAAACCGCGCACCGAAGAGCCATCGAATGCCAAGCCATTTTCGGCCGCATCCTCATCAAATGCCTCTGCAGGGATAGTGAAGTGGTGCTCGGTGCCAGGCACATCGGTAAAGCGCACATCCAGGAAACGGATGCCCTCTTGTTTGATGTACTCGACTACGTCGGAAACGGTTGCGAAGGCCATGGGATGCTCCTCATAGTTCAATAGATATGCAAGTTCTCCTGCTTTGGGCAGGGCTGCCCAAAGCGGAATATCTATAAACTAACAGATGGATCTCAATATTCCTATCAATGTATAGGTAGAAATATGCTCGCGCACGTCATCACGGTTGTTTCCCGATCTTCCGGTCATTATTTCCTGTGATCCTCGCCGTGGCTCTGACGTGCTAAAACTGCCTATAGGTTTATAGGTATTGAGGCGCCCAAAGGTCTCCATTGAACCCATTTGTTGTGTTTGTCACAGCTGTATTTTTCCGGCGATGGGGCTATCTTCTTGGCCATAAACACTTCCACATGCGAAAGCAGGTGCTGATTGGCCCGTGATACGATGGCGGCCGAAATCCCTGGTGTTCGCTAGCTGCGACACGGTTGGCACTGACTCTGGGGCAGCCAAGCACGCGGGAGGATACCGGTTCGAATGCCAGAAGTAGACACCGTCAAGACGGAATCTCGAGCAACAGCGCCCTTGGTGGTTAGCGCAATTATTGTGGTGGGGATGTTCCTGTTGCTGCTGCTGTACTTGGGGCTGAGCCGTTATTACAACGCACAGGAAGTCGAGTCTCTTATCGAGGGGGCTAATGCTAACGGCCAGAGCTATTCCGTCGAAATCCATAACGGTCTGACTGGCAGCTATTCCTTCAGTTTGAACTAGGCAGCGGTGTCGTGAAATAAGACGATATGCTCGTAAAAGGAGGGCCTGACCAGTTTTGCCGGTGGGGCACTCAGGAGAGGTCTACGCGACTACCAACAATTTGGTAGCGAAGGTCCCAGCGTCGACCACATCTTGAGGTAGGTCGAGCTACATTTCCACATCTTTGCGGGACTGGAACTTTGGGTTTTTCTTATCGAATGCCTGGTCAAAGATTCAAGAGCGTTCAAAATGTAGCCTCCCGTTTGGCTCGCCATCTTTGGATCCCCGTTGGTTAAGCGCGGCGCAACGACGCTTATAGGCATCATCGCTGAGTATGTCTGCTCGGTGTAATGAAACCACGGTGGCAAGTGCGGACACTTTGTATACGGCCTTGAAGTCGAAGATCTGCGAGAGATTTGGCGACTTGGGTAAGTAAGCCTTGAGCGCCGCCTGGGGGATAAGAATCTCTGATGCGAAAGCATCGGCTTCTTTCTCCTGCTGGGCGTTGTCACCTCCTGTGGAATTGTGGTGCAAAACTAGGTGTCCGAGCTCATGAGCGATATCGAAACGGCTGTGCTCAGGCGTATTCTGTCGCGATGTGAAGATGAGGGGACGTGGCCCAACCCAGGTAGAAAATGCGCCCACGGAGTGTGCAGTATCGGTTAGACCGTAGACGGAAAATTCCTCGCGATTCGCAGAGCTGAACCATATTCGGTGCTGGGCCAATACCGAGGCCCCAAGCTTGACGAAGTAGCTGTGCGGCAAGCTTCGATGTCTCGTGGGATAGGTCAACCCAGCCTAGACCTTGAATCCTGTATTTCTCGCGAAGATAAGAATCGACTTGGGTCAGCAAATTGCCGTTGGTGATGGCAGCTTCTCGGTGTGCTGTTTGTGCCTTCCGGCCGGCGCGGAAATTGATATTTGATACCTCAAGCGTATCTGGGTGTGAGGTGCTGAGCGAGTTCCTCATATCGTCCGGAAAACCCTCATCGAGATATCGAGCATAAGTACGAGGCGAAATTGAAGCCTATTTGGCAAGTTTCGATTTGGGGATGGCACGCAGACTCCGTGCTTGCTCGACGCTGGCTGCATCGAGCGGGGAGTTATCCAATGAAGTAGTCAAAGTCGTCATCCAAATTTTCTGAAAGCAGAAACTCTAATGGTGTTAAGCACTCTGCGGACGTGCCATGAGTATATAAGGATTTCGCGTCAATAGAGGAAGGGGTTAGTCGATGTACTCTAACGACCCACCAGCTCTTTTTCATGCCGAGAAGCCAGCAAAACCTTGTAGCCGAGGGACATCGAAAAGCTCCGCTTGCCGGTCTCATCGAAGAAGAGCGGCTGGCCGGAAACGTCATCGCCAGCCAAGGGCTTGGGCATAAAGCGACTGTCAGTGACAATTGTTTAGATACATTTGCTTCCCGAGAGGTGTTTACATTAGTAGATACACTAATGTGAATAACGTGAATCTCATCCGGTCCTTCAAGGCTTTCTCTGGTGTTTTGCTCGTGCTTTTACTAGGCATTGGGCTTTGCTCTCCGACAGCAGTCGCGGAAGATGCTGAATTTGTCATGGGGAAGAACTCCCTTGTTAACACAGGAAAAGACAATGGGTATTCCGGACGGGACCTGGTCGATAAAGACGATCCCCACTGGGGCTGGGAAATGGGTGACTTCCTGGTCAGCGGATTTACCAGAGTCACCGAAAACAATCACGGAACGACGGTTCTGCTCAAAAATGTTGGAGACACTGTCACTCTGTCTTTCGACCTCAGCCAAGACATCGATAATTTAAACGATTCTGAAAAACTGTCAGTTTCAGAGGATAAAAATGGCTGGGATCAAAAGTTCGGGGTAGAGCAGCAAAACTTTGGACGCGGAATGTTGATTGTGAAACAGACAAATCACAAGAACGAGTCCAATACCGAGCTGTACCGGGATTTTCTGGCGGCCGAGGGCTCACAAGGAGCGGACACCGAAGTTAAAGTCTTTGAAGAAGGCGATTATGAAGTCGCTTTAGATTATGAAATTAAGCGGCCTCGGGTGGATGTATTCGGGTGGAAACCTGCGTACTCCTATTCCAACTACCAGGTTTCTTTCAAATTCTCTGTCCGGAATGGAAACAACATGGTATTTCCCATCGACCTCGCCACTGGTTCTGAACTAGTAAATGAAGCCTCAACAGAAGACGGATTCCGGTTAGATCTGGCAAAGTCGCGGTACCTGGATATCGATTTGAAACGAGCAACCTTAAACGCTGGCGCAGATGGGCTAGTGGAGGATACCCGTTTTAATCGACCAGCTCGGGATGGAAGCGAGTACACCGATGAAGGGGTCTATACCATCACGGTCCGAAATCGATACACCGATAGTGAGACTGTAAAGACCATCTATGTTGGGACCGACACTATTTTGAAAGCTCATGCCAAAACTGGGCTTCCGCTTTCTGAAATCAAGACGATGCTAGACACTGGGGCAACGATCGCGGATGACGGTTCCCTGATTCTCGCAAACGCGACTTCAGCGGAATCTGAAATAAATGAATCGCTTGATGCGACTGCTGAAGAATCGACAGCCGCAGATCAGGATAAAACAGATGTGGTCGATCCACTTGAGCCCACAAATGATGTAGCTGATGAAAGCGAACGCAGTGGCAATGGGACCGTCGCGTTTATTGTGATCCTTTCAATCATCGGTGCACTTCTTCTATTGGCAGCAATCTTCTTCTACCGGCGATCGCAGGGGATAAGTAATAGGAGAACGGACCAGGCTGAAGCATGATGCGAAAACTATTGGCTGGCCTGATTGCCCTAACCGTGTTCTCGTCTGGTTGTTCAGCTCCAGGAAATACTGCCACTGAGGTTGCAAATACTACGTCCGAGCTTCCAACCCTTAGCGAAATACCTGAATACAACGCAGAGCCCAGCGTGGAACCTAGTTTTGCTTCGTTCGGGGATGCTGACCATCTCCAGTACGTCGAGGACCAAGTTCTTGCCTCCGCCGAAAGCGAGCTTGCCAGTGATGACTACGCGATCCAGGACATAACTGCCAGCTACGTCTCGCAAGAATACATTGATGAACTGGCTTTTAACTCCCAGGAAAATATCTATTTTGGCTACACTCTCTCGGAGATTGAAGACCAGTTTCAAGATACGAGCTATGTATTCTCGCTTGGCAGTGATGGTCAGACAGAGGTGCGAGCGAGGGAATCATACGACGATTCACTTGACCGAATTACGCGAAATGTTGCTATTGGCGCAGGCGTAATTCTAGTTGCCGTCACAATCTCGCTTTTGGCAGCGCCTGCCGGAGCAAGCACGGCAGCAGTCGTGTTTGCGGTTGCGGCGAAAACTGGTGCCGCCAGTGCTATTTCGGGCGCAGCTTTAGGTGGGGTTGTTAGCGGAGCCGTTACGGCTATTGAGACTGGTGATTTAAATGCTGCCTTGAAGGATGCCGCGGTAGCCGCCAGTGAAGGTCTGAAGTGGGGCGCAATTGCCGGAGTCGTCGGAGGAGGAATCGGAAAAGCAAAAGCGCTTCCACTTCCGAGCCGCTCGAATCCCAAAGTGCCGGGGCCGAGAGAATCCGAGCTGTATGCACTGTGGAAATATGGTGGAACTGAACAAAAGTCCTACTTAAACGGAAAAGTAGTGCCTCGTAGTGAGGCAGGTTCCGTGAGGCCAGACGTAGTTTTTAAGAAAGGTAATCGTGAAATCGCAGTCGAAGTGAAGAACTATGACTTGGAACAGAACTTTAATTCGCTGCGAGTAACCCTTCGTAATCAGATCGCGTATAGGAAACTCCAACTTCCAGAGGGAATGCCTCAGATGATTTTGTTGGATGTGCGAGGCCGTGGATATACGAATGCGTTCTTGAAGGCACGCATTGAAATGCTTAAACATGAATTTCCTGACATTGCTATCGACATAATCCGGGCGTAAGCACACAAACCCCAAAGTTGAGGCCCTACTTCTGTATGGAAATGAAGGAGGGCCTCTTTAGCTGCTCATTAACTGTCTACACGTTGTAGTAGAGCTCGAATTCTTTTGGTGATGGGCCTTGGCGCAGGGGTTGGATTTCGCGGTCGAATTTGAGGCGGGCGTAGGCGTCGAGGAAGTCTTCGCTCATCACGTTGCCGGCTGTGAGGAAGTCGTGGTCCTTTTCGAGGGCATCGAGAGATGCTTCCAGCGAATGCGGAACGCGGGGGATGTCCTTGAGCTCTTCGGGGTCGAGCTCGTAGAGGTCCTTGTCAACGGGCTCGCCGGGGTCGATGCGGTTGATGATGCCGTCGATACCTGCCATTAGCTGCGCGGTGAATGCGAGGTAGGGGTTAGCGGATGGGTCAGGCGCGCGGAATTCGATACGCTTGGCCTTCGGATTATCGCCGGTCAGTGGGATGCGGATAGCAGCAGAGCGGTTTGACTGGGAGTAGGCGAGGTTGACTGGTGCCTCGAATCCGGAGTAGAGGCGGCGGTAGGAATTGACCGTGGGGTTGGTTAAAGCCAGGACCGCTGGTGCGTGTTTGAGGAGGCCGCCGATGTAGTAGCGGGCAATATCGGAAAGCCCTGCGTAGCCGGTCTCATCGTAGAAAAGTGGCTTGCCGTCCTTCCAAAGGGATTGGTGGGCGTGCATGCCGGAGCCACCATCGCCAGCCAATGGCTTAGGCATAAACGTTGCCGTCTGGCCGTGGGCCTCAGCGGTGTTGCGGACGATGTACTTGAAAGCCTGCATGTCATCGCCGGCGTGCAGCAGATCGGAGTATTTGTAGTTGACCTCCTGGATACCGCCGGTGGCCACCTCATGATGGAAACGTTCAATATCGAAGCCGATTTTCTCCAAGTTGTAGACAATGTCATCGCGCACCGGGATGGTCTTGTCGTAGGGCGCGACAGGGAAGTAGCCATCATTGATGCGAATCTGATTGCCTCTATTGGGACTGCCATCCATCATGGTTTCCTCGCCCGAGCGCCACCAACCCTCATCCGAATCAACGTGGTGGAAGGAATGGTTGACGCCGGAGGAGTAGCGTACGGAATCAAAGACGTAGAACTCCGCCTCGGCACCGATGGAACAAGTATCAGCGATGCCGGTATCCTTCAAATACTCCTGGGCATTTTGCGCGATGGAGCGCGGATCACGGCTGTACGAGGTCTGCGAGAGCGGATCCCGAACAAAGAACTGCATGTTCAAAGTCTTGTGATCGCGGAACGGATCAACGTAGGCCGTCTCCGGATCCGGGATAACCACCATGTCCGACTTATCCACGGTGGCGAAGCCGGGGATAGACGATCCATCGAAAGCAAAGCCTTCGCTGGCAGTTTCTTCCGAGAGAAGGCGGGCGGGCACAGTCAACGCGTGCTCAGCGCCGAAAATATCGCTGAAACGGATATCCAAATAGCGCACCTCCTCAGCCTGAATAAAGTCGATTACGTCTTGAACTGAGGAAGCTTTAAAGCTCACTGTAAAAACACGCCTTCGTGTGTGATTGTTGGTTTAGATCGTGCGCGAACTAGGACAACGCGGGGGAGTCCCACAAATTAAGCGGTGTGCCCAAGTTCTTATTTAATGCCTCTTCGTAGACATCTGTGGCCCATGCTACGTCTTCCACGGGCATGCCGCCGATGGAGTAGAAGAAAATCTCCTCATCATTGCTTCGCCCCGGTGCCTTGCCGTCCGCGATGGCGCCGATATTGGCGATGTCTGATTCCTTTAAGGTTCCTTCTTGAACCATGTCCCACCAGCGGTTTCCAGGAATACCCAGCAAGCGCTCGTAGGTAACATCAGGTCCGTTCTCGTTGAACCACTCGGCGTAAAGGCCCTTGTAGTCAACAACTAGGCGGGCGCCGCCATCGGTGATGAAGTCATCATCGAAACGCGCTGCTGCGGGCGCCAAGACCAGCGCGCCGGGCTTAAGCCATTCCTTCTTGAAGTAAGGGAAACCCTGCGGCCCATCCGGGGAGGTGGACGTACCAGCGATGAGAATATCGGAGTTCTCAATCGCTTCTTGCTCCGTTTCGACAACGGTGAATTCAATTCCTGGGTGCTGCTCGCGCAGGTAGGTGGCGGTGCGCTCCGTGGACTCCGGCGTACGGCCCTTAATCTTGACCCGTTTGATGGTTGGGCGCTGCGTGAGCGATGATGCCAAGATGGTGCGTGACATAACACCCGGCCCGATGATGCCCACCTCTTCGGCATTCTCCACCGCCAGGTGCTTCACACCAACTGCCGGCACCGCGCCCGTGCGGTAAGCAGAGAGCAAGTTCGCAGACATAATCGCCTTCGGTGCGCCCGTGACCGTGTCATTGAGAACAAACACGTGAATAGAACGTGGCAAATCATGCTTACGATTTTCCGTGTTGGAGCCGTACCACTTCACGCCAGTGTTATTGAAGCGGCCGCCGATGTACGCGGGCATCGCCATGAAACGACGATCCGGGCCATTCGCCGGCATGCCCTCATGCTCTGGCTCATCGGGGAAGTTGATCTGCGCGCCATGCGAATTCGCCGACGCCCCCGCCATCCGATAATCACCCTTATCTAACAGGACCAGGGTCTCTTCCATGGTCTCCACGCACTTCGCGGCGTCGGTGACACCAGCTTCAATCATGTCCTGCTCAGACAACCAAATCAGGTCAATACGAGTATCTGTCTGCTCACTTACGGTCATAGTCTCACTTCCATGTATGAGCACACCTGGCGAGACAGAATATTCAAACTATCTACTGTTTGACGACCCGCCGATGTGCACTTGCGTATCTAAGGCCTACGTCCCGCAGCCTATAGAAATCTCACCGCACATGTTTTGCATACCAACCGAAAATTGCCGCCTGGGAACCCACCAATCCGCCGGATACACTCCACCTTTGCCCGACCACGCGGTCACAAATTCGTACGCTGCGGAAATGCCCCATAACAGGGGTGGATGAGGCTCGTTATGCAAATGTCAATCGCAAGGCTATTAATTTTTCATAGCTGTGAGAATGGAGCGGATGAATTTGCAGTAGTCGCCATGATTGCCTATGGGAGCGATTTTGGCAGGCTGGATTCGATGGCTTGCGGAAGCAAGCTGGTTAGAGGTGGTGGATGATGAAAAGGAAAAGGCGTAATCGGGAGAGCTCCAGAATCCTCCAGTTGAGAGGTATCATATCGAAGAGTGAAAAATATATAAACTTTTAATGCTTGAATCAAGTTAATTGGAAGTCGTCAATGGGGTCGCAGGAATTTCTCAAACTTAGATAAGGAAAATAATTTATGGCTTCAAAAAGCATTAGGAAGCTTCGCCTGTTTTCTGTGCACGGATTTATTAATCCCTCAGAAGATGAACAGGAATTGCTTGAATATGAAAGATTTTTCTCGAACTTAAGAACCGGCGGATATAAGGAGTTTCGACAGAAGCGTGGCGACGAGACTGTCGCAATTGCTCAGGTCCGTGAACTTGAAGGACATACGGCGTACCTTTTCGTGAGAGGCTCCGAGTCTTCGGTTACGATCTTTAATGAGAGAACCGGAGTCGCTGAGGAGGCCGACCTTCCAGCAGACTCAATTGCAGTCTCAGCGACATGGCTGATCTGGAAAAAGAGGTCCAGGTATGTGTTCGTTGAAAGTAATAGGCCTGGTGTGGGGACAGCAGTAATCGAAAGGTTCTTTACTTCGTACGGCAGAGAAGTTCTTGGGTACAAGGAATTTACCTTCGGATTGAACGCTATTCCTGGGCCGGCGTTCGAGGATCAGATTCATCGATTAACGAGAATTCGGGAGGTTTCAGTTGTTCTGACCCGCCCGAATCACGTTTGGTCGGTTGCAGAAGACCTGATCGGCGATGCCGCGGACTCGAACGCCGGAACGGTAGAAGTCTCCGCTCGGGCAGAGCGAAAACAGTCTCTGGCCAAAGACAGAGGAATTGTTCAGGGGCTTTTGCAGTACGCTCGAAGCAAAATTACAGGATTGAAGAATGCGCGAGTCTCAGGAAAAATGCCTGGAACTGAGGGAGAGTATGTGGTCAGTCTCGAAAACAGTCAAATGACGGCGAGCGCAAAGATTGTGTCTGGTGCAGATCCCGAAGAAAACCTCCAGGCTCTTGCGGAAGCGGTAGAAGGTTTTGAGGAAGAGAACTTGCGAGAATTAGAGTAGACAAATGAATGCTAGTGTCACTGTTGTATTTTTTCGGGGAGGGGCGAAATTGACATGGACGAAAACGAGCGGGCAAGAAAGTCTTTAAAGCTATTCACCGGAAACATCGTTCCGCGCATTCGATTGATCTTCAAAGACAATGGTCTTCGAGTGTCGTTTGCATTAGCTCTGTTGCTCACATTTGTTGTTGACAAGCTACCAATCGCTGAAATGGAAGTCAGTTCGCTGGCTGGCCTTGGGCTGTCGTTCGCGTCAATCTCTCTAGGGGCATGCTTCACCACTGCAGTTTTGGCATTGAGTCTTCCTGGTCATAATAGAATCCGCGCATGGTCTAGGAAAAATGGTGAAATTTCGACTTCGACAGCTTTGTCGGATTTGCTGTTCGTAATTACGTGGGCGGCGCTGAGTCAAGTATTGCTGATCTTGACCTGCGCAGGGGCCATCGTCGTGGGAGGAGATTTAAAAGTATTTCCATCAGGTGCGTTTTTCTGGCAACGAATAAGCGTGTTCTGCACCACCTGGGTATTCCTTTATGCGGTATCGGAATTGCTCATTGTAATTTCGACGCTAAATCAAGTGGGGAACGTCATCGTTCATGAAGAGCGTCGAGACGATTGTGAGAAAGATGTCTAAGCTATCTGCAGAATGAATTAACGCCGATATCGCAACGGATGCTTAGTCAGGGCTCGTCTGTTTAACTGGGAAACATGTCCTAAGTTGCACTGTATGATGCGCAGAGAACTGGGCCTCGTGGAAGCTCACCCGACGCTTTCCATCGTTATCAGGCTCTGATGTTCATTGGCAAGCTTCTCTGAAGGAGCGAGCTTTTTAGAAGCTCGAAGAGCCGCCGGCACCGGAGAAACCGGAGCTGAAGCCGGTGTTGGCGCTGGAGCCGCCGCCGGAAGACTGGGCGGTGGCGTTGGTTGTGTGCCAAGTACTTAGAGCCCAGAATGGGACGAAGTTGTTGTAGCCATATCCCACGCGGTAGTCGGGGCTGGTAATACCAGGGGCGACGAGGGCGGTGTTTTCGGATTCGTCGAGGTCGTCGAACTTCTGCTTGCGTAGCTGTTCAAGGGCAGTGCGGTAGTCACCAAGCAGGAGTACGTACTCGTCCAAGAATCCGGAGTCTTGGGTCCGGTTCATCATGGAGTCTGCCCGTTCGCGTAGGTTTTGAAGTTCGCGGTAAAGCCCGGAATCGGCGTCGTCGAGGGCGACTTGGGCTTCGACGACGTCATCGCGAAGCGCTTGCAACTCAGTACGGCGAACTACATCATCGCCGTGCTCCAAGCGGTAAAGTTTGTCAATGTTGTCTTCTGCGTAGCTGACCTCACGCGTGGTCACTGCGGCCTGGTGGATGGCATCGGCCTGCTCAAGGTACTTTTCATCCGGCGACTGTGAGGTGAGATTTCCCAATGAATCTACCTGTTCGTGGATATTGAAGAAGCGGTCACGGACTTCCTCCCACTCATTGCGCATGGTGGCATTCGCGAACGGGGAAGTCAGAGAATGCGCGCGGATGTCAATCTGATCCAGACGCGTTGCCAATTCGCCGTATTCCTTGCCAACCAGGGACATCTCCGCGCGGGCTTGGGCAATCTTCTTTGCCTTGCTGCGGCGATACGCTCCGATGCCCATACCGGTAGCGAAAATGACACCGCCGCCACCGATACCGGAACCAACCATCGCGCCGATACGATCGCCGACTGCGCCGTTGTAGCGGTCCTCAGCCAACGTCGAGATATCTGTTGCTGCATTCGCGCCGGCGAAAAGACCGGCTGGAATGTTGTTGTCCTCAACACCGGGCTTGATGGCATCGAGCGAATCATCCAAGTGCGAGCTATCGCGAAGGTCGAGCGCTTCTGCGACGTCATCGCCTGCGAAGACAAAAGCCTGGCGAGGGTCAAGGCCAACGCCAACAATTAAGACACCATCAGCAAAGGAGTCATCACCAATCAAATCCGGGCGATTATCGCGCAGGTATTCCTCAACGGTGTCATTGACGTTGTCATCGTTTTCTTCAAAGACTATGTAGTGTAGCTGCTCAACCACAGCAGGTGCTTCGAGGCGCTCGACATCGCGCTCCATGCGGGCTTCATCTTCCGCGCTCAGCACACCATCAGGATTATGAACCTCCGTGCTGAACGTATTAGTAATTTCCAAGTCTGCGGTATCGGCAATCTCGTAGTCCGCGCGTTGAGGAGTATCGATAGCTGCCCCGATGCCACCGGCCAATGCGCCACCGCCGATGGCACCCGCCAACAGCGAAACGCCCATCATCTTTCCGATGCTTGGACGTGCCTTCTTATTAACTTCCTTGAGTTCAGACTCAGTCAACGCCTGTTGCGCTTCGGCTTCTGGCTTGGTCTTGGCTACGTCCTTGGTGGGCTTTTTCTTCTTCGAGCTCATGCACTCCACGGTAGTTCACACGAGGGTAATGCGGCCACAACAATTTCACAGTGGCACAAGGAGGAAACCGTGTGTTAGGGATCTCGTCGTCACTAGTTCTTTCATCTACCTAACGTTGGTGCGATGTTGTTTTGTAGTTTGTTTTAGCTTAACCCTGCCTCGATAACCTGCATCCGGCGCGGTCTCGAAGAGGACGCGTTCTTTGGTGAAACGACCGCTTCGCCAAAGGTATTGAGCAACTACATTGAGAAGAGAAAACCACATGACAACTAAATCGACTCGGCTGACAACAGCTTTAGTCGTAGCCGGTGCTGTGACCGTCAGCCACGTCGCCATGGTCGGGGTAGCCCATGGACAAGAAAACGTGCAGGCAGACCTGCTGGACATTGAAATCTCGGAATCGGGAGCAATTGATAATGCACGCGATGTTCCAGCTAAGGTCAGCGGCAATCCAGAATTTGCCGTCGACCCGGCGCTCGAGGCGCCCGTTGCCACCTTTGATGGCCAAGATGATGCAGTGCAGTTCGATATCGGGGACCAGGATGAGGCACTGTCTGATGGCTTCGCCGTGGAATGTACTTTCAAACTCAACGGCGAATTCGCCAGTGAAAAGAGCCTGTGTGCCAACAAAGAGGCTGGTGGGTTTGCGCTAGCGCTCTATGAAAATGAGCTGTCTTTCATCATCAACGTTGGCTCCGGCTACCAGCAGGCGCGTGTAGAAGTTGACCCTGACCGTTGGTACCACGCCGTCGGCGTATGGGATGGCAATGAGGCGCAGCTTTATCTCAACGGAGAGTTGGCAGCCACCAAGGCAACGTCAGGGGAGTACAACGTTCCTACGGGCAATGCAGATTCTTTCACCGTTGGTGGAGATGCCAATGGCCAGGACAACCCGCAGTTGCTTGCCGATGCCTCCTTCCGCAACGCCCGTTTGTTCTCCGAACCAATCGCACAGGCTGATGTAGATGCTCTCTACGCAGATTCTGGCGTCAACAGCGACAAGGCGCTGGAGTTGGTTTCTACAACTCCAGCCAGCTCAGAGCACGTGAAAGATGCTGTAAAGCTTGACATCGAATACTCCGATGATGCATTGATCAGCGGCGAACCAACCTATGAACTCGACGGTGAAAAGGTTGAAGCAGGCCAGCTCATCGGCCCTGGTCTGCTGGAAGGAGACCACGAGCTTCTCATCCACGCCAAGGATGTATTCGGAGGAGAAATCTCCGAGAGGGTCAACTTCACCAGTGGAAACATCCCAGAAGGCGCTGGCACTGACACAGACCAAGGTGAAGGCAGCGTCACGTTATCCGCAATCGCGGATAATCCTTCAGGTGGAGATGTGGAAACTACCTTCACCAAGGGCGCAACCTCCACGCCGGACGGTGGCTTCCAAGGCGTCGTGGGCGCTTTGCCAGACTCACTCGAATTTGAGTATGAGGAAGGCACCGAGATCACTGAAAGCCTCAAGCCAGGAGATGAGGAAGCTGCACAGACCGCTTCTACACAGCAGATGCCTTTCCAGCGCTTCGACGTTGCACTTCCAGAAAACAGCGCGGAAGAAAACCAAATTGTGTGGAAGGGCCAGATTGACCCAAACCGCAGCGCCCGACTTTTTGCCTGGAATACCGCTACGTCCACGTGGGATGAGCTGGCTAGCACCCGCGGAGCAGACAACGGCGATGTCAGCCTAAACGGTGACGTCACTGCGGAGCATGTCGACGGCACTGATGTCCACGCGATGGTTCTTGGCTATGACCCATTTGCAGATGACATTGAGAATACCGTCGAGGATAGCTTCGCGGATCCAAATGACTATGACTTCGCTATCTCACACCACACTGACACCCAGTACATCGTCGAAGGTGCGGTAGAAAACGCATCGGAAGAAGAGCGTGCGGTCTGGAAACAGTCCTACCTGGATGCCACGCAATGGGTTGCTGATAACGCTGATGAGCGCAAGATTGCCTACCACGCACACACTGGTGACATCATTGAAAACTGGATCCGGGAAACCGATGATGAGGACAATGCCCGAAAAGAATTCGAAGTAGCTTCTGAAGCGCAGAAGATTTTGGATGACGCGGAAATCGTCAACGGCGTTCTTCCCGGCAATCACGATAACTGGACCGGCCGCGACACTGGCCCAGACAACCTGTACAACGAGTACTTCGGGCCTAAGCGCTATGAGGCACTGGAGCAGACCGCGGGATGGCAAGAACGCGAAGCTTCCCACCATCCGTGGAAAGAAGGCGATAATGACAACCACTATGACTTGTTTAGCGCCGAAGGTCTCGAATTTGTCGTCGTCAGCCTGGGCTATGACGTAACCCAAGAAGAAGCTGACTGGGCCGATAGCGTGCTGAAGCAGTACCCAGACCGCAATGCCATTGTGTTGACCCACGCTTATAACAAGCCAAGTAATTCCCCAGACGGACGCGGCGCAAACGCCTCGCATGATGGAACCATCGTGTTGGAAAGCGTGGTGGAGAAAAACCCTAACGTCGCACTGGTGCTTTCTGGCCATGAGCACGGCGTATCCATTGTTGCCCGCAAGGACGTTGGCACCGAAGGCAACCACGTCACTGAGTTGCTGGCTGATTACCAGTTCTACAAAGTTGGTTCTGATGAACTCGGCCTGACCGAGGTAGGAGACTACGGTACGGATACTCCACTGCAATTTGGTGCCGCATTCCTGCGTCTTCTGCAGTTTGATCTCGATGCCGGTGAGATGATTGTGGATACCTACTCACCGTTCCTGGATAACTTTGGTGCTACGGAATATGATGACCGCTCCCGTTATGACGGCACTGAGGACGACACCCGTCTGCCAGTGCAATTTGAAACTCGCAAGACGAGTTTTTCCACCGATGCCGTGACTCTTGTTTCCGACACCGGCGAGGAAATCGGCAAATCAAAGGCACGTTCCGGTTGGCCAGCTGAGGTCAAATGGTCGGGACTCGAATCCGATGAGGTCTACGCGTGGTACGCCACCAGCCGTGACCATGCTACCGGTAGAGAAGTAGAACCTGGTGAGACCCGCCAGTTCGCAGTCTTTACCGCACAAGATGCAGGCACGGATTCCACCGCACCAGAACTTTCTGTCCCAGCTGACGACCTTGAGGTAGAAGCTGACTCTCAGGCAGATCTGCTAGCTGGCGTAACTGCTACCGATGACGTCGACGGCGATGTGACGGACAACATCGAAGTAGTCGGCAACATCGATATCAACAAGCCAGGCCGCTACATCATCAACTATGTTGTCAGCGACGCCAATGGCAACCAGGCGACCGCAAACCGGATTGTCTTGGTCACTGAGAAAGAATCCTCGAGCTCCGTAGGCAGCTCCGAAGGCTCCTCTAATTCTTCGAGCTCTTCCGATGACGCGAAGTCTTCCAACCGTGGAATCTTCGGAATCTTCGATACCCTGGGCGGCGCCTTCCGCAGCCTCTTTGAGGCAATCGCAGGAGTGTTCCGCTTCTAAACCCCGCCGACTTCGAGCGTGGATCGACGCACGTGTCGCTTTGGTTTATACAATGAATCGCATGACTGAGGTCGATCCGCTCATTGATTCGTTGTATCGCTGGTCCGATGTCAGCGGTGTGCTGTTGATGGGAATCATTGGCGGGACCATCGCTAGGCAGCGTGGCTATGACATTATTGGGTTCTTTTTCATTGCGCTGTTTTCATCGCTAGGCGGCGGCATGATCCGCGACGTGCTCATTAACCAGGGCACGGTCGCGGCGATGGCGCAGCCTGAATACCTGATTCTGGCGTTTACGGGCGCATTAATTGCACGCTTTGTGTACTTCAAAGGCCGCACGTGGGAAATCCTGCAAGCCCACGGCGACGCGATTGTGTCCGGACTATGGGCAGGCACCGGCACGGTAAAAGCCTTGTCCTATGGCTTGCCGGTGGTGCCTTGCATCATGATGGGTGTGTTCACCGCGACTGGCGGTTCGATGATTCGTGACGTGGTCACCGGCCGCGTGCCCGGTGTCTTTGGCGATAACCAGCCGACAGTGATTCCGGCAATTGCTGCATCAGTCATCGTGCTGATTTCTGATTCCTTCGGCTATCTGGCCGTCGGCATGGTCGTCGGCCCGCTAGTTAGCATCGTGTTGTCTCTGTGGGGATACTGGGGCGGCTGGCGCTTAGGTTCAAATCCCGAGTGGGCACCGGTTAATGAGTCCGCAGCACAGGTCGCTGAACTTGCTAAGAAGGCCGAGGATAAAAGCCGCGCCGTAGGGCGCAAGTATGAGCCAACCCGCATTCGCTCCTGGCGGCACCGCCAAATGGAGAAGGCCCTGCAGCGGCGCATTGAACTGGAAGTCAAGCGTGGCAAACGCCGTTCCGTTGCGGAATCCGATGCCGAGGAATTCCTGGACACGTTTTCCTCAGAGTTTCAAAGACCAGAGAACAGCACTTCTGAGTCACGCTCGAGCCAGCCGGAGCCAATGCTGCAGCAATACGAGCGCAAGGCTCCGGAGCCATCGCCCGAGTTGGCCAGCCGCGTGCATCCGGCCTCTGAGAAGGACCACAAGGAGGACGAGAAGGAATCGAAGGAAAAAGAATCTGGCACCGGATTCTTTGCCGATATCGGCATGGACTTCTCCGGCGAAGCCTACGACCGCTACGACGAGGACACCAACTCCGACCAAACCGAAAAGTCGAAAGAAACCATCGATGAAGCACATCAAGAGATGCTCGACATGATTTTGTCCGATGACAAGCTCACCGATGAACTGATTAACCGGCTGATAAAGAAGTACCAAGAACGCGAAAGCTAAGAAAGTGGCGCTGCCTCCGAAATGGGAGGGCAGCGCCACTGGCGTTTAGCGGGAGCTTGTGCGCGTTGACGCTACAGGCGAGGCTGGGGATTAGAACGGCAAGTTCAGGTCTAGGTTCAGGGAGCCGAGGCCAGGGATCTGGATGGCGCCGGTAGCTGCGCCGCCGAGGCCGAGGGCTGCAACGAGGGCCAGGATGATGCCGATGATTCCGCCGATGGAAGAAGCGTCGGCGCTTGGCTCCTGAGGAGTGTTTGGCTCAGATGGTTCTGGGCTTGGCGCCGCGGTGGTGGAGGATGCAGAGGAAGATTCTGAAGGCTCAGAGGTTGGCTGCGACGAAGAAGACTCCGTGGTGGATTCCGGAGTTGAGGATTCCTCCGAGGTGGTGGGGGTTGGGTTGGTGCCGTTGAAGTGGGCATCGAAAAGCTTGGTGCGTTCTTCCTTGACTGCATCGCCGGTGGCGCCGCCGGTTGCTTCAGGAGAAGCCACCAGAGTCAGGTGTGGGTGGGAGCCATTCTTGAAGCGGCCGTTGACAACGCCGAGGAGGCCGTCGGTGGTCCAGACGGTGGTGCCATCGAGAAGCCCGGTGCCCTCCTCAGCGGTGCCGTTGTACTCGCCGAAGTCAACGAAGTAGGTGCCATTGATTTCGCCGGCCAAGACGCCCTCGCCGGACTCAGCAGGGGACTCTTCGTACTCAAACTGGGAGAAGGACACGGCATCGCCGGGCGCAGGGGCATTATCCCAGTTGTTTGGGGTGAAGTCGTTGGATTCCACCTCAACCTCATCATCCCACTGGATGTAGGCCAAGTTGGTGCCCAGGCCGCTTAGGCCGGAAGCATGGAAGGTGCCAAGGTTATCAACGGGCTTGTTGTTCTCGCCGTACAGGCGGGTTGGGTTCTCACCATCGCCGCAGTAATCCGCGAGGTAAGAGCGGTTGGTGCTGGGGTCATTGAAGCTGACAAAGCAGGAGCCGACCAAGTCGCCCTGTCCGACAGAGATAGTCTTTTCGTCCGCGCCTGCGGTGGATACCAAGACGGCGGCAGCTGTAGCAGACACAGCGACCGTGGCCAATGCTTTCTTGAAAGCCATGAGAACTCCTGAAGTGGAAGAAATACGATTGTATTAAGAAAAATAACAAACTTTTCTCAGCTTGGGAACGCTTCCACTGTTACAGGGGTGAACCAATGTTACGGATGTTGCGTTTAATGTCCAGGTTGATCGACATAACGGTTGGGGCTATGGGATGAGCTCCTCAGCTGGCTCGGGGACTTGCACGGCCTCAGATTGGGAGGTCGCGCCCGTATCGGTCAGGCCTTGCGTACCTTGGTTTCCGGCATCTTCCGACGGGGTAGGAGTCCGGGTTGGCTGTTGGTTTTGGGTCCCAGGGTTTTGCTGCGTTGGGGCTGACGATGTCTCCGTTGCCTGCTCCTCCTCATTGTTTAGTTGGGTATCGTCCTGCTGGAATTCCTCAGATGGAAGAGGTTGCTCTGAAGGTTCAGGAACCTCCGGGGCTACGGTGGGTTCATTCTCGGAAGTCTCCAGCGGGACTTCCGGCTCAGTGGTCTCAGTGACGGTGGTTTCCGCGCGGTCGCGCCAGTAGGCAGGGGACAAGATGCCGGCATTGCCGTCTTCGGGGTTAGAAGACACTAGTGCCAGGCCGCCGGTGAAAATCAGCGCCAAGATCAGTCCGGTGGTGGATACGCGAATGCGCCCACCAAAGCTCATGACCTTCTTCCACCGCTTGTCATAGGCATCTGTGCGCCAGAAGTCGCGGCGAGCCTTCAAGCCCTTCGGCTTATCCGCGTCCGTGTCATCGTCTGATTCTGAGCCGGCCGTGGTGCTGGTGTCGTCGGCGTCCTCGGCGTTGGTGGCATCGAAAGTAGCGGTCTTTGCCGGACGGCCCGGGCCATCATCCTTGGCCGAAGGAGCGAGTTCTTCCTCGGTGCGCTCGGCCTTCTCGGCAGCCTCCGCGGCGTCTTGAGTTTCTTCGGCAGAGGAATCTTCTGGCGTGGGGCTCGGATTGACCGGCATGACCTCAGTAGGAGAGTCAGACGCGGCAACCTTTGGTGCGTCTGTTCCTTGGAAGCTGGGTGGGGTGGAGGTGGAGGGGGTATCGAAAGGCGATGCGACTTTCTGCTCCTTGATACCTGCAAGCTCGGCCTGAGTGCTCTTGTCCAATCCCGGCTGCGGCGTCTCAAATGGGGTGCGGAAATGATCCCAGAAGACGTTAATCAGCGCTGAGCGAATGCCGCGCTCAACGGCCCACTGGCGCGCCGGGTTGACCACCACGAGGATGCGGAAGTTGACTTTCCACGGCTGGCCGGCCGCGGTCGGTGCGGTCAGCGAGGTCGCGGGCAGGATCTCAATCTCGCCAGCGACGTCGTCTGCAATGGAAGAATCCTTAACCGCTGAGTTGGAAGTGTCCTCAATAATCTTCTGAATATGGTCCAGGTTTTCCCCGGAGCGCACCGGCACCTCAAAGTTGACCACCGCGCGGGACCAATCCTGGGAGAAGTTCGTGACCACGCCGGCCGAACCATTCGGAATCATGACCACTTCACCCGAAGGCGTGCGAACCTTGGTCGCGCGCAAGGTCAGCGCCACAACGGTGCCTTCGGTGGCGGTGCTGGTGCCGTCAAAACTGACATAATCGCCCACGCCGAACTGGCGCTCCGAAATAATGAAGAAGCCTGCTAGGAAATCACCAATGATGCTCTGCGCACCGAAACCAACGGCCGCCGAAACAATCGTGGCCGGCACCGCCGCACCTAATGGCGGCACGCCCAAGTTGGACAGCGCCAGCAGGATAATGACGAAGTAAGCAATGATCTGAACTACATAAACCAAAGCGCCCAGCAGCGCCAGACGTGCCTTGGTGGATTCTTCTTCCTCATCCAACCGGCCCTCAATAATCTTGATGGTCAACCGGCCGAGACGTGGAACCAAAATGGCCATCAGCAGTAATGCAACCAGCGGGATTATGTGGTCAACTGCCACTTCCCAAAGCCAATAGAAGAAATACTCATAATCTACAAACGCCATAAAACCGACTTTAGGCGCGATGCCTGAAAGTCGGTTGGAAGTTAACTGCCAAATGCTGCGAAGGCTGCAATCACCACGAAGACGGTGACCACGCCGTCAATCATGCCGACGTATTTTGGCTCCGTGCGCTTGCCGCGCTTTTGTGCAAAGCGGGGGATGGCGTAGCTTCGCGCCAGCAACAATGCGCTGACTGCTGTCACCGGCCAGGAGTGTGGCTGGGCGACTGCGAGCACCACCGCACCGACGAGCAACGCCGAGTGGAAGCTGACCGATTGAACAAAGCGCGTCTTGTCCCCGAAGTCCCTAATCAACGTTTTGACGTAGTAGATGGATCCGCCGAAGTAGGCGGCGAACCAGGCAGTGGCCCACCAAATATCGGCAGTAATGGCCGCAGGAGTGCCTGTCGATGCCACCGACACCACCGTCGGCAACATCAGCGCCGCCGCCACCACCGTGGACCAACCTGACAGCAGCGACCGCTCCCGCCGCTTGGCGGCTTCATAGATGGCCACCGCGATAATCGGCGCGAAGATAGGCAACCAGGAAACCAACTGCCACTGCGTAATCAGCGCAGTAATACCGGCAACGGCCGTGATGCCGCCATAGGTCAGCACCGGCGGCAGATGCTTTTGGCGCCTGCGGCCCTTAATCCAAATGGTGACCGCGAAGTACGTGAAATAACCCGCCCACCAGGTCAGCAGCAGCGGCACCGCTGCCCACGATGGCTGCAGAATCATGCCGATAATCGGCGGAATAAACAGCATGAACCACGCGCCATGCTGATTAGGCATCCAACCCTGCGAGCGCCTGGACTTCGGCTTCTTCTTCGCGGCGGGGGTGTCAGTTCGCGGCGGACGGGGACTGCGGTCCTTCGTCTGAGTTCTGTTCGTAGAAACGCCTGCGCCTGACATGCCCACTGCTCCTGTTTAGAATGCCGATATTGAAGTTATCTCCAACTATCGTATGATCTTCGCACCTGCTTCTTCAAGCTGTGTGAGAGCATTCTCACCTCGGGTTTTATCAACCGGTGAGCACAGCTTTTCGATGACACTCACCCCAAGCCCTTCCCTCAATGCATCCTGCGCCGTGGCCAGTAAACAATGGTCGGTGGCGATACCAACGATCTCCACCTCAGCCACGCCATTCTGCCTTAACCAATCCGCCATCAGCGTGGACTCATCGGCGACCGCGTGCCCCTCAAATCCTGAGTACGCCGCGGTGTATTCACCCTTGCGGAAGAACTCCCGAATCTTCGACACATCCACCTCCGGATGCATCCGCGCGCCTTCCGAATCCGCCACGCAATGCACCGGCCACGTATCCACAAAATCCGGCTCTTCTGAAAAGTGCGTGCCCGGATCAATATGCCAATCCTGCGTCGCCACAATCACGTCATAATCATGCTCGCCCGTAATCAGCTCATTAATCCCACGCGCCACCTCATGCCCGCGCTCGGTTCCCAATGCGCCACCCGGGCAGAAATCATTTTGGACATCAACGATAATCAGTGCTTTTGCCATGTATTAGAGGTTAGCCACCAAACCTTGGGCGCGTAAGGCCTTCACGATAATTCATCTACCAAGACACAAACGTGGGGCATTCGCAGGGTGCAAAGTCTTACCTATATAATGATTCAAGCGTGTCAGCGGGCGGGTGATTCAGCCAAGTCTTGCTGCAACGTGCTGGGGCTATAGCTCAGTCGGTTAGAGCCGTGGACTCATAATCCATTGGTCGCGGGTTCGAGCCCCGCTGGCCCCACTTTTTAACCCTCTTTCCACTGGTCAGGGGGTTTTAACTTTTCTCCGTGGAACTTCAATGGAACTAATGGCTATTCCTACCCCGGTTATCGCCTGCTGGAGTCCTTACTTGTAGAACTCGGGGTGTCGAAGTCGACTCTAGGTTTGTGCTTAAAGTACTCATCGGGGTTTGTCTGGAGGAGCTTGCCTTTATCGGTTTGCTGGGCGTTAATTATCTGTTCGTTGTGATTGTCCATTGGTTGCTCAATCTCCAGGATATTGGCAAGTCTTAAAGTATCGCTCGCACTTGCTGAGGAGGATCGCAACAGTGGTGGACATGAGACTCATAGAAGAGAGGACATAGGAAATCGCTGTTGAACTGATTTGGATCGTGCAGGTCAACAGCGATTGTTGTGATGCCTAGACGCACTGTCTGGAAGGTGTCTGGGTGTGCGCCTAGGCAAGTTCATTGAGGAAGCTGATTAGCTCATTGCTAGCGAATCAGCCAGTCGTTGGGGCTGAAGAGCTCGAAGCTGACGGAGGCTGGCTTGGCGGCGTCGTCGAGGCTGTCGATGTTGCTGCGAATGGCCTGGAGGAAGTTGTTGCCGCCGCAGATGTAGACGTCGGCGCCGACGAGGTTGTGGGCGGTGACATCGAGAAGCTCGCCGTTGCGTCGCTCGGCAGAGACGAGCTGGCAGTTATCCAGCTGGCCGGCAAGCGCTCGGATGTGGCCTTCTTGTGCCCATGTCTCCGCGGAGTCATCGGCGTGCAGGTAGAGCACCTCACGGTTGGTGTCGTTCTGCGCAAGGTGGGCGAGCATGCCAACCATCGGGGTGGAGCCAATGCCGGAAGAAATGAGCACGGCTGGGCGCTCCGATGGCTGAAGAACCAGCTCGCCAGCGGCAAGAGTGGCCTGGATGGTGTCGCCAACTTCAACGTGCTGACGCAGGTGGCTAGATACCTCACCATCGGTTTCAACCGCGATGCGATACTGGGTCGCATCACCGCCGATGATGGAGTACTGGCGGAGTTGGCGGGCGCCATCGGCAAGCTTGACGCCAATGGAGGTGTACTGGCCAGGCTGCGGCTCAGTGAAATCGCCCTCGAGGACGTACTCGGTCACACGGTCGGTGAGCACATTCTTTTCTATGACCTTGGCATCGCGGAACACATCACCATTCTCAACGCCGTCGGATGCGTAGAGCACCTTCTCATGGTTGATGAGAACCTCGGCCATAATCCAGTAGACCGCGGACCATGCCTCGGCGACCTCTGGGGTGACGGCCTGGCCGAGCACCTCTGCTATGGCAGCCATCAGGTTGTCATGGACGATTTGGTACTGGTCCTCGGTGATTCCGAGGGACACGTGCTTGTGGGCGATGCGGTTGAGCAGGTCGACCGGATCGGGCGCATTTTCATCCACCAGCATGGTTGCAAACGTTGCGATCGATGCAGCCAAAGCCTTTTGCTGCTCACCAGACTTCTGGTTGCCGCGGTTGAACGTATCCCGCAGGAGCTCCGGATGCGCGCTGAACATCTTGCCGTAGAAGGTGTGCGCGATGGTCTCAATCTTCTCACCGACCACCGGAAGGGTAGCGATGATGATCTGCTCGTGCTCCGGGGAAAGACGCTTGTTCTTGGTGTCGGGCTTAGACGTGACGAACATGAAACTCCTTGACTCGTGGGGAAATCGAATAAAACCGACTTTATTAGTTTTTAATCAGGATTCAATGTGAGTCGCGTCATGGTGGTTTCGTTAGCGAACCTTTTTGTAAGCGTTTCGGGGGTGGAGTTCTCGCGCCCGATTCATGGGGCTGGGGCACATCTTCGCCGCTCGGAGGAGACCTGTAGTTGCGCAGGTGGTTGGCGCATTCTGAATCTTCGAAGTAAGCGTCACGAATTGGTTAGTCATTTTTGCATCGGGATTGCAATCTGGGGGAGTGGTGTCCGCTTTTGGATGCTTTAAAACGTGACGTGTTTCAAACGAAATAGTTTCGGGCGCAGCGAATAAACCCTGGATATTTGGGGGTGAACTTTATTGTTCTTTTCCACGGGTTTCTTCTGTGTTTAATCTCCATCATGTGGGACTTCAGGCATAGCTGGATTGAAGAGCTCTGAAGTGTAGATACCTCCAGCGCTTGTGTCGATTTGCGGGGCGGAATCTTGCAATTCCCAAGTTCAATAGGGCATCGAGGGAGTGATTTAAGCGTTGGCACGCTCGCGTGACGCAATGTTCAGGTATCTGGCGGAGGCTGTCGGTGGACAATTCGAAAATTGCGGCAGTATTCGCGCGGGTTAATGTAAAGCTCCGAGAAAAACTTCAGCTTCCCAAGCTGAGAGTGCTTTCGGGCAGCCTGAGTGCATCCATTTCCATGACGGTGGCGGGGCTTTCATCTTTGCAAACTAGGTGGATTCGAAAGTGTGGCGATTGTGCGCACCGGGTGCTTAGGGACAGACTGCCAACTGCGGTAGTTGCAGTTTCGAGGTGGAATTCCTTAGTTGAAATTAATTAGGCTAGGCTTGCCTCAGGGTTTTGTGGGTTGGCCGCGGACAATGTAAATAGTGAAAAGGGTGCCTGATGTTCAAGCTTTCTCGTATGGCCACCGGAGTTGCAGTGCTGGCTAGTGCCGCGGTGCTTTTGGTGGGATGCTCTTCTGAATCTACTTCTGATACTGATAATGCTGCTGGCGGCGAGGGTGAAACCCGCGTGGTGGAAACCAAGTTTGGTGAGGTAGAAGTTCCCGCGGATGCAGAGCGTATTGTGGCGCTCGGATGGGGTGATGCTGAGACCGCGCTGGCACTCGGCGTGCAGCCGGTGGGTGCTTCGGACTGGTTGGCGTTCGGAGGAGAGGGCGTCGGACCATGGGCTGAGGGAATGTATGATGAGGCGCCGGAAATCATCGGCACCATGGAGCCAGAATATGAAAAGATTGCAGCCCTTGAGCCGGATCTGATTTTGGACGTGAAGAGCTCCGGCGATGAAGAACGCTATGATCGCTTGACTCAGATTGCACCAACCGTGGGCATTCCAGAGGGTGGTGAGAGCTACTTGACTTCCTTGCATGAGCAGGTAGGGCTCATCGCTGAAGCCTTGGGCAAGGAAGAAGAAGGCGAGCAGTTGCTTGCCGATGTCGAAGCTAAATTTGACGAAGCCTGCGAAGCCAATCCAGAATTTGACGGCAAGTCCGTGACTGTCTCCGCGTACACCTCAGAAGGCTGGGGCGCGTATGTTTCCGAATCTGAGCGCGTGCAGTTTATGGAAAACCTCGGTTTTGAGGCAAAACCAGAAATTGATGAGCTTGGCGGCGAAGGATTTAGCCGCGACATCTCCGATGAGAACCTGGCAGTCTTGGACGCTGACTTGATGGTGACTTTCCCTATCTACTTGCCAGCATCTGATGTAACTGACCAGGGGCTGTTCCAGAAGATTCCAGCTGTGGAAGATGGCCGCGCTATCGTCTTTAACGATGAGCAGGAAGATATCCGTTCGGCGTTCTCCTTGAACTCCATTCTTTCCATCCCATTCGCTATTGATGAGATGGCGCCGTTGATTACTGAGGCGCTGAACTAGCTGTATCGGCAAGCAATCTTTGCATCTCTACCGCTGGAGCTAAAACCTCAACTGAGTGGGGAAACTGCCGCGGTAGAGAGCTTAGATGCCATGACTATTTGGTGAAGTCTTCGAAGTCTTCTTTGGGGGCTTCGGATTCATTGCCGGTGACCTCTTCGACTGGGGCGTCGACCGGGGCGACGGCCTCCACCGGTGGGGTGATGACGGTGTCGCTGAGGTTCTCCGCGGAATAGCTCAAGAAGCCAAGGTGGGCCTCGAAGCGGTCCAGAACGTCATCAATAACCTGCTGCTTGTCCACGCCGTAGAGGTCATAGCCTTCAGAACCGGTGTGAGTGAAGACTTCCATGCGGAAGTACTTCTTCAGTGAAGGAGCAGGGCGTGCGCCGAATATTGGCACCGGAGTTTCAATGGGGGCAACCTTATACAAGAAGCTGCGGTGGCCGGGGATATCCACCTGGAAGAATGCTTCGGTCATGCCAGTTTCTGCCTCTATGCGTGGCTCGACGGTGACCGTGTAGCCTTCCTTGCGGAATTCTTCCGCGGTGGCATTTAGTGCCGGCAGCACAGTATTGGTGCTGAAACGTTGCGCAGCGTTGAAGTCTGGGTAGGAGCGCAGGCTGGCCAGACGCTGACGAATCGTGCGATCTGGGGTATGACCACCCGTGGATGCCTCGCTGCGGCGACGGCGGGTGTGGCCCTCGCGGTCGGCCTTTTCCATGCGCAGAGCGCGGGAGAAGGAGAACATGACCAAGTAAGCAACGATGGTTACTGGCAGCGCGAAAATCAACGTTGCGTATTCCATGGTGACCACACCGCCAGCCATAAGCATGGCGATGGTCAACACAGCGGTAACAATTGCCCAGAAAATACGCAGCCACTTCGGTCCATCCCCGCCCGGATCCGGGATGGAGGAGGAGAAGTTGGACATGACCATCGCGCCGGAGTTAGCGGAAGTCAGGTAGAACAGCAGACCGGACAAGGTGGCCAGGCCAACTAGCAGCATGGCTCCTGGGAACATCTCTAGCAGTGCGTACCAGCCCTGCTCAGGGCTTCCGAGTGCAAGGTCGCCGAATTCGGTGTTGTTCTGGAAAACGGCCTCATAGATGGCAGAGTTACCGAACAAGGAGACCATGACCAAGTCGCACAGCACTGGGATGGTGATAGCGGCGATGACGAATTCGCGCAGCGTGCGGCCGCGGGAGATGCGCGCCAAGAAGAGGCCAACGAATGGGCCCCACGCCAACCAAAATGCCCAGAAGAACAAGGGGTTGCCAGACATCTACTCCGCACCGTTGAGCTCATAGCCCATGGTCTGGGTCAGGCGCTCAGGCAGAGTCCAGAAGAAGCGACCGACGTTTTCTGCCAGCGCGTTGAGCAGGAATGCGGTCTGACCCGTGATCAAAATGTAGAGCATCATCGCGCCGGCAACCCACAGGTTGAGCTCGGAAATCAGGCGGATGCCCTTATCAATACTTGAGGCACATGCGGCAATGGTGACCACCACGGCAACCAGTACCAATGCGATCTGCAGGCCCAGGCCTTGCGGCAGGCCGAAGAGAATGGAGAAGCCCACGTTGAGCAGAACCACGCCGATACCCATGGAGGTGGCAACACCCATGACGGTGCCATCCAGAACGATTATGTCCAACACGTCGCCGGTGCGACCGCGTACGCGCTTGCCCAGCAGCGGGTAGAGGGCGGCGCGGATGGAAAGCGGCATGCCCCATCGGTAAGCAAAGTAGCCCATCGCCATACCAAGCAGGGAGTACATGGCCCAGCCACCCATGCCGTAGTGGAACATGGTCCAAACAACAGAGTCCTGCAAAGCTTCGGTGCTGCGTGGCTCCGCATTTGGCGGGTCAACGTAGTGGCTGATTGGTCCGCCAACGGAGTAAAAGAGCATGTCGATGCCTACGCCGGCAGCGAATAACATCGCAGCCCAGGTCTTCAATTTGTACTCGGGACGGGAATGTCCCGGTCCTATGCGAACCTTGCCCTCTGGTGAGAGGGCAACCCAGATGACAAAACCGATGACAAAACCGACGGTGACGACTTAAACCCAGTCGACATTTCGGCCTACCCAGCCGACGATGGTTTGCATCGTGCCGGAGGCACTATCGGGTGCAAAGATAGCCCACAGAGAAAAGGCGAGGATGATCAGCGAGGAGATGATCAGAACCTGCCAGTTGACCTTAGGGCCACTGCGATCCGCTATATTGAGGCCGTCTTTAAGCATCTCAGCGCTAGTTTTGAGAGGGCGCTTGTTCTCGCGCTCCACATCCACGCTACTGCGCTGGCTTCCGCCAAATTTTTCCCTATCCACCGTTGGTTTGGAACGGTCGTGCTCAGGGATGCTGTTGTCATGCGACTCAGCCATGCATACACACTCTCTTTCCATGTTCGGTTATCAATGAAATAACGCATGCGACAAAGTCTTGCTCCCTCATCCGAAGACGAGGGAGCAGATCAAAGGCATGCAAGGATTGTCATGATGACGCCCTTATCGCTTAATAGCTAAAGGGAATTAACCCCATCAACATTGATATTTAATTCATATATGCACGTTTTCCTGTAAGCGCGGCATAGATGAACGCTGGCAGGAGCATGAGATTTATCTGGCAGATGAGTCCACTATCACCGATATGCGATTCTTGAATGTTCATGTTTAGCGTGTATTCGCCTCTTCTCGGCGCGCACACAAGCCGTTGGCTGTGCATGGCTAGGTAGTGTCTATTGCATGAGCGCTTTAGAAAAGATTTCACAGTGGCCAGTCGATAACGTTGCCGGGGCATTAATCGGCCCTGATGGGGTGGAAACCGTAGGTGATACTGCCCGCGAATATGACATCAAGTCTGTGACCAAGCCGGTGGTTGCTATGGGCATCATGCTGGCTGTGGAAGAAGGTGCTGTGGAACTAGACCAACCCGCCGGCCCGGAGGGCTCCACCCTGCGCCACCTTCTATCTCATGCCTCCGGCGTGGACTTCGATTCACGCGACGCCAAGCGCCCGGTGGAAGACCGCCGCATTTACTCGTCTGCCGGCTACGAATGGGCGGCAGAAATTGTTGCCGATGCCGCCGGCATGCCCTTTGCGGAATATCTACAGGAGGGCCTACTTAAACCACTCGGTATGAACTCCACCCGCTTGGAGGGCAGCGCCGGACACGGGCTTATCTCCAGCGTCGATGACTTGGTGAAGTTCGCATCTGAGGTTCTCAACCCACAAATTATCCACCCGGATACGCTTGCCGAAATGCGCACCGTTCAGTATCCGGACCTGCGCGGCATTGTGCCCGGCTACGGCATGCACCGTCCCTGCCCGTGGGGTCTGGGCTTTGAAATCCACGGCGAGAAAGACCCCCACTGGATGGGCGCAAACATGCCTGCCGATGCCGCCGGCCACTTCGGCATGAGCGGCACCTACCTCTGGGTCGCCGGCGACCACGCCATGGTCGCCCTCGCCGACCGCGAGTTCGGCGAATGGGCCAAACCACTCTGGCAAGAAACCAACCAAGAAATCTGGGCCGAAATCACTCCCTAAAATGCCGAAAGCCCCGGCGATGTGCACTGTGAAGTGCAGGGATCGTTCCGGGGCTTGAGCTACTAAGTGCAGTAGATGGTGTGGCGCGGATTAGTTGTCGCGCAAGAAGTTCCAGACAGTGCGGGTGGCGTTCGGGTTCTCGGTGAACCAAGTATGGCCGGCGCCGTTGACACGCTGCAGGACGGACTTGCCGCCGCGGTCACAGCCGTTGAAGGAACGGATATCGGAACGGCCGGAGTTGGAGACAGCGACGCTGTAGAGGTTGCAGTCATTGCGGTCGGCAACATAACGCCAGGTGTCTTCAACGGAGTAGTAGGAGCCGCCGGTGCCGTAGCCGCCGGCGTACTTCATGTGGTTATCGGAGGTGCCGTGGACGATGAGGGTGTTGACGTTGCCGGCGGAGCAACCGCTGATGACAGGGTTGTAATAAGCACCAGCGACAGAAGCCACTGCAGAAAACACGTCAGGTGCCTGGCAAGCGAGTGACAGTGCCATGCCGCCACCGTTGGACAGTCCAGCGGCGTAGATGCGGGAGTTGTCCACGTTGTACTGCGAACGCAGGTCGCTGAGGATGCTGCGCACGAAGTCGACGTCTTCACCGCGGGAGGTCTGCGCGTAGCTTGGGCCTTCCCACACCGCGCCGCGGCCTTCAGGGTAGACAATGATGGCTTCATTGCCGGCGGTTTCCGAAAAGCGCATGTAGTTCTTGGTGCGCTCAGCGGTGTGTTCCGCGCCGCCAAAAGCAAACAACACTGGGTAAGTAGCGCCCGCGCTGTAGTTGGACGGCAACTGCAGAAGGTACTGGCGGTTGCCCTGGCCAAATACACTGGTGGTCTTCCGCGTCGTACCGGCAGCGGTGTTGGAACCGCCCGAGTTCTGATTCGGAACCGCATCCGTAATTGCGGAGGACAGCTGACGGGCAACCTCCGGATTAGAAGAAAGGTATCCGGAAGAAGATTGTGCTGTAGCTACAGGCACCGAAAGTGCCACAGCAGCAACGAGGGACGCCACTGCAGTGGCAAGCTTGTTCAAACGCATGATCAGATACATTAGCGGCTTTACTTTGCCCGGGAAATACTTCGGCGGGAAATGTGACCACTATTGCTCAAACGTGGCCTGAGTGAGCATTGGTTAGCTGCGCAGCGGGCGAAACCAGTAAGGAGAAAGCCATGCTCAACCTGAACTTTAACTTTAATAAGTGGGGGTTAAACCGGTTATTGAGGGTTGCCGGTGGTGCGCAAGTGGGGTGACAATGCGGTTGAGCAGAAAGTAATTCTAAGTGACTGATATTAACGGATGCTGAGCTGATTATGGTTCAACTTCGGTGGTGTCGGGAGCAAAGATTTTCTCGCTGTTGTGTACGAATATGAGCTCGTAGGGGAAGACGAAGCTCGTCTTGCGTCGCATTAACGCCGCGGTGATCCGAGGTGTCTGTTTCAACGATCCACAGACACAGTAGGAAACCGCATGCGGTGGCGCCCAATTGCCGTAAGGAGATTCGGCACGTGTCAACAGCAACACAGGTGGCAGAAGCTACCAACCATGTGAGAAACAATGCGCAGCATGACATCCATGCTGATAACGCTTTTGCCTTCGCGGCAGATGTCTTGGTCGCGGAGGGGAAGCGCGATCAGGAGATCGCAGAGTCGTACGTAGCGAACTCGCAAGCCGCGCTTGCCGATACCCAACGGGTGCACGTCAGCACCGCGGTGCTGCGTGTCAGTGGCATGCCTAAACGCCTGCGCCCGGCGATTGAACGCGCCATGGTGCAGTGCATTTCGAGCTCATCAGAGTATGTGGTGCCGGGTGATGATCCGTTGACCGCGCAGTGGTGCACGCGCTGGTACCGCGATACGGGATTCGCGGATGATTTGGCATCATTAGCCGCATTCCCTGGCGTTGAACTGCCCGAACCCCGCGCGGAAAAGTGCGTGGGCTGCCGCCAAGTCATCACGGGTACAGCGCACGAATTGCGCGCGCTAGATACCGTGGTTTCAACCTTGGCGGAGGAGTTCGGTTTCAGCGCGCGCGTGGATTCCGTCTAAGCAAAAGGATCCATGAGGCGTTCTGGGATGTCCGCTACGGAGTCCAGTACACGGGTGGGCCGGAATGGGTAGCGGGAGATAGCGGCGTCGGTCATGATACCGGTGCGGACCAAGATGGTGCGCATACCGGCTTCCAAACCGGCTTTGACGTCGGTGTCCATGCGGTCGCCGATCATGACGGTATTCTCTGAGTGCACGCCGATGTTGTTGAGCGCTGAGCGCATCATGACGGGGTTGGGTTTGCCCACGTAGTAAGGCTCACGGTTGGTCGAAGCGGTAATCAGCGCGGCCACGGAACCGGTGGCCGGCAAGATGCCCTGCGGGGCGGGCCCCGTGACATCCGGGTTGGTGGCAATAAAGCGCGCGCCGCCGCGGATGAGGTTGATGGCCGTGGTGATTGCCTCAAAAGAATAGGTGCGGGTCTCACCCAGGACTACAAACTCGGGATCGTTATCGGTGAGAATCCAGCCCTCCTCATGCAGAGCAGTGGTCAGGCCGGACTCACCAATCACGTACGCGGTGCGGGTGGTGGACTGCTGGGATAGGAACTTCGCGGTTGCCAGGGCAGAAGTCCAGATTTTATCCGCCGGGATGTCTAGTCCTTGGGAGCGCAGCCGCGCGGATAAGTCACGCGGGGTGGCCATGGAGTTGTTCGTCAACACCATGAACCTAATCTCATTGTCTTTCAACACCTGCAGGAATTTATCCGCCCCGGGAATCATCTCACCTTCTTTGATGAGAACGCCGTCCATGTCAGATAGATAGGAAATCATTGTTTCGCCTCCACAAATTTGGCTACATCGTCCACGGTCTCCAGCGCTAGTGCGTCAGATTCTTCAAACTTCACTCCCAGGCGGTCTTCTGCGCGCACTGCAAACTCAATCAGATTCAAGGACGTTAGTCCTAGCTCATCAAGTCGACGCGCAGGTTCGAGATTTTCTAGGTCCTGCCCGGTAATCTCAGAGATGAGCGCCAAATATTCCGGTGCACCGGTTGATTTGGTTTCTGTGTTCTGTGAGGTCTGAAGGTGAGCACGTAGTTGTGCACTGAGGTCATTGGACATGCAACTTAGTCTAGCTTCTACAATGGATGTCCATATGTATAAACGAAACAGGATTGCGGCTGCATACCGTGGGCAGCGCCGGAAAAACCGTGCCGCGCAGCGCCTTTTGCACCAGCGTCTGCATGACCATGAAACATCGCCTGGTCTGCAAAATCTCGACGCTGAGGGGGAAGTCGATAATGAGGGCGTGGACATTGCTTGGTTTGAGGTAGGCAATCCCAATGCTGATGTCACCGTGGTGTTTATTCATGGCTATTGCCTGTCGTCTGAGGCGTGGTGTGACCAGGTTGAGCACTTGCGTAGCAGGAGCGATGTTCGCAGTTTGCTTGTTGATGTCCGGGGGCACGGCATGTCCTCGCGCGTCCCAGCGGCAGACTGCACCATCGATGATGCCGCGGATGACGTGCTTGCCGTGATTTTGGAGCGCCTTCCCAAAGACGGCGGTCGCATTGTCGTGGTGGGCCATTCTTTGGGTGGCATGATTGCTCTGAATCTTATTCGCCGCGCACCTCAAGATATCTTCGAGCGCATCTCTGGCGTGCTGTTGATTGCCACATCCATGCGTCGTTTCGCCGATAAGGGCGTCACGCGCGTTCTGCAGTCCTCGGTTGCGGAAGCTTTTTACTCCGCCATTGACCGCGTGCCGGAGAAATTCAACCGCCTGCGCTTTGCTGTCGCTCAAATCGCAGCGCCAACCATCGCCGCTGTGGTCGCAGGTTTCCCCAAGATGGAACGCCTGCAATTCCACACCGCGATGTTGCTGGATACTCCGCTGCCAAGTTTTGTCGGCTACTTTGATGATTTGACGGACCACTCAGAATTCGAGGCTCAAGAGCGCCTGCACAAGCTCCAGGGCCAGGTGGTTATCGGTTCCATGGACATCATCACGCCGAAGAGCCAGTCAGAGATCATCTGCGAAAAGTGGAACAACTGCGAATTCAAAGTTATTGACGGCTCCGGCCACATGGTGATTTTGGAAGAGCCGGAGCAAATCTCCGAAGCACTTGATGAAGTCATTTCGGCAGCGGCAATTTCTAATCATCAAGACACACCTGCTTAAAAGGCACAACCTTTAAGGTGTTGTTGACAAAACTTCCTTCCCACGCTTGACTGGTTTTCACTACCTCAACGGGTGCCCAACGCATTGGGCTGAGATGGGCGCTAAAGCTGCGCCGGACCGTTTGAACCTGTCTGGTTAATACCGTCGAAGGAAGCGAGGACATTGGTGAAAACCCGTGCCCAACTTGATCTGCGTTGCTACGTTGTCTCGGGCAACGGCTCACTAGATGACATTGTGGACACTGCCCGGCAGGCTGCCGCGGGCGGCGCCGGAGTCATCCAAGTTCGTTCTAAGCCCATTGAAGCAGGCCAGCTGCTAGAGCTCGCCGAGAAAGTCGCGCTGGCCGTAGCCGCCGCGAACCCCGCAACAAAAATTCTTATCGATGACCGCGTGGACATCGCCACCATCCTCATGCGCCGCGGTCTGCCCATCCATGGCGTGCACGTCGGCCAAAGCGACATCCATGTCACCGCCGTGCGTGAGCTTTTAGGCCCTGAGGCCATTGTCGGGCTGACCACCGGAACCGCTGAGCTCATCCAACAGGCCAATGAGCACGCGGACATCATCGATTACGTGGGCGCTGGACCTTTCCGCCCCACACCCACCAAAGACTCCGGCCGCGCACCGATTGGCCTTGAAGGCTATCCGCAGCTGGTGAAGCTATCGAAACTGCCGATTGTCGCCATCGGCGATGTCCAACCTGCAGACGTCACAGACTTGGCCGCGACCGGCATCGCCGGTGTTGCGATGGTCCGCGCATTCATCGACGCCCCCTCGGCCACCAAGCTTGCCCAGCGCGTCATCGCCGACTTTTCCGCGGGCCAGCAGAGAGCAGGGGCACAGTCATGACAGCACACGCCCTGGTCATCGGCGGAGGCATCATCGGACTGGCCACCTGCTTTGAATTCCAAGACGCCGGCTTCGAGGTCACCCTCATCGACCCCGATCCCATCTCCGGTGCCACCCACCACGCCGGCGGAATGTTAGCGCCCACCGCGGAGGTGCAATACCAGCAGCAGGCGCTGGTTCCGCTCATGAAAGAATCTGCGCAGCTCTACCCGGACCTCATTCGACGCGTTATGCAGTACACCGACCTGCCCACTGGCTACCGCACCGAAGGTACCTTGCTCATTGGCGCAGATAGGGCAGATGCGCAGCACCTTAGCGAGCTCATCGACTACATCAAGGCCGAAGAGCTCGACATTGAAGCGCTAACCACACGGCAGGCCCGCCAGATGGAGCCAGCTCTGTCACCTCGCATCGCGAAAGCCGCGGCTATCGAAGGCGACCACCAACTTGACCCGCGCCTTTTCACACGCGCGCTTTTTGATGCCGTACTCGCCAGGGGAGCGCAGCACGTTCGCGACAGCGTCACCACCATCACGGACTCGGCCACACACCAAACCGTGACCTTGAGCTCCGGTGCCCAGATCGGAGTCGACGCCGCAGACTTTGTCGTCCTGACTGCCGGCTTAGGCGCTGCCAAGATAACCGGATGGTTTGAAGGCGAACATCCGCTGCAACTTCGCCCAGTCTATGGCGATGTACTGCGTGTTCGCGTCCCAGAATCCCACCAACCGCTGACCACTCGCGTTATCCGCGGCTTCGTCGAAGACCGACCCATCTATGTCATCCCGCGTGAAGACGGCACAGTCACCATCGGCGCGACCAGCAGGGAAGACCAACCGCATCCGCGCACTTCAGCCATCCATGACCTGCTGCGTGATGCTATTCGCGTAGTGCCAGGCTTAGAAGAAACCGAGTTTCTCGAAGCCACCTGCGGCGCTCGTCCCGGTACCCCTGATGATTTGCCATACCTGGGCCAAGTCCACGACAACCTGATCGTGTCCACCGGTTACTTTCGGCACGGCATTCTGCTCGCCGCACTCGGCGCGCGTACAGCAGTACAACTTGCTACCGGCCAGCAGACATCGTCAGCCATTGCAGCCTGCGACCCATTCCGCCACGCAACGTCCAATCTGAAAGTTTAGGAGAACACCATGATTTCATTTCGCTTCAACGGCGAGGAAGTAAAAGCCCAGCCGCAAAGCATTGAGCAGTTTGTGCACGACCGTATCGGCAGTGATGAAGGCGTCGCTGTTGCCGTCGACGGCGCCGTGGTGCCACGCTCACAATGGGGCCGCGAGATTGAATCCGGCAACGTCCTGGATGTTCTCACCGCAGTGCAGGGAGGATAGATATGCTGACCATCGCAGGTAAAACCTTCACCTCGCACCTGGTTATGGGCACCGGTGGCGCGAGTTCGCAGGCGCTCCTGGAAGAGTCATTGCGTGCCAGTAAAACCGAGCTGACCACCGTGGCGATGCGCCGCCACAGTGCCAACACCGGCGCTGGTGAGTCCATATATGAGATGCTGCGCCGGCTCGGCATTGACCTGCTGCCAAATACCGCTGGGTGCCGTACTGCCCGCGATGCCGTGCTAACAGCGAAGCTAGCGCGCGAAGCCCTGGGCACCTCCTGGGTGAAAGTAGAAGTCATCGCCGATGAACACACGCTTTTGCCCGATACCACCGAGCTGCTCGATGCCTGCGAGCTACTCATCAATGATGGCTTCACCGTGCTCGCCTACACCTCCGATGATCCGGTAGTGGCCTCTCGTTTGGAAGACGTGGGAGTCTCCGCGGTCATGCCGCTTGGTTCACCCATCGGCACCGGACTTGGGATCTTGAATCCACACAATATTGAACTGATTTGCTCGCGCGCATCCGTGCCGATTCTTCTCGATGCCGGCGTCGGCACCGCCTCCGATGCAGCATTAGCGATGGAACTAGGATGCGACGGAGTATTGCTGGCCTCCGCAATTAACCGCTCCCAAGATCCGGTCGCCATGGCAACAGCTATGTACCACGCAGTCGAAGCCGGGCGCTTAGCCTCTGCGGCTGGACGGATCCCGAAACGTGAACACGCGGTGGCATCGTCAAGCTTTGAAGGCCTTGCAAATTGGTCTGAGCAGGTGCTGTAGATGGCCCTGCCGGAACACGAACTACGCCGGGTCGCCCGCCACTTAGCGCTTCCCGGATTCGGTATCGAAGAACAACAACGCCTTTATAATGCGCATGTCTTAGTCATCGGCGCTGGCGGTCTGGGCTGTCCCGCGATGCAATCTTTGGCATCGGCAGGCATTGGCACCATCACCGTCATTGATGATGACACCGTGGACATCACAAACATTCACCGCCAAATCCTCTTCGGCGCCGATGACGTGGGCAAACTCAAAGTAGAAGTCGCCGCGCGGCGCCTTGAAGAACTCCAACCCGGCATCACCGTCAATGCGATTCCAAAACGTCTCACCACCGCCAACGCGGTGGACCTGGTGGGCTCCGTTGACCTGGTGCTGGACGGCTCAGATTCCTTCAGCACCAAATACCTGGTTGCTGATGCCGCTGAAATCACCGGTACGGCGTTGATCTGGACAACAGTGCTTCGCTTCCACGGCGACCTGGCGCTGTTTCATTCCGGACCTGAACTGCGTGGTGTCGGACTCCGGGACCTATTCCCGCAGCAACCCGATGCGAATTCTGTGCCGGACTGCGCCACCGCAGGCGTTCTCGGCGCGACCACCGCCACCGTGGGTGCACTGATGGCCACCCACGCCGTTGGTTATCTCACCGGTCTTGGCACCACCGAACCGGGCGAAATGCTTAGCTATGATGCCTTCCCGCCCACCACACGCACCTACCGCGTGACCGCAGACCCGAAACGACAGTTAAGCACGGAATTACACGATTCCTATGGCGAAATCTGTGCAGTCACGCCAAAAGCTCAGGACATGCTTAATGCTGCCCGCCGTGGCGACTATCTGGCGGTGGATATCCGCGAACCCCACGAGGTACTACTCGCTGACTTGCCAGCAGACATTGTGACCCACAAGTTGCCCCTGTCTTCCATTAGTTCCGATGACGATGTTGCGGCACTACTTTCTTCGCTCCAGGCACTCACACGCGACTCAGATACAGGGCAGCAACAAGCGATGATCTACTGCGCTGCAGGGCAACGAAGCAGCGCCTTCGTCGAGCGCTATGCGGAGCTCGGCGAGCGCGCCGGCCTCGAATTAGTAAGCCTGCCCGGCGGAGTGAATGGACTCTAACTCCGTTCCGGGCAGTGAGACAACAATGCAGTGAAATTGCGAAACGGTATGGCTAAAAGCCAGATTCGTCGTCGCTCCACTGGAGCTTCGTCTCTGGGAGCACGCTGGTGTGCAACGGTGTGCTCTCGCCATTGACCACGGTAATGGTGTAGCTGAGATGGGTAGCAGGATAGAGATACTCGGCATATTCCACGGGCATGCCCGAAGGCGAAGCCGCTTCAAGGCGGGACCCGATGAGCGTTGTTCCCACTTCCAATTCCAATAACCGCGCCATCTCTTCGTCTGCTTGAACAAACTCAATTGAACGACGGCAACTGTCAAAGTTGATGCCTTCCCGAATCAGTTCCTCATGGATATCATCAGTGCCAGGCTCCATGGCCAACACATGCATTCCAACTTCGAGAGGGAAGTATTGGCGTTCCAAAATGAGTGGCTTGGATTCTGCGAAAAGCACGCGGGAAATAAAGATGATCGGGTCATCAGGTTGCATACCTAGTGCAGCTGCAACGTGGGCAGGCGCGGGGCGCCGCGCCATCCACAAGATTTTCGAGGTGGGGTTGAGGTCATGTTCTTTCATCCACACGAGGTTAGACAAAATAGACATGAAACTATCTGCCTTTGACGTGCCCAGAACAACAGAACGGCGGCCCCGCCCAGACGAGATCAGCCCCTCGGCCCGGAGACTAGCAATAGCCTGGCGGACTGGGCCTCTCGAGGCGTCGAACTCCTCACACAATTCTGCTTCACTGGGCAGCAGATCCCCCGGTTTCAAACCCCCTGAAGTAATTCGATGTTGCAACTCGAGATAGATCTTTGAGTGAATTTGTTTGGATCTCATGCTTGGAATTCCTTCGGCTACCGGCGTTGTCATCTCACCGCTCCTCGGAGATATATCGATATTAACTCGGCAATTGTGGCTACTTGGCAGAAAGCCGTCTTGTTAATTGCTTCCCTCCACTCTAATGCGTGGTGCTGGTTACACAGGTGAAATTCTTAGCATGCAAGAATCTCGGGGGTAAAACTACAAGGTCTAAAAGTTGTAAGCCCCGAGGCGTACCAGTAGCTAGGCTTTTGGTCGCGTTCTGGTGTCAATGGCCGTTCATGCGTGGAAACGTCAATGTCAGCGGTTTTCCGATGGTTACCGAACGGTAACTTTGCAGGTTAATGCAAGTATTATTCAAACGATTGCAAGCTATGCGTTTGCTGTCAGATTAGTGGTTGTTCCCGTGGAGTCAATGGGGGTGGAAGCATAGGGGGCCGGGTGTGTACCTATCTCTTCGGTCTGGGTGTGCCATCGTCGCGTTGAGGATGAGGGCTATTGTCGTGATGCAAAATTTTCTATCCGCGCTCCGCCTGCTAAGCCCGAGGAAGCCTCAAAATGTAGCTGCTTAGACATTTATGTCTATAATCGGGGTATTTTTCCGGAAATCGGCAGTTTTAATGCCGTAGAAGTCGGATCTGCACATCTCTCACCATGGGGTTTGGGAACTGAAAATCTCCATGCAGAAAGTTCTAACAATTTTAAAAACCATATGAATATAAAACGGAAAGGAGTATGGCGAGTCAAACACTTTGTAACGCTTTAAAGAATGGGCAGATACGTCTTCCTACACGGCAGTATGTGGGCATAAGAAAGTGCCTGCGTCCCCTCCACACACATTGGTGCGGAAGGACACAGGCACGCGATTGCCTGGGCGCTGGCTTTTAGAACCCTAAGAGGCTCTCCAACGCAATGGCAGGAGCTTCCGAGGCTTGTTTACTCGATGCCAGGAGCTTCAGTGGTGTCGACGGTAGCAGTTGGATCATCGAGCTTCAGATCCTTGGCTGCCTTTTCTACTACGGAACGCTCAACCTTGCCCTCGCGGGCAAGTCCCTCGAGTACTGCGACAACAACGGACTCAGCGTCGGTGTTGAAGTAGCGGCGAGCAGCAGCGCGGGTATCCGCGAAACCAAAGCCGTCGGTGCCCAAGGTGATGTAGGTACCTGGGACGTATGGACGGATCTGCTCATGCAGGTCGGACACGAAGTCAGAAACTGCAACATATGGGCCATCAACATTTTCGAGCTGGGAAGTCACGAATGCCTTCTCTGGCTCGGTGCCGTGCTGTAGAGCTTCCTTGTTCAGGCGTGCGCCTTCACGTGCAAGCTCAACCCAGGAGGTAACGGAGAAGAGGTTGGTCTTAACGCCGTACTCTTCATCCAGAATCTTCTGCGCGCGCAGGGACTCGTGAACACCAACACCAGAAGCGAGAATGTTTGCTTCCTTGTCGCCGTTGCCGACGGTGTTGAACTGGTAGATGCCGCGGTGCAGACCATCAACATCCAAGTCCTCTGGCTCAGCAGGCTGGTGAACTGGCTCGTTGTACACGGTGAGGTAGTACATGACGCTCTCGCTGTTTTCACCGTACATACGGTCAATACCGCGGGTGATCAGGTGAGCGATCTCGTAGCCGAACGCTGGGTCATACTGCAGAACCGCAGGGTTGGTAGACGCCAGGACAGGGGAGTGGCCATCCATGTGCTGCAGGCCCTCACCGGTGAGGGTGGTGCGGCCAGCGGTGGCGCCAATGATGAAGCCACGAGCCTTTTGGTCAGCTGCTGCCCAGAAAGCGTCACCGGTGCGCTGGAAGCCGAACATTGAGTAGAAGATGTACAGCGGAATCATTGGCTCACCGTGGGTGGAGTAAGAAGTTGCCGCCGCAGTGAAGGACGCAACAGCACCTGCCTCAGAAATACCCTCGTGCATGATCTGGCCATCGGTAGCCTCGCGGTAGCTCAGCATCAAGTCATGGTCTACCGGCACGTAGTTTTGGCCACGTGGGTTCCAAATCTTCAAGGTTGGGAACCAAGAGTCCATACCGAATGTACGAGCCTCATCCGGGATGATTGGAACTACGCGCTTGCCCAGTTCCTTGTCACGCATGACTTCCTTGAAGGTACGAACCAAGGCCATGGTGGTAGCAACTTCTTGCTTACCAGAGCCCTTACGCACGCTCTTCAGCTTGTCGATGCTTGGCGCCTGCAACGGCGTGAACTTCTCACGACGCTCCGGCAGGAAGCCACCAAGTTCTTTACGACGCTCCAGCATGTACTTGATTTCCGGAGCATCATTGCCTGGGTGGTAGTACGGAGGCAAGTAAGGATCCTTTTCCAGCTCTTCATCAGAGATAGGAATATCCTGCTTGTCACGGAAGTTCTTCAGATCGTCCAGGGTCAGCTTCTTCATCTGGTGGGTCGCATTGCGGCCCTCGAAGTTGTGGCCCAGACCGTAGCCCTTAATGGTGAACGCGAGGATGACGGTTGGCTTACCGGAACCCTTGTTCTCCATGACGGTGTTGTAGGCAGCGTAAATCTTGCGGTAGTCGTGACCACCACGACGCAGAGCCCAAATCTCGTCATCGCTCATGTCCTCAACAAGCTTCAAGGTGCGCTCATCGCGGCCGAAGAACTTCTCACGCACGTATGCGCCATCGTTCGCCTTGAAGGTCTGGTAGTCACCATCGGAGGTGGTGTTCATGATGTGGACAAGGGCGCCGTCTTTGTCTGCTTCAAGCAGCTTGTCCCATGCACGGCCCCAAACAATCTTGGTGACATTCCAGCCAGCGCCGCGGAAGAAGGACTCCAGCTCCTGGATGATCTGGGTGTTACCACGAACAGGGCCGTCAAGACGCTGCAAGTTACAGTTAATGACAAAGGTCAAGTTGTCCAGCTCATAGAGAGCTGCCTGGTGGATTGCACCGCGGGACTCTGGCTCATCCATCTCGCCGTCACCGAGGAACGCCCAAACGTGCTGTTCCGAGGTGTCCTTGATGCCGCGCAGCTCCAGGTACTTGTTGAAACGTGCCTGGTAGATGGCGTTGATTGGGCCAAGGCCCATGGACACGGTTGGGAACTCCCAGAACCAGTCCATGCCATGTGGGTGTGGGTAGGAAGGCATGCCGTTGCCTGGGCCGCGGGAGACTTCCTGACGGAAACCATCGAGGTCGTTTTCATCCAGGCGGCCTTCCATAAATGCACGTGCGTACATACCTGGAGAAGCGTGGCCCTGGAAGAAGACCTGGTCGCCGCCGGATGGATCATCCTTGCCGCGGAAGAAGTGGTTGAAACCAACCTCATACAGTGGAGCTGCACCAGCGTAGGTGGAGATGTGGCCACCGACGCCAATGCCTGGGCGCTGCTGACGGTGAACCATGATTGCCGCGTTCCAGCGAATCCAACGACGGTAGCGCTTCTCCAGTTCCTCATCACCTGGGAACTCAGGTTCCATGGTGGTTGGAATGGTGTTGACGAAGTCAGTCGACGTTAGGGAAGGAAGCGGTACGCGCTTGGCGGTTGCGCGCTCAAGGAGGCGCAACATAAGGAATCGAGCACGCTCGGTGGATGTTTCATCCAACAAGCCATCGAGCGAATCCAGCCACTCGTTAGTTTCTTCCGGGTCGCTATCGTGCAGGTACGAGGCAACTCCGTCGCGAATGAGTGGGAAATTAGAATCGCCCTGTAGGGAATCCTTTTCAGCCATTCCATGAACCTCCTGGGTTGGTTAAAGACAAGTTGAACTCCACGATACTCCCAAGTGTGTTACACCGTCGAAAAGTGGTGGGCTTAATCACTTGGGAGCCAATACGAACTACTGTGTGCAGTTGCTTTTCGATGCCACATATTGCGACAAGCTCTAGCCAAATTCACATTGATCGATTAACTTTTGCTTGTGTAAGTGAGAAATCTTGCACTGTTAAAGGTAAGGTGCAATGCAATTACGAATCACTTCGTATCTTGTTTTCAATATAAGAGGAGGAATACCACGGTGGCGGACGCTACTGGCGTAACCAATAACTATGCATCCATGCTCGGCATTTCTGAGGGCATGGTCGCTCTCGAATCTGGCTGGGACGACGATTGCGACTCTGCAATCTCGGAATCCATCGAGTCTGTCCTGGGGGAAGACTTCCTGGAAGAAGAGTCTGATGAGCTTGTCGATGTAGTTGTGATGTGGTGGCGCGAAGAAGACGGCGATCTCGTGGATGGCCTCGTTGATGCCCTCCGTCCTTTGAGTGAAGGTGGCCGAATTTGGCTGCTGACGCCTGGCGCGGGCAAGCAGGGAACCATTGCTCCGGGGGAAATCTCTGAGTCTGCTCAGCTTGCAGGCTTGGTCCAGACAAAGGCGGAACGCCTCGGCGATTGGCAGGGCAGCTGCCTTGTTGGCCGTGGCGCAATGAAGAAGTAATACGTAGCTAAAATCCCGTGTTACCAGGCGATTTGTTAATGACGCGGGATGTTGGCTAGTATTATGCAAGTGCTCATGAGGAAGCGAAAAGCTTTTAAGAGAGCATGATGCGGCTTTAGCTCAGCTGGAAGAGCAACTGGTTTACACCCAGTAGGTCGGGGGTTCGATCCCCTCAGGCCGCACAACATTTTAGCAGGCCACTCAGGTTATCTTAGCCCGAGTGGCCTGTTTTTCCGTACTCAGTGCCGTCGGTGCAACCACACGTAGGTCATGACAACGGCAGCGAGTACCTGCATGATTCCGAGGATTATCCACGTGTTGCTGCCCATCGAAATAGGAAACAGCATCGTGAGTACGGTCAAGAGTATGTGGAAACCACCGTGGGTGCCGGCGGCCCACCACGTGTTGTCTGTCCATAGCACCACGGCGCCGGCTATGGCTCCCATACCTAATGGCATGACGAGATAGAGAATAAAGTCCGTGGTGCTTTGCTGCCCGCCACTCGAAGTCAAGTGAATGACCGTGAAGGCAACCGTGGTCCAGACCAAGCTGAAAATGGGTTTGGACTTAGTGGTAGAGAACAACCACCCTCGGAAGAGAAACTCCTCGGGAATTCCTTGTAGCAAGAAAGAACGAACCAAAAAGTAGAACACGTAGGCTCCAATAAGTGCTCCCTCGATGTCAGAGTTTTGGGCGTGAGGGATGTCCAGAGGCTCGGTGATTACCATCGCCAACGGCCATGCAATTGCCATCGGGACTGCAACTATGAGTGTTCCGCCCACTAGCCCGGAGAGGACGCCCTGCCAGTGCGGGAAGCTAATAGTTTTGAGCCCGCGTCGCTCTACAAGCGGCATCCATAGCGCAAGGAACACGAATACTACTACAGGGGTGAGCAAGAAAATTAGCGACGAGAGTAGAACTCCCTCAGCAGTGTCTCCTGATTGGGCGTCTTGAGGTTTGATAAGCCATGATGAAATAGGAATGCGAATCGAGTTGGCCACTAGCAATACGACAACGGCGATGATGGCGCGTAAGACCAAACCCCAAGCGGTGATAGGGATTCGTGGTTGTGGGTCAGTGTTAGACGAATAATTGCTCATGATTGAAGATTAATTTTTAGCGGACTGCTGCTACTAGTGCCGAGGGTCATGACTTCGTTGAAGAAAGTCATGACCAAAGTCATGGGTGAATGGCTCTATCCTGAGAAACAGTAGACCTTAAGATTAAGGAAGCCATGGCTGTACAACTGTCCGGATTGAAGAAGATACAAAGGCGTTACTTAGCACCAATACCCGCTAATATTTCGGCGAGCAACGTAGCGGTGGAAATGCTAGGCCTGCTTAAATTCTTTGTTATTGGTGGCTTGATTGTCCTAGCCACGACGATAAATCAAGGCGCCTCATCGGTCGATAATGGAATCCGGATTGCAGTCGCGGCAGGCTTCCTTGCCTCGTGGGTGTGGTGGGCTAAAGGTGTACATTTAGGCAAGAACCTGCTCTCAGCATCTTTGGCGTTTGCTTTGATCAGCCTTGCAGCTTTTATTTTGGCGAATAATCCCATGGGTTTAATGCTCATTTGGTCGGCAACAGCCGTAATCTATCTTTCTTTTTCCCCGAAGCTGGCGTTTCTTTATTGCATGGTGCCTGTCCTGTTGACCATGTCCATTCACTTAATTGGTGGCTCCTCTATTAGCCGCGTCATCATGGAAACAACAGTCGCAATGCTTTTGGTGTTCGCAGGCTTCCAGATTTGTGTTTCGGTGCGGGAAACCAGCGCAGCTTCCGTAGAAAGTGCGCAAGCCAACGCAAATCTACGCTTGGCGAACGCCGAGCTTTCGACAGCATTGCAGCAGTCGAGGGATCTAACACTGGAAAAGGAACGCAGCCGTATTGCTGCGAGTTTGCACGATAGCCTGGGTCACAGGCTAATCTCGGTCATGATGGGGCTCGAGTACGCGAGTCGCATGAGGGTCCGCGATCCTGATAAAGCGTGGGCAGAAGTTGAACAATCACGGGGAAATGTCAGTGAATCCTTGGAAGAAATGCGGGTTGTTGTGAGAGCTCTTCACCCCATTAAACTCAATGGTGAAGGACTCAAAGAACATTTAAGCGCCCTCGCTGATAGTTTTAGGTCCACGCGTCTTGCTGTGAGAACTAACATTGCTGAAGTCCAGCTTGATGCCCATATTGAAGAGCTGGTGGTGGCAGTAACTCAAGAAGCCTTGACCAATGTCGTGCGGCATTCATCGGCTACCCAAATTGGGATGGACCTGACCTCACACGTAGATGGAATAGAGCTGAAGATAGTTGATAATGGCATAGGAACCAGTGAACCTTCTGGGTTTGGACTCAGGTCTTTAGCCGAACGGGTAGAACAGGCCGGAGGATCTATGCAGACTGAAGCCCACGGAGGGATAGGTGAGGGCTTCGCCTTGGTTATCCACTTGCCACGAAAGAACGTAAATGGATACACGAATCATTCTTATCGATGACCACGACATGTTACTCAGAGGGCTAAGGCTACTCTTTGACACAGTCGAAGGATGCGAAGTAGTTGCCACGACAACCAATGGCGGGGAAGTCACAAAGCTCATCGATGCCCACGAGCCCGACGTAGTCGTTACAGATGCAGTCATGCCGCGATTTGATGGTCTTGCGGTGGTCAAACAGTGCAAGGATATGAATCCGAATGTCCCGGTCTTGGTATTGACAACGTTCGATGACTCTCAGCTGGTTTCTCAGCTCATTGAAGCTGGAGCTTCTGGCTACATTCTCAAAGATGTCTCTGCGGAATACCTGGCTAATGCTGCCAAAGCTGCGGCCGCAGGCGGGATGGTCTTGGACCCACGGATAGCTGGACTCGCGTATAACAAAAATTCTGCATCGAGCCCCTCGGCTAAGGACAATCGCAAGATAACAACGCTAACCCCTGCGGAAACGCAGGTGGCAAAGTTAGTAGCGCGAGGTATGAATAATCGGGAGATCGCTGCCGATCTGGTCTTGGCCGAAGGAACAGTCAAGAACCACGTCTCAACGCTATTGCGAAAGATGGAAGCAGACAATCGCACTGCTCTTGCCTTATCCCTAGCCAGCGCCTTTGGGATATTTGAAGCTCGCCCTCGCTAAAACCATCGTGGGCCAGCTCCGGACAGAGCAAATACTCAGAGAGTCTGGATAGCGTTGGCTAGCTCCTCCTGATTACGGTGGCGCAGCACGGCGACGGTGCGCCGGCGTGGGGTTTGGGGATCAAGGCCTAGTGCCTGGTTGATGGGAGCGGTAAGCCTGAGATTGCAAGTCTCTTCGCTGGTCGCGGCGTAGTTAATGAGCTCCTGTATTTCAGCAGTATCGATATCGAGTCCGATGAGGTTATAGACGCGCGCGATGCCATCCAGGTGCGGCTGCAGTGCGGGAGCAGTGGTGACGTTGAAGGTGCGGTTGTCGCCAAACTTCAACCAAACGCGGTCACCGGCCTGCGATCCGAGCTCTTCGAGGAATCGGCGGATTGAAGAAATGCTGAGGTTGCGTAGACGATTGGTGCCAACTTGGACTGGTCCGAGCGGGCTAGTTAGTTCAATTTTGTCGCCTACGCGCAAACCGTAATGGTTGGCTATGCCGCGTGGAGCACCGAAGCCGCTGCCACGGATGTGGTCCTTGCTCAACGTCAAGAGCAGATGCCATTGGCCATCGCGGAAGTACAAACCATTCGATTCCGAAATGGGGCCGCCGATGACGGTGGCATTGTCAGACTCAGAGCGACGCACATACCCGTTGACAAGCTCCAGACCATCAGAGGCGGCATAAGCGCGAATAGAGCCTTCCGTAATCCGCAGGCGGTCAGCTTGGGAGATGAGGAAAGCCAAACTCACACCTTGGGGCTCCTCGCCGGCTTCAGCGGAAATGGCGGCCTCTTCATCGACTTGCTCAGCGATCCAGTCAACAATGGTGCGAAACTCTGGAATGCCCCAGCTAGCCAGTGCCCATTGGTCGCCGGAGACTTTAATCAGGCGCGGATCGGAGGCGTACTGGTTGCGGGCACTGCGCATATTCATGGTGCCCAGGTGGTTCTGGATTTCTTCCATGGTCATTGGGTCGCCAAAAATCGACAGCAGAGCCACAGCGCGTGAGTTGTGCGAGCCAGCATCCACAATCAAATGGTCCTTAATCGCAATGACCTTCTGACCCAGCTCACGAGTGAGGTACTCGTTCAGCAGTCGCTCGTTGATTCCAGCCTTAGCGATGATGTCGTGCTTGAACACAACGCCGAACTCATCTTTATCCGTCTCTAACAGCTGCTGGAAGTCATCTTCGAAGGAAGGAGAAAATACCCACCCATCGCGGACTACCCAGGCGCCGTCGACAGCAGTAAACAGTTTGCCGTAGGTGGTATCAAAAGGCACGGCCTGCTCAGTCAGATTGGGGAAGCGATCCCGGAGGGTCTCCAGGCGGGTGGCGTGGCCAATGAAGCGCTCAATCTTGGCAAGCACGGCGTCATAGAAAGAACGGTTCTCATTAAAGTTCTGCCGGAGATCGAGTTCGAGCTGACGGACCCGCTCGCGCGTGATTCCGAAGCATTCCCCAACATCATCGAGAGTTTCGTTGCCCACCCAGCGCTGATTGATAATGGCAATGTTGCGCTCATCACCCTGCGTAGCGCGAACGAGCTCCGCCGTGGCTTCAGCGAAGACCATGCGCAGTGGTGGATAATCCTGAAACAGCTTGGCAGCCTCATAAAAATGCTTGGACACCTCTGGAGGCAAGAAAATAGTATCAGCGGTGGGAACCAAGTCATTCTGCAGCGCAATCCAGCCCATGCCTAAGCTGATCTTCTTGTACTTCTCATGCAGAATCTGGTTGGCATAAGCCTCCATCTTGTCCTGCTCACGCTCAGCGGAATCTTCCGCGGCATAAGCCTCAACGGCATAGAAGTCCGGGTTCAGATCATCTTCGAGCGCATAGACACCGGCAGAAAGCCCACCCGGTTGGCCATCTTCGAGGTGACGGACTTCGTCCGCATGGTCGCTGGGCTGCTCGCTGGCATCGAGCGCCGCATACACCGCAGAGATGACGATGGAGTTCAGATTGAGTTTTCCAACCCCGGGGTATTCCGCGAGCTTATTAACAGAAACATGCAAGACATTAGGGAAGTGATCATCAATCTCACGCATGACGCGTGCACCCTCGCGGTCAGTATCCACCATGGAGGAATCATCCAAAATTGGGGAAATACTCTTCAACCCAACGTCCGGGTGAGATTCGGTCCAAGCCTGCGCCACACACGTCGGCGTCGGTCCATGATGAGGCGCCTGTTTAAACCACGGGAAAACCACAAGCAGCTGCTGCGGGTCGGCGTCGTTGTTGATGAAATCAACATCGAGCTCTGCGTTAGTGTCAATTTCAGTTTGAGAACTCAAAATTTTGGCAAACTCAGGCTCGGTGACAATCGGAATTCCCAACTGCTGCGCCGTCACAATCTTGGCATTGCGCGAATTCAAGTCAGACGCCACCAAAACCTTGGTCTTCTTCGTGACCTGGCCAACGATAAGACCAGCAGCGGTTGCGCGGACTATCCACTCCTCCCGCGGAATTTCCATGGTGCCGGTCAGCGCAATGCGGTCACCAGAATTGAGTTGAATGGCCTCGCGTGTGGCCCGCGAGCCCAGCTCCAACAGCTCATCAACAATGGAGCCATCAACATCGAGTTGATTAGCCACCTTCTTGAGCGACTTAAGCTCATCGGAAATTACAACGCCGTCCATCCACGCTTCTAGCGCAATCTGGCGGATGACTTCGCGGTGCAGGGAGTGAATATCTGCGTCCTCAATTTCCTCCGCGCGGGCGGCAGCGTGAAGTTTCGCTATCTCTTCATCGTCAAGCTCTTTGTCTGCGATAGCGTCGCACAACATATCCCGGTATCTCTGCAATGCCGGGTTGGTAAACCGCGGAAGGTTTTTCACCAACTGCATGAGCAGACGCTGTTCTTCCTGCTTAATAGTGGTAGAACGCGCGAGCTCCTTCTGCGGCTTAGGCAAACCGGAAGGGAAAATCTGCAAGGCACCGGTGTTGAGAACAATCTCCGACTCCTGCTCAACCAGCCACTTCAGCAGCGAGGCTGTCGCCATGGCATCAAAAAGCGCGGCGTGTGGGCGGTCATTTAGAATCCAGGCGGTATCGAGGGCTTCCTGCAGCTTGGACTTGCCAAAGAACTTCTTGCTCAAATCCTTCGTGTCAATGACCCAATTGCCGTACTAGGGCAACACCACACCCAACTGCGCAAACTCATGGCGCAGGAAACGCTGCTCAAAAGAAGCATTGTGCGCAACCATCGTGCGCCCAGCCACCATCGACGTCAAACGTTCCGCAATGCCCGAAAACAGCGGGGCATTCACCACGTCTTCATCCGTAATCTGGTGAATAAACGTATTTGGAATCTCCCGCTCCGGCTGAATCAACGAGTCCCACGTTTCCTCCACCTCAAGATGCTCATCCAAGAGCACAACACCGACCTCAACCACACGATCAAGGGAGCCAAAACCGGTGGTCTCCAAATCCAAGACCGCATATTTATTGTGAGAAGACATTTTTAAATCTCCGGGGTGGAAGATGACTAAACGGCCAATTTTGCCCCGGAGGCTTAAAAGCTAAGCCACTGATGCGGGCAGGGGTGGGGGCAGAGAAATAGAGATTCCTTCAGCTTAGTTTGTCGCCTGGTCAGCGCAAGAGAACATCCATTGGAATTATTCGAACAGGAAACAAAAAGGGCATTAGTCACAATAGTTAGGTAGTCCGAAATACTGAGTTTAAGCTTGAAGCAGACAATTCGGACCGAAAGGAACACAATGTCACAATTGAACACTCTGCTCGCCACGGAGGCGGTGGACCTCAATGCCCGCGCGACAAATTGGCGCGATGCCATCAATCAAGCGGGCAAGCTACTAGAAACCAGCGGTGCAATTACTGCCGATTACACCGCGGCCATGATCACCTCGGTGGAAGAAAACGGTCCCTATATTGTTGTCGCGCCGGGCTTTGCTTTTGCGCACGCGCGCCCCTCGGCGGCGGTTAAGCGCACAGCAATTTCCTGGGTGCGTCTGCAAGGACCCATCGAGTTCGGCCACGATTCCAACGACCCGGTCAACCTCGTTGTCGCCCTTGCGGCCGAGGACGACAAGGCCCACACCCAGTCCATGAAGGAGTTGGCCAAGCTTTTGGGCAACAAGGAAGCCCGCGCCAAGTTGGATTCCGTTACCAGCGTCGAGGAGCTCCGGGCCGTGCTGGAAACGACGGGGAAGAAGAAGGTACAGGCAAGCAATGCACAGCTTGCCGATGCCTCCGCGGACAACGGCTCCGCGGCCAATGCCGTGGAATCGAAAGGCAAAGTGCTCACAGTGTGTGGCAATGGCCTGGGCACCTCGCTGTTTCTTAAGAATTCGCTTGATGAAGTCTTAAGCGACTGGGGCTGGGCGAAGCTAGTCAACGTTGAGGCGACCGACACTATCTCGGCGAAAGGGCGCGCGAAAGAGGCAGACTTCATACTGACTTCCGGTGAGATTGCCGCAACGCTTGGCGATGTCGGCGTGCCCGTCTGGGTCATTAAAGACTTCACGTCTTTGAGTGAAATCGATGCTGCGCTGCGCGAACTCTACGCGCTCTAACTGTGCAAACCATGCTGGAAACTAAGTAGAAAGAAACGACAATGGATGTAGTACTTTCCATCGCGCAATTTTTGGTCAATGAAATCTTGGCCGTGCCGGCGTTCCTCATCGGTATCATCACCGCAATCGGTATGGCAGCCATGGGCAAAGGCGTGGGCCAGGTCCTTGGTAGCGCTATCAAAGCGACCCTGGGTTTCTTGCTCATCGGTGCCGGCGCAGGTCTTGTCACCGCGTCATTGGAACCGCTGGGTGTGATGATTGAAGGCGCCACCGGCATGCGCGGCGTGGTGCCAACAAACGAGGCCATCGCCGGTATCGCGCAGGCCGAATACGGCAGCCAAGTGGCCTGGCTGATGATTTTGGGCTTTGCGGTATCCCTGCTGCTGGCACGGTTTACCCCGCTGAGCTACGTGTTCCTGACCGGTCACCACGTGCTGTTTATGGCAACCATGCTGACCATTATTTTGGCCACCACCGGCTACAGCACCTGGGTTGTGGTTATTCTCGGCGCAATCCTGCTGGGCATTTTGATGGTGTCCCTGCCCGCCATCGCCCACCCGTGGACCCGCCGCATTACTGGCAATGACTCCATCGCCATCGGCCACTTCGGCACCCTGGGATACGTTGCCGCCGCTGCGACCGGCAAGGTCGTGGGCGGTAAAGACAAGGAAAAGCAAAGCCCATCCACCGAGGATTTGAAGCTGCCGGAAGGCCTGCGCTTCCTACGCGATTCCATGGTGTCCACAGCTTTGTCCATGGCCATCATGTACATCATTTTGGCGCTGCTGTTTCTGGCACGTGCTGGCAAGGAAGAAGCGTTTACTGCATTTGAAGGCGGCGCCACCGACGTGGGCAACTTCATCATGCAGTCCGTGACCCAGGGCCTGCAGTTCGGCGTCGCCGTGGCAGTCATCCTCTTCGGTGTGCGCACCATCCTGGGTGAGCTGGTTCCCGCATTCCAGGGCATTGCCGCAAAGGTCGTACCTGGTGCCATCCCGGCTCTTGATGCCCCAATTGTGTTCCCATATGCACAAAACGCTGTGCTGATTGGTTTCATCTCTTCCTTCATCGGTGGACTCACCGGCCTGGCACTTCTGGCGGTGTGGCTCAACCCCATGTTTGGCGTGGCCCTGATTCTGCCAGGTCTGGTTCCGCACTTCTTCACCGGTGGTGCCGCGGGTGTCTACGGCAACGCCACCGGCGGCCGCCGCGGCGCGATGCTCGGCGCGTTCGTCAACGGCCTCATCATCACCATCTTGCCGGCCTTCCTGCTCGGCGTGCTGGGCACCTTCGGTGATGCCAATACCACCTTCGGCGATGCCGACTTCGGCTGGTTCGGCATCCTCATCGGCTGGTCCGCGCAACTCGGCGGCGCACTGGGCATCATCTTGTGCGTCATCGTAGGTATCGCAGTCTTCGCCCTCGGCTGGTGGTCGCAGCGCAAGCTTGTCGATGCTAACTGGGACCCCACCCCTTGGCGCGACGCGCCAGAAGGCGCCGCCGAAGCCGCCGGCGACCCAACCGCAGTGGGCGAGAACAACAAGTCCGTCTCTGCTGGTCTAACCGCAGCGTCTGCGAAGTACCCAAAGGTCGCCCCACCACAGGGCGCGCCGGTTCCACCGGCACCGCAGTACTAGCTCAAACAGAAAACTAAGAACGTGCAGCCCGGGCTATTGGAGCTGCACGTTCTTCTTGCGTTTCCAGCATCCGCAACGCGTTCTTGCGTAACCTCCGCAAGGCTGTCGTGCGTAACATCCGCAACGAGGTGAGGACGGGGGGGTTTCTTGCGTAACATCCGCAACGAAGTGAGGACGGTTACGCGCGGTCCTGGGAGCGCTCGTTGAACTTGGCGTAGTGGTCAGGGTGCGCGTCGCCGTAGCGGGCACGGCGGCGACGCGAGGCCGCCTGAGCGGGAGCGTCAGGCGCGGCGGGATCAGCTTCGGATGCGTCCTTTGAAGCGTCGCCGTTGTTCACGTTGGCGCTGGAAACGTTGGCGTTATCGGCGCTGGCTGGGGTGTCAGGGCTTTCGGGTTCGAGCTCGTTCTTGCTGTCGGGGGTCTTGCCGGCAGTGGAGTCGGTGCCGAGGGACTCGAGCTCTGCTTGTTCTTCTTCGGAGCGGCGACGCTCGCGGATTTCGGAGAAGATAAACCAGGCTAGACCGATGGGCGCGAGGATGCCGAAGGCAATCCACTGGTAGCCATAGGACAGGTGGTTGCCGCGGTCCATGGATGGAATGGGGATGGAGTTGAGGCCGCCTGGTTGGTCATCGGAAAGCTGCACGAATGCGGTGCCGAGGCCTTCAACGCCGGTGACCTCAGTGATGGTTTCGGAGTTAATGGAGTAGACCTGCTCATAGCCGTCACGCTCAATCGGGGGATTGGGGTGCACGGCCTCTTCCTGGCGAACCATGCCAGAAAGCTGCACCTCACCGGTAGGGGCGGGTTCCAGATCATCAGGGACCACGTTGCCGTCACCGGCTTCGATCCAGCCGCGGTTGATCAAAATGACATCGCCGGCGGCGGTTTCAAACGGAACCAGGGACTGATAGGAAGGCCCGGATGCGACCGGGCGCATGCGCAGCAGCGTCTCATAGTCGTTGAGGTATTGCCCGGTGAGGTTGATGCGTGTCCATTCCCTGTCCGCGTCAATAGAACCGTCCTCATTGAACACGTCCTGATAAGGAACGGGGTCGGCCTCAAACGCGGCTTCGAGCTGGTGGTTGCGCTCAACAATGTCATCATCCTTGTTGAGCTGCCAGGGGGCTAGCACCGTAAAGGACAGGTAGGTGAATGCGATGACGAAAAGAATAAAGAGGATCCAGCCGGGCCGAAGAATCTTAGGCCACCGAGATTTTTTCTTTTCAACCTGTCCGCGCATAATGCCCCAGTCTAGCGCTTGACGGCGGCTTTAACCCATTCCACGATGCCCGGAACGCAGGCAACAATTTCTTGACGTGTGCGTTCAAAATCGGACTGTGATCCGTAGTACGGATCTTCCACAATCGCTCCAGCGTCAGAGTGCGGGTCGAAAGAGCGCATCAGGCGGATGCTGTCCGGGGCAATGCCGGCATCGATGAGCCCTTCCACGTGGCCGTCATCCATGGCGATGAACAAGTCCGCATCTTTGTGCGCAGCGCCAAGCTTTGCGGCACGGTGAGAATCACCGTCGTGCCCCGCGCGGCGCAGCGCAGCAATAGTGCGCTTATCGGCTTTTTGGCCGACGTGCCAGCCGCCCAGACCGCATGAAGAAGTCATGGTCAGATCATCCAGGCCGGCGGCTTCGAGGGCGTCATGGATAATGACTTCAGCCATCGGGGAGCGGCAAATATTGCCGGTGCACACAAAGCAGAGGTGGAGCTTGGGTGCGGCTTCAGTAGGGGTGTGAGGGACTCGAGATGATGAGGACACGAAAGTATCGGACATATGGACTGTGTTTACCAGCAGTAGCTGCCAAGAAGCAATCGGAAGTGACATATAGGATAGGAAGCTATGAATTCCTCCCAGACAACCGTTGCAGATATTCGGCAGATTCTAGAAACCGCCTACCCGCCTTATCTGGCAGAGAAGTGGGATGCCGTGGGGCTTATCTGTGGGGACCCGGAAGCTGAGGTGCACAAAGTGGCTTTTGCGCTGGATTGCACCCAGGGTGTGGCCGAGCGTGCCGTGGGGATGGGCGCTGACATGCTGGTTATCCACCACCCGCTGTTAATGCGCGGCGTGAATACCATTGCGGCGGATACACCGAAGGGCAAGGTTATTCACACGCTTATTCGCGGCGGGGTAGCGCTTTTCGCCGCGCACACCAATGCCGATTCCGCACGGCCCGGCGTCAATGACAGGCTCGCGGAGCTAGTTGGCATTGAGCCAGGTCGCCCCATCGTGCCCAAAGACCCCAAGGTCATGGACAAGTGGGGTGTGCATGTGCCTGCCGATGCCCTCCCGCAGGTCAAACAAGCTCTCTTTAGCGCAGGAGCCGGCGCGATTGGGGATTACTCCGAGTGCGCATTTCAGTGGGAAGGCGAGGGACAGTTCACCCCACGCGAAGGCGCGGACCCGCACACCGGAGTGGTCGGCCAGCCTTATTCCAGCGCGGAGATGCGCGTGGAATTTGTGGCGCCGTCATCAAGGCGCGCGGAGATCATCGACAAGCTGCGAAGTGCACACCCATATGAAGAACCTGCCTTTGATGTTGTGGAAATGGCCGCGACCGCGGACCTGGAGACTGCTTTTGGCCTGGGCCGGATTGGTGAACTCGATGAGCCAATGAGCCTGAAGGAATTTACTCAACAAGTTGCCAACGCACTGCCGGAAACCGCGTGGGGCGTGCGCGCAGCCGGTGACCCGGAGAAGATGATTAAGCGCGTCGCGGTCTCTTCTGGCTCCGGCGATAGCTTTTTGGATAATGCCCGCGCACTCGGCGCCGACGTTTACGTCACATCCGATTTGCGCCACCACCCGGTGGATGAGCACCTGCGTGCCGGCGGACCAGCCGTGATTGACACCGCGCACTGGGCCAGCGAATTTCCGTGGACGCAGCAGGCTTCGGAAGTAGTTGCCGCGGGGGCTAATGTGGAGTGTGAGATTATTTCCATAAGAACAGACCCCTGGACCATCTCCGCGCATCCTGATAATGGCCGCGGATAGATTATTTATCGGGCACAGAAGAAACAGAAGAACACAAGGAGAATGCATCCATGAAGCTTGAGGCACAGAAACAACGAACCCTCTTAGAGCTTTCTCGCACCCTGCGCCTGAGCGCGGTGGGCGCGCAGGCACCGGAGCTGGAAGAAAAGAAGGAGCTAGAAAAGGCTGAGAAGGAGCACAAGCGTGCGCTCGATGCCGCCGCGGCGTCGCAGATGGCCGTCGATGATGTAGAAAATGACATCCTGCGCATCCAAGCCGATGAGCGCAAGCTGCGCAAACGTGAACGTGATGACAAGGCACAGCTGTCAGCTGCCACTGACCCGGATGTGCGCCGCGAGCTCGAGCATGACCGCTATGCTGCGAAGTCCCGCATTGGAGATCTCATGAGCGAGCTGCAGGAAGCACACAATGAGATTCACGCGCTGCGCAACAACCGCGACGTACACGGAGCGCGCGTGGATGAAGCAGCGCGCAAGCTAGAAACCGCGCGCCGGGCATTTGAGACCGCACAGCAGGCAGCGCCGGTGGCGCCAGAGCGCGATATTGATGCTGAAATCGCCGAGCTGCGCGGCCAGCTTGATGAGCAGACCTTGGCAGAGTTTGAGCGCCAGCGCACCGAAAATGGCATTGGTGTTGAAGAGTTCAAGGCCGGTAAGACCTGCGGCAGCTGCTCCATGGTGCTTCCACCAGCTGAGCGCGCCGCGATTGCAAACGCACCAAAAAATGAGATGCCACAGTGCTCTGACTGCGGTTCTTACCTGGTTCGTCCTGCCTAAACGTTTCCCCGGATTTCCAACAGAGGATTGAATTTAGTGAAGGTCATTATCTACGCCGACGGCGGCTCACGCGGCAACCCCGGCACGGCCGGTTCCGGCACCGTCATCTACGCTGCCGACGGGAAAACCATCCTGGATGAAATCGTCTACGTGGTGGGAAAGAAGTCCACCAACAACGTCGCCGAATACTACGGCCTGCTGCGCGGCGTGGAGCGCGCCGCTGAACTCGGCGCCACCGAAGTGGAGTTTTTCATGGACTCCAAGCTCGTGGTGGAACAGATCAACGGCCGCTGGAAAATCAAGCACCCCGACATGCAAAAACTTGCCGTCGAAGCCCGGAAATACATCAATACTTTTGATTCTTTCTCGCTTTCGTGGGTTGCCCGTGCCAAGAACTCCGTGGCTGACAAACTCTCCAACGACGCCATGGACGCCTGCGCCGCCGGCCACCCCGTTGGCATCGTTCGCGGCAACAGTAAGTCTGTTGCCCCCGAAGAACAAGAGGACGAGGCTGTTGCCGAGCCTGCCGAAACAACTGCAGGCTCATCCACGAGCCTGCAGCCACAAGACTGGATGGGGGACCGCGGGGATGTCACCCGCTTCGTGCTGCTGCGCCATGGCCAAACGCAGATGAGCGTGGACAAGCAGTACTCGGGTCACACCGATATTGAGCTCACCGAGCGCGGCCAGAAGCAGGCTCTTGCTGCGGCGCAAGCTATTGCGAACCGCGGAATCGAATTTGATGTCATCGTGTCCTCGCCCTTGAAACGCTGCCAGCAAACGGCACAAGCAGCGGCGCAGGCGCTGGGCATTGATGAAGTCGAAACCGTAGAAGACCTCATTGAGCTGGACTTTGGCAAATGGGAGGGCGAATCCTTCGACGAGGTGGGCAAGCGTGACAGCGACCGTCTGCAGGAATGGATGACCGATAGCTCCGTGTCGTGCCCGGACGGGGAATCCTTGCAGCAGCTGCACAAGCGCGTGCGTAAGGTGCGCAAGGAACTGCAGGAACGCTACGCAGGAAAGACACTATTGGTGGTCACCCACGTCAATCCCATCAAATCCTTCATCCGCCAGGCTCTCGACGGCAACGCGGCGGTGTTTGAGAAGGTGTTCTTGGGCGTGGCATCGATAAGCGATGTGGAATTTTGGTCCGATGGATCCCTCGTACGCTGCGTAAATGATGTTGGACACCTCGGTGCGCTAGAATAAATCCGCGAATGAGTCGGCCGGGTGAACGCGGCGATTGAACCACCCCGCCAGCCGGGGTAGGCGAGAGTCGAGGAAAGTCCGGACTCCACAGAGCACGGTGATTGCTAACGGCAACCCGGGGCGACCTGCGGGCAAGTGCAACAGAAAGTAAACCGCCGCGTCTTTGGCGCGGTAAGGGTGAAACGGTGCGGTAAGAGCGCACCAGCGTCCTAAGTGATTAGGGCGGCTGGGTAAACCCCACTGGGAGCAAGGCATTATGGCCCGTCACCGGCGGGCTTGATCAGGTGTTTGAGAGCTGCTCGCTCAAACCTGAAGGTAGCTGCTTGAGGCGTGTTGGCAACGGCACGTCCAGATGGATGTTCACCGCCGCGCGGATTTGCGCGTGGTACAGAATCCGGCTTATAGGCTGACTCATTCGTATTAACTTTTAACCGGTGGCAGCGCTTTATCTGTGGAACAATGGGGCGGCATGAAGTTATATGCTGCGCACCTGGACTTGAGCTCGATTGCAAACGAGTTCAAGGTACCCATTGCCTTCGATGAGGAGGTCACCCACGCTGCTGCGCGGGCACGCGATCGGTTCGCGGACGCCCGTAAAGATATGCGTGATATTCCGCTGGTGACCATTGATCCGGAAGGGTCTATGGACCTGGACCAGGCGGTGTTTATTGATAAACCCTCTGGTGGCGCCGGCTACGTGGTGTATTATGCCATCGCGGATGTCGCAGCATTTGTGGAGCCAGGCGGGCCGATTGAGCGTGAATCTTTGGAGCGCGGGCAGACTATTTATCTTCCCGATGAGCCGGCACGCCTTCACCCACCAGAGCTTTCGGAGGGTGAAGCATCATTGCTTCCCGATGTTGACCGGCCCGCCGTCTTATGGACCTTCAACCTGGATGCGTCCGGGGAGGTCGAGGACTTCCAGGTAGAGCGCGCGCTGGTGCGCTCGCGTGCGCGTTTAGATTACGATGCCGCGCACGTGGACTTGGTCAATGGCGAGCTGCACTCGTCTATCGCATTGTTGCCTGAGGTGGGTAAGCTGCGCCAAGCGTCTTCGCTGCGCAGGCATGCTATTTCTTTGCGTCTGCCATCCCAGCGCGTGGTGGAAAATGAGGACGGCCAGTTCGAGCTGGTTATCGAGCCACGGCATGAAATCATGGACTACAACTCAGAGATTTCGCTGCTAACCGGCATGTGCGCCGGGCAGCTGATGGCTAAGCACGGCGTCGGTTTCTTGCGCACGCTGCCGGCAGCGACTGAGGAATCTGAGCGCGAGTTCCTCGAGGGAGTCGCGGCACTGGGATATGAGGTGGGGGAGCATTCCATCTCTGAATTCTTGTTGTCCATCAACGCTGATGAGCCACGCGGCATGGCTGCGATGCGATTGGCGCAGCGCCTTTTGCGCGGCGCGGACTACGTGTGGCTCGGCGATGGCGAAGCCGAAATCCACGCCGGAATCGGCGGCTACTACGCCCATGTGACGGCCCCGCTGCGCCGCCTGGTTGACCGCTTTGCTTCGGAAGTCTGCCTGGCTTTGTGCGCCGGGGAAGAGATTCCGGCATGGGTTACGGACAACGCCGACGAGGTTATCTCCACCATGCGTCGTACCTCGCAGTTGGCTTCGCAGGTGGACAAAGCTGTGCTCAATTGGCTAGAGGCACGCGTGCTCCAACCGTGGATTGGGCATAACTTTGAAGCAGTTGTCCTCTCCTCTGATCCAGAGAAGAACAAGGCATCTGTCTTCGTCGCTGATCCACCGGTTCTTGCCGATACCGTTGGCGCCCCACCACAGGGCTCATCCGCACACGTCTCGCTGATCAGCGCCGACCCCGACAAGCGCGAAGTGAAATTCGCCTGGCCTGCCGATTAGTAACTCTGTTACTAAATCAGGTTCATCGCTCCCATTGTGCTCAGCTCGTGCGTGTTGCCCACGAGTCTTCCGCCTGGGGTCAAGAGCTTGACCTTGCCGCGGTGTCTTATCATCCGACCTCTGCTCTTTTCATGGCGCACGCCTTGTGCGCCATCGTCGTTGACGCCGTTGTGATAAGAACACAACGTGGTCAGATTTGATGGATTCGTCTGACCACCGTTCTTATGTGCATCGATGTGGTGCACTTGGCACCTATCGGCTGGAACTTTGCAGTCCGGCCACGGGCACACCAGGTTTTCGGCCATTGCCAAGATGCGTTGCTTGTCTGACGCGAACCGTGCTTCGTAGAGATT
>JBCLTK010000009.1:0-79677 GCA_041226025.1 Corynebacteriaceae bacterium 6-324 | reverse complement strand
GACTTTCTCATTTGTCTAGAACTGGTTTTCTATAACCATAATACGAGCACCGGACACCACAAATCCAGTCGAACAAATAATCGAAACCGTTTCGTTATCAGAGTTTCGACGCCCTGCGTTCACGCAGTATGACCGTGTAAGACAAAAGAACCCAAGCGCGGTGTGCGCTCAGGTTTTCATCGGCAAGTGCTAATTGCGGTCTATTTCCTCAACATTCATGGGGTATGCGTTGTAGAGGTAATCCAGCGTGCCTTTTTCAATCTTTTGCTCGCCGGTTTCTAGGTTGAAGGTCATCACCGTGCGCTTGTCCTCTTCGGACTTGGCGCGGTAGGGCGGAAGGCCTTCGGGCTCGCCGGTTTTGATGAAGGACTGAACCCAGTTGTTGAGTTTGCGGGAGGTCTCAGCCTTCTTTTCATCGCGGATGTCCACCCCGTGTACGCCGAAGAGGTAGCGCAGTTCATCGCAATGCAGCGCTGGTTTGGTGGACTTGGTAAATTCCAGCATCCAGGTCTGGCCTTGGGCGGCATCACCGGCCCAGGCGACCCAGCGACGGATCTGGGTATCGCCAATACTGCGGCCCATAATGCGGTTTGGGTCGATCTTTTCGGCCTCGTATTTCCACAGGTCATAGGACTCTTTGCGCATGCCCATCAAGATGATGGCCTTCTTGATGATCCAACGCTTGAACCAGCTATCTTTCAGGTTATCGGCCCATTTGCCGCCGATGTCGTGGTAGAACTCGTCACGGGTGGAGGCTAGGAGCACTGGGACATCGGCAAGTTCATTGGGATCGAAAGGTGCGGGGCCGAGAGCCATGTCGAGCAGGTAGCGCGTGCGGAAGAGTTTGAATGTGCGGGCAAGGCGCTTTGGTGAGGCCTTCTCAAACGCCTCACGGGTAATCGGCTTGCCAAAGAAAGTGCGCAGCGTGCCTTTGCGTTGGGAGAAAGAATGACGCGGGTAGCACGGGGAAATGGCAATGACGCGGCGGAAGCTGCCGCGGTAGTGGTCTTTGCGCATCAGCCACAGTGCGGTGGTGGCACCGGCGGACTGGCCCACAACGGTGACATTGGTGGGATCGCCGCCGAAAGCTTCGATGTTTTTCTGAATCCATTCCAGGCCCATCTGGCAGTCATCGATACCGCGGTAGGAATGTGGCTCATCACCCTTGAACTGCACGAGGCCTTCAAAGCCGACGCGGTAGCCCAGCTGGACTTGGACTACACCTTGGTGGGCATTCGCGGTGCCCTCTGCGCGCGGGTCCTCATGGGTGCCGGATTCAAAACGGCCGCCGTGAATATAGACCAGCACTGGGTAGTCAGCGCCGGGGCGGGCATCGTCTGGCGTGGTGATGGACAACGCGATGGCTTCGGGGCGCTTGATGGTGGCGTCGATGACGCGCTCAGGGGTGAATTGCACTGGCTGCGCTGGGGCGAAGCGGGAGGGTATATCCACAAAATCGAGGGAGTGGAAGTAGTTGACGCCATCACGGCTTAAGCCTTTGAAAATTCCAGCTGGAGCATGAGCGAGCACAGTAGACATGGTTATGCAGTTTAGCGGTTAATGGTCAGGCTTAAGTTATTATCAATCGCAATGGATAGGTTTGTGGAATTTAGCGATGCGCTCACGCAGCCGTTTGCGACGGCTCCGGTGTGGCAGCAGATGGGCACCATCATTGTGGTGGGTGTACCGGCCATGATTGTGCTGGCATGGGTGTTAATGCTTGTCATTGACCTGCTCACCCAGTGGGGCAAGCGTGGGTGGCAGCGCACGGTTTCGTCCGTTTCTTCCCCCAACAGCTAAGATAGAGCACTGTGTCAACGCCAGAACCCAATCCCGACAACGCCACCGCCAAGAATTCAGAATCAGAGCGCGTGGGTTTTGATGACGTTCAGCCGTTTAACCTGGACCCCAGCTATGACCCGCGGGAGGGGCTGTGGGATCCGGAGCGCGACCCAGAGCGCGAAGAAGTGGCCGACGCTGTGCCTGAGCCAGCGCCGCCCGTGCCGGTGGTCAAGCGCAAGCGCGCACTGCCGAAGTCGTGGGTGAAGGTTACCCTGCGCGCGATGTTCGTACTTATTCTCCTCGCAGCGCTGTGGGGCCTCTTTTACTAGTCGCGGCGATGGCTTTGAACAGGGAGTTCTTAGCCAGATCTTCAATGAGTACGGGCTTGCCCGCGGAATCACACAAAGGAATGCACCAGTTGGGGTAGAGGTCATTGGTGGTGCCGGGCTGGTTTTGCGCGCGGATATCGCCCACCATGTCCACCAGGTTGGTGCAGGTGAGAGCTGATGGAGTACCGGCAATAAACGCGTGCAGGGCACCCATAAGTTGGGTGGGGTTGCCGCGATCTGCGCGCGACAGGTTGGCGAAGTCGCGTTCAGGGAGCAAACCGGTCTCAGATATGAGGTGGAGGACTTGTGCCTGGAATGCCATGTCTTCGGCTGCTTCTTCTTCCGCCGGGCGGGTGAAGAGACCGAGGCGGTCGCGCAACGTGATGTGTTCACCGCCAAGGTAAGCCAAAGTTGGCGGCAGATCGTGCGTGCCCACAGAAGACAGCGCCAGTGGGCGGTATTGGTCCTGAGCTAGGGGAGCGCCGTTGTCATCGCGTTCAAACCACACGATGGAGGTGCCCATAAAGCCCTTGTCACTCAACGTGCCCTGAATCCACGGTTCCATGGTGCCCAGGTCTTCGCCGATAACTACTGCGCCGGCGCGTTCGGCTTCGAGCGCCAGGATGCCCAGCATGGCCTCAAAGTCATAGGCCACATAAGTACCGGTGGTTGGCGGAGACATGCGCGGAATCCAGTACAGGCGGAATAATCCCAGAATATGATCCACGCGGACACCGCCGGAATTGCGCAGTACCGTAGCCAGCATGTCCCGCCATGGTTGGTAGCCAGCCTCCGCCAGGCGCACTGGGTTCCATGGCGGTTGGGACCAGTCTTGGCCTTGCTGGTTGTAATCATCTGGTGGCGCGCCAACGGAGGCTTGTGGTGCGAGGTATTCGCTGAGAATTTCCGCATCGGCACCACCTGGATGCACGCCGACAGCTAGGTCGGTGATGATGCCGATCTTCATCCCGGCATTGAGGGCGCGCTGGTGGGCTGCGGCGAGCTGTTCATCGCAAAGAAATTGCAGCCAGGAATAAAAGGCCAGGGAGTGCGCCTGTTCTTTCTCATCATCCACGGCATGGTGCCCGGATAGTGCTTCCTTGCGCGCGCACCACTGCGCGAAGCGGGCAAGGCCCTCGCCTTCGCGACGGGTAAAATCCTTAAATTTCTTTTGGCGCGCTTCAGTGTGCTGGAGAGTAAAAAGCTCACGCAGCACCGCCAGTTTGGCTTCAAAGATAGGGTTGCGTTCAATCGGTTCCGCGCTCCGGTTGCGCCCACGGAACTCGGCGGCGATCTCTTCGATGTCTGCGCGCAGGTCGGCATCGAGAAGCTCAAGCTCGGGGATGTCTTCAATGCGCAGGTAGATGGGGTTGATAAAACGCCTGGTCGTAGGCAGATATGGAGAATCTTCCACAGGTGGTTCTGGCTCAGCCGCGTGCAGCGGGTTAATCAGCAGGAAGTCGGCGCCCGCCTCACGCGCAGCAACTTCGGCCAGCTCCCCCAGGTCCCCGAAATCGCCCATGCCCCAGGATTTCTCAGAGCGCACGGAATATAGCTGCGCCATCACGCCGGAGACAGGGGAGTCGACGAACTTATCGGCGGTGCTCAAACGTTGCGGGGTAATAATCAGCGGGCAGGTGTACTCGCGCTCAAAGCCATCAGAGCGCAGCACCAGTTGATGAAAGCCCAACGGCAGGTCACCTGGGATGTGGAAGGTGGCCTCGCCCCACAACGTGTCATCGACAGTCACGGCGGCAGAGTCGTTGGGGTCTTGGTAGACCTCCCGCTCACCGCCATCCTCGAGTGCAACGTGCACGAGGGCCGAAGCGCCGTCATGAACATGCACATTGAAGGACTTTTTCGTACCTGACGGCGCCACTACCGCGGAAGGTAGTGGGCGCGAGGAGCGCGCAAGGTAGTCCAAATACAAACGGTTGGTGAGTTCGTCCTCATCCGGTTCGGCGGAAAGGTTCACGTCCAAAGCGCGAAGGGTGTACTCCAGCGTGGCATCCGAAACGTCAATCCACTGGCCACCTTGAGAAAGATAGCCGACGGAGATGCCGTGGTTGCTCGCGAGCTCTTCCAATAACTGGCGGTATGTCACACCAAGCTATTCTGCCACACAAGATGCGTTGATAAGCTGTGAAGAGTTATTTTCCTCGTGAAGCCATATGGAAGGCGCGTAACTGTGACTCTGCAAGAAACCCATACTCCCGCAGAATTTGAAATCCTCCCTAATGAAACATGTTTAACTGCGCTGATGGACACGGCTAAGGCGCGTCCGCATGGCGTGATGTTTACTCGCCCGGCTAATTATGAGTGGGTTAATGTCACGGCAAAAGAGTTCATCCGTGAGGTCTTTGATGTTGCTAAGGGCTTCATTGCTGCGGGCGTGAACCAGGGTGATCGCGTCATTATCATCTCGGAGACCCGCTATGAGTGGTCGTTGTTGGACTTCGCTATTTGGGCCGCGGGTGCGGTGTCGGTTCCGGTTTATCCTTCTTCATCGCTGTCACAGGTTCGCTGGATGACGGAAGATTCAGGTGCGGTCTTAGCCATTACAGAGAGCAAGGACCACACCGAGTTAGTGCAGCATTTGCTTGTCGATGCCTCGGGCAACCCAGTTCTTTCTGGATCCACCTCCAAGCTGCGCCGCATCCTAGAGATTAACTCCTCGGCGGTGGACACCTTGAAGTTTGAGGGACGTTCCTTAAAGGATGAGGAAGTTCAGGCGCGCATTGCGGCGACGTCCTCGGATGACCTGGCTTCTTTGGTCTATACCTCCGGCACCACTGGCAAGCCCAAGGGTTGTATCTTGACCCACGCGAACTGGCTGGCTGAGGCGCGCGGACTGTTGACCAACCCGATTGGCGCGATTGCTGTGCCAGGCTCACGCGTTCTGACTTTCTTGCCGATGGCGCACGTGTTCTCCCGCGCGGTGTCTTTGGCGGTGGCGATCGGTGGCGCGACGCAAAACCACTGGTCTGATTTCTCCACCCTGTCCATGGAGTTCCAGCGCTCGCGCCCGAATCTAATTCTGGGTGTGCCTCGCGTGTTTGAGAAGGTGCGTAACTCCGCGGCGCAAAAGGCTGCTGATGGCTCCGCTTTCAAGCGCGGCATTTTCGAGCAAGCCGAGCAAACTGCCATTGAATACTCCAAGGCGCTGGATACTCCAGAAGGTCCAAATCGCGTGCAAAAAACGAAGCACCGCCTGTTTGACCGTCTGGTGTACTCCAAGATTCGTGATGGCGTGGGCGGCTCGGTGCACTACTGCATTACTGGTGGCTCGGCCATGAGCCAGGACCTGTTGCACTGGTTCCGCGGCATCGGCGTTCCGGTTTATGAAGGCTATGGCCTGACTGAGGTAGCAGCGGCTGCTGCGGTGGACTTTGATGACCAGCAGATTGGTACCGTCGGCCCACCGATTGGCGGCATGACCATTCGCACCAATGAAGACGGCGAGATTATGGTGAAGGGCCCAACCGTGTTCGCTGGCTACTGGAACAATGAAGAAGCCACCCAAGAATCCATGGAAGGCGAGTGGTACAACACCGGTGACTTGGGTGAGATTCTAGACAACGGCAAGTTGATGATTACAGGCCGCAAGAAGGACCTGATTGTTACCGCCGGTGGCAAGAATGTTTCTCCTGGCCCAATGGAAGATATCCTGCGCGCGCACCCACTGGTCTCCCAGGCCATGGTGGTCGGTGATGGCAAGCCATTCGTCGGCATGCTGGTGACGTTGGATCCGGATGCGCTGAAGCGCTGGAAGTTGACCCACAACATTCCGGAAAACCGTCAGATCAAGGACATGGCTACGGATCCGCAGCTGCGCGCGGAAATCCAGGACGCCGTCAATGATGTCAATTCCACCGTGTCGCATGCGGAGGGAATCAAGAAGTTCTACATCCTGGAAACCGATCTGACTGAGGAAGAAAACGAGCTCACCCCAACGCTCAAGGTCAAGCGCAATGTGGTGGCGCAACGCTACGCGCATGCGATTGATCACCTCTACACCCGCTGATCCCCCGCAAAAGATGTTGGCTGTGAATTTTCGGAGTGTCTAACAGAAATCCATCAGGATCTGGAATAAAGTCAGTCGCGTTAACCATCACCCTCAAGTTCAACTTGAGGGTCAAGTCAAATGACTTGAGATCCACCATTGGGCGTACATTGCGGAAAGGATAGGCCGAGCCAATGCACAAGATTGCCGCCGAGCTTCGGCACCGCGAACTAACCCAAGAGATCTACAACATCGGGGATGAAGTAGCTCAGTACATTGAAAACCTCATTGAGGCGATTGAGGACTGGGACGCTGACTTGGCACTGGATTGCCTGGCTGAGCTCAGTGACATCGTGGAGGATGCGCGCGTGGATTCGGGTCGGTGCGTGGGTGAGCTCATCGGCTTGCGCCAGGCATTGATTTCGGGTCTGCGCTCGGGCACCATCTCTGCAGCCGCGTCAGGTAATAATGACGTGGAAGCACCGCACGCATTCAATGCGCGCACGCTGGAAGCCGATTATCCAATTGATGGCCCACCGGTAGCAGTGCACCAGTTGGCTGCTGCATTGCAAGACCGTACCGCTGCGACCGTGGATTACCTGCGTGACGTGGTGGAATACGTGCTGAATCAGACCGATGCCGTGGCCCGTAACCTGGATATGGTGTCTTTGCCGCAGCTGTACAACCGCACCGGCAAGCAGGTTGTGGCCGCTGCCCACGGCTGGCACCGTACCGTGGTGGATTCCCACCCAGCGTATGTGCGCACCATGCGCGGGCACAACCCGCCAGCATTTTTGGAAGAGCGCGAGCGAATCGACCGCATTGTTGCGAAGGTCGCCGCGAAGCGTGCCGCCGCTAAGCGCGCCGCCACCACCGCCTAGTGCGACACGTGAATATATAAGCTCGCTTTTATAGTTTCCCGACCTCGATAATTGTTTTTCCTGCTAGAGTGTCCTGCGTGGGCACCAAAAACGGTGCACGCACTCCCTACTTTGGAAAGATAATTAATCATGCGTTCTATTCGTACCTCCCTCGTTGCTGCTGCCACCGCCGCTGCAGTAGCTTTGTCTGCAACCCCTGCTTTCGCTCAGGGATCTGCAGAGGGTTCCGCTGACGGCTCCGCGCAGTCTTCCACCTCTTCTACTGGTTCTTCCGACATTGCGGATACGCTGGATGCAACTGATTCCCAGCGCGACGTCTGGGGTTCTTCCAAGGACTTCGACAACGCGAACGGTTTTGACCAGCTGACCTACATCTACGTTGTTGGCTCCGTTGCTGCACTGGTTGGCGGCGCTGCTGCGTTTGCTTCCCAGACCCCACAGGCACGTGAGATTGCTGCGCAGTTCAACATTGATCTGCCACGCTTCTTCTAGTCTTTAGACTTACCTCCAGCTCCGGCCCCACGCTCACTTGAGAGTGGAGGTCGGAGCTTTTGCTTTGCCGGGAAATAACAAATTTCGTGATTTTGCGAAATTCTCGGAACTCTCCCAGGGGTTAAATAGGGGCAAGCTGGCTAAAATGTGCGGAACTTATAGGCAATGCGCTGCGACTCAATAGCGTGAACATTTCCGTACCAACTAGAACTTCTGCCCGGAGAAGTGGTGGCGCCTATGGCGTTATCCACCGCCTGCATTCTGTGGCCGGCGTATTCGTGGCACCCCTGCTGGTTATCTCGGCGCTGTCGGGGTTTCTCTATGCCTTTGCACCGAGTCTGGAAAACATTGTCTACCGCGATGTCATCTCTGCGAGCTCACTCGAGCCCGCGCAGCCACTCGCAGCACAAGTAGAAGCTGCGCAGGCAGCCCACCCGGATCTGCAGCTGTCAGCGGTACAAAGTTTCGAAGATCCAACGAAGACCACACGCGTGCTGTTTAATGATCCCGCGCTGGAAAGCTCCAGCTACCGCCAAGCAGTGTTTGTGGACCCAGGTTCCTTGGAAGTTACCGGCGACCTAGTGCAGTACGGCTCCTCCCGCGCGCTGCCTCTGCGCACCTGGATTTCTGAAGGCCACCGCCACCTCTGGTTGGGTGAGCCCGGACGCATCTACTCTGAGGTCGCCGCCTCCTGGCTGGGTATCCTCGCGCTCGCCGGTGCCTGGCTGTGGTGGGTGCGCAGACGCTCCGGCAAAGGCCAGGCAACAGCTGGCTCGGATGCTCATTCCAAGCGCAAGCAGACGCGTAGTCTTCACAGCGTGATGGGCGTCTGGCTGCTGCCGGGCTTCCTTTTTCTGACGGTCACGGGCTTGACCTGGTCTTCCATGGCCGGTGGCAACATTGCCAACCTGCGCGCTGAGTTGGATTGGATTCAACCCAGCCCCAATACGGCAATGTCTGGAACAGCTACTGACCATTCAGGACACGACGAACATGCCCATCACCATGGCAGCAGCGAAGTTGTAGCATCCCAAGATGACCTGGCGCACATTGACACCGTGGCGAATAACGCACGTGCGGCGGAGTTGGGCGGCATCATTGAGATTGCTTTGCCTGCCGAGGAGGGTGCAGCGTGGACTGTTACGGAAATGCGCGAGTCGTGGAAGCTGGCCAATGATGCCATTTCCGTCGACGGTGAGACAGGGGAGATTGTTGACCGCGTTGACCACGCTGACTGGCCACTCGCCGCGAAGCTTTCTGCCTGGCTGATTCAGTTGCACATGGGAACGTTGTTCGGCTGGATTAATCAGCTCGTGCTGGGTGCTATCGCGCTGGGTCTGCTGGCCATCATCAGCTTGGGCTATCGCATGTGGTGGCTGCGCGGACGCAATGGCCGACCGGGCCGCCTGCAAGCAGCAGGGCAGTGGCGCCACACCCGCCCCGGAGTCCTCGCGGGCATCATCGTGTTCCTGTTGGCGTACACCGTCATGGCACCGATGTTCGGCATTAGCCTGGTGGCATTCCTCGCCATCGATGCCGTGATTCAAGCGCTTCGGCGACGGACATAGGCTGAGCAAATAGACTGTGCACATAAAAGAGTGGCTACCCGGAAACTTAATCCGAGTAGCCACACTTCGTTATGTTCTAGCTTTCTTCACCAGGTACTTGCGGGCGGCGGAAGGCCGCGCGCTCTTCTGGTGGGAGAGTAGGAACCTTGTCCAACTCTTCCGTAATCTGTGGCCACAACTGGTTCATGATGTTGTTCCACGTCAAGATCCAGACGGCTTGGGCGCCAGGCTTGTTGTTGGACTTGCCCACGATGATCATCTGCTCATTACGAGCACGCATGTGGTCAAGGGTGTGCTGCACGGTAGTAGAACCGGCAACGGTCAACGCTGGGCGAGAGAACTGCAATGCCGGGGCATCAGGTTCAGCCATCAGGGTGTCACGAACGTGCACAATTTGTGGCATGCGCGAGTTCTTGGTGTAGATCAACGCGCGCATGATGTCCTTGGAAATGCACAGGGACTGAAGTTCGGCGACGGTGGCATCGGAAGGCAATGGCACAATCTCCGAGCCGTGGAGGCGAGCGAACTCGCCGACGGTGGAGGTTTCCAGCTCAATCACGCCGGTGATCTGCGACGCCGAGGACTCATCCAAGGTGCCGGTCTCACGGGAGTGCTCGACCAGAGTGCGCAGCGTATCCACGTCGTAGCCAGCAGCGCCAGCGCGGTCGACTGGGGTTTCACCAGTGCGGCGCACCAGGGTGTTCGCCATATTGTTGATCCACACCAGCAGTGGGCGGAACAACCAGATGAAGCCGCGGGCTGGAATAGCGATATAGTGCAGCGCGGTCTCCGGGTGGGTGATTGCCCAAGACTTCGGAGCCATCTCACCGATGACCAGGTGCAAGAAGGTCACGATGAACAGGGCGAGGATGAAGGAAACAACATCGGCGATGCCCATGGGCAAGCCCATTGCTTCGAGTGGCACCATCAGCAAGTGGTGAACCCATGGCTTGGTCACCGCACCCAAAATGAAGGTAGCGGCGGTAATACCCAACTGGGCACCGGCCAACATGATGGTCAACTCATTGAGAGAACGCAGACCAGCACGGGATGCGCGAGAAGTCTCAGCGGTTTCTTCCAGGCGGTTGCGGCGAGCACTCAACAAAGAGAACTCAATGATGACAAAGAAGGCAGACAGGATAATCACCAAGACGGTGACAATCAAGTTAAAAATCCAGCCGTCCATTAGCGCACCTGCCCTTCATCGTTAGATTCAGAGACTGGGGCGTCATCAGCGTCCTTGTCGTCATCATCATTCGCGACTTCCTCAACCAATTCAATGGCCAAGACAGAAGGGACGTGGCGGTCAACTTCTTGCACGTGGATATTCAAATGGCGCTTCGGGGCATCTTCTTCCACCCAGTCTTCGGGCTCAGCTTCCAAGTCAATGGTGTGGGTTTCACCTTCGACCACCAATGACCCAGTGTGCGCGATGAGCAGACCCGCGATGGTTTCAAAATCACCCTCGGGCAAGTCATGGCCAATAGCGCGTTCGATCTCATCGAGCGGCGTATCACCATCGACAAGCCAATGCGTGTCGTCTTGCTCAGTGATCTCTTCGGTCTCTTCGACGTCGTGCTCATCGGTGATGTCTCCCAAGATTTCCTCAGCGAGGTCCTCGAGGGTAACAATGCCGACGAAGCCGCCGTATTCATCAATAACACAGGCCATTTTTTCATCGGCCTTCTGAAGTTCCTCCACCAGAGTTGGCAAAGGCATCAGCTCCGGAACCACGACGGATTCCTTCATCACTTCAGTCACGGGTGCCTGCTGGTCACCCTTCCACGTCAGAACATCAAAAAGATGCACAATACCCACTGGGTTGTGGTCATCATCAATGACCGGGTAGCGGGTGTGATTAGCGGACATCAGCTCACGGACTTCAGCGACGGTGGTTTCAGGATCCACCACATCGGTACGCGAACGTGGGACCATAGCGTGGTCCACGTCTTCGTGCGGGAACTGCAATAAGCGGTCGAGCACCAAGTAGGTGTCATCATCCAAATCACCAGATTCGCGGGAATTATCCATGATGGATTCCAGGTCATCCGAGGTGGCAGAAGAATCCACATCTTCCAGAGGTTCAATCTTGAAAGCCCTCAAGATGGCGTTCGAAGACCATTCAAAGAAGTTGATCAAGAACCCGAAAATCTTCAGATAGATATTGGTTGGAGTTGCCAACCAGAGAGACGACTTCATAGGTGCGGCAATGGTGTAGTTCTTCGGGAACAATTCCGCGAACAACATGGTGGCAATCGTGGACACTACCAGTGCCAAGACAGTACCAACACCGACTGAGACAGCGGTTGGAATGCCAACGCCACCCAGCAAAAGGCCGAGACCCTGGCCAACTAAAGGCTCGGCGACATAACCAATGAGCAGGCCTGTCACCGTAATGCCCAGCTGTGCGCCAGAGAGCATGAAGGATGTTTTTTGAGTAATTTTAAGTGCACGTTGCGCGCGGTTGTCGCCGTTTGCTGCCAGCGTTCGAAGCTGGGCGCGGTCGACCGACATGTAGGCAAATTCTTGCGCTACGAAGAAGGCGTTTGCAACGATGATCAGGCCAATAACTACGATGCCTGCGAGAATCATAAAAATTGCGGTCATCATAGTGATCCCCACCACCTAGGATTTTGGTAGCGGGGACATCGACTCGGAGGTTCCACCAGTGGGTGCCTTTCTTTGGTTGAGTTAAGCGTTCATATCATTAAGTAAATGATGTGACAAGATTACACGGATTTCGTGATAACCGTTAGTGTAATGGCCATGAAGGACACGTTTGGGCTTTATATCCATGTGCCGTTTTGCGCAACGCGCTGCGGCTATTGTGATTTCAACACTTATACCCCCGGTGAGCTGGGAAGCCCTCGTGATCTCACGGGACCATACTTAGATGCACTTGAACGTGAATTAGAACTGGCGGCCGCGAAAGTAAATCGTCCCGCTGACACTATCTTCGTAGGCGGCGGTACCCCCTCCTTATTGGGCGGGGAGGGCCTAACCCGTGTTCTTAATGCCGCGCGCAACACCTTCGGGATTTCGGAAGGCGCGGAAATCACCACGGAGTCCAACCCAGAATCCACGTCGCCGGAATTCTTCGCTCAGATTAAAGATGCCGGTTTTACTCGCGTGAGCTTGGGCATGCAGTCCGCGGCCTCGCACGTGTTGCAGGTCTTGGAGCGTGCGCACACCCCGGGTCGTCCTTTCGCAGCGGCCCAAGAAGCCAAGGCAGCAGGCTTCGAGCACGTCAACTTGGACATGATTTACGCAACGCCGACCGAGACCGACGATGATGTCCGCCGTACCTTGGAGCTGGCTTTAGAGACCGGGGTGGACCACATCAGCGCCTACTCGCTCATCGTCGAGGATGGCACTCGCATGGCGCGCAAGGTGAAAAAGGGTGAGCTTCCCATGCCGGACCAGGACACCATGGCCAGGCGTTATGACATCATCGCGGACACGCTCGATAACGCCGGCTTTGGCTGGTATGAGGTCTCCAACTGGGCCAAGGCGGGCGGGGAGTGCCGCCACAACATGATCTATTGGCGCGATCACGATTGGTGGGGCGCCGGTCCCGGTGCGCACTCGCACTTAGGGGACCAGCGTTTCTACAACGTGAAGTTGCCGGGCCGCTACATCAAGATGTTGGGTGAGGATGAGCTGCCCATCGCGGATACGGAAACGCTGACGGATTCCGAGCATCACATGGAAAAGATCATGCTGGGCCTGCGCCTGCGCGAAGGCATTGACCGCACCTTGCTCTCTGATAAGGCACAGCCGATGATCGATGGATTCATTGAACGCGGTTTGCTTGCCGATGACACCAGCTTGCACGTCACCCACGCCGGTCGCTTGCTTGCCGATGGCATCATCACCGACCTTCTTCTCGCCGAAGAAAGCTAGAGCTTGGAAGTTCGCAACCTATATGGTGGTGGGGTAAGATTTAGCAATCGAAGGAGGCGAGTGCTAAATGTCGAGTATCACAGACGCCAGGCGAAAAGAGGTCTTGCGTGCTATCGTTGCAGGCTTTATCTCCTCGCAGGAACCTGTTGGTTCCAAGGCGCTGCTAGAGCGCTACCAATTAGGGGTTTCTTCAGCCACCATCCGCAATGACATGGCGGTGCTGGAATCTGAAGGCCTCATTACCCAACCGCATGCATCTTCCGGGCGCATCCCAACGGAGAAGGGCTATCGCGTCTTCGTGGATTCGCTGCACGATCTCAAGCCACTTTCGCGACCTGAACGCAAAGCCATGCTGACCTTCCTCGAAGGTGGCGTGGACTTGCAAGACGTGTTGCATCGGGCCGCGCGCATGCTGGCGCAAGTCACTAACTCGGCGGCAGTGGTGCAGATGCCGAACCTGCGCGTGTCCACCGTCAAGCACTGTGAAGTAGTAGCACTGTCGCCTGTGCGCCTGCTGCTGGTGGTAATTACTGACACCGGACGCGTGGAACAGCGCAACGTGGAACTTGATGCAGTCATTGAGCCCGAAGATGTTCTGCGCCTGCGCGGCATCATCAACAACGCCTTGGCAGGCAAGACACTGTCTGCGGCAACCGCGCATCTCAGTGAGCTTGAGGAATCTGCACCGCTGGATATCCGCCCGCACCTTCGTAAAGCCGCGACAGTATTAGTAGAGACCCTGGTGGAATATCCAGCTGAGCGCTACCTTCTGGCCGGCACCCCAAACCTGACGCGCAACTCATTCCCAGGTCGCGGCATTGACCTGTCCGGGATCTTGGAAGCACTCGAAGAACAAGTCGTGGTGCTCAACCTGCTCACGCGCGTGCCTGAGGTGGGCAATATCTCCGTGGTCATTGGTGAAGAACATGATGATGATCAGCTGCGCCAAGCCTCCGTGGTCACCACCGCTTATGGCACCGAAGGTGAAATCCTTGGTGGCCTCGGCGTGGTGGGCCCCACATTCATGGACTATTCAGGAACAATGTCCCGGGTCTCTGCCGTTGCACACTATGTCAGCGATATCCTCGGACATGAGTAAATGTAGAGTATCCAACGCGCAATTTTAATAACCACTTATTTACAAAGAAAAGGAATTTAATCTCCCCATGGCTCGTGACTACTACGGCATCTTAGGCGTGGAATCCAACGCTTCCGATCAGGAAATTAAGAAGGCTTACCGCAAGCTGGCGCGTAAGTACCACCCAGATGTTAATCCCGGCGATGAAGAAGCAGCGGAGAAGTTCCGCGAAGCTTCGTTAGCGCAGGAAGTTCTTCTGGATCCGCAGAAGCGCCGCGTAGTAGACATGGGCTCTGACCCAATGGAGCAGCAGGGCGGCGGTGGCGCCGGCGGCTTTGGTGGTGGCTTCGGCGGCGGTGGCCTGGGCGATATCTTCGCTGAGTTCTTCGGTGGCGCGGGCGGCGGACAGGGCCGTGGCCCACGCTCGCGCGTGCAGCCGGGCAATGATGCGCTGCTGCGCACCGGCATTACTTTGGAAGAGGCATACGCCGGTATGCGCAAGACCGTCACCGTGGACACCGCGGTGCTGTGTGACCGCTGCTCCGGTTCCGGTTCTGCATCCAAGGCAAAGCCAGTGACCTGTACAGGTTGTGGCGGCGCTGGTGAAATCCAAGAGGTACAGCGCTCTTTCCTGGGCAACGTGATGACGTCACGTCCTTGTCCACAGTGCCAGGGCTTCGGTGAAGTGATCACCGATCCTTGTAACCACTGTGGTGGCGACGGCCGCGTGAAGAAGCGCCGTGATCTCACCGTGAACATCCCAGCAGGTATTGGTGATGGCATGCGCATTCGCATGGCCGACCAGGGCGAAGTTGGCCACGGCGGCGGCCCAGCCGGTGACCTCTATGTAGAGGTGCACACCCAGAAGCACCCAGTCTTTGAACGCGACGCCGATGACTTGCACGTCTCCGTTCGCGTGCCCATGGTCGATGCCGCACTGGGCACCAACTTCCCAGTTGAGCACCTCGATGGCGAAACCCTCAACATCGACATCGAACCAGGCACCCAGCCTGGTGAGGCCATTGAACTCGACGGCAAGGGCATGCCACGCCTGCGCACCGATGGCCATGGCAAGCTTTATGCTCACGTTGATGTTGTGGTTCCCACCAACTTGGACAAGAAGACCAAGGAAATGCTGGAGCAGATCCGCGACAAGCGCGAGGAAGCCACCAAGGTGCAGTCTGCCGATGACAATGACGGCGAAGGCTTCTTCGACCGCCTCCGCGACCGCTTCCGTCGTTAACTCGCTGCAAGCAGCTCGATAACGACGAAGCAGAAAAGAAAAGTTAGGAGTTAAATTTGTCTTTGCCTGCGTTTCTACACCCGAACCTCGCTGGCGTAGCCGCAGGCGATGTCATCTCCTTAATCGGCCCCGAGGGCCGGCACGCGGTGACCGTCAAGCGCATCGCGCCGGGCGAGCAGGTCCTGTTAATTCACTCACCGGGGGAATCCACTGCCGTGTATTCCCGTCAAAACGAGGGCTTGTTCGTGGAAGCGACCGTGCAGGAGACCGCCGGCAAAGACGAACTGATCGCTCGCGTGGATACTGTCGGACAAACTCCGACGCCGAATCCACGCGTGACAGTGGTGCAGGCGATTCCGAAGTCAGAGCGCTCCGAACTCGCCATTGACTTGGCTACTCAAGCCGGTGCTGATGAGTTTATCGCGTGGCAATCCGATAGGTGTATCGCTAAGTGGGACGCGAAGAAAGCGCCCAAGGCGCTGCAGAAGTGGCAGGCGCAGGGAGCATCGGCAGCTAAGCAATCGCGCCGCAGCCGCATCCCGCGTGTGCACGGCCCGCTAACCACCCCGCAGCTGGTGCAGCACCTGCAACAAGCAGACAGCTTTGACAGCACGCCGCTGATTTATGTCCTGCACGAAGACGCAACGGACTCCATCAAAGACGTAAAGCTTGTCCATGAAGAGCCAGCTTCACACACGGATGTGGTTTTGCTCATCGGCCCTGAAGGCGGCATTGGTGCCGAGGAACTCGCAGCACTCAAAGAAGCTGGCGCGCACCCGGTGAAGTTGGGTCCGGAGGTGCTTAGGACGGCATCGGCAGCCATGGTGGCTTTGGCGGCTATCGGGGTACGAACAAATCGATGGTAAGGACGCTGGTAGATTGAACAACGTGGCTATCATTACAAAGAAGTTTGACGTGGACTCTGCCTACACCAGCTCAGTGCTGGGATCTGCAGATGACAACCTTCGCGTGCTCAACAACCTCTTGGACGCAGACCTGTTTGCCCGTGGCAACACCGTCACGGTCACCGGACCGGATTTTGAGGTAGCGCGCGCAAAGAAGGCTTTGGAAGAACTCGAAGCCATCGCCCGCCGCGGCCATGCGGTAACCCCGGATACGGTCAAGCACACCATTGACATGATTGCCGTGGATGCTCCGGAGACCGTGTCCCAGGCTCTGGCTGCGGATATTGTCTCGCGTCGCGGTAAGCGCGTGCGTCCGAAGACCGTGGGTCAGACCGAGTATGTGCAAGCTATTGATGACAACACGATTGTCTTTGGCATTGGCCCCGCGGGTACCGGTAAGACCTATCTGGCTGTGGCAAAAGCAGTGCAGGCTTTGCAGAACAAGCAGGTCAGCCGAATCATTTTGACCCGCCCTGCCGTTGAGGCGGGGGAGAAGCTGGGCTTTTTGCCGGGCACATTGAATGACAAGATTGACCCTTATCTGCGCCCGCTCTATGACGCGCTGCGCGACATGATGGAAGCAGAAATGATTCCCAAGCTCATGGACGCCGGCATTATTGAGGTCGCACCGCTGGCGTATATGCGTGGCCGTACCTTGAATGATGCTTTTGTCATCTTGGACGAGGCACAAAACACCACCGCGGCGCAGATGAAGATGTTTTTGACGCGTCTGGGCTTTGGTTCCAAGATTGTGGTCACTGGTGATATCTCCCAGGTGGACCTGCCGCGCGGGCAGGTTTCTGGTCTGCGCTTGGTGCGCAAGATCTTGAACAATATTGAGGACGTTCATTTCGCGGATCTGCGCGCCAGTGACGTTGTTCGCCATCAGTTGGTTGGCCGGATTGTCAGCGCTTATGACACTTACGACGCCAAGGTTGAGGGCAAGAAGTACGCTGAGCTAGACGATGACCCAATGGCGAAGGACGTGAATTAATGAGCATCGAATTTTTCAACGAGTCTGGTTTCGACGGTGTTAATGAGGAAATGCTCATTGATGTCGCCTCCTTCGCCTTGGGCGCGATGGATGTCAGCCCCGATGTGGAGCTGACCATGACGTGTGTGGATCTAGAAACCATTGAGGAACTACACGTGCGCTGGATGGACCTGGAAGGTCCAACCGATGTGATGAGCTTCCCGATGGATGAGCTGACCCCCGGTGCGATGAGCCCGCGTCCGGATTCCCCGGATGCTGGTCCTGCCATGCTTGGCGATATTGTGCTGTGCCCAGCTTTCGCTGAGCGCCAAGCCCAAGCCGCTGGGCACTCGCTCTCACATGAGTTGGCGCTGCTGACTACCCACGGCTGCCTGCACTTGTTGGGCTATGACCACGGCACCCCGGCCGAGGAACAAGAGATGTTCGCATTGCAAAATGAGCTACTCGCCGACTGGTATGACTCCTTGGCCAAGCGGGGATTGACCTTCCAGCCAAAGCCTTCTGGACCGAAGGCATTTCCATCCGCAGCCGACCGCGAAACCCTCGACGAGCAAATCGACACCGACTTCGACTAAGCCTCGCAAAACCACAAGAATGTTAACTCCACGCTAGTTTCTAGGATGAAAGGTGGCGGGAGTAACATATCGGGCATGAATATCCTATCGATCCAGTCGCACGTTTCATTTGGCCATGTCGGTAACTCTGCCGCAGTCTTCCCGCTGCAACGTATCGGCCATGAGGTGTGGCCAGTGCACACCGTCAACTTCTCCAACCACACCGGTTACGGTGATTGGGGCGGCCCGCTGGTATCCGCTGATGACGTCACCAGCATCATCGACGGCATTGGCCGCCGTGGTGCTTTTGAAAAGATCAACACCATTGTCTCCGGCTACCAAGGTGGCCCGGACATCGCCGGCGCGATTGTTGATGCCGTCACTCGCATTAAGGAAGTCAACCCTGATGCGCTCTACGCGTGCGATCCTGTGATGGGCAATGAGAAGTCCGGCTGCTTCGTCTCCGATGAGATTCCACCATTGCTACGCGATAAGGTCGTGCCAGTGGCGGACATCATCTCCCCAAACCAGTTTGAACTGGGCTTTCTCACCGGCAAAAAGGTGGGCACCCTGGAAGAAACCCTCGATGCCATCAAGGCCGCACAGGCTATGGGCCCACGCATTGTGCTGGTCACCTCGGTGCAGCGCCCTGAAACCGAAGAGGGCAGCATTGAAATGATTGCCGCCGACGGCGATGATGTCTACATTGTGAAGACCCCACACCTACCATTCAAGCGCAACGGCTCGGGCGATGTGACCACCGCACTCTTTGCCGGCCACTACACCGAAACCAAGGACGCTTCCGTCGCCCTGGCACGCACCGCCTCCTCCGTCTTCGACCTTCTACAAACCACCTTCGAAGCCGGCACCGAAGAACTCCAACTCATCGAATCCCAGGAGTTCTTCGCTCACCCACGCCTGCAGTTTGAGGTCACCAAGATCTAAAGATTGCACAGAAGGGCACGAATGAAACCGGGGGACTGATTCGTGCCCTACTTGGAGCAGCACTCAGCGATTATCTATGCAGCTCCCCAGGAGAAACTAAATGGCCCGCACCTGCCAGTAGCTGCAGTGCGGGCCGAGCTGATGTTCATTTCTCAATGAAGATCAGCTCCACACTCTTTAGAGTAGCGCTTGCTGCAAAGAGAGCAACCCGAGGGAGGCGGACGGCTTCTTTGAAGCTCGCGGTTTGGATCGAATTCCGTACCAAGCGGTCTAGATTCTGGGATTAATATTCAATTCCAATGGTAATACCATTAAAATTTGGAAGACCTCGCGGTCAGGGGATTTTTCGGCGTTCTCGCTTGAAAAGGGCTATCTCGCCAAGAACTGCCGAACACTCAGAATTCTCCGGAAAGTTTTCGCTGTCTCTCCAGGCCAAATCTGAGGCTTAGTTTTTGAGATTCTGTGTTTGAATATCGGGGTACACAGCAAGCCGAAGAAACTAGGGCTTAGCTGTGTCGATGACTTTCTATACGCAGGCTAGTAATTGGAGAATCTCATGGCCGCTAATACCAAGGCGAAGGACCGTCGCGTAGCTTTTGCGACGATTGCCGGAACCACAATCGAGTACTACGACTTCTTTATCTACGCGCAGGCAGCGGGCATGGTGTTTTCTACGCTGATGTTTGAGCCGCTGGGTTCGGAGTTCGGACTTATGTTGTCATTGGCAACGATTGGTATTAGCTTCCTGTTCCGCCCGCTTGGTGCTTTCTTGGCGGGTCACTTGGGTGACCGCTTCGGGCGTCGCTCGGTACTGGTCGCAACGCTGATTGGCATGGGCGTGTGTACAACCATGATTGGTTTGCTGCCCACCTACGCGCAGATCAGTGTCGCGGCGCCAATCATTCTGCTGGTGCTTCGTCTTATCCAGGGTCTGTGCGCCGGTGGTGAGTGGGGCGGTGCCGCGCTGATGGCTGTGGAGCACTCCGCACCGCACAAGCGTGGCTTGGCCGGCACTTATCCGCAGGTGGGCGTGTCCCTGGGCATGCTGCTGGCCACCGGCGTATTCGCGCTGATGACCGGTGTTATCTCACCCGGTGATGCTTTCCTGGAGTGGGGCTGGCGCGTACCGTTTATTCTGAGCTTCGTTCTGGTTCTGCTGGGCCACTTCATTCGCCGTTCGGTGGATGAGACGCCGATTTACCAGGACATTGCAAAGCGTAAGCAGCAGACCAAGGCGCCTGTCGCCGTGCTGTTCAAGAAGCACTGGGCACTGATTGTTTGTGCGGCGTTCCTGTTCGCTGGTTCGAATGCATCCGGCTACATCGCCACCGGTGGCTTCGTCACCGCGTACACCACCAACCCAGAAGGCCCGATTGCTTTCGACCGCACCACCGCGATGCTGTGCATCAGTGCCGCCGCCGGCGTCTGGTTCCTCACCACTTTTATCAGCGGCATTGTCTCGGATTACTTCGGCCGCCGCAACACCTACCTGTTCGGCTACGCCTGGTTGATCATCTTCGCGTTCCCAATGTTCGCACTGGTCAACACCGCCGAGACGCTCAAGGTTGCAGCCGGTCTGAGCATCTTCGCAGTCGGCCTGGGTTTCTCCTTCGGCCCGCAGGCTGCGTGGTACACCGAACTCTTCCCAGCCAACATTCGCTTCTCCGGCGTATCCATTTCCTACGGCGTGGGCACGGTCATCGGCGGTGCCTTCGCGCCAACCGTCGGACAAGGCCTGCTGGAAGCTACCGGTTCCACCAACGCGATTGCTGTCTACATCATCGTGATGTCGCTGCTGTCCATCGTCGCAGCAATGCTGCTCCAGGACGTCCCACGTCGTCCGCTGGGCATTGACTATCAGGAAGAACAAGAACACTACGCCCGCCTGCGACTGGGCAAAGTCGAGCCATATTCCGGTACGCATAAGCTTGCCGATGCCCACGCGGACCAGCAAGCCCCCGCCAACCCAGATGACCTGGAGCGAGTAACAACTTAAAACCCTTGCTGAGAATCTTTCTTCAGAATTAAATCCTCCGGACACTTGCCAACAACTAGGCGAGTGTCCGGAGGATTCTTTTGTCTTATCTCCCTTGCCACCGCAGCTAACACTGCTGACTGGAACCTATTGCTGTGCACGACAGTCTAAGTATTTCGTAGCCGCCAGCTATTAAACACAGTAGAAAGTGCCGCCTTGGGCGGAAGGCACAGACAAAACGATCAGGAGAGAAACATGAAAATTCAGGAAACAAAGCCTAAGGATGCAGAGACTGCTTATATCGAGGTCAGTCCCAATTACGTTGCGTATTCAGTTGTCATCAATGAAAACGTGATTGCGGACTTGGACGAGGACGACAACCTAGTTGGCTTAGAACTACTTTCGCTCAAAGAAATCCCCACGGTTGAGGAGATTGAGGACTACGTCGATGTCCATTGGGTCGATGTGGATACGTTGGAGTCCGGACTCTGGGACCTTGGCGCTTACACCAGAATCCAACAAGCCTTTGGCAATGGCCAGCGAAATGAAGACTTCTCCACCGAGCAAGCGGTAGGAGAGGGAATGGACATGGACAATGATTAGGCACGCGGATGGCTGCGCGCCTATCTCGAGTACGCCGGGATTAGTTGGCAAGGTCTCAGCGACGATGAGCGGGGAGAGACAGCCTAGAAGCTGTTCGTGAAATCCGCTCCGTCTACCAGCGGAGAATCGATGAGCGACGAATCAATCATGGATGCGGCAGAGAATGCAGCCGATTAGTCTTTGCCAGAATCAGGCTGCTGGCGCCGATAAAGGGGAGAGGTTGCCAGCATGCGCTGCTCGGGGTCGAGCCTGGAGAGTAGTTTGGCGGAGATATTGGCCAGCTGGTCTACCTCTTTAGGCTCAAGCGCGTCGATGACAAGGCGGCGGACTTCGGTGGCGTGCCCGGGGGCGGAGGCGACGACTTTGTTCCAGCCGGTCTCCGTGAGCGCGACTTCGGTGGCGCGGCGGTCGCGCTTGCAGGGGGTGCGGGTGATGTATTCGCGTTTTTCAAGTTTCGTTAGCACACGTGAGAGCCGGGGGAGGGTGGCGTTGGTGCGTGCGGCGAGCTCACTTGTCAGCAGAATGCGGGTGGGGGTTTCGGACAGCGTGGAGAGACAGAAGTAGTCAAAGTGCGTTAGGTCTGAGTCTTTGTTGAGCTGAGTATCCAGTGCCGAGGGCAGTAGTTCCAGCACGGCGGCAAAGCGTACCCACGCTTCTTGTTCGCGTTGTGAAAGCCATTGTGTGTCATCCATGAGAAATAGTTTAGCGCAAAAGGTTGCACCTTTAAGTAATCGGTGATATAAATTTAGTTGTACATGAAACCAATGCTTTTGGGAGAAGCTCGAAAGCACATCAAAGGAGAAAATCATGACCAACGTAACCATCTTCGGCTCCGGCAACATGGGCACCGCTATTGCAGACATCTTCAAGGCTGGCGGCGCTGACGTTCAGTTCATCGGTTCTGATGGTCAGGGCACTGTTGAAGGCGATGTTGTTGTATTGGCAGTTCCTTACCCAGCTCTGGAGCAGATTGTTGCTAGCCACGGTGACCAGTTCGACGGCAAGGTCGTTGTAGATATCACCAACCCACTGGACTTCAGCACCTTTGATTCTTTGACCGTTCCTGCTGGTAGCTCCGCTGCTGCTGAGTTGGCAGAAAAGCTGCCTAACGCTTCCGTTGTTAAGGCATTCAACACCAACTTCGCAGCTACCTTGTCCACCAAGAAAGTGGGCGAGCTCGCTACTACCGTTCTTATCGCTGGTGATGATGAGGCTGCTAAGAACACCCTCGTCTCCGCTATCACCGCTGGTGGCGTAGAGGCTATCGATGCCGGCTCCCTCAAGCGCGCACATGAGCTCGAGGCAATTGGCTTCCTGCAGCTGACCCTGGCAGCATCTGAGAAGATTGGCTGGACCGGCGGCTTCGGCATCGTCCGTTAAGGGATATCTCTAGGAGTTAGTTCGAAGACTTCGTGCGCAGACCAGTAAACTGGCTGCACGCGGAGTCTTTTTGCATGCCGGCACAAGGCGCCTGCATATGAATAGATGTGCCAAAGCGGTGTCGGAAGTGGAAAGAAGCTCGTATCATCAGAAATTAAAGCAATTTAGGGTCCACTTACTTCTTAGAGCGCGGGAAGGTTAGCTCATGGCAAAGAACACGATGCTGCACCGGATCGAGGCGAAGCTGCGGCTGATTACTGCCAGTGAGTTCCATGCCTGTATTCATGATGAATCCTTCCGCACGCAGTTTCTGGGACAGTATCGATGGGCGCCGGATACGCCGGTCATTCCGGCACTGTGGAATACCACGGTCGATGAGGTGTGCGAGCACATCGAATGGCATTGCACAGAAGACACTGAGTTCTTGGTGGTGCCGGTGCTGTTGAAGGATCCGGTGAAACTCGCCTGCATTTTGGTGACAGACATGTTTGATGTCTTCGAGCCAGACATGACCATGGATGAAGTCAGTGAGGCTCTCGGGCAGACTTCGGACTGGGCGTTCGCGCAAGAAATGGATGTCAGGGTGCAAAATGAGCTAGAAATTAACCGCTTGCTGCACTTGGTGTAGTTCGGGTTGTGTCAAAAGTAGGGGATTGGGCGATTGCGGACTAAGATGCAGGTCAATGAATAACTCACCAGAAGATCCATTTGAGGCGGCTATCGGCGGCAGTAATCCCGAGGCCATGGCTGATGTCAGCCAGTACACCAACACGCCTGCAGGTTTCCGCTCAGGCTTTGTCAGCTTCGTAGGCCGTCCGAACACCGGCAAGTCCACGCTGACTAATGCGCTGGTGGGGCAAAAGATTGCTATTACCGCAGACCAGCCAGAGACCACGCGTCACCCGATCCGTGGCCTGGTGCACCGTGATGATGCGCAAATCATCGTGGTTGATACCCCGGGTCTGCACCGCCCGCGCACATTGCTGGGTGAGCGTCTCAATGAGATTGTGAAAGATACGTACCAGGACGTTGACGTCATTGGTCTGACCATCCCGGCGGATGAAAAGATTGGCCCTGGTGACCGCTGGATTCTGGACAACGTGCGTGAGATTGCGCCGAAGACTCCGATCATCGGCATCGTGACCAAGCTGGACCGCGCATCCAAGGACCAGGTCGGCGCGCAGTTGCTCGCCCTGCATGAGCTGCTCTCAGCAGAAGACCCAGAAGCGGTAGTGATTCCGGTATCGGCAACAGAGAACGTGCAGATCGAAGAGCTCATCGGCGTGCTTATTGATGCATTGCCAGAAGGCCCGAAGTTCTACCCGGATGACCACATCACCGATGATGACACCAACAAGCGCATCTCCGAGCTGATTCGTGAGGCCGCGCTATCGGGCCTGAAAGATGAGCTTCCACACTCGGTCGCGGTTGAGGTGGATGAGATTTTGCCATCGGAAGACCGCGAGGACGTCCTGGATGTCCACGCCATTATCTACGTGGAGCGCCCAGGGCAGAAGAAGATTCTGGAAGGCAAAGACGGACGCCGTCTGCGCCGTATTGTCGGCAATGCCCGCAAGGAAGTCATTCAGCTGCTCGGCCAGAACGTGTTCTTGGACCTGCGCATCAAGGTGTTAAAGAACTGGCAGTCTGACCCGAAGTCTTTGGGGCGCCTTGGCTTCTAGACCCTCTTTTCGCGACCGCGCGGTGGTAATCCGCAGCTATGACTTCGGCGAAGCCGACCGGGTTATCGTGCTGCTGACTAAACACAATGGATTAGTCCGTGCGGTAGCAAAAGGTGTGCGTCGTGCGAAGTCGCGCTTTGGCTCGCGCCTACAGCTCTTCGTCAACTTGGACGTGCAGCTGTATTCCGGCCGCAACCTGGCCACCATCACCCAGGCGGACACCGTGGATTATTTCGGTGCACAGATCATTGATGATTATGACAAGTACACCGCAGCCTGCGTGATGTTGGAAGCAGCAGAACGCCTCAGCCTGGACAATGACCCTTATCTGTACGAGTCAGTGGTCTACACCCTGGCCAAGCTACAGAACACCGAAAAACCCATGCGGGAGCTAGATACGTTCTTGCTCAAAGTCATGGAACATGCCGGCTGGGCGCCAAGCCTGTTCAACTGTGCGCAGTGCGGCAACCCCGGCCCGCACCGCGCATTCCACCCGGCAGTCGGCGGGGCAACATGCAACAATTGCCGCCCACCAGGCGCGGCAGAAGTAGACCCGGAGACGCTGCACATCATGTGGCTTATCGCCCACGGGCACACAGCCAACGCCACGGTCGCGCAGGCAGGCGAGGCGCATCAGCTCATCCGCGCGCACTTGCAGTGGCATCTGGAGCGAAAAGTTAACGCCCTGTCCGTGATGGACCAGGAACTGAAGTAAGGTGAATAAACGTGATTACCCCTGATCCGAACCGAGTACTCAATCCGCCGCAGATCCCCGCGGAGTTTCTGCCAGGCCATATTGCGCTAGTCATGGACGGCAATGGCCGTTGGGCGCAGGACCGCGGCATGAAGCGCACGGAGGGCCACAAGCGCGGCGAGGCCGTGCTGTTGGACGTGGTGGATGCGTGTTTGGCGTTGGGGGTTCCTTACCTGTCGGCCTATGCCTTTTCCACGGAGAATTGGCGCCGTTCGCCGGATGAGGTTCGTTTCTTGATGGGCTTTAACCGCGATGTGTTGCGCCGCCAGCGTGAGTGGCTCAATGAGCGTGGCGTGCGCGTGGTGTGGGCGGGCCGTCGCCCGCGCCTGTGGCGCTCGGTGATCAAGGAGTTGGAGGCAGCAGAGCAGCTGACCAAGGACAACACCAAGATGACGTTGGTGATGTGCGTTAATTACGGTGGTCGCGCAGAGCTTGCCGATGGCTTCAAGAAGATGGCCGAAGACGTCAAGGCCGGAAAGCTCAGCCCATCTGCGGTGTCCGAGAAGACAATCGCGCAGTACCTCTATGATCCTGATATGCCTGACGTGGACTTATTCCTGCGTCCCTCGGGTGAAAAGCGCACCTCGAACTTCCTGCTGTGGCAGTCGGCCTATGCAGAATTGGTTTATCAAGATAAACTGTTTCCTGATTTCACTCCGGAGGATCTCTTCGCGGCAGTTGAAGAATATGCGCGCCGGGACCGTCGCTTCGGAGGAACCAAGTAGGTTCGCTTCACGCGGGGGTTTATGGAGCGTGAGCAGCTAAAAGTTTCGCAGAAGAAGGAATGTGCCTCAAGGATGGTAGCCATGGATCAGCCAACGCGTCAGCAGATTTCTAAGTGGCGCCGCTATTTGGCTAATGAACGTGCTGAGGCCGCGGTCTACCGTGAGCTTGCCCGCAAGAAGAAGGGCGAGGAGCGCGATATTTTGCTCAAACTCGCGGATGCGGAGTCCCGCCATGAGCAGTATTGGCAGGAAAAGCTCGGTGAGTTTGTGGGCATGCCGCAAAAGCCGGATTTGAATACACAGTTCATGGGCTGGATGGCTAAGAACTTCGGTTCGGTGTTCACACTTGCCCTGATGCAGTCGGCGGAGAGCCGCACGCCGTACATGGATGATGATGACGCATCGGAGCAGTTGGCTGCCGATGAACGCGTGCACGCCGAGGTTGTCCGCGGCCTTGCGGTCCAGGGTCGGGAGAAGATTTCCGGCAACTTCCGCGCGGCAGTCTTCGGCGCGAATGATGGCCTGGTGTCGAACTTGGCACTGGTCATTGGTGTGATGGGTTCCGGAGCGCAGTCTTCCGTGCTGTTGCTCACGGGTGTCTCCGGTTTGCTGGCCGGCGCATTATCGATGGCCGCGGGTGAGTATGTGTCCGTGAAGTCGCAAAATGAACTTCTTGATGCCTCCCGGCCCGCAGCTGCTGCCACCCAATTAGCCGGCGAACTAGACGTTAACGCCAACGAACTGGCGCTGATTTACCGTGCGCGTGGGCTCAGCAATGAAGAAGCAGAGCTTAAAGCACAGACCGTGTTCCAGACTCTGCAGGAACGCGCGAAGGCCAGCCACCCTTCAAGTGGTCACCACACGGCCGATGCAACCGGTACCGCGCATCAAGACTCGGCGTCAGAAGCAGATAACTCCCACGGCGTTATTGGTGAGGCTTGGTCCGCAGCGCTTTCTAGCTTCTGCTTCTTCGCCACCGGCGCACTGATCCCCATCATCCCGTTCATCTTCGGCATGGACGTCATGCCAGGCGCGATTGTTGCCATTGTGCTGGTCTCGCTCGCCCTGATGATGACCGGCGGCATCACCGGACTAATCTCTGGCAAGCCACCACTATTCCGTGCCCTGCGCCAAATGGTCATCGGCCTCGGTGCCGCCGGCATCACTTACCTGCTGGGGCTTCTCTTCGCGTGAATGCCCGCGTAAAGCGTGCATTCACGTAAGGGCACTTTTTACGTACCAGTACTTAGGCGAGCATTATCGTTAAGCAACGAATAGGCAGCACAGGAAAATTCCCTTTAGGAATTTTCCTGACACGCGGAGCAGACGCCGAAGACCTCGGCGTCATGGCCAGTGAGTTGGAAGCCATAGGTATCCGCGACGGTGCGAGCCCATTCTTCGATGGGGCCGCCATCAATTTCTTCGGTGCGGCCACACTTCGTGCACACCAGGTGATGGTGGTGGGAATCAGTTTCGCAGTGGCGATAGAGGGTTTCGCCTGTAGGGGAGTGCAGGGCATCTACGGCGTGAATATCAACTAAGGATTGCAAAGTGCGGTAGACGGTGGTGAGCCCAACTTTGGCCTCACGTTCTTGAAGCGCAGTGTGAATTTCTTTGGCCGATAGGAAACGGTCAATATCTTGCATTACTTCAACAACCGCAGTGCGCTGTTTAGTGGTACGCATGCCAAGCTTGGGGGTGTTTGAGCTTGCGGAATGAAGGGTCATGGTTGTGAGTCTATCAATTTTGTTGCCGTGACATAGAAGCAATCTGAACCCAGTTCCGCATGAATATCGTTCGCAGGATAGAATGGCCGCACTATAACCATCGGCTGTCCCCTACCAGAGGAGTCTTCTTTAATCATGGCGTCAGTGATCGAATCCGTCGTAAACCTTTGTAAGCGTCGTGGCCTGGTGTACCAGGCAGGCGAAATCTACGGCGGCTCCCGCTCAGCATGGGACTACGGTCCGTTGGGTGTGGAACTCAAGGAAAACATCAAGCGCCAGTGGTGGCGCCATATGGTGCAATCCCGCGACGACGTCGTTGGTATTGATACATCCATCATCCAGCCAACCCAGACCTGGGTTTCTTCCGGCCACGTTGAGGTCTTCACCGACCCACTGGTGGAGTCTTTGCACACCCACAAGCGCTACCGTGCAGACCACCTGCTCGAGGCTTATGAGGAAAAGCACGGCCACCCACCAGCAAACGGCTTGGCAGACATCAACGATCCAGAGACCGGCCAGCCAGGTAACTGGACTGAGCCAAAGGCATTCTCCGGTCTGCTCAAGACCTTCCTCGGTCCGGTGGATGATGAAGAGGGCTTGCACTACCTGCGCCCAGAGACCGCTCAGGGCATCTTCGTTAACTTCAAGAACGTGATGACTTCTGCGCGTCAGAAGCCACCATTCGGCATTGCCAACATTGGTAAGTCTTTCCGTAATGAGATCACCCCAGGTAACTTCATCTTCCGTACCCGCGAGTTTGAGCAGATGGAGATGGAGTTCTTCGTCAAGCCTGGTGAGGATGAAGAATGGCACCAGTACTGGATTGATAACCGCCTGCAGTGGTACATCGATCTGGGCGTGAACCCAGACAACCTGCGTCTGTATGAGCACCCGAAGGAAAAGCTGTCGCACTACTCCAAGCGCACCGTTGACGTGGAGTACGCGTTCGGCTTCGCTGGCTCCAAGTGGGGCGAGCTCGAAGGTGTTGCAAACCGTACGGATTATGACCTGCGCGTGCACTCTGAGGGCTCTGGTGAGGACCTGTCCTACTACGACCAGACCACTGAAGAACGCTGGATTCCTTACACCATTGAGCCAGCTGCCGGCCTGGGTCGTTCCATGATGGCATTCCTGGTGGACGCGTACACCGAGGAAGAAGCTCCTAACTCCAAGGGTGGCACTGACACTCGCGTGGTTCTGAAGCTGGACCGCCGTCTGTCCCCAGTCAAGGTTGCGGTTCTTCCATTGTCCAAGAAGGAAGAGCTGTCCACCCCAGCTAAGGCACTGGCAGATAAGCTGCGTGGCCTGTGGAACATTGACTACGACGTATCCGGTGCCATTGGCCGCCGCTACCGCCGCCAGGACGAAATCGGTACGCCATTCTGCGTGACCTATGACTTCGATTCCCTCGAGGACAACGCGGTTACCGTGCGTGAGCGTGACTCCATGGAGCAGGAGCGCGTCAAGCTCGACGAGCTCGAAACCTACCTGGCTGCCCGCCTCGCCGGCTGCTAGTTTCTAAGCTCGCACAAGTGCATTGGCCTCTTGTGGGGTGAGCGTTGGTTGGATTAACATCCAGCGCCAATGCCCCGCAAGGGGCTTTGTCATGCGTGGGCTATGATGTTTATCTCATCTGCTGGAATAACTGCTTAGCGGTGATGGTGCTAGCATCATCCCGATGGAAACTAGTTTCGATCTCGATGAAAGGCCGCGAAGACGCAGTCTATTCACAAGACTTACTCCGGCTCAGGCCGTTGCCCTAGGGTTTCTTAGCGTCATAGCGATTGGTACTGTGGTGCTTTGCTTGCCGATTTCCACGACCAGCGGTGAACCCACAGACTTCTTACCGGCCATGTTCACCGTGACATCGGCAGTGACGGTGACCGGACTGGCGGTCATGGATACGGGGACACACTGGAGCGGACTGGGACAAGCAACAGTGCTTACTCTCATCCAAATCGGTGGCTTTGGAATCATGAGCGTGAGTTCTCTCGCGGGCATGCTGTTGACCGGTCGTATCGGTCTGCGCTCACGGCGGTACAACCAGGCAGAAAATAGGACGCTCGGAACTGGCGATGTAGCGCGTACAGTGATCGCGGCACTGGCAATCACCGTCATTTGCGAGTTCGTTGTGGCGCTGGTGACAGCAATTAGATTCGCCACGTTTTACGACATGCCAGCATTGCGTGCAGCGTGGGAAGGTCTTTTCCACGCGGTTTCGGCATTTAATAATGCAGGGTTCGGGCTGCGCAGCGACAGTTTGGTGCCCTATGTCGGCGACGGTTGGATTATTCTTCCTTTGGCTTGTGCTTTGATTATCGGCGGTCTTGGTTACCCAGTAGTTGCAGAGATGTGGGATAAGCTCCGCTTTCGGTTGACTCACGGCAATCTTGGCCATCCGCGAAAATTCTCAGTATCCACCAAAATAACCCTCGTTGGTACTGCAATGCTCATCGCTGCGGGTGTCCTTGTGGTGGGAGCGTTGGAATGGAATAACACTCTGGCCGGACAGCCGCTAGGAACGAAGCTGCTTGGTGCATTCTTCCAAGGTGTTACACCGCGTACCGCCGGATTCAACTCAGTGGATTTTGGTGAGGTGCATCCGGTGACGCTCATGGCCACCGGCTTGCTCATGTTTATCGGTGGTGGTTCGGCAGGTACTGCCGGTGGCATCAAGATAACCACCGCAGCAGTACTTCTCGCAGCGATTATCGCTGAGATTCGCGGACATAACCAAGTAACAATTGCACACCGAACCATTATCCCGTCTGTTGTCCGTCAGGCACTCACGGTTGCTTCTATCAGCGTGGTTCTAGTGGTGTCGTGCGTCGTCGTCATTCGGCTTCTAGAGCCAGGCTTTAGCGGTGAGGCAATCACCTTTGAAGTGATTTCAGCTTTTGCTACCGTGGGACTTTCCACAGGTATCACTGCAGATCTCAGCGCACCTAGCCAAATAGTGCTGTGCTTTTTGATGTACATTGGCCGAATTGGTCCGGTAACACTAGTCGTTGCGCTGGCGGCGCAGCACTCAGCCCGGCGTTTTGAATACCCAGAGGAAAGGCCCTTCATTGGCTAACGCGCTTGGCCGCATTCGCGGTCGAATTGAAATCTCTCCAGTTGTAGTGCTGGGATTGGGCCGCTTTGGCGCATCCCTCGCTGAGGAACTCACATGGCATGGTGCGGAGGTGCTGGGCATGGATTCTGATGCCCGCCCGGTTCAGGAATGCTCGGGCTTTCTCACTGATTCTGCTATTGGTGATACGACAGACCGTGAAGTTCTCATTCAGTTTGGTGTTCATGAGGTTGAAAGAGTTGTTCTGGGAATTGGGTCGGACCTGGAATCTTCAATCCTCACGGCTTCGAATTTGGTGGACTTGGGCGTGAAGAATATTTGGGCGAAAGCTGATTCTGATGCACACGCCAAGATTCTGACTCAGATTGGTGTGCACCACGTTGTGCGGCCAGAACGTGACACGGGTAGGCGCGTAGCTCACTTGCTCAATGGCCTTTTCAGTGATTTTGCGCAGTTCGATGAAGACTACGGAATGATCAAGCTCTCCCCACCGAATAAGCTTGTTGGCAAGGCGGTTGAACTGGAACGGCTGTGGGCGAAGTTCAATGTCCGAGCAATTTCTGTGAAAAGCGAGGGTAGTACGTGGATGCCGTGGAAGGCAGGCCATGTCTTGGCCGCGAGTGACCAAGTCATTATCGCGGGTGCGCCGGAAGACCTCGAAAGATTCGCCAACTGCTAGCCCATCGCCAGCTTCGTCTGCGTCGTTCTAAAGAGATTGCCCACTTCCATGTGAAATGACTACCGTTGTAAGCAGCAAGCGCATTAGACTGTGTAATCATGAAATACACCAGCTGGGACCGCAGTGACCGTGACAATCCGAAACTTCTCAAAGAAGATGGACCGGAGACCCTAGGCACTTTCTCTTCGGGCTCAGCTGATATTGACGGCGATTTCTGGCGCTTGAGCGTGGATCAGAAGCTGGGTGCTTCTGCTACTACCGCTGATGATCGTGTCTTTCGCATTACCGGCAATCTGGCGCGTGATAAAAAGCTGGATGTCTCGCTTGATGGCCGCACTTTTACTGTGACCAATGAGCAGTCCAATGACTGGGTTATTGATGACGTCAATGACAACTTCGTGGCGCAGTTTAGCGGTAAGAACAACGGCGTGCGCGCGAGTAATTTGGAATTTATGCACGAGGGCAAGGTGGAGCTTTCCACTGAGGAAATTGTGGCTTTGTCCTGGTTCGCGCGTTTAATTCTGGAAAATAGGTTGAAGACTTCTTCGGTTGCGATGATTGCAACCTTGGTACTTGCTTCTGCGGTCGCGGTGGTGGCATTCCTACTTTAAGCTAATGAGCTGTGGCCGATAAAGCAGGAATTTTTAACACCAACATTGATCTCTCCGGGGAAGTCTGGCGTTGGAAAGACAACATCCTTCGGGACTCAAGTGATCACGTTTTAGCGCATGTGCGCGCGGACGTTATTTCTGTGGCGCGGCAAAATCTACTCATTGAGCACAACATTGGCGCGCCCCGTTTTCGGCTGCGCGCCACCTCATCCAAGGGAAATCTGTACACGATGGGGCAGATGTCTTTTACCGTCAACATTCTCACCGCGGACTGTGACCACAAGCGCTACAAACTGCAGCGGGTCAATCCTTTTCGCCGTGAGCGTTTGATCTCCCACGACCATGGCCCGGTGCTACGGACCCGCCCGCGCGGTGATGGTTCGGTGACGGTGACAGCAGCATCAGACACGGCCGAAGAAATCCCTTTCTTCGACGCCATCTTTCTCTCATATGGCTGTGTACTCATTGACGGCCCGGGCCTGCAGAAGAACATAAAAATCTAAACTGCTACTGGCTTCCACGGCGCGAGCCAAAGAGCTGGCACAATAATCAGCGCCATAATTCCGCCGGCAATAGACAGTGCGGCAAACCCTGCAGCACTCATCATGATTCCGGAGAAGACACCAGCACCAGCGCCAAAGATATTCACCCAGACGTCAATGCTGCCTTGTGTAGCAGCGCGGGTGGCAGGTGCAGTGCCTTGCACAACCAACGTGGTGCCAGAGATGAGCCCTAAGTTCCAGCCCACACCAAGCAGAACCAGCGCGAGGATTAAACCGGCGAGGTTGTCATTCGGAGCAAATGCCGCAATAAGGCCAGAGATAAGCAGGACCACACCGGAGGAAATAGCGGTCAGGCGTGCGCCGATTTTATCCACCAGCAAACCGGTGGCCAAGGACGGAAGCCACATGCCGGCGATGTGCAGTCCGATGACGAGCCCCACAGCACCAAGTGCGTGGTCATGCGCACGCATGTGAATAGGTGTCATAGTCATAATCGCCACCATGACAATCTGCGAGATGACCATGACCAACGCACCGACGAGAACTACGCGGCGAGAACCCAGAGCAGCCAGCCCCGCAATTTCTTCGTCCCCAACGTTAGAATTTTGAGCTTCCTGTAGTTCAATTTCGCGCGCCAGAAGGAACGGGTCCGGGCGAAGCATGGCCAGCAAGATGATGCCAGCTATCAGGTACGCAGCAGCGCCGAGAATGAATGGCCCTGTTAGAGGATCGAGTCCCAGATTTGAAGAAACGCTGCCCATCGGTTCCACCAGATTCGGTCCGGCAACAGCACCTAAGGTGGTGGCCACCATGGCGATGCTAATGGCGGTGCCTTTGCGCTCTGCAGGAGCAAGGTCAGTACCGGCATAGCGCGCTTGCAAGTTGCTGGCAGTGCCAGCGCCGTAGAGAAACAGGGAGACGAAAAACAGTGGCGGACTATGAATAACTGTCGAGGCAATAACACCCAGGGCGCCAACACCACCGCTGCCGAAGCCAAACCCTAGTGCCAATCTGCGGCCGGCTTTCTGCGTCACGTGGCCAACCAGAAAAGCAGCCCACGCCGCGCCCAAGGTCAACAGCGCGACTGCTAACCCGGAAAGGGCCTCGGTGCCGAGCATGTCTTCCATAATCAGCACACCGACGGTAAGACCGGCTGCTAAGCCGGCACCGCCGAATGCTTGGCTGATGACAACCACTTTGAGGGTACGGCGATAGTGCCGGTCAACCTGCTCCGGGGTGAGCAGGCTAGCGTGCGGATACAAGGTGAATCTCCTTAGAAACCAGCCATTCGCTGACACCATTCTCAACGGCGGAAGCGTCTAACCCTTTATCGCGAAGATAAGCTGCGGCCTCACGGCTGAGCCGGCACAATTCGCCGCGGCAGTAAATTGCAATGGGGGCATTAGTGGGCAATTCAGCAATGCGTGCTTCTAGTTCATCCATGGGGATGTTTACAGCACCGCGAAAGTGCACCGTGCGGTATTCATCATGCGGGCGGACATCCAAAATCATGGTGTCACCCGAAACCGACTCAATGGGAATCGTCGGTCCCGAAACATCAGGGGAGTCCAAGTAATGCGACAAAGAAGAAGCAAGAGTAGGCGAGTGGCGAAGCGCTACCTTCTTGGCTGCGATGAACAGCTCCAGCACGTCATCCCCGGAAAGCCGGTAGAAAATCCGCGTGCCTTCCCTGCGTGTATTCACCAACCCGGCCTCTTTGAGGCGCTGGAGATTATTCGAGGTTGTGGTAATCGCCATGCCGCTCAGTTGCGCCAGCCGGTCCACGCTAGATTCGCCTTGAGCCAGGATTTCTAGAAGCTCTAGCCTGCGGCCATTGATGAAGGGTTTGAGGAAGTCCGCAAAACTATCAAAGACTTCGCGCCGCTCCTCTTGTCCACTATTACATGAAGTCATGGAATAAGGCTAGGCTAACTCCAGTCATTAAACAAGACCCAAAACCAGACCTTATAAAAACACAAAATACTGGGTTTCTCAGAGGTAGAAGCTCAGAAAGACCCAGTACTATTCAGTGCTTCTTAGAAGCAGCGCGGTTTAGAAGGAACCACCACGGAAGCCGCCGCCACCGCCTCCTCCGAAGCCACCGCCTCCAAAGCCGCCACCAAATCCGCCGCCGCCACTGCGGCCACCACCACCGAGGACTTGGCCGATGACCATGCCGGTGATGATATTGCCGGCCATGTTGCCTGTCTGCTGGCGCTGTTGTTGGCGGCGGTAGTTGTTGTAATCATCGCGCGCACGGTCCGCGGCAATCTTGGCGGCGTTGGTGGACTGGCGTGCGTAGTCAATCGCGGCGCGGATATCACGGTCGCGGGAGTTGAGTGCCTGGGCGTGGAGGTGCTTGGCATCAGCCAAAGCGGTTCGCGCGCCGGAGCCGACAATGCGGCCGCGGGAAGAGATGACATCCTCGGCTGCCTGGATTTGGGTGCCGGCAGATTGAATCTGCTTGGCAAACATCTCCAGCTGACGTGCGTGGGTGGAGGTCTGCTCACGCACGGTGTCTAACTGCTGATCCAGTTCGGTATCGATGGTGATAAGAGCAGTGTGCTGGCCCAGCGGGTCAACAGAGCCTTCAGCCTTGGCTACTTCAACGGCCTGCTGCGCGCGGGCAACCACATCATCCAGTGCGCTCCAGTTGGCTTCAGTGCCCTGGGAGCGGCCCTGGTTCTTAATCTTACCAGCCTCCTGGATTTCGCTTTCTACCTCTTCAATCAAAGCAGGCAATCCAGCCTTAGCTTCAGAGATATTAGTACGAGCATTTTCTACACCAGCTAGGTTGCGGTCGGAGACCTCAATGGCATGTTCAGCATCGCGGATGTGCGCAACCAGACCACCTTGCTGGCCGGCGGGCTTTGCTTCAATCTCACGCGCGGCGGACAAGGACTTCTCGGCTTCATCCAGGGAGGCGGAAGCAATCTGCACGTTGTCATCAACAGACTGCAGCATCTCTTCATTGAACTCTGCTTGCAGCGCGGCCAAGGTTTCTTCGGCCTTTGGCAAACGGGCACGCACATCAATGGTGCGCTGTGTGAGCTCATCCAGCTTGGAAGAAGCGTTAATCAGAAGGTTGCGCATCTCTGCGAACTCGGCGGCTTGTTCGTCCAGGGCGTCATCGGCTTGACCGCAGGAGGAGATGATTTCCACCAGCATCTCACGGCGCTGTTCGGGTGATTCCGGGATGGAGTCATCCAGGCGCTGGCGAATACCGAAGGCCTTTTGCAGCGTGGTGGTGGAGTGGTTCATCGCACGGGTAAAGGAGCGGGTGCGCTCAGGGCCAAACTCGGCCATGGCGATGTCCAATTCTTCCTTGCCGCGGCGGATGGACTCATCGGTGCTTACTAGCTCCTCATGGGCCAGGGAGTCTAGGGTCTCCAAGTCCAGGGAGTTGAGACGGCGGATATCGGTTGGCTCAATCTCGCGTGCGTCTTCGAGTACCGCAGCGGATTCCTTCTTGGAGCGGTTGCGGGTGTACGCCCAGATACCGCCGCCGGCTACAACTACAGCGCCGCCGGCACCAGCCAGCCAGGCACCGCCGCCACCGCCGGAGCCACCGGTGCCCAAGGCAGCATCAACCAGTGCGTTGGCTGAGCCCGCCCAGTCATCGGAGGCAAGGTGCGAGTACGCCGCGTCATACATGTCGTCCAATTTGCCCTGTGGCCATTGGTCACCGGTTTGAACACCCATCTGGCGTTGTTCCACATCCACTACATAGGCCGCGGCGTTCGGGCCTTTGGCATCCACGATGGCGCCGGCGTAGTCTTCAGCGCTCATGCCGTCCATGTCGGTGGTGAAGACTACGTGAATCATCAGCTGTTCTTCTTGCTGCAGCTGCGTGATCTTCTCGGTGATCTCTGATTCTTCCGCGGAGCTGAGCACATCAGCGGAGTCTGTGACGCGGTCAGAGATTGCACTTGGTGCTTGGGCTACATAGCCCACGGTGGCTGCCACCGCGGGCGCTGTCGCCGCGCAGCCTAGGGCCGTGGCAAATAAACCGGTACACAGGACATGGCCAATACGCACTCGCTTGTTCATAAACGCCAATCCTACCGATGTGTTTTACAGCTCGCGTGGGTCGCAGCACGTAGTCTTGATTTCTATGGATATGGCAATTGTGGTCTTGGGTGCTTCGCAATATGATGGCCGGGCATCAAAGGTGCTTGCCGCGCGGTTGGATGAGGCTTTGGCTGTAGCGGGGGAGTATTCGGATAAAGAGGTGCATTTCTTTACGTTGGGGGCGAATATGCCGGGCGATAGGTTTACGGAGGCGCAGGTGGCTGGGACGTATCTCGTAGACCGTGGGGTTGAGGAGTTCCGGGTGCATGAGGTGCCGAAGGGTAATGACACGGTGGGGTCTTTGGAGGCAGTGTTGCAAGAGCACGCAGTGCTTTTCGATGTTCCCGCGTATCTCATCACCGACCCACTTCACACGGTGCGCGCGAAATTGATTGCAAAGCAGTTGGGCTGGAGCCCGAAGGTCAAAGGTGCACGCGATTGCCCGTATTCCTTTCCGCAGAAGGAATGGTGGGGCGGGCTGGCCCATGAGGCAGGTGGCCTCGTGGTGGCAGTGCTGACTGGAATGTTTGGCAAGAAAGCGGGGGAGAAGATCCGCGGGTGGCTGTTTAACGTGGAGGCGATTATCCGCCCGCGGTTTAAAAAGCGCCACGGTTTGATTCGGAAAAACTCGTCGGACAGTGCAAACACCAGCAGGGATAACGGCATAGAATAAGAGCCAATGTATTCCTATAACGCTGCTGATACCGCCCGGATTTTTGATGAGTCCCCGAAGGGCTCTACTTTTGCATCCTCGGAAGCGGATCGGCGCGGGGCGTTTTCTCGTGACCGTGCGCGTGTGCTGCACTCAGCGGCGCTGCGCCGGCTGGCGGATAAAACGCAGGTGGTGGGCCCACAAGATGGTGATACCCCGCGTACGCGTTTGACGCATTCATTGGAGGTCGCGCAGATTGCTCGCGGTATTGGCGCGGGCCTGGGGCTTAACCCCGATCTGTGTGAGATGGCCGGGCTGACCCACGATATCGGCCACCCGCCTTATGGACACAATGGTGAAAACGCGCTCAATGACGTGGCTACTGAATGCGGCGGCTTTGAGGGCAACGCGCAGACCCTGCGCATCCTCACCCGCTTGGAGCCCAAGGTCATCAATGGCAACGGTGAGTCGATGGGGCTTAATCTCACCCGCGCGGCTCTCGATGCCGCCTGTAAGTACCCCAAAGCCAAGACCAACGCGGATGGCTCCATCAACCGCAAGTACGGCGCTTATGATGAGGACGCGCATATCCTCACCTGGCTGCGTGAGGGCCACGAGTATGACCGCCCCTCCATGGAGGCACAAGCCATGGACTGGTCAGATGACATTGCCTACTCAGTTCATGACGTGGAAGACGGCATTGTCTCCGGACGTATCTCTCTCAACGTCCTGTGGGACTTAGTGGAACTTGCCAACCTGGCTGTTAAGGGCGCGAAGGCTTTTGGTGGTACAGCAGAAGAGCTTCTCGATGCCGCCGATTCCCTCCGCCAACTTCCCATCGTCTCTAACCACAAGTTTGATTACACGCTCAAAAGCTACGTGGATTTGAAGAAGATGACCTCGGAACTAGTCGGCCGCTACGTCGGCGCAACCGTCGCCGCGACCAAAGGATCCAGTGACGTTCTTGGACGCCAACACGGCCAACTGATTGTCCCACCGGCAGCCGAAGCCGAGGTTCGCCTACTCAAGACCATTGCGGTCCTCTACGTCATGGACACCCCAGCGCACCTGCGCCGCCAAGACCGCCAACGCGAACGCGTCTACCGCGTCTTCGACTACCTCACCGCCGGCGCGCCGGGCACCTTAGATGCCACATTCCGCATGTGGTGGGAGCAAGCGAATACCCCTGCCGAGCGCCAACGAGTCATCATCGACCAAATCGCCTCAATGACCGAATCTCGCCTCGAACGCGTGGCGAGGGCTTCGGCCGAGTTCTCGGGTTATTTGGGGTAAATCCAAATAACGCCAAAGAACAAATAGTGAAACTTTTACCGAAAGAGAATTCTTAACGGTAGAGCTTCACGCCGATGTCAGACAGCACCGCAGAAACAGCTGTGCTGTCTTCCTCGTTCATGGCCCAGTTCGCGCAGGTGATGCGATCAATGCCTGCATCCACTAGGAAGTCCGCCAATGCGTCTAAGTTCTTTGGGGTCGGTGCATCTTGTTCACAACGCACGGTTTCGAGCGCGTGAAAGAAGTCTTCGCGGTTGTGGATGCAATCCGTTATTAGAACGCCGCGTTTATTCTGCATCTGGGATCTCACAGAAGGATTCGTAGTGGTCATCGGTGTAGTACCAGACCTCAGGGTCAGTTTCAGAGCCACCACCGGTGACAATGCGACGAGCACCGCGGTGGTCTAGGCCTGGTGTTTCAACGGTGTACTCGCGGTAGAAATCAGAAGACTGATCAGGCAAAACGCCTTCATAATTTCCGAAATGGCGATTGTCATTTTCTGGGTAGTCATATGGACCACCGGCAACAATATCGTCGCGGGTCTCATGTGCCTCATCGGGCAGGGTAGAGATTGCGCACGTATCAGAATCTGAGGAGATAGCTTCGCCTTCGGCAGAAGCAGAGGAGCTTTCTGACTTAGCAGAATTTGAGTCCCCAGAACCGTTGGAGGTTAAGTCGATGCCGAAATATCCGGCGACTAGAACCACTACAGCGCCACCAATAATTACTGGTAGTGACTTCTTGCGTGGTGCTGAATTACCTGATGCGGAATCCTCAGATGATTGTGCCATGCGCACCATTGTTTCAGTAATGTCTGCTTTCTACGAAATAAGGCTTGCTTAACATTCCTGCATCGGCATTAGGCCGATGTCGAGCGAAGTGACATGATGTCCCGTCTTGATGTCACGTGAAGTAACATCGCATTTATGGCAAGAGGCAGAATTCCGGATAGCGACATCCAAGCGATCCGTGAACGCGCGCCTATTGAGGAAATCGTGGGCGAGTACGTCCAGCTCAAACCAGCTGGCTATGACAGTCTCAAGGGACTGTCTCCATTTAAGGAAGAAAAGACTCCGTCTTTTCACGTGCGTCCACAGCGCGGTTACTACCACTGTTTCTCAACGGGCAATGGTGGGGATGTATTTAAGTTCCTCATGGAAATGGAACAGGTAACGTTCCCCGAGGCAGTGGAAACGGTTGCGCAGAAAATTGGTTACCACATCAATTATCAGGGTGGCACTACTGGCGCTCGTGATGAAAAGCCAGGCACCCGTCAGCGTCTCGTGGCGGCAAATAAAGCCGCGCATGAGTTCTACCGCCAACAGCTAGAAACCCCTGAAGCAGCCACTGCTCGCAACTTCCTTCTTGATCGTGGCTTTAGCCAGGAGATCATCTACAAGTTCGAGTGCGGTTACGCGCCAGCTGGTTGGGATACTCTGACGAAGCATCTTTTACGTAAGGGCTTCAGTTTCGAAGAGCTAGACGCAGCTGGTCTTTCGAAGATGGGCAAACGTGGCCCAATTGATCGTTTCCACCGTCGCCTGCTGTGGCCAATCAAGGACTTGAGCGGCAACGTCATTGGTTTTGGTGCCCGTAAGTTGTTTGATGATGACAAAATGGGCAAGTACATGAACACCTCTGAGACAATGCTTTATAACAAGTCGAAGGTGCTCTTTGGTCTTGATTTGGCCAAGCGTGAGATTGCTTCGCAGCGCCAAGCAGTAGTGGTGGAAGGCTATACAGACGTGATGGCCATGTACGCCGCTGGTGTAACCACGGCGGTGGCCTCCTGCGGTACTGCATTTGGTGGCCCGCACCTTCAGGTGCTTCGCCGATTGATGTTGGATGACTCCTATTTCAATGGCGAGCTCATCTACACCTTTGATGGTGATGAAGCAGGGCAGAAGGCCGCCATGCGTGCCTTTGAGGGCGAGCAGAAGTTCACCGGTCAGTCTTTCGTATCGGTAGCTCCGGACGGCATGGATCCATGTGACCTCCGCTTGGAGAAGGGCGATGCCGCAGTGCGCGATCTAGTCGCAGACCGTATCCCAATGTTTGAGTTTGTTATCCAGTCAGTACTTTCTGAGTACCGCGTAGACACAGCAGAGGGGCGCCTGCAGGCATTGCGCCGTGCCGTCCCAATCGTGGCGCAGATCCGTGATGAACCACTGCAGCGTGAGTATGCACGCCGTCTTGCTGGTTGGGTAGGTTGGCCTGACCCGGACGAGGTCCTGCAACAGGTACGCGCGGAGAAGAACAAGCCTGCAAAGCAGGAGACCCGACGTACTATTTTGTCAGATTCCAAGAGCAATCAAGCTCCGGCAACGGCTGCGCCTATGATTCGTCCGCCATCACCGCGGGAGACTCACCTGTGGCCACAGCGTGAGGCCCTTAAGGTTGCTTTACAGTTCCCGAGTGTTGCGGGAGCTTATTTCGATGGTGTGGATGAGGAGGCCTTTACTAATGAGGCCTACCGGATTGTCCGCAACGCGATTATCTCCGCGGGTGGTGCGACCAAGGGCGCGCAACAACCAACAGTGGAATGGATTGCGAATGTGGCCGGCGAGATGCTGGATCTGACCGGCCGTAATTTTGTGTCTGAACTGGCAGTGGAAGAGATTCTTCCAACGGGTGCCACCATGGAGGACTACGCCGATATGGTTCTCTCACGCCTACAGGAATCGCAGGTGAGCAACCATATCGCGGAGCTGAAAGCCCGACTTGGGCGCATGCGACCTTCTGAGGATGAGGCGACGTATAACTCTCTCTTTGCTGACCTCGTGGCCCTAGAGCAAGGCCGCCGCGAGCTTAATAACCGCGCATTCCGCGGACCGGGTGGCGCCTAGCTAGGTACTAATAACGAGGATTAATACACCGAAGGTATTTAATCCTCGTCGACTTCGTAGATACGATCAGGCTCATTGGCCTGGTCGTTATTCTTTTTCTTACCGCGGTTTAGGTCTTTGATCTCACGCATACGTGGATCTGGGTCTAGGCGGTTAGCGATGGTGCGCCGCGTAGCGTCAACAGCCTTTTTAGTAGCGGGGGAGTTGATGGTCTTTTCGTAAGCGTTTTTAATCTGGTGGAAACGCTTGCGGCCCGCCTTCGTGCCAAGCACGTAACCTGCAGCGGCACCGACTACGAATTGAAACATTATGTTTGTCTACTCCCTTTAAGAATCATGCGATTTTCGGCAATATTTCTCGCCCAAGCCTACCGGTTTATTTCATCGCGTGAAGACAATACCCATCACAAACTTCGGTAGCTTTACCGCTCACCTATAACTAAAGGGGGAGATTAATAGGGGTAGACGGTAACAATTGTGTTTCAGGCTCTTCCCACCAAGGTAGGTGCTCCGATAGTTTTAGAACCGTGGAGTTTGAATCTCTGTTGCCTCAGGCAACCTCAGCTGCGATTGCTACGGCCGCCCTGTTCGTAGCCAGCCACGCCATGGATCAAACGCAGCGTACTCCGGCTCAGTCAGAGAACTTAGAAGTGCTTACTAATCAGAAGCCGCAATAGCTGCTTATTGTCTCTGCCGAAAACAGTTATCGCGTAAAGATTTCCTACACATTGTAGGATTAGTGCGAACTCTGCCAATTCGAATTATCAGTTTGGAAATTCCGGACACTTTTTCTGTGGGGAATTCATAGTTGAATCGTTTTATATTCCAAACTGATTAGCAAGGAGAAAAATGAGCAAGCCAAAGATCATGACTGTGTACGGCACACGTCCCGAGGCTATTAAGGTTGCACCAGTAATCAAGGCACTGGAAGCTGACGATCGATTTGAATCAATCGCAGTGTCTACTGGTCAGCACAAGGAAATGCTTGAGCAGGTCAATTCCATGTTTGGAATCAAGCCAGCATATGATCTGGGGTTGATGAAGCCAGGTCAGGGCCTGAATGAGATTGTCTCACGCGCAATTGCTGGGCTCGATGAAATTATTGCTGAAGTTGAGCCAGACGTCATCATTTCCCAGGGCGATACTTCGACTGCAATGGCTGCGGCAATGGCGGGCTTCCACCGTGGTGTAAAGATTGTGCACCTTGAAGCGGGGCTTCGTACTGGTGATATTTTCTCACCGTTCCCTGAGGAAGCGAACCGTAAGATTATCGGTCAGGTTGCGTCCCTGCACCTCGCGCCAACCGAAGGTTCCCTTGAGAATCTGCGCATTGAGAACTTCCGTTCTAAGGACATTGTTGTCACGGGTAATACCGTGATTGACGCGTTGCTGGAAGCAGCGAGCTGGGACACTACGTTCGCTGACCCTAAGCTGCAAGAAGCCGCGGCATCCGACAAGCGTATGGTTGTCGTCACCACTCACCGCCGCGAAAACATTGACGCTATGAAGGAAATCGGTGGCGCAGTTCAAGAACTTGCCACCGCGTACCCGGATATCTACTTCGCACTGCCTCTGCACCTTAACCCGGCGGTACGTACAGCTGTGCTTCCAGAAGTAGAGAACCTCAAGAACGTCATTATTACGGATCCTTTACCGTACGATCAGTTCACAAAGCTCCAGGGTCGTGCGACCATCATTTTGACGGATTCTGGCGGAGTTCAGGAAGAAGCCCCATCACTGGGTAAGCCAGTTTTGGTTATGCGTCAGAACACCGAGCGTCCTGAGGCGGTAGTTGCCGGAACCGTGAAGCTTGTGGGAACCAATCGTTCTCTCATCGTTGCAGAAGCCAAATTGCTATTAGATGATGAGGCTGCATTTGAAGCGATGGCCAATGCCGTGAACCCATATGGCGATGGCAAGGGCGCTGAGCGATCAGTAGCTGCGATTGGTGCGCTTCTTGGTCTGGGGGAACGGGTTGAAAATTTTTCTCCAGCGCCGGAGAAAGACGATGAGCGGATTCTCCGGTTCGAAGAAGTAGTCAGCAGCGAAGACTAGACAGTATCCGGTAGATTGCGCCTAGCCTTAGCCGCATGGATTGATATGAGTGGGCAAGAATTGCGGACTTGCCAACTCTGAATCATCAGGGATCCAAAATGCGGCTAAGGCTTTTAGTAGTTGATTGAATCTAGATAGCCCGATCGATAGCCTATAACCGGAATTCGCCATGAATGCGAAAGCCGCCTAGGCTCCAAAATGCATGGAGCCTAGGCGGCTATTTGCTCCTCCAACTGGGCTCGAACCAGTGACCCTTCGATTAACAGTCGAATGCTCTGCCAACTGAGCTATGGAGGAATAGTTACTTGAAAGCGTTTTTCTAGCTCTCTCTGCAACGAGAATTAACTATATAGTTAGTGCATCATTTTAAGCAAATCGCCTGTTTGGCCCACGTTTGTCAGATGGATTAGTACAATCGTCACGAGATGGCTTTTGGGCGCTTGGAATCTGAATTCTTTATGTATTCCTTAAGGTGATACCGTTAAACGCTCAAGAAGTAATATTCTTTGAAGATCTATTAGAAGGAGACTATGGGTTGAAAATTTTGGTCATTTCCCAAAATTGGGCTCCAGAAAACGGCGTGCTTCAACGGCGTTGGACGTGGCTCACTAGTCTCCTCGAGGGCGCCGGACATGAAGTAACGGTTATTGCGCCTCCACCTCACTACGTTCGAAACATGACCCCGTCAAATTTGTTTCGCAATGCGTCGTTTAAAACTGTCGTGGAGAAAAGATCGGGAGAAACTACCGAAACTATTGTACGGACCGGATATTTTCCGTCCGGCAGGTCGCTAACACGTAAAATACTGAATCAGGGCGCATTAGCCGGTGCTGCAATTTGGGTCCTAGCAAGTAAGCCTGGTCCCCTTAAACGCTTTAAGCCAGATCTGATTATAGGAACAGTACCTGCGTTACCTACTGCGGTAGTTACCTACTTCGCTTCAAAGAGATTTGGTACGCCTTATGTCATTGACTTGAGAGATGCTTGGCCGGACCTAATTCGAGAATCGGATCGCTGGAATTCGAGTCTGGGAAATCCTTCAATGAGGGAAAAGATCCTTAGGCATGGGCCTCTCCAATTCCTAGGACTAGCGACTACTGTCGCGATTAATTTCACTTTGAAGAACGCAGACGGAATTTTTGTGACTTCAGAGAAACTAGGTGCTGCACTTCGTCGTAAATTTCCGGATAGAGTTGGACAATCTCCAAGCTCCGTGGAATTGATTAGGAATGTATTTCCTCCACAAGTAGCAGGCTTTCAAAAGCAGCATAGAGAAGGGCCACTCACAGAGTTACGCGTGCTTTATGCTGGTACTCTAGGTCGAGCGCAAAACTTAGCAAATGCGGTTGAGGCAGTGCATATTGCGCGAGAACGAGGCTTAGATGTACGAATTCGCTTTATTGGAGCTGGTGCGGCTCGCCAAGAATTAGTCCGTTCCGCGAGAAGCCACAAAATCAATGCGGAATTTAGTTCAAAGATAGAGCCAGAGGGCTTGATTGAGCATTATGAATGGGCAGATACTGCTCTTGTGCATCTCACAGATTGGAGTTCCTTGGAACAGGCTGTCCCGTCCAAAACCTTTGAATTGATGAATATTGGTTTGCATATTTCCGCTGTGGTATCTGGCGAAACAAAAGAGCTTGTTGATGGACTTGCCGCTGGACACACTGTTCCACCTGAGTCACCGGAGCAGCTTGCCGATCTTTGGCAAAATCTAGCAGAGAACCCTTCGCAGCTAAAGGTACCAAGTACGGGCGCCCAATGGGTTAGGGAAGAACGTAGTTCTGTTGCGCCCAAAGCCTTGTTGGAAGTTGTTGAAAGATTTGATCGGAAGAATGCCCAATAACAACTTGGTCAAACTTGTACGTCGGGCGACCTTAGTAACCTCACTCTTTGGAAGCTTCCTTTTTCAAGACCCGAATGATTTGGCCACGAAAATCCGGCAAAGACTATCCCAAAAGGGGATAAGCGTCCCACAAATTGTATTACCTTCGCCAAGCCCCGAGGGCGATAAACTTCTTGAATCCGGTGAACTAACTCGGAGCGTGGAACATTACGACGCAAGTGGTTGGTTTGGAAAACTAAGATCCAAAAAGATTCGTTCGCAAGCAGCTGAGCTTGATCTGCGAATTTGCCCCAGCACTGAAATTCCAGCGACGTCGGATGACGTCCGAATTCTTTTTTACCTGACGAATTCAAAGCCTTACACCAACTCTGGATACACCGAGCGCACTCAGCACATTCTAGAAGGCCTTCAGGAGGGTGGCATTCAAGTGAGGGGAGCTACGCGACTTGGATACCCGGTAGTCATCGGGAACTTTCCATTAGAGGAAGCGAGCATAATTGCAGGGGTTCAGTACAAGCATCTGTTGCCTTCATTTTATCCGTCGGATAAGCTTCGGCAGCTAGAGTTGGCTGTGCAAATGTTAGTCGCAGAAGCTAAAGATTTTGGTGCGACCATACTTCACACGACAACAGATTTTAAGAATGCAATTGTGGTTTCGCATGCAGCGGAGAGGCTAGGGATCCCGTGGATTTACGAAACTCGCGGTGAACTTGAGAAGACATGGCTCTCAAAGAGGCCCCCGTCGTTAAAGGCGCATGCTGAAAAATCCGAGTATTTTCTTAAAGCTCAGTTCAAAGAGAACGAAGCCATGCAACGTGCAGCCGCAGTGGTTGCATTGAGTGCTGTTTCGAAGGAACAAGCTGTGCGGCGGGGGATAGAGGCAGATAAAATTCATGTCATCCCTAATGCGATTTCAGAATCTGAGCTCGAAAGATCGTTTGATCGTAAAAAGATTCGTGATCAGCTGAACTTACCGCCTGGAAAACTGATTGGTGCTATCACTTCATTAGTCGGCTATGAAGGGCTTGATGATTTGTTAAGAGCCGTCACGATGCTAAGTGATGTGAACTGCATAATCGTCGGAGATGGTGAGTCAAGGCGGGAGCTTGAGGATTTAACTACGGAGCTGGGAATCTCGGATCGCGTGCGCTTTGTAGGCCGACAAGATAGTTCTACAATATGGCAGTGGTACGCAACGTTGGATGTCATGGTTGTCCCTAGAAAGAATCTGGAAGTTACACGTACCGTGACTCCGATCAAAACTCTATTAGCTCAAGGCCTTGGAACCCCCGTAGTTGCCTCGGATCTCCCTGCTCTTAAAGAAGTTACAGGTGGTCTAGCGGTATATTCCGTGCCAGAGAATCCAGAGTCGTTGGCTGTCGCGATTAATGAGGTTTTAATGATGGATGAGCCTAGTCTTGAGTACTTGGCTCAAAGAGGTCGTGCATGGGTAAGAACTCGAACCTGGAGTAGAAACGTCGAGGCTCTTGCACGTATCTACAAGAGTGACGTACAAGAGCCCGAGGAATAGACCAGTCAGGATTAAAAGGCAATCCTGACTTAATGTGTTATAGAGCTGTCGTTTTATTTGTACCTATGACAGCAATTGGACAAATGAACTCTACTGACTTCGTATTGAATTCGACCGGGATGCGAGCAAAACCCAGCTGATCAAGAGCTTCATTTGCTATAGGTTGAGGAACGATGTAGGCGGCGTTTAAAGTCTCAAGCTCTGCCATGTTCTCTCGGCACAGAGCCTCCAAAGAATCCAAATTCGCGAGGATGACAAAAGGCTTGTTTTCTGCAGGCTTTATGGCATTCAAGTCTGCCAATTGTTCTAGTAATCCCTGTTTTAGTACTCGATCAAATTCTGGGATGGGTTCCATTCCGATGAGTACTACATCAGATACATTGAATTCTTCAAGTAACTTTGACGATTCGCTGAGCTGCGATGCGCTCAGGCTTGAATGCCCAACTGAACTGAAGTGGGACAACCTGGCAAAGTCGCTTAAGAATTCGTTCCATTCAGTTCTCAGATCGTCTGTAACAGTTTTAGTTTCCGTCGACTTGAGTTGTAAATCAGATGACAGTGAATCAAATTGAGTTCGATCTGCAGCGCCTTGGGCGAGGGCGCCATCTACACTTTCCGTCAAACTTTTGATATTTCCGAGGATTCTAGAACTGCGTGCAGAAATAACCTTATTTTTTGACCTTACCGCCTTAATTTGTGTAAGGCTTTTGGTGGCGGTGTCCACAGCTTTGGCAGATTTATCCTTGATTACCGCATTGTCTCTTTGAATCTGTCGTGAGAGCATATCCATTTTATAAACAGACAAAACCGACAGCGGAGTGAACGTTAGAACCACGAGAAGAGCAATAAAGCTGTCTTTTGAAATAGCGAGATAGACAGCCACTGCTATGGAAATCACTGACCATCCAATGGTAAACAGCAGTCGTTTAGATGGTTTTGCCCGACTAATTGTGTCGTTCATTTATTCCCTACTTAAAATTTCGAAGTTGATCAAGTCTTATTGATGCACGCGTGGAGCGAACGCATATTCGGACCGTGCGTTGGCTCTAAGCTCTGTTTCCATGATTTTCGCGATGTTGTCCCATGAGTGATATCCGCGAACCATTTCAAAAGCTTCCTCAAGTTGCGAACTGCGTTGACCTGAATTGTTTGAAAGGTTAAGGATTGCATTTGCCAATGACACGTAATTTCCGTTCTCGAAAACTGTGGATGCAGTTCCATTACGGGAAAGTTCGCGGAGCGCAGACACATCTGAGGTGATGAGGGCACGTTTTGAAGCCATTGCTTCAAATGGTTTCAGAGGAGTTACGCATTCCGTTGCTGGGGTTGACTTTCGAGGAAGGACGATCGTTCTAATCTGAGCGAAGTGTGATTGAACTTGGTCCGCTGGAACTGCACCGGTGAATACCACTTGATCTTGCAAGCCTAGCTCGTTGGAAAGTTCTTTCAATGGTTTCAACTGATGTCCGCGGCCCACGATTTTAGCGGTATAAATATGGCCTCGCTTACGAAGATCAGCAACTGCATGAAGGAGGAGGTCCAATCCTTCGTAATCTACCAACGAACCTATGTACCCTAGGTCGTATTTTTCTTCTTGATCTTCCCAGGAGGGGAGTCCTTCGAACTTAGAAAGGTCAACAGCATTTGGAACTAATCCAATCTTTGGTGGATTAGGGATCCTCGACTGAAGTAATTCAGCCATGGCACTATTCATAGTTACTGTTCGGGTGGCGCCTTTAACGGCAGCGTTTTCCATGAGGGTTGCGCGGTTAGACCGGCCGACTTCTCCTCGGCCCTCAAAAACCAATTCCCAAAGACCGGATACTTCATATACCACTGGAATGCCTAGAGACTTTGCTGCGATAATGGCTGGCAGTGCGATCAAGTAGGTGGAGCGAACGTGAACGACCTGAGGACTTTCATGTTGAAATACCTCTTTATAAATTTCAATGCAAGATTCCATGTATTGAAATTCTCCCCGACCCCGTCGCACAGTGTCGGATAGGTGATGATACGTGATGCCGTCGACGGAATCAGTTGGAAAAGGAGCGGCTGCATTCTTGTCAACCCTTTCCCTGTAAAATCCTGGGCGAGTATAGCCAACTAGCTCTACTCCATGTGCACTGATTCCCTTCAGGAGCCCCTGAGCTCTATTGGAGTATCCACCAGGGTGATGAGGAAGGCTGGAGTGTAGAATCGTGACGGTTTTGAATGACTCATCCGCCGCAATTTTTCGACCAGGGGTTTCCGCCTGCAAACTGGGATGCTGAAGAAGATTTAGAGCTGAATTCGCTTCTCTAATCAGATTGGTTTCTGTTTTAGTAGGAGATTGAGGCGTAAGGGCCGCCAATGACTCGAATTCCCCGAGTTCCCACAGAGATTCAATTTCCGATTTGGTAGATGACATTTTTGGTGACCTCTCAGTATTTATTCTGTGGGCAATTTTTTTGGAACGAGCATACAGAGCGTACACGAGGCGCTTTCCAAAAATTCTTAACTTCGGTTTCATAAGTCCTTACTCTAAGGCTTAGTTTCAATAAGGTATCTTAATTTCTACTATCAGTTGTGCAACTCATTAAGCATTGATGATGCTAAGTCTAGTCATTTGTAAGAGCGACCATATAGTTCGCAAATACTCTTCAATAATTCCTTTGCTTGCATATATTCATTTGGGTCAACCTGCCCAAGCTTTTCCTTATACCACCGCGTGTAAAAGTAATCGAACTTTTGATGGACAAACTCTTGGTAGAGATCGTTTTCTTTTAACCAGCGGACCTGTGCGATTTCCCTAGTCTTGCTCTTATCGAAATATTCAGCATCAACGCTGTTTGTCACAGAAGACAACCGGTCAGAGAAATAGAGTAGGTGAGCTTCGTTGGTGAAGATTGGATTTTCGGCCGCCAGAAGTACTTCCCAGCCGAACAATGTATCCTGGCCGACCGCTCCTACAACGAACGAAATCTCATTATCTAGCAGCAGCTGTTTACGAATGATTGCTGCTTGCGTTGAGACAGTTGGAAACTTACCGGAATTAAAAAACTCGTCTCTAGGATTTCGAATTGTGGTTGGCCAAGGAGCAAATGAGTGTTGAGCATTGACTGTAATTTCCGAAGAAACCTTAACTTGGAAACCACTGACAAAATCGGAACGCTTCCCCTTTCTGTTTGCTTTTTGGAATCGAGACAAAAGCTTGTCGTAGCCTCCAGCCGAAATCTCATTGTCGGGATCCAGAAAGGTAATCAAAGGGCTAGTTGATAGCTCAACGCCTTTGTTCCTCGCGCGTGATGCACTACCTGTGCCACCAGTAGGAAACGAAAAACTACGAATATTAGGGAATAGAGAACTGAGCGACCTACAAATAGATTTTGTTCTTTTGTCATCTGAGCCATCATCGATGAGGATGACTTCCATTGAACTCCAAGATCTATTCCTCAAAAGACTAGGTATTGCCTTGGACAATAGAAATTCGCCGTTATCAAAAACTGGAATAACTACACTGAGCGCGTAGGGAACTGTATTCGGTTGATACTCATCATGCGTATGTCCCTGTAGATGTCGCCGTAGTCGAGAGTGCGCCCCTGAGCTAAAAGTTCCGGCATCACATATCGAGTCGCGCTCAAGCATAAAAAAGTCTAAGCAGCCTTCTACTTCGGTGCTGCTGACTGTCAAATTCGGTTCTGATGCTTTGGTGGTTGAAGTATATGGAATTTCTTGGATTGACTGTGGCTCGGTGACAAATTCGGCAGAAGAATACTTGAAGGCCGTGAGTTTTGAAGATAAATAGTCAGAAGGATAATAAAATCCGTCGGTCATTCTAGTTATGTAATCAAATTGCATCGAAAGTGCATCGGCACTCATCTTGGAAGCTTCGTCTGTTGAAACTATTCTTACCGAAAGCTCAGGGTGGAATTCAATCGCTTGAGCTATCTCCGGAGTGATTTGATCGCATATCAAAAGAATTTTGGATTTCCAGATTCCTTTAGTGCTGTCGTATCCTACAAGCTCCGAAAGTATGGAACTTATGGTGTCGTAGACAGTACCTTGGTCGAATGCATCTTTTACCAAACTCGATGCACGAATTTCGTCCCAGTCGGTCGAAAATTCAAAGCCCCGATAATTCTTATATTTCTCTATAAAGCATTCAATACCCGGAAAGCTATTAAGTAAAAAGGGGGAATAGGTCATACGGAGTGGAACCCCAACAGAAAGTTGCCTCCACATTGCTGCGGTGTCCATCGCCACTTCGCCTGACTGAGAATCGATCACTAACTGATGGCTCGCACCTTTAGCAACCAGTGGTGAAAGAGAGAAAGCTTGTGTGGTGGGCGGATTCAAATCACGAAGTGCTGGACGAGCATTACGTAGTTTCTTCTTGGATGGATTGAATATGACCGTTCCTAATGATTTAGGAAAATCACGTAGTGGATTGTGTAAATGAGGAAGCAGCCCTACTGAAATCGATGATAAATTCTTCTCTTCGGCCAGTGGCGAGAAGGTCATTAGCGCATCATCGACACGGTATGCTGCTACGGAAAGACCAATGGTCGAGCACATAGATTCGAATGCTGTGATTTTCGAACTTGGAGCTTCCGGTTGTGCAAGAATAAGGACGCCGTCCAGTTCCGCTAGTGCTTCTTGAGATTTTGCGTCAGTTTCTAGGCTTTCTATCCAGTACACTGACTGAACCAAGTGCTCAATCAGGATTCGTAGGGCGGGACTTTCGGAATAAACGCCTAATTTGAGCTGCAAGTCTAATAGCCCTTGAGGGCGCGGCTGATCATTACTCTTCGGGTGGTTGAAGTCGGCTTGACTCACTGTTGAGAACCGGTTTGGGAATTTGGTTCCGCTATATCCGGCTTGGAGAATGGAAAGTGCTTTGGATAGCGACTTTTCAATTCTGCGTCGTGAAGAAGAACGCGGCATAGCACTTACTTGAATCTTTTTGTTAGCGTCGAATGCAAACTACGCAGGCGCCTTTTTGCACTTAGGCTCCCGCGAGAAGCTACGATTTTAACAGTTTGAGTCAATAATTCTCCTGTTGGTGGTGCCTTTGGTGCACCAGGAGTCTTTATGTCTTCGCTGTATCCATCGCGAATAATTTCGTAGAGGTTTCGAGTATCATTAACCCCAAAAAAATTCAGCATTGCTGCATTGCTATTGATCAGTTCCTTAATAGCGAATGCATCTCTTCGTTGTTTCTTGGAGTAAGCGAGAAACAGCTTAATTATGCGGCGACTATTGTGGGGTAGGACCGTTTCGAATGCTGCGTCATTCTCATTAAGTACCTCACTGTGCCACTTGCCCATCCGCAGTTCCCAGTACAGTAAATCCTTTCGGTTATAACCGAACTGCGGAACGTCGTATCCCAGGTCCGAAATACGGTCCTTGAAGTTAGTTGCACCGTCTGTCTCGCACATTTTGATTATGGATTGCAAGGATTCGTCGGAACCAAAGTAGTTTCGCATAACCTCTATGCCAGTGCTTCTTACATGAATCCAGTTATCGCCAGGAAACTCACTTCGGTAGCGCTGAACCAGACCCGGCCCATGGCGAGTGATGGAGTTCGTATTTATTAGTTCGCTTAATTCTGGCGAGAGTCGTTTGTTTTCGGCCAAATGCAAAAATTTGTATGTCTTTGGTTGAATAATGCTAACTAGCGACTGCGCAATCAGATAGTCCCTATTCATCACCTTGGAATAGTGTGTGTCTTTCGGCTTCTTAGTGCCGTAGGTGTATAGATTGAGTTCATTCCAGCGCTCGCTAGCCATTGCGACACTTAGTCTGCTGTCCAGGCCTCCAGTGATTGAGAAGACTACTGATTTATTCCCACTCAGCAATGCATCGATAGATCTCTTCCACAATCTCGAGATTTCTTCTTGTTTCTCTTCGTGAGACCAGTCAGAAAACTCATTTTCTTTCTTCGGAAAATATCGGTTTGAAACTCGTGAACTACAATTCAAGCGGAAATTTGGCAAAAGTTGACGAATTTGAGACGACATAGTGAGATCCATTGCCATCCGAGCTTCGTCCCAGTCAGTCTCTTTCTCAATCTGGAGCATTTCGAGCAAGAGGTTAAAGTGGGAAGAAACGTCATTTGATGCTGTTGAGTAATAGACACTTCGTGTCCCGAGCGCGTCATGATATACAAAGTTATTATCCTGTTCTGACACCACTACTACATACCGACCGACTAGTAGATCCAGCTCGTCCTCGAACTTTTCTTCACTGGTCTCGTAACGCTGAAGTAGACGCTCGACTACTAGATCAAGGTCATTTTCTTCTAGATGAAAAAATGACCCGAAAACAACTACTTGATTTGCCTTCGTACTCTTCTTAGAAACTATATTTCCCCGAGCATCGTGCCAGAAGGTCCAGCTGGAGGATAGACGCAATGGGTGAAAATTCTGAACAGAATCCAGCGCCTTGGAAGTTAGATAGAATCCACCAACGAATTTTTGGTCACGCTGTAACTTGAGCGACTCCTTGGATAATTGAACGTTTGTGTTGTCAGGTAATTCCTGCGTCATTTGTTCCTTCTCCTGCTGATAATCATTTGTGGAATCAGAATTCGGGATTACTTGCTATTGAAATATTCGTTAGTTTCTTCAACCGTAATAATATGTGGTGGTTTGTACGCGGCTCTAACCTCGTTCAGAAGGTCATCTGCCCATTGTTTGTCTCCTTTACCGATGCGCATAGTCCACTTATTATAAAGCTGTGTGACTTCGGGTGCTGGGCCGTCAGCAATAATCTCGCCATCGTTCAACCAAATGGCACGTGAACAAATGTTCTTAATAGTGGCCATCGCGTGAGAAACAAGGAAAATAGTGCCGGAATCAGACAAGAATCCGGACATCCTATCTTGGGCCTTTTTCGTAAAAGCGGCATCGCCTGTTGCAAGGGCTTCGTCGATAAGAAGAACTTCTCGTTGAACAGATGTTGAAATAGCGAATTTAAGACGAGCACCCATGCCGGAAGAATAGGTGTTCATTGGACGCTTCACTGCGTCACCAATATCCGCGAAGTCCTGGATATCTTCGCTCAGCGGCGGAATGTCTTTTGGAGATAATCCTTGGGCTAAGAGGCCCAGACGAATGTTCTCTAATCCCGACAATCTGGGTTGAAGTGCTGCCGAGACGTTAAGCAGTGTCGGAGCGGACGATACGAATATTTGTCCGTCAGTTGGGGCTTCTTTGCCAGCAATCAGCCTCATTAGGGTCGATTTACCGCTGCCATTTCTTCCAAGTACGCCAATCGACTCACCTTGCTCTGCAACGAAGTTAACCCCTTTCAGCGCATGAACATAGCGATCAACCTTCTGATTACTCGAAGCTAGGGGATTCCGGAAGATCGTTCGCTTGTTGTCAGCGCGATAAGTGCGTTTGACATTCTTGGCGAGCACAGTTGGGTTATCTGATATGTACATAGCGACTTTCAGCTTGCCAGAAGTAGATAAAACCGATCAAAAGAGTTCCGAATGACCAAGCTCCAAGATATAACCAAGTCTGGAGATCAGGTGTAGTTGCGTACATAATCGAATCGCGTAGAGCATTCAGGAACTGGTAAGCAGGGTTGGCAACCATAACGGCCTGAATCTCGGGGACGTTTGCATAACGCTCGACAGAGAAAAATACGCCTGAAATATAAAACCAGGCTCGCATAATAAACTGCATCATTCTCCGGGCATCGGGAAGAAATGCTGTGATGCGGGCGGAAATGAACATCAATCCCGCAGCAAATATCTGGATCAAAACTAATAGGGGAATTGCCCAAAGTATTGTCCAACTGAGAGGTTTATCTAGCTGGAAAAGTAAGGCGCCAATCGTGGCTAAGAGTGCGGGAATCAAAGCCATAAAGAACCCACGAACGGATTCTCCGACCACCACCGTTGCTCGCGGAAAATTGAATGTGCCAATTAAGTTTTGCGTTCGTTGGACCAGACCTGCTCCAGAGTTGGGTCCCCTAGAGATGAATCCGAAGTATGTAATACCAATAGTCAGAAAGCCGATGAAATTTTCGATGCCTCTGGAGGTATTCAGAATTAGACCGAACATAATTCCGTACATTGCGATACGAAAAATAGGTTCTAGTACGGTCCACAGTTTCCCCAAGAACATCTCATCGTTATCTGCCACTGCCTTATAACGGGCGTGGAGGACTATGAAGTGCCGCAGGTGCCAAATCTGGGCAACATACCGATGAATAGGTAACCTGGCGCTTTTTGGGCGAATGCGAGAGTTATCTACGACAACAGTCGGAGAATCTTTTCCACTTTCAGCTAATTTAACCTTAATTGTGCTTAGGAGATCTGTAACTTCTTTGTCGAAGACCTGATTCGTGTCCTTGTCTGACATTCTTTTCCTCGCTTACTGCTCCCGAGAGATTTTACACCACCTCAGAAAAGGAAATGAGTCCACTCGGAACTATGCAAGTGAACTCATCCAGACCCTCTTCTCTGAAATTACAGTTGTTCGAGCTCTGCAATCAACTCGTTGATGGTCTGTGGCTTAGGGAGAGGGTTATGGCCCAGCGACGGATGGAAATAATAATAGACTTCATATCCGTTGGTAGATTGTTTGGTGGAAATCTCCGTGATTCCTGCGACGAACGATCCTGCTTGAGCTACGAGATCATTCTCAGATGCTGCATTAATGAGGAGGCGAATGTTGTCTGGAATGTATTCGAGCTTCTGATAGAGCTTATGAATCTCAACGCGCCACGCAAAATCACTGTAGACGTCGGATTCTAAGTATTCAGCCCTATTTGCGAAACCATTGACTTTCAGCGCTCGATTGGTGGCCCAAGCGACGCTGTATTTTGAGAAGTCAGTCTGAGGGTTGTTGCAAAGTACTCTGCTGCCTCGATCGAATCCAGCCGTGGCCAGGGCTTGGAATCCACCAGCTGAGCTACCATAATGTAGCGTTTCGAATCGGCCTGGAAGCTGCAGCGCATCTCGTAGTCGATCCAAAATCTTCTTGTATTGCTCTGGGGCAAACAGTTGCCCGTCAACTTGGCCCCATCCGATGCTCATTCCATCATGGAGAACGAGTGTTGGATCTGCAAAAGAAACGATGCAAGATGGAATTTCGTCTTTCCAACTGGAGCGCTGAAATACGATTCCGTCTTCGCACCTCTCACGGCTTACTGCACCGTTGTACAGCACTGTCAGACGCTCCGAATGTGCATCTGAAATGTGCAAGAATACGGGGAACAACACGTCCTCTATGGTGACACCAAATTTTATCGAGGGCGATTCGGAGGATGACTTCCACTCTGAAATGGATGACTCAAGTTCATCAATCGAACAGATGAATTCTAGTTCTGACATTGTAATTATCCTTAGGTATTGAAACTTTTCTAACGGAATATACCGAGAGCTCATGCCGAGCTATCAGAAAATGATCCCTGAAAAGTCTCGAAATTAGTTTGGAACTTCGTTCATTTCGATGGTGGAGCCTACCGCCAAAGTTGAACTGGAAGAATCTGGGAATTCGGCCCATTCAATTAGATCAACTGTAGTGTAACTAATCCACGCAGGTCCTAAGTCAGAGTTTGTTCGGATTCCGGCCTGGACGATATCTCCTTCCGTAAGCCCCTCAATGTGGAAGTGATAAGGAGATCGACGAAGACCAATTGGTGTACTTGCAACTTCCACCTGATTAACCGAAACAAACAGAGAAATATTTCTAGCAGGTCGGCCTAGGAAGTAATTATTCGCCAGAGAAATGTCAAGAGCTCCGGTCGCCAGAGAGAACTGCTTTTCAAAAAACTTGCTGGAACCACTCGCGAGCAAGCTTGAATCCAACATGATTCTATCGTTTCGGTTTTGTGGTGAGCTCGTTATGGCTGGTTCTGATCCATTGATGCGAGCTTCTTTAATCGCTATTTCCTTTGGAGTGGATGCCACTGGAGAATGTTTCGGCTTTTCGTTAATTCCAAAGGCTGAAATTGCGGGGAAGATTGCCTCAATGAAGGAATGCAGGAAGTCGCCGTTTTTGCGTTGAGTATATGAGAACGCTTGGCCGTGCTCGAAAAGCTGGCGAACGGCTAGAGGATTAACGGGCAAGAACGCGGTGGCTTGGCAATTAATAGCTTCATTTTGGAATCGGCCAGCACGTACCTCTGTAAATATCAAGTTCGCAATTGGGTAGCCATTATCTACCGCAGATTGCATTTCATATCGAATCCACAATTCCGTTGCTACATCATCGGTAAGCTCGGATTCTCTAATGTCCTTTTTAAATCCACCAACTGCGCTGATGGTGGCTTTGAATTCGTCCAGTGTCGAAAGTGGTCGACGGCTGGAAACAAAATAGTCCCGCATTCCTTCGAAGGCGGTTCCCACGAAGTAAACGCCAGGATGTGCCCCAATCGCATTCTCGTAAAGTCCCTGGAATTGAATTGCGTGAGAGCCGAATGTATTCCTCTCGAGGGTTTTCCGATCATCTTCAGAAAGTTTGTATTTAGGCGTATCTTGCACTGGTAGCAAAGTGTGCTTCAGATTCAGCGCTTTTGAAATCTTCCTTGTGACGTGGAAATCGACTTTGTAAGAACGTCCGGAGCCAGTGTCTAATTCCGTAATGTCTCCGAGCGAACCGTAAGTTACGTAGTTAATATCTAGCCCAGAGCCCAGTGCCGCCGCCGCATTCATTCGGGTGTCCAGCCCGCCGGTAAGCGCGCAGTGCAACGGCAGGGACAATGAACTCCAAAAGTCCATTGACTGACGTGCCAGTTGAGTTGCTTTGGCAACCCGTTCGGCATTAGTTAGGGATTCTGGGTTGATTGGGCTGTGCGGATAAAAACGACGAATAGTGTCTTGAGAAACGTCGAGGTAGAAGTTAACGGGCAATGCCCTCACATCAGGATCTTCAGTTTCGTCCCAAAGCTTGTGCTGCCCCAGTTTGATCAGCGGCTGTACATCCTTGCCTGAAACCTCTCTGAGTTCTCGTATCAGAGGGGCATGTGAGGCAACCAGTCCGTCGTTCAAGTTGAAATAGACAGGCCTCATAGCCACTGGATCGTGGTAAACGCGGAGCTTTCCGTTTTCCCATATAAATGCGGCGAAACGGCCGACCACTAGGTCCATTGCTTCGTGAAAGGCCTTCCAGCCATCGTTTTCTAAGATAGTAACGGAGCGTTGGGCAACGTCCTCGCGGGCAGTTTCTTCGGAGGACAAGAATTTAGCGTAGCCAATCCAAATGGCGGTGTAGGAGGTACTGCTGTAGGAGTAGACGGGCTGATCGGGACTTACCCACAGTCGACCCTCCGAAGGCGTCTCAATTTGTTTCCACCCCAGCTTTGAAATTGCGGGTGATACATTTTCAGAGCTTGAGTAGATGAAGCCATACGGAAAAGGCCGAACTGTCATAGTGACTCTCCTGATTTTCGTTTACTGAGCTTTGGGCATTCACTTGAAATGTCCTTATTGGATATTTCTGGAGGACGAAACCCAAGTGAAGATGTGAGGAAGGTAAGGCACATTGGTGTTACTAATTTGACCAATGTGCCTTGTATCGCAGCTACTTGCGCTTGCTAGTTCCAAAGACCCTTAGTGTCTACGACAGCCTTGCCTTCGAGCTTGGTGGTGTCGAATTCCTTGAATTCCTTGTGGTCTACGAGGAGAAGGACAACGTCTGCGTCGGCGATTGCTTCTTCATAGTTCTTGAGCTCAGCGTTGTCGAAGCCCTTGAGGCGCTTTGGCAGCTCCTGGACGTTAGGCTCAGCGACGAGGAACTGGATGTTCTCGAGCTCTTCGGCGATATCAACGGCGATGTTCAGAGCAGGAGACTCACGAAGGTCATCGATGTCAGCCTTGAATGCAAGGCCGAGAACAGCAACCTTGGAAGCGCCGGTCTGTTCAATAGCTTCCTTGACCTTCTTGATAACCCACTGTGGCTTGCCGTCGTTGACCTTACGTGCAGTGTGGATCAGCTTGGAGTTCTTAGGGTCCGAGGAGACGATGAACCAAGGGTCAACCGCGATGCAGTGGCCGCCGACGCCAGGGCCTGGCTGAAGGATGTTAACGCGTGGGTGGTGGTTTGCCAGCTCAATGAGCTCCCAAACGTTGATGCCAAGGTTGTCAGCGATGAGGGAAAGCTCGTTTGCGAATGCGATGTTGACGTCGCGGAAAGAGTTCTCAGTCAGCTTTGCCATCTCAGCGGTGACATCGTTGGTTGGAAGCAGCTCAGCCTTGCAGAAGGTGGCGTAAATGGCGGTTGCGCGCTTAGTTGCTTCTTCGGTCTGACCACCAATGATGCGGTCGTTGGTGCGAAGCTCTTCCATTGCCTTGCCCGGCAGGATGCGCTCAGGGCAGTGAGCGAAGTAAATGACAGGCTTGCCCTCTGGGTTTTCTGCACCATCAGCAACCAGATCCGGACGCAGTTCCAGAATCTTGTCCGCCATATTCTTAGTGGTCAATGGTGGGGAAGTGGATTCAAGAATAACGAGCTCGTCACCCTCGAGCTTTGGAGCGATTGCCTCTGCCGCTGAGTAGATGTACTTCATGTCCACGTTGTAGTTGTCAGTGAACGGAGTTGGCACAGCAATGATGTATGCATCGGCATGAACCTGCTCGGTGGTTGCACGGAAGTTACCGGACTCAACTGCCTGCTTGAGTTCTTCTTCCAAACCCGGCTCAACGATTGTTACTTCAGCGCGGTTGATGCGTTCTACGTTTGCCGCATTGACATCCACGCCAGTGACGTCTACTCCAGAATTGGCCATCACTACAGCAGTTGGTAGGCCGATATATCCGAGACCAACGAAGGCAACGGTTGGGTTAGTCATTTGGTAATCCTCAACTTTAGACAATAAGGCAGAATACTTTTGGGCACGCCAAGCGTGCGGTACTAAGTATTTGGGATTTTACTACCCAAGTGGGAATTTTGCGCCCTTACCCTCATACAAGGTTGGATCAGAGCAGCTGCGTGATTGTAAGAATGTTTATCTCAGCGCGCTGAATCCAGTTGAACAATCGCTGGACATAGGTAACAATGTGCATTTCGAAAAGCTGCCAAGTTCCTAAAAGTGAACTGAAAATAAGAGTTAGATAATTGTTGGCTGTAAAACTACTGAATGATGCTTGAAGATAGGCCTTTGTCTGAACAGCTCTAAAATGGATAGTTTGAATTCTAAGTGCCAATGCGGGTGTGCTCTTCTGAACTTTTATCGCGCGCTTGGGTGCTGGTGAGGGTACGATAGTTCAATCGGAGATCGACAGGTTTCCCGGGTAATGAACAAAATTTGATGAGTGGCTGGTTTCGGGTTGCTACACAGGTAGTCCGAAGCTCTTGAATTAGAAGGAAATACACAACATGGAACTACGCGAGTATTTAATAATTCTTCGTAAGTATTGGATTCTTGTCGTAGTAACCACGATCCTAGGGTTGGCTGCTGGTCTGGGCTTTTCTTTGTTGGCTACGCCGGAATACCAGTCGAAGACGCAGTTGTACGTGTCGGTTCGCTCGGATGGTGGAAGCACTGGTGACATGGTGCAGGGCGCAAACTATTCGCGCCAGATCGTTAATAGCTATGTCACTGTCGTGAGTTCAAGTGCTGTGCTGGACCCAGTGGTAGAGGAGCTGGGCCTGGACATGACAGGTGCGGAGCTTGCTAATCACGTGACGGCGGCATCGCCGTCGGATTCGGCGTTGATTAACATCACCGCATCAAGTTCTTCACCTGAGGAAGCAGCGGCAATTGCGGATGAGGTAGGAGAGAGCTTCAAGAATGTCGTGCAGACTCAGCTGGAGCCAGAGACTAATGGGCAGAGTCCGGTTAGTCTGACCACCACGCAGAATGCGTTGGTTCCTAAGTCTCCAGTAAGCCCGAATATTCCGGTGAACTTGGCATTGGGTCTGCTGATTGGTTTGGCGGTTGGTTACGGCATCGCTATTCTTCGCACGGTTCTGGATCGTAGGCTTCACACCACGGGTGATATTGAGCAGGTGACGGACAAGCCGTTGCTGGGTGAGATTATTGATGATCCTGACGCGGAGAAGAACCGTATCGTCGTTAGCTCAAAGCCGCGTAGCCCGCGTGCAGAGTCATTCCGTGCGTTTCGTACTAATTTGCAGTTTCTTAACGTCGGTGAGAAGAAGCGTGTGTTTGTCGTTTCTTCTTCTCGTCCGAGTGAAGGCAAGTCAACTACCTCGTTGAATCTCGCGGCAACTTTGGCGCAAACGGGTTCCAGTGTTGTTGTAGTAGAAGGTGACTTGCGTCTGCCAACGTTCGCCAAGTACTTGGATATTGAAGGTGGTGCTGGTCTGACTGACGTGCTCATCGGTAGGGCTGGCCTGGCCGATGTTCTTCAGCGCTGGGGTCGTGATCCGTACTATGTACTTCCGGCTGGTCGTATTCCGCCAAACCCAAGTGAGCTGTTGGGCTCGGATGAAATGGAAGCGACTCTGGAGACACTCCGAGAGCAGTTTGATTACGTCATCATTGACGCCCCGCCAGTGCTTGCTGTGACGGATGCTGTGGTGCTTGGCAAACATGCCACGGGCGTACTCATGGTGGTTGCTACAGGTTTTACCACTAAGCAGGAACTGGAAGATTCTTTACAGGTGCTGGAGACTGCTGGCGCCAACACACTTGGAATCGTTGCAACCATGATTCCAACCAAGAAGCCGGGTCGTTACAGCTACGGTGAGTACGGCTATGGTGCCCGCACTGTGAACGACATTGTGGGTGAGCACAAGAACAAGCAGGGCAAGGCTAAGCATGCAGAATAATTTTTCAATTCTTACAGTCTGCACGGGCAATATTTGCCGTTCGCCGCTGGCACAGAACTTGCTGGAGCAGAAACTTCAAGAGTTCCCTGAGATCACGGTGAGCTCTGCCGGCACTCACGCCATGGTGGGGGAGAGCATGTTCGCTGAGTCCCAAAAGATTGCACTATCGCTTGGCGTGGAGGATGTGGAATCACATCGGGCACGGCAACTGTCTGAGGGAATTTTGGAGTCCGCGGATCTGATTCTCACCATGACACGTGAGCAACGGCGTGACGTGGTGGAGTTAAGTCCCCGTGCTACGCGTCGTGTGTTTACGGTCAGGGAGTTCGCGCGACTGGCGGAGGCAACAACGGATGAGTTTCTTGCCGATGATTTGAGGTCCGTTGAAGACACAACCCCCGAGAAGCTCCGCGCAGCAATTAATTCGGTGGCGCTGAGCCGTAGCGTTGTGCCTGCTGTCAGTGACCCATCGGAGGATGAAGTCATTGATCCGTACCGGGAATCAGTTGAGGTTCACCAGGCATCGGCGGAGCAGTTGGTGCCTGCCCTTGACACAGTGGCTAATCTAGTTAGGAGAGCCTTGGTAGGTACTGCCACCTAGCAAGGTTGTTGCTGAATAATATACGCCGGTGAATGTTTCTGCCTCCTTCGCCGGTGTTAGCTCGTTGCGCTTTGTTAACTAGGACACGCGGAGCGCGCAAATTGCAGAAGATTGTTATAGTTCAAGCAGGTGACACACCCTATTCCCTCCGCTTACAGGCGGAATGTCACCCCTGCCAAATTGGAGAAAATTATGTCAATAAATGGGACCACACGCCAGAGTGGTGGATTCTCTAGAAGGCTGCCAGTAGGTCGCATTTTATACTTCATTGATATTTTGCTGTGGGCGTTCGCGATTATGGTCGCTGCGCTACTGCGCTATGAATTCGCTTTCGGTGAAATCAACTGGCTGGTCTTTGTTGCAGCAGTAGTAGCGGCGGCCGTCCTGCAATTGGGATTCGGGTTGATATTCAATTTGTACCGCAAAGGAATGCGCTTTCGAACGGGGGGTTTTGAAGACGCGGTGAGTGTTTGCACGGCCGTGGGCGTCGTGGGTGGTCTGCTATGGATTATCTCGCTGATTCTTGGAGGTTTCTTGGAAATCTCTCGCGGTGTCATGCTCATCGCATTGCCCATCGCATTGATGTTGATGTTGGGCGTGCGGTTCATCGCACGCACGATTGTGAGCAATTCACGCAAGCCCGGCCCTGACTCCACGCCAGCGCTGGTGCTGGGTGGCGGTTATGTTGGCACCAACCTGCTCCAGTGGATGATGTCAGACCCATCGTCACCATTCCGTCCGGTGGGCATCATTGATGATGATCCAAACTTGGCCAAGCGCCGCATCCGCGGTGTGCCAGTACTGGGCACCATGGCGGATATTGAAAAGATTGCGGCAGCCACTGGTGCGGACATCCTCATTGTGGCAATCAGTACTGCTGATGCCTCATTGTTGCGCCGTATCCAAGACATTGCAGACCGCAGCGGGATGCAGGTCAAAGTTATGCCGGCCATCGGCCATGTGGTGTCCAACGGTGTTCATGGCAGTGACCTGAGGGATTTGTCCATTGAGGATCTCTTGGGCCGTCAGCCAGTGGAGACCAACGTGTCTGAAATTGCGGATTACTTGAGTCGCAAGCGCGTGCTGGTCACGGGGGCTGGCGGGTCCATCGGCTCGCAGCTGTGCACTGAGATTGCTAAGTACGGCCCAGCGGAGCTCATTATGTTAGACCGTGATGAGACTGGTCTTCAGCAGGCATTGATTAATGTCCACGGCAATGGCTTGTTGGATACTGACGCCGTGGTGCTCGCTGATATTCGTGAGCCTGAAACCTTGAAGCAGATCTTCTTGGACCGCCGGCCAGAGGTGGTGTTTCACGCAGCAGCGCTCAAGCACTTGCCAATGCTGGAGCAGTACCCAGATGAGGCATGGAAGACCAATGTGCTGGGTACGCTGCACGTGCTGGAAGCAGCGGAAGCCGCTGATGTAGAAACCTTCGTGAACATTTCCACAGATAAGGCAGCTAACCCGACCAGCGCACTGGGCCATTCCAAGCGCGTGGCTGAGAAGCTCACCGGTTGGTTCGGTCAGGAGACCGGTAAGAAGTACTTGTCTGTGAGGTTCGGAAATGTTATCGGTAGCCGAGGCTCCATGCTTCCCACCTTCATTCGTCTTATCAATGAAGACAAGCCACTGACCGTTACCCACCCTGAGGCGACCCGTTATTTCATGACCATCCCTGAGGCCTGCCAGTTGGTGCTTCAAGCCGGCGGCATTGGCCGTACGGGTGAGGTACTGATTCTGGAGATGGGTGAGCCTGTGAGCATTCTTGATGTTGCACAGCGCATGATTGCAATGTCGGGTAAGAATATAAAAATCGTGTACACAGGCCTCCGTGAGGGCGAAAAGCTGCATGAGGAACTGGTGGGTGCGGGGGAGAGGGAAGACCGTCCTTTCCACCCCAAGGTTTCGCATACTCAGGTCAAGACCCTGGCGCCAGCGAAGTTGGACAAGGATGGATTTATGAGCAGGCTGGGTAGCGCTAATTCCGAGCAGGAAGAAAAGGAAAATGTCTAATGGCAAATGAGAAAATTTACATGTCCTCTCCGGACGTAACTGACTTGGAAGAGCAGGCTTTGGTTCGGGCCATTCGCTCTGGTTGGATTGCCCCGCTTGGCCCTGAGGTTGATGGCTTTGAGGAAGACCTTGCTGTTTACTGCGGACGCAAGCATGCAGTGGTTCTTTCTTCCGGTACCGCTGCTTTGCACTTGGGTCTGTTGACTCTCGGCGTGGGTGAGGGCGACCTCGTGCTCACTTCGTCGATGACATTTGCGGCAACTACTAATGCGATTGTGTACACGGGTGCGCAGCCGGTGTTTATTGATTCTGACGAATCCGGCAATATGAACCCTGACCTTCTAGAAGAGGCGTTTAAGACTCTCACCGCTGAGGACAAGTCCGTGAAGGCCGTTGTGCCAGTGGACTTGCTGGGCAAGGTGGCTAATCATGAGCGCATTGGTGAAATTGCTGCGCGCTACGATGTGCCAGTGCTTTCCGATGCCGCCGAGTCCCTTGGAGCCACCCGCAACGGCAAGTCTGCCGGTGCATTCGGCGTGGCATCCATCGTGTCTTTCAATGGCAACAAGATTATGACCACCTCCGGTGGTGGTGCATTGCTTACCGATGACGAAGCCTTTGCCAAGCAAGTCCGCTACCTTGCCACTCAGGCGCGCCAGCCTGTTGTGCATTATGAGCACACGGACATTGGTTACAACTACCGCATGTCCAACATCCTCGCTGCCCTTGGCCGCGCCCAGCTGACTCGCTTGGATGAGATGATTGATAAGCGCCGCGGCCATCGCCTGCGCTACCGGGAGCTCTTCGCAAACGTCCCTGGTGTGAGCATCTTCGGCGAACCATCCGGCGTCGACGGCGGCGACACCCGTGACAACTTCTGGCTCACCTCCATCATCGTCAATGAATCCGAGGCTGGCTTTACCTCCTCCGACCTCCAACAGTCTCTGGCCGAAGTCAACATCGAAGCCCGCCCCCTGTGGAAGCCAATGCACCTTCAGCCCGTGCACTCGCACCTCCGCGCCTTCACCGACGGCACCAGCGAACGCCTCTTCAACACAGGCATCTCCCTCCCAAGCGGCTCCGCCCTCAAACCGGAAGAAGTCGAGCGAATCGATGCAGCGATTCAGGAATTCCTGGGGAGCCGATAATGAACATTCTTCTTTCTTCTGTGGGTAGACGCCCGTATTTAGTGCGTTGGTTCCAAGAAGCCCTGCAGGCCAACAGCCTTGAAGGCAAGGTCATTGCTGCGGACTATGACGCCCACGCACCGTCCCGCGAATTTGCCGACCAATTTATCCAGGCGCCAGCCGTCACCGATACTGCGTACTCAACCTGGTTGGCCAACACGCTTAAAGATCAGAGCATTGACTTAGCTGTCTCCATCAACGACTTTGAACTTTCTGAGTGGGCGCAGCTGGACCAAAGCCCTGAGTGGGCTCCACTAGTTCGGATTAATGCAGATGTTCAAGCCATTATCGAAGACAAATTGGTTATGGCTGAACGCTTTGCCAGTGCAGGCATTCCAACTCCGCAGACCTGGTTGGGCAGTACTCCACCTCAGGACCTAACACCTGCTCAAAATCTCATCACTAAGGGCCGTTTCGGCAGCGCTTCACGTGGACTACAGTTCACCGATCAAGCTGGCATTACCGACGCGATCGACATTGCTACTAATGAGGTCACTGACCGCAAAGGCCAGGCAGCACACCAGCAATCAGAACTCGCTCCCGCTGAGCTAGTTCTGGTTCAAGAAATGATTGAGGGAACCGAGTACGGACTCGACGTAGTCTGCGATCTCAACGGTGAATACGCCGGTGTTCTAGTTCGCCGAAAGATCGCCATGCGCGGCGGCGAGACGGACCGAGCTGAATCCGTAGCACCGACCGATTTCGAGGACATCGCACGCAGCATCGCGGTGGCAGTACCGCACCCAGGAACCTTCGACGTTGACGTCATTGTTGACACCGAAGGCACGCCTTACGTCATCGATGTAAACCCTCGCTTCGGCGGCGGCTACCCGTTATCCCACCTCGCCGGTGCTCGCGTACCAAACGCCTACGTCGCATGGTCAGCGGACAAACAAGCCTCCAATGAATGGTTTGAGTACGAAACCGGTGCTGTAGTTGGTAAATATGTAGAGGCGGTGAGGGTGAAGTGAAGTTATCGAAAGCACAAAAGCCAGCAAAGAGCTTGGTAACTCGGCCGGTTCATATCTTAGCCAAGAGGGTCATTGATACTGCAATCGTGGTTTTGACAGCTCCAATCACTTTGCCTGTCGGTGTCGCGACGGCTGTAGCTGTTCGCGTCAACATGGGTAGTCCTGTGTTCTATAAACAGGACCGCGTGGGATTAAACGAAGAAGTTTTCTCCCTCCTCAAGTTCCGTTCGATGCTGGATGAATATGATTCCAAAGGAAATCAGCGCTCCGTTGAAGATCGAATTCCGAAGTTTGGACACTTGCTTCGTCGATCGAGCCTCGATGAACTGCCACAATTGCTCAACGTCCTCAAAGGCGATATGTCTTTGGTCGGACCGCGTCCATTGTTGACCAGGTACGTGCCTCACTATAAAGATTCTGAGCGCGCGCGCCACTCTGTTCGTCCAGGAATTACGGGCGCTGCACAAACCAGCGGCCGTAACCACCTTGGCTGGGATGCACGTTTGAAGATGGATGCAGACTATGCACGCGATGCATCCCTGTTAGATGATTTCCATATTTTGTTTAAGACTGTCTCTGGCGTCTCGTCTTCATCAAATATCGCTATCCCTGGTGATGGTGCAGATTTCTTGGATGAGCACCGTTCCTACCCACGTGAAGACGGCTTCGCATTGCGACGCTTTGAATTTCGTGACGTTCCAAGCCGCGTGGAATGGTTCAATCACCCAGCGACCTTGGAATACATGACGTTTGGTTCTGCAATCACTGAAGAGAGCACAGAGAAGTGGCTCCGACAGGCGAGAAAAGACCCTCTGCGCGGGGATTACGTTCTGTGCGATGAATCGACGGATGAACCTTTGGCTGTAGTGGGTTACAGGTTCTACGACCCTGAAGATCTTCCTGCGATCTACATTGCAGTTTCTCCGCACCAACAAAGTAAGGGCCATGGCAGCCGTGTAACGAGGCTCCTTCTAAAACACATGAAAGAGAATTTGAATCTTTCAGGTGCTTATGCCGAGCTTTATCGTGACAATGGAGCTTCATACAAACTGTGGGAAAAGCTAGGCATGTCTGAGGTGGGAGCAGATCTTCCTGATGGCCGGGTTCGGATGGAAATTAAATGGACTGATGATGAGGGGAGCGCGTAGTGAAGGTTCTCATTGTTACTCAGTACTATCCGCCTGAAAAGGCTGTGATTTCACCTGCGATTGCTCAGGGATTAAAAGAAAAAGGCCACGATGTCCGAGTGCTAACGGGATATCCCAACTACCCTCAAGGCAAGGTCTTCCCTGGATACAAGCAAAAATGGCGCAGTAAAGAAATCATCGATGGCGTGGATATCCTTAGGGTTCCATTGTGGGCTGATCATTCCACAAGCCCAGTACGCCGAATCCTTAATTACGCGTCTTTCGCATTAACTTCTGCAACGGCGCGGGGCTTTGCCAATGATGTTGATGTCATTTATGTTTATGCGACTCAAATGACTCCCGCGCTTGGACCGTGGCTGTGGAAGCGATTCCGCGGTGCTCCCTACGTTCTGCATGTTCAAGACCTTTGGCCAGATTCCATCCTTGAATCCTCGATGGTTGCTAACTCGAAGGCGGGACGAATCATCCGCTCAGTTCTCGAGCCATGGCTTCGAAGCGTTTACGCCGGAGCGTCAGGTGTTATTGGTATTGCTCCGACCATGGTTCAGACTCTGGTTAAACGCGGTTCGGAAGAGAACAAGACCGTGGCCGTGTACAACTGGGCAGATGACTCGGCCCCAGACCGGTCTTCTGAGAGGAACTCAGAAAAGACCGAAATCCTATTCGCCGGAAACATTGGCGATATGCAGGACCTCGAAACCGTAGTTCGGGCAGCGAAGCTTATCGAAGATATCCCAGTGCACATCACAATCGTAGGCGACGGTGTTGCCCGTGAAACCGTGATGGCACTGGCCAAGGAATTGGGGACCGCCAACATCGATTTCCGCGGTGCAGTTCCTCGAGAAGAGATGCCGGAGATCTATTCCTCAGCAGACTTCTCACTTGTCACCTTGCGGGACCTCGAGGTATTCCGTGGAACGATTCCTTCAAAGTTTCAGGCATCAATTGCTCACGGTGTTCCAGTCATCACCACAGTGCAAGGCGACTTGCGTGGGCTAGTTGAGGAGCACAAGGTTGGCTTCACCGCCGAGGCCGAGGACGCAGAGAGCCTCGCAACGTCTATGCGCTCCGCTCATAGCATGGCTTTGGAAGAATACAGTGAACTTCAGAAGCGAACACGCACTGTTTATCTTGAACATTTTTCTAGGCGTGCTGGAATTGATGCGGTGGAAACCGTCTTAACTAAAGCAGCTTCTTCATCAAAGAATAAGGACATTTAAATGAAATCCTTCGATAATTCTGTTGTTACTATTACCGGTGGAACGGGTTCCTTTGGTTCCACCATGGCGGTCAACCTCCTGGAAAAGGGAGTCCGCCAGATCAATATCTTCAGCCGTGATGAAGCTAAACAGGATGAGATGCGTCGTCGCTTTAATGATGAGCGTCTTCGTTTCTTCATTGGTGACGTGCGTGATGTGGATAGCGTAGCGCCAGCAGTACGCGGCGCGGATTATGTATTCCACGCAGCCGCCCTCAAGCAGGTCCCGTCCTGTGAATTCTTCCCACAACAAGCGGTGAAGACAAACGTTGTGGGTAGCGATAACGTCATTAAGGCAGCTGCCGAAGCCGGAGTTAAATCCCTCGTATGTCTGAGTACTGATAAAGCTGTTTACCCGGTCAACGCAATGGGCATGTCGAAGGCCCTTATGGAGAAGACCGCGCAGGCTTTCGCCCGCAACTTCCCAGACTCTGATATGACGGTATCTGTTACTCGCTATGGCAATGTCATGTACTCCCGTGGTTCGGTTATTCCAATGTTCGTTAACCAGCTGAAGTCGGGCCAGGCGCTCACTCTGACGGATCCAGAAATGACGCGTTTCTTGATGTCACTCGCAGAGTCTGTTGACCTAGTTGAGTACGCGTTCCTTAACGCTAATCCCGGTGATATTTATGTCAAGAAGGCACCAGGCGCAACGGTTGAAGTGCTTGCTCGCGCAGTTGCAAGCCTACTCGGCCAGGACGACCCAGAGATCAAGGTCATCGGTGCTCGCCACGGTGAGAAGATGCACGAAGCTCTTTTGAGCAGCGAAGAGATTGCTAAGGCGGTAGACGAAGGCGACTTTTTCCGCGTTCCTCTTGATGCCCGCTCCCTGCAATATGAGTTGTACTTCGATGAAGGTTCATCCAAGCCACCTCTGGCGGAGGACTACACATCGCTGTCCACTCAACAGCTAAATGTGGAAGAAACGAAAGAACTCCTACTTATGCTTCCTGAGATGCGCGAACTAGTGAAGGAACTGTCATGAGCAAAGTTGCATTAACTGGTGGCCGTGGCTTCCTTGGGTGGCATACGCGTGGAGCATTGTATGAGCAGGGGATTGAAGCTGAACTCGTTCCCGTTGGCGACGCCTTCGACCAAGAGCAGGCCAATCTAGCCATCGACGGTGCGGAGCGCCTCATCCATATTGCCGGCATTAACCGTGCTGAAGATGATGAAATCCGCGAGGGCAATATTCAGTTCGCCCAGCAAATTGCTGATTCAATCACCACTGTTGAGACTCCGCCAGCTGTTGTTGTTTATGCGAATTCCACCCAGTCAGGAAACGGAAGCGTTTATGGCGATGCTAAGCAAGCTGCAGGTGATGTACTGCGGACCGCGGCTGAACGGGTCGGCTCCCAATTTGTTGAGATAAAGCTCCCGAATCTCTTCGGTGAGCATGGCCGTCCTTTTTACAACGCGGTCACTGCTACCTTTTGCCACCTGCTTGTGGAAGGCGGCGAACCAAAGGTTGAAAATGACAAAGAACTGACTCTGCTCCATGCTCAGAATGCCGCGGATCTGCTCATCGGAAATTGTGGTGTTGAAGAACAACACGAGCGTGAACAACAAGAAACTGTTTCGGGTCTGCTGAGGCAACTTCGGGAATTCGACACCATTTATCGTCGTGGTGAGATTCCGAATATCGCAGATCCATTCGCCCGAAACCTTTTTAATACCTACCGCTCTCACATGTTCCTAGTTAAGCCAGAGATTCCGCTGGTGAAGCATGCTGATAATCGTGGCTCGTTCACGGAGATTATTCGTACTCATGGTGGCACGGGACAGACATCCTTTTCTACAACGGTTCCAGGTGTCCTTCGCGGCGGGCATTACCACCGCCGCAAAGTTGAGCGATTCCTAGTGCTTTCAGGCAAGGCCCGAATCTCCCTCCGGAAGATGTTCACCGATGAGGTGCTTAATTTTGATGTGACAGGGGACGAGCCGGTTGCCATTGATATGCCAACTATGTGGACCCACAGCATTGAAAACACGGGTTCAGAAATTCTTCTAACCAATTTCTGGACTGATGATCACTTTGACCCTAATAACCCTGACACAATCGTGGAGGCTGTGTAACCATGTCGAACTGTTTGAAGATTGTCACCGTAGTCGGAACTCGTCCCGAGATTATTCGTCTGTCCTCAGTAATCAAGCTGCTTGATGTTCACACTGAGCTAGTTCTCGTCCATACCGGACAGAACTACGACTACGAACTGAATGAAGTGTTCTTTGAAGACCTCGGTCTCCGCGCTCCTAACCATTTCCTTGAAGCGGATACCTCATCTTTGGGGACTGCTCTTGGCACCATCATTTCCGGTACCGAGAAGGTTCTTGTGGAAGAAAAGCCCGATGCATTCTTGGTACTTGGCGACACCAACAGCTGTATTTCCGCGCTGATGGCTAAGCGAATGAAGATCCCGGTATTCCACATGGAAGCAGGCAACCGTTCCTTCGACGAGAACGTTCCGGAAGAAACCAATCGCCGCTTGGTTGACCATGTCTCCGACTACAACTTGGTCTACACCGAGCACGCCCGCCGCAATCTTCTTTCCGAAGGCATTCACTCGTCTCGTATTCTCCTGACAGGCTCTCCAATGCGTGAAGTTTTGGAAGATAACGCTGAGCAGATTGACTCCAGCGATGCACTTGAAAAGCAAGGTCTCACTCCGCAGGGCTACTTCCTTGTTAGTCTTCACCGCGAAGAGAACGTGGACAAACCAGAACGCCTCCAAGCTGCTGTTGAAACTTTGGAAGCTCTGCATGAGAAGTACGACGTACCAGTGCTTGTGTCTACCCACCCTCGCACCAGGAAGCGCCTGGAAGCCCTTGGTATTCACAAGAAGGATGGATTTATCTTCCACCCACCATTTGGCTTCCATGATTACAACAAACTGCAAAAAGAAGCCAAACTAGTCCTTTCTGACAGCGGTACCATCAGTGAAGAATCAAGCATTCTAAACTTCCCAGCGGTCACCATGCGCGATTTCATCGAACGCCCTGAATCACAGGACACCGGTGCAATCATCGCAGCAGGCCTGAAGACCAAAGATGTACTCGATGCAGTTGAAATAGCCCTTGATCTGTTCGATTCCCGAAAACAGTCGGTGCTACCAAACGACTACGCAATTAAGGACACTTCATCTCGTGTTCTTGCCTTTATCCGATCTGCGGCGCATTCGCACTATCAGCGAACTGGAATTAGGAACTAAAAGGGATAGCACTTGAGTGCTTGAAGCAGTTGGAAAAATAGTATGGGAATACCAAGTCGAACTACCCAGAGCTGCCGTAGAGTTATTCATGATTCATGGACAGCGTACAGGCTTTTAACCAGGATGAATCCGCGAGGAATTGTTCATGTTGAACAGCACTGAGGCTCAGGAGCTGTATCAGTTGCCGCAGCATTGTCAGTTTGACGTTGTCCCAGTAATTGAAAATACCGATGAACAGGGGAATAAGTCTGTTTCAGGTGGCAGGGTTCCGAAATTGTACGAGAATGACATGATCAAATCAGATTCTCGGGGAACGCGCGTGTCTGCGAGGCGTACTTGGAAGTCTGGAGATTCAGTTCGTGAATTGATTTCTTTACCACTGCTCGAGCAAACGGAAGGAGCATAATGATGGTACAGAAGCTATCATCGAATCAAATTAAGCCAAAGGCACAGTATTTGTTTATTGTTTGCCTAGTGTCTGTTGGAATAGGAAATATTGCCTTTCCCCCTTCGATTCCGATATTTTCCAGCTATTACCTGCCTTTTTGCTTACTAGTAGTCTTGGGAACTTTCGCTTTTAACGCTAGACGTATGGGAGCCCAACTGCACTACCCACTAATGGTGCTCCTAGTATTCTTGTCATTTCTGCCTGGATTTATTGTCACCTCTTTGAATCCGTATGGCCAGACTAAGCTCCTCGCTGTTTTTGTAGCCCTAATTTTGATCGTAGCTCCTTCGATGTCCCGAAACATGTCTGCAAACATAGAATTGGCATTGAGGATTATCTTGCTAATCGCTGTAGGAACGTCTGTTTGTCTCCTACTTTTGGGAGAGTCCGACGTAACCGGAAGAATCGCACTTTGGGGGTTGAACCCAATTAGCACAGGGCGAGTTACGGGACTTGCCGTAGTGATTTCAGGTGCAGTGTTGGTTACCAAATTTAGAATCATTGCCCCGCCCTGGTTGGCACTTCTTGCGGTTCCAATCGGGGTGGTAGCGACATTCCAGTCTGGAAGTCGGGGACCGATTCTGGCGATTATGGTCAGCGTAGCTGTAATTTTATTGGTTACTGGGACCGCGAAGTCGTTCATTCAGCGAGCAATTGTACTTGGACTTTTGGGCGTTGGGGCTTGGTTCCTTTTCTCATCTCGATTTCTCGAAGGAACTCGGCTTACGACGGTAGATGCCAATGGGCGGGACATATTGTTTGAAGCTGCAGTCGAGACGATTGTTGCGAATCCAATTGGCATTGGATGGGGTAATTTCTACTCAGTGCTACCAAACTTTTCCCGCGTCGATGCATTTACGCTATATCCACACAACATCTTTTTAGAAATTGGTGTCGAGGGAGGTTGGTTCGCATTAGTAACTTTTGTGATTCTCGTAATTCTGTCATTTAGAAATTTATTGCGTGGAATTCAATCTGGGAGTAGCACTGCGGCAATTGTTTTGGCGGTTCTTATATTTGCATTAGTGAATGCCTCATTATCAAGTGATTTTGTAGGCAACCGACTCCTGTGGCTATCGATTGGTATGTCCCTTCTAACGGTAGGCTTCAGACATCGTGCAATCGACGAAAACCAAACGCCACTCGTCAAAAGGGAGTTTGTAGGACGGAGCAATCTTCAATGAGGCATCAGCTCTTTAAACAATTCTCCTGGATCTTGATGGGTCGAGTGGTTGCGGCGGCGTTGCAGGCAGCAACAATTATAGTCTTAGCCCGTCTATTGGGCCCCCACCAGTTTGGCGTATTGGCGGCAGTTCTTGGAGTGATTATTTGGCTACAGGCTGTTGCGGACTTGGGAATGGCAAAGCTCGTTGTTCGCGAACGATCCGAAGGGGCTACAACAGGATTAGTATCAGGTGGTCTATGGGTGAATTCAAGATCTACACTCATCCTCGGTCTGGTTTTGGCTTTCTGCTTTATTTTGGCAGGCATGCTTTTTAACGAAGCATTCTTTTTTATGCTTCCTTTGGTAATCAGTGCAGCTGGTGAGAAGAATGCTGATACTTGGCTTGGCGTGGCAATTGCCGACGGAGATACACACCTCAATTCTATTAACCTCGTTTGTAGAAGGGCACTGGCATTAGTGGGATTCCTTTTTTTCTCTTCTATAGAAGTCAATCCGATGCTTGCGTATTCGGTTTCAGTCGCTGTTGCCGCCCTTTGCTCTGTGGGATTTGCCCACCGACACGTTTCTAAGCTTGTAGTGGACAAACGAGAACCGTTGAGAGTTATCTTGAATCTTGCACGTCCATATTGGATTAATACTTTGGCTGTTCAGTTGAGAAATCTTGATGCTGGAATTGTTGGAATAATGGCGAGTCCTGGTGTGGCTGGCTATTATGCTTCTGCTTCGAAGCTTTCTAGCCCCTTGAGGATGCTCCCGACATCCTTGGCTGTCGTCCTTTTACCACATGCGGCTAGGACACGGAAAGATGCAGCGGAGAAAATTGCTAAGTTAGTATTGCTGTCTGGAACTATAGTCGGACTTATCTATGTTGCGTTAATATTTATCGTCCCGTGGCTCGTCCCGATATTTCTTGGAAGTCAATACCAACCTTCCATTGTTCCTTTACAGCTCGTGCTAATGGGCTTGGTGTTCGCCTCATTTACGTCCTTGTTTGGAGCAGTACTGCAGGGACGAGGATTCACTCGGCAGGTAGCTACCGCATCGGTCTTAACTACGATCTTTCTCCTGCTTGCTTTGCTGGTTCTTACACCGCTGGCAGGCGCAGTTGGCGCAGCCCTTGCTCTCGCATCGAGTTTCGCGATAGAAGCTGTTGCTCTGGCAATGTTCTTTGTATTCAAAATTCTGCGAAAGGAATCCAGCAATGATTAAATCGAGGTCTTGGCTCAAGAACCGACAAGTATGTGTTTTTTATAGCGTTGCAGCCCAGGAAGATAATTTAGGCGATATCGCAATACGGCTACGAATGCTCAATTGGCTAAAGGGATCTGCTGATGTCCTGATTGTATATACCGGACCAATGTCTGAAAGTTATTTGCAGCCCTTTGGGTTTGATGACCGTATTGATTTGACCCACTCCAAGCCCCACATTCTAATTAAGCTTTTGCGTGCCTTAGTTCAATACCGTGTTTTCCTTGTCTTACCACCTGGGCCTAGTGGGTTCGGTGGTGCTCGCAATATGTTGAGATCACTAGCCACAATCGTAGCTAACTTGGTTCTAAACATAGGCGGAGGAGGAATATTGCAGGTAGGCACTGCCTATCGCGGGGCGGGGCGTATTAGCGTCAAATTACACGAGCTCAAAACTGCTCTATACCATCTTTGCGTCGTGCGAGATTCAAAATCAATCGCATCAAACCGTACTTTAACTGCACCTGATCTGGCATTCGAGGGCTGGGAATCTACAGAGAATTTACAACGAACGCGACTTTCAGTCTCATTAAGAAGTGATTATGAGGTTGACGAGAACGTACTGCAGCAGTTCAGAACTATTTCCGAAAACAACGGTTGGAAATTGACATTTGTTTCTCAGGTACAGCGGGATGATGCTAGGCATCGTGAATTGGCGTTGAAATATGGTGCCGATGTAATTTCGTGGGAAGGCAATCATGGAGCCCAGTTTGAACGTGTAAAGGCTGCTTATTCTGAATCTATCGCCGTCCTTTCTGACCGGCTCCATGGTCTTATTTTTTCTTCAAATATGGGGGCGCTTCCAATAGCCTTGGTTCACTCTGGAAATGACAAATTGACCTCCACTTTTCAGCTCGTTATAGACCTTCCGAGAGTCAATTCCGGGAGTGATGAAATACCCAACTCGGTAATTGAATCAATTCACACTCATTCAATTGACCCCGAGCCTCGCATGCGGGAAATGCAAGAGTCGCGAATGAAGTTGAAGGATATAAAAATGTTGGTTCTGGAAGCTCTAAAGTAGTCAGCTTCTATTACCAGCGAATAACAATGGAAACTGCATGAGGGAACAATCGAAAATGGTGAGTGTGCCCTCTGCTGTACCTAAAGTATTGATTCCTCAGCTTATGTAGCTGAGATATTGTAACCCGACTACTTTTACTTGGGGCATAACTAGCCGACAATTTCGGCTCCGATGGGGGAGCTGAGGGATACACCACCAGGAGAAGAAATGAATTTAGACCGAAACCGATCACTCTACCTCTTCCTAAGTAATATGCGCCGAAGGGCAATTCACCTAAGAAAGCGCCTACGTAATGTACACGAAACTGCATATATTCATGGAACAGCCCGTGTTGCAAGTGATTTAAGGGCTCAAGAATGGGTGTTCGTCGGATCTATGTGTGCGATTTATCCAAAGGTGAGTATCGGTCGATATTCAATGCTTGCGCCGGAGGTAGCAGTGATTGGAGATGATCACATTTGGGATGATGCTAACACTCCGATTCAATTTACGGGTCGTCCTCGGCAACAAGAAACAAATATCGGCAGGGATGTATGGATCGGACGTCGAGCAATTATCATGCGAGGTATTACGATTGGGGATGGAGCAATCGTTGCAGCAAACGCAGTGGTGACAAAAGACGTTCCCGCGTATGCAGTTGTTGCAGGTGTTCCTGCCCGCAAAATTTCAGAGCGTTTTAATAGTAATGAACGTGCGGAACACCAGAACATGTTGGATGGTCCAGTGGTATCTCGTGTAGCTGCGAATCCTGTGAAGGGCCTCTAATTACAACGGTTATGCGCTACGTGGACGAGTTTCTGGAAAATACTCGGAGATAATGTTTGCTAAGCGCTTCGCCTGTACCTCAGCAGACCAATTATTTTGTACTTCCAACTTGCAGTTGATAGCCATTTCGTTGCGTTGCTCTGCTGAGAGTGCTGTGAGTCGGCGAATCGCGGCGGCTAGACCATGTACATCCCCTTCGGGAAATAGCTCACCAGTTATTCCGGGCTTGATCGACTCCCATTCGGGCATCTGAGTATATGCGGAATCGTTACTGATTACGGGAACTCCGTGGCTCATACTCTGAATTGCCGTGAGCCCCACAGCTGATGGAACGACTGTGACATCCATCGCTTCGTATACGTTGGTGAGTGCTCTAGCCCCGTAAAGGGCGCCTGGCATAACCAAATCAATTTTCAGTTCGTCGGCAAGTTGTTGGAGCTTGTCTCGTTCGGGGCCTTCTCCGACCAAAAGGATCTTTAATTCTATTGTTGGATCATCTTGAACTACTTGTGCTGCTGCTCGAATAAGTAGGTCCAAATGTTTAACAGGAGTCAACCGAATCACTGCACCAATGACGTATGTCTTTGGGGGCTTCATGAAATGCCAGTCTTCACTTTGCGATTTTTCAGCAGAAGCAGTTTCTACACTGTTGCCGATTACCGACATACGTTCAGGAGGAAACTTCATTTGGGTACCAATGGATTTTCCCAGCTCCCCATAAAGCAGAAGCATATTGCTCAATCGGTAGAAGGAATTACGCAGAATGCGCTTGATTCCGCTCTCTGGTCTGTGCCAGCCAATTGTCCAAAACAAGACTGGTTTGCGGCGTGACCGAGCTATTGCTGCTCCGATCCAAGTTGAAATCGAAGGAATGTCAGCAAGGAATATCACGGCATCATAGTCCCACCGAGATAACATCGGTGGGACTTTAGACTGCCAAGAGAATGGACCCACAACTCTTACTGGCGCATACTCGTGATTGGAGACAGCGTCGGAGGAAAGCGCTTTGATACCCCGTTGGCCTTCCAATCCAGACACAAATGTGTATTCGTACCCCTCGGTTTTATCCATTTCCCGAAATACGCCGAGCCGGTAGTGGTGTAAGAATGGGTAAATTACCAGTACTTTAACTTTTTTCAACTGCTTATCCTCCAGATACATTTATTATGTGTGACTTACTCAATGGCAGAAATTAATCCCTTCGGAAGAAGTCGCGGGTATAAATCTTCTCTTCCACGTCGTTAAGATCTTCTGAGTGTCGGTTTGTCACGATGACGTCGCTGCGCTGCTTAAATTCTGCGAGGTCGCGGATGACTTCTGAGTTGTAGAACTCGTCGGCATCAAGGTTTGGTTCGTAGACAATGACGGGAATTCCGTTGGCTTTGATCCGCTTCATGATGCCTTGGATAGAGGATGAGCGGAAGTTGTCGGAGCCGGACTTCATCGTCAAGCGATAAATGCCTACCGTTTGTGGATTGCGGCGCAAGATATCTTGGGCGACGAAGTCCTTGCGTGTTTTGTTGGCGTCGACGACTGCTGAGATGAGGTTCTGTGGGACGTCGTTGTAGTTGGCCAAAAGTTGCCTGGTGTCTTTTGGCAGGCAGTATCCGCCGTAACCGAACGATGGGTTGTTGTAGTGGTTGCCAATACGTGGGTCGAGTCCCACGCCCTCAATGATCTGCCGGGTATCGAGTCCACGAACTGCAGCGTAGGTGTCGAGCTCGTTGAAGTAGGCGACTCGAAGTGCAAGGTATGTGTTGGAGAAAAGCTTGATAGCTTCGGCCTCGGTGGCATCGGTAAGAAGCAGCGGAACGTCCTCACTCTTTGCTGCTGTAGCTAATAGCTCTGCAAAAGTCTGTCCGACTTCGGAGCGATCCCCCACAACAATGCGGGACGGGTAAAGGTTGTCATAATACGCGCGACCTTCACGGAGGAACTCAGGGGAGAAGAAGATTGTAGCGTTCGGGTACTGCTGCTGAAGCTCATTGGTGAAACCGACCGGGATGGTGGACTTCACCACAATGTTGATCTCGGGATTAATGCTCAGTGCAATCCCAATGACGTCCTCCACACTGGAGGTATTGAAGAAGTTTGTCACCGGGTCATAGTCCGTCGGTGTAGCTACGATGAGGAACTCCGCGTCCGCATAAGCCTCCTGCGGATCAGTGGTTGCATGCAGCGTGGATGGCTTGGTGCTCAGGTACTCCGAAAGCTCAACGTCCTCAATCGGAGACTCAAACTGTTTAACCAGTTCCACGCGCTCCGCATTGATATCTACCGCCACGACATCATGGTGCTGAGACAGAAGAGCAGCATTGGATAAGCCCACATAGCCAAGGCCAGCGACAGCAATTTTCATGGGAATTCAGTTCTCCATCAGGTGGTCAAAGAAAGGATAGGGATACTGCAGTAATATTACCCGGAATGGAAGATGCTGACGCGCCGAAGCATGGACCCGGCGATAGAATCAGAACCATGATTTCCAATCGGGGACCACGACAACGCCTCCGCGCTGCTAACCGACGCCGCCACGCCATTGCATTCGTCCTCCCGATTCTTTTAATCCTGGGCATTCCTGCCTGGTTCCTGTTCCCACCACAGGATGAACCGCAGCAAGCCGATGCGGTTGTAGTGATTGCCGGTGCTTCCGATGGCCGGCACGAACTTGGTGCGCAGCTAATCGAAGATGGTGTTTCTGAGAACTTTGTAGTCTCTAACCCTTCTGGCCCCAAGGACAAGGTGGGCTACGCTCATTGCAATGGCGAATCCAGGCCCGCGAGTGCAGTCGAAACATGGTGCATGAAGTCAGACCCGGTAACTACAACGGGCGAGGCCCTGGCTATCGATCAACTTGCTAAACAAGAAGGCTGGACCTCAGTTGTTGCCGTGACAAACCGTCCGCACAATCACCGAGTCCGCACAAATTTGGAACGATGCACCGACCTGGATTACTCAGTTGTATCTGTTGATAATTTGAATATCACCCGAACGCCTTATCACCTTGCCCGTGAGATTGCCGGGTATGCGAAGTTCTGGGTAACTAATCCCTGCTGAAGTCCATGTTTTGCTTTGTCTACAAAAGGGGCGGAGATATCCCAGGTCATATATATTAAATGAATGACTAATGATCGCGAGGATGCTTCTGCGTGGGTAAGGACCGTTGTTGTTCCTGCTGCTGGAATGGGAACTAGGTTTTTGC
>JBCLTK010000008.1:0-113587 GCA_041226025.1 Corynebacteriaceae bacterium 6-324 | reverse complement strand
CAGCCGATAGGTGCCAAGTGCACCACATCGATGCACATAAGCATGGTGGTCAGACGAATCCTTCGAATCTGACCACGTTGTGTGCCTATCACAACGGTGTCAACGACGACGGCGCCCGGGCAGGGCGCCGCGAGAAAAGTCGAGGTCGGATGATTCGTCACCGCGGACAGGTCAAGCTTGTGACGCCAGGAGGAAAACTACTGGGCAACACGTATGACTTGAGCAGCATGGGAGCGATGGATCTGATCTAAACCTCAGCCGAAAGAGGCTTTTAGCCGATGTTGGAGCAAAGGCCGCGACATCGGCAGTCAACCCCTGCCCTGATTAGGGTCCCGGGGTTCTCAGGCATGACTAGAACAAGGACAAGCGGTTGGAGTGATAAACAGTGCCGAAGGGGGCATCGATACGCACCCAGCGACTAAGGCCGGAAATGCGTAGGTGGCGCGGCACGTTCATCGGCGCTGCGAAGTTAGGAATGAGACCAAGGTTGGTGCACGCAAAAATCATACGCATAGGAATCTCCGCGCTGACATCACCGGACTCAGCGGTGACCACAGTCTGATTCATTAAGCTTTGCGGCGGACCCATCGGCCCGGAGAACTGGCGGGCAAGCTTTTGCCCTTCATCGACAAGACTGCGTGCAACCTCAACCGGCAAATTATCAATGAGCTTGAAACCAGACGCTGGCGGCAGTGCACCCGGCCACGATGGGTCGCGCGGGCGGCCCAAGTTCAGTTCAATCGGTGCTTCCGGGGTGGCGGAAGCAAAATCCGTGGCGTTGAGCTCTTCGAGCATGGTGTCCGCGCCGACTACTGCACCATCGCGGCTCACGGTGCCCTGGATGCGGCGGGAGGCCACCACCTCAAATGGCGTGGTGGCAAAAACGTCCACCACCGGTGGTTGGCCATCGGAACCATCCGTTAACTGCCGAAGACGCACCATGGCTGATGCATCAATGCCCGTCACACGAGCGAGGAATGAAACCATTCCCGCGCCGCCGCCGTACAGCATCAAAATTTCATCCATGGTGCGTCTCCTCATCCGTGAGTTAGGGAAAGTTTGTCTCCCTCTCGACTCTAGCCCGCTTAGGGCGACGAGCTAGTTTTTCAACTAGTCGTCGTAGCCGATCTCACCCAAACCAAGGTCCGAATTGGCCGCTGCCGCAGCATCATTCTTGTCATCTTCAACTCCGATGTTGAGCAAAATATCGCGCTCCACATCAGTCAAAGAACGTGGTGTTTGGGTATCCAAGTCAACCGCAACCTGCACGCACTCCACAACGCATGCGGTGCGACCATGCTTATCCTTGATTTCCTGGCGGGTCACGAAGGAGGTGTTGCCAACCTCAACTACCTGCGACTCGATAAGCAACTCGGTGTTGCCTTCAGGCTCAATTGGCTTACGGAAATCCAAATCAAGATGGCGAACGAAAGCAGCGAAGTCGATATCTTGTGAAAAGAATTTATCCTCAGCAAACGCCAAACGTGCTTCCTGGGCGATTTCAACATAATTGGCATTCATGACGTGGCCATAGCGGTCGAAGTCAGACCAGCGGACTGGAATGCGGTGTGAGTGGATGGAATCTGAAGCCATGAGGCGGCAATACTCCTTGGGTTTATTTCCCCGGTCCAGCGCATGCAGCGGCCAACCAGGGCAAATCATAAAATGAATAGTTCATATTAAACAAGAGGCGATAGTACACATTTTCCGTGCACTATCGCTTCAAGTCTATCGATGTTTAACGTGGTGGTGAACTAATCCCCGCCCACGCCACATTAACGAGTCAGCTTGCGGTGGGTCACGCGGGAAGGACGAGCGGCATCTTCACCGAGACGCTCAATCTTGTTCTTCTCGTAGTCACCGAAGTTGCCCTCGAACCAGTACCACTGGCCTTCTTCAACGTTGCCTTCCCACGCGAGGATGTGGGTACAGGTGCGGTCCAGGAACCAGCGGTCGTGAGAAATGACCACAGCACAGCCAGGGAACTTCTCAAGCGCGTTTTCCAAAGAACCCAGGGTTTCGACGTCCAAGTCGTTGGTTGGCTCATCGAGCAGAATCAGGTTTCCGCCCTCTTTCAGCGTCAGCGCCAGGTTCAGGCGGTTACGCTCACCACCGGAGAGAACCTTGGATGGCTTCTGCTGGTCTGGGCCCTTGAAACCGAACGCGGACAGGTATGCACGCGATGGCATTTCGTTTTGACCAACGTGGATGTAATCCAGGCCGTCAGAAACAACTTCCCACACGGTTGCATTCGGGTCGATGTTCGCACGGTTCTGGTCAACGTAGGACAACTTGACGGTATCGCCAACCTCAACCGCACCGGAGTCTGCTTCTTCCAGGCCAACGATGGTCTTGAACAAGGTGGTCTTACCCACACCGTTCGGGCCAATCACGCCGACGATGCCGTTACGAGGCAGGGTGAAAGACAGATCCTTGATCAAGGTACGTCCGTCAAAACCCTTGGACAGGTTCTTGGCTTCAACAACCTTGTTGCCCAGACGTGGAGGAGTTGGAATCTGGATTTCTTCAAAGTCCAGCTTCTTGTACTGCTCAGCCTCAGCCGCCATTTCTTCGTAGCGTTCCAGACGAGCCTTGTTCTTCGCCTGGCGTGCCTTAGCACCGGAACGAACCCACGCGAGCTCATCCTTCAGACGCTTGCGCAGCTTCGCATCCTTCTTGCCAGCAATCTCCAGACGCTCGGCCTTCTTCTCCAGGTAGGTGGAGTAGTTGCCCTCGTATGGGTAGAGCTTGCCGCGGTCGACCTCACAGATCCAGCCCGCAACGTGGTCCAGGAAGTAGCGGTCGTGTGTCACGGCAAGGACAGCGCCTGGGTAGTTTTCCAGGTGCTTCTCCAGCCACTCCACGGACTCAGCATCCAGGTGGTTAGTAGGCTCATCGAGCAGCAACAGGTCAGGCTCGCTCAGCAACAGCTTTGCAAGAGCTACTCGACGACGCTCACCACCAGAGAGCTGGGTTACCGATGCATCGGAAGGCGGGCAACGAAGAGCTTCCATTGCCTGCTCAATCTTGGAATCAACTTCCCACGCGTCAGCTGCGTCGAGTTCTTCCTGCAGCTTGCCCATTTCATCCATGAGCTCGTCGGTGTAGTTGGTTGCCATTTCTTCGGCGATTGCCTCAAAACGCTGCTTCTTTTCGAAGATGTCTCCAAGACCCTCTTCGACGTTTTCGCGCACCGTCTTTTCTTCATTCAGCGGTGGTTCCTGCTGCAGGATGCCAACGGTGGCACCTGGATCCAGGAATGCTTCACCGTTGGAAGGCTGGTCCAGACCAGCCATAATCTTCAGAATCGAAGACTTACCCGCGCCGTTGGGTCCAACGACACCAATCTTTGCGCCTGGGTAGAAGGCCATGGTGACATTGTCCAAAATGACCTTGTCGCCAATGGCTTTACGCACGTTCTTCATCGTATAGATGAACTCGCCCATGTCACTCCCTTGTATTTCGAGTTTTAATCACCACAAAGCGTACCCGACTGGGACAATAAATGAACGCCTGCCACCAGTTTTAGCCAGCGGCAGGCGCACGATGTGGCAATGACTAATTTCTTATTCTGAAATTCGTACTTCCCACTCTAAATTATTGGGAGCTTAAGTACTAAGCACCAGTGAAAATCACGGTCCTAGAAGTTCGCCACGGCGTCTTCCTCGGTTGCCAGTTCTGATTCCCGGTCAGAGTTTTCTCGCACCGCGTCCAAGGAGACTGGCTCCACGGGCTCGAGGTCGGTTTCATCAATGACTTCGTCATTGTTCACGGTGTAGTCCTTATTAATGTGCAGCGCTTCCGAGCCCGCGTTGAGCACAATTCCCTCCGGAGTGTGCGTGGCATCCATGCGCTGTGAGGCAAGAATGTAGCGGTTCATATCAATGCCCACCTGCAGACCGCGCAGGTAAGTGCGCTCGCGCTGCTTCTGGGTTTCGTTATCCGTCCAGGTATCTGTGCACACAGATCCCAGCGCAATAACAGGCATGCCCTTCTTCAAAGACTTCGAAGCGTTAATGGCAAGCTGACCCCATAATTCCACGTTCATGTAAACGGTGTCGCTATCGCGCCATTCAAACTCGCCCTTGGCGTTGGTAAAGCGGGTTCGGCGCGACGATGCAATGCGCAAACGCGTGTTTACTTTGTCGCCGCTGAACTTGGTTACGAATGGGTCGTCGGTGAGGTTGCCGGTGATGGTTACGGTGTATTGAGACATGATGTGTCTTCTTTCTGTTTCTTGAGATTTGAGCTAATTTTTTCGAGCGGTTGCTCTAAAACTCATCTTGTAGGCATCGTCAAGAAAAGAAAACAGAAAACTTGAAAACCTGTGGATAACTATGTTGACCCGTCACCTAAAAGGCCTAGTTATCCACAGGCAAATTTAAAACCCCTAGTCGCCCGGCGAGTCGCCCGGCTTAACGCCCGGCGCATCGCCAAGCTAGTTGCCGCGGTTATTTCTCCGGCTCAGCTCCGCCAGCATCTTGTTGTATTCCTCCATATCTACGTCACCATCGACCTCTGCCTTGGCGTCATAGAATTTGGATTCGGCGCGGTCTTCGCGCAGCCAGTCAATAAAGAGCTTGCCAAAGACAATAACCAGCGGGAACTGTCCGAAGCCCCAGGCGATGCCGCCGCCAACCTTTTGGTCTTGCATGAGGTCATGGTCCCAAGGGATTTCCAGGGAGAGGTAGTACTGCAGGCCCAAAATCTCATTGAGCTGCATGAGGTAAACACCCATGAACAGGTGAATCGGCATGGAGGCAAACAGAATGCCCAGGCGGATTAGAGTCTTGGAGCGCTTTGGGATTGGGTCTGGTCCCACCACTTCCCAGAAGTAGATGTAGCCGGAGATGAGGAACGCGAAGTTCATGAGCACGTGGCCGGCGTGTTCTGAGATTGCCAATTGGTACAGGTCGAAGGACAAGTACAGCACGTAGAAGAAGAACAAGAACTGCAACACGTTGACGATTGGGTGGGTGATAAAGCCCAGAATCTTGGACTTGGTCAGTGCCACTGCCCAATCGTGAATGCTTGGCTTGCCAGGGCGTCCGGATTCAAAAGCTTCCATAATCAAGGTCAGCGGCGCGCCCAGCACCAGCATGAGTGGGATAACCATGGACAGCACCATGTGGCCGAGCATGTGCATGGAATAGGTCGCCGGGATGTACATGCCGGTGCCAGTGGACATGAAGATGGTCAGACCCAGCGAGCCCAGCATCCACCATGTAGTGCGCCATCCAGACCATTCCAGGCCGCGGCGGCGAACATGCCACAGCGCGTAGGCGTAGAGCGCGGCGAGAACTAGTCCGATGGTGCCGAACATGACATCGAAGCGGAATTGGGTGAGCATGTTGCCCCAGGAGGGTGCTTCGCTGAGTTCGAAGCCCATGACAATCTGCATGGAGCTCAGGTTCGGGTCACGCGGCGGTGGCGGCGGGGTGCGGCCCATGGTGATGGCCACGCCGGCGGTGGCGGCCATGACGGCAACTTCAATAATGGCAACGCGCAAAAACAGCTGCGGTTTCTTTGCCAGTTGCGGGATGGTGATTTGGCGGTGGATAAAGCCGAAGAAGACCAGCAGCAGGGTCAGCGCGGTTTTCGCCACAATAATCAGACCGTAGCGGGTGGTAAACCAGTCGGAAAATTCAATGCGAATAGCAGCATTGACCAGACCCGAGATGGTCATCGCACCCGCCGCGACCAGCGCGAGAGTGGAATAACGGCGCACCGCCATGGTCATGTCAGGCCCAAGACGTCGACCATGGGCAATCAGCGCGAGAATGCCGCCAATCCACAGCACCATAAACACCAGGTGCCAGAGGAAAGAGTTGGTGCCGTAGTCATGGTCGCCGCCGGACGCCGAGTGGCCTTCCATGCCCAGCGGCACCACCATGAGAACAGACAGCACAAACAGCACCGGCTGCATGGTCCATTTGTTGCTCACCAGGCCCAGCACGCCAACGGCAGCAGCCATCACAGCGGTCACCACCCAGACTTGGGCAGTAGCCACCTGGTCTAAGGCCATGGACATCATTTGCACGTTGAGCACCTGCGTCAGCGGGGTGCCAGAAACATCAGACATCACCAGCGGGGCTTCAACCAGCGCAACCAGGGCAACACAAAAGGCGGCAAAGGAGCCAGTTCGCTTTGCGATGAACCCATCAACCGTCAACGTTGCCTCATTCAAACGCGCATTATCTTTCTCCGGAACAACCGGATTGATAAAGAAGGCTGAGGTAAGAAATGACCCGACGGACAACGCCATGAGAATCCATGCCACCGCGCGGAAGAATGGCAGACCAAAGGTGGTCGACCGTCCGGGGTCAGGAATACCTAGAGCCGCGAGGGAATCTGCGAGGAAGAAAAGCGAAATAAAGGCGCCGACCAGACCGGCAATGATCGCCGCGCCTACGTAAATGGGCCAGGTGGAACGAACATTACTTTTCGGCTGTACGGCGGGGTGTGCCGGCGATTGCTGCGAGGTCATCGACATGGCCCTTAGTCTACTTCCGCCGCGTCAGGGCACATAAATGAAAGCCTACGACTCGGTCACACCTGTCGGACACCCTGAATGGCACCTGCCAGTTCAAGATTTGAGTGACCATAGGCTAAAATCTCCAACTGTTAAGCTTCCGGCGACTCCAGAACTTTTTAGGGTTTCGGCGGCGTTGACATTGCCTCCATAGCTCAGCGGATTAGAGCAACGGGCTTCTACCCCGTGTGTCGCAGGTTCGAACCCTGCTGGGGGCACGCAGGCCAAGTCACTATTGGCGTCGGCGAAGTAAACGGGATACGCCCCTTTCTAGTTATTGCTATTTCGGGGTTGTGTCCCGAATGGCGCGGGCTTGCCAGCGTCGATCACGGTATTCGATGTTGATGGGGTGCTCGAACGCATCAGAAACCAACTCCGTGGTGAGAACCTCGTGCACGTCCCCTGCTGCAAGCACCTGGCCGTTCTTTATGAGTACGGCATGCGTGGTGGTCTCGGGCAGCTCTTCCAGGTGGTGAGTGACTAGGACTGTTGCAAGCTCAGGTTGTGAACGGTGCAGGTGGTCAACAGTTTCCAGGAACTGCTCGCGGGCAGCGACGTCGAGTCCGGTTGAGGGTTCATCGAGAAGCAAAAGCGACGGATTAGTCACCAACGCCCGGGCAATCAAGGTCTTGCCGCGCTCCCCCTGCGACATCGTTTGCCACGTGGCATCCTGAATCGCACCGATTCCAAGCATCTCAATGAGATAGTCCGCCCGCTCAATAAGCTCCGGGCTTGGCTCCCAACGCGACATAAGCTCTGTTGTACCCGTTGCGCCAGAGAGCACTACTTCCCGCGCGGTTAACGGCGAACGCAGTGGGTGGCGCGGGTTGACGTGACCAATTGATTCACGCAGTTTCCGAATTTCCACTCGGCCTAGCTGCTGTCCCAGCACATGAACGGAACCGCGCGTGGGATGCTGCTGCGCGCCGCACATGCTCAAAATGGTGCTCTTTCCTGCACCATTGGCGCCAATCAGCGCCCAGTGCTCACCGGCTTTGACCACAAGATTGATATCTTGCAGAATCTTTCGGGAATCACGCACAAAATCAACATCTTTCAGATGCAGAATCTCCGTCATACTTAGGCCTCTTCTCTTTCCATCCGGTTTTAGAAGAATCAACCACTCAACTATATAAGTTGATATTTAAACGAGTCGGCCAGTGAAGTCTGCGATGATCTTGAGCAAAGTCTCCCACGACGGCGTGCCAGGAATGGTGGCGAGGCCGTGCACTGTGCCGGAAAACAAGTGCAGTTCGGTGTTGACGCCGTTATCAATGAGACGGCGTGCCCAGTCGATTCCCTCGTCGCGCAGCGGATCAGCCGGGTTGACCACCACGAGAGTCGGTGGCACGAGTGTTTTATCGGCGGGCATGAGTTCAGCGAAAGTTGGCTTCTGGTCAGACAGATAGCCTGCCCAGGAGATTTTTGAAGAGCGGTGGAACCACGCGGGACCTGCCGCGTAGGTTGCCCAGGACGCCGTGTTCATGGCCGGATCCAGGCAAGGTTCCACGGCGATGAAAGAATTCACTTGCTTCCGAATTTTTGCAGCCTGCGCTAGGGCGAAGTCCTCGAGACGCGCGAATACTTGAGCCAAAAGTCCAGCGCCAGCAGAATCGCCATAGGCAATAATCGGGGTTTCTGGGAAGCGCTCGATAGTGTCCACGAGCGCCGCGACGGTGTCGATAACGGCAGCCGGGTAAGGATGTTCCGGGGCAAGGCGATACTCCGGGGAGACAACCACCGCTGGATGAAACTCCTGCACGAGTGCTTCGTGGCGGACATCGTCATATCCTGGCTTGCCACCAACATAGCCACCACCGTGAACGCTAAAGAACATCAGCTCAGGAGCAATCGCTCCACGCTGCAACTCATCGCGGGCAACTTGGCGCACCGTCACATCACCAGCTTTGATGGTGTACTCTGTGGCGCTGATGCCAGGGAGAAAACCATAGGGCTGATTCCGTTTGCGAGCGGACTCGCGCATTGTCGGAATATCCCACGTGTCCTGCGGTACAAGCGCTTCTGTAAGTAGCTTGTATTCCTCGCGGATAAAGGCGCTCGCGCCTGGAGTGCTAGGTGTGTGGGGAAGAACGCGGTCTAAGAAGGCATCGACAGTAGCGAAGAACGCCTGCGGCTGATCACGGCGCACCGTGTGTGAAGCCCCGCGAATGATGGCGCCTTCAACCTTCGGTGAGGAAAGTGCTTGGTTGAGCCGTGGGGTATCGAAAAGCACATCTGCTCCGTCGCCGGTCACCAGCAGCGTCGGCATCGTGAGGTGAGGCAGAATATCTTCCCGATCCATGTGCGACGCTGCTGCCCCGACCACCCCAGTCTCCAAAAGACGGTAATCAACCAGTGCTTTTGCCTGTGCCCATCCGGCGTACTCGGCAGTAGACCACGCCGGATAGTCAGGTCTTAATTCAGTTATAGCGGCAGCCGGATCGCTTCCCTGCTTGCGCATGCCAGCGGCCAAGTTTGCTGCATCCTCGCGGTAGGCCTGTGCCTGTGCGGCGGTGAGGAGGGCTGGGTCTTCTAACACTAGGGCATCGATAAGCTGCGGATTGTGCTGCGCAACATAAGCTGCCACCGCACCGCCAAAGGAATGGCCCATGAGTACTACCGGCAATCCGCCGGGCGCTGCGGTGATGATCTGCTCAAGGTCTTGCGCAAAATGCGCGGCAACCGCGGCAAAAGGATCCTGCAGCTGCTCATCGGTTAAGCGCGGCGCGTGGCCATGGCCCAACAGGTCAACCAGGTAAATCCGGAACTCATCACCGAAATGGGTAGCAATATCCGCCAAGCTAGCAGCGCTATCTCCCACCCCATGCGTGGCAATGATGGTCCCGCGAATAGCTGTGCCCCCTGAAACATGAAAGCTCATGACCGCGCCCGCTGTTCCTACTCCAACTCCACGCTGGCTGGGTGCAGCAATGAAGGCGCCGCGCCCAACAGCGTGCGGGTGTACTCATCCCGCGGATTGCTCAGCAGATCATCCGCTGGGCCTTCCTCCACAACCTTGCCGCCGTTCATGACCACCAGGCGGTCTGAAATATAGCGGACAGTTTGAATGTCGTGGGAGATAAACACCATGGAAAGACCCAGGTCATTCTTCAAGTCCATGAGCAGGTTCAGAATCTGCGCGCGAACGGAGACGTCCAGCGCCGAAGTCGGCTCATCCGCGATGATGACATCCGGGCTCAGCGTCAAAGCGCGGGCGATGGCCACACGCTGGCGCTGACCGCCAGAGAGCTGACCTGGCATGGCTTCCAGCGCGGAGGTTGGCAGACCCACGCGCGAGATGAGTTCTTCCACGCGGTCTTCGCGCTCGGCTTTGGTGCCCACCTTGTGCATCTCCAGAGGGTCAATGAGCTGGTCGTGCACGCTCATGCGCGCATTCAGTGCGGTCGATGGGTCCTGGAAGATGACGGATACCACGCGGCCGATCTGGCGGCGGTCTGCGGCAGAACGCTTGGACACTTCCTGCCCGCGGAAAAATACTTGCCCCGCGGTTGGTACCTGCAGTCCACACATGACATTCGCGGTGGTGGACTTGCCGCAGCCTGACTCACCCACGATGCCGATGGTCTCACCAGGATTAACTGCCAGTGAGAGCCCCTGGACAGCGTGGACGTACTGTGGTTTGAACAAGCCGCTGTTGCGGGCTTTAAAGCGCACTTCAATATCGCGCAGCTCAATGATGGGGTCTGCCGCGGCTGGGGTTGCTGGATTGGTCTGGTCCATGATTTACGCTCCTTCCTTGGTTGAGCCGGTTTCTTCCACTGGCGTACCAGGAGAGATGACTCCGGTTTCGCGGTCTGGAATGGCTGCGTAGGTGTGGTCGGTTTCTGGTGGGCCAACCTTCGTGCGCACCGGGGTGATGTCTTCGCCGTAGCCGGCGTGGGAGGAACGTGGCGCGAAGCGGTCACCTGCTGGGAAGTCACGCGGGGATGGCACCACGCCAGGAATCTGGTGCAGTCGGCCCGAGGATGCCTCGATGGACAGCACCGCGCCGAGCAGGCCACGGGTGTATTCGTGGACTGGGTTGGTCAAAAGCTCCACGGTTTGTGCTTGCTCTACAACCTGGCCGGCGTACATGACGGTGACCTTGTGGGCGACTTCTGCCACCAAAGCCAAGTCATGGGAGACAAAGACCATTGCGAATCCGAGCTTGTCACGCAGGTCATTGAGCAGTTCAATAACCTGCTTCTGAACAGTGACGTCCAAGGCGGTGGTTGGCTCATCGGCGATAACCAGCTTCGGGTCGCGGGTCAGTGCCATTGCGATGAGCACGCGCTGGCGCTGGCCACCGGAGAGCTCATGCGGATAAGAATCCAAGGTGCGCTTAGGATCCAGGCCTACTAGCTGCATCAGGTCTTCCGCGCTGCGGGTGCCGCCGCGGGAAGTCAGCTGCTTCATCTGCGTCTTGATCAGCATGCCTGGGTTCAAAGAGCTCAATGCGTCCTGGTAGACCATGGCGAGTTCGTGTCCGAGCAACGCCTGGCGTTCCTTCTTTGGCATGGACAGCAGGTCACGGCCTTCATAGAGTGCTTCGCCGGTAACTTCGGCCTTCGGATCAATGAGACCCATGATGGCGAAAGCGGTGATGGATTTACCACAGCCGGACTCGCCCACCAGCGCCATGGTTTCACCCTTGCGCACGGTGAAGCTAACATTGTCCACCACGTTGACATCCCCATGGCGTGGGAACTTGATGCACAAGTTCTTTACTTCCAGCAGCACTGGGGATTCTTCCGGTGGGGCCTGGCGGTCATCGCGCAGCCTCTCCACGCGCATCAGGTCAGCGATACGCATATCCAGGCTTTCCTTCTGTGCTTCATGCGCAGCAACAGAGTCCGCGAGCAGCTTGTCTTCTTCGCGCTCAACGTTCTTGGAAGGCTTGGTCTTTGCTGGCCCGGTTGGTGCAGCAACCATGGCATCGGTGATGCCCTCAGAAACAATGTTCAGACACAGCACGGTCAACATGATCATCACGCCTGGGAACAGTGCCTGCCACCATTCACCGCGCAGAACGCCTGGCTGGGCAGCGGACAAAATGTTGCCCCAGGTAGCAATAGGTTCCTGCAGACCCGCACCGATGAAGGTCAGGGAGGCTTCCAGGATGATGGCGTCAGCCACCAGCAACGTTGCGAACACCAGGACTGGTGCGGCGCAGTTGCGCATGACGTGGCGGGCCAGAATCCATGGCGCACGAGCACCGGCGACAACCACAGCGTTGACATAGTCCTTGCCGTATTCACTCAGCACGTTCGCGCGGACAATACGGGTGAGCTGCGGGATGTACACAAAGGCGATGGAACCAATAATCACCCAAATGAGTGACTCGGGGTTGGAAGGATCCCTAAACACCACGACGGTAACTGCTGCCAGCGCGATGGCCGGAACGGACATGATGACGTCCATGATGCGCATGATGAGCTCATCCATGCCCTTGCGCGACACGGCTGCGATGGAACCCAAAATGACAGCAATCGCGAGCGCAATACCAGTCGACGCCAAACCAACCAGCAGTGAGTAGCGACCGCCATAAAGCAGGCGGGACAATACGTCACGGCCGAGGTGGTCAGTACCAAAGAGATTTTCACCGGATGGCTCAAGGCCCTTCATGGTGATGGCTTGCGGATCGTGTGGCGCCAGCAGCGGCGCAAAAATCGCGCTGAGGGCAATGATGCCAAGGACGATGATCGATAGCTTTGAGCCAAAGCTCATGGCGTTCCACCGACGGAAGCGTACTTTGCCCGCGTTATCTTCCATGGCTCGGAGTTTTTGCTTCTGAGAAGTCATGTTTTACACCGCCCGAATTCGAGGGTTAATCAGTACGTAGAGCACGTCAACGATGATGTTGACCAGGATGAAGGAAATCGCAACAACCAGTGCCGAGCCCTGGACAACGCTGACCCAGGAGTTGGTGATGCCATCGATAAGCACGCGGCCCATGCCCTGCAGGTTGAAGATGATCTCAATGACCACCGCGCCACCAATGAGGTAGCCAACGCGCAGACCCAGCACGGTGACTGGGGTAATCAGCGCGTTGCGCAAAACGTTGCGGGAGACAACCACGCTGCGCGGAATACCTGCACCGATGGCGGTTCGGACATAGTCAGAATCCAGCTCTTCGACCATGGAGGTACGAACAATACGGGTCATCTGACCAATCACCGGTACCGCCAGGGAGACTGCTGGAAGCAGCATGCGTTCAAACCAGCCGAGGGGGTCTTCGCTAAGCTGCGGCAGGCCACCGGCGACAGGCAGCTTGCCGATGAATGCCATGACCAGCAAGATAGCCAACCAGAAGGATGGGGTTGCAATGAAGATCACGGAGAAGAATCGGATGACCTGGTCTGGCCAGCGGTTGCGGAACAATGCCGCAATGATGCCCAGTGGGAAGGAAATCAGAATTGCAATGATCAAACCGAAGAAGGTTAGCTGCAAAGTAATTGGCAGTGCAGCGAAGACCTTATCGGCCACTGGTAGTCCTGCTTGGCCGTAGACGCCGAGGTCACCCTGGACCATGCCAGCGATATAGGAACCGAACTGGATGTACCACGGGTCATTGAGGCCATTGGTTTCGCGGTAGGCAGCGAGCGCCTCCGGGGTGGCAGATTCGCCGAGGGCAGCATATGCGGGGTCAATTGGTGACAGTGACATCAGCACAAATACCAGGAATGTCACCCCCAACACCATGATCGGCAGCAGCACGAGGCGCCTACCGACGAGCCGGATGAGATTGTTCATGAGTTTTCCGAGTTCTTCTTCCTAAGATCGAAATAAAGGGCTAGGCCTGTGTGCGCCTAGCCCTTTGAGATCGACGGTGTACAGCGAGGACTACGCTTGCGCCGTCTTATTCGTTCGAGGTCGCATCCAGCAGCTGCAGACCAGTAGTGGAGATTGCCTTGAATCCTTCAATCTTTTCTGGGTTGTATGCAGTCAGCAGGGTGCGGTGGAACAGTGGGTAGATAACCGCGTTCTCAGCAATGATGTTCTGAGCGGTATCCCAGTTCTCCTGTGCCTCAGCAGATGGCTTCTTCACGCCTTCGGTGATGACGTTTTGCAGCTCATCGAAGGCTTCCTTGTCAGATTCCTGCCAGAAGGACCGCTGCTGGGTCCACACGTTATCGCCGTACCACCAGTTCATCAGCAGAGCCGGGTCCTGGCCGAAGACCGATGGGTCGCCAGGTGCCAGTGCTACGTCGAAGGATGGGTCTTCAACATCGAGGTAGTCGGAGTACAGCGATGCTGATGCCTGGGACTGGATGTTGACGGTGATGCCGACTGCCTCCAGGTCATTCTTGATCTGCGGCGATAGCTGCTCAATCCAGGTGTGGTCAGTGGTCAGCAAAGTAACGGAGATATCTTCCGCACCTGCTTCTTCCAGCAGAGCCTGTGCTGCCTCTGGGTCGTAGCTCAGGTCAGTTTCGGCCGCAGAGTAGTTTGGGTGGCTTTCAGGCAAGAAGGAGGTTGCCTCCACTGCCTTGCCGGACATGTTGTTGTCCACCAGCTGCTGCTTGTTGATAGCGCGGTGGAATGCCTGGCGGACGCGCTCGTCATTGAACGGTTCCTTCTCCGTGTTAAAGAGCAGGAATGGCAGGTTGAAGCCGTCCTTTTCTTCAACGGTCATGCCAGCGCCTTCCAGAAGGGAGGCGTTGTCTGCGGAGACGTTTTCGATGATGTCAGCCGCACCGGACTGACCAGCGTTGGTACGTGCGGTGTCATCCACCAGAACGTCCCAGACCAACTTGCCATTGGTGGCTTCCTTCTCACCGTTGTAGTTCTCATTTGGAACCGCAACTACCTGAGCATCAGTAATAGACTCATACTTGTATGGGCCTGAGCCGATTGGCATGGAGGTCAGCTCATCATCGGAAGCGGATTCCGGAACAATTTTGACCACAGAGAGGCGCTCTTTGAGCAGCTCGAATGGGTACTGCAGCTTCAGGGTGACGGTGGTGTCATCTTTCGCTTCAACGGTGTCAATGAAGTCCACCATCGCAGCGTAGATGTTGCCCTCAGCCATTGCGCGGTCAAAGGAAGAAACCACGTCGGCGGAAGTTACGTCAGAGCCATCGGAGAACTTTGCGCCCTCACGGATGGAAATCTCGTATTCGGTGTCTGAGATTTCAGTTGGCTCATCTTCTGCAGCCAGGGCCTTGTATACGGAGTAATCCGAAAGGTCCTGCTCATACAGACCTTCAACGACATGCCAGTTGGTGCCCATCGCCAAAGCGGATGAAGTGGAGGAAGGGTGATAGTTGGTGGTCGCGTATGCAACACCGGAAATAATGGTGCCAGTGCCATCGCCACCGGCGACGCCGTCTGCACCACCTGCTGCATCAGAAGTGTCATCAGAGCTTCCGCATGCCGTGATAAAGAGTGCGGCAGTGGCCAACACTGCGGTCAAAGCCTTCGCGCGGCGGTTTAGGTGTGCCATCTTCAATACCTTGTCTCTCTTGAGGGGGAGGAATATGGAAACAGGAATATAAGCGCATGAACACTTACATAAATCTGTACGCTGCGGGCCGTTAGTGAAATGGGTCCGTGAAGGTCCCTAACGAGTCGCTTATCAGACATCTTATAGGTTGCTTGGCTCACACTGTTAGCGATTATGGCGCTAAATCTCCAAAACTATCCAGCAGTAGTACGGGACACGTCCACAATCTCATCGTTCACACAGGTCAAACACACCACACCCCACCCCACCCTTCAGACAAGTTCCCCTTTTTCCACCTGACATGAGCCCGTAAAGACACCCCCAGCAAGCACCCCCACACCTCGCCAAAGCGATGCGAATCCACTTTCAAATCTTGAACAGATCCACCCATTGAACCTGCAGCTCACCCTAGCTAAAATTAATTATCGACAAAGCTAGGCGGGACACCATATCCCCTGCTATAATTTCACTTTCAACAGCTAAACCCCACTTGTCAGACATCAGCGTTCATTATCAAGTGCATCGAGCTGTTCTTATCCGCCAGAGATTGAAGGCATAATGACTCAACCTAACTCCGCGGGCTCACAGGCAAATAGCTTTGCCCCTCTTCCGCCGCTTAACCGCACTGAAAGCGCCATCCAGGCCATCAAGGGCTACATTGTCAACCACAATTTAAAGCCCGGGGATCCCCTACCTTCTGAACATCAACTATGCCAGGAGCTGCAGGTTTCTCGCTCCGCTGTGCGTGAGGCTGTTGGCCAGCTCCAGGCATTGGATATTGTGCGCGTAGAACGCGGCAAGGGCAGCTTTGTGGGCGATATGTCCCTTGCTCCCCTAGCGGAGACCATCTTGCTGCGTGCGTCATTGGAACCTGGCAGCCTCAACACCTTGCGTGATGTGGTGGAAGTTCGCAAGATGCTTGATATCGGTTCTGCCCCGGCAATCGTCAAAGCACTGACCGGTACTACCAATCCCGCGCTGCGCGCGCTGGTGACCACAATGGAGAACAAAGCTGAGATCGGCGAGCCTTTCCTGGAAGAGGATAACGCCTTCCACCAGCAGCTTTATACCCACACTTCGGCTTTGCTCTCGCAGCTCGGAACCACCTTGTGGAGCATCCACATGCAGGCATTGCGCAGCGCCGAAGTCGGCACTGACAAATTAGATGACACTGCGCGTGCACACCGCAAGATGCTCACCGCCGCCGAAAAGGGCGATTTGGACACATACCTCGTGGCCATCGATGAGCACTATGCCCCACTGCTAAGTTCTCTGGCTTAGAGCAAAATCTAGCACTACAAAGACATAAAGGGCCCGCACTGAGTATTGCTTCAGTGCGGGCCCTTTTTTCGGGGAAGTTGCTTCTAGAGCAGGTTTACAGACTCCAGAACGTTGCGGACTGCTTGGACGTTGTCGCCTTCCATGCGCGCAACGGGCAGCGGCATCTGGTTGGTCTTGATTACGTTGAGCAACTGCAGAGCAGTCTTGAAACCACCGATACCAGCACCAAAGCCGGAGACTCCGCTAGTGACGGTCACAATGTGCATCAGACGTGCAAGGCGATCTTGCTCAGCACGGACACCATCCCAATCGCCGCGCTGGAATGCATCCCATTGACGCACATAGGCATCTGGGTCAACGTTGCCCAGGCCTGGCACGCTGCCGTCAGCGCCGGACAAGTAAGCGCCATCAACAACAACTTCGTGGCCGGTGAACAGACGCAGCGGGTGGCCAGCATCTGCATTTGCCTGTGCCAACCAGCGGAACGACACGTCATCACCGGAAGAGTCCTTGACACCAGCAATTACGCCTTCGGTGCCGAGCTTCATCAGCAGATCAACCGGCAGCTTTACATTGACGCAGACTGGAATGTCATAGGCAAACAGCGGCAAGTCGGTTGCGGCAGCGATTGCGCGGAAGTGTGCTTCGACAACTTCCATGCCGCCGAGCGCATAGAAAGGCGCGGTGGCAACCAAAGCGTCCACACCGGCTGCTTCAGCATCACGAACATGCTCCAGCACGCGTTCGGTCTGCATATCCACAACACCAGCGATGACCGGCAGGCGGCCATTGACAATGCTCATGGTTGCTTCAAGAATTTCCTGACGGCGCTCACGGGTGGAAAACGCAACCTCACCTGAGGATCCCAAGATGAACAGGCCATGCACACCAGAAGCAATGAGACGCTCCACGTGTACTTCGTAGGATTCGCGGTCGAAGCTGCGGTCCTCGTTGAGCGGAACAATGACTGGTGGGACCACACCGGAGAGGTTTGCAATGGTCATGGGGATAACTCCTTTTGAGTATTTAAATTAGAAATGAGTAGAAAGGAAATAGAGCATTCTGGAAGTAGCCAGCCGGCCTGCAATTCGGCAGCTGAATCAGCCAGCGGTTAAATCACCGGGGTGCATTGCCCGCCCGGCAACGATGGACACTTCAGGAGTCGCATCACCACACTTGGCAAAGACAACCAGGTCAGCATGGTCACCGACACCAACCGTGCCGGTCTTGCCAGCTATCTTCGCTGCGTTGCCGGTGACAAACGCGCTGGCCTGCTCAATGGAAGCGCCCCGGTTGATGCGTCTGGCAAACTGTTCCGCCAAAGTGCTGGTACCACCGGCGATGGCACCACCATCGGTCAAACGCGCAACGCCGTCGACAACGGTTACGCCCAAGGCACCAAGAACGTATTCGCCATCGGGCTTGCCGGCCGCGGCCATCGCATCAGTAATCGCAAATGCATTATGTGGTGCCGCGTTAAGGACCATGTCAACCGTGCCATCGTCCAAGTGCACGCCATCAGCGATGACTTCTAGTCCAATGTCGCGGTGGGCACCGGCGCTAATCAAGGCAGCAGCAGCACCGGGGTCACGGTGGTGAATCTGCGGCATGGCGTTAAACAAGTGCGTCGCGGTCACCGTCGCACCAATCGCGCGCCCGCGCTCAATCCCGTCGGCCATAGTGGCGAAGTCAGCATCGGTATGCCCCAGGGAGGCAACAATGCCGTGTTCCGCGCATAGTTTAAAAATCTCATCCGAGTTCGCCGTCTCCGGCGCGAAAGTAATGGACTTTAAATATCCCCGGCCAGCCGCGATAACCTCAGCAAACATGTGCGGATCACCATCGATGATGTTGGCCGGATTCTGTGCACCACACCGGCAGGCGGAAATGAAAGGGCCTTCCATATGGATGCCATCGATAAGCCCTTGCTCTGCAAGCCCAGCCAAAAGCTCTGCCTGCGCAACGAGCTCCGCGCCCGGCGCGGACACCAGCGATGCCCACAAGGTAGTGCTGCCACGCTCCCGGTGATACAAAGCTGCATCTGTGCATTCGCCTACCGTGCCGGTTGGAAATCCTCCGCCTGCGCCACCGTGATTATGCAGGTCAATAAAGCCTGGCACAATCACCGGACCGTCCCAGGACTCTGCAAAACCTTTGTCACCGTCGTCCGCGATGTTCGCAATAACGCCATCACGCATTGTCACCGTAGCTGGACGCGGGGTTGTCTCGCCGTCATAGAACAAGCCGGAGATGTCACCGGTGAATAATTCTGCCGGTGTCGGGCTTGGTGGTTGCACCGTCATAGCCTGTTTATCCTCATCTTCTTACGCCAACGTGCTTCATACTCGCCGCCAACCTGTATGATGTCTTATAAGTAATGTAGCTCATAGTAGCAAAGTGGAGACTCCATGCCTAGCTTTTGCACAATCGCACTTGATATCGGCGGCACAAAGATTGCCTATGGTCTCATCCCCGACTCATCCCCGACCACAGTTCTAGCTGCCGGTCGTATTCCCACGCAGCCCGCTGATTCCACTGCGCAGCAGCAAGTTCAGCTGGCACTGCGCACAGCACTAGATTCCGCTGCGGCGGAGGGTCTACAACCTGTCCGCGTGGGGATTGGTGCCCCCGGCGTGGTGGATACCGCAACGGGTTTAGTCACGTATGCCGGCCCCACCATGGCGGGTTGGCAAGGCACAGACTTGTACGCATTGGCTCAGCAGGCAACGGGGCTTCCCGGTATTGCTACCAATGACGTCCGCGCTTTGGGACTAGGCGAATACTCTCACGGTGGCCATGATGATTTTTCGCGGGTGCTGTTTATCTCCATCGGCACGGGCCTAGGCGGTGCGGTAATTGATCGACGCACTCTGCTGGACTCCCCGCGCGCAACCGCCGGTGAGTTTTCGGAGCTAGTCGCCGCTGATGTCTTCGGCTATGCACAGCGTGCTGAGACCATTGCCTCCGGTTCGGGCCTGACCATCTACTACAACGATGTTGCTGCGGGCCAGGTTCCAAACGTCGGTGAGATTACGTGGCGCGATTTACGGCCAACGGATATTCGCTTGGAAGTTGTCGCGGCAGACGATGAGCACTTCGCCAAGATTCTTCAGGGCAACCTGACCGGCCTGGGGCGAACCCTGGGCGCGATTGTGACCGCTTTTGATGTTGATGCACTAATCATCGGCGGTGGCATGGCGGCACTTGGGGAAAGAGTGCTCAACCCTCTCCGGGAAGGCCTTACCCTGGGGGCTCTTGCCCCGAATAAGTCTACGCCGGTTATCCGGGCAAATCTGGGAGACAATGCCCCGCTTATTGGCGCGGGTGTTCTTGCCACGACGAACCTGGATTGAATCTTTGCAACAATCGGCCATAAGCAACCAGAAACCATAAGTAACGATAAGGAATATAAAGCCATGCAGATTACTTTTGAACAACTACGCCCGCTGATTGAGGGCCAGGTTATTGTCTCCGCCCAGGCACTGGACGGACATGCATTGCGCGACACTCACGCGCTCACGGCTATTGCACGTGCTTGTGTGGATGGCGGATCGCCCGCTATTCGCTGTGGCGGCTACGGCGGCGTGGAAGATATCGCGTCCATCAGCAATGCCGTTGACGTGCCAGTATTCGGGTTGACCAAGGAAGGCGCCACGGGGGTTTACATCACTCCCACCAAGGAGTCCGTGCGCGCGGTAGCGAAAGCTGGCGCCGCGGTTGTCTGTGCGGATGCCACGTTCCGTGATCGTCCGGATGGCTCCACCGTGGCTGAGCTCATTGAGGTCGCACATGAAGAAGGCCTGGTGTTCATGGCGGACTGCGCGACCCCCGAGCAAGCAAAGGCTGCTGCCGCTGCCGGTGCGGATATTGTGTCCACCACCTTGGCCGGATACACCGAGGACCGCCCGAAGACGGACGGTCCTGATTTTGAGTGCCTCGCGCAGGCGCGTGAGTTAATTGGCCCGGATGTTTTCCTCATCGGTGAGGGCCGTTTCGCATCACCCGCTGATGCGCAGCGTGGTCTGGAACTGGGCGCCAACGCCATTATCATTGGCACCGCAATTACTGATCCGGGCTGGATCACCGCCCAGTTCAAGGCCGCAATCCAGTCGCGCTAACTAGCTCTGTTAAGCACTAGCCAGTTGGTTGCTTAAACGCGCACCATCGCTGGGTAGTCGGTGTAGCCCTTGGCGCCGCCGTAGTAGAAGGTTTCCATGTCGGGCTCGTTGAGCTCAGCACCGGTTTCCCAGCGCTCAACCAGGTCCGGGTTAGCAATGAGCATGCGGCCCACGACAGCAGCATCGGCGCCTAGGTCATCCACAATGTGCTTAGCTTCATCAAGCTGGGTCACCACGGCGAAACCGGAGTTAAGAAGCAGCGGCCAGCCGTGCTCCTTTTGAATCTGGCGGCGCAGCTCGACACTGACGTCGCTTTCCGGGTCATTGGCCAAAATGGAAATATAAGCCAGCTTCAGATCAGAGACTGCCTCGAAAAGCGCCTGGTAAGTAGCGATGGTTTCCTGCACATCCGTTTCAGCAATGCCCTGAATATTGTGCTGCGGGGAAATGCGCAGTGCTGTGCGCTCAGCACCAATCTCTTCGGCAACAGCACGGATAACTTCAGCCACGAAGCGGGCGCGATTTTCTGGGCTTCCGCCGTACTGGTCCTCACGCACATTCGAGTTCGGTGCGAGGAACTCATGCAGCAAGTAGCTATTAGCACCGTGGATTTCCACGCCATCTAGGCCAGCGTCCACCGCCCGGCGCGCGGCCTGGCGGAATTCATCCACAATTGCAGGCAGCTCCTCCAAGGTCAGGGCTTCCGGCACAACACCTTCGGTCTTTCCGCTAAAGCCGCGCACGTCACCGCCGGTAGGAAGCGCGCTTGGTGCCTTGACTGGCGCATCACGCAAAAGGTCCGGGTGGGAGGTGCGTCCACCGTGCATCACCTGGGCAAAGATAACACCGCCGCGGGCATGAACCGCTTCGGCAACTGGCTTCCACGCCTCAACGTGCTCATCGGTTGCAAGACCTGCCTGGCCCGGGAAGGAACGGCAGCTATAAGCCGGGAATACACCTTCAGTAACTACTAGACCAGCCGAAGCACGCTGGGAGTAATACTCCGCGTGCAGCTCGGTAGGGGTTCCGTCCTCGCCCGCGCGCTGGCGAGTCAAAGGCGCCATGGTGACGCGGTTGGACAGGGTGTACTTACCAATCTGTACGGGTTCAAAAAGTTTGGTCATTATTTCCTCCTAGCTCAAATGAGTACATCCGCTTCAACACATGGCCCCTGAGCTATATTCCTGAAGAAATTATTCGCAGTACTTACTCATTGCGCACAAGGCGGTTCACCATCTCATCTGCTCTGCTAGTGCAGTAGATTTGAGACCTACAAATAGGACCACATATTAAGAACTAGAATTAGCTTTGAATTCTTATTGCCTGAAGTGAAAGGACTTCCACACACCATGGCACTTCCCTCCCCCGCTCAAGATTCCTACGCGCTCATCACGGGTGCTAGCCAGGGAATCGGTGAAGCAATGGCGCGTGACCTTGCCAAGTTGGGACACAATGTTATTCTCATTGCCCGCCGGCAAGATGTTTTGCAGTCGCTTGCCGATGTACTCTTGGGCAACCACGGCATCGACGCCCTCAGCTGGCCAGCGGATCTGTCCAAGAAGGAAGATGTGGATGAGGTCATTTCTAAGATGGCTGAAACCAAGATTCACATCATTATTAACTCCGCGGGCATCGCCAGCTTCGGCAAGTTCATGGACCAGGACTGGGAGTACGAAACCAATCAGTTCCAGCTCAACGCCACGGCCGTACACCGTTTGACCCGCGCAGCACTGGACCAGATGCTGCCGCGCCGCTCCGGCGCAATCTGCAACGTCGGCTCCGCGGCCGGCAACGTCCCAATCCCTTACAACGCCACCTACGTCATGACGAAAGCCGGCGTCAACGCCTTTACTGAGGCTTTGCACTATGAGCTAAAGAAGTCCGGTATTAGTTGCACCCTGCTCGCGCCGGGCCCAGTCCGCGCAGCCGTCATCCCCGAGTCAGAGCAATCCATCGTGGACAAGGTCGTCCCAGACTTCCTTTGGACCACCTACGAATCTTGCTCCGAAGAAACTCTCAACGCCATGGCTAAGAACCAACGCCGCGTTGTCCCCGGCCCACTATCCAAAGCAATGAACACCCTCTCCCAAGTTCTTCCCACCCCAGTCATCGCACCAGTCATTGGAAAGTTTTATTCCAAGATGGGGTGAAAATCTTGTCAAGCAAGATTTTCACGTAAGAGCGAGGGAAAGATTTTCACGGAAGTAGCGAAACTCGCTTTTCACATAAGCAAAAGGCTCGGTATGAAACTTCATTCATACCGAGCCTTTGAGCACTCTAACTCACCGAGCTATTGATTACTCCTTGATTGGAGCGGTCTCAGTTGGAGCAACTGGAGCGTTGCCGTAGAGCTCAGGCTTCTCCAGCTTGCGCTTCTCCCAGAAGGTCGCGTTCTTGATACCAAGCGCCTCTGGGTCGAACTGTGGATCCTTGCCAGCCTTCTTCTGCTCGTAGTAGTCCTTCATAGCCTTGAGAGCTGGGACCTGGAGGAACAGAATGCCGATGATGTTGAGCCATGCAGTCGCACCCACGCCGATGTCGCCCAGTGCCCATGCAGCACCAGAAGCAGAGGTCGCGCCAACAATAACGGAGATAACAACCAGAACACGCAGTACCCAGATGATGCCGCGGCGAACGTTGGAGTTCTTGATCCAGCGGTTGAAGTACGCCAGGTTGGTCTCAGCCATGTAGTAGTAAGCCAGCACGGTGGTGAAGGCGAAGAACATAATAGCCAATGCCACGAAGCTTGGACCGAAGCCCGAGAAGTGAGCATCCATACCTTCCTGGACAAAGCCAGGACCAACGGCGATGTCAGAAGGAAGCATTGGACCTTCGTAGACAATCGCGCCATCTTCAGAGCCGCCCTCGAACACGCGGTACATGTCGGTGGAGATGATGATGAATGCGGTTGCGGAGCACACGAACAGGGTGTCAACGTAAACAGCGAAAGCCTGAACAAAGCCCTGCTTAGCTGGGTGGGAAACCTCAGCTGCAGCAGCGTGCTGTGGGCCGGTACCCTGGCCAGCTTCGTTGGAGTAGATGCCACGACGAACGCCCCACATGATTGCAACGCCAAGCATGCCAGCGAAGCCAGCGTTCAGGTTGAATGCAGAGGTAAAGATGAGGCTGAATACCTCAGGAATGTCCTGGTAGTTAATGAACAGGATAATGATGGCGATGATGATGTAGATAACCGCCATGAATGGAACAACCATGGACGCGAAGGATGCAATTCGCTTCACACCACCGATAACGATGACAGCCAGAACAACAGCCAGAACAACACCGGTGATGGTGGTGGATACACCCCATGCATTTTCAACAGCGTTGGAAACGCCGTTTGCCTGGATGCCAGGCAGGAAGTAAGCAGTTGCCAGAATCATTGCGACTGCGAAGACAATGCCATAGATAAGCATGAATGGTGCAGCCTTGGTGTGCGCGTATGCCTTTTCGATGTAGTACGCAGGGCCACCACGGTACTCACCGGTGTCCTTGTCCTGCTCTTTGTAAATCTGAGCAAGAGTACATTCGATGAATGAGGTTGCGGAGCCGAGCAGTGCCACGGTCCACATCCAGAAGACAGCGCCTGGGCCGCCGAAAGCAATAGCGGTAGCAACACCAGCGATGTTGCCAACACCAACGCGTCCTGCCAGGGACATCATCAGGGATTCGAAGGAAGAGACGCCGTTTTCAGACTTTTGGCCGCGGACAAGCTGCTTGAGCATGTCCGGAATGCCGCGAATCTGGATGAACTTGGTGACAATGGTGAAGTAGACGCCGGCAGCCAAGCAGAGGAAAACCAATGCTGGTGACCAGATTACGCCATTTAGCCAATCGAATAAGGCTGCCATGAGGGCTCCTTTTTGTTTGAGTTATTCGCACAGACCCAACGCGAAGGTTCGTGTTAGATGTGGAGAATTTTGCCCTAATTCCCTCGCGAAAGTGAAGTCAATCACTACTTTTCTTATAAAACTATTTTAGTCACTATTTCTATTGCTCTATAGAATTAGTGCCCACCTGCATTATTAGGCAAAGTTTCGCCCTTGTCAACGTTTTATTAATCACCCCTATCCGGGGGCTGGAAATTCCAGGAAACAGCAGGGGTTAAGATGATGGCTATGTCTTCTACGCACACTCCCGCGAAACATGACCGCCTCGTATGGATTGACCTTGAAATGACGGGGCTCGATCCAAAGCGCCATGTCATTGTGGAAATCGCCGCGATCATCACGGATGCCGATCTCAATATCGTCGGCGAAGGGCTCGACATTGTCGTTCACGCCACTGAGAAAGAGCTGGCAGAAATGGATGATTTCGTCACCAATATGCACAACTCATCGGGACTTACCGAGGAGATTAAGGCCGCAACAACATCGCTAGCCGATGCCGAATCAGCAGTACTCGCCCTCATTGAAGAACATTGCGACCCGGAACACCCAGCACCGCTAGCGGGCAACTCCATTGCCACCGACCGCACCTTCATCCGCGAATACATGCCTCGCCTAGACGCAGCCTTGCACTACCGCATGGTGGACGTCTCCACGATCAAGGAACTCGCACGCCGCTGGCACCCACGCGCCTACTTCAACCAACCCGAGAAGGGCATGGCCCACCGCGCGCTCGCCGACATCGTGGAGTCCATCCGCGAATTGGACTACTACCGTCGCTCCGTCTTCCGTTCAGACGAGGGCCCAACATCCACGGAAGCAACCGAAGCAGCCAAGGAATCAAGCGCTTCCTACCAGGCGTTTTTGTAAATTCGGATAAGTGGGTTAATCTTTAATACGCTGCTTTAGAGCGGCAATGGTGGCTGTAGTTCAGCTGGTAGAGCACCAGGTTGTGATCCTGGGTGTCGCGGGTTCGAGCCCCGTCAGCCACCCCACTGCGATCAGTCGAGACATAGTTGACACTATTACTCGAGACATGGTTGACAGATACCGTCGTCAGGTTGGAACAGAGTACTTTCCTTTCGGCGGTATCTTTTTATCTTCTGGTGTTTCTTAGGAAGCTGGGGGCTGGGGCAGGTTTCAATCCAGGTTAGTGTTTCCAGCAGGACGCAGCTATGTTATATCCCTGCATAGGCAACTCCATCAGCTCAGGAGTTCTGTGCGCGCACCAGCATTAGGATCTGCACGCAGCACGAATAGATGTGGATCGTAAGACTGAGATTCACCTCAGTTGTGGACGGTTGCTTGAGACCGTTCAGGACGCGAGTACCTACCGCTATGCACGTCGAAATAGTTTACGCTTACATTTTCATCCCTGCTCTAGCATTGAAACGCACGTATGCTCGCATGCATGATAAGTAACTCCGGTCGCACTATCGCTGATGCCATTGGTAATACTCCACTTGTTAGGCTCGATAGACTGGCCCGAGATTGGAATTTCAACCTGTGGGCGAAACTAGAGGCCTACAACCCGGGTGGCAGCGCCAAGGACCGAACAGCGCATGCCATGGTCACGGCCAGCAGCCTCAAGCCGGGGGCCACGGTCGTCGAGTCCAGTTCGGGAAACCTGGGTATCGCGCTTTCACGTGAAGCTGTGCTGGGTGACTGGAATTTTCATTGCGTCGTGGACCCGCGCGCGAACCGCACCACCGTCGCTCATATGAAAGCGCTTGGAACTGTGGTGCATCAAATCACCCAACCAGATCCTGACACAGGCGATTGGCTTGTTGCGCGGCGTGCTCGCGTGGCTCAGTTACTTGAGGAGATGCCGGAAGCCCTCTGTTTAGACCAATATTCCAATACAGCGGCGTTTGTAGCACATGACAAAGGCACGATGACCGAAATCGTGACCCAGCTCGGTCACGCACCGGATCACCTTCTTGTAGCAGTTAGCACCACAGGAACTATCGGCGGTTGCCTGCACTATGTTGCTTCGAACAATGTGGCAACCCAGGTCACGGCGGTAGATGCAGAAGGTTCAGTTCTTTTCGATGGCCTTCCGGGCACCCGCCACCTTCCAGGTTTTGGTGCTGGCATGGTGCCTGAGCTTTCCAAGCAGCTATCTCCCCACAGGGTTATCCGTATTAATGATCGGGCATCTGTTGATGCGGCCCGCAAATTAGTGAGGACAGAAGCGATCCTTCCAGGAGCTTCAGGAGGGGCAGTTATCGCAGCTGTGGAGAAACTTCGGCCTAGTATTGCAGAAGGTAGTGATGTCGTGGTGATTGTGCATGATGATGGAACTAGGTACATGGAAACTATTTACAACGACGATTGGGTGGAGAAAAACCTGTGATCAAGGTGGCAATCATCGGTGGCGGACCACGAGGGTTATGGGCCGCGGAAGAACTGCTTGAGCTCGCACGACAACGGTCGGTGGATGTAGATCTCCATGTCTATGACGACGGATTAGGTGTAGCTTATACTCTCGATCAACCCGAAGAATGGTTGGTCAATGTTCGTTCTTCTATCATCCGCACCCAGCTGGGAAGCTTTGATGAATGGCTCCGTGCGCGCGGTACAGAAGCTGATTTTCCTCCCCGCCGGATGGTTGGAGAGTTTTTGGCGGATTCGTGGGCGGCTTTAAAACGATATCTACCTCGTGGATGCAGTCTCACCGAACACGCAATGCGTGTGGAAGATCTTGAACCCGATCCGGGATCGAACGGCCGTTGGACAGTGCACGGCGAGTACTTCGATGAGGTGCTGCTGGCCACCGGCCATGCCACAAGCTGGCCTGGTGTGCTAACTCACCACGATGTCCCTGAAAACGTGCGCCTTATTTCTTCTCCATACCCGGCTAGCAATCTAAACGATATCGGTCCGCACGACCGTGTTCTTGTACGGGGAGCCGCGCTAACCTTTATCGACATCACGCGCGTATGCCAACCGGCAGTCTTTATTCCCGTCACCCGCACAGGCCAACTAATGTCTTCTAAGCCTGATACTAGCGGGATTGTTCTCAGTGACATTTTGGACGCTGGAGCCCAGAAGATATCAAGCGTCAAAAATCTATCTGAGCTTCAAGCGGTCCTTCATGATGTCTCGTACCAGGTGCAACAGCGCGCCGGCATAGAAAATGATGCGTGGGGCTTAGGAGTTGCTTGGCGCGATATGTATCCCAGCATTGTGGACCGCGCTTCTTACGGGGGCCGCGATAGTTTAAGTGGGTTCGCGGATTTAGCCCGGGAAATGGAACGCGTCGCTTTTGGCCCGCCACCCGAAAGTGCAACGCACCTTCAGACCCTCATCGACCAAGGAACGGTTGATACCTCCCATCTAGACCGCGGTAACGAACCGCTGAAAGAGCTTATCTGCGAGCTGGACATCACCGTAGTTATTGACGCTGTGATACCACCACCTGGTGTTATTCCCGGGACCTTAATTGGCCGCTTGGTTGAGCAAGGCCGCGCTCATATCCGTCCCGGAACACGAGGATTAGATGTATCTCGCGATGGCTCGGTCATCGGCCAAGAACATTTAGCTGCGGTAGGTCGGATGACTGAAGATGTCGTGCTAGGAAACGATACTTTGTCAAGAACCCTGCATGACGTAATTCCACGTTGGGCACAGCGGGTTATCAACAGTGCAAGTTCCGCCACCCAACATGCTCACGGCATCCCGCCTCTGACTGCTCGCATCGAGCCCTGGGCAGAAGAACTCGTGTCAGATCCTTCCACGTGCCGGGACTTACTTGAGAAGTTCGGCAGTCCCGTCAACGTATTACATGCGGGCTCGCTTCCAAACCATATTGATGAGCTGGTTAATGCAGGCAAGCAGATGGGTGTGGATACCCGAATCTTCTTTGCCCGCAAGGCCAATAAGGCATTGACTTTCGTTGACACCGTGCGCGATGCAGGACATGGTGTTGACGTGGCTAGTGAGCGTGAGCTGGCGCAAGTACTCGACCGAGGAGTACTAGGCGAGCGAATCATTTTATCAGCAGCTGTTAAACCGGATCGCCTACTTGAACTAGCAATCTCCCAAGGCGTTGTTATCTCTGCGGATTCACGCGATGAGCTTGATCGGATTGCGAACCTAGCTGCCGGCCGAGTTGCGCGGGTAGCTCCCCGTGTAGCTCCCGACCCTTTGGCCATGCCGCCCACACGATTTGGTCAACGAGCAGCTCAGTGGGCAGAACATCTCAATACGTCAATCCCTGGCATCGACATTGTCGGGTTGCATGTTCACCTTCATGGCTACGCAGCAAAAGACCGTTCCATTGCCCTTCGTGAGTGTTGCAATCTCATCGATTCTCTCCGTATCTCGGGTCATTTACCCCAATTCATAGATCTCGGAGGTGGCGTGCCTATGAGCTATATCGACTCCACTGAACAATGGGAGCGCTACCATGACGCGCGCACTGCCATGCTCGACGGCTACGCAGATCCTTTCACATGGAAAGCTGACCCACTGTCCAACACCTACCCTTTCCACCAGTCACCGGTTCGCGGAGCATGGCTTGAGGACGTACTTGCTGACGGTGTTGCGCAGATGCTCATCGATCGCGGGCTGCGCCTGCACTTGGAGCCCGGCCGGAGTTTGCTTGATGGGTGTGGCCTCATTCTGACGGAAGTGGCCTTTGTGAAGACTCGTAGTGACGGACTGCCATTGGTTGGTGTGGCAATGAACCGTACACAATGCCGCACGACATCCGATGATTTTCTAATTGACCCACTGCATGTCACTGATAGCGTGAATCAGACTGAAGGCGAAGAACTTGAAGCCTACTTGGTGGGCGCATACTGCATCGAAGACGAGCTCATTTTACGCCGTCGTATTCGCTTCCCCCACGGCGTTAAGCCAGGTGATGTCATTGCTATCCCTAATACTGCCGGATACTTCATGCACATTCTAGAAAGTGCATCCCACCAGATCCCGTTAGCCGCCAATGTTGTGTGGCCGCTACGTGAAAAAGACGACATCGAAAATTCCCACTAATGTCCCTATGCTGGGTGTTGTTCAATGAATCGTTCGAGGAAAGAGGCTCAGAAAATGCCACAAGATCCACGTACGCTATACCCCACTGTTGACCCGCAAAAACAAACCCAACCCGAACCAGGCCTTGACGTTGAACTGTCACCACAGGCAGACATTGGCCTTGATAATTACCAAGGTAGCGGCAGATTACGGGGCCGAAAGGCTTTGGTCACCGGCGGCGATTCCGGTATCGGCGCAGCCGTTGCTATTGCTTATGCACGCGAAGGCGCCGACGTAGCCATTGCTTATCTTCCAGAAGAACAACCTGATGCCGACCGTGTCATCAAAGCCATTGAAGATGCGGGCCAAACAGCATTTGCATACCCAGGCGATTTCAAGGACGCGGAATACTGCCGCACGCTGGTGGAAAAGAGCGTCGAGGCTCTCGGCGGCCTAGACATCTTGGTCAATAATGCTTCACGCCAAGTGTGGGCTGATGGCCTGACCAACATTGATGACCAAGATTTTGATCACACCATGCAGGTCAATCTGTACGGGACATTTCGCGTCACCAAGGCCGCTATCCCCCACTTGCAGCCTGGTTCTTCCATCATTTTCACATCCTCGATCCAGGCTTATGAACCTTCAGCCACCTTGTTGGACTACGCCATGACGAAGGCCGCTATGAACAACCTGTCCAAGGGCTTGGCCACCAGCCTTATTGACCTAGGCATTCGCGTAAACTCTGTGGCACCAGGGCCATTTTGGACTCCGCTGCAGCCAAGCCACGGCCAACCGCAGGAAAAGATTGAAGGTTTTGGCCAGCACGCACCGATCGGCAGAGCTGGCCATCCAGTCGAGTTAGCCGGCGCTTACGTCTTCCTAGCATCTGATGAAGCAAGCTATGTAGCCGGTGAAACCCTGGGTGTTACCGGAGGAACACCCACCCCTTAAGCGAAACAGCACTCATGAAGCTGCAACTGCGCTGATTGAAAACCTATCCAGGACCGCTCTCGGCTTGATTCTCATCCGAGGGCGGAACTTGTTTACTGTCTAGCTCTTCCACCACGGCTACGACTGTATCCTGCAATTTCCAGTCCAATTCTTCAATCTGGTTTCGCAAATGCGAAGTATCTTCCAAAGTAGGCACGTAATCAGATACTGGAACAACAAACATTTCCGTATGGAAGATGTGCCCCTGGTCGCGAATGCGCGCCCGGGCTTGCAAGACCCAACCCGTCTCGCGAGCAAGTTTCTCGACGTCGTCGGTGAGCGGATGGAAAGCCGAGTTATCGTACCGGGTGGCACGTGCATCACTGAGCCCTGACACAGCTGCCTTGATATTGGTAACTCCGTCTTTCACAATGGACACTGAAATTACCAATGCTGCAATCGAGTCAGCCCACCAGAACCCGAGACCTATACCGAGCACACCGACAATAGTGGCAGCCGCAGTACCCCAATCTGCCTTCGCCATAGCAGCATCTGCGTAAAGCAACTTATCGTGTAATTCTTTGGCCAGGCGAAGCTTCATTCGTCCAAGAATGACCATCGGAATGGCGGTAATGGTCATGACTATAATCATCAACCACCCCATCCATATATCCTGCCCGAAAAGCACGATCACTCCAATCGGAGGTTTTTCCTGCTTAATAAGGGCCGAAATTGACTCATAGACCAACAACCCGCCCATGATGAGCAGTGCCAGCGCCGCTGCCTGATGGCCGATTGCAATAGCGCGGTGATAGCCATAAGGCTGTTTTCTATTGGCCGCTACCCGGATAATCCGCGAGGCAATAAGAAAGGCAACGGGAGGGACCAAAGAAAGCATATCTTCTACCCACGCGCTACGCATCGCCTGTGATTGCCCAGCAACAATTCCGACCAAAATGATAGTGACGCTTGTGAACCCGATGGTCACCCACTCTAAACGCACAGCCTTGTGCATCGTGTCCTGCAGCTTCTCAGGAAGACTGTCGTGCTTTGGTTTCCCTAGCTTATCCATCCTTAGCTTCATGAAGTCTCACCAAACTCCTTCGCCAAATAGCGCTCCAGTGCCACTAGCAGCTCATTTTCTCCGAGCCGGGTGCCCATCACCATGCTTTCCCCATCAACCTTCGTATACGGACGAGTAAACGCCATATGCGTTGACCACGGGGAAGTAGAGGTTAAACCGCCGATAACAACATCTAGCTGGTCTTCTTTGATCTTGCCCGCCAGCACAGATTCGGGGGCGGCGTACCATTGAACGTCTGCACCAATACTTTCAGCGAACCCTTCAATGAGGTCAACTTCAGAACCGGAATACTCGCCTGCATCAGACACTTCCGTCCAAGGTTGGTGCGCTGAAACGCCAACTACTAATTCCCCATCACGTGCACGATCCAAAGTGCCAATGGAATCAGCGGGAATAGCCCCACAAGCAGATAGTAATGAAACGCAGAGCCCCATGGCAGCAATTTGTCTCGATGTCTTCCGCCCCATCACTTGCTCCTTAAAGTATTCTGAAACCTAGGAAATTTGGCGCATTAGTTACTGGAGTATCGTTTCGTGTTCTGCGGAATATTCGGCAAGTTGCACATCGACACTATCTAAGGCAGCATACCCCCAACCTGGCTAACTTTCCGGGGTCAGGACCCATCTTTGCTACCCAAAGCAGCGACCACTAGATGTCCGTATGCTTACATTAATAAGTTGTCTACTGCGCCCGTTCCGGGGAGAGGAACCCAAATGCTGAGTTCGACAAACACACTAATCAAGGTTTACAACGAAAGCGCTTCACGGGCGGCAAGCCAAATCATTGCTCGGTATTCCTCTAGCTTCGCATTAGCGACTCGGTTACTTTCAGAGCCCACGAGAACCGACATTAGAAATCTTTATGCAGTTGTAAGAATTGCAGACGAAATCGTGGACGGCACAGCACGTTTGGCTGGCGGCAATCCACCCGCATTACTCGACGAATACGAACAACAGGTGCGTTCGGCCAGCCGTGAACGGTTCCATACTGACCCTATCCTTCAAGCGTTCTCCAATACCGCTCGAAGGTGCGAGTTAGAAGATGCGCACTTAGAAGCATTCTTCACCTCAATGAGAAGCGATCTCGATATCAAACAGCACGACGACGCCAGTTTGAAAGACTATGTTTACGGCTCTGCCGAAGTGATTGGCCTGTTGTGCCTTGATATCTTCCTCACCGATCACCCAACCAGTGCTTCTGAAAAACAGCGGCTACAAACTGGCGCTAAGAGCCTGGGCGCTGCATTTCAAAAGATTAACTTTCTAAGAGACCAAAGTGAAGACACTGAAATGCTCGGTCGAGAGTATTTCCCACCAGATTCTGAGCGATCAAAGATAATCAAAGAAATAGTGATGGACTTGAAGTTGGCAAAAGAAGTCATTCCCTCCTTGCCGTTGACTGCTCGAGCTGGCGTCTTAACCGCTACCGGGATTTTCGAAGAATTGACAAGTCGGTTGGCCCAATCCGGGCCAACCCGCGAGCGTATACGAGTTTCTGGTGCCAAGAAGCTCGCTATTTCAATTCAAGCCGCCGGCACAGCATTAAGAAGGAAGCAATGACTAATACCGCGATAGTCATTGGAGCTGGAGCTGCAGGACTTGCCACGGCCGGTTTACTGGCGCGTAAAGGGTACCGGGTGACTGTCTTCGAAAAGAACAAAGATTTCGGCGGTCGCGCTGGGAGTCTCGTAGAAGCGGGTTTCAGGTGGGACACCGGGCCATCATGGTACCTAATGCCTGACGCTTTTGAACGATATTTTTCCCAGATGGGCACCTCAGTCGATGAAGAGCTAACGATTGTTCCGCTCTCTGCCCCCGCATATCGGGTCTTCCCAGAGCGGTATGCGCATATCGATGTTCCTGCTGGAAAGCAAAATGTCATGGAGCTTTTCGAATCAATTGAACCTGGTGCCGGACTAGAGCTGGAAAAGTATCTAGCCAGTGCGGAGTTTGCCTATAACACGGCATTCGACAATTTTCTGTACACCACTTTCTCTAAATTTTCCGTATTCCTGCAGCGCAAAATACTAACTAACATTTCACTTTTAGCGACTTTGCTACTAACCCCGCTAGAAAACTATGTAAATAGGCGTTTTAAAGACACAAGGCTTCGCCAAATATTGTCTTACCCAGCAGTATTCTTGTCTTCTCGGCCTGATAAAGTCCCTGCGCTCTACCACCTTATGAGCCACACTGACCTTACGCTGGGCGTTGGATACCCGATGGGTGGTTTCCACGCCATTATTAAGTCGCTCCACCGCTTAGCAGTCAAGGAAGGAGTTGAGTTCCGTTTTTCATCCCAAGTTACAAGTATTACGGTCGATAACCGTCAAGCCACTGGTGTAGTAGTAGACGGCGAACACATCCACGCCGATGTCGTGGTTAGCTGTGCAGACTTGCACCATACTGAAACTCAGCTGCTGCCTGAAGAATTCAGGACTTATCCAGCTGATTGGTTCAGCCGCCGAGATCCAGGAATCGGCACAGTTCTTGTGATGTTAGGTATCCGTGGCTTGCTCCCTGAACTCGCACATCACAATTTGTTCTTCAGCGACGATTGGATAAAAGATTTCGATGCGCTTTCAGACAAGGGCGACTGGTCACGATCTATTTATGTTTGCAAGCCTTCTGCAACCGATCCTGAGGTCGCACCGACAGGCTGTGAGAACCTTTTTCTACTGATTCCTGTCGCAGCCGATTCCAGTTTCGATGAGGTTAAAGAGGTGTCAGATTCGGCTCTCGAGCTGTTAGCGTTGCGCGCAGGGATCGATGATCTCGAAGCACGAATTGTTGCTCGGCATGAGATTGGGCCCGCGGATTTCGCAGCAGACTACAATGCTTGGTCTGGCGGCTCTATTGGGCCTGGTCATTCTCTGAAACAGTCAGCATTTTTCCGAGGGAGAAACAAGTCCAAGAAGGTAGAACGTCTTTATTACGCTGGGGCAACAACTGTACCTGGAGTTGGGATACCGCTATGTCTAATCTCCGCGGAAAACGTTTTAGAGCGGCTTAATGATGATCTCTAAAAACCGCCACTCAGGGAGAGAAACCACCGACCCAGAAACTTCTAGCCAGCCAACTTCAGAAGTTTTGCGAACTATTAGCGTCGTTATCCCGTGCAGAAATGACGGAGCATTACTGGAGAGAACTCTCAAAAGTTTGAGCCTGCAAACTCTAGCTCCTGATGAGATTATTGTCGTGGATAATGCCTCTACAGATAAGACTCAGGAGGTCGCTAAAAAATACGGTGCCCGGATTATCTACGAAAGCCAGCCAAGTGTTCTCCGTGCAACAGCGGCAGGATTCGATGCAGCGCGTTCTGATGTAATACTTCGAACCGATGCAGATGTAATCATTCCAAGTGACTTCATTGAACAAGTTCATCAAGTTTGGAACTTTGCAGACCTAGCCTCTGGGAAGTCGGTCATAGGTATTACCGGCTCTGCAAGATTCGAACTTCCTGGTTGGAAGGGGGATCTAATTAGCCGGATCTACTTGAAGGCCTATCAAAAAGCCGTAGGTTCAACATTAGGTCACGTCCCTTTATTCGGGACCAACTGCTCAATTCTCACAAGTTGGTGGCAAGAGGTGCGCTCACACCTCGATTTGTCTGATCCCTTTGTACACGACGATATTCACATATCCTTTGCGGTTCGGGCGAATGAAACGATCTGGCTTCAGGACGATCTAAGTTTGGACACAGATCCACGTCCGCTCTTCGGACTCAGACAAATCTTCACAAGGTTTCATCGCGGATTTCACACGATCTTCGTGAACTGGAAGACGAGTCCGCCGAACCGCCGACTACTGGAACGGAAAAATACATGAACCACGAGTGGGTTGACAACCGCGTGAGTGAATCCCTGTCGCTCCTCACACGACATCTTCGAACGCACGCAGATGCGACCTCCCCGATGGTTGAGCAAGCTGTCTCTGGGCTATCGCGTTACGCACTGTCCGGAAAGCACCTCAGGGCACGGCTGGTGCACATAGCAGCAGGGCGTGTCGAAGGAACGGCGCGGGAAGCCGCCACCGTATTTGGTGCATGTGTTGATCTAGTGCACGGCGCTTTCTTGATTCATGATGATTTCATTGACGGGGATTCCACGCGCCGCGGTTCCCCAACGCTTCACAAAGATTTCTCTGTGAAATTCGATAACAATCATTTAGGCGGTTCTCTTGCTATTCTCGCCGGTGATTTAGGGATCATCAGCTCATTCCAATTGCTTAGCAGTTCCCAACTCGGCGATTCCCTTGTGCGATCAGCGCTGAATCGATTAGCACATTCCTCTGAAATAACCGTTCGAGGAGAAATTCTAGATATCGAAAATGGAAATCAGCTTGATCCCGACCCCGATAGCATTCGACGGGCAAACGCATTGAAGACTTCTGATTACAGCTTTGCATGCCCATTGCATCTGGGTTCGTTGGCCGCGGGTAGAGATCCAAGACCAACAGTGCCGATTGCCCGAGAACTGGGTGCAGCGTTCCAGGCAGCCAATGACATCGCCGGCGTTGCATTGGACTCTGCCGTCAATCGAGCCACCCTTGCATCAATTCAAACTGTTCCCCAAGTTGCCGATGAAACTCGAAACCACATACGATCTGCAATCGAACACATCGAACGCGCGGACTTACCCACAGAAGTTGCAATTGGGCTGACCGAAGTCGCATTGTGGATCGAGTCTATGGTGAATAGAGCGACAGCATGACCCTTCTATATTTATCGATTTTAATAGTCTTAATCTGCTGCATGGTCCTATGTGATTGGCGCTGGAACCTAGCATTCTTTCGAGATTTTAAGCGTGCATCTTTGCTTTGCTTGTCGATGGTCATTGCCTTCATAATCTGGGATATTTCCGGGATCGTAACTGGCACCTTTTCCCGCGGTAGCTCCCCGTATATGACCGGAATCGAGATTGCTCCCGAATTACCGATCGAGGAACCATTTTTCCTCTTTTTCCTTACATACTTAACGATTAATCTAGTTTCAGGGATCCGCGGACTCGTGGAGAGGATTCAATCGAAATGACTTATTTGCTAATAAGTATCCCGTTCTTAGGGCTGGCTGCACTGATTTGGGCGCGGAATCGCAAACTTTCCGGTAATCAAGTTCTAGTCACGCTAATTTCCGCTGCTGTTCTCTTGGTTTTGACGGCCATTTTTGACAATTTAATGATTCACGCTCAACTAATTGAATATGGAAGCTCGCAAAACCTGGGACTCAGTATAGGGCTAGTGCCCATCGAGGATTTCTTTTACCCACTTTTCGTTGTACTCGTGATCTCCGCACTCTGGCCGCACGCAGGAGGGCGCAAATGACTACCATGATTCCTGGTATCTTAGCTGCTTCTCGCCCTATTAGCTGGGTTAATACGGCTTTTCCATTCGCAGCTGCTTATCTACTTAGCGGAGGAGAAGTTGATTCTATCCTTATCCTTGGCACCGTATTCTTTCTCGTTCCGTACAACATAGCTCTCTACGGAATTAATGATGTTTTCGATTACGAATCAGATATCCGAAACCCACGAAAAGGAGGCATAGAAGGAGCAGTCCTACCCAAGCAAATGCATGCTCCACTGCTGTGGGCTTCAATACTAACAACAGCTCCGTTCCTCGCCTATCTTTTCTGCAACGGCACTGCAGCATCCGCGTTGTGGCTCGCGTTAACAATATTCTCAGTGATTGCTTATTCCGCCCCCCGCTTGCGGTTTAAGGAAAGACCGATCTTAGATTCTGTTACGTCATCGGCACACTTCACCGGACCAGCGCTAGTTGGTTCTACCATCACTGTTGGAGAAACTAGTAGTTGGTTTGTTCTTGGCCTAGTAGCTTTTTTCATTTGGGGTGTTGCTAGTCACGCATTCGGCGCGGTACAAGATGTCAAAGCTGACCGAGAAGCAGGGTTATCCTCTGTCGCAACCGTCCTTGGAGCGCGTTGGACAACTAGAGCATCAGCAGCTCTTTATCTTCTAACCACAATCCTGCTGCTTTTTCTCCCGTTTCCGAGCCAAATTGTAGCGCTGTTTTCCCTTGGCTACGTGCTCATCACGGTTCGTTACTGGAGTATTACTGACGAAACTTGCGAACAAGCCAATTCCTCATGGCGAATGTTTTTATTGCTTAATTATCTCTCCGGAGCGGCGGTTACGATTTCACTCGCTTGGGTATTCCTATAGATTGCCGAGCATCAAGAAATTAACCTTTGTGCTTATTCACGCCATCGGAAACCGTGTTCAGGTTTCCGATGAACCAGAAGTCGCCCCTTTAGCTCATTGACTCAAGACGCTACTGCGTACACAGCGGTACTACATCCCCTCGGCCATTAGCCATAGGTACGGTGAGGAAAGAACAAGACCACCAGCCGCGCTGCTCAACAATTTCGCGGACTTGAGACCACTTGTTGGCATCCAGGTTCGGAGTACGTGACAGCACAAATCCGGATCGACGCTGCGGGTCTCCCACAATCGCCAGTGAGTAGTCAGAATCCAGGTAGGTTACCCGGTAGTTCACAGGACCATTCGGGTCCTGGTATGGAATGCCTGAGAAATTAACCCTCAGTGAAGCATCGGAACGAACTGAAGCGGTGCCTTCAATACTGGAATCTGGGCCAACTAAGGTGCCACAGGAGTTCTTGACCGAAACCTTGGTGTCATCAATAACCTTGTATTCAGCTTTAGTGTCGTGCGCACACTGCAAGCTAAAAGGCTGAGGAACGGCAGCTACTTGGTACCAGGTTCCCTGATAGCGCTCAAGGTCTACCGGTTCAGAGTTCTCTGGGAGTTCATTGCCTGCAGTCGATGATCCCTGAGGGACAAACTGGGAGGAAGCACCACCTAATCGGCCGCCATTAAACACGTCTGCGACAGCAACCGCAGGTGTTAACCCGCCTATTCCTACTGCCAATGCAGCTAGTACTGTAACGATTCTGCGCCTCATGTTTCCTCCAAGGAGTGTAGGTCAGCCCGGGTTTGAGCTGTAGTTTTCAGGTTATACCAATATCTGCAGCGCTGAAATGGCTTGGGAAAATTACTTCTCCCAGAAAGTGGATCCCCAAAGAAGCTCTAGGGAAACTATGCTCGTGAAATGGACAATTCATGTGGCACACAACAGATTGAAACCCTGGATGCTCAAACCAGTTCGGCTAAGACCACCTCAATTATGTGGTTTAGGGATGACCTTCGGCTCACTGACAATAGCGCCCTTGCTGCTGCGGCAGCTGAGGGTAATGTCGTCGCACTGTATGTCGTAGAAGACCCGAAACTCACTGGCGTCAGAGCTTTGGGTGGTGCATCCAACTGGTGGTTGGATCAAAGTCTAAGAGACTTGGCCAAGCGCCTAGACACATTTGGCATTTCACTATTAACAGAGCATGGTGACCCTCGCCAAGTGCTCCCGCAGCTGGCCACCGACCTCAATGCCACGTTTGTCGCTTGGAGTGAGCGCTACCATGAGCCCCAGCGCAGCATTGACGCTGCGGTGAAGGAAAGGCTTGAGGCTTCAGGAATCTTAGCTTATGAATTTCCGGGCCATCTTCTGCTGGAACCGTGGAATATCACCAATGGTCAGGGAAACCCCTATAAAGTATTTACGCCTTTCGGCAAGAAGTTGAAGGAATTACTAGATGAACCAGCTGACCCGGCAGTTCCTACTCAAATCGGTCCTGACTTCCCGCTCTCGGGGACAGGCTCCTCACTTGAACACAGTCTCGGCAACGTCGATGCCCTCAACCTTGTCTCGTCCGGTGCTCAGTGGACCGATGGACTTCAATCACGTTGGACGCCCGGAGAAGTGGGCGCACACGAGCAATTCCAACGTTTCATCACTGCTCTTCTGAACAATTCCGAAGGAAAAGGTTATGCTGAGGGCCGCGATATCCCCGCGCTGAAAGTTACCAGTGAACTCTCCCCTCACCTGAGATTTGGGGAGATTAGCCCGAGGTTTATCTGGCACAGCATCACTCGGGCTTCGCTTGCCCCACAGGACTCAAGGTCATTTCTCAGTGAGCTTATGTGGAGGGATTTTGCCTGGCACCGGCTATTTCATCGGCCAGATCTCGCGACAGCGAACGTGCGCGCCGAATTCAATCATTTTGATTGGCTGTGGGACTCAGAAAATAACGTATCAATCACAGATCATGACACGACAGACCCAAGAACCCGCCCTCTGAGTAAGAAAAGCAGGCATCAGCTACCTGAATCGGAAGCAGACTGGTTCGAAAGAGCATTAATCGTGTGGCGTTCAGGAACAACCGGAATCCCCCTGGTTGATGCCGGAATGAGAGAACTATGGGACACCGGGCACATGCACAACCGCGTGCGGATGCTCGTAGCCTCTTTCCTTACTAAGAATCTTGGTATCCATTGGCGCCATGGAGAAGAATGGTTTTGGCAAACACTTGTCGATGCAGACCCGGCCAGCAACGCATTCAACTGGCAGTGGGCAGCAGGTTGTGGAGACGACGCTTCCCCGTATTTCAGAATTTTCAATCCCGAACTGCAGGCCAAAAAGTTTGATCCCGATGGCATATATGTTTCGAGCTGGGTACCAGAACTAAACTCTCCTGATTACCCGCAGCCCTTGGTTGACTTGAAGGAAAGCCGTGCTGCAGCGCTCAAGGAATACGACAGAATTAAATCTCTGCGAGAAAGCCCTGCATAAGCACGGTCGAATTATAATTCCTGCCCCAGTGAAGAAAACTTAATTATGCTGGTGAAATGAACTCCTCACCAACACCTACTCTGGCGTATTCCGCCAGGAATCCCGACAGAACTATATTGGTCACCGGTGCTTCCGGGTACGTAGGCGGACGTTTAATTCCCGAGCTCTTAGCAGCAGGTTTTAGCGTCCGTGCTACATCACGCAACATCAAACGCTTCGACCGATTCCCGTGGAAAGATGATGTAGAGCTTGTCGAGGCAGACCTAGGGGAACCTAGAGATGTATCGCGAATTATGGATGGCGTAGACGTAGCTTTCTACCTTGTACACTCCATGGGCGACAAAGGTGAGGACTTCGAAGAAACCGAACAGAAATCAGCTGAGATATTCGCTGATGCCGCCGATACCGCAGAAGTGGATCAAATCGTCTACTTATCTGGCCTGCATCCCCGAAATCAACCTTTAGATGACTTGTCCAAGCATATGCGGTCTAGAGAACGAGTAGCTCGCAGCTTTCTTGCTGCTCAAACCCCAGCTCTAGTTTTTCGGGCAGCAACACTAATCGGATCTGGGTCGGCGTCGTTTGAGATTATTCGGCATTTAACCCAACGGCTCCCGGTGATGGTGGCACCGGGATGGATAAGTAATTCCATTGAACCGATCGCAATTCGTGATGCCCTGTATTACCTGGTCTGTGCGGCAGACTTAGATAGTGCGGTGAATCAGCAATGCGACATTGGATGCGGAACCACCTATAGGTTCGCTGACCTGCTGCACATTTATGGTCAATCTCGGGGGCTAAAGCGGCGCATTTATTCTCTCCCCATTCCGCTTCCCATGGACAAGTTGTCAGGTGGGTGGATCGGCCTGGTCACCCCGGTCCCGGCGCGACTGGCGGTTCCACTTGCACAATCCATGGCAGAAAACGCCGTCACGGAAGAGCACGGCATTGCAAAAATCATTCCAGATCCTCCTGGTGGACTAATTGACTACCCGCACGCCGTAAAACTCGCCGTGCAGGCTAAAGATGCCCGCGGCGTACCCACATCGTGGGACCAAAGCTGGACAAAATTTGGCAACTCTGCCAATGATCTGGCCACCGATCCTGATTGGGCCGGTGATTCTCTATACGAGGATGTCCGTTCAGCACACAGTAGCCTTTCACCAGAAGATATATGGCGGGTCGTCGAGGGAATAGGCGGAGACAATGGTTGGTATTCGGCGCCATTGTTGTGGGGAATCCGTGGATTCATGGACAAAATTTTCGGCGGTCCTGGCTTAGGGGGACGCCGTGACCCTCATCGTCTGGAAATCGGAGACCGTGTTGACTGGTGGCGGGTTGCGCAATTAGAACGGCCTCATCGCCTAATTTTGAAAGCTGAAATGAAAATTGATGGTGACGCGTGGCTGACATTCGATGTCCAAGCCAACAACAATGGTTGCACTTATACCCAGCGAGCTAGCTATTCACCAACTGGACTAGCAGGAAGAATCTATTGGTGGTCAATGGCACCGTTTCATGCGTTCATCTTCCCCGCAATGCTCCGGTCCATTCTCCGTACTGCAGAAAAGACTGCACAGGACCCTAGGACATAAATGCCAAAAAACGACCTAAGCCTGGACGCACTACAGATCTTCAAAACCGTCATTGCCACCACCGGAACCTGGTGGATCTGCGTAAACCTTTTAGATTCACAGATGCCATTCTTAGCACCGTGGGTCGCGTTCCTTGTTTTGCAGCCGACAGTATCCAGTTCTATAACCAGTGGGTTTCAAACGGTCATTGCATCAGGGTTAGGAGTTCTTCTCTCCTCTGCGATTGGAACATACTTAGGTGTCGAAGTATGGAGCTATGCTTTAGCTCTTTTACTGGGCATGCTTGGCTCACGAATCCCAGGCCTGCGGCAAGAAGGCGCGACTATTGCCACCACCGCAGTATTTCTTCTTTCCACTGGGTTTACGGAAGATGGCCCGGCATTGATCGACCGCATGTTAGAAATCAGCATCGGAGTGGTCATTGGTGTCGGCGTCAACTTACTTATTGTTCCTCCGTTGCGGGAAAAACAAGCCGCGCAAACCGTGGAATCCCTCCGGGTTCGTATGGGTGAGATATTGGTCGAAATCAGCGATGATTTCAGTGAAGAATGGGACCGCGACAAAGCACTAGAGTCGTCAAAAGCTGTCCAGCAATTACGCAATGATTTGGACCAGTCTTGGTCAACCGTTCAGTTTGCAAAGAATAGCAGGCGACAAAATCCCCGTCTGCTAATCCAAGGAAGCAGCGGCGAGAAATACGAACAGGTCTTGACCGGGCTCGACGAGGCCGTCGCACATCTTCGCAACCTCACTCGCACGCTGGAAACTACAGGTTCTTTAGAATCGCCAAGAGACCAGCACTTCCGTGAGCGCTGGTCAGCAATTCTTAAAACAATAGCTATGCGCATCAGCGACCCCGATGCAGACGTCGAACCATCTGTTGACCAATTAGACCGGCTAGCTCGGAAAATGGTGGCTGAAAACCAGCTTTCTGAAACAAGCTGGCCCCTTTATGGTGCGCTTATTTCTTCTACTCGGAATATTTCCATACTCATCGAGCAGCTTTCAACTGCCACCGAAGAGCAGCGCAATTAAGAACTACATCAAACTAGCCAGCAGCTCTTCACTGCGGCTGCGACCCTCACGGTCTGGAATATCACCTGTTACGAGGAATTCATCGACACCAAGCTTCGCGGTGGCATCGGCAAGCAATGCTTGCACCTCTGCCGCTGTGCCGTAGATAGTATTGACCAGCGACTCATCAATTCGCTTCTTTTGCTGAGACGTTAAGGATTCGATGTTCAGTTCTGACGCTGACTTGAGCTGCTCAAACACACCCGTAGAACGCGAAAGTACCTGCGAATAAGCCTCCGGCAACAGCAAATCACGTGCAGCCTCCGTGGTGTCTGCTGCGGCAATGTTCAGCGAGGCAATCACGTGCGGACTATCCAAGACCTGCGAAGGCTGAAAGTTCTCCCGATAAGCCTTGATGGCATCTGCCTGCGTGGACACGGGCCCGCCAGTAATCACACCAATCCCGAGCTTCGCCGCCGTGAGCGCTGAACGAAAACCAGCGAGCATATAGATGGGTGTGCGCGCATGATCTGCCGGGTAAGAACTCACCGCACCTTCGCCGGCGAGATATCCCAAAAGCTCCTCAACGTCATCTTCCAACCGTGCCTTAAGCTCCTTTGGCTCTCCCTGCCTAAGTGCCTGGCGCACTGGCTTGGTAAAGCCCACCGACGACCCCAACCCGATATCAATTCGGTCCGGGAACAGCGACTGCAACAGTCCAATCTGTTCCGCGATGAGATATGGCGGATGATTCGGCACCATGATGCCGCCTGTGCCCACGCGGATGGTGCTGGTATTTGCCGCAACGTAGGTTGCAAGCTGCGCCGGCTGCGAACCTGGAATCCCCGGCACACCGTGGTGCTCTGCTACCAAGAAGCGTGAAAAGCCAAGCTTCTCCACGTGCTGCGCATGGCTTGCCACGCCTCGCAATGTCTCATCTGGGATCTCATCGTGGGTGCCGGCTGCCCGGTCAAGAACAGAAAAGCGCATAAGTACGACTGTACTCATGCGCTCATGAACCTGGTGAAAAGTTCGCTACCAGCTTAAGCGTTTCCGGCTGACCATTCTTCCCAGGACATATTCCAGTCCCCCAGGCCGTCATAGACCGGCAAAGTGCCCGCCGTGGTGTTTTTCACCAGGACGATGTCGCCGCGCTTGGTGTTGTTCATAAACCACTGGGCCGCTTCTTCCGTGACGTTGATACAGCCGTGGGACGTGTTGGTGTTTCCTTGCGCCCACTCTGACCACGGTGCGCCGTGGACATAAATGCCTGAATAAGACATCTGGGTGGCGTAATTAACCATGGTCTTGTAGCCACCATCTTGGATGGAATAGCCGAAGGTCTCAGAGTTCATCAACAGGGACTCATGGCGGTCACCAATGATATAGCGACCGTTCGGGGTTGCCCAACGTCCACCGTCTTTGCCCAAGGACACTGGAATGGTGCGCAGAACCTCACCATTTTTGTACACGGTCATCAGCTTCGTGGCATCGTCCACAATTGCTGTCACGCGGTCACCGATGGTGAAGTTGGTTTCATTATTTTCACTACCGAAGACACCGTTTCCTAGATCGACGCCTTGGATATCAACATCAACGTCTACCTCAGTACCTGGTGCCCAGTACTCTTTCGGGCGCCAGCGCACTTCATAGTCATTGAGCCAGTAGAACGCACCCTCTACCTCCGGCGCTGTAGTGACAGTAATTGCTTCCTGGGCTGCCTCACGGTCCGGGATAGCGACCCCGAACCGAACACCGATAGTCTGGCCAACGCCCACCTCAGAATCCGGCAGTGGTGACAGGGATGCCGCGGTGGTGTTCACCATCTCTGGAGTCTTGAACGTGACAGTGGACGTCTCACCGTTCTCGTCTTTAGCTTCCACCATATAAGTGCGGTTAAAACCAAGGGTCTCTGCCGAATACCACTCCCTGCCGTCTTGAGAAAGCTCTTCTAATACGACATAGCCTTCTTCATTGGTCATGGTGACTTCATCGAGCCCCTCCCCGAGGGAGGTTACGGTGACCGGCTCATAAGGGTTGTGGTCATCCACGCCATCTTCAACAGAGATCTCTGGCGCGAGCTTTTCTTCCTCGGCCTCCGCGTCTGGCACCTGGCCCTTGCCATCGGATGATGCCGCATCAACTGCCTGCGGATCAGATTCATCCGTGCCGCGCTCAATGGTGCAGCCCGCCAACCCCAGCGCTGAGACGACTGCGACTGCCACAACCGATCGGCTGAAGCGGCGAGTATTTATTTTACGAAGACCGAACAACTGAAAAGACCTAACCCTCTCACACCAAACAACCCTTTCAATCTATCTACAAAGCAGCCAAAACACTAGCTAGACAGCACGCAACACGCGCATCGTTATCGAATCAATACCAACCGGGAACGTCGCAGCACAACACTTCAAAATCAATACTATTTTGTGTCCGAACCACTCCCCCGATTTTCGCCCGGCTCGACTAACCAGTTTCACGGTTTCCTCTCACGGTGGAGGTGCGCCAGTTCCTCAACTAAAACGCGACTGAATTGAGGCCAACGACGATTAGAATCGACACCCAAGGCACCGCACGGAGCTACGAGAAATACTTAGATTCAAGACCTAGAATCTTGCACTCAAAATGGCGTAGAACTGTTGTCTACCTGCAGATTTTTTGTTTAACGCAATCTGATGTTAAAGTTAATTCTCGTTGCACAGGCCAAGGAAACGCCAAAGCTTAGCTTTAGTGGTCCAGCCAGAAACAACAATGCGCCATTAGCTCAGTTGGTAGAGCAACTGACTCTTAATCAGTGGGTCCGGGGTTCGAAACCCTGATGGCGCACAACAAGACCAGGTGAGAAGCTTTTAAAGTTTCCTCCCTGGTCTTCTTGGTTTTTCTCATGCCCTCCAGCTAACCACATCCGGGGGCCAAGTACGGATAAAGACAACCGCTTTCATTCTTTGCATCGAGATTGTTGAGAAGCCTTTGCGACGCAGCATCGACGGTTGCCGCCAATTCCCCACCCGCCCGGCGTCGCGACTGCTGAGAGGTTTGGCTAAGGCCTGTCCGAAGGTGCCGCCAGAGGGTAGACTCACAGGTAGATGGAGATCCTAATCACACGAATCACCTTGTTGATTCACATCTAGAAAGGATGAGATCATGCGTGTACTTCCTCAGGACCTAAGCCCCGGCCTCGCCCGTGCTGGACGGGCCCTCGCCCAAATCAATTCTCTCATCATCTCCGAAGAAGCTGGACTGACCAGGCAGCAAGTCAGAGATTATGAAAAGCGCGTGGGAAGCCTAACCCTCGACGAGAAAACTCGCCTGCAAAAGACCCTTGAGAGCTACGGCGTAGTTTTCATCGCCGAAGAGGAAAGCCTCGGACATGGCGTGCGCAAACGTCACAACGCCTCCAAAGCCCGTCAGCTCAAACGCTGGGAAGACGAGGGTGGACGAGCTGCCGACGACGATAACTAGCCCACAAAAAGATAGGTATTGAGTCCTCCACCTATCGCCTGGCGGAGGACTCAATACCTATCTGCAGTTTCCCATGTTTCAGCACTTCCCTGAAAAGTGCTTCGCAGCACAGGTTAGATTTCCAGCTGCACTTCAAAAATCATGTGATCTGAGGGGTAAGCGTTCTCTTTCTGGTTTGGGATGAGCTCGCATGGACCACCGAAATCCACATAGCTTTCATCATTGAGCGGATGAGGGGAACCACCAATCATTCGTGCCGCCACGGGCTTGAGGCCGCGAGCAAAGATGAAATCAATGCGGTCGCGGGGCTCGTTTTCTAGTGGCTCAATTTGCGACCAGGAGTCCCCCGGCGCGGTTGTTGGGTCGGGATAGATTTCCCGGAAGCAGTCAACAAAGCCTGCCTCATGCATGACATCGATGGCATGCCAGTTTACTGACGGTCGGTCTTCGCGCAGTTTCCAATCAACAGTTGCGGGGCTGTTGAAATCACCCGCGATAATGACAGGGGTGGATTCCTCACCAATGAACTGTTCAGTCATCGCGAGGATTGACTGAATCTGCTCAAGGCGGCGCAGCTCAAACTCAGCGCCGAGTACTTCTTCATGCGCAACACCTTTCAGCGCCGCATAAGGTCCGTAGTCCATGTGGTGCAGGTGCACTGACCACAACAAAATCCGTTGGCCTTCCACCGTGATCCAAGCAGCCGTGGCATTAAGCTCCGAATTAGTGTCAATGTATTCCAAGTCCATGTGAGAGACCAGCGCGGTGTCAAAGCCCTGCTGCACGTGGTTGAGTTCAAGTTCGCGAGTAGCTTCACGGCCTAGCTCATGAAAGGTTTCCTGTAGCGCCACAATGTCACTAGGGTATTTGCGCAAGACATCGGCAATCTTCTGCCGTCCGTCAACAACGCACGCACCACCAAACCACAGGTTAAAAGTCTGGATAGTTAGTGTTTTCATTTCAAAATCCTGTCTTTAATCTGAACATAGAATTCTTGACCAGTAATCTTCACGTCAAGACAATCAAAGCCCGGTGCGATATTTCCGGCTTCTGCTTCTACCACTGGGTCAGTAGTCATACCGATGACATTGCACTTCGCTGCTTTGGCAGCGCCGACTCCGATGAGAGAATCCTCAAAAACCACGCTGTGGGCTGGTTGAACGTCCAGACGCTCACATGCCAGTTCAAAGAGATCCGGCGCGGGCTTTCCCTGCGCAACATCTTCAATGGTGACAATTTCATCGATAAAACCAATGAGCCCCGTGGTCGACAGCAGTGCTTCTACATCTTCACGCCGCCCATTGGAGGCCACAGCGATGGGTACCTCACCGTGTAAGGCGCGCAGAAACGTTGACGCATTCGCCATCGGCACGCTCCCGGAGCGCAATCGTGCCGAGTACTCCACATCCAAGGCGGCTTTCACCTCAACAGTGTTTTCGCCTGTACGCCGGGCAATCTTTTGTGCAGCCTTGGTTGATGTGATGCCGCGAAACTCTTCGACGAATTCCGGGTGTGGCTCCAGACAATGCTGAATAAGCATTTCCTGGATCATGGTCATCCAAATGGACTCGGAATCAACTAGTGTTCCGTCACAATCAAAAATTGCTGCTTTATATTTTCCTACTGTTGTCATACACGCGTGGCCTCGCGTGCGAACTCACGCATTGCCACCTCACCTGCCAAGGACAAACTAACAGGAGTACCGACTGGAAACAATGATGCTTCTTGGCTGCTCAGCGAAACAGTCCAAGTGCCTCCGATGGCATCAGGATGTTCAATGATGACAGAGGTCCGCTCGCCCATGTAGCGCTGGTTGTACACGAATGCCAGGGACTGCTCGACTGCTTCAATCTGCAAATTCTCCGGACGCACAAAGATCGTGTCCGTGCCCTCAGCTGCTTGATGCTCAAGTGGAATCGGCATCGATTCATTCCATCCACCAGAAACGGCGAACTCGTTGATGGTTCCGATGAATCTCGCAACAAATGGCGTCGCCGGATGAGTATAAAGCTCATAAGGGTTGGTGTACTGCTCAATCTTTCCCTGATTCATCACCGCGACATTGTCTGCAATGACTAATGCTTCTGACTGGTCATGGGTGATGAACAAGGTCGTGGTGCCCAGTTCTTGCTGCACACGGCGGATCTCATCGCGCAGATTTCCTCGGACTGCAGCATCCAGTGCAGACAGGGGTTCATCGAGAAGCAATACGCGTGGCTGAATAGCCAAAGCACGTGCCAACGCAATTCGCTGCTGTTGCCCGCCCGAAAGCTGGTGTGGATAGCGGTCCCCAAATCCCTGCAACCCCACCATTTCTAGCAGCTCAGCACTGCGCTTGGAGCGTGCCGCCGGATCTACCTTGCGGATTTCCATGCCATATTCAATGTTGTCAGTGACTGACAGGTTGGGAAACAGGCTATAGCTTTGAAAGACCATACCCATGTTGCGCTTAGAAGCCGGGGTCTTGACTACCGATTCTCCGCCGACCCGGATATCGCCACCAGTGGGAGATTCAAAGCCAGCCAACAAGCGCAAAGTTGTGGTCTTGCCACAGCCGGATGGCCCCAGCACTGTCACCAAGTCACCTGCTGGAATGTGAATGCTGAAATCCTCCAGCACCAGCGGGCCGTTGTGTGAGTAAGCCTTATCTATGTTGATGAGTTCAACATCAACTGGCTCTGTCTTAGACGTGAGCATTTGATTCCTTCGTGTTCTCATGTGGGGTAACTGTTAGTGAATTCACCGACAGCTGATTGATGTCAAGGACTTCGCCTTCGGCGTCCTGATCCATGGCCGATTGCGACGGCTTGGATGACTTCTTGCCCCGGCGGTCGGAGTAGTACATTGCGAATGCCAGAAGCGCCCAGGTGATGATGTTGGACAGCAACGACAAGGCCACCGATGCACGGAAGTCACTGTTGGCCAGGGTTGCCATATATACCGGCAGCGTTTGATAGCTCATGGTGGCAGCAACCGTGTACTCCCCCAGTGACAAAGCAAAGGTGAAGAAGGCAGAAAAGACGATGGAGCCACGGATATTCGGTAGAACAATCTTTATCAAGGTTTTCCAGGTTCCCGCGCCCAAGCTAAACGATGCCTCATAGTAGGTACGCAGCGGGATCGAGGTCAGTGCCGCGTTGATCGAGCGGTAAGTAAACGGCAAGCACAACACCACATAGGTTCCGATGAGCGTAACCGGCAGTGTGTCCGACTGCAGTACCTGCGACAGTGAATTACTGAAGGTACCGCGCCCTTGTGAGGACAAGGTACTGAGAATAGACATTAAGCCAGCAACCAGGGCGATTGAAGGAATGACCAGTGGAAGTGTGCACAGCACGTCCAGGATTCCTTGCAGCTTTGGCGCCCACAGCTGCACAGCAACAACAGCAGGAACCAACACCAGAATCAGAACGAAGATGGTGACAATTGCGATACTCAGGCTGAGAATTAACGCGTCGAAGAAGGCGCTGCTTTCAAACAGTGAGCTGAAACCTTCGAGGGTGAATCCAGCTTCACCTTTCCAGAACGCATAGGCAGCTAGGCCCAGCTGTGGAGTCAGGATGAACACCGCAATGGCAATCACCGGTACCCAAGAGATGGTCTTACTCACCTGAGTTTTCGGGTCTATCGCTGAAGCCATTTTTGACTCCTTCCTTGAAGCAGGTTGAACACGATGAGAACAACAATCGCGACCACAGCGGTGACTAAGCCCATGGCCATCGCTGCGTTTTGTCCACCCACCGACGCCGATCCGCCCAGTTCATTAGCAATCTGCAACGTGATAAGTGGGAAAGCTCCACTGCCCAGCAGCACTGCTGCCGATGCATGCGTGGCAAAAGCCGAACCAAACAGCAGCACAAATCCACCGATAATCGCCGGGGAAAGAATTGGGATTCCAACTTTGCGCCAGAACATCCACTGCGACCCGCCGAGTGAAGTGTTCGCTTCTTTCCATTCGGTGCGCAGCTCTTGCATCGACGGCAAAAGCAGCAACACCATAGTTGGGATGAGGAAGTACTGATACATCAACACCAAGCCTTTGGAGCTGTACAAGGTAAACCCAGAGTCCATGCCGGTGATGAAGGAAATAAGATAGCCAGCATTGCCGAACAACACGATGAAGGAGAAGGCCAGGGCTGCGCCGCCAGAGTTCGCCAGCACACTGGACATCACGCCGGTTATGGCATTAAGAGTCTTGGAATTGATATGGGAGATAGCCCACGCAATGATGGTTCCCAGGATCGCTGCGACCAGTGAAGAGACTGATGAGATGAAAAGTGAGTTTCGCAATGCGAGCCATCGGCGTCCAGAAGCGAGCGATTCATAGTGTTCCAGTGTGATGCCGCCATCGGGAGCTTGAACCGAGGTAACAGCCATGCCAACCAGCGGAACCACGAAAAAGAAGAACATGACTAGTCCCAACGGCAACAAGGTTGCCACCGCTGTTGTGGACGCCGAACTCATCCGCCGCTGTCGGTTATTAACAGAGGGAGAAGCAGTCATGGTTTAGGCGACCGCTTCTGCCCACTGTTCAACAACTACTGCCTGCTGCGCTGCGCGTTGTTCCAGATCAGGCTGTGGCGCTTCCTCCAGGATGGACTCTGGCAGACGGTCAAGCGCTTCGTGGTTTACTGTTCCGGCATCAACCATTTCCTGCAGACGGACTGGACGAACGTAGCCTTCCAACAGCAGGTTCTGGCCTTCATCGGACATGAGGAACTCCATGAATAAACGAGCGGTTGCTGGGTGTGGTGCATCCGCGTTGAGGGACGCCGCGTAATAAGAAGATACGGTGCCTTCTTCTGGTGCAATGATCTGCAGGTCAACGCCTGCACCAGACAGGTTTTCTGCCATCGGTGCCATCAGGTAATCCCAGTTGATAAGGATTGGGGTTTCACCAGTTTCCATGGTGCCCTCGTTACCGGTAACCGCAACCAGGTTGCCTGCCTCCGACAGTGCAGCGAAGAAGTCAATGCCTGGCTGAACATCATCCAATGAGCCACCGTTGGCTAATGCCGCTGCGTAGACAGCCATGAAAGCGGACTCACTGGTGGTCGGGTCGCCGGTAAGTGCAATCTTGCCCGCGTATTCAGGGTTCTTCAGATCTGCAAAGGACTCAGGGCAATTGTCGATTGCCGCAGCGTCACAACCAATTGCCATGTTTCCGCCCAAGTGGTTGTACCAGGTGTTATTTTCCGATTTCATTTCCGCCGGGATTTCACCAGCAACCTCTGGTTCATACTCCGCGAGGAGGCCCTCATTGTCTGCGGAATCAGCAAAAGACATACCTGTGTCCAGGTAGTCCAAAGAGTCATCTTGGCCCTGACGATTCTTCACTGCGTTGATGAGGTCTTGGGATGCACCGGTGGACACGTCATTGTTGATTTCAATGTCGTACTTTTCGCTGAACGCGGCCAAGATTCCACCGTAGTTAGCCCAGTCTTCGTACAGACCCATAGAGTTGAATGCGCCTTCAGCTTGCGCAGCTTCAATCAGTGCATCCATGCCGCCACCATCTTCAGCGCTGGTGGCATCACGCCAGGATTCGGTGTCCGCGGAACTTTCAGCACCACACGCAGCCAATGCGAGTGCGGAAGTTAGAGCAATTGGGAGAGCAATTAGACGTCGTAGGGATTTCATCATTTTCCAATCCGGTTGGGAACTCTATGGAATTCCCGAAACCTCACTAGTGAACTTTCTTACTTTTAAATAGAAACACTCATTAGTGAACGTTTGGTGAACCCCGCAAACACACCCGATGAATCTCGGCGAAATGATTGGAAACAGCTCTCACCAGTAAACAAAGCAACCCCAATTTGCAATGCCCAAAAGGTAAGGCGCAAAGCTCAGTCAGCTTCGCGCCTTACCTCCTCGCCCTATTCCATTAAGTCAGCGAGTCGATTTGCCGAGCTAATTCATCCAGTCGAGGTTATCCACCCTGTCCCAGTTCAAGAGATTATCTCCTTGAATCGTAGGAACAGAAAGCGCAACAACCCCTGCCCTGTATCTATCCTCTGACCATTCCAGCGGCGTTCCGAAGCGGTCACGCGATGTCCGTAAATGACACAGCAATGGATACCCTTCGGCGACTTTCAATAAGCGCTGGTCAACATCGCCTGCAGCCGCAGTAGTAAAGGAGTTTTCTGCGGCCACGAACTCAATGCCAAAACGTACTTTTAATTCATTGGTCACTGAGGTTGCATCGGCAGGCAAGGTTTCTACCTGCACCCCAACTGCTGGTGGGTAGTGCGTACGCTCCACCATTACTGGCTGATCATCAATGGTGCGCAGACGCAGCACACGGAACACTTTCTCCCCTTGACTGAGATTAAGTTTCCGCAGGTCCACCTCAGATGCCTCCACCCATTCCGACTCAATCACCAGACCTGAAGGCTTACGTTTTTCGCTCAAAGCCCACTGTGCAAAGCTACGAAACTCCGGCACATCTTTCGTCTGCCGGGGCTCTCTCATAACAATTTTCTTGGCCCCGCGTCGCGCACTCAACGTTCCCTCTGCAACCAGTTCTTTCAGCGCCTGACGCACCGTTCCTGGTGCTACCTCAAAGCGCTGCGCCAGCTTCAATTCCGGCGGCAGATACTCCCCCAGGCCCCACGTACCAGCATCAATCTCACCGCGAATAGTCTCCGCAATCTCTAGATACCGAGGCATTGTGACCTTTCTTGTGACTGATTGAATGCTGGAATACAACTACCTAAGAATTACCAGAGCTCTTCCCCGTCAACCATGAAGTCCTCGGTGTTGTCGCGGCGGACTTGCGTGCCGTCACGCATGGTGCGATCCTTAACCAGCTCATCTGGGTCAATGACACCGATCTGGAAGCCTGCGTCACGCATGCGGCGCAGGCCCTCTTTGAGCATGACGCGGGCGATGCGGTTGACCGAGGTGACTTGGCTGAAGTCGAGGAGAACCTGCTCGGCGGTGATTTCGTAGTCTTCCAAACGGAAGAGGATGGACTCCGCGGCGGAGAAGTTCATGACACCCTGCAGGCGCACAATCGCGGTGTCGTCGATGGTTTCAACTTCACGGATTGGGGCGATGCCGTAGCGCTGGTCAGTGGACATCAGGTGCAGACCCATCTCGCGGCTCAGGCGCTTGAATGCCTCCACACCACGCACGGAGTTGCCTTCGGCGTTTAGGCGTGGAGAGAACGTTGCGATACCCAGCTGGCCAGGAAGCGTTCCCAGCAGGCCGCCGGATACACCAGATTTAGCGGGAATGCCCACTTCAGCCATCCATCGGCCAGCGCCGTCATACATGCCAGCAGAGCTCATCACTGCCTGGGTCAGGCGGCAGACATCCGCGTCGAGAATCTGCTCACCGGTGACGGGCTGCAAACCACCATTAGCCAGGGTCGCGGAGATAACCGCAAGGTCTTTGACGTTGACCTTGATAGAGCACTGCCGGGTATAGGTCAGCACAGCATCATGGGCGTCATCTTGGATGATGTCGTAATTACGCAGCATGTGCGCCAAGGACAAGTTACGTTCCGCGTGGTCGAGCTCAGAATCGCAGGTGTCCTCATCAACAAACAATTCACGGCCAGCCAGACGTGACATGTACTGACGGATACACTCAACGCGCTCATCAACACCGGAGTCCACCCCGTTAATCAACTGCGTCACCGTCATCGCACCAGCATTAATCATCGGATTAACTGGGCGGTGGTCATCGCGGTTGAGCGAAAGCTCATTAAAGGCTTCACCAGAAGGTTCCATGCCCACAACAGAGCGGACCTCGTCCAGACCTAGTTCCTGCAGCGCCAAGGCATACACGAAAGGCTTGGAAATGGACTGCATGGTGAACTCTTCCTCATCATCACCAGCGCTATAAAGGTGACCTGTGGTCGTGCACAGAGCAGCACCAAGATAGGACGGGTTGGCAGCTGCTAGTTGCGGAATGTAATCCGCAACTGCGCCGCCATCTTGGTAGCGAACTTTCTCCAAGATTTCATCAAGATAAAAAGGAATAGGTGTTTGCACCTGCACCAGCCTAGCTAATCGTCATTGTGTACGGGCGAAAACTCAGCGCTTGAATCTAAAGCCTCAATCTAAGATCGCCAAATTCCGGGCACCCACGTGGGTGTGGGACCCGGAATTTATAAAGTTAAGAATCTAACGCTAAGAAAACTAGCGCGCGGTTTTAGCGCTGGGACAGCAGACGCTGTACTTCCTTGAGGTCGTTGCTGCGGCGACGGGAGCGCACAACACTAAACGCAATCGCACCAACAACGAGTGCGGCAACAGATGCCAAAGCAATCTGAACATTTTGCTGTGAAAGCTTTTCAGTTGCAGCTGCCTTGGCATCATTGGCCAAGTTCTCTGGCTTGGAGCGATCTGCGAGCTCATCCAAAGTGCTTGCGAGCTGGCGACGGGTGCGCTCGATGTCTCGCTGAATGTCATCAATATTGCGTGCCACGTTAATAGTCTCCTGAAAAGTTACATTGGATATAAGGTTCGCACCTAGTCTAGCGCGACTTACTTTACGATAGAGTAAAAGGCATGACTGAGCAGAACAGATTAGAAGTTGGAGACACCGCACCCGCATTCTCTCTGAAAGATGACGCAGGAAACAATGTCTCCTTGTCAGATTACGCAGGAAAGCGCGTTGTAGTTTACTTCTACCCACGCGCAAACACCCCAGGTTGCACCACCGAAGCCTGTGACTTCCGTGATGCGATGGAGCAGCTCAATGATTCTGAGGTTGTAGTTCTTGGTATCTCCCCGGATAAGCCAGAAGCTTTGGCAAAGTTCCGTGAGGACCATGACCTCAACTTCCCTCTCCTTTCTGACCCGGAGAAGGAAACGCTGACCGCTTATGGCGCGTTCGGTGAAAAGAATAATTACGGCAAGAAGGTCCAGGGCGTTATCCGCTCCACCTTCGTGGTTGAGCCAGATGGCAAGGTCAGCGTTGCTAAGTACAACGTGAAGGCCACCGGCCACGTTGCCCGTATCATCAAAGAACTCGACTAAGAGTTTCACTTTCCACCGAGACTAAGAAGAGTCTGCATTTTTCACAGATGACCGATAAGAACCCAGAGTTGCTTGTACCCCGGCGGCGCCCCGCACAGGCGCGCAGTCGGCTGCGCTTTGAGCGCATTTTGAAGGCAGCTCGTGACGTACTGGTAGATCTTGGCTTCGAGTCCTTTACTTTTGATGAAGTATCGCGCCGCGCTGAGGTTCCAATTGGTACGTTGTATCAGTTCTTTGCCAATAAATATGTTCTGATTTGCGAGCTAGACCGGGAAGATACAGCAGCCAACGTCGAAGAACTTAACAAGTTCTCCCAGCAAGTTCCAGCACTGCAGTGGCCGGATCTTTTGGATGAGTTTATTGACCACCTGGCACGCATGTGGCGGGAAGACCCGTCGCGTCGTGCCGTGTGGCATGCTGTCCAGTCCACGCCAGCAACCCGTTATACGGCCGCAGCCACTGAGCGGGAAATGCTAGAGCCGCTTTCAGAAATCTTGCGGCCTTTGGCCCAAGGCATGTCAGAAGAACAGCGCATGGAATTGGCTGGCTTCTTAGTCCACACGGTGGTGTCTTTGCTGAACTACGCCATCCGCAGTGATGATCCAGAGTCCATTGATTCTGTGATTGCAGAAATCAAGCGCATGTTGATTGCATACTTGTTCAGCGTCGCCCAGGGCGCGCACCTTCCGGTTGAGCACCTCACGGGTGGTTTGGAATAAGCCGAAACAACGCCGCATGATTTGCACTTTAAGGGTGCTCATCATTCGGCGTTGTTGTGTACCTGCAACGGCTATTTTAGACGTCTATTCCGGTAGCTGGTAGCGCATCAGGCACTGTGCGGTGGCGTAGTCACCGTCGTGGCTGATGGTCAGGCTTAGCTCTACCTCACCGATGGACTCGCGGAGTTTGGCGGCTACTTCGCCTTTGAGCTGCAGCGCTACCCTGCCCCAGCGATCAGGCAAGACTTCAATCTCAGCAAAGTTCACTAGGTCCGGTTCAATCACGGGCGGTTTGCCGTAGATGGCTTGTGACCAGGCTTTGATAAAGGCTTCCTTGGCAGCCCATCGGCCGGCAAGGTGCTCAGTGCGTGAACCTGCGAGGCTGGTATTCGACGTCACACCGGACACGTCGCGGCGCTGTTGGGCGTGGCGGCGTTCGAGCGGTGAGAAGACTTGGTCAAAGGTGGAGCCGGGCCGCGATAGTTGCTCGGCAAAGCCGGGGATATGGACCAAGTCCACTCCCACGGTCATTGCTTCGCGCTGTGCCATCGTTAAACCCTTACTTGCTATCCGCGCCTGGTTCTAGCAGGTTGCCGCGCAGGCGTGCGTCGTGGTCCAGAAGGATTGCGGCTTCGCGTTCCTTCACCGCGTCTCCGGAACCGCCAAGGTTGCGGTCAACAGGACGCTCGTACAGCGCAGCACCACCGGAGATAGCAGAAGTCAGACGCTGCAAACCTGCTGCCTCACGGGCAGAGGATGCTTCCTGCCACTGCTTAGCAGCTTCCTCACCGCGCTCAGCGCGAAGTCCCTGCAGGAACGCACCCGGGTGAACCACAGCAACCAACGCGGACACGTGACCGAAGCCCAGGGAGGTCACCAGACCAGCCTTTGGTGGAGTCGCGCGCAGGTCCAGCTGCTCGCGCAGCCAAGTCAGGTGCGAGTGACGGCGCAGAACCGGATCCACACAATCCAAGGACCGGTTTGGAGGCAGCACACCATTGCGCAGCACCTGGGTTAGGCCAACCATCTGGAATGCGGCGGCACCGCCCTTGGCGTGACCAGTCAGAGTCTTCTGAGAGATGATGAACAGCGGGTTGCCCTTATCGCGGCCCATGGAGTCAGCGATACGCTCGTGCAGGTCAGACTCGTTCGGGTCATTGGCGTTGGTGGAAGTGTCGTGCTTAGAAATCACAGCGATTTCATTAACTCCCACACCGAGCTCATCCAGACCTTGTGCCAGGCGGGAACCCGCGCCACCACGGGCAGCGGACAGTGCACCCAGGCCAGGAGCCGGAATGGACGTGTGAGCACCGTCAGCGAAGGACTCCGCGAAGCCCACGACGCCAAGCACCGGCAAGCCGAGTTCCGCAGCGAGGCTACCGCGCGCCATCAAGATGGTGCCGCCACCTTCGGATTCGATGAAACCACCACGGCGGCGGTCGTTCGCACGAGAGAAGTACTTGTGGTCAATGCCCTTGTCTTCCATTTCGGAAGAATCGGCCGTTGCGGCCATGTCGCCGAAGCCGGTGATGCCCTCAATGGACAGGTCATCAATACCGCCGGCAACCACGAAGTCAGCCTTGCGCAAGCGCAGCTTGTCCATGCCCTCTTCCACGGAGACAGCAGCGGTTGCACACGCAGCAACTGGGTGCACCATCTGGCCGTAGCCGCCGACATAGGACTGCATGACGTGCGCTGCCACAACGTTTGGCAGTGCTTCTTGCAAAATGTCGTTCGGACGTGGCTGCGCCAGCAGCTTATCCAGGTACAGCGAGCGCATGGACTGCATGCCGCCCATGCCGGTGCCCTGCGTGGAGCTCACGCGCGCGGGGTGCACGTGGCTGAGCAGTTCAGCTGGGCTAAAGCCGGCAGCCAAGAAAGCATCGACAGTACAGACCAGGTTCCACAAGGCTACGCGGTCGAGGTTGTCAATCATGTCGGCCGGGATGCCGTAGACGCCCGGGTTGAAGCCCTGCGGTACCTGACCGCCGACAAAGCGGGTCATCGCTACGCGGCGTGGCACGCGGACCTCTGATCCAGCTGGGCGGGTGACCTGCCATTCCTCGCCGTCGAAGTGCGCGGTCGCGCCTTCCACATCGGCAACAAAGGTGCGTGCGGTTTCTTCATCTTGCACGGCAAAGGTCATGTCGCGCTCAAGGTAGATGGTGGTCAGCTCAGGTGCGAGGTTGTCCACCATCGGCATGTTCGGGCCGTAGTCATCGTGGTATTTGCGCACGCCAACATTCGCCAAGACCTCGTCGTGGAAACGGGAGTAGATGTCTTCTTCGGCGATTTCCTCGCCGTCGGCATCAAACCACGCACCGGCAGCATCGTCCCAGGCAATCAGACCGGTGGTCCATGCCAGTTCGATAACACCAGCAGCGCTCAAATCGCCGGTCATTTCCACTTCAAAGCGGGTTCGGGAGGAACCCACTGGACCGATTTCGCCGGCCCCAACAATGACCACCATGTCATCAAGTTTCTGGTTCACACCAGCAAAGTCTGGGGTGGTCCACGCAATGCGCTCACGGATATTGGGCAGTGCGCGCAAGACTGGAGCGGTGTCTTCGGATGCCCCCTCAGACACCGAAGAAGCAGACAAGGAGCGTGCGAGCTCAGGCAGGTTGATGTCTGCCTCGCCTAAGCCACCAGTAAAGTCCAGGGTTACAGGTGCGGTGCCAGCTTCTTCGCGCTTGCTTGCCGATGCCCCCTCGCCGACCAACATCTGCGCCATCTCTTCGTTGGAGTAAGTGCGAACTCCCTTGGCTTCAACAGCCTCGACCAATGGGTCGTTACCACCCATAAGGCCGGTGCCGCGGACCCAACCAATGTGTGCGTGGACAATCGAGGTGCGATCGCCCCAGACTGGTTCCGCGTGCCAGCGGGTTACTAAGGCGTCGAGTGCCGCCTTGGATTCGCCGTAGGCGCCGTCGCCACCGAATCGGCCGCGGTTCGGGCTGCCTGGGAGGACAACGTGCAGGCGCTGGCCCACATGGGTACCGGTGCCGAGCTGGCTCAGTCCCGCGATGAGTTTCTCAACGCTCCACAGCAAAAGACGCATCTGCGCTTCTGCTGGTGCACCGGCATCAGCCAAGGTGCCCTGCACGCGAGGAGCCGCGAATGGGAACAGCAGGTTTGGAACCATAGCTGGCTTGATCAACTTGGAAGAGCCACCGACGGTGGCGGTTTGCTCAGTGCCAATCCAATCAATGACGGCATCCAAATCAGCGAAGGAGTTGAGGTTCGCTGGAACAACCCACAGCTGAGCGTTACCGCGCGCGGAAGTGCGGTAGAGGTTCTTGTAGAACTCCAGGCGGTCATGGCCTAAACGCGAGGTCGTGGCAATAACGGTTGCGCCCTCGCGCAGCAGGTTCGCCACAACTTCCGATGCAATGGAACCTGGAGAGCCACCGGTGACAACAGCAACTTCACCGTTGTGCTCCAGGGTGGAGGCAGCAACGCGGGCCTGTGCTGCCTGTGCATCCAACCCCAGGTATTCCGCCATGGCGGCGGCTTCTTCACCGGCGCCGGTGATGTCCAGGGAATCCAGCTCGCCATGAGCCAAACGCACGAGGTCTTCACGCGCAGAAGCCCAACGGTCATCGAGCTGCACGGTCTTGTCCGAATCAAAGCTTGGGGCGACTAGGCGTGGCCAGTCCGCGCCGAGCTCGGCTGCGACCAGGTCAACAATTGCCTGGTTGTCATCGGCCTCGGTAAATTCGGTGACCGGCGCCTGTTGTCCCAGCTGGGCAAGCAAGGTGCGAGCGGTGTTTGCCAGCGCAGAGTTCATCTTCTCCGAGTAGGCATCCAAGGCAGCAGAGTCCACTACCCCGCCGCCTGCGCCACCGCCTGCCGATGGCTTCGAGATCACAATGCCCACCTTCGCACCGGCGGAATCGACGGCAGCGTCGATCAATGCATCAAGTTCAGCAGTGGAGCCTGGGTTAGCAGGTGACAGCAACGCCAGGTCGCCGCCGCGAATCGATGCACCCTCACGCGCACCGAGCACCAGCTCAGCGGTCACGCGGTCGACCCAACCTGCACCAAGACCCCATGTCTCAGTCACGCGCTGCGCGATATAAGCAGGCTTCTTACCAGCTGGACCGGTAATACGGCGCAGGGAATCAGAAACCTGCACGGACAGGACTGGGCCAAATGCCTTGTAGCCCTTGGCCATGCCAGCAACCTGGTCCTTTAGGGCTGCGATTTCGGCATCGGCTGCGCCTTCGATAGCACCGAGGCCGAATTCCACACCGAGGTCCAAAAGCAGCTGGTTTCGGCGAGAAGATACACCTTCGACGAGTAGCTCGATGGTATCGGCTGCACCCATTTGGTCTGGACGTACCTTGGTCCAGATAGCGATGAGCATCTCGGTCGCATCGGCGGCACTAAAGGCCCTGTCGTCCGGGGTGCTGCCGCCGCCCGCTGGAGCAGTTGCGGCAGGAGCTGCCGCAACCGGCGCGGGTGCAGCAGCAGCTGGTGCGGCATTCGCTGCGGCGACTTCCTGTGCGGTCGCGGTAGCTGCCTCTTCCACAACCTCATTGGATGTCTCAGGCTGTGGGCGCTCGATGGCGTCTTCCGCGAAGACAGTCGCACGGTCGCGCTCGACGTTAAGAACCTCAATCGGGTTGCCGGCATATTGCGGCAAACGCAAGGTCTGGCCCAACATATTCGCCAACGTTGGGGAAGAACCAACACCGATTTCAACAAAGCGCTCCACGCCCAAACCGGCGGTGCCGGCACCTGCGGTAGCGCCAGTGTCAGAGAGCAGCAGGTCCTGGGTTTCAATCCAGCGAACTGGAGATGCGAACTGCCACGCGAGGAGCTCGATGAGCAGGGTGCGGCCCAGCTGAACTGGGTTTTCTAGCGCCTTATCAAAGTCAGCGAGGACGTCATTGACATACTTCGAGTCCACGACCTGGGCCATGGCTTCGACGAATTCACGGGTGAGCTCGAATGGACGAGCCACCAGGTTCGGAATGTAGCGGCCACGCAGGATGTCCAGGTCAACCTGCTGCGGAATCAATGAATCCAGGTGCGTGCGGAAGTTGTCCACACCGCCGAGCAGGTGCGAGGAGTGGAATGGCACGTCAATGCCCGGAATCATGATGAAGGCACGCTGGCCCGGCGCGCGCGATTCGGCATCGGCAGCCAATGCGGCAAGACCTGCGCGGGTACCGGCGACGGCGTACTGCACACCGGCGATGTTGTAGTTGACGATCTCGAGGAACTCGCCGCTGGCCTCAGACACCTTGGCCACGTAGTCGAAGACGTCATCGGCGCGCACGCCAATCTTGTTCGGACGCAATGCCGCGAGGCCGTAGTTGGAATTACCCTGTGCGTCACGGTCCACCAGGCGGTGCATGGTCAGACCACGTGCGTAAACGATTTCTACAACGGCTTCGAGTGAGAGCACCTGCGCGTAGGCAGCCAGCGCATTGTATTCACCCACGGAATGACCAGCGAAAAAGGTGTCATTGGACTTCACGCCGGCCTCAGCAAGCTCTGCAATCTGGGCACAGCCCAAGGTTGCCATGGCTACCTGGGTGAACTGGGTGAGGAAGAGCGCACCGTCTGGGTGGGTGAATTCCTCACCGTCCACCACAACAAGTGGTGGGTTGTTGCGCACGATCTCCAGGATGGAGAAGCCCAACTTCGAGCGGGTGTGCGCATCCGCGCGCTCCCACACGTCGCGCGCGGCGGCGGAGGAAGCATAAGAATCCATACCCATGCCCTGGGACTGAATGCCCTGGCCTGGGAAACCGTAGAAGGTACGAGGTGCGGCCATGGTGGCGGTTGCCTGCAAGACAACATCGCCGTCCACGCTTGCGGTCACGGTGCGTACTTCGCCGGCTAGCGGGCGTGAGTCCAGGCCAGTGCGCTCCACGATGAAGTCCACGGACGCGCCGGGCAGAACCGGGCTGAGCATGTTCGCTGACCATTCAGCAACAGCAACGCCGTCGAATCCTGCGGCTAGCTGCGCAATCGCAGAAGTCCACATGCCGTGGACAATAACGCCGTTGTCCAGGCCAGCCAGACGCGCTGCCGTGTCAGAGACGTGGATGGGGTTGCGGTCACCGGTGACCACTGCGAATGGGTGCATGGACGCCGGTGCGGTCACGGTCATCTGGTGGCGGAAGGATGCCGGAGTATCAGTGATGTGCTCAGTAGAGTTCACCGGCTCCAGGTCCTGCTCGCCGGTGCGTCCGACAATCGCGAAACGCTCTTCCAGGGTTGCTAGTTGCGTGTGTTTGAGCTCAGCTGCGCCGTCAATGTCGATGGATACGGAGACCTCAACAACACGGCCCACCAGGGTGTCGCGGACTTCGCCGCCGGTAGCGGTGACGGTCAGTTCCACTGCCTCGGTTGGCAGAGCCTGGTGCAGGCGCAGGTTGTGCTCAAGATGAACCAGGTTCAACAGGCCTTCAACCACGCGTGCGGAATCCGTGCCAGGAACAACAGCGTTCGCGATGACGGCGAATACTGCTGGCCAGGCGCGGCCGACGATAACGTCTGGTGCGATAGCGGAGTTGGTCTCCGCGCTTGGGATACAACCGGTGGTCACACCGGCATAATCAGCCAGCGCAGCTGGGTTCAGGGAACTCTTCCAGATGGCCTTGCCGTCAGTGACCTCTGGCAGGGTGCCGCCAGCTGCAACACCGGCAAGGGCAGCCATGGATTCTTCTGCTGCTTCTGCGGTGATGATTGGGGTGGAGGACAGCGGTGCAGCTGCTGGCACGGTGATGCGCAGGGTGAGCTGCGCACCCGCAACCGAGCCGGTCAGGTTGACGATTAGCTCAACGTTTTCTGCATCGACGGTGACAAGCTCCGCGCCTTCTGCGCGTGCCGATGTCCCCTGAGCATCCAGAGTCCAGGACTCAGAAACCTGTGTGACTGGGTTTGGACGCTGGCGTCCTGCCCACTCCACGGACTTCGCGGCAAGAACGCGCTCAAGTGCTGTGCCTGCGATGTTCGCTGGCTCTGTGTCCTCAGGGTCCTCAGATGCCAGCACGACATTAACGGCCGCGGATTCAAAGCGTGCGAGAAGCTCTGCTACTGGTTCATTTGCCTTGGTAATGCCCGCTACAGCGGTGGTACCTGGGATGATGCCCACCTGTTCAGCCGTGTAGCGCTCATCATGCGCCTGCCACAGCGAATCCTGGCGCCACCAACGGCGAACATCAGAATCAATGACAGGAACGAATGCTGGTGGCTTGCCCTTGCCTCGCAAGAGATCAATAAACCACGCAACATCAGATGCAATAACCGTGTGCTTTTCTGCTGCAGGGTATGCCGCAATCAGGTCTGTGATAGCGCGCTCTGGCTTGGCAGCGTCAACGACCACCTGCGCTTCGAATTCGCCGTGGTCAACCTCAGTCAAACGCGCTTCGGTGCGCGCAATCATCTGCTCTAAGCGACGTGACCAGGACACGTCCACCCAGGAGCCCATGTAAGAGACCTCAAGGTAGCGGGACAGCCACTCGGCATAGGTCATCGACTCCAGGTCACCGAAGTATGGCTTTGCGGTTCCAGCAATCGCCGCGATGATTTCATCACGTCGTGCGGCAACAGCCTCGGCATCACCTGCGACCTCATCAAGCAGGCGACCAGCCTTGGCGAAGGTGTTATCAATCTCGTGAATGTCCGCGCCCAGCTGGGAACGGCCCGAAGCAATGCCGTCGCGTGCACCACCGGCTGGGACCCAGCCACCACCAGGGATATCTTCAAGGCCTTGGGTAGAAACCAGCGCCTGCTTCACGGACTCAGAAGCCGTGGATTCCAGGGTTGCCATTGCGGCGGTACCGATCATGATGGCATCGACAGGCATAGCTGGCAGGCCATAAACCTTGGACCATTCACCGGTCAGGTACTGCGCGCCACGCTCAGGGGCACCGATACCACCAGCGGCCATGAGCACCACATTGTCGCGCTCACGAATATCGGCGTAGGTCTCAATCAGCAGGTCATCAAGGTCTTCCCACGAGTGGTGACCGCCGGCCTTGCCGCCCTCAACCTGCATGATGATGGTGGACTCTGGCAGATCATCCGCGATATCCAGAATCTTTTTGACCTGGCGTACCGCACCTGGCTTGAATGCGACCCATGGAATGTTGTCTTCGTGCAGCTGGCGTACCAGCGCCAAAGCTTCCTCATGCGGCGGGATACCAGCGGAGCACACCACACCATTGATGGAAGCACCATTGGCACGCGCGCGTGGGATAAGACGACGGCCCTCAATTTGGGTACGCCACTGCTTTGGTGACAGGTACATGGCGTTGAACTGGGCGTTGATGCCCGGTTTCAGCATGTCTTCCAGGCGCTCTAGGGAGTCATTCAAAATGGCTTCGGTGACCTGGCCACCGCCGGCGAGTTCTGCCCAGAAACCAGCATTCGCTGCTGCTGCCACAATCGCTGGATCTACAGTCGATGGGGTCATGCCCGCCAGGATTACCGGGGAGTAGCCAGTGCGCTCGGTAAAGCGTGTGGACAAACGGGTAACGCCATTGTCTTCAAAAGTCTTTGGTGCAAACTGCGCGAAGTTCAATGGGAGTTGTGGGGCCTGGCCGGCATCGAAAAGCTCTGCCTGGCCTTCATCGGTGGATACAACCTGCACGCCGATGCCCTGGCCTGCCACAACGGTCTTGGTCAGCGCCGCCATGCCCTTGCCTGGGCCGCATTCCAGAATCCACTGCGCGCCGGCATCGACCGCCTGCTGCACCTCCTGCGGCCAATCCACGATGGACGTCAAAACAGCCTGCGCACCATCGTGTGCAAGCGACTCATCCAGCCCAATCTGCTGTGACCAGGCGGTGACCATCTCCACTGCTGCCTGCATGGCTGGGTGATGGTAGCCCGACTGCACAGCCAAAGCATTGATGCGCGGCGCGAAAGGCTTACCGCCGCGTTCCTTGTTCTCAATAGCCTTGGCGTCTTTCTCCGCCAGTTTCTCCAGAACCTCAATAACCTTGTTGTTATCTTCCGGAGTACCCACGATGACGAAGGTGTTGCGGTTATTCTGCAGACCAATAACACTGCCCACGCCAGTCTTGGCAATAACCTTGTCCAGCTGCTCACGGCTAATACCCGCGATAGACACCATCGGCGAACCCGCCGCAGTGCGGATAAGACCCGTGGCGCGCGCGGTCTTAGAAATAGCAACGCCAATCAGCTGTGCCAACGCAATAACTTCCGCTGCCTGCGCGCGCTCGGAAGAGATATAAGTAGCCAACGCACCCTGGGAATGGCCAATGTGCGCCACGGCAGCAGCAACATCCAAGCCCTGGGTCTTCAACGACTCCAACAGGCCAAACTGCGCCACCACAATGCCCGGGGTGGAGATAGAAGAATCAGACAGATCCCACGCTGGCCCCTCAGCGTTTGCAGCCCATGCCATTGGATCAAAACCGTGTGGAAGCGCTGCTGCTAGTTCATCAGCAACTGGCTCCAGCAGCTTCTTGGCTCCATCCACCGCGGATGTCACCTGGGCACCATTGCCACCGGCGATAACGTTGCGCAACGTTGGCAACCAGCTAAAGCCCTGCCCGGAAAAACTCAAGGCAAAGTTCTCAGTCTCTAGTTGGTTCACCAGGCGGTGGTTAGAGATGTCAATAGTCACGATTCGTTTAACTCCTAGTGATATCGGTTTTGACCAATGGCGGGGGTTTAAGCGCTATGAAAAATCAACGGACTCCTTGAGGAATCCAAAATCTACAAAACGAAAACGGCAGGCCAAAATTTCAGCTGGTTTACTAGCATGCCACAAAATCATGAGGAAACCATCATCTTTTAGCCCATGGCGCCTTCGACATGCATTTTTGCAGCTTTTCGACGAACAAATTCACTCACCATTACTTTTGTGATTTGAACTATATTTCGCCGCTAAGCATTTTCTCCACTGTATCCCGCGCCTGCTCAATACTTTGCCCAAACTCAGAAGATTCCTTCACCGAATCAACATCTTTTGCCACTTCCCCATCAAAGACCTGGCACGCATGATCCGGCACCACTTCCGCCGAACGATCCAATCCGGCATCTTCCAGGTAGTCATCGAACACGTAATCAATGCTCATCTAATTTCCTTTCTAGGGTGCCGGAATGTTCTAGGGTTCTCGCGCCAACAAGTCTAGAGCACCAGGATCTTCAGGCAACGACCTCAACCAATGGCGAGCCATTTGCGCAAACGCCACCTTATTGAGTTTCCCGACACCCTCGGGAATGCATCCCCACAGTCGCACACCAGTCACGTTCTCCAACTCTTCTATATTTAACTGCGTTGCCAAATCAAAAACCTGTGGACGACATCCCCCAATTAGTCCCGCCACAGAAATTCCACGTCGCTGCGCTTCCCGAACCGTGAGCTCAGCCCAGTTGAGGCTGCCCAAGCCCAGCGAAGTAACCACGACGAGCGGCGCCTGAAGCTTGACGGCAACATCTGCCAGCGTGAAAGAATCTGCCAGGCGCACCAATAACCCGCCCGCCCCTTCTACTAATACAACGCGCCGCGGTCCATCCAATGCACGAATCCATTCGATGACTTCCTCCTGCGTTAGTTGAGATTGCCCGGCGCGCCGGGCTGCAAGATTCGGCGCTAAAGGATCGGGGTAACGAACATATTCAGCAGTCTCTACGTCCACCAATGCCGAAACGGTGAATATGTCACCCTTCCCTGCTTCTTCTCCGGTTTGCACAGGCTTAGCCACCACCACTTCCAGAGCTCGGCTTTGATAGAAGCTGGCGAGAGCAGCGACAGCAATTGTTTTCCCAATATCTGTGCCGGTTCCGGACACAATGATGATCACGTTTTATGCCCTTCCTGCTGCAGCGACCATTGCTCTAGAGATCTGCAAAATCTCATCGGACGTGGAGATATACGGCGGCATCGTATAAATCAGCCGGCCAAAGGCACGCAGCCACACGCCGTTGCTCACGGCCGCCTCGGTCGCAGAATCCATGTCGACGTCATACTCCATCTCGATAACGCCAATCGCGCCCAGTACTCGCACATCTACAACTCCAGGCAAGTGACGCGCAGGCTCCAATCCATCCCGAAGTTCTGATTCAATTCTGGCAACGCTTTCTTTCCATCCACCTTCTGCAATAAGCGCGGTCGATTCTGCTGCTACCGCACACGCCAGTGGATTCGCCATAAACGTTGGGCCATGCATGAGTGCCTTTGGTTGCATTTCTTCCACTACACGTGGTGCGGCAAGTGTCGCCGCCAAGGACATGAATCCTCCCGTGAGCGCCTTGCCCAAACACATAATGTCTGGAGTAACACCAGCGGCACGAGTGGCAAACAATTGACCAGTTCGCCCGAATCCGGTGGCAATTTCATCCGCTATAAATAGGACTTCGTGCCGGTCACAAATGTCCCTAACTTCCGCTAGCAACTCATGGTCGTGGAAACGCATACCACCTGCGCCTTGGACCACCGGCTCAATCAATACCGCCACAATGGAGTCATCAATTAGACCGTCCAGATGCTGCAAATAGGCTTTCCGCTCACCTTCCGATGCTCCCCGCACAGGAGGCGCGTCAGCGAAGACTTGCTGCTTCAGTACATTTGGACCCCACAAGGAGTGCATACCACCAACGGGATCGCAGACGCTCATAGCCGCAAAAGTGTCACCGTGATATCCAGAACGCCAGGTAAGAAACCTATCCCCGCTTTTGCCACGCCCGCGAGCCCACTGCAAAGCCATTTTCATCGCAACTTCCACTGCAACCGAACCAGAGTCCGAATAAAAGACCTGGGAAAATTCCCTTTCGGTCAAATTCAGTAGGTTGTGAGTCAATTGCGCCGCCGGTGCATGAGTAAGTCCGCCGAACATGACGTGACTCATTGTGTCCATCTGCCTTTTCGCAGCAGCCACAAGACGTGGGTGACCGTGACCATGAACCGCCGACCACCATGAAGACATGCCGTCAATCAAGACTCCACCCTCCGCCATGTGAAGATACACCCCGTTGGCGCTTTCCACCGCACGAACCGCTTGACCTGGCGCGGCATAAGGATGCCAAATATGCCTGGAGTCTATATCCAAGACCCCTTTAGAATCCTTCACTAACCCATCATTTTGAACAATGTTCAATTTTTGCATACCCACTTGTTTACCACACTGACTGCTGCGCTATATTGGCACCCCATGACAGTAATTAAACAGCGTTCAAGCAGATCCTTAGCCCCTTCCATCATCAGCATTGAAATGTGGGAGCGTTTCAGCTTCTACGGAATGCAAGCCATCTTGGCGTACTACTTGTATTCCACGATCGCCGATGGCGGCTTGGGGATGGACAAAACCCATGCCACTGCATTACTCGGTGCGTATGGCAGCTTGCTTTACCTCTTCACGTTTGTCGGGGGCTGGATCGCCGACCGGCTCGTTGGCGCGGAACGCACCCTTTTCAGCGGAGCTTGCCTCCTCATTTTTGGCCATCTTTGCCTTTCTTTCGGCCCTGGCTACTTTGGCCTCGTCGCAGGGCTTTTGCCCATCGCGATGGGGTCCGGACTACTCAAGACAGCAGCAATTACCATCTTGGGCGCTTCTTTTGAGCCAGACTCCGACGCGCGTGATGCGAGCTTCCAAATTTTCTATTGGGGAATCAATGTGGGCGGGTTCTGTGGCCCGCTGCTCACAGGCTGGCTGGCGCAGCGCTACAACTACCATGTTGGATTCATGGCCGCAGCAATGCTCATGGCCATAGGGCTCATCGGTTACACGATTGGACGGACCTACTTCCTGCCCCGGGTGTCTGTTGAGCTCAAGCAACTAATCTCCACTCCAACCCACCCTTTGGACAAGCGCGGGCGTATTCGCACAGCAGCCCTGAGCTTCGCATTCTGTGCAGTAGCTGCCGCATCTCTGGTGTGGTTGAGTCCTGCAACTATTGCCTATATTCTTTTGACGCTTACTGTCGGTGTTGCCTGTTTTCTGTTCTGGAACATGTCCCAGTCCCCGCTTGTTTCCACAGCAGAGCGCGTAAAGGTCCGCGGTTTTCTACCGATTTTCTTATGCTCCACGGTCTATTGGTGTTTACAGGCCCAAATCTATGGAGTGTTGGCGGTTTATTCCGAGCAAAGACTCGACCGTGAGATCTTTGGTTTCCTCATCCCGGCCGCGTGGACACAATCCCTCAATCCATTATTCATTTTAGTTTTGAGCCCCCTTCTTGCGGCAGTGCTCATGCGCTTTACCGCACGCTTCCCACACCGCAGCTCACTCGCTAGTTTCGGCGTCATCATTGCTGGCGCTGGATTATTACTGCTATTACCTTTTATCGGCGGCGGCCCTGCTTCTACCCCGTTCTTGATTCTTGCCGCAACAATCTTCTTGATGACCGTGGGTGAGCTTTTCATCGGACCGGTAGGCATGTCTGCTGCCGGGGCACATGCCCCACAAGCATTTGCCACACGATTCTCTGCGCTCTACTTTCTGACCATGGCGATTGGCTCATCACTTGCCGGTTCACTATCTACGTTCTACGACCCAAGCTCACCATCACGAGAGGCTGTTTATCTGATCGTGGTCAGTGCCGTACCCATTGCTTTGGGCTCAATAATCCTGGTTAGCAAGCACCTGCATGACAAAAATCAACATCCGTGAGATCATCGGATTTTGAAGTGATCCCACGTGGAGTAATCCTGGACTTCTTTGTTTTCGAAGGCCCCTACATCGACTGTTCTTGGTTTGTCCGATGCCCAGTCTAGAATCATCATCCATCATGACTAAAGGCATCAAGCGCGTAGCAACCATTGCGGTTCAAATCCTTATTCTCCTCGCAATCATCATTGGCGTCGCCTTTTACAACGACGCCGACTCCCGCGATGCCCAACCCACCTCCGTCGAAACCTTCACGGAGTCCCCCACCGCGACAACTACCTCCACCGAACCGTCCGCGAACTCACCTGCACCTCTGGGGCCACCAGCCACCCAGGAAGCTTCAACTTCGCAACCAGTCACATCTGACCGCTACACCGAAGCTCTAGAAAGCCTCCGCGTTGCCGGGCGCGCACCGAAGACTGGCTATGAGCGTGAGCTTTTCGGCCAGGCTTGGAGCGATGACGTCACCGTGGAGTTTGGCCACAACGGTTGCGATACCCGCAATGACATCCTGCGCCGCGACCTTGTGAACACAGAAATCAAAGAAGGCACCTACGGCTGCGTTGTCCTCACAGGAACACTCCACGATCCATACAGCGGTGAGACCATTGACTTTGTTCGCGGGCAGTCCACTTCTTCCGAGGTTCAAATCGACCACATCGTTGCACTTTCCGATGCCTGGCAAAAAGGCGCCCAGCAGTGGGACGAAGAAACCCGCCGCAACTTTGCCAACGACCCGCGTAACCTTCGCGCAGTCAAGGGCCGCCTCAATTCTCAGAAGGGCGCCGGCGACGCTGCAACTTGGCTCCCGCCCCAGCGCGGGCACCGCTGCGAATACGCTCGCGACATCATCGACGTGAAGTCCGAATACGGCCTGTGGGTCACCGCCGCCGAAAAAGAAGCGCTTCACACACAGCTCTCTACCTGCACAAACTAGAGCTTAAGCAACTTAGGTATTGCAATTTCTTGCCCTTAGCAATAGGGTTACCCACACAGGTGGTTAACCCATAAACCTAAGGAGCCGCCAATGCCTGATCCCCGTCCCATCTATCAACAGCTCGCCGCTGGCATCCGTGACCAGATTTCTTCCGGTCTCTTGCCTGAGGGTGAGCGCGCTCCATCAACAAATGAGCTTTCGAAATTCCATTCCGTCAACCCAACCACCAGCGCTAAAGCACTAACCGCCTTGGTGGAAGAAGGGCTACTGGAAAAACGTCGTGGCCTCGGAATGTTCGTGGTTGACGGCGCACGTGAAAAAGTACGCGCCGCCCGGCGCGAGAGCCTCGCTGCGGAGTTCATTCGTCCGCTACTCGACGAAGCTCAAGCTCTAGGGCTCACCGATGCTGAGCTCGACCGTCTTCTCGATGAGGAAAGGAAACGACTATGACCATCGAACTCTCCCCCGGTGCTTATGGCCTGGTTGGCCCCAATGCCGCGGGCAAGACAACCTTATTGAGAGAGCTACATGCCAAGGGCGATGCATCCCTTGCCCCTTCTGCAGCCGATGCGACATTCGCCGGGCACACCGTAGGGGATCACTTGGCGTGTGCTCACCTCGCCCGCCCGGAATTCGATGACGAGTTGGCTTCCCGGATTCTTGGTGACACTCCTCGCTCTGCACGTGTCTCCGCTTTAAGCGCCGGCCAGCGCCGACTGCTCACCCTAGCCACGGCACTAGCTTCGGATAAACAGACATTACTGCTTGACGAACCACTCGATGGCCTCGACATTTCCACCCGCGACAAGCTGCGTGATGTGTTCATTGAGCTGCTGGAAGACGCTGCTCGCACAATAGTTATCGCCACCCATCGCGCGGAAGACTTAGTCGGATTGGTCGATCATGTCATCACGGTCCAGGATGCGGAGGTCTCCGAGCCTATTGAATTGGAGTCGGCACGCGAAGACTTCCCTACTTTGACTGGCCCCGTAGCAGTCATCGATGAATTGGCCGCAGGAAAGAAGGTGTTGATTAGGCGGACGCTTGGAGGCTCTGCGGCTGTCACCCTCGCCGAACGCCTAAGTTCCTCGGAATCAGTCCGAGCGAACGCCGAAAAGGTCGAAATCGCTACCGCCGACGACCACGCCCTCATCAACTTGCTCTCCGCAATCGAAAGGAACTGACATGCTTACCTCTTTCCTTAGACCCGTCCGCCGTGAGTTCGTCTTGTTATTCGTGGTCATCGCACTTGCGCTCGGCCTCGGACGTCTCTGGGCATTCGACGGCACCGACTGGGTCTGGCTAGCTCTAGTCCTCACAATCGTTGCTTTTACTTACGCCGCCACCAACTGGCCAGCTCTGTATGCAATTGATGTTCCCGCCCGCACTTGGATCCGCCAAGCATTAATCACAGCCGCCGGGTGGTCTGTCGTGTTGGCAGCAATTGAAACCATCGTTGCCAATGTCATGCAGCATCGAAACCCCTATTACTCATTTTATGACTGGTTCCTTGTCACCCACGGACCTGTCGATCACATCGATCTGAATGGTGAGCCATACGTATTAGAGGGCGCAGGAATTACCTTCGGCACGGTGGCCTGGAGCTTCACTCTTACTTGGATAGCCTTCTTTGTACTTGCCTTCCTCGGTATAGCTGTTGGCTTGTCCCTACGCCGCTGGCCACAGCTATTTTCTCTCATCTTGACTTCCATAGTTGGTTTTTTCTTGGCAGCCGCCGTGGTTTACATGATGTACTGGACCCCCAAGCAGTGGCTCGGAGACCCAAATACAGCAGAAGCGCCAATACGACTTGGAATGATTCTCGTCGCCGCAGTGGTACCACTACTTGCCGCGGCATGGGTGCTTCGACGAAACTTGCGCAACCCGTGGGGTTAGCTCAATCGAAATAGCGAAGTTGACCTATCAATGAGAAAGACCCGGCCTTTTGGCCGGGTCTTTCCTTCTACTCTGTCTGCTTAGGCACAGTAAATAGATTTACTGTCCGTCTCCGCGGAGCTGGTCACGCATTTCCTTGAAGTAGTCACGAGCGGACTGCACCTGCTCTGGCTGCTTCTGGCGTGGCTGCGGTTGTTGCTGACGCTGCGGCGCTGGCTGCTGTGCAGGATTGCGCTGTGGCTGAGCCTGCGCAATCTGACGTGGCTTATTATTCGAGGAATTGGACGAACCGCCGTTTTCCTGCAGCGTATGGGTGGACATAAGCACGTCACGCATGCCGTCAAAGATGTCGCCCATGCCGCCTGGGTTAGAAGGCATGAACAGCACGTTGGAGTTGGAGTTGGAGGAAACGTCCACCATTGCATCCAAGTACTGGGAAACCAGCATCAGAGCCTCTGGGGATTCTTCAATACCGGCAGCACGCAGCATCTCGTACTGTGCTGCGATACCTTCAACGATTTCCTTACGCTGTTCTGCGACACCACGACCTTGAAGCTTACGAGCTTCAGCGGAACCTTCCGCTTCCTTAATTACGCGAATCTTCTCAGCCTCTGCCTGAGCAACTGCTGCTTCACGCTCACGCTGAGCAGCGTTAATGGAGTTCATGGATTCACGAACTCGGGCATCGGGGCGAATATCAGTGACCAGGGTGTTTACGAAGTTCCAGCCGTACTCCGCCATGTTGTCACGCAGGGACAGACCAACATTTTGTGCGATGGTGTCCTTGGAAGAGAAGGAATCATCCAAGTTCATGTTCGCGACAGAAGAGCGAACATTGTCTTGGACATAAGCAATAATCTGCTGCTCGTGGTCAGACAGGCGGTAGAAGGCTTCACGCTCACGGCCTTCAACGGTTTCATACTGAACAGCTACTGGAATCTGAACGAAGACATTGTCCTTCGTCTTGGTCTCAACCATGACGTCGAGCTGGTGGATCTGCAAGGAAATCTTGTCACGTACACGGTCGATATAAGGCAGCTTGAAGTGGAAACCTGCATGAGCAACTTTATTGAACTTGCCGAGGCGCTCGACGATGGCTGCCTCACGCGTACGAACAATAAAGTAGCCATCAAAAATGGTGAACAAAACTATGAGAAGGAATACTGCGAGGACTACCAGGGCTACCAAAATTATCACCGACCGTTATAGACGTGGATGCATCCTTTAAACCGAGACATCACACTATGTACTGAACAATATGAAAAAGTGTTTCGTTTCCATCGTTGCACAAAACTACAACATGCGCATCACCCGTTTTCTCCCCCAACTGTTAACAATTCCACAGCTACCATCACACAAGCCTCACAAAGTCCCAGTTTGCTTCGGTCTTAGGCGCCACGCTGCGCCGCATAGTGCTTTGCATATTCCTCAGGAGATACACCGAAGTGGTTCTTGAACGAACGCCCGAATGAACCGACATCCAGATAGCCCACGCTGCTGGCGATCTCTTGAATGCTGCCGTTTCTATCCGGTTACACATCCGCCACTGCCCGAAGGTGATGCAGGCTTCTGATGGAAGTGAAACTTCGTCATCGCTGGACTCGCTCTGCTCTGCCACTGGAGGATTCTTCACAATAACTGAAGCGTGCTCCAAGAGCTGAAGAATTTCTGCTCCGCCGTCATCGGTCGGCCGCAAGATGGAGCTTTGCCATTGCATATATGGCAGCATCAACGCCTGCAACCTGCGGTTTACTCGAACTATAGTCACTTCTGACAACGGGTACGCTGCTTCGTCGGATTCAAAGAATAGAGGGAGTAGGACGGATTTATCCCCCACGCTAAACTCATGGCTCGTACCAACTGGCACCCACAAAGCCTGCCCAGCTAATAGGCGTATTGCTCCGCCATTCACTTTGAAGTGGCTTCCACCGCGCACCTGACAAAAGAGAATGTGGTGTTCCTGGTGAACTCTTTCCGAAATAGACACCGCCGGCACCGTCACCCGCAACGCATCTTCGCTTTGAGGTTCAAATAACTCGTTATAGTCCAGCATCACGCCTCCCCTGTTCAGCGCTCGCCACGTGCGCTGGTTGAAACCCCGCCCGGAATGCCATCAATGAGGACAAGGTTAGGTGTCCCTAACCATATGCCGAGTTACTGAATGATTCAATGCCTTTATTCACAGCGCGCGAACGGACACGGCCGGAGTATCCTAGTGCATCGCGGAAATGTTTAAGGGCTGTACTTGGTTATCCAAGTACAGCCCTTATGCTGTGCGCCCGGTGAGACTTGAACTCACACGCCCTCTGGACACTAGAACCTAAATCTAGCGCGTCTGCCAATTCCGCCACGGGCGCTTGCGCAACTGATATTACAACAGAACGTGTCAAAATTAATAATTGGGGAAATAGGGCTTTCCGAAAAGGATAGGTAAGGTGGGCTATGTGAGTGAAAAGCGGAATAAAATTAAAACACGGTGGTGGCATATCGTGCTCATCGCGGTTTTTGTTGTCGCATTTATCGGTCTCGCATGGTGGCAGTGGTCCCGCTTCCAGTCCGGTTCTGGCACTTTCCAGAACCTTGGTTACGCCTTTCAATGGCCATTGTTCGCAGCTTTTGTCATCTACGCCTATCGCACCGCAATGAAGTACGAAAATGAGCGTATCGAAGCAGAAAACGAAGCTGCCGAAGACGGCAGTGATGACTACATATACCAAGCGCCGCAAGAAACCGATGATCAGGTAACTGAAATCGACGAGGACTTCCTGCCACAACGCAAGCAACTCAGCGTTGAGGAATTCAACGCCATGAACCAGCCAAGGCGTAGACAGCACTCATCTGAGCCACATTCTTCCGACTCTCACGCGGATTTTTAAAAATCAGTCAGTCAAAGTTCGGCTGAAATTCTTGCCCCAATAGTACGCAGAAACTTAAAGGATTCTTCTTCCATGACCTCCCAGCAGCAGGTTCACCCAGAACGCCAGAAGCGCGTTTCCACCGCACTGACTTTTTTCACTGTCGCAGCCACCATCACCGGTATCTTCCTGGTCATCCTGGTGATCCGCATGATCTTGGAATACATCGTCGGTATGGAAATGCCGGACTGGGCAACGCTGGTGGCACAGGCTCACGGCCTCGCGTACATGGTCTATCTTCTGTCCATTTTGAACCTAGCACCTAAGGCGCGCTGGTCCGTTGGCAAGTGGTTCACCACTGCCCTTGCGGGAGTTATCCCGTTCTTCTCCTTCTGGATGGAGATCAAACGCCGCAACGAAGTAAAGCAGATGTTCCAGCTTTCATAGGTTTTGTCATCCCGAAAGAGGAGGGGCGTGCAGCACTGACTGCACGCCCCTCCTCTTTCTACTTTTCTATGAAAAGCGTGATTTAGCTAGTGTTTCCAGCAGCTAGCTTTTCAATCACGGGCACCAGTTGTGCCAGCGCGCGGCCACGGTGGGAAGCCGCGTTCTTTTCTTCTGGGGTGAGCTCCGCGGAGCTGCGAGTTTCGCCCTCTGGTTGGAATAGTGGGTCATAGCCGAAGCCTGCCTCGCCGCGCGGTGCGGTGAGCAAGGTTCCGGGCCAACGGCCTTCTGCAACGTGTTCTTGGCCGGCTGGAGTAACCAGCGCGCAAACAGATACGAATGCCGCTTGGCGGCGTTCTTCCGGAACATGTGCCATCTGCGCGAGCAACAACTCATTGTTCGCAGCATCATTGCCGTGAGTGCCCGACCAGCGCGCGGAGAGTACACCTGGCATGCCGTTGAGCTCTTCCACAGCAATGCCGGAGTCATCGGCGATGCAGGCAAGGCCAGTTTCCCGCGCGCCAGCATGTGCCTTCAACAGTGCGTTGTCGGCGAAAGTGCGGCCGTCTTCGACCGGCTCTTCATAAGGCTCAACATCACGCAGTGGAACCAGCTCAACCGAATCGATACCGGCATCCGCCAGAATCTTTTCCAGCTCAATCAGCTTCTTCGCGTTATTCGATGCAACAAGAAGTTTCATAAGCCCTAGATTCCAAGTGCCGCGCGCTGCGCAGCAATCAGCTCAAAACAGCCCTTCTGCGCAACATCCAGCATGGAGTTCAATTCATCGCGGCCAAACAAGCCGTTCTCGCCGGTGCCCTGGACTTCCACGAAGTTGCCGGACTCCTGCATCACGACGTTTAGGTCGACTTCAGCGCGGGAGTCTTCCTCATACGGCAAGTCCAAGCAGACATTGCCCTCGACGATGCCCACAGATACCGCTGCGATCGGATCCAACAGTGGCTCGCCCGGCACAACGCCCTGGTCTTTGAGAACCGCAATGGCATCGGCAAGTGCAACATATGCACCCGTGATCGAAGCGGTGCGGGTACCACCATCAGCTTGGAGCACGTCACAGTCAATCTGGATGGTGTTCTCCCCGAGCTGGTTCAAATCAATAGCCGCGCGCAAAGAACGGCCTACCAGACGAGAAATCTCATGAGTGCGGCCCTTGACCTTGCCCTTCATGGATTCACGTGGCATGCGGTCATGCGTTGCGGACGGCAGCATTGCGTATTCCGCCGTCAACCAGCCCTCACCGGAATCCTTCTTAAAACGTGGAACGCCCTGCTGAACAGAAGCAGTGCACATCACGCGGGTGTTGCCGAACTCAACCAGAACGGAGCCGGCAGGATTAGTGGTGAAATTGCGGGTAATACGGACACTTCGCAGCTGGTCTAGGTCACGACCATCAGCACGTTGAAAATCAGTCATGTCCTCAAGGGTACCGCGCCAGCTTAGAGTTCAAACTCCATGCCCGGCGCGCCCAACACAATTTCCCCATCGAACTCAGTGCGTGCCGCATCCAACGTGGACTGCGGATCGCTCCATGGCTGCAGGTGGACGAGGACCAGCTTCTTGACATCGGCAAGCTTTGCTAAACGCCCTGCCTGGTTGCCCGACATGTGCATGCCCTGCGGGCGTCCCTCGGTTTCACAACCCCAGGCTGCCTCTGCGAGGAATACATCCGCGTTCTGTGCTGCTGGCACCAAATCCTCGGTGTAAGCCGTGTCCCCCGTGTAACAAATGACCTTGCCAGTCTTGGCGTGCTCCATGCGCAAGCTATACGCCTCAATCGGGTGAATGGCGTGAAACGGCGTCATGTACACATCATCAATGAGCTCACGCTTACCGTGCTCCCAGGATGAGAATGCGAAGGAATCAGAAAAATCATCCACTTCATCCACGTGATCCGCGCTCATGCGCCCCAGATGAACCGGGGAATCCTTCGGACCAAACATGAAATTGCGCGATGCTGCTGGGGCTTCCGGGTGGAAACGACGCCACACCATCAACGAAGGGAAATCAGTGCAGTGATCCGCATGCAGGTGACTGAAAGTTAGGTGGGCATCACAGGGGTCTTGGATTTCTTGCAAAGCAGCAAAAGTACCAGGGCCCAAGTCCATAATGATGGACGGTGCGTCTGGGAAAGAAACCAAGTAACCCGACGCAGGGTTATTAGGACTGGGCACGCTGCCCGAGCATCCTAGAATGGTCAACTTCATGAGGCTATGTTGTCATGAATCCGCCGAAAATTCTTTAATAACAGGCGAATTCACAGTTAAAGACACTATCTATAGCCCTGTGTGGGCATGCTCACCAGCTGTCACAATTACAGCTGAGGGCCTAAAAAGCGCTGTGCAAGACGTGAGAAAGTTTCTGCATCCCCGGTGGACTCAAAAAGTCGGGTAGGCACATTGTCCACCGGCGCCAGCTCATCACGTTCGGTCAGGATGCGCAGTACGTCTTTCGCGGTTTCTTCTGCCGATGACACCAGAGTGACGTTATCGCCCATGGCCAGCTGAATAATGCCGGTCAACAACGGGTAATGCGTGCAGCCCAGCACCAGGGTATCCACGCCTGCTGCCTGCAACGGCGCCAAGTAGGCTTCCGCCACGCCGAGAATCTGGCGGCCGGAGGTAATCCCGCGTTCGACGAAAGGCACGAAGTCCGGGCAAGCCACGGCGTGGGCTTCCACGGTGTCCGTCTGTGCAAACAGATGTTGATAGGCCTGGGAGTTGATAGTTCCCTCCGTGCCAATCACACCCACCTTGTGGTTACGCGTGGTGGCCAGCGCACGGCGTACCGCTGGGCGGATGACTTCCACAATCGGGATGTCATAGCGCTCCCGCGCTTCTTCCAAGAAGGCCGCGGTTGCAGTATTGCACGCGATGACCAACATCTTACATCCGCGCTCCACCAAGTCATCGGCGATAGCGCGAGAAAGATTCTGCACGTCTTCCAACTCCCGCGGGCCATAAGGCGCATGCGCGGTATCGCCCACGTAGATGATGGATTCTTGTGGCAGCTGCTCCATGATGGTGCGCGCGACTGTTAAACCACCGACACCTGAATCAAAGATGCCGATGGGAGCTAGACGGTCCACTTATCTAACCGCCTTTTGCTTACGCCGTGCGATCTGCGCTTTGGTGTCATCGGAGGTAATCACGCTACCTGCCACGACACCGCCAGCCGCGCCGAAGAGGTGCGCCTGCCAGGACACGCCTTCATAGATGGGCAGCACACCGAAGATCATGCCTGAGTAGAAAATACCCAGGACAATGCCCAGTGCAATCTGGCTCAGGGAGCGGTTGAAGATACCGCGGATGAGCAGGTAAGCCCACCAGCCATAGACAACGCCCGATGCGCCGATGTGGTTGGTACCCGGACCGCCCAGCAGCCAAGTACCGATTCCGGCGATGAGAACAACCAGCAACGTGACTTCCCACCAGGCTTTACGCCCGGAAAGGCCGACTAGGAAACAGAAAATGGCCCCTGAAATTGAGTTGGAAATCAGGTGCTCAAAATTTGAGTGCAGAAACGGCGAGGTAATAATGCCCAGCAAACCGTTGAAATCCAGCGGGTGAATACCGAAGTATGTCAGCCGGCTTCCGAAGATAAAAGTGTTTACCAGGTGCACAATCCACAGCACCGCGACATACCCAAACGCGAAAGTCAGCCCCGTGGCAATGCGACCACGCTTGGTGTAATTCGCTGAATTACCACTATTGCGCGAAGACTTGCCGGAGGGCTGCGGGATGGGTGCTGGGTAGGTCATAGTGCAGACAAGTTTAACCCAGCCAAGCAAGCTCTGCCGCAAAGAAGACGCCACCGATGCACATAGGCGGCCAATTCAACGGCTATATCCGGGGTTCTTTCGGCAGCCTCACAGCTTCAGCAATGCATCGCGGCGTTGCTGCTTGCAAGCTCGAAATGCCTACAAATGCCAAACCCACCCGCAAGGGCAATTAGCCGATGAGGGCTTCGAGGAGGGAGTCTTGGCAGTAGCCGAGCCACTCCACCAAGGTGTCGCGGTTTTGCTCATCTTCTTCGCTGAAGATGTCACCGCTAGCCAAATACAGACGCAGATCGTTTAATCCAGCGAGGAAGGCATGGGCGTCCGTTTCTTCGATTGCGACCTCTACCCCGCCGACCGGGCCAAGCGCATGGTTGATGACTTGCAGATTGCGCAGCTTTTCTTTGGCAATGTCATTTTCGTGCAGACTGCGCATCAGCCCGGCATCACCGTCATATTCTTCTTCGCCTTCAGCAAAGAAGTCTGGGAAAAGCCGCGCCAGCGACGGATCCTTTGGTGCTTCTTTATGCCCGGTGGGCATATCCATCATTTCTGCCAGCTCATCCTTTGGCGCTGATTGTGCGCGTTGGATGATGGCTTCACTGACGGTGGAGGTGAGATTTCCTAGAACCTCACGTTCCATAGGCTCCAGCACGGTTTGAAACTTCGCTCCGCGCAATAGAGCCTTTTTCCTTCTCCAAGGTTGCATCTAATTAACCTGCCTGCTGCATTGTTGCCCAAAGCCCTGCTACTTGCAGCTTTTTTACGTCGGCTTCTACTTTGTCACGCTCACCGGAGCTTACTGCGGCTTTACCCTCAGTGTGCACCTGCATCATCAACTCGTTGGCGCGCTTTTTGTCATAGCCCAACACGGTTTGAAATACATAGGACACGTAGCTCATCAGGTTTACGGGATCGTCCCAAACAACGCACATCCACGGCAGATTCTCTTCCGAAGCTACCGAGACGTCAATTGCCTCATCTAGCTCTGGGGAAGCCATGGGTGAACTTAATTGCACGTACATGCCAACCAGCTTAACTAATTTTATTTCTTTAGTAGCAGATTTTGACTAGAGTTAGGCACAACGATTTTCACATGCTAGCCAAAGAGAGCATAAGACCATGCAACTGCCACAGCCTATTGCCCGTTTAATGAATGAGATTTTCTCGGGCAAGAACCCTGCAGACCTTGCTCGCATCGGAATCACCACCATCACGTTAGTGCTCACTCTCCTGGCAGCAACCGCTGCCGACAGCAGCACTCCTAACGATGACGGCTCCTCCAACGATGATCCTGCCCCAGAGCAGCCGGAGGATCCGGGCTACACCACGCCACCAGCGCACATTCAGGCGCAGCTGGACACCATCCAGACTGAAGTCTACGACGCCATCAATGACATGCGCACTGGGGAAAACCTCAGCATGATCTTCGAATACCCGGACCGCCAAGATGCCGCCCAAGGCAAGGCAGAACTCAATGCGGTAACTGGTGAAGAAAACCCGGTTGATGAGAATATCAGCATGTTGCAGGCACACTTGCCACTAAATGAGGCCAGCGGCTACGAATTTATTGAGCGTCTTCGCACCTCGGAATCTCACTTGGCAGTCCTGATGGAACCAACAAACCTGCATATGGCTGTCGGCGTTGCTTATTCCGCATCCGATGACAAGGTGTGGCTGGTCCTGCAATTCGAATAAGCAATATCGAGTGCACATTTAAATGCAGTCTTTGGGGCGCCGATGGGGGCATCGAAAAGCACTGCATAGGCTAAGCCTGGTTGACTGCTTGGCCTGAATGGAGCTGAATGGCACAGAAAAGCCATGTCGCGCGCTACACTTGTTCGCTGTGAACCCTAAGACGAATCAACCTCAATCCACGGCCTTGCTCACGGACATGTATGAGCTGACCATGTTGCAGGCAGCGCTCGCTGACGGCACGGCTGAACGCCCGGTAGTCTGCGAAGTCTTTGCACGCCGGCTGTCCAATGAGCGCCGCTACGGTGTCGTGGCAGGAATTCCGCGCGTGCTGGATGCGGTGATGAACTTCCGCTTCACGGAAGAACAACTCGCGACGTTGACGTTCTTAGATGATGCCACCCGCGAATACCTGCGCAATTACCGCTTCTCCGGCCAGATTGATGGCTACCGTGAGGGCGAGCTGTACTTCCCTAACTCCCCGCTGCTGACCGTTCGCGGCACCTTCGGCGAAGCTATTTTGCTAGAAACCGTCATTTTGTCCATCATGAACTCGGATTCGGCTGTGGCATCGGCGGCATCGCGCATGGTGGTCTCCGCTGATGGCCGTCCGATTATTGAAATGGGCTCGCGCCGTACCCACGAACAAGCCGCTGTGACCGCTGCGCGTGCGGCCTACCTGGCGGGATTCCAATCCACCTCCAACCTGGAAGCTGCCGCCCGCTTCGGCATTCCCGCTTCTGGCACCGCAGCACACTCCTGGACCTTGGCGCACGTCAACGATGACGGCAGCGCGAATGAGAAGGCTGCCTTCAAGTCCCAGATTGAAGCACACGGAGTGGGCACCACCTTGCTGGTGGACACCTTCGACATCACCCAAGGCGTCAACAACGCCATTGAGGTAGCCGGCATTGAGCTCGGCGGTGTGCGTATTGACTCCGGCAACTTGGGGGCGATTACCCGCCGGGTGCGCAAGCAGCTCGATGACTTGGGCGCGCACAACACCAAGATAGTGGTCTCCTCCGACTTGGACGAATTTGCCATCGCTGGTCTGCGCGGCGACCCGGTGGACGTCTACGGCGTTGGCACCTCCGTGGTCACCGGCTCCGGCGCGCCAACCGCAAGCATGGTGTACAAGATTGTCGAAGTCGATGGCCATCCAGTGGCCAAGCGCTCCGAGTCGAAGAAGTCCGTGGGCGGCGCCAAGCGCGCTATCCGTTCCTACCGCTCCTCGGGCGTGGCAATAGAAGAAATCATCTTCCCCTTCCACGACGACGAACCCGACACCGGGCACTTGACCTCCAAGATGCTCACCGTTCCTCTGATTCGTGACGGTGAGATTGTAGATGGTCAGCCAACTCTGGATGAATCCCGCGAGTACCTGGCACAAAACATCAAGACCCTGCCGTGGGAAGGCCTGGCGTTGACTCGCGATGAACCAGCGGTGCACACCCGCTACGTCGGCTTCGAATAAAGCGTTATTTTCTCGCGGGCATCGCTGTTCTCTTACTGTGAGCATCGTTGTTCTAACGATGCTCATAGGCGGTTCGGGAGTAACCCCGTACATGGCTTAGACTCGGTGAGGTGAACGAAGAACCCCTCAATCAGACGACGGATACTTTGCTTGATCAAGCCGTGGCTGCCTTGGGAGGTGCCCGCCGCGACGGCCAGCACGCTATGGCTCAGGCCGTTACCAAAGCCTTGGAGTCCGACCGCCACCTGGCTGTGCAGGCCGGCACCGGTACCGGCAAGTCTTTGGCCTATTTGGTGCCTGCTATCCGGCATGCGCATAACACTGGCTCCACCATCATCGTCTCTACAGCGACGATTGCTTTGCAGCGCCAGCTGGTAGAGCGTGACCTTCCGCGTCTGGTGGACGCGCTGGAGCCCATTATGGAGCGCAAGCCCACCTTCGCCATTATGAAGGGCCGCAACAACTATGTCTGCCTGAATAAGGTGGCGCAGGCGGGGTTCGAGCCAGATGAAACCCTATTGGAAGATGAAGAGGTTTCTTGGACGGGCAAGCACGTCAAGCGCGTTTTTGAGTGGGCGGATGAGACCGAAACCGGCGACCGTGATGATCTGACCCCGGGCGTGCCAGATTTGGCGTGGCGGCAGGTTTCTGTCACCTCCCGTGAGTGCCTGGGCGCATCGCGCTGCCCGCAGGGTGAGGATTGTTTCGCGGAGTTGGCCAAGCAGAAGGCTGCGCAGGTGGACATCGTGGTGACCAACCACGCGCTGTTGGCTATCGATGCCGCCGCCGAGACCGACATCCTGCCCGAACATGACGTAGTGATTGTGGACGAGGCACATGAGTTGGATGCCCGCATCACGTCGGTTTCCACCGCAGAAATAAATGCCCGAGCCATCAAAATGGCCGCCAACCGCGCCAAGTCCCTGGGCGCTGAGGGCAAGGACGTGCGGCTGGGCGAGTTAGCGGATGATTTCGCAATTTTCATTGGCACCTATGAGTCCGGCCGTTGGGTGGATATGGATGAGCCTTCCAAGAATCAGTTAGATGGTTTGGCCACCGCGATCATCGACTGCAAGACTGCCGTGTCGCGGCCTAGTGAGGGTGAAGCCGCAAATGATCCCGAGAAGTTCGCCGAGCGGCAGAATTTGACCAATCACCTCTCTGAGATGGCGGAGACCATCCACCGCATCCTGGAAGTATTCGACACCGATGATGCCGCGGAGCAAGATGACGTGGTGTGGGTGGATGACACTTCCCTGGCGGTGGCGCCGCTGTCGGTGGCGGATTTGCTGCGCGATAACCTCTTTGGTGAAAACACCGTGGTGCTCACATCCGCGACGTTGGCACTGGGTGGGCGCTTTGATGTCATGGCCGCGCAGTGGGGCATGCCGAAGGGCACGTGGGATTCCATGGATGCTGGTACGCCATTCAACCCTGCCAAGTCGGGCATTTTATATGTGGCATCGCATCTTCCAGCGCCAGGACGCGATGGGCTTGCCGATGAAACCCTCGCCGAAATGAAAGACCTCATCATGGCGGCCGGCGGGCGGACCTTGGGACTGTTTTCTTCCCGTCGCGCTGCTGAACAGGCCGCGGAAAAGCTGCGCATGCAAGTCCCTTTTGAAATCTTTGTCCAAGGTCAAGACACCACGGGTGCTTTGGTGGAGAAGTTCTCCAAGCATGAGAACTCTTGTCTGTTTGGCACTCTCACCCTGTGGCAGGGCGTGGACGTGCCCGGTCCAGCGTGTTCTTTGGTGCTCATTGACCGCATTCCGTTCCCGCGTCCGGACCAGCCGTTGCTGCAGGCACGCACCGATGCCGCCAACGCTGCCGGGCGCAGTGGCTTCATGGAAGTCTCTGCTACCCACGCGGCGCTGCTCATGGCGCAGGGTGCTGGCCGTCTGCTGCGCGCCACCACCGACCGCGGCGTGGTCGCAGTGCTAGACAACCGTTTGGAGACTAAGCGCTATGGCAGCTTCTTGAAGAACTCCATGCCGCGCTTTTGGACCACCACCGACCCCAAGGTGGTCCGCGGGGCGCTCAAGCGTCTGGTGGAGTCCTAGTTACTAGAAGTATCTTGGACTTCTAATCCAGTGGCGCTGGCAGCGTCACAACTGTCGCGGAATCAGGTGCGACTTCGGTATAGCCGGCATCGCGGATAACCACTGCGCCTGGCACTGCGAGCGCTTTGTTAAAGAGTTCGCGGTCAACTTCACGCACGCTTAAATCAAAGCTCTGCTGTGCCCATTGCCATGCCTGCTCCGCAGACAATGCGGCGGCATACAGCATGGAACCGTGCCCGACTTGCGCAGCGGCCTTACCGGCTGACATCTCCAAAGTCTTGTCCACGTAAATGGTTGGCACACCCGCACGTGGCTCCCCCGGATCATCATAAGCAATATCTGTGTGCCCGATCTGCAGCTTCGCAATCGCGGGATGCACGTCTTTTACAGCGGATGGAGTAAACGCACGCGCTTGGTTGTTCACCGTTGCCCCTGGAAGGCCTTGTACGTCCTCCCAGGCCTTGTTGCGGGCTCGGCGTGCGACCTTGCGGATACGGTGCCCGTACCACTGCCCTAAGTCCTGTGCAAAAGCTCCTTCTTCGCCGGCGCGTTCATCCAGGCATACTGCGACTACGGCACGCGCCGCTGATTCCAGCAGCTCCGTGCGCGCAGGTGGGTTTTGCTTCGGCATGTTCAGCGCTATCTGCATTGCCTGAATGGTTGCCGGATGTTCTGGGTCTTCATCGATGTCACGCCACGAGCGCCCGGTGCAGGCATCGACTAGGCGCTTATGCGCCAGCTCAAACTCCGGCGACATGTCTTCGAAACCCATTACTGGATATCTCCTGGGGTGGTTGCTCCCAGAATCTGAACTAACCCCGCCAAGGTCGGCAGGTTGATGGAGACATCGGCATGCTCACGCAATGCCGGCTTGGCATTAAATGCGATGCCCAGACCTGCTGCAGTGACCATGTCGATGTCGTTAGCGCCATCGCCCACAGCAACCGTCTGTGCCATATCCAGGCCTGAGTCTGCGGCGAACTCGCGCAAGAATTCTTCTTTCGCCTTGCGGTCCACTACTTTGCCTGTAACCCGGCCGGTAAGACGACCATCTTCGATCTCCAAGGTGTTGGCACGAACGTAATCTAGTTCGAGCTCGCGCGCGAGCGGCTCGAGTACCTGAATGAAGCCACCTGAAACCACAGCTACACGGTAGCCCTGCTGCTTTAATGTTGCCAGCGCTTCCTTGACACCTGGCGTCAGCTCAATCGCTTGAGAGACCGAATCAATCACGGACTTGTCCAAGCCTGCCAAAGCAGCAACACGCTCGCGCAAGGACTCCTCGAAATCAAGCTCGCCTCGCATCGCACGGTCAGTAACCTCAGATACTTCCGCTTCCTTACCCGCGTGCGCCGCAAGCATCTCAATGACCTCACCGGTAATAAGCGTGGAGTCACAATCCAAACAAATCAGCCCGCGCGATGGAGAATCCCCCACTGGCAGCAATGCGATATCAACGCCATGAGAAGCTGCGAGGTTTGAGAGCTCCTCAGCAGAGCCTTCATAGCGCACGGAAAGCTCTATGCCATCTAGGTGCTCCGTTGGGACTGGGCGCTGTTCATTTACAACAACACCAAGTTCCTCCAGGTCTGCAACCAAGTTCTGCGGGAGCGTTGGGCCAACAATGATTAACAAATGAGTGGAAGTCACGTTGTCATGATACGACAAAGCCACCTTCCGATTACTCGGGAGGTGGCTCTATGTCAGGAGGATGATTAGTGCTTTAGCACTATTTCTATCCACTTCTAGTGATTTACACCGGCGTGTGCCTCTGCACGCAGACGCTTAACCATGTGAGGGTAGTGCAGCTCGAAGGCTGGACGCTCAGAACGGATGCGTGGCATGGAGTCGAAGTTGTGGCGTGGAGGAGGGCAAGTGGTTGCCCACTCGAGAGAGTTGCCGTAGCCCCATGGGTCATCAACGGTAACGATCTCGCCGTAACGGGAGGACTTGAAGACGTTCCAAATCAGTGGGATGACAGATGCACCCAAGATGAAGGAGAAGACAGTGGAGATCTGGTTGAAGACGGTGAAGCCATCAGATTCCAGGTAGTCCGCGTAACGACGTGGCATACCCATGTTGCCGACCCAGTGCTGAATCAGGAAGGTGCCGTGGAAGCCAATGAAGGTCAACCAGAAGTGAATCTTGCCCAGGCGTTCATCCAGCATACGACCGGTCATCTTAGGGAACCAGAAGTACAGACCAGCGAATGTGGAGAATACAACGGTACCGAAGACGGTGTAGTGGAAGTGAGCAATCAGGAAGTAAGACTCAGCCAAGTGGAAGTCCAGTGCTGGAGCAGCCAGCATAACGCCGGTCATACCACCGAAGAGGAAGGTGCCCATGAAGCCCATGGCCCAGATCATTGGGGTATCCCAGGTGATGTGGCCCTTCCACATGGTGCCGACCCAGTTGAAGAACTTCATACCGGTTGGTACCGCAATCAGGAATGTCATGAACGAGAAGAACGGAAGCAGAACCGCGCCGGTAACGAACATGTGGTGTGCCCACACAGCCATTGACAGTGCACCAATTGCAAGAAGTGCGAAGACCATGCCGGTGTAGCCGAAGATTGGCTTACGGGAGAATACCGGAACAACCTCAGAGACGATGCCGAAGAACGGCAGTGCAATGACGTACACCTCAGGGTGACCGAAGAACCAGAACAGGTGCTGCCACAGAATTGCGCCGCCGTTAGCGGAGTCAAAGATGTGGCCGCCAAGCTTGCGGTCGTAGAGAACACCCAGCGCAGCAGCAAGCAGCAGTGGGAAGATCATCAGCGCAAGAATTGCGGTAACAAAGATTGCCCATACGAAGACTGGCAGACGGAACATGGTCATGCCTGGTGCACGCATGGTCAAAATGGTGGTCAGCATGTTGATAGCGGAAAGAACGGTACCGATACCGGTTGCACCGACACCGATGATCCACATGTCCGCGCCAACACCTGGGGTGTGAACGCTGTCAGCCAAAGGCATGTACATGGTCCAACCGAAGTCAGCTGCGCCGCCTGGGGTCAGGAAGCCAGACAGCATGATGAGGCCGCCGCCGGAGGTGATCCAGAAACCCAATGCGTTCAGACGTGGGAAGGCCACGTCAGGAGCGCCGATCTGGAGCGGAAGTACGAAGTTGGCAAAGCCCCAAACAACTGGGGTTGCGAAGAGCAGCAGCATCACGGTGCCGTGCATGGTGAACAGCTGATTGAACTGCTCATTAGAAAGGAACTGGAGACCCGGGGTGAAAAGCTCAGCGCGGATCAGCAGTGCCATCAAGCCACCGAGGAAGAAGAAGCCGAATGACATGATGATGTACATGATGCCCAGCTGCTTGTGGTCGGTGGTGGTTAGCATCATCCAGGCCTTGGAACCGGTCTTGCTATTACCGGAAGGCTCTGGACGAGTTGGCTGGACGTAATCGTCTAGCCGTGGCGCCACAGCGGTCATTGTTTTCCTCCTGAATACAAAGCACAACAGAACCAAACCTGAAGTGCTTAAAGGTTTACTTGCCTTATATTAGGCATTCTTCCCCCTTATTGCCAGCTCATCATAATCTTCACTCCCCCCACCTGATTAGGGCTTTGTTACTAGAGTGACACCGTTCCCCCAGTACGAACGGGGCGAGCAAATTGACCTTCAAAACGGTTCCATCGTTTTAGGTGGGATACGCCACAGTTTTGACTTGAATTCTGGGGCAAAACTTTGACAACCCGCAGGTCGCTACACCCCCAGTTGATGTCATCCTTTAGAACTATGACGCGCGTATTCTAAAGCCTGCCAGCTTACCCACCGCATGAATCGGCGCAGATCAAAACGATATTTCGGTCCCGGTTCGGCCCTATCGATGCAGAAAAGCGGTGACCGATCCTGAACCGGATCAGTCACCGCTTCGCTTATTTGAAGCTAATTCCTGTAAGAAAGCTTAGAAGTCCCAGTCGTCATCGGTGGTGTCTTCTGCCTTACCAATAACGTAGGAGGAACCAGAGCCAGAGAAGAAGTCATGGTTCTCATCTGCATTCGGGCTCAAGGAAGACAAGATTGCTGGGGACACCTTGGTTTCATCCGATGGGAAGAGGCCTTCGTAGCCCAGGTTGTTCAGCGCCTTGTTGGCGTTGTAGCGCAAGAAGCGCTTTACATCCTCGGTCCAACCCAGGTCATCGTAGATGTCTTCGGTGTAATCGATCTCGTTTTCGTACAGGTCATACATCAAGTCAAAGGTGTAGGCCTTGTACTCTTCCTGCTCTTCGGCAGAAAGATTCTTAACTGCTTGCTGGTACTTGTAACCAATGTAGTAACCGTGAACCGATTCATCACGGATAATCAGGCGGATAATATCCGCAGTATTGGTCAGCTTCGCACGGGAAGACAGGTACATAGGCAGGTAGAAGCCTGAGTAGAAGAGGAATGACTCCAGCAAGGTGGAGGCAACCTTGCGCTTCAATGGATCATCGCCCTCGTAGTAGGACATGATGATCTTCGCCTTGCGCTGAAGGTTCTCATTTTCTTCCGACCAGCGGAATGCCTCATTAATCTGCGGTGTCGACGCCAAAGTCATGAAGATGTTGGAGTAAGACTTCGCGTGCACCGACTCCATGAAGGCGATGTTGGTGTAGACCGCTTCTTCGTGCAGGGTCTCTGCATCCGGCAGCAAAGAAATCGCGCCGACGGTGCCCTGGATGGTATCCAGCAGAGTCAGGCCAGTAAACACACGCATGGTGGCTTCCTGCTCCTGCTGGGTCATCTTGTTCCAGCTCTGAATGTCATTTGATACTGGAATCTTCTCCGGTAGCCAGAAGTTTCCGGTCAGACGGTCCCAAACTTCCAAGTCTTTCTCGTCTGGAATGACGTTCCAGTTAATCGCTTTAACCGGTTCCGTGTGGTTAGCGACGTACTCGTCATATTCGTTCGACACGAAATCAACCTACCTGCTCTAACTCGAAAGTGAATTTTTTATCAGCCTCCAAGCATACCCAACACCCAGCTCCTTAGCTGGGGCGGGTGGACATAACCCCTATGGCTACATTCACTGTAAATTTAGCCATATTGACCTGCGAGAACACCCAACATTTTCCTATTGAAAAACACTAATTTCGGAGAAACTCGCTTCGCTCAAGACGCCCGTGAATTTTATGTGCTCGTCGATGCGCCGAAGGTAATTCTGAATAATTCGGACCCACGTGTTCGGCCAGTCCCCTATCTTGGGTTTGACTAGTTCATACTGGATTGAAGGTTTAGGTCCACTCACCCGGTTTCGGGTTCAACAATGTAAAGGAAGATAGCCATGACGGATCCTCGGCGCGTGCCCTTGGTCAATCCCGTTTTAGATTCCATTGGCAATGACATTGTTACCGGCAATATTGCTGCGGGGGAAAAGTTCACGCTGACTGATATTGAGGCGCAGTTTGATGTCTCACGCACGGTCGCGCGCGAAACCATGCGCACGCTTGAGCACATGGGCCTGGTAGAGACTTCCCCACGCGTGGGTTTGACCGTTCTCCCCCAGTCGCGCTGGGTGAGTTTTGATCCGAATGTGATTCAGTGGCGGCTCAACAATGATAAGGCTCGCCCAGCACAACAGCGCTCGCTGAATCAGCTGCGTTTTGCTGTTGAGCCGATTGCGGCATCGGTAGCTGCGGGCTCCGCGACTGAGCAAGAACGCGAAGAAATCTTGGCATTGGCCCATCGGCTATTGGAACTGGAAAAGAATCCTTCCACGCGTGTAGGCGAAGCTTTGGAAGTGGACTTAAAGTTCCACACCCTGATTTTTACTGCCTCCCACAATGAAATGTTCGTGGCGTTAGCGCCATCGCTTTTGAGTATTTTGAAAGGCAAGTCCGTATTTGGATCCCAAAAGCGCAACCCTGTCGGCAATACTGCCGGGCTGCATGTGGAACTCGCAGAGGCAATCATTGCCCGCAACCATGTTGAGGCACAGGAAATTTCACGGCGTATTTTGCTAGATAGCCGCGATGAAACAGAACAGCTCTACCAGTAGTTAAAACAGCGAAAGGCCTGAGGCGCTCCATCTCTATGGAACTACCTCAGGCCTTTCGCTTTCTTATCTGACCTAACGCTGTCTAACACCACTAGGACACTAGACAGCGGCTAAGCATTAAAGCATGCAGGATACGCAGCCTTCGATCTCAGTACCGGCAAGAGCCATCTGACGCAGGCGGATGTAGTACAAGGTCTTAATGCCCTTGCGCCATGCGTAGATTTGTGCGCGGTTGATGTCACGGGTGGTTGCGGTGTCCTTGAAGAACAAGGTCAAAGACAAGCCCTGGTCAACATACTTCGTAGCGATTGCATAGGTGTCGATGATCTTCTCGTGGCCGATCTCGTATGCATCCTGGAAGTAATCCAGATTCTCATTGTCCATGTGAGGAGCCGGGTAGTATACGCGGCCAATCTTGCCCTCTTTACGGATCTCAATCTTGGAAGCGATTGGGTGAATCGAAGAGGTGGAGTTGTTGATGTAGGAAATCGAACCTGTGGGTGGGACTGCCTGCAGGTTTCGGTTGTACAGTCCGTGCTCCATAACCTCAGCCTTGAGGTCCGCCCAGTCTTCCGCAGAAGGTGTGTGAACGGTGGAGTTGGCGAAGATGTTCTTCACCTTGTCGGTCTGTGGCGCGAACTCAGCTGGATCGTAGCGGTCGAAGAATGCACCGGAGGCGTACTCAGAATCCTTGAACTCGCTGAAGGTTTCGCCGCGTTCCTTAGCAATCTTGTTAGATGCACGAAGAGCCGCGTACAGAACTGCCGCGAAGTAAGCATTGGTGAAGTCCAAGCCTTCTTCAGAGCCGTAGTAGATGTGCTCACGACCCAAGAAGCCGTGCAGGTTCATCTGGCCCAGACCAATTGCGTGGGACTGGTCATTACCGTGGCGAATGGAAGGAACGGAATCAATGCCGGTCTTATCAGCCACTGCGGTCAAACCACGGATAGCCGCTTCAACAGTCGCGCCGAAGTCTGGGGAATCTACTGCCAGAGCAATGTTCATAGAGCCCAGGTTGCAGGAGATGTCGCTGCCCATCGTCTCATAGCTGAGGTCATCATTAAATACTGATGGGGAGTTGACCTGCAGAATCTCAGAGCACAGGTTGGACATGTTGATGCGGCCAGTCTTGACTGGGTTCGCGTCATTAACGGTGTCCTCGAACATTATGTACGGGTAGCCGGACTCAAACTGCAGCTCAGCAACAGTCTGGAAGAAGTGACGAGCGTTGATCTTCTTCTTGCTAATGCGTGGGTCTTCGACCATTTCTGCGTAGTGCTCAGTCACGGAGATGTCGCCGAAAGGCTTGCCGTACACGCGCTCTACGTCATAAGGGCTAAACAGGTACATGTCCTCATTGCGCTTAGCCAGCTCGAAGGTGATGTCCGGAATAACAACGCCCAAAGACAGGGTCTTGATACGGATCTTCTCATCCGCGTTCTCACGCTTGGTGTCCAGGAAGTTCAAGATGTCTGGGTGGTGCGCGTTCAGGTAAACAGCACCTGCGCCCTGTCGTGCGCCCAACTGGTTCGCGTAAGAGAAGGCATCTTCCAGAAGCTTCATAATTGGGATAACGCCAGAAGACTGGTTCTCAATGTGCTTAATTGGGGCACCGGTCTCACGGATGTTGCTGAGCAGAAGTGCTACACCGCCGCCGCGCTTAGACAGCTGCAGGGAGGAGTTAATAGCGCGGCCGATGGACTCCATGTTGTCCTCGATACGCAGCAGGAAGCAGGAGACAAGCTCGCCGCGCTGTGCCTTACCGGCGTTAAGGAAGGTTGGGGTTGCCGGCTGGAAACGGCCGGACATGATTTCATCGACCATGCTCTCCGCAACAGCGGTGTCACCATCAGCCAAGAACAGTGCGGTCATAGAAACGCGGTCTTCGAAGCGCTCCAGGTAACGGCGACCGTCAAAGGTCTTCAGGGTGTAAGAGGTGTAGTACTTGTACGCACCAAGGAAAGACTTGAAGCGGAACTTGAAGCTATAAGCGCGCTTGAACAGGGACTTAATGAATTCCCAGTCATAAGCCTCAATTACTTCTGGCTCGTAGTACTTGTTATCCACCAAGTACTGGATCTTTTCTTCCAGGTCGTGGAAGTAAACAGTGTTTTGGTTAACGTGCTGCAAGAAGTACTGGTTCGCAGCCTCGCGGTCCATGTCGAACTGGATCTTGCCATCTTCGTCGTACAGGTTTAGAAGTGCGTTGAGGGCGTGGAAGTCCAGCTTCTCAGACGTCTTGACTGGCTCAGCTACGGTCTTTCCCAATTGTTGAGTCACTTAAAGCACTCAGCCTTTCAATAGAGTCTTTCAATAGAGTTTTGTCTAAAGTTTTTCGCGACGTAATTCCACATAGTAATTACGGGCCTAGGTTTTAGCTTGCTTGTTTCTGCAGCCCCAGCTTGTGAGCATTTTCTAAAAGGCCCCCGCGGCAGATGCGGACGTCTTCTTCATTGCCCATCATTTCAAAGCGGTAAACGTACGGGACCTTACATTTACCTGAGATGATTTCTCCGGCCTTACCAAAGTCTGTACCGAAGTTGCTATTGCCTCCGGCGATAACCGCACGTATCAAGCTGCGGTTGTGTTCATCATTGAGAAAGCGGATGACCTGTTTAGGGACAGGACGGCTGTTTTCATGAGTGAGTGAGACTCCGCCACCATAAGTTGGACACACCAGCACATAAGGCTCATTAACTACTAAAGGCTCGTCCTTTAACCGCAGCGGAATCCGCATATTCGGTAGGCCGAGCTTTTGTACAAAGCGGTGGGTGTTGTCGGTGACAGAAGAAAAGTAGACGACCAACACGGCCGACTCCCTCCTTTGAAACTGACGAGTTCCTTCCAGGAATCATATTGCCCCACTGGAAGAGGTGCGGGGTTTAGCTCCGGGTCTTGCCGGCACGTAATACCCCGCGGTGTGTGGTTTCTTAGGCCGCCTGCAGCTGCTTGATGCGCTCTGGGCGGAAACCGGACCAGTGCTCGCCGTCTACCTCTACTACTGGAGCCTGTACGTAGCCCAGTGCCATGACGTAGTCACGTGCCTCGTCATCGAGGGAGATATCAACAGTGTTGTATGCCAATCCCGCACGGTCAAGGGCCTTCTTAGTAGCGGTGCACTGGACGCAAGCTGGCTTGGTGTAGAGAGTGATGGACATGGCGCAAACCTAACCTTAGAAATTCTTGTGGGCCGTTAATCGGCACTGTTTGAGGCGTTTTTAGAATTATTCTCTCCCGACATTTCCTCGCCGGTGAGCAACACCCATAACACTATACTTTGTGGCAATAAGCTGCAACCATCACAACATGTAGTAGTTACAGCCATGGAATTACCAGGATAAACATCTTCCCAACCCCACATGTAGGCCATCTGTAGCCGCACGCAATTACATCGATGGAACTTCCCGGAACTACGTTGGTGAAATTACCTGCGGGTTTAGGATTTCCACCCGCATACAAGTGATCAAGCTCACAATTATGCGGGTTGCCGGCACCCATTTAGCCACAGGGGCCACATAGATATCATGCACCCCAATAATTCAGTTTTGCCGCAAACATATCTTAGTCAACACTCCCCCAGTAACGGACGATCGGGGCCATAACAAAAGCCACCCGAGTCATCTTGGAGACAACTTGGGTGGCTTTTGTTGGATAAAGCGTATCTTAGCCCTGACGAGCCTTGAAACGTGGATCCTTCTTGTTGATCACGAAGACCTTACCGTGGCGGCGAATAACCTGGGCGCCCGGCTTCTTCTTCAGCGACCGAAGCGACTTGCGAACCTTCATCGGGCGCTCCTTTCGTTATGCGCATCCTGACCCGCCCTTTTGGGGAGTCTTCAGATTTACTGCGGTTAATACTGTTCAAGCACGCGCCGAGGTTTCACATGAAAACCCCGGTCATGACACGAGGGAAAATATTACCCTATAGCACCGTGAACACAAAATAGCTCAATCAACACGATGCTTCAGGTTCCGGATTCCGCACTGCTATTTCACCTGTGCGAGTCCGTATATCAATTGCACTATCGATCATAGCGTTTGCGCATCTCGGCACCAACCTCGTCCAAAGACTTGCCCATGGTCTCCGGCACAAGCGTCCTGGTGTAGCCCAGCGCAATGATGCCCAGGACGCCGAATACGGCAAAGGCAACGGAGCCGGTGAGCCATTCCACCAGCGGCAGGAAGTACTGCGCAACAGCCCAGTTGGTCACCCACAGGCTAAGTCCAGCGATGCCCATGCCCAGCCCACGCACCTTGGCGGGAACCAGCTCAGAAATCAGCAGCCAGGTAGCTGGTGATACCGCGGCTTGCTGGAAGGCAATGAAAGTAGCCATGAAGAACAGCGACAGCATGGCGAAGAAGAAGGAGCCATCGGCAAAGGAATAGGCCACGGCCAAGACGAACAAGGAAATGGTGTTGCCGGCCAGGCCGATCATCAGCAAGCGCTTGCGTCCGATGCGGTCCACCACTTTCAGGCCAACCCAGCAGGCGAGCACTGATACAACGCCGATAACAATAGAGGTGTAGACGGAGTTGGTGGTGGAAATGCCCACCTGGTTCATCATGGTGGGAGCGAAGTAGACCACGGCGTTGACGCCGGTGATTTGCTGCGTCAATCCCATGAGCATGGCCAGCAGTACGGTGATGCGAATCCAGCGGGTGGACTTGAGAATCGACCATTCAGTAGCGGTGCCACGGTTGCTTTCTGGTGGGGCGAGTTCTTCCAGGCTCATACCCAGATTGCCTGCCACCGTGCGTGCTTCATCCACGCGCCCGCGCGAGACCAGCCAGACCGGCGAGTCGGTGACAAAGAGCATGCCCACAAACAGCATGGCACCGGGCACGGCGGCTAGTCCCAGCATCCATTCCCAGCTCCCGGTAGTCGCCAGGGCCGAGTTGACCAGGTAGGCAGCTAGCTGACCCACCACAATCATCAAGGTGTTTAGCGAGACCAGGCGTCCACGAACCGCTGGTGGCACCATTTCCGCGATGTACATCGGGGAGACAATAGAAACACCACCCACGGCAACGCCAAGGAAAGTACGCGCCGCGCCCAGCATGACAATGGAATCAGCCAGTGCGCACCAGATGGAGCCGATCACGAATACAGCACCGCCAATCAGCAGCGTCATGCGCCGTCCCAGCGCATCAGCGGCACGCCCGGCGGTCAGAGCACCAACCGCGGCGCCGACCAGCAGCATGGAGGTAACCCAGCCTTCTTGGTGGGCGGTCATGTCGAATTCGGGGCTTATAAACAACAAAGCACCGGACATCACGCCGGTGTCATAGCCAAAGAGCAGGCCGCCTAATGCCGCAATCAGGGCAACTAGCTTTACATATCTGTCAGTACTCACAAGAGACCATTAAAGCACCAGCTAGTTAACTCACCGAGGGATCTATCTCTTCTGAATCCATCAAGATGACGATTACTACCAAGTTGCTTTGGGGTTAGAATGACCACATGGAAAAACTGCAGCAGACCATTATCAACGACATGGGCACCAAACCCACCATCGACCCAGTACAGGAAATCACCCAACGGGTGAATTTCCTGGTGGATTATCTCACCACTACCGGCGCCACAGGTTTCGTACTGGGCATTTCAGGCGGGCAAGATTCCACGCTGGCAGGCAAGCTCGCGCAGATGGCAGTGGACAAGGTCGAAGGTGCGCAGTTCTATGCGCTGCGCCTGCCGCATGGTGTGCAGTTGGATGAAGATGATGCGCAGACGGCGTTGCGGTTTATCAACCCGGATCATTCGCTAGTCATCAACATTGCGGAGGCCACCAAGGCTATTGATGACCAGGTGGCGCAAAGCCTCGGCGGGCAGGACTTGGGCGATTTCAACCGCGGCAATGTTAAAGCCCGGCTGCGCATGGTTGCGCAATATGCGGTTGCAGGTGAGAAGAACCTTCTGGTTCTTGGAACTGACCACGCGGCCGAAAATGTAGCCGGCTTTTACACCAAGTGGGGCGATGGCGCAGCAGACCTTTTGCCGTTGGAAGGCTTGAATAAGCGCCAGGGCGCGCAGCTACTGCAGTATCTAGGTGCGCCGGAGGTAACCTGGCGAAAGGTTCCTACCGCCGATTTGGAAGATAACAAGCCAGGTTTGCCGGATGAGCAGGCTTTGGGCGTGAGCTATGCGCACATTGATGATTATTTGGAAGGCAAGCAAGTGCCTGCCGATGCCGCCGCGACCATCGAAAGCCACTGGCACCGCGGGGCGCACAAGCGCCGCATGCCGCAGGGGCCTGTTACCGCTGACGACACTGGTAACCAGCCGAAATAGCTAGTTGCCGTAGCGCTGCAGCACCTCAGCTGCGGCATCACCTAACGCGCGGTGATAGGCCGAGCCGTGCGTCATGGCATGCACGGCCAAGGGGTGCAGCTGGTGTAGGGCGAAATCTACATCTGGGTCGCCATAACCAGCCAAGATGTCCATCAGGTGCGGGGTGCCAAATAGCTCCAGCATGGCCAGGTCAGTGTGCGGATGCCCGCCGTGCGCGGCAGGGTCAATCATGACCACGCCCTCAGCGCTAAAGAGTACGTTGCCGGCCCACAGGTCGCCATGGATACGTGCGGGTGGCACATCAAATTCGGGGTCATCGGCATGCTTGACGATGTTCTCGCATGCCTTCTCCACCTTCTGCAAAATCTCCGGATGCAGGTTGGCCCGGCGCGCGAACGGCAAGACACGCTGCTCGGTGTAGAACTGCGCCCAGCATTCTGCAGGAATACAGTCCTGTTCTACCCTGCCGATGTAGTTCTTTCCATTCCAGCCTTCCGGAGGCGCGCCGAAGGCTTCTGCCCCAGCTTCGTGGATGCCGCGCAGAACCTTGCCAAACTCAAACGCTGATTCTGGGTCCGGCCGTACCGTCTCCACGCGTTGCTCAACCAGCTTAGTGCCGGTGACTTCTACAACCTCGACGACAGCGTTTGCTGCTTCGGGCGTTGCTGCGGCCAACCACTTCAATCCGGCCGCTTCGGCCCCGGCTTGGTCAGGAGTATTGGTGGTCTTTGTAAACGTTGTCATTTAATGCGAAACACCATCTTCTGGATTCCGTTGGAGTAGCTTTCTTGAGCTTCCAGCTCCAAGTGCTGGGCGGATAGCTCAGCCTCGCTGAATAGCCGCTTGCCTTGGCCCAAAAGTACTGGGAAGACGAGCAGATGCAGCTTATCGATGAGCCCTTCTTCCTGCAGTGACTTCACCAAAGTGCCGCTACCGTGGACCAGGATGGGGCCACCAAAGTCACCCAGCTCCCCTGCCTTGAGCGCGCGGACTTCTTCAAGGTTGCGCAGGATTGTCGCCGGCCAGTGCTCATCGTCTGTGTCCAAGGAAGTGGAGACAACGAATCGCGGCATGGCGTTGTAGCGCGCGAAGTCTTCCATCTGAGGCCACACAGGTGCGAATGCTTGATAGCTGGTGCGGCCTAACAGCAGCGCACCGGCTTCTTCCTGCTCAGTAGCCTTGAGCTCATAGGCCGCCGGGTCGAATTCAATTTCATTGAAGGTCCAGCCCGCATTGCGGTAGCCGTCCTCACCGCCGGGTGCTTCCATAACACCGTCGAGGCTTACCATCTCAGTGACAATTAATTCACGCATGACCCCAAGCGTACGCAATAAGCCACACGGGAATCTTGGGTGACTTACTGCGCTGGTTGATGGCTCCAGGTTGGAATCATCAACGGTGCACCGGACTCGGGGTCGGCAATGATTTTGGAGTCCACGCCGAAGACGGTTCGCACTAGCTCTTCGGTGATCACTGCGGCGGGCTCTCCAGTGGCGACGACTTCGCCGTCTTTCATGGCAATGATGTGATCGGCATAGCGCGCTGCCTGATTCAGATCATGCAGAACCGCAACCAAGGTGTACTCGCGTTCCCGGTTCAGCGTGCGGCATAACTCCAGCAGCTCAATTTGGTAGCTGACATCCAAGAACGTGGTGGGTTCATCGAGAAGCAAAATTGGCGTTTGCTGCGCTAACGCTACTGCCATCCAGACGCGCTGGCGTTGACCGCCCGAGAGTTCATCGACAAGCCTGCCTGAAAGCTCTCTAATGCCCGTGGCATCCATGGCTTCTTTGACTGCCTGCTCATCCTCCGGCGACCATGGCTTGAACAAACTCTGGTGCGGGTAGCGGCCACGTGAGACCAGATCGATAACCCGAATGCCATCCGGGGCAACCGGACCCTGCGGCAACAAGCCGACCTCACGCGCTACTTCCTTCGTGGGCTTTTTGTGCAGCGACTGCCCATCCAGAAGAATCTGGCCCTCTTGCGGCGCAATCAACCGAGTCAAGCTCTTGAGCAAGGTGGACTTGCCGCAGGCATTAGGCCCCACGATAACCGTGAATTGGCCATCCGGTATTTCCAAATCAACCCCTGGACAAATCACCTTGTCCGCGTATCCAAGGCGGGCGTTTTCTACTAGAAGTCGTGTCATTTGCGTCGGCCTTCTCTCATGAGCAACCACAAGAAGTACACGCCACCGATAGACACGGTGACAATACCTACTGGAAGCGGGGATTGAGGATCAATTCTTTGGGCAACCGTATCGGCGAGGATCAGCAGGAAAGAGCCGACGGCTGCGGTTGGGGCAAGGGCCAGGCCATCAATATGTACGAGGCGGCGGGCAATCTGTGGCGCTGCCAGCGCGATGAAAGAAATTGGGCCGGCTGTTGCTGTAGCCAGTGCGGTCAATCCGATACCGGCGACCACCGCCAAAATCTGTACCCGTCGCACGTTTTGCCCGAGAGCAACGGCGAAGGGAATGCCAATCTGCATCAGCCGCATGGGACGTGCCAAAAAGGCCGCCATCACGATAAACACTATCGAACCGACAAAGGCTAAAAGCAGCGAATTCCATGAGGTTCCGGATAGGTTTCCCGCGCCCCACAGGCTAGCCATGATGGCGTCTTCGACCGTCGCGGTGAGAAGAATCCAGACGTTGACCGAGGCCAGCATGGCGCTGACCGCAATACCGACGATGATAAGGCGCACACCACCTGCGAAGCCGCGCTTAGAGGCGAGGAAGAACACCACCATCGCCGTGGTGATACCGCCGATGAGAGCGCCCACTAGCGCGGCGGTGGAACCACCGCCGATAACCAGCATGACAATCAGCGCACCGGTATAGGACCCGGTTTGGAAACCAATCACCTCCGGCGAACCGAGCGGATTAGCGGTCAGGTTTTGAAAGATAGCGCCACTCATGGCCAGCGTCGCACCGAGCAAGATGGCCAGCAGGGTGCGCGGCGCACGCCATTCCACCACAATCATGTTGGTGTAAGAATCCCCGTTGCCGGTCAATGCTTGAAAGGCTTCGCCGACGGTAATGGATGCAGAACCATCAACCAAGGAGAACACCGCAATCAGGGCGGTGGCTAGCCACAACCCGGCTGTGATGACAGCCGTGCGTGCACCGATGAGCAGAAACGGGCGCTCTTTGGGCCCGATCCGGAGGATTTTCCGGCCGAATTCGAGCTCCGACTGCGCAGCCTGAGATGTTGTATTAACCATCGTGCTTAAACCTCCGGAATGCGGTACTTACGCACCATGTAAATCAATAGCGGTGCACCGACAAAGGCCGTCACAACTCCAACGGGGACTTCCCCGGAAGTAATGACGCGGCCAATAACGTCACTAACTCCCAGCACAGCCGGGGCAAGCACGATTGAATAGGCCATAATCCAGCCTTGGTGCGGGCCGACGATCATGCGTGAGAGGTGCGGTGCCAACAGACCGATAAAACCAATGGGGCCGGCCGCCGCCGTGGCACCACCCGCCAGCAAAGCAATTGCTACCAACACCACCAGGCGCGTTCTTTGCGGATGCGCACCCATGGCAACAGCCGCTGCCTCACCCAAAGACAGCACGTCCAACGCGCGGGTGCTGGCCAAAGCAATGAGCAAACCAACAAAGATAAAGGGCGTGATGGACAAGGTGGCATCGAGAGGCTGCGAGGCGGTGGTACCTGCAGACCAGCCGCGCATGCGCTCCAAAACCTCTGAGTTGGTCAATAACACCGCGGATGTAAATCCACCCAGCACGGCGCCCAAGGCCACACCTGACAATGTCATGCGCACCGGGCTACCGCGCAGCGGACCACTGTTGCCGATGGCGAAAACCGCAACCGAGGTCACGATCGCGCCGGCAAAGGACCACCACATGTATTGGGAGATATCAGTAACTCCAAAAAATGCCAGGCCAATAACCACCATGAGTGACGCACCCGCGTTGACGCCCAAAATGCCCGGGTCCGTCATCGGATTTCTGGTCACCGCCTGCATCAAACCACCAGCGACACCAAGCGCGGCGCCCGCTACCAGCACCAAGAAAGTACGTGGAACACGCGATTGCCACACCACCTGCGATACCGGGTCGGCCGGGTCAGGATTCAATAGGTAATGAAAAATCTCTGATGGCGGGATGCTGCGCGAGCCCACCATCATGCTGAGCACCAGCGCACCGATGCATAAGGCAGCAATGATGAAAAGACCAATGAACCGGTTCGCCTGGGCAACGGGTCTTTCCGCAGCCTGCGGGGCTGCCGATGATGCTGCGGTTGCTGGAGTTACTGGCATAAAGGACTAGCTCACCTTGTCGTAGGTCTCTACCTTGTCTGCAAGATCCTGCAGCCAATCGGCATAAGTGCGGCTGGTCAGTGCGCCCTTGGACGACCAGGTGCTGATCTGGTCAGCCTGCACTGCCGGAAGGTTGTCCCACAGCTCTGCAGTAAATGGTGCGTCTGGGTTGTAGTTTTCAACGAGGATGACATCAGCTGGGTAGGTTGAAGAATCTTCCCAAGCTACCTGTCCCCATGGGTTTCCTTCTGCCGGTGCATCTGGGCCGACGATGTTGGCGCCGAGCTCGTCCAGCATGTCAGCCTGTGCAACGCCCACTCCGGTGTAGAGCATTTCCTTGGTTGGGCTGCCCAGCAGGAAGTTGTAATCCTCACCGTCAACAGCCGCGGTGAAGGCCTCCTTTGCTGCAGCAAAGTCTTCATCTGCTGCCACGATGTTGTCAGCTTCTACATCTGCTCCGAAGAATTCTGCAATCTCGCGGGTATCTGCAATCTTTTCATCAATGGAGCCTTCCGATGGCAGCGGCACGAATGGTGCAACCCGCTGCAGCTGTGCATTGACGTCATCATCGAACCATGACCAGCCATCTGCATTACCGTTGCCGATGATGGCATCCGGGCGCAGCTCAGCCAGCTTCTCCAAGTCAATCTCACCATCTTGGCCGACCGTCTCAATGCCTTCAACGTCAGCATCACCCATCAATGCTGCGTTATCGCATTCGAAACCGAACAGTGCGTCTGGTTCAATGCCATATTCGTGCAGGGAGCTGTACGCGTAGCAGTCCATGACAATGGTCTCTGGCTGATTTTCAAAGTCGATGTTCAACCCCTCAATGCTGGGATGGGACAAAGTGAGCTGCTCACCTTCACCAGCCGCCGCATCATCCTGCGAGGTTTCTTCACCCGAGGTGGAACACGCTGCAAGAACAAGGGCTGCGGCCGCACTAAGAGCCATCAATGCCGTCTTTTTCACTTGATATTTCCTTTTGTTGGGAATAGGTATCAATTAACCACCGCAAATATACACCCTATAAGCAGGATTGCCTAACCTTAATTAGGTAAGACTTCTCCCCCAAAAGTTTGAGCCCATGTCATCCAATTCAAATACTCCAAACACACTCGCCGTCCATGGAGATAGAGGTATAAACTCGAAAAAAACGTGCTAATTAATCCTGTCGTGTTTCAGTTAGCACGGATCCATTCCCAATCCCCAAGAGAGGTCCCCAAAAATGTCTGAGGCAACAAGCGGCAGCGTCAATCTGAAGGTGCTGACCGAGGAACTATTGGAAAAGGCCGCCGCGGCAGAAAGCGGGCGCGCGACTCACGTATTTCGCGCCGTGCCAGGTGGCTCCCTATCGCAAGTCATGCTCGTACTCAAAGACGGCAAGGAGCTTTCTGAGCACGAAAATCCAGGCGAGGCACTTTTGCATGTTTTGAGCGGAAAAGTCCGTCTCACCGCGGGCGAAGATTCCCTGGACTTGAGCGCTGATGAGCACGCTGTCGTGCCACAACAGCGCCACGGCTTGCTTGCGTTGGAAGATTCAGCCGTCTTATTGACTGTCGTGCGCATACGATCCTAATTAACTTTCACCTGGATAACCGTCGCCATAAATATCCCTCTCACCGGCGCAGATATTAGAAACAGGCTGGCCATTTGAGGCGTAGCATGGCGATACAGACCCACGCGGTCGACTTCGGAGCCGACCGCCCATTTTCAAGATGAGGAGGATGGCATGAGTACACCAGAAAAAGTCGTCATCATTGGCGGTGGCCTAGCAGGAGCGAAGACTGCGGAAGCACTGCGCGAGAAAGGCTTCGAAGGTTCTGTCACGCTCGTTGCTGCCGAAGATCACTTGCCCTATGAGCGCCCACCGATGTCAAAGGACTACCTTGCTGGCAAAGGCTACTTCAACGATGCTGTTGTGCACCCCGCGAGCTGGTACGAAGAAAAGAACATCACCCTGAAACAAGGGGTTCACGCAACCAAACTCGATACCGCCGCCCACGAAGTCACGCTTAAAAACGGCGAGGTGCTCGCTTACGACAAACTCGTATTGGCAACCGGTTCCACGGTTCGGGAGCTACCCGTTCCCGGCGCGGATGCTGACGATGTGCACTACCTGCGCACCGTAGAAGATTCAGACTCAATTCGCGGCACCTTTGGCAAAGATAAGAAACTAGTTATCATCGGCGGTGGCTGGATTGGCCTAGAAGTTGCTTCCGCCGCACGCGGTGCTGACACTGCGGTGACGATTCTGGAAGGCGCAAAGCTTCCACTGCTGAAGATTCTCGGCGAAGAAGTCGCGCAAGTATTCGCAGATCTCCACGCCTCTAACGGTGTTGATTTGCGTACAGAGGCAAAGATTACAAAAATCCTCACCGAGAACGGTCGCGCTAACGGTGTGAAATTGGAGGATGGAACGACCATCGACGCTGATGCAGTTGTCGTTGGTATCGGCGTCACCCCAGTGATTGATCTCGCGGAAGAAGCCGGGCTGGATATCGATAATGGCGTCCTAGTAGATGCATCGTTGCGCACCAGCGACCCTGATGTTTATGCCGTTGGCGATATTGCCAACCACGATCACTCAGTTCTTGGACACCGCATTCGCGTTGAGCACTGGGCGACTGCCTTGAACCAGCCAGCCACCGCGGTGGACGCTCTGCTTGGTAATGATGCTGAGTTCACTAATCTGCCCTACTTCTTTACCGACCAGTACGACCTCGGCTGCGAATATGTCGGCCACGCCACCGGTTCAGAAGAGAAGGTCTATATCCGCGGCGACCTGGATAAGCGCGAGTTCGTCGCATTCTGGGTCAACGACAACAATCAGATCCTGGCCGCGATGAACGTCAATGTGTGGGATGTCCCCGATGAGGTCAAGCCGCTCATTGCCGAAGGCAAGAAGATCGACCCTGAAAAGCTGGTCGATCCCGACGTCGCCTATTCCGAGCTGTAGCCCCAGGCAAAAAGCTGGGGTTACAGACACAGCGTTACAGATACAGCACTGACCGCAGCCGCAGGTACAACCGCTAGCTTGAGCATTTCAGCGCAGGCTAGCGGTTATTTCTTTGTCGCCACTATCGCTACAGCGTTGAGATGCTCGCTGTGAGTACGGAAGGTGCGGCGGATCTGCAGCACGCGTGTGCGCGCATCAGAATTGCTCAACAGGTTCTTGGCAAAGCGCAGCGCGCCCACTACCCCCTCATCGGAAAGAATGCGACGCGGCTGCAACAGTGCCATGGGTGCGGTTTCTACCTTGATGACTTGGAAACCGTTGGATTCGAGAACATTGGTCCATTCGCTTAGCGTCAAAGGACGCGCGTTTACTTTGATAGCACGCGCGAGACCCTGCCGAATCTCAGTCGTGATCTCATCCGACAGGTCTTCCGGAACAAGCCCCAGCTCATGGATGGCATAGCGTCCACCGGGACGCAGCATGCGCGCTGCCTCCGCAACGATTGCATTCTTTGTCTTTTCACCCTGCATTGTGAGCACGGCTTCACCAATGACCAGGTCGGCCGATTCATTGTTGGCCTCGCATTGGTCTTTCTCAGCTACAAGATGGATAACAAGAATACCCGCGGACAATCCCCTCAGCCTGGCGGGCGCATCTCCCGCCGGCGGGCACGCGCCATGGGCGCCGATTCACATCCAACAGGTGGCTCTACTTCCACTGGTGCAGTAAAACTACGCACCACCGCACCATTGATGGCGCTGGCGGTGACGGCAGTTCTCGCCGAGGTCGCCACGATGGTCCCTTACCTCGCCGCCATCGGACTCATCACCGCTGAAGGCGCAGGGCTTCCAGGAAATGCATTGCTACTCGCCGGCTACTGCCTAGTCATGATTGCCCCAGCAATTTTGCTTACAGTCGGACGAATTGTTGCCCGCTCCGCACTCGAGCGTCCCCTAACAGCACTCGACAATTGGCTCACCACCCACGCCCAAACCACCACATCATGGGTTCTCGGAGTCGTCGGCGTAATTCTCGCCCTCCGCGCTATCTACGCCTTGGGCTGGTTCGTTGGATAGCGTGCGTTAGATGTGGGAATGAGCAAAGCCGCTGACAAAACGTCAGCGGCTTTCATTGGTGGAGCTAACGGGATTCGAACCCGTGACCCCCACACTGCCAGTGTGGTGCGCTACCAGCTGCGCCATAGCCCCGAACACTTGAAATGAGTGTTTGTGATGCCGTTAGGCACTTGTTACAAGATACACCGCCAGCGATTAGTTAACCAAATCGCTGGCGGTGTAGTGGGTGAAGGTATCCACCTTCAGGCTAGTTAGGCTTAAGCCTTGTGTTTAGCCGTTTTCTACTGCGTAGGAAACCCAGGTGTTGAGCTGGTCATCAGGGATGTCCTCGCCGTCGATCAGAACACGTGGGGAGGAAACAGAACCGGTGGCCTGCTCCAGCTTCTCGTAGTTAGCGGTAGAAATTTCCTGGCCGGTAGAAATCTCAGAGTTCTTAACTTCTTCAACTACCTCGGAGGATGCGCCGGCATCGGCAGCAGCATTTGCAACATCCTCAGCGGTCCAAGAGTTGTAGACCTTCTGCTGGTCAGCCATCAGGATCTTGTGTACGTTCCACCAAGCCTTGGCTTCGCCGGCCTCAGCCAGCGGGGTCACTGCAGCAGCGGTCATGGTGGAGTGGCCCTCATTAGTAGTTGGGTCCTGGCCATCTAGGAAGTTGAGCTGGCGGATGTTGACAATCAAGTCGCCTGCTTCAACAGCGTTCTTCATCTCATCACCGGTAGCAACTGAAAGGTCAGCGCAGTGAGGGCAAGAGAAGTCTTCGTACAGATCCACCTGTGGCGTGCCTGCAGTAGCGCTGTCCGATGCCAAAACAACAGCGTTGTCTTCAAAGGAAACGTTGAAGGCAACGTCCTCAATGTCGGCCGCACGGGAGCGCTGACCGTTAATCACAATGTAGCCAATGACAACAGCTGCAATCACCAACAGGGCAACGATGCCCCACAGGAAGCCAGCGCCGCCTTGCTTGTTCGGGTCTGAAACCTTGGCACTCTTTGCCATGAGTTCTCTCCAACTTTCTAGAGTATATACTTAATAAGTTTTCGCACTTAGATGGTACTTTACAGGCCAGCTTTAAGCACTACCGGATGACGCAATTCACCAACTATGGATAGATTGCAAACTTCTTGAATGGTCGGAAGATGGTCCAGCCGGACAAGAAGATATAGAAGAAGTCACGCAAGATAGTCATTGCGTAATTCATCGGACCGTCGGAAGCAGTCGGGTCAGCTTCGAAACAGCCACAATCAATGTTGAGCCCGCGCAACCAAGCTTGCGCAATACCAATAACAAACAGAGTCAGGACAATGATTGCAATCTTGTTTGCCTGTTTCAGGAACAGTCCCAGAAGCAGCAGCACGCCGCCCATGATTTCCAGCGGCCCAATAATATGTGCCAGCAGATTAGACCATTCACCAGTGAAAATATCGTAATTTCGGATAGTCATTGCGACTGTGGCGTGCTGGTTCAGCTTGGAGATACCAGCTGAGATCCAGATATAGGCCATATAGAAGCGCGCGAACGCGCTCACGCAGTCAAGAATGAACGCCTTGTTGAGAAATTTCACTCATCCCACCTTAGTCGGTGGACGTACCCCCTAAAACCCCCGCCACGAGACTCTGGGCTTCTTCCTGCACTTTTTTCAGGTGATTTTCATCTAGAAAGGACTCGGCGTAAATCTTGTACTTGTCTTCGGTGCCGGAAGGGCGAGCAGCGAACCACGAATTTTCGGTAGTTACCTTCAATCCGCCAATCGCCGCACCGTTGCCAGGAGCTTCAGTGAGCTTCGCTGCAATCGTCTCACCAGCAAGTTCAGTCGCGGTAACCTGCTCCGGCGACAATGCCTTGAGCACAGCTTTTTCTTCACGGTTGGCAGGGGCATCGGTTCGCGCGTAGACCGGCGCACCGAATTTCTCAGCCAGCTCGGCATAACGCTGTGAAGGTGTCTTTCCGGTCACAGCGGTGATTTCGGCGGCCAAAAGGTTCAAAATAATGCCGTCTTTATCCGTCGTCCACACGCTGCCATCGAGTCGCAGGAAGGAAGCACCCGCAGATTCCTCACCGCCGAAGCCGATGCTGCCATCTAGCAAGCCGTCTACAAACCATTTGAAACCAACCGGTACTTCCACCAGGTTCTTGCCCAAGTCGGCCACGACCCGGTCAATCATGGACGAAGATACCAGGGTCTTGCCCACGCCAGCATTGCCCCAGTTCGGACGGTGGCTAAACAGGTAATCAATGGCCACAGCCAGGTAGTGGTTAGGGTTCATCAGGCCGGCATCCGGGGTGACAATGCCGTGGCGGTCAGAGTCAGCATCATTGCCGGTAGCCAGGTCGTACTTGTTACGGTTATCGATCAAAGAGGCCATCGCGTGCGGCGAAGAGCAGTCCATGCGGATTTTGCCATCGGTATCGAGCGTCATAAACCTAAAGGTCGCATCCACTTCCGGGTTGACCACAGTCATGTTGAGGCCATAATGCTTAGCGATGCTCCCCCAATAATCCACACTCGCGCCACCCATGGGGTCAGCGCCAATGGACAAACCAGACTTCGCAATCGCTTCCATATCAATGACGTTGCCCAAGTCAGCAACATAGTTGCCCATGAAATCCCACTGCACACAGCGCTTATCCAGCACGCCTTGGGTGCGCACGCGGTTGACACCTTCTAGGTTCTTGCCCAGGTAGTCATTGGCGCGCTGAGCAATCCAGTCCGTGGCATCCGAGTCTGCTGGACCACCGGTTGGCGGGTTGTACTTAAAACCGCCATCGCGCGGTGGGTTGTGGGACGGGGTGATGACAATGCCGTCGGTGCCGGGGTTGGTCAAAATAGCGTGAGAGACCGCAGGGGTTGGCGTGTAGCGGCCAGCATTGTCCACGCGTACTTCCACGTCATTAGCTAGCAGCACTTCTAGCGCAGAGACCATCGCCGGCTCCGACAGTGCGTGGGTGTCGCGGCCAACGAAAATGGCGCCGGTGGTGCCTTGCTCCGCGCGGTAGTCCACAATCGCCTGCGTGATGGCGAGGATGTGGTTTTCATTAAACGCCGAGTCCAAGGAGCTGCCGCGGTGGCCGGAGGTGCCAAAAGACACCGCTTGATCAGGGTTGTTCACGTCTGGTTCCAGCGTGTAATACGCAGTGACTAGTTCCGCGATATCAATCAAATCACTTGGTTGGGCCAGTTGTCCCGCACGCTCATGCGCCATGATTACTCCTTGGTAGAGAGGGTATTTCTTCTAGTATCCCCCGTGGAGACTTTCTTTGCAGTAGATAACTATCCCCCGGCGTTAAGATTGGCGCATGCGAGAATCATTACTGGTCGGCGCGGGCGCCGTCATCGGCGCCTTTGCGCGCTGGGGGCTCAGTCTCTTCGTCGGCGCAATCCCCGCCATCGCGGCTTTTCCGCACGCGGAGATCTGGCCGCTTCTGCTCATCAACTTCCTCGGCTCCGCCCTGATGGGCTATTTCAAGCCGGGGCCGTTTTGGGGCAAGGGCGTGCTTGGCGGTTTCACCAGCTTCTCAGCATTTACCGCCGCCACCGTCACTATGACTGCTGCCGGCGCCCTGGCACATGTCTTTTTCACCGTCGCAGGATGCATCGCGTGCTACATGCTTGCCGATGCCCTGCGTCAGCGAGGCGGCCAGCATGTCTAATATTTTTGTGATTATCTTGGGCTTCGCCGTCGCAGCGTTCCTTGGCGGCATGCTCCGCTCCCTACTGTCGCAGTGGTTCCCCAAGCGCGTGGGTACTTTCGTTGCCAACATGCTCGCCTCACTTTCGGCAGGCTTGGCCATCGGTTTCGCCATGCTTATCGATGCCCAAGATACCTCCGAATTCTTACCTCCCGTCATCGCCACGGGTTTCGCCGGCGCACTTTCAACCTGGTCCACGCTCGCGGGAGAGCTATCTGAGCTCATCAAGCGCAAGCAGTGGCGCAAGTTCGTGCGCTATCTCGGTTTCACCCTGGCAGTAGGGCTCATTCTCGCCCACCGCGGAACCGTGTGGGCCGCCCGCATATACAACGGATGGGGCGTTTAGTGCGGTCTTCGACCCGCCACTAAACGCCCTTCAAGGAGAAGGTTTTGAGCAAACCTTCTCCAGGTTGCAGGAAACGGTTGTTCCAACCGTTTCCTAGTCGGCGATGGCCTCGAGCGGCGGAGTCTTCGCCGCACGGGCTGATGGCCAAATAGCGGCAATCACGCCAACTACAGCCGAGGATGCCAGCATGATCAGCAACTGACCCCACGGAACCACAGCATTATCAAGACCAGAATCGGCCAACACTTCGATAAATGCCCAGCCCAAGCCAAGACCTATCAACATACCCATGACCGCGCCGAAGACCGCAATCTGTACGGCTTCAAGGGTGATCATGGTGCGGATCTGGCGGCGCTGCGTACCTACCGCGCGCAGCATACCGATTTCCTGACGGCGCTCAATCACGCCCAGGGTTAAGGTGTTCACAATGCCCAGGATGGCAATGATGACAGCCAGCGACAGCAGCGCGTACAGAATAGACAGCATCTGGGTGACCATATCAGTTGCTTGACCGGCGTATTCCTCACCAGTCATGACCTGAACAATGATCAGATCCTTCATGGATTCTTCCAAGTTAGTACGCAGCTCGTCGAGGTCATAGCCTTCTTCAGCACTAACACCAACAAAGAGCATCTGGCTCACGCCATCCGGAATCATGCCCTCATAAGCAGACTTCGATACCGCGAAACCTTCCACGATCGGGTTCGGCTCGTAGATACCAATCAGCTCAACCTCACGGGTTTCGGTCGGATTGACCGGCGAGGTCAGCTCATAAGATTCGCCGACCTCCCAACCATTCGCCTCCGCGACGGTGGTATTGGAAATAAAGCCTGGGGTTTCATCCAGGTTCATGGAGCCTTCTACTACCTCAAAGGTCACCATGTCTTCAGGGTTGCCATCAACATAGTTAGTGAACTGGAACTGCGGGCCGTAGTTCATCGCAGCTTGGCCATCGATAAGCACTGGCGACATACCTGCTGTCGTCGTGCTTGCTACGCCCTCTGTCTCTTGTGCCAACTCCGGCGTGTTGCCTGGGGTTGGGAAGGAACCATCGGTCGGGCCACTCAGGATGTAGTCCGAGGATACATTGTCTTCCATCAAATCTTGGATGGAGCTGTTCATGGTCGCACCCAGCATGCCAATCGCCGTAACCAGCGCCAGACCCAAGGTCAATGCGAATGCGGTCGCGGAGGTACGGCGCGGATTTCGCTTGGAGTTGGTTGCCGCCAGCGAGCCAATCGCTCCGAACGGTGCGCCGATGACCTTGCCGAAGGCCGGCACAATCGGAAGGCTCAACGCCGGGCCCGCCAGGAAGTAGCCGACGATGACGAACAATGCACCAACACCCACCAGGGAGGCACGACTGCCCGTGGAACCATCGGTCCACAATGCTCCCCAGATGGCGAATGCTGCACCAAGCACCAGCACGATTAGACCAATGACGGTGCGAACCTTCAGCGAAGAACCCGCCGCCGATTCAGTCGTGCGCATCGCCTCAACCGGTTCAACCGAACCAGCGCGACGCGCCGGCGCCCACGCGGAGACAACCGTGACGATGGTGCCCAAAACGATTGGAACAATCACTGCACTTGGAGTCAGACCCAAGCCGCTGCCCATCGGCATGTCTCGGGCGCTGAGAACTAGTTTGATGATTGCCACCAAGCCCATGCCCGCTAGAACACCAGCGGCAGAGCCTATGAAACCAACGATGACGGATTCCGTGACCACCGAGCGCGTAATCTGACCGCGAGATGCACCCAGCGCGCGCAGCAAAGCGAATTCCTTGGTGCGCTGCGCGACAATCATCGAGAAGGTATTAGCAATGATAAACGTGCCCACCAGCAGCGCAATCAAACCGAAGGCAATGAGGAAGTAGTTAATAAACTGCATGCCCTCAGCAATGGCTTCGGTCATTTCCTCAGCCAGCTTCTCACCGGATTCGGCAGAGACCTCATATTCATTGTTGAGGTGTTCCACCAACGCATCCGGCTCCACGTCTTCAGCACCGGATACTGCCAGGGAGCTCACCGAACCATTGGCGGTGAAGCGTTCCAGGTAGCCGTCTTCTGCCATCATCACAGTAATGGAAGAACCAGAACTGACCGGCGGCTCGTAGATACCGGAGACCTCAACGTTGATGTGCTCATCCGGGGTGACCAGGACGAGGGTGTCACCAACAGCGATGTCATATTCATCCACCGCACCTTGGTTAATGACTACCTCATCAGTGCCGGTTGGTGCCTCACCTTCAGCCATGCTGAAAGGCTCACCAACATAGTCCTCTTCTGGGTAGAACGGTGCCAGAGAAGATGAACCGCCACCGGTTTGGAAGGCCTCGGAATCTTCATTCGCCGCCACCACGGTTTGGCTGCCGCGAATATTGACAGAGCCAACCTCTGGGTCTTCGGCCATAGCCAGACGGGTTTCTTCCGAGATCCCCTGCCCGCCCTCGACTGGGCTGACGGCTGCGTCAACACCATCGAAGGACGATGAGATCGCGGAATCAAACGTATCCGACAGCGTCTTAGTGAACATGAAGGAACCTGCGATAAACGAGGTACCCAGAACCACCGCAAGAAGCGTCAGTGCAAGCCGAAGTTTGTGTGCAAGAATATTGCGCAAGGACACCTTGCGCATTGTTGAACCACTAGCCATTAGCTCTCAATCTCCGCCATTACCTTGTGAATGTCTTCCACGGATGGGTCTTGCAGTTCGTTGACGAACTGGCCATCGGAAAGGAAGACAACGCGGTCGGCGTATGCTGCTGCCTTCGGATCGTGGGTCACGATAACCACGGTCTGGTCATCCTTGTCCACCGCCGTACGCAGAATATCCAAAACTTCCTTAGAAGAATTAGAATCCAAGTTACCGGTCGGCTCATCGCCGAAGATGATCTCCGGACGTGACACTAGTGCACGCGCACATGCCACACGCTGCTGCTGGCCACCAGACAGCTCCGCTGGGCGGTGTGACAAACGGTTAGCAATACCTAGACGAGTAGTTACCTCTTCAAACCACTCGCGGTCTACTTTCTTACCCGCGATATCCGTTGGCAAAGTGATGTTTTCTTCTGCAGTCAAGGTAGGCACCAAGTTAAAAGACTGGAAGATAAAGCCCAGACGGTCACGGCGAATAGCGGTAATTTCCTTGTCATTAAGACGTGACAAGTCAGTATCACCAATGAAAGCTCCGCCTGATGATGCCCTATCCAAACCAGCCATCGTATGCATCAAAGTCGACTTACCCGAACCCGATGGGCCCATAATCGCAGTGAACTTATTGCGTGCGAACTCGATATTGATGTGGTCAAGTGCAACAACCGCTGTCTCACCTTCGCCGTACTGCTTGTGCAACTCAATGGCACGGGCAGCAGCACCACCTTGAGAATTAACGGACGAATCAATACCAGAGGCCGGGACGGAAGTATCTGCCGTCTCTTTATCAGGGGTATCAGTGGGCTGGTTGCTCATATACTTCTGTACTTTCCTCAGAATTCAAACTGCCCCACGTATACGGGGCTTATGGCTATACGCCTAAAACAATTACCCTTGTCAATCTACCGGACAGCACCACCGTGAGAAATCGGGGATGACCCTTAACTTTTGATCATCCAAGAAGCAGCACAAAACACATATTTGCCCCACGGATTCCCCAGCCTGAACACCAGCAATTCACAGCAAACAAAACCTATGATATGACATTCTTACAATGCTATGCTTAGCGACGAAGAACACACTGCTATCAAGCTAGCTCAACCACGAAAGGCAAATGAAGGCATGAAAACCATCATCACGGGTGTCGATTCCAGCCAGACAGCCCTCACCGCAGCAGAAAAGGCAGCGGAACTCGCTGCCAGCTTTGACGCCGAGCTCTACGTATTTTCTGCATACAGCATCAGTTCCGCAGTAGCTATCCAAACCGCCAAGAGCGGAAACATGGCAACGAAGACCTCCGAAGCCTACCAACGCCTCGCCGATGGCCAGGCCGCCGCAGCTCAGCAAGCAGCAGAATCTGTTGCAACCATCTTGCGAAACTCCTGGCCAAAGCTTCAGGTCAAGCCACTTGCGGTTGAAGGACAACCAGCCGAGGTACTGCTCAAGAAGGCTGACGAACTCGGCGCTGACGCTATCGTCGTCGGAAACAAAAAGCCACAAGGACTCTCCCGCATCCTCGGCAGTATTTCGCGCAACGTGGCGGCCGAAGCAAAGTGCGACCTGTACATCGTTAACACCACGCAACAATAATCACGCTAAATGGATGCAGAGCGAAGCACAATCACACCAAGCCTCGCTCTGTGCTCTCCGCCTCCTGGTTCTCACAGCCAGGGTAAAACGTCGAAAAGACCCAAGACGAGGATGTTATTCCTCATCTTGGGTCTTTGTCTTATGTAGTTATTCATGTTTTATGTCGGCGGTAACTTACTCTCCCACACCCTCCCGGGTGCAGTACCATCAGCGCGGGCAGGCTTAGCTTCCGGGTTCG
>JBCLTK010000007.1:0-156286 GCA_041226025.1 Corynebacteriaceae bacterium 6-324 | reverse complement strand
ATAATCCTCATCCACACAACACAGACAAAAATAATATATCTAGTACATTGGCACACTATTGAGTTCTCAGACAACAATCGCACACTCGATTGAGGCTTTTTATCTTCGCCCCGCTCTTAAGCGGCTTTATTGAACTTACGCTATCGATTCGACTGTGTCAAATCCTTGCTTTGAAGTTCTTATTTGTTTCGCTTCGCGTTTACCTTGCGGCAACCTCTCGGCGACATCCATGAAGGTAGTTGATGTTCGTCGATTAAGGCAAATCGAGCATTCAACACACCCTATAACTCCATGTCATCACCTATTTCCATAACTCAGCAATCGTTTGCCAATTATTGAAGAAGTTGTCCTCTGCAACGCACAATGCCCGCCACCAGATTGGTGACGGGCATTGAAACGATTACGGGTATGCGACTAGTGGTAGCAAGCGAGTAATCCGCCAGGTCCATCAATGACCTGAATCTGAGTATTGAAGATTGGCGACAGAACTTCTTCGCGCATGATTTCTTCTGGAGTACCGAATGCAACAATCTGTCCGTTCTTAACCGCACAGATGTACTCGGCATAACGCGCCGCGTAGTTGATGTCGTGAAGGACAACAATGATGGTGCGGCCAAATTCTTGCGCAGCTTCCTTGAGGTGGCGCATCATCTCCACGGAATGAGCGATGTCCAAGTTGTTCAAAGGCTCATCGAGAAGAACATAGTCAGTTTCCTGGCACAGAACCATCGCAACGTATGCGCGCTGACGCTGACCACCGGAGAGCTGGTCCAAGTATCGGTCCTCCAAGGGGCCAAGGTGAAGGAAGTCAATGTACTTAGTGATGATCTCTTCGTCTTCATCGGTAAGACGTCCACTGGAGTATGGGAAACGACCGAATCCAACCAGCTGACGCACGGTCAGCTTGGTGATGAAGTGGTTTTCCTGTCGAAGAACAGAGATAATCTTGGCCAAGTCCTTCGACTTGGAAGCTGCGACATCCATGTCTGCAACTTGGATCTGGCCAGAGTCCATGCCAAGAAGTCGGCCAATCATCGTCAGCAATGTTGACTTACCTGCACCATTGGGGCCAACGAGCGCGGTAATGCCGCCCGCTGGGATCTCAAGGTTGACAGGGCCAATTTCGGTTTCTGAAGAATACGCCTTTTTGACGTCAGTCAGAGTAATCACAGTCGACCCTTTCTTAGGATGACGTACAGGAACACGGAACCGCCTACCAGTTCAATAATGATGGTGACTACGCCCTGCGCGTAGAACACATGCCTCATAATGAAGTATGCGCCGGTTAGTACAACAAAGCCAGTGATAGCGGCCATTGGGAACAAGAAACGGTGGTCATAGGTTTCAGCAAATTGATAAGCCAGGGTTGCGACAAGGAAGCCAAGGAACGTCATTGGACCAACCAGAGCAGTGGTCGTAGCCATCAAGATGGAAACCAACACCAAGGTGTAAATGGCATTTGTCTTGTGGTTAACACCCAAGCTAACCGCAGCATCGCGTCCAAGCGAAAGAACGTTTAAGCGACGCGAGTTCAGATACATCAGAACGGTCGCCACGATAATGATCGGAATCGCGATTGGGAAGTACTCAGTATCAGCGTTGGTCACTGAACCGAACAGGCGGGCGGTCAGAACATCGAACTCACTTGGAGTTAGCATGCGCTGCATAAAGGTAGCGATGGAACCCAAGCCGCCGCCGATGACGATACCGACGAGCAACATGGCGTGCATGTTCTGTGGACGACCAGTGAGAAGCCAGGAATAGAGCAGCAACGACAAGAACACCATGAGCACCAGCTGCAGGATGAACATCTCAACCGTACGGGCGTTGGTAAGGCCAACCGCGCCGAAGAAGAAGATGGTCGAAGTGTGAATCACTCGGTAGAGCGATTCAAAACCCATAATTGATGGAGTCAAGATGCGGTTGTTAGTCACCGTGTGGAACGCAACCGTCGCTACTGCCTGGCAGACTGCAACGAGCAACATCGCGATAACGCCGTCGAGGCGGCGGCGTGCGATGAGCCAGTACTCCGGAGTTCCGAACTCCATCGGGTTTTCATAAGAAAGCAGACCGAAGGAGAACAGCACTGCCATCGCCGACATGGTGATGATCATGCCCCAGTACTTACGCGCCGCCTTTGCAGATTGGAAAGCACCAACGTGACGCGCTGATTTCTTGCCTTTAAGCGGGCTTTGCGCCGTAGTTTTATTTGCCACGGGTCGACCTCACAATCAATCCGACGAACACGAACGCACCGACGATGCCCAGGATGACGGACACTGGCATTTCGAAGGGAGAGATAATCACTCGGCCCAGAAGGTCACAGACAGTCACGATTGCGATGCCCAAGAGCAATACCCATGGAAGGTTGGAGCGCAGGTCATCACCACGGAACATGCTGACGATGTTTGGAACGATAAGCCCCAAGAACGGTAGTGAACCAACGACCACTGTGACGATACCGGTAGCAATGGAAACGAGCGCCGTGCCAAGCAGCAGAATCTGGTTGTAGTTCAAACCAATGTTGGTCGCGATATCTTCGCCCAGACCTGCTGCCGTGAGCTTGTCTGCGAAGAAGAATACTGCGATGACCACGAGCAGGACGATCCATAGGACTTCATACTGACCGGAGTACACGGAAGTAAATGAACCCATGAACCAGATTCCGAGCTGCTGCAGGGAATCAGTTGCAAGAGCGATGAAAGATGAAATTGCACTGACCACTGCACCAAGCATGATGCCCACGATCGGGACAACCATCGAGGAACGCAGGGTGACCCGGCGCAAGAAGGCGAAGAAGATCATCGTGCCGATGAATGCGAATACAACGGCGACAATCATCTTGACCAGTACTGAAGACTGTGGGAACAGAATCAAACAGGTCAAGAGACCCAGGCCCGCCCACTCAGTTGTACCGGTGGTGGTTGGTTCAACGAAACGGTTCTGAGTAAGCAGCTGCATGACCAGACCACAAATCGCCATGGCAGCGCCAGCAAGAATCAGAGCGATGGTGCGCGGGACTCGAGTGATGCCAAACATTTCCCAGCCAAATTCACTGGTCAAGATGCTGTACTCGCCTACAGAAAGCGAAATCAGCAGCAAGATGATGACACCTAAAGTGGCAACCGTGAGCTTCCAATTCCAGAGCTTGCCGCGAGAGCGACGCTCTGGAACTGTCGTCTCGGAACCCGCTGCCGGCGGGTTCGCCGCAGGCGCCGAGCTCGAGGAGTTATCCATAATTATTAACCTTTTCAAACGGAAAACCGGTTGAGGCCTTAGGGTTTAATTCCCCCAAGGTCAACCGGTTTTCATCGCATTAGTTTCTGCAATCTTTTCAAGCTGCAGCAGGGCTCTTAGTTCTGAGCCTCGAATGCGTCAGCGATGAGGTTGAGAATCTCGGTGTAGGTCACGATGTTCTCGTTGGTGTAGGTGTCGTTTGGAGCGTAAACAAGGTTTCCGTCCTGGACAGCGGTAACGTTCTGCAGAGCTGGGTTCTCAGAGATGAGCTGCTCAGCTGGGGTGTAGTCAGCTTCTTCGGAGGAAACTGCTGCGTCACGGTCAAGAACCATGATGAAGTCTGGGTTGGACTCAGCGATTGCCTCAACAGAGATGTCATCACCTTCGTGGTTGGAGGAGCCGTCCTCAACCTCGAGGGAAGGGGTGAAGCCAATCAGGTCGAACAGTGGGCCCCAGGTACGACCAATGGAAGGAGCGATGTAGCCGATTTCGCCACCGGAGGTGTTAACTGCCATAACGGTCTTTTCTGGATCGTAAGCTTCCTTCGCACGCTCCAGAGCCTCGTTGAAGTCATCGATGTGAGCCTGAGCCTCATCTTCGTGGCCGAAGATCTGGCCCAGTGCCTCGGTGTGGCGGATCAGTTCAGCGTCCAGGGGCTCACCGTCGCGTGGCTCGAAGTCAACCAAGGTGGTGTCTGGAACGAGAGACTCAATGTCCTCACCGTGCTGGGAGAAGCGCTGGCCGTTCCACACCAGGTCAGGCTGTGCAGCAACAACGTTTTCCAGGTTTGGCTCACGGTGGGAACCGAGGTCAAACTCGATGGTGTCTTCGTTGTACTTATCAGAAAGGCTGTCTGGGATCAGACCGATTGGTGCAGCTGCGAGCTCAACGTCCCACTCAGCAAGAAGCTCGAATGCGCGGTTGTCGGTGACAACTGGGCTCTCTACTGGCAAGGAGATGGTCTTCTCACCGGTGTTGTCCTCAATAACCAGTTCACCTTCGCCTGCAGCTGCTTCATCGGTTGAGTCTTCGGATGCGGAGGAATCAGAAGCGGTGGTCTCTGCAGCTGCGTCGGTGGAATCAGTCTCAGAGTTGGAGCAGGATGCCAACACGAGGGATGCAGCAGCGACAGAAGCCACGAGGGCGTGACGGATCTTCATGGTTGTAGGTAAACCTTTCTCAGTAAAGTTTTCATTCCAGGCATTAAGGGATTTAGTAGAAAGCCTTTACCTTTCCCTAAACTCTGACAAGGCTAACCTAACTGAGGGAAGGATTAGTTACAAGACCAAAATTCAAGATCGGGGGTGGCTACGCCCAACAGAAGTTGCACCCCCCTAATCAGCCTTCAGGTGGAACTAGGGTACAAAACACCAGTATTCCACCACTTTCCCACTAGGTGAAACGGAAATGGTTCCCATGTTGTTGTGACATATGGCTCACCTGATTCGGCTGATTATGTGATCAGATCTTCTACCGTCACTACCCCACCAGCAATTTCAAACTCGGATTTGGCCTGGGCAAGCAAGGGGGCATCGGCAAGCAAATCTAGCGTGACCTGAGCCAAGCCCACCGCGGAGTCGGCTGCGGCCTTCTTTGCCTCTGGGGTATTTGCCCACGCCGCGAACGCCTCGGTATGCAATGCCACGTCATCGGGTGAAACCTTGACCATGGGATGGATGCCCGGCACGCGCTGCGAGACATTGCCAAAGTCCGTGGATGCCGCGAGCGTGTCTGGCACCGTCCCCTCTGGCAGCGCTACCCTGCCCCGTTGGGCTTGGGTAGCTGTCCAGCGCGCGGCCATCGATGGGTTATTGCGCACCGGCAATGACATTGGATGCGGATCCCACTGAATCTCAAACCCACAACCCGCCATGAGGGCTGCGCCTTCAACGATTTCATTAACGCGCTGCGAAATGTCCATCATGGTATCCACGCCCAGGGAGCGGACGTAGAGCTCCATCGTGGCTTCGGCCGGGATAATGGAAGGCCTGTGACCGCCCTGGGTGATAATCGCGTGTAATCTGTCGCTCGGCGGCATCTGCTGCCGGAACAGCCCCAAGCCTTGATAGGCCAACGATGCTGCATCGAGCGCATTTTTGCCCATGAAGGGCTGGGAGCTCGCATGTGCCGCGACGCCGTAGAAACGCACCGTGGCAGAACGCCTGCCCACCCACGCATGCGAGGCAATGTCATAGCCGAAGCCATGAATCATGACCGCGGCATCGATGCCCTCAAGGCTGCCACCTCGGATCATGTATTCCTTGCCGGTATGGCCTTCCTCCGCGGGAGTTCCCTGCAGGATAATCCTGCCCTCAATCCCCTGGGCAGCGGAGGAACCAAGCACCGTTGCCGCGGCTAGATACGCTCCCACACCGGAAGCAGCAATCACGTTATGCCCGCAGGCATGCCCAATTTCTGGCAGCGCGTCATACTCCGCCATGATCGCGATGGTGGGATGCACATTCGTATCAAAGCCTGGTGTTTGTACCCAAGATTCAAAGGCCGTGGCCACACCATAAACGCCAAGCTCAACTGCATGGCCGTGCTTTTCCAGCACATCTGCCAACACCTTTTGCGAGCGTACTTCTTCAAAGGCAAGCTCCGGGTGAGCGTGGAGGTCCTCAACAATGAAGTCCAGATCCGATTTCAAATCTTCGACTTCTGTGTCCACCGCCTCCCACACCGCAGGCTGCTGCGGGTAAGCGTCAAGGTGAACCTTCTGCTCTCCCTGCGCCTGCTGCGCTGCGGCAACGCGGGATGCAATCAAATCCGCGGTGGCGTCTAGGAAGGCCGTAGACGGGACCTGGGGTTGCCGGGAGCCAGTGTTGTCTTCGTGATCAGTATGTTCAGTGCACATATTAACCACCGATCATAATGTCATTTCCAGGCCCCAGTGGCAGGTCAACGAAGTACCACAGTCCCAGCAGCGCTGCCCACGCAATCCAGAATGGGATAACGAATGGAATCAGGCGTGACATCAACGTACCAATGCCGGCACGAGGTTCGTAGCGCTGCAGCAGCCCCAGCATCACAATCAAGTATGGGTTCAGCGGGGTAATAATCTGAGTAGCCGAGTCACCCACGCGGAATGCTGCCTGAATAAACGCTGGTTCATAACCAAGCAACGCGAACATTGGGACGAAGACCGCTGCCATCAGTGTCCACATGGAAGAGCCGGAAATAATGAGCAGGTTCAACAGCGATGCCAGGACACAGAAGGCCAGGATTGCTGGGAATCCAGTGAGTCCAATGCTTTCTAGGAAGGCCGCGCCCTTGACCGCCGTGTAGGTACCAATGCCGGTCCAGGAGAACAGCGCCACGAACTGGCCCAGAATAAATGCCAGAACCAAAAAGCTCATCATGGAAGCCAAAGATTGGCCCATCATGTCCACGACATCTTTCATGCCGCGTACCGTCTTGACCACGTAACCGTAGACCAAGCCCATGACAATGAAGTACGTGAAGATGATGAACACGATTGAGCTCAACAACGGTGACGATGGCAGGAAGCCACCTTCTTCATTACGCCATGGGGATCCTGGCACCAGAACTGCCGCCAAGATAACTGCGGTCAGAATAACAATGGAAATGCCAGACCAAACAAGGCCGCGGGATTCATCGGCAGAAAGCTCTGCGGACAGCTCATTGCCCTCAGCGTCACGATCTCCGCGCTCCTTGGCTTCTTCCGGATCGATGTCTTCTTCAGTTGGAACATCCTGGCCCCACATGCGTGGCTCCAGAACCTTGTCAATAATCCAACCAGCAATCAGGCCCAAGACAATGGACGATGCAATGTTGAAGAAGTAGTTGGATACCGCCGTTACTTCCTGGAAGTCAAAGTTCGGCAGGGTTTCCATCACTGCCGTGGAAATACCTGCGAACAACGCATCCAAGGACGTTGGTACCAGCGCGGTGGAATAGCCCGCACCAACCGCTGCGAAACCACCCAGCAAACCAGCCACTGGGTGGCGGTTCGCTGCCTTAAAGACCATCGCTGCCAACGGCGGAATGACAACGAAGGCCGCGTCGCCCATGACCGAGCCGGTCACGCCAATGACACCAACGGCATAAGGCAGCACCGCTGGGCGCGCTGAGCCGAACAGCTTGCGAATCAGCGCCGACAGCATGCCGGAGCGCTCTGCAATACCGACGGCCAATAGAATTGGAAGAACCGTAACCAACGGCGGGAAGCCGATATAGTTCTCACCCATGGTGGTGGTAAACCAGGTCAAACCTTCGCCCGTGAACAGGCCATGGATCTCTTGGGTTTCATCACTGCCCGGCACCTGGAAGCTGATGTTTTGCCACGCAAAGATGGTGGACAAGATACCTGTTATTAGGAACAGACCCAGGAAGATCGTGAATGGTTCCGGCAACTTGTTGCCGACGTACTCAATGCCGCTGAGGAACTTGTCCAGCCACTTTGTGCCCGTCGAAGTGTTGTCATGGTGATCGCCATGACTATCACTGGACGATCTACTGCTGGATGTACTTGCTTGGTCTTGTGTATCAACAGAAGAACCGGTGTCCCCTACGTTCCCAGTTACTTCTGAGTTCTCTGGATCGTCATGGGTTTCATGCTTTTTATCATTGGCCATGGCGCTCTCCTTCAAGCCAGTCAGCGTCACTCACTTTTCGTGACAACGTATCCCGCCAAGCTAATGAGGTTTAGACCACACCGCAACCTGGCTGTAAGGGGCGGTACCTAATTGTTATCAATTGCCTCCCCCGCTGTTACCGCCGCCCAGAGCACCAAAACCTGCAAAGACAACGTGTTTTAGTTAATTGAGTAAAAGATCCATTGCGAATTTTTGATGCCCCAATTTATTCACCCCACAACGAACGAAAGTCCGCGCCGAAACGCGGACTAAACACACCACACCAATTAGCTCTCGAGCCATTCTTTCAACACCACCGCATGGTTGATGTCATGGTCTTTGGCCGCAAACATCAGCGAGACATCCCCTTCATCCACCATCTTCTGTAGCGTAGCCAATTCTTCATTCCCACTGGAGTCTGCCTCGGTCAACTCCGCCTTATAGCGCTTCGCGAACTCCTTGAACTTGTCCTCATCATGGTCAAACCACTTGCGCAGATCCGGCGACGGCGCCACTTCCTTCAGCCAATGCCCCGGCAGGTCCTCTTTCTTTACACCGCGCGGCCACAGCCTATCCACCAGCACCTTCTTCCCCGGCGCCGTCTCCTTCCCAGAGACATAATCATGGACCTTCACTAGCTTAATCATGCTCACTATCCCTTTCCTCATTCAACGAAATGGAACTGCAAGCCCGATCCTACGCCGGTGCTGGGCAGTCATCAGGCCCATGAGAAGCAGCAAGTTCGCAGTTTGCTTGCCGATCCCCTCACCAAAGATCCCATCGTGAATAAGCCCTTGTGGATGGCAGAAAACGTGACCACCCCGCCTACCTGTCTCCAGGAGAACCCAGGAGTTCTTATCAGCGGGGTGGAACCTTTTATTCCCTCAGCTTACTTTATTACAAGTCTTTAGACGTCAAAGTCGCCCCTCAGCTGTCCCCTGTTACAGCCTAAGAAATGAAAAAGCACCGTTGACCAGTGCCAACGGTGCCATTCGGTGGAGCTGCCGGGACTTGAACCCGGGTCCTCCGTCATCTTGCCAGGGCTTCTCCGTGCGCAGTTCGCGCGGGATCTCTGCTCGGCTCTCCGGCTCGGACGAACACGTTCCGGATGATGAGCCCAGTCGCCAGTAGAAGTCCCATCTGGTCCTGTCGACCCAACCAGACGGCAAGTTCCCTAGTCGATGCCAGGTTCTAGGTCAGGAACAAAACCTAGGCTGACAGACACGCGTCGCTGTAATTAGGCAGCGAGGGCGTAGTCACGCTGAGAGTTCTTCTCTGCGCTTATTGGTTGCTACGACGCTTAACGGTGGTCTCTAGCCTGCACCGGCACGCTTCCCCTGGCTCAATGAGCGAAGTCGAAACCAAATCAACCCCATTGATGTAGGCGGGATGTGCATCTTCCTACAGTTCTCACAACACTACAGCAGTGCGATTCATTCCCACAAGCGACGAAAGAACCTTTCGGTTTTTCGTCAGCTTAGCGGTTAGGCATTGATGCCCTTGATGCGGCGGCCAAGTTCACGCGTGATGTCACGGTCTTGATCGCGGCGTTTGATGTCCTCGCGCTTGTCGTAGTCCTGCTTACCTTGTGCAAGACCTAGCTCGAGCTTTGCATAACCGTTGCGCAGGTAAACCTTGAGCGGAATCAGCGTCTTGTTGCCATCACGGACTTGGCCCATGATTTTGTCGATTTCACGACGGTGCAGCAATAACTTCCGGGTTCGCTTGGGCGAATGGTTAGTCCATGAGCCCATGGAGTATTCCGGAATGTGCAGATTCCGCAGGAAAACCTCGCCGTTATCAACGGTGGCAAAAGCATCAGTGAGAGAGATCTTGCCTTCACGTAATGATTTAATCTCCGTGCCCAGCAAGACAATGCCACACTCGAATTCCTCGAGAATCTTATAGTCATGGCGGGCACGACGATTGGTGGCCAACGTTTGTGTACCGTCAGCGCCAACCGCGGTCTTGTTCTTCTTGCCCTTTTTAGCCATAGCAAATAACACTACCTGCACTAAGGCCCGCTATTCAAGAAAAGAACGGACAGCATAAAGCGTGTCCGTTATTCCTTGGGCGCTTCCGTGAGCACTAGTTCCCGCAATGCGGTGAGAGCTACTTGCGTACGTAGGCGCGCAGCGTGATCGAGGCGGTAACGGCTGCGGCAAGAATTGCGGCGATGCCAACCAGTGGCCAGGCCACCCAGATGTCCGCGGTTTGGATTGGCGCGAGCAGCTGCGATTGATAGAGCGAGGCCAGCGCGGAATCAATAATCGTCGACTTCGCGGTGAAGACACCAACGCCGGCGAGGACGACGCCGATGAAGGACGCTACTACTGCTTCCAGCACAAACGGTGCCTGAGTGATCCAGCGGGAGGCACCCACCATGCGCATGATGCCGATTTCAGTGGAGCGGTTGAAGGCGGCAATCTGCACCATGTTCGCAATCAAGAAGATCGCGGCAATCGCTTGGACAAAAGCCAGCAAGAACGTTGCATTCCTAATGGAATTCAGGTTGTCCGTTGCAGAACGCACCTCTTCCACCTGGTCCACCACGGTGTCTACCTGCGGCAGGTCACGCACGGCATCAATCGGAGCGGTATCCGTCGGATTCACCAAGCGCACATGCAGTGCAGCAGGCAGCGCATCCGGGGAAGTTTCCTCCACCAGCACTGGGTCGGTGTCTTGGAAGACTTCCACAAAGCGCTGGTAAGAATCCTCGCGGGAACGGTAGGTCACCGTCTCCACGCCGTCATCGGCTTCCAGAATCTCTTTGACCTCAAGACAGCCCTCGGTAGAACAGTCCTGGTCCGAGTTGGAGATTTCCTCATCTAACTGAATCATCACCTCAACGCGCTCGAGGTAGATGTCTTGGGTTTCACGCGCCATGTTTGACACCAGCACGCCGGCAACCACCAAAGCCACAGAAATGGCGGTAGTAATAATCAGCGCGATGGTCATGGTCAAGTTGCGGCCAAGGCCCTTAAACGCCTCGCGGAGGACAAATTTCAGCTGCATATCTAGTTCGCCTCTCCGTATTCTGCATTGGCTTCATCGCGTACCAGGTTGCCGTTGCTCAGCTCAATAACGCGTTGACGTGCATCATTAACAGCACGCGCGTTGTGCGTGGACATCACCACCGTAGTTCCGTGGCGGTTAATCTTGTTCAGCAAGGTCATAATCTCATCCGCGGTGCCCGGGTCCAGGTTGCCGGTGGGCTCATCGGCCAGCAGCAGCTTCGGCCGGTTTACAAAGGCGCGAGCAACAGCCACGCGCTGCTGCTCACCGCCGGATAGCTCCGCCGGCATGCGGTGGGCTTTAGAACCCAGGCCCACCATTTCCAGAACCTCGGGCACTTGCTTTTCGATACGGCTTTTCTTTTTGCCAATCACTTCCAGCGCGAACGCCACATTGGAGTAAACATCCAGCTTTGGAAGCAGGCGGAAGTCCTGGAACACGTAGCCGATGGACTGGCGCAGTTTGTTAACTTCTTGACCTTTGAGCTGGTTAACGTGGAACTTATCAAAGTGGATGTCGCCAGCAGTCACGTTGGTCTCACGCACCATCAACTGCAAAAAGGTCGACTTACCGGAGCCGGACGGCCCGATAAGGAACACGAATTCCCCGTCTTCGATCTTAAATGACACGTCATTTAAGGCCGGCCTGGTTGAGGTGCTATAAACCTTGGTTACATTCTCAAAGGTGATCACAGGAGATCACACTAGCAACATCGGGCACATTCGGAAACTATTTAACCAGAATTAACAGGCTTAGTTCACCGAACTATCAGGTAGTGGAACGGGCCGTCCGATTATGCCCGATTACGCCTAGCTCCCAGAAGACTGCTCGGACATGCGCCAGCGGATGCCGGCTTCGAGGAAGTCATCGATCTCGCCGCCCAGCACCTTCGCGGGATCGCCGACCTCGTGGTTGGTGCGCAGGTCTTTGACCATTTGATATGGGTGCAGCACATAAGAACGCATCTGATTGCCCCAGGAAGCGTTGCCGCCAGCACCCAACGCGTCCAGCTCGGCGCGTTCTTCTTGGCGCTTGCGCTCTAACAACTTCGCCTGCAGCACGCGCATGGCAGAAGCTTTGTTCTGAATCTGCGATTTTTCATTCTGGCAGGTCACCACGATGCCGGTGGGCACGTGTGTCAGACGCACAGCGGAGTCGGTGGTGTTCACAGACTGACCACCCGGGCCGGAGGAGCGGTAGACGTCCACGCGGATTTCAGAATCTGGAATCTCAATGGAGTCGGTCTGCTCCACCACGGGCAGGACTTCCACCTCGGCAAAGGAGGTTTGGCGGCGGTTTTGGTTATCAAAAGGCGACAGACGTACGAGGCGGTGCGCGCCTTGTTCAACAGACAAGGTGCCGTACATATATTCACCGTGCACCACGAAGGTCGCAGACTTGATTCCGGCTTCTTCGGCATAGGAGACGTCATAGATATCCACCTTGTGCCCATGCTTATCCGCCCATCGGGTGTACATACGCATGAGCATCTCCGCCCAGTCCGCGGCATCCACGCCGCCCGCGCCAGAGCGGATGTTGATAACCGCCTCACGCTGGTCATACTCGCCAGAGAGCATGGTGGTGACTTCTAAGGATTCGATGGCTTCGCGAACAGCGTCAAGCTCTTCATCGGCAAGCGATGCATCGCCTTCCTCTTCTGCCAGCTCATACATCACCGGCAGATCTTCCAACCGGCCGCGCAGCGTAGTCAGCTTGCGCAGCTTGCCCTGGGTCGCCGAAAGCTCTGAAGTGACCTTCTGCGCGTAATTTGGATCATCCCATAGCGAAGGATCACCAGCTTGTGCCTCAAGCTCACGCACCCGTTCCTCCAGGGCGCGCGGATCCATGACCTTTTCAATGGTGGTTAAGGTAGCAGAAAGATCATCAATCGCTGCAGAAATATCTGGTCGCATGGCACAAGAGTCTACCGCGCCTAAGTATTTCGATTCGCAATCACCTGATAAAGCGACAACAATAGCGGGCATGACTGAATCAGCGCAGCCCACTTTCGAAGAGATGCTCGCAGCTATCACCAAGACATTTATTGTCGCCCACGTCGATGACACCGACGCACACCTCGCCCAGGCGTTGGTGTACAACGCGGGCCGTTTGGCGTGGCGCATGCGTGAACAGGGCATTTCCACTGAACAAAAAACTTCCGTCTCCGATGTGGTCACCGAAGCCGACCGCGCGGCAGAGAAGTTCGTCGCAGGTGTCTTGGAGGCCATCCGCGGCGATGACGGCATCATCGGTGAGGAGGGCGCGCAGCGCGAGTCCAAGTCGGGACGCACCTGGGTTATTGATCCGGTCGATGGCACCTATAACTTCACCAACGGCTCCGACTACTGGTGCTCTGCGCTGGCGTTGACTGATGAGCAAGGCACCGTGCTGGGTGCGGTGCATCGTCCGGCGATGGGCTACACCTGGTTCGGCGGCAGGGACTTCCCCACCTCGCGGGATAATAAGGCCGTTGCACAGCTTGCCGATGCTCCCGCGTCGCAGATTTGCCTCGCCACCTACCTGCATCCACGTTTTATGGCTGACGATGCCATCCGTGGCGCATGGCAGTCCGTGGCACAGAACTTTGCCTCCGTGCGCATGCTGGGCGCAGGTTCTGTGGACTTGTCCACCGTGGCCGATGGCACGATGGGGGCATGGATTCAGCACTCCGTTCCGGACTGGGATTGGCTGCCTGGCCAGGCATTAGTACACGCTGCCGGGGGTGCGACTTCCAAAGTTGAAGCCGGTGGAGTTGAATGGTGTATCGCTGGCAACCAGCAGGTAGTTTCTGAAATGGAGAACATGCTTCGTGGGTAAGTACAAAGAAGACCTCGGATTAGCCCTAGAACTAGCAGGTCACGCCGATGTTGTGACCATGCACCGCTTTGAGGCCTCCGACCTTTCGGTCAAAGAAAAGCCCGATATGACACCTGTATCGGACGCCGATTTGGCGTGTGAGAAAAAGCTGCGCGCCGAATTGAAGAAGGCCCGCCCACAAGATGAGGTGCTGGGCGAGGAATTCGGCGGCGATGCTGTGACCAAAGGCCGCCAATGGGTTATTGACCCGATTGATGGCACCAAGAACTACGTTCGTGGCGTGCCAGTCTGGGCGACGCTGATCTCGCTTCTGGAAGATGGCGTTCCGGTTGTTTCTGTCGTGTCGGCGCCGGCGTTGCGTCGCCGCTGGTATGCATCGAAAGGCGCCGGCGCATTCCGCGTCTGGTGTGGTGAGCCAAAGCAGCTGAAAGTCTCTGAAGTTTCCCGCCTCTACGATGCTTCCCTGGCGTTTTCCTCCCTGTCTGGCTGGGGCGAGCGCAACATGCTCAATAACTTCATCAACCTGACCGAATCCACCTGGCGCCTGCGCGGCTACGGCGACTTTTGGAACTACTGCCTGGTTGCTGAAGGCGCTGTGGACATCGCCACCGAACCTGAGGTCTCCCTGTGGGACCTGGCTGCACCATCACTGCTGGTGACTGAAGCCGGCGGCACCTTCACCGACCTCGACGGTAACGAAGGTCCTGCTGGCGGCTCGGCAATCGCCACCAACGGTTTGCTGCACGACAAGGTCTTGAGCAAGCTCAACAAGTAGCTTCATTCCCTTTTTTCTTCTCCACTATTGCCCCACCCCAGCGATTGTGATGTGCTGGAAGCACGCAGGAGAAGAAAGGGGGCTTTTCATGTCCGACTCACAACAGTCGCGAAAGGCCATCATCAAAGCACTCATCGTTTTCGTCATGGCAGTCTTCGTTGGCGGCTATATAGGTTTGCAACATTCCGATGCCATTGCTCCGATTGTGTTTGTCGCGCTCGGGGTTTTCTTCGCTTGGATTGTGTACAGAACCAACCGTTCGAAGGCTCATGCCTCCGGGACAGCGCCTTCCGAACAGTGATGCGCCACACCAAAACCTTTTCGGTAGCTGCTTTGACCACAGTTGTCGCGCTTGCTCTGGTCTCGTGCGGCACAAACGATCCTTTGCTGGCGCACCTGAAGGCTTTTGAAAGCAACATCGCCGGTGAGCCCGCCGATGCCACCGCCATGCTGCGCGATATTTACGGGCCGGAGTGGACCGAATTCGCCACCGTCTGCCCATATTCGCCACAGCACACTGTTGATGACACCCTTGGCACGGAAGATTCCCCCATTCCGGACAATGGACTTTCAGAAGATGAGAACTACCTCTACCTCACATCCGGCGACGGCACTGAGGAGTGGATTCGGTTCGCCCGCTCAGAGCTGGACTCATGCAACCCCACAAATTCAATCTCCAAATCCCTCAGCCTGGAACCAACCTCAGCCACGCTAGACTTCACGCTCATCCAGCCGGACGCAATATGGACGTTGACTGACTTCGGAGACTAGTTGGATAGAAAAGTAAAAGGAAGTCCTCGAAGCATGTGCTTCGAGGACTTCCTTGTTGTTTAAACAGTGCGTAGGGCTAGGCCAACTTAAAGCCTGCACCCACTCCGCCGCGGCGGTTCATATCCGCGACTACTGCCTTGGAATCAGATGCAACGGTTGGAACGTGCAGCGCACCCTGCAGAGGGGTCACGCATGAAACACCAACGTTGCCTGGCTGGTAGCCGCCAGAGATAGAACCAACAATTCGGCCGTCCTTAAACACTGGCGCGCCAGAGTCACCGACGGTGGCACATACCTGGTTGAGTTGAATGTTGTTGCCATTCATAAAGGTCATGCCGCAGGTGGTGCCGGTTGCAACGCCACGCTTGCACACAACATCACCTGGGTTGACGGTTCCGCCAACACCAGTTGCGGTAACGCCGTTGTAAGAGTTGGTCACCTCAGCGTCGGAGCCCAGCTCGATGACCGCGTAGTCCAGCTCTTCACTCTTGGACACCACGGTGCCGGTTGGGCCAACCTGCCAGGAGTCAGCAGATGCCACGGAGTCACCTACGTTGGCGCAGTGACCAGCAGTCAGGCCAACCTTGCGACCTTCAGCGTCAGTACCTGCCATGGTCAGGGTGCACATGGTCTGATCATTGATATAGATCGGAGTGCCTGGACCGTACAGGGACTTGCCATTGGTCATCGACTGATTGGATTCTTCGGGCACACGAGGTGCATCGAAGTAAGAACCCGGTGCACGGTGCAGCACGAACTCTTCAAAAGGCTTGCCTGCGGCAACCTTGGAGAACATGTCGTTGCGCCATACATAGTTCGGGTCCACCAGCACTGGCTTGAACTCCGGCTGGGTTGCTTCCTGCAAACCAATCGGGTTCGGGTTAGTCAGTACTTCAGTCTGGTTGTAGACCTCAGTGGCGAATTCCTCGACCACATCGACTTCAGGCGCTACCTGCTCAGGCACCGCCGGTGCTTGAACTTCAGGTAACTGAGGCACATCCGGTACCTGCGGCATTTCCTGCGGAACTACCTTGTGCAGCGCGTCATCAACGGCGTCAGTGACCTGAGTATCTACCTCAGGGGTTTCAACACCGAAGTTCGACAGCTCCCCACGAACATGATCTACAAATCCTGCCGAATCAATGACCGGATTTGGTAGTTCAGCAGCTCCCGCAGCTGGGGCTCCAATAAAAAATGCACCCGCAAAGGCCGAGCCCACTAAGACCCTTTTTAGGTGCGGCATACAGCGCATAAGCTTATTGCCTCATTTCCACGTCTCACACACTTAATTCCTAGTGCAGCATCACACTGCACGAGCTCCCCCATCATGTCACGAGCAAACACCCCGCGTCGCCCAAAATTCCTCAGCGTTACACTCCCGTGACAATCCACCCGAATTCCCACCTGCGGGTTTTCATTAACAGATCTCAAAACCGCAGGTAACTGCCCACTATTTGAGATAGCTCACAACCATGTAATGTCTCTCCGAGTACCCCCGATCGTGACTTGTTCCCACAGGAAACCCAAAGACTCGGGCTTCATACGTCCCCCGCGCTTTAACTCAGCTACTCCTACTTTCCTTCAACTTCATCCCGTAGGAGCCATCCGCATAATTCCTGCTTCGCGCGCTCGATTCCACCTGGATACGTCGCCTCCAACTCGTCTACTACATACTGCAGCAAATGCTCACTAAAATGCTGCGCCGTTTTCTCATCCATCTTGGAGCGCATGCCATCGAGGGGATACTTCAGTTGGACAGCCCGGCCCTCAACCGTGGAATAGGAACGCCAATCTTCGCCATATACCCGGAGCTCACCTCCCAATATCGATGACTCAATAACCACGTTGCCAAAAATCAACGCCGGTAAGTTTCGCTCAATCATGAACTTCAATCTACTCATCAGGTCCTCCGTGCGACATATGTCGAACAGATCTTCAACGCTTTACCAATGACTTTCGGAAAGTGATCCACGACCATTAGAGAAGTGAATTTAATTAAGGACACATCAATGCCGAAGCTTGAACGGGTCAAGTTTTCATGTGTTCTTTTGCCACTATCCGTCGATCTCTAAAGGAATACTGCATGCAGGACAGCAGCACATCAACACTGAACAGGACAGGCCCACAGCTATTTGGAGGTGCCCCTTCCCCAGCGAGCAGGATCAAGAATGTTCTGTTGTTTACCGGCGCGCAGTGTTCATTTTTCATCGGCGCGGGTATCGCTACGGGTCAAGAAAGCTTGCAGTACTTCACCGCACATGGCTGGTGGGGCATGGTTGCCATCATCATCGTTGTGGTGTTGTTCTCCTGGCTGTTGTCATCGCTGACCGAATGGGGACGAAAGAACAAGGACAACAAGGTTGATCCGTTCACGGATATTTGCGGGCCCGTAGTTGGCACCGTGCTGCGTTACTGCGTTCCGGTTTTCGTCTTCATGATTGCGGTAACAATGTTCGCCGGCGCGGGCGCGCTGCTCGGGGACGTCTTCGATATGCCTACCTGGGTTGGCGCAACCGGCATGGCGGCAGTCGTGGCGATTACCTTGATGTTTGGTTTCCGCAATCTCGTGGAAATCATCGGCCGCATTGGGCCGCTCATCGTCATCGTGATTGGCATCGTCGCTCTGTGGGTAGTTGTTGAGAACTTCGAATCGCTTGCCGATGTCCCCGAAAACCTCACCACATACCAACCCGCCAAGGCGAGCGAGAACTGGTTTATCGGGACCATTCTGTACAGCACTGCCATTTTGATTATCGCCGTGCCGTTTCTCACCAGCCTGGGCCGTGAGGACCGCTCACTGCAATCAACGGTCCGCCCAAGTATTCTCACCGGCTTCCTTTATGGCGGAGTCATGGGCCTGTGCGCGCTTGCCCTACTGGCAACACTGCCGATGGTTTATGACGAAGCAACCCCACTGGTCATGCTTGGTATAGACATCGCTCCGTGGCTCGGCTACGTATTTTCTCTCATTACCTTGCTGGGCATCTACTCCACCGCCGCCCCAATGCTGTGGACTGTCGCCGACCAGTTCCCCATAAAGTCCCGCAGCACCTACACCATTGTCTGCCTAGCGCTAACCCTTGTCGCACTCATCGGCGGCCTGAAGCTGCCATTCGCAGCCCTCGTCGGCTTCGTCTACCCGTCCATCGGCTACTTCGGCCTCGTATTCTTCGGATTCCTCGCCTACCGCCAAATTCAGGCGCGCTTGGTGAACGACTAGAGGCTCAACCGGAAGTTACGTGAGACGACGATGTCCCCCTCTCCCGAAGGAAAGGGGGACATCGTCTCACATTGGTAGCGGGGGCAGGATTCGAACCTACGACCTCTGGGTTATGAGCCCAGCGAGCTACCGAGCTGCTCCACCCCGCGCCGATTGTCATCAACATTGCATGTCAATGGCACGGCCCCAACTCTATCAACAACATTGGCACTAACAAAATCCCAGTGGAATGAGCTAGCCGTTGGCGAAGCAAGCTGGTGGTAATGCAGCAGCTATTTATTAGCCAGGTCGGTCAGGGCTTCATCGAGAAGATCTAGGCTAAACATCGCATCGGTGTAGCCGGCAACGGTCATCTTGCCGATTGGGTACACGTTGCCGTCTTCTACTGCCTTGAGGTTCTTGTACAGAGGTTCATCCTGCAGGGTTTCGAAGGTTTCGGTTGGTTCAAGGGCAAGGTTGGTGCCGTAGAACAGCACGTCGGCGTCGCCAACAGCATTGTTAATTGCCTCAAGGGAGACGGTGAACTCGCCACCGTCTTCATCGCCGACGGTCTCATTAATCTGATCCGACCACTGAACGCCGATAGGCGCCAGGATGTTGCCCAGCATGCTGGCATCGCTGTTGAGGTCAACTTCTTGCTCGTTGTAGGAATTGATTACGGCGAAACGGCGGTCAGCCAGCACATCAGCGTGCTTTTCCTGCAGCTCAGCTTGGCGGTCTTCCAAGGCGATTTCAAGCTCGTCGATCTTGTCTGCCTGGTTCACGGCATCGGCTACCTGCCCAACGCGGCCCCGCCAATCGGCGCGGTCCTCGCCACCATGCATGTAGATGTATGACGGTGCGATGGCGCGCAGCTGTTCAAGGTCGTCTGCTTCAACATAGTTCGGCACCAGGATCAGGTCAGGTTCCAAAGCGGCGATCGCTTCCAATTCAATGCCTTCACGTTCACTGACCTGTGGAACATTTTCAATGTCCTTAGCCTTTTCTGGTGGCAGCAGGCCTTCGGTGTAACCACCCTGACCAACAGGTGCCATGCCCAGATCCACCAGCGCCTCAGTGGCGGCAAAGTGCAAAGTCACCACGCGCTGCGGATCCGAAGGCACCTCGACCTCATTGCCTTCATAGTCCGTCACCGTGCGAGTATCGCCGTCCGCTGCAGAGTCTTTGCCACCAGCTTCGTTGCTCGAAGACTCGGTTGTCTGAGTCGTGCTGTTGTCTTCCGATGAGCAACCGGTGATGACCAAGGCGCCTCCAGTAAGCCACGTTGCGAACTTGAGCGCGCGACGACGGGAAGAGTTGTTAATCATGATGTTGCTCCTTCAGACCACGCCTGCCAATGCCGGGCGTAGTTAGTTTCAGTTTCGAGTAGTTGGTCGTGTGTTCCGGATTCGATGATTCGTCCATTGTCCATGACCAGGATGCGGTCGCAGCTCACTGCTTGTGACAAGCGGTGAGCAATGACAATGGCCGCGCTGTTCGCAGTAATGGCGAGTGATGCCTTGTCCAGGACCTCAGCATCGGCACTATCTGCTTCAGCTGTTGCTTCATCCAAGATGATCAAGGGCGGGTTGAGCAGGCTCATACGAGCAAGCGCCAAGTGCTGTGCTTGGGCCGGTTCCAGGTTGCGCGCACCGTGGCCAACAGCCGTATCAAGACCTTCCGGCAAGGCCATGACGAATCCGTGGGCGCCAGTCCGGTGCAGGGCATCGATGATTTCTTGCTCCGTGGCGTCCGGTTTTGCCAGGGTCAGATTCGAGCGCACCGTACCGATGAAGACGTGGGTTTCTTGGGATAGCGAATAGACTTCATCGGCAGCAATGCTGCGCTCAAGCAGGCCGCTGCTGGGTGGATAAACACCCGCAACCAGCGACGCCAGGGTGGATTTTCCCGACCCCGTCGCACCCACCACAGCGATGGTTTCCCCGGGGGTCAAATCCACATCAATGCCCTTGAGCGCTTGGAATCCATTTGGATATGCAAAATCAAGGTTTTGAATTTTCACCAACGACCGGTTCTGGTCGTCGTCGGGGCTTGTGTCGCTGTTGTGATGTCCTTCAGACTTGTGCCGAACTTCCACAGCACCAACCAGTCGGCTCAGGGATGACAATGCTTCCTGGAAATCATCCATGACATACATCAGCCCGTTAACGGGACCAATGATGCGCTGGTACAGCAGGGCTGCAGCAGTTGCTGCACCCGGCGTGACCTCGCCCCGAAAGGCCAGCCACACGCCGAGTCCCAACACCGCGAAAATACCAATGGCTTGGGCGATGTTGAGTCGGCCAAACAACCAGTTTTGAACAATGCGGGTGCGCATTGCCCAACGAACCTTGTCCCATGAGGACACAGAAACCCGGTCTAACTGATGTGCACCGAGCTGGTGCGCCCGCGAATCTACGCGGGGACAAGATGTGTTCGATGACTGCTTGTGAGAGCTCATATTGTGAGCGTTGCACGGCTAGCCATCCGGTGCGGCTTCCTATCTGGAAGCCGCAATGCATGACTACATACAGCACGGCCAAAGCACCGAAACACAGATATAGGTCAGCGGAGAAGTCCGCGAAGCTCACCCCGTCAAAGGCAGGCGTTGCTACATCATCAACAACGCGGCCGACAACCGTAGGCATGAGCATGTTGCAGATGCCAAAGGTCATGAGCAATAAGGACGCTGCGCTCAGACACTTAGCGTTCGCCCGAATCAGCGCGAAGCTGAGCTGGCGTGGTGTCCAGCTGGGATCGAAGTGGATTCGCGGAGTTGTGGGGTTATCTGGTGCTTGGCCCAGACCCCAGTCATGACCGGGGTCGGTGTCCGCTGCGGAGTTGGTCTCCGCAGGAGAATCAGCAGAATATGGTTGTGTCATTCAGACGACCTCACACGCTAAATTCGTGCAGGGTCAAGCCCCAGCCAATGGTGCGACGTTGTGGAATACCAAGTCCGGCTGCTTTAAATAGTTCGTCGAGCTCTTCCGCAGTGCGTGAACCACCACCGCTGAGTACAAAGTGCCCAAGATCTTCCTCAAAGTCGTGGTCATGAGCACGGACTGGGTTCAGCACGCGGGCAAAGTAGTACAAGCGGCCATGCGTGGCGGCTTCTTTCAACAGCGCGATGGCCTCAAAGTCTGAGCGTTCATTGATTGCTTCAACCAGCAGCACGGCATCCGCATCACCTAAGTCAGTATCCAGAGCAATGCGCTCTTTAGTGGCATTCGCCTGGTGCGCAGCAATTTCGGCTTTGTTCCCCACAATGGTGACAGAGGTTTCCGTGTGCTTATCGGCAATCGCCTGGGCAAAGGCGCGGGCGCCAGGTCCAGAAACGGCGACGGTGCGAAGGTTGGTAAAGGCGGCATCGGCAGCAAGGGCACCGGAGACCCATCCTGCGTATTCGGTCTCTGCTTCTACTCGCTGCTGAACCAACGCATCGGTTTCGGAGTAGTTAGTTTGTGTGCTTTCACGAATCGCGTCGAGCAGACCAAAGACTACAGCCAGCTCACGTTGGGCGAAGGGGCCAGCAAGGTTGAGGTCCTCTGAAACGTGTTCAGAGTCCAGCTCCCGACCCATATCCGTGAGCTTCCAACCGGCAGGGGTTTGTTCCGTGACCTCGATGGATTCGAGGTAGCGCAAGAGTTTAAACAGGCCGAGCTCATTGGCGCCGGTTGCTTCCACCAGCTGCTCAAGGCTGTGTTCATCTGAGCCCATGATGGGGCCAAGGTCCAAGGTTGCAGCTACGCGCAGGGCAAAGCCCGGCGTGATTTCGCTGAGCTCATGGAATACCTCGCGCACATTTTCACTCGCGCTAAAATCAGGCAGCTCCGGGTTTTCAGCAGAGGCTGTGACCTTTTGTTTCTTCCAGTAGCCAGTGACTTCAATCTGGTCTTTGTCCAGGTTCTTTTCTCGCTTTAGCCAGCGGCGAATCGGGGTCAGCGTTCCTGCTTCCCCAGCTACCCACGCGAAGGCTGTGCCGTCCCACCATTCGGCGGCCTTGAGGGCATCGAAAAGCAATGTGCTCGTGCCCGCCTCAGCGCCGTGGCGCACCAGCCAGGTCAACTCCACGCCTTCTGGAACAACTAGGTCCTGGCGGTGGGACTCTTCCTCAACCTCAATAAACACCTGGCCCCGGGCGCCTTCGGGCCACTCTTCCAGCCATCGGCCCACTGCCGGCAATGCTGTTTCATCCGCACCGATGAGCACCCAGTCCGCACCCTCCGGATGCGCCGATGACGACTTCGGACCGGCAACCTGAATGGTCTCCCCCGGTTTCACATTGCGCGCCCAGCTGGTGGCAGGGCCCACGCCGTGGTTAACAAAGTCCACGTCAATCTCGCCGGCTTCTGGGTCCCAGCGGCGAACGGTATAGGTACGGATTAGCTTGGCGCCTTCGCCGCGGGACCAATTGAGTACACCATCGAGCTGCGTGGGGCCGACAGAATTTTCCACCTCAGGATGGTCAATGAGAATCTTGAACTCATCATCAAAACCATCCGAGCGAAATTCCGCTACCGGGTAACCATTGTCCGCGGTGTGAGCTTTAAGTTGCTCACCGCCCAGGGTCACCCGGCGCATGCCCGGGGTGACATCCTCTACTCTAATGACCTTAAGGAAACGGGTGGTAATCGGGAAAATCTCAAGTGGACGAAGGCTGTTGGCCATGCCGCGTGCTCCTTAGAGGATGGAATTTAATGGGTGATAGAAAACTCTGGATTATTGACCCCAGCAGCGTCTTGGGTCCCGTCTTCTGCAAGTTTCGGCTGCTGGTTTGCCTCCCGCGGATCCAGTGGCACTACGGTTGGAGTGCTGGTGGCTGGGTCTGGGCAGATCATGGCTTCGAGTCCAAAGACATCCGCGACCATCTCCTTGGTCAACACTTCTTCCGGAACGCCGGAGGTAATCACTTCGCCCTTCTTCATCACAATGAGGTGATCGGCGTAGCGTGCCGCCTGGTTCAAGTCATGGAGCACTGTGACCACGGTCTTACCTTCCTCGTGGAAGTCACGCAGCAGCTCCATCAGCTCATACTGGTGCGCGATATCCAGGAAGGTGGTGGGCTCATCCAGCAACATGATGGGTGTTTGCTGCGCCAGCAGCATGGCAATCCACACGCGCTGGCGTTGACCACCGGATAGCTCCGCCACGTAACGGTCAGACAAGTCTGTCAAACGGGTGGCAGTCAGGGCCATGTTGACGGCGTCTTCATCGGACTGGCGCCATTGCTGAATCAAAGACTGATAAGGCGCGCGTCCACGTGCCACCAGGTCTGCAACGCGAATACCTTCTGGCGCTAGAGAAGTCTGCGGCAGCAAGCCCAGCACGCGTGCGACTTCTTTGGGCTTGTATTTGGAAATATCTTTTGCATCCAAATACACGTGCCCCTCAGCGGGTGTAATAACTCGCGCCAGCCCGCGCAGCAGCGTGGACTTGCCACAACCATTAGGGCCAATAATTGCCGTGAATGAGTTGTGTGGAATCTCTACAGAGATGTTTTTGCTAATGACTGTCTTGTCATAGCCAATAGTGGCGTTTTCAATCCGCAACCGAGACGCGGTTGAATTATCTTTCGTGTTCATTATTTTCTTCCTGTCTCGTGCTTAACCGATACGGCCATAGTGACGGCGGGCTTCTCTCACCAGCAGCCAGATCATGTAGCAACCACCGATAGACACGGTGATCAGACCAACTGGGATGGGACGATAGAAGGCGGCAATGACCAAGGAGAGCAAGTGCGCGATAGACAGCAGGGCTGCGCCCATTGCTGCCGATGGCCACAGGCTCACACCCGGTGAGCTAGTCAAACGTCGCGCCAACTGCGGTGCAGCCAGGGCAACAAAACCAATCGGACCAGCTGCCGCGGTGACCAGCGCGGTGGTGGAAACACCCACCACAATCAGCGCCAGTCGGGCTGGGCCAACGCGGAAACCATGGGTCAATGCAGTGTCATCGCCCATTTCCATGTGCTGCAATGAGCGCGCTAGCAGCGCCGCCAAGATAAAGATGATCACAGCAATTGCCACGCTTGGGATAAGCGATGCCCAGGTCACGCGTGTAATAGAACCGGCTGCCCAAATGCCAACAACCATGGCGTCATCCACGTCAGCGCGGGTGATGATGTAGGAATTCAATGACGTCAGCATGGCGGAGACACCAATACCGACCACGATGAGGCGGAAGCCCTGTACGCCTTTGCGCCAGGACAAAAGGTAGACAACGAAAGCGGTGATGATGCCGCCAAGAATGGACACACCTGCGATGGACCAGTACTGCATGTTGCCGAAGACCAGGATGAGCAACACAACAGCGGTGTAGGAACCAGCATCAAAGCCGATGATGTCCGGAGAACCCAAAGGGTTGCGCGTCAGCGACTGGAAGATGGCTCCGCCCAATCCCAAAAGCGCACCGAATACCACCGCGGCAATGGCAACCGGCAGGCGCCATTCGCGGACAATCAACAGGTGGAATTCCTCGCCCACGCCAACGATGGCTTGGACTACCTGGCCCAAGGAAATCGGGAAATCGCCCAAGGTGATGGCCACGGTGGCGGCAAAGGTGCCGAGTATGACCAGGATGAGTGACACCGCCAGAATCCGCATCGGGATTCTGAAAGAGAAGAGTTTGTTGCGAACGGTCAGGGAAGAATAGCCGAAATCGGTGTTCTTAGAATCTTTCATTAACATCACAGACCACTCGCTTTGCTTCGACGTACCAGGGCAATCAGCACTGGCGCACCCACGATCGCGGTGACCACGCCGACTTCAATCTCGCCCGGGCGGGCAATAATGCGGCCCAGAACATCGGCGGCGAGAACCAGCACGGGTGCAGACAAGGCAGAATAGGCAATAATCCAGCGCTGGTCGGGCCCGACAAACCACCTGACCACGTGCGGGATCATCAACCCAACAAAACCAATGCCACCGGTCAGGGCGGTGCCGCCGCCGGCCAGCAAGGTCACGACAATGATGCCGAAGACGCGCGAGCGCCCCACGCGCGTTCCCAGGGAGGCTGCGAGGTCATCGCCCAAGGCAATGGAGTTCAACGAGTTGGACAGCGCCAGGGCAATAATCAGACCCACCACGATAAAGGGCAGCACCTTCATGGTGTCTGCCAAATCCGTGCGCGCAATGGACCCCAAGCCCCAGTTGCGGATGCTTTCAAAAGTGCTCGGGTCAATCAGCGTCAAGAAGGTGGTCACGCCACCCAAAACTGCGGCCAACGCAACACCGGCGAGCACCAAAGTCACTGGGTTGGCAGTACCGCCAGATGCACCGATGAGATAAACCAGCGCGGTGGCAACAGCGGCACCAATGAATGCGAACCAGATGTATCCGGTGACGCTGGACAGGCCAAAGACACCAACGCCGACGGTCACTGCGAAACCAGCACCGGCGTTCACACCGAGGATGCCGGGGTCAGCCAGGGGGTTGCGCGTCATGGCCTGAATCAAGGCACCAGCAACGCCAAAGGCGGCGCCAACTAAGAGACCAACAACGGTGCGCGGCACACGAAGTGACCAGATAATAATGGAGGCTTCGCTGTCATCACGCGCGGTCAGGCCCTGCCACACAGAATCAAAAGGCAAGGGGTTAGCGCCAATCGCAATGCTGAGCAGCCCCGTGATGACCAGTGCAGCAAGAATGAGCAACAGACCTAAGGAGCGTCGACGGTACAGCGTGCGCTTCGGCACTACGTCAGGAGTCCCCGGCGTGTTTGGGGCAATTGGGGTTTCCACTGCTTCTATAGAAGTCATTTCTCCCCCATTCCCCACTGCGGTAGCCCATGTTCGGCTACAAATTGACTATCCACGGATTCCTTTCAAGTTGGAGCAGCTTCCCTGGGCGGAAAGCGTGTCTTTTTAAGTCCCGTGCGCTAGGTGCACACATGAACTTTGCTCCGGGAGCTTATACCCAAATACACCCATTAAGGTTAGGGCAGGCTAAGCTCGGTAGCTACACATTTTGCGCCACCTTCTAACCCATTACCGACACAAGTACTTTTGACCGAAATATTGTGGTGGCCGGAGATTGCACAGGAGATTTCAATGACTGCGAGCTTAAGTCTGGCCGAGCCTCGGCTTAATGGCTCTGCCAGCACAAATACCTTGCCAACCATTCAGCCGATTCAGCTGCGTGACCGTGTACACCCGGAAGCGCACATGTTGTTTTGGCAGTACCGTGGCACTTCCACCATCATTGCCACTGACAAGCCGACTGGGCTGTGCGCGAAGCAGGCGTTGTGGCTGCCAGCTGGGGTGCGTCACGATATTGAGGTGGACGCGAATTCGGTGTTATTGCGCATTTTCTTCGGCGTTAAGAGCCTAGCCATCGCACCGGGGATGGCTTCACCGCGCATATTCCATGTCGATCAGGAGCTCGCCGGCAATCTCATGGGCTTGGTGCAAAGTGGCGATTCTTTACTTCAATCAAGCCGCGGGCTGGACCAGTATGTTCTGGATCAGCTCAGCATGCAGCTTCGCACCGTGCCGTGGCCGGAGAGTCCAGCGGCCAAAGAGATTGCACAGATGCTTAACGATGACCCCGGTGACCCCCGCACTCTTCACCAACTAGCTGCGTCGGTGCATGCTTCCCCGCGAACAATTGAGCGCGCATTCCTCACGGAGACCGGTGAGACTTTCCAGGAATGGCGCATGCAGTCGCGCATAGCTAGGGCGAAGCAGCTTATCGCCGATGGTCTTCCCATCGACGCGGTTGCGCTACGCGTGGGCTATTCCACCGCGAGTGCCTTTGGCCGGGCGTTTAAGAAACGCACCGGCTTCTCCCCCAGCGGCTATTTCAACGAGCACGTTGAGAATTATCCGAGAAACTAATGCCAGGTTTTGAGCACTGATTCTGCTGCCCACCACCCCGGCATCCCGTGAACACCGGCTCCGGGTGGTGTAGCACCGGAGGCCATAAATAGTCCCGGCCCGAGGCGATAAGGATTGAGGGAAACTCCCGGCCGCATGACAGATTGGAGGCCCGCCATAGAACCTCCGGCAATATCACCACCAACAAGATTGGCATTCCAAGCTTCTAATTCGCCCGGTGATGTGCTTGTGGCGTCTACAACTGTCTCCCGAAAGCCCGGTGCGAAACGTTCGATCTGTTGTGTGATAAGTTCACGAATTTCACCAGGGTAACTCTCAACATAGCAGTGCGGAACGTGCGCATAGCTCCACAGCGTCAGTCCTCGTGTCGGATCCGCGGCATACTGTTGGCAGACCATAACGAATGGGCGATCCGGCATTCGGCCAGCTGCGACTTCACGTTCAACAAAACTAATTTCATCAACAGTTCCTCCCACGTGCACGGTTGCTGCTGTACCCACCCGCGAGTCTTTCCACGGCACAGGCTCGTTGAGTAAGAAGTCCACCTTGTATACCGCCGAACCGTATTTCCACTTCTCCAAGCGCTCGCGCGCTTTCAAAGCAAGGTCGGTTCCTTTCAACTGCAAGATCTGCCGCGGGGTGAGGTTCAAGATGATGGCATCGGCAGCTGGAAGCTCTCGGAGGTCACTGATTTCAACGCCGGTGTGGATTCGGCCGCCATTGCTATAAATGACAGAAACTAACGCATCCACGATTGCCTGAGAACCGCCTTCTGCAACTGGCCATCCCCTGCTCATCCCCAGCGCACCAAAGAGAATTCCGAAAGCTCCGGTCAACGGCCTGGCTGGTGAAGTAATTGCATGAACCGCGCTGCTCGCCAGGAGCGCACGAGCTTGTTCCGTCTTAAAGAGCGTCTTTCCTAATAGCGCTGCTGAAGCCAACGCCGGTGGACCGAATCGCAGCATGTGAACTGGATGCTTGGGGATTCGCAGCATCGAGCCCAGTAGGTTGTCCAGATGCTTATCGATATCCTGCACGACATGACCATGCAGCCTGGTCCATGCTTTTCCATCAAGGCCCAGGTCTGCAGCCGTCCGTTCAACAGAGCGCGATAAAAAGGCGGCTTCTTTTCCATCAAGCGGATGCGCCATCTCATATGGGGCATTCTTCCACTTCAGGCCATGTTCTTTAAGATTGAGGTTCTGAAATGCCGGACTAGCAACACCAAATGGATGGCCCGCAGCGCCCAGGTCCACGATTTCCCCATTAAAGAGCGATGCCGTTGAGCGTGCCGCGCCCCCAGGTGCCGGCGCAGATTCATAAATATCAACATCCCAGCCTTCAACAAGCAGCCGCGCTGCGGCAGTAAGCCCATTAGGGCCTGTACCGACAACAACTGCGCGTGGCTGGCTGTTCATTTTCGTCCTTTTATCCGCATCACATATTCCGATAAACGAATCAAACTGATGTGTCCACCGATCCTATCCGAACCTGCATTCACTGCTTGTGTTAGCCGTTGGATAACTAACACTTTGCTGCGTTGAACGCTGGAAATCTAATAGACAGCCAAATGGCAAAGCTACTTTAAGGCGACGCTACTGGCGCAATCGTCCGCGTGTACAGGGCGCGGAGCTTAGTCTCTTGACGTCCTGCGACTGTACAGCCTAATTGCAGAAGGCGCATGGAGCGCTCGGAGGCATCGACCAGCAAGTCCCGGCCATCGCGCACGGCATCTTCTAAGTCCATAGGGATGGTCATGATGGATTGAACTGCGCCAATGCCGACATCGTGAACGGTTGGTGCGCCTTCGCCCAAAGAGCCGGCAAGTCCCATCAGTGGCACGCCAGTCTTTTGGCATCGGCGTGCGATTTCTGCCGGCACCTTGCCGCGTGGGGTTTGGAAGTCAATCGCGCCCTCTGCCGTGATCACTAGGTCAGCCACACAGATGAGTTCATCCAGGTTGCGCTCCGCTGGAAGTTGTTCCAGCAAAACATCGAAGCGTTCACCCGCGACAGCGCCCAAGGCCATCAAACCTGCACCAAGTCCACCCGAAGCACCTGAGCCAGGTCCTTTGTGAAGGTCGTCGACGGGTTTGAAGGTATCGACAAGCAAATCTGCCCAACAGCTCAAACCCTCGGCTAACTCTTTGACCTGCACCTTCGTAGCGCCCTTTTGCGGGCCGAAGACACGCGCAACACCGCGCTTACCGGTCAACACATTGTGGCGGTTACACGCCATGGTGATGGTGACATCACGCAGCCGTGGGTTCATCCCCGAGGTGTCCAAGCTCTTGGCGTGAACCAGGTTGGAACCACCACGTTTTACCTTCTCGCCCTTCTTATCCAAGGCCACAACGCCGAGCGCTTCCAGCGCACCCGCACCGCCATCAGAGGTGCCAGAGTCACCACAGCCAACTACAATCTTTGTACAACCATGCGCAATCATGATGTTGATGAGCTCGCCCACGCCATAGGTGGTGGTGGCACCTGGGTCGCGCATATCGCTGGGCACCAAGGCCAGACCCGCGCAGGATGCCATTTCCATGACACCCACGCCAGACTCCGGGAACTCAACCCAGGTGGCTTGGACCTTCTTGCCCACGGGTCCCATCACGGTTTCAGTGTGGGTCACCGCGCCTTGGCGCTGCGCGAGGATGTCCACAGTACCCTCACCACCATCAGGGACGGGGAAAGTGTCCACGCGGGAGCCAGGAAGAACACGGCGGATGCCGGCGGCAATCGCATCAGCGACTTCAATCGCTGAGAGGGATTCCTTGAATCCAGAAGGTGCGACGAGGATACGTTCAGGTGCGTACAACATGGGAAAACTCCTTTTATAGGTAGAGGTTGAGGCCAAGAGCTGGCCATATCAGCCAGGCAAATAGCGTCATGACTAGAAGGTGAATGGGAAAGAGAACTGCAGCCACGCGCATGAGTTCGCGGTTAGAAAATGGAGCGGGCTCGTGGACGGAGAAAATGGCCAGTGGCTTTGCCGAGGACGGCAAGGTGTGACAAAAGCCCGCTGCCACGGTGGAGATAAAAGCCACCGCCACTGGGTTAACACCCATCGCGGGTGCTGTGGCCACCACCAGTGGAATCAGCACCGCTGAGCGCGCGGAACGCGACTGGATAACCAGGTGCGCTGCGGAAGAAACGATGATGACCAATGCTACGAACACCATCGGGTTTGTTGAACCCAGGATTGCGGTAGCAAGGACATCCGCTGCGCCGGAAGACAGTAGTGCCCCGCTCATGGCGATGGTTGCTGCCATAAACAGCAGCAAGTTCCACGGAACCTGGCGGATGGTGTCTTTGAAATCCACGGTGCCCATCTTTGGCGAGCAAATCAGCAACGCCGCCAAGACCGCCACTAGTGCTGGGTCAATGCCGTGCAAGGATTCACTAAACCACAGCGCCACTGCCGCGCCCAGAATGGCTATTGAGCGTTGCTGCTCAGAAGACAATGGCCCGGTAACCGAGTCACCAAAGTCAGCAGTGGTGAGCTGTACTTTCTCGGCGCGCTGCGCGGAGGTGGAAAACATCCGCAGCACCACTTCTGCGGAGACATGCGCCATGACCAGTGCATAGGGCAGGCCCAGCACAATCCAGCGGGTAAAGCAAATCTCCGGTAAGTCATTGGTGCCCAGAATCTGCACCGTAATGAGGTGCGCGCCAGCACCAATCAGCGATGCTGCCGCGGTAAACAACACAACGGTTGGCAATACCAAGGCCAGCACTTTCACCAGCCACTGCTGCGGTGTCGGCAGCACGCCGCGCAGCGCAACGAGTACAGGGAGGATGAGCGCTGCGCGCCCACTGGTGGCAGGTACCGCGAAGGCAGTGGCTGTGACAGCCAAGGCCAGTAAATGTACCAGCCCATGCGGTGTACTGACCCGGCGCGTTAACCACGCCGTTGCCCGCAGTGCCAGCCCAGACTGTGTCACCGCGGCGGAGAGAATGAAGGCGCCAATGAGAAGCCACGTCGTATCATCGCCAAGCGCTGCGAAGAACTCCTCTGCGCTCAACGCATTAGCCAACACCAGGGCACTCGCTGCGCCCAGTGCCACGTAAGTATCATTCAACGTGCCAAATACCCACAGCCAGATCGCTGCGGCAAACACAGTCAGTGTCGCCTGCGCCTCGGGGCTCAAGGTGCTGGTCAATACCCACACACCAGCGACGACGGCGATACCGACGACTGTCTTCCATGAGCCCAGCTGAGGCCTGGCAAACTGCCGTCCAACCTTTGGCAAAAGCCGCGGCGTGGGAGGGCTACTGCTTATTACGGTCTGCATCCGTGCTATTTGATTCGTTGCTGCTTTCGTCATGATGTTCACCTCCCGCCGGGAGTTCGAGGAGCACCGTGGTGCCAGATGAGGCATCGGCAGTCACCAGCGCGCGTCCGCCGTGGGAATCTGCCACGGTGCGCACAACGGCTGCATAGGTGGAGCTGACGGGCCAGGCAATCATCGCTGCGGCCTGCGCATCATCGGCGACAAAGTCCGCGGCGGTAATCCACAGCCGGGCAGTATCACCATTGACGTGCGCACCAGCGCGAAGCTCCTGCTTTGTATGTGGCGCTAGCATGCCGGCGATGGCACGTAGAGCACCGGCAAGCGCTGTGCGATCCACCTGCGCCGTGCCGGATGCGTCGATTGCCTGCGCATCAAAATCACGCGCAATCACGCCCAAGTCAGCCTGCTCAGTAGCAATACCGCGCGTGCCCGGGGCAAGTCGCGAAAGTGCCATTAAAGATTCACACGTCGCACGCAGCTTCTCCGGTTGATTAATACCCTCGCGGATCTCACGCGCTGCTGCCTGCGTGATTGACTGATTGATCCCACGGACCTCATATTCACGCACCCAAGCGTCGTTATAAGCCCTGGCCAACTCTGTAATCTCATCGGTGCCGTCAAATCCCAGCCGGGTGGCCGAATCACTCCGGCTGTCTTCGGCAGCCTGGTGCGACACCTTCCGGATGGGCGCGAGCAACCGTCCAGTAATCAACCACGCCAGAAACGGCGCTACAACCAGGACACCAGCAGCGACCAGCGTGACCACTCGCATGAGTTCAGCAATCTCGCGGTAATCCGAGTCCGTAAACCGGGCCACCATCAGCTTGACCTCTTGCGAACCCTCACCGCCGTCAACCGTGACTGTCCCCCAATGAATCGGATCGCCGTCATCGGGGACATAAACTCCCGCCGGCATGGGTGATTCAGTGGCATGTTGGATGAGCGGATCTCCCTCCGCCAAACTGCGGCCAGCAGAACCTGGAAGACCAACAAGCCTTCCATCAACAATTCCCACCAATGCTTCATCACGGGTTGGAATCTGCCGGGACAAGAACACCTGTAACAACCGAGTGTTTGAGGCAAAAGGTTGCGAAGTCTCCGGATCCACTCCGTCTTGTGCCAGGGACCGAAACTCTTCTAGCTCCTGGATCACATCTTCATTGGCTTTCTCCGGCACAGCGCCCAGCAGCACCGTCCGCGTGGTCAGCACAATAGCCAACAGCGAAATTGCGACCAGCCCTAACAGCCAGAACAACAGCCGTGAACGCGAGGAATGACGAGCCATGTCAGGCATTGCAGCCTCCCTCCATATAAGTAATCAGCACTCCAATTTGGAATGCTGACTACCGTATAAACGAAGGATGAAGCTGCCATTAGGCGTTCATTAAACAATCTTCATGTCTGATTTTTGTATCTAAGTGCGACGCGCATCCTCAGGAGAATGGCGCGCTGCTACTCGTCTGAACTGGCAGAATGCTGCACCACATCACGCAAAGTCCCGCGCGCTTGGTCAGCAATTGCTGCGAAAGCTTCGGGGGTGTGGCCGTCATTTTCTGCGCGAGTGCCAATCCAGCGGAAGACTCCGTTAAGCATGTGGGTGGTCATTGCGACTTCATCATCAATCTCTTCCCTTGAGCGCTGCGGATACTGGGAGCGCAGGCGCAAGGTGATGATTTCATTGAGCTCACCTTCCAAAGCTTCCAGTCTTTCCATCTGTTTGGTTAGTAGAGACGGGGTCGCTGCAATAACCTTCCAACGGTCTGACGCTCGATGATGTGTTCGCCCTTCCGTGGGCATTGTTATCAGGGAGACTGCGTCAATCAGTAGTGAGCCAGTTGAGACAATGAACTCGCGCGCGGCTTTTTCATCCACTTTGGGAAGGTCCCGGCCTAAAAGTGCATCATCTTTCGTGGGGAAATGGTTGAAGAAGGTGCGTTGGGTAACCCCGACTTGTTCGCAGATCTTGTCGACGGTGACCTGTTCATAACCGCGTTCCAGCGCAAGATCTAAAGCAGCGTCTTCGATAGCAGTCTTAGTTGCTGCCGCGCGCGGACTGGTCATCTATGGCCTCCATCTCAATTTAAATCCCTTGCGTCTATTTTCTCAGACTACTAGGTTGGCACCTCAATTGCAGTAGGTGTACTTTATACTTTCAGTAACTGTAATTTGAATGAAGTACATCCCCTTCTCAATGAGGAACCCCATGACAACAATGACGAAGGATGCCCCGCTACTGCTGACAAAGCGCCGTATCTGGATTATCTTTTCCGCCTTGCTGGCCGGCATGATGCTGTCCAGTTTGGACCAGACCATCGTGTCCACCGCCATGCCAACGATTGTTGGCCAGCTCGGCGGTGTTGAGCACCAGATGTGGATTACCACCGCTTATCTGCTGGCCACCACCATCGTGATGCCTATTTACGGCAAGTTCGGCGACGTGCTCGGCCGACGCAACCTTTTCTTGATGGCGATTGCACTGTTTACCCTGGCTTCGGTCGGCTGTGCATTTGCCGGTGATTTCTGGACGTTTGTTATCTTCCGCGCCATGCAGGGCCTCGGCGGCGGTGGCTTGATGATTTTGTCGCAGGCGATTATCGCAGACATCGTACCCGCGAGCGAACGCGGTAAGTACATGGGTCCAATGGGCGCGGTCTTCGGCATCTCCGCTGTTGCTGGTCCCCTGCTCGGTGGCTACTTTGTGGACCACCTGACCTGGCAGTGGGCTTTCTACATCAACATCCCAATCGGCATCATCGCCTTCTTTATCGGTGTCTTCGCACTGCAGCTGCCAACACATAAGGCAACCAAGCGCATCGACTGGCTCGGTGTTCTCTTCTTGTCCGCGGCGACTACCTGCTTAATCATGTTCACTGACTTTGGTGGCAACGCCAACCACGGTTGGGATGCGGTCTCCACATGGATGTGGGGCGCGGGCTTGGCCATCGCGGTAGCTATCTTTGTGTTCGTGGAGTCCCGCGCGGAAGATCCAATCATTCCGCTGTCGCTGTTCCGTAACAAGCTGTTCATTATTACTGCGGCAATTGGTTTCACCCTTGGCATCGCGATGTTCGCAGCACTGGGCTTTATGCCAACCTTCCTGCAGATGGCTTCCGGCACGTCTGCGGCGGAGTCAGGCTTGTTGATGATTCCAATGATGGCTGGCCTTATGCTGACCTCGATTGTTTCCGGTTTGTGGGTTGCTAAGAGCGGCAAGTACAAGATGTACCCAATTATCGGCATCATCCTTGCCATCGCGGCATTGTTCGCCATGACCACGTTGTCGGCGGAGACCCCAATCTGGCTGATTTGTGCCTACCTGGCACTCTTCGGCGCGGGCTTGGGCTTTGTCATGCAGATCATCGTCCTCGTTGCTCAGAACTCTGTCCCTGCGGATACCGTTGGTACGGCAACCAGTACCAACAACTACTTCCGCGAGGTCGGTGCGTCTTTGGGCACCGCAGTGTTCGGCGCTTACTTCACCGCACGGTTGGCGGAGCGGCTTAACGATGTCTTCACCGGCTCCGGCCTCGACGCTTCCCAAGCTGCCGATGCAACCGCAACCATTGACCCGCAGACGCTGAGCACCCTGCCTGAGCAGGTACAGAACGGCATTGTTGCTGCTTATGCTGACTCCCTGGCACCAGTGTTCTGGTACGTCATCCCATTCCTGGTCCTGGCACTAATCTTCGCGTTCTTCCTCAAGGAAATCCCTCTGCAGACCGAGTCCGGCTTGGTCGCCCGCGGCGAAGCCATCGGCGGCGAAGAAGCCGAACGCCTCGAAGCCGAGCAACGCGCTGAAGCCCAGAGTGCTTCAGCAGCTTCCACTTCTAACGAGGACAGCAAACTCAGCTCATAGTTTCCTCTGGGCGCGCTACGATTCAGCGCGCTCAACAATCTTGGACGCCAGTGCTTCATCGAGCACGGCGTCCATTTGTGTATTTAGCCGCACCGGCATCCCAGTAATGAGGATAGCGATGGGTTCAGAACCTTACAGCCAGAACTTGAGTTTCTTTCTCCCCAGGTATGACCGACATTTCGGCGTGAAACTCATCTCGATGGCTGTCGTTCATTTTCTTCTAGTCCCCGTTACTTAGATTCGTCACCTAAAGGTGAATGTTTGACGCAGATAGATTGGCAACGCTTTACCGATAAGCCATAGGATAAGTCGAATATACGGATCCATCTGCGCGGTGATTGCCACTGTGTCTAGGATGAGCAAGTTCGGCTGGAAACACTGAGGAGTTCAAGAATTATGTTTGAAAAAGATCGCACCTTGGTGCTGGACGGCGGGCTTGGAACTCACCTTGCTGCGCGGGGCAATGACATCAGCGGGGAGCTATGGTCGGCGGCAATTCTTAGTGAATATCCTGAGGAAGTCCGTGCAGCACATGAAGACTTCTTCAATGCTGGTGCGCAAGTAGCAACCACGTGTTCTTATCAGGTGACGTTTGATGGGTTCGCACAGCACGGGATGGGGCGGGATGACGTCAAAAAGCTGCTGCGGAAAAGTGTCAATATAGCCAAGGAAGCCACCGGCGGTATCGACGGCCGCTATGTGGCGGCGTCGGTCGGCCCGTACGGTGCTGGGCCCGGCGCCGGCACTGAATATGACGGCGCCTACGGCATCAGTGGGAAAGAACTGGCCAACTGGCATCGCCCACGCATGGAGATCCTCGCCGATTCTGGTGCAGATGCCCTGCTCATGGAAACCGTCCCCAGCATCTTGGAGGTCGAAGCACTCGCAGAGGAAATCTCGCGCCTCAATATTGACGGATGGTTAAGCGTCACGCTTGATGGCATGACACTTGGTGATGGCACTCCACTTCATGAGGTTCTGAACATCATAAATGACACTCCCGCCATTAAGGCATTGAGTATCAACTGCTGTTCAGCCGGAGAAGCACTATCTGCGGCACAAGAATTCACCCAAGGAACTGACAAGGTATTCGGAGTGTATCCAAACAGCGGTGAGACCTGGGATCATGTCAATCGCCGCTGGCTCACTCGCGAGGGCGATAGCGTTGGCTTGGTCGAAGCAGTCCCCCAACTACTTGACCTAGGAGTATCACTCATCGGCGGCTGCTGCCGCGTAACTCCTCGTGAAATTGAGGCAATCGCGGCGCAGATCCGCTAATTAGCTGGCAACGGGGGCTTCTTCGCGTGCAGGTTTCTCAATAAGAAACTTGTGAATGATGTAGCAGAGTACGACGAATGGGATGCCGAACAACAATGCGGCAAACTGGTTCGGGTCAAAAGCCACGGCAATGAGCGAAATAATGCAAGCTACCAGCGCGATAATTGGAACCCACGGATACATAGGGGTCTTGTACGCCAGCTCAGCAACGTTCCCGCCTGCCGCGATGAGCTTACGCCGGTTCATCATTTGTGCAACCACGATAACAATCCACACGGCGACGACGGCGAAACCGGCGATTGACACCAGTGCAAGGTAGACCGCACCAGGCGACACGACACTGGAAATCAGGCAGACCAAACCGGCCGCAAGGCTGATAACCAGAGACAGCATTGGTACGCCTTGCTCGGTGGTCTTGCCGAATGCCGCTGGTAGCTGCTTCATCTCAGCCATGGAGTACATCAGACGTGAGCAGGCGTAAAGGCCACTGTTTCCCGCAGACAGTAGAGCCACGATGACGACAACTGCCATGATGTCTGCAGCGTATGGGATACCCACAATCTCGAAGATGGCGACGAATGGGCTGGCTTCAATGTTCTCATCACTCAACAGGGAAATCTGGTCCCATGGAACCAACGCTGCAATAACAAAGATGGCACCAACAAAGAAGATGACCAAACGGATCAATGTCGTGCGGATAGCACGTGGGATTGCGACCTGCGGGTTTTTCGTTTCACCAGCTGCGATAGCAATCAGCTCCGTGCCTGAGAACGCGTAAAAGACTGAGAGGATCGTGATCATCACACCGGTTGTGCCCGTTGGCAAGAGACCATCTTCAGTCATGAAGTTGGAAAGCAACGGCACCTCTCCCCCAGCATTGAATCCGAAAATCGCCGCAAAACCCACGATGAGCAAGATGACAATTGCAGCTACTTTCAACAGCGAGAACCAAAACTCTGCCTCACCAAACCACTTAACAGAAAAGGCATTGAGGAGAAACAGCAGCACCGCGAAGATTACACACCATATCCACACGTCAATCTGTGGGAACCAGCGCTGCATCAATAATGCAGAGGCTGTAAATTCTGAGCCCAGTGCAGCCACCCAACACAGCCAATACAGCCATGCTGTGGTGAAACCCGCAGCCGGGCTAATTGCCTTGTAGGCGTACACGTGGAATCCACCAGACACTGGATACTGTACGGCCAACTCACCCAAGCAGGACATAACCAGCCATGCAATCAATGCGCCGACAACGTAGGCCAACACCGCGCCAAGTGGACCAGCTTGCCCAATGGTGTACCCCGAACTAACAAAGAGACCCGAGCCAATGACACCGCCAAGCGCAATCATTACTAGGTGCCGAACCTCAAGCGCACGTTTCGTCCCGTTGTACTGCCCCGAAGAAACAGCAATATCACTATTATTCACGCATAGAAAGTGTAGTATTCCGCCTGTTTAGCCCAGCATTATCTTCTGCTGGCGCTCCCAGTTTGATACCGATTCCGCAGGCCGGTGACATTTTGGCGATGAATTAAAAAAGTGCCTAAGCAAGGCGCGCCTAAGCAAATAGATAAGCAAGAAGGGCTGAGCACGGAGATCGAAAAATAGCCACAGTCGGCATTTCTACTGACTGTGGCTATTTTGTAATTGGTAGCGGGGGCAGGATTCGAACCTACGACCTCTGGGTTATGAGCCCAGCGAGCTACCGAGCTGCTCCACCCCGCGACGAATGAACTTTTCGTTCACCTGCGCTTTGCTTGAAGTTCAAGCGTTGGCGACTTGCTCAACTATACACACGGGTGGGAAAAGACCCAAATCAACGGAAGAACAGGGACAGACCAGGGAGGGAACAAAGACAGACCCGGAACTGATCAGTAAAAGCACGGACCTTTTGGTCCGTGCTTTTACTGTGCTGTGTGAGACTACAGCCCTAGTCTCACGGGCGTTGTTGCCAGATTATTCGGCTGGCTACTCAGCAGGAGTCTGAAGGTCCTGGAACTGCTGGACGGCACTGTCCAACTCATCCAATGCGCGGCCGTACTCCTCGTGGGAGCCGTCGCGGGCATCTTCCAGACCAGTCAACGCGTCGTTGATAGCGTTCATAGCTTCCTCAGCGTTTTCAGGCAATGGAGCGGCTGGGGTGTCATCCTCAGCTGGTGCTTCATCGGCAGGCTGCTCATCGGTGTCCGTATCGGTGCCGGCATCGCCGCCATCATCAACAACCTCGATGTCCTGAACTGCGTCGGAATCAATACCAACCTGCTCAAGCGCGGCATCCACGGTTGGTGCGTAACCAACGCGGCCCTTGTAGGAAACCAGTACACGCAGCAACTTAGGGAAGGCCGAAGCCTGGTCCTTACGCTGCGAGTAAATCGGCTCCATGTACAGGATCTCGCCGCCACCTACTGGCAGTGCCAGCAAGTTACCGTTATGCAGGTCGTTCGAACCACGCCACAGCGTCATATCTCGTGCCACCTGGTCCGAAGACATCATGGCGTCCTGCGCCTGCTTTGGCCCCTGGGTCTGAGTATTGGTTGGCAGAACACGAACAGTGATATCGCCGTAGCTATCCGGATCGGATGATGCAGTCATGTGAGCAGACAAGAACTCACGCGAGAGACCACGGAAGGAAGTAATCAGCTGGAAGGTTGGTTCACCGGTCTCAGGATCGGCGGCCACAACGTAGTACGGAGGCTGGTCCAGGTTCTCCTGGTCAGCGCCGGTTGGGTCAGCTGGGACAGACCAGAACGCGTCGTTGTTGAAGAATACGTTTGGATCATCAACGTGGTAGCGCGCCAGAATGGAACGCTGCACCTTGAACATGTCCTGTGGGTAGCGGAAGTGAGCGCGCAGCTCATCAGAAATCTCAGACTCAGGCTTCACAACGTCAGGGAATACACCCTCCCAAGCCTTCAGCACTGGATCCTCGGTATCGAACTCAAAGATTTCCACGCTGCCGTCATAAGCATCGACGGTGGCCTTAACAGAGTTACGGATGTAGCCAATCTCATCAGAAATCAGACGCTGCTGGGTACCTTCAGCATTCAATGCATCGGCGGTAGCCTCACTCAGGTTCTCACCCTGCGAGTAAGGGAAACGGTCCAAAGTGGTGTAGCCGTCCACAATCCATTTGATGCGGCCATCAACGACTGCTGGGTAGGTCTCAGAGTCAGTGGTCAACCAAGGAGCAACCTTTTCCACACGCTCACGTGGGTCACGGTCGTAGAGAATCTTCGATTCAGAACCAACGCGGTCGGACAGAATCAGGTTCATTTCCTGGTAGCGCAAAGCGTAAGCAGCACGGTCAAACATGTTGCCAATGTCAACGCCGCCGTCACCGTCATAGGTGAAGCTGGAGTTATCAGTATCAAACTCCACTGGGCCGTTGCCGGTGTCACCAACGATGGCATAATCCGCGCCGTCATCAGCAGAAGCGGTCACTGGGCCGTAGTAGATACGTGGCTGGTCCACGTGAATGCCCAACTCGGACTCAGCATCCAGGGTCTCGCCTTCACCCTCAGCTTCTTCGCCGGCCTGGGTTTGCAGGTCAGAAACGTTAAAGACTGGGAAGCCACCACGGGTAGAGCCTGCATCCTGTGCAGCCTCATCAACGCGGTTTGCTTGTGCAGCGACAAAGCCATTGCCGTGGGTGTATACGGTGTGGCGGTTAATCCAGTTCAGCTGGTTCTCACGCAGTGCGTTCGGGTCAACCTCACGGGCTGCCACAACGAAGTCACGCAGTTCGCCATCAACCATGTAGCGGTCCATGGACAAAGTCTCAGCGAAGCCGTAGAAGTTACGTAGCTGCTGCATCTGGGTAAAGGTTGGGGACAAAATGTCCGGATCCAGAAGACGCAGGTTAGAAATCGTTGCTTCATCGGCAGCGACTGCTTCATCGGAAGTTTCTTCCGCGCCCCAGTCTTCGATGTAGGTCACTTCTTCATCAGTAAGTCCATATGCATAACGCGTGGACTCAATGTTGCGGGCAATCGATTCTGCTTCTTTAGCTGAACGGTTTGGCTGAACGGAGAAACGCTCCATCAGGATTGGCCATGCGCCGCCAATAACAATGCCGGAAACCAGCATCAGCACCACTGCGAGTGCTGGGATGCGCAGGTCCTTGAGCACAATCGCGGCGAAGAAAGCCACGGCCACGAATACGCCGATGACCATCAAGATGATCTTCGCTGGCAGCTGTGCGTTCAAGTCGGTGTAAGAAGCACCAGAGAACATGTCATTGGAGTTGTACAGCAGCTCATAGCGCTGCAGCCAGTAGTCCACTACCTTCAGCAGCATCCAAACACCGGCAGTGACAGCCAGCTGAATACGAGCAGGCTTAGACAAAGAACCCTTAATACCGGCAGCCTGGTTGCCAATGCGGATGCCGCCCAGAACGTAGTGTCCGACCAGTGCGATGAGCAGGGCCACCAAGGTCAGCATGGACAAGGTGGAGACAATCAGCTGGAAGACAGGCAGCTGGAATGCGTAGAAACCATAGTCCAGACCGAACTGCGGGTCGGTCTCACCGAAGTCTGTGCCGTTGACAAACAGCAGGATGCTGCGCCAGGAGCTTTGCAGCAAAAAGCCCGTCATCAAACCGATGATCAGTGGCAGCACCTTGAGGAAGGTGCCCACGGACTTCTCGATTGCTTGACGGTATTGGTAGACCGGCGAGTTCAAATCGCCCAAGTCCATATCGTCGGGGCGACCACGCCACACGAAGTATCCAGCCAGCCACACAACAGCGGCGGCGACCAGCGCGGTCACAATGAACAGTACTACTCGCGCAATGATTGCGGTGTTGAAAACCCCGCGGTAGTCAATTGCGCCAAACCACTTCCAGTCGGTATACACTCCAACGAACAATGGTCCGATGAAAAGTATTACTGCGATGATGCCGAGCACCCACGCTAAAATGCGGGGCGGTCGTTTCATAGGGGCGGAGGGTTGGGCTGTATGTGAAACCAACGCCAGCTCCAATCAATATCGTGTGCCAAAATTGTCTATTAGTTGGCCAATTTTGCGGCCAGTACCATCTAGCTAACGAACGAGGTTGCTCATGAGTTCCCCAGGTTTTAATCAACAAGCTCTTAACAAAGCGATGATGGAAGCCGTGGACTTTGTTCACGCGGAGGGCTGGGAGGCTCCCCCTACGCTTTTCGCGTTGGTTCCTACCGCTTTAGTCGTTGATCAAATTGACTTGGATGATGATTCCGCGCCGCTGACCTTGGTTGTTCAGGATAATCTTCCGGATAACATCCAGCCGGGCTCCGAAGAGTTGGCGGATTATGTCTCCCGTATTGCGTGGCCGCATCAGGTTGAAGGCGCGGTGTTGGCGCAAGAAATTATGTTCAAGGACACATCTTCTACCGATGCTGAGCCTCGTCCTGCCAGACTCTTTTCAGGCTGTTTGCGTGAAGAAGGCTTAGAGCAAACTGTGTTGCAGATTCGTCCAACAGAGCAAGAGCTTGCCGATTCCGGTCCGTTCGCCGAAGACGACGTCCAACTTCGGGGCGGTCCGAATGTGGCACCGGGTGTTGTAGCAGCGCTTCGTTATGGCCTGGAGCAAGACCCAGATGATTTGCTGTAATCAATTCGTCTAGACTGTAAAAGGCTAAAATTTCACGCACTACATGAGGAGTAGGTTCCGTGCTTAAAACTCGCAAGCCGCGCATCATGCAACTAACTGGCGCAGTATTCTTAGCAGCCACTCTTGTTGCGTGCGGCAACACTGAAGAACCTGCTCCTGAGCCCGCACCGGAGACTTCCACCGTCGCTGAGACCACCGAGGAAACCTCCAAGACCTCGGAAGAGTCCACGTCCTCAGAGACCGAGTCCAGCACAGAAACCTCTGAGTCAGAGTCCGAGTCTGCATCTACTGAACCTTCAGAGTCAGAATCTGAAGAACCAACGGAGACGACATCGGCAAGCTCTGGCAGCATCAGCGAAGATGTAGAAGATGCCTATGAAATCTTCGGCTCCATTGCTCCGCGTGAGCTTTTTGAAAAGTTTGATTCTTGTGACCCAGTGGGCAATGAGAACAATTACAACTGCTCCGGCCCAGAAGTAGGCCAGATCCAGTTCTCCAAGTCTTCCAACCGCGCGACCCAGACCACCCAGGTGCTCACCGAGCTGCGCAGCTCCACCGTCTTGGAAGACAGCGGCGACCGCGTCGTTGGCTGGTCCACCCTCGGCAGCACCGCCGTGCTGACCGTCGTGGACAACAATGAAGGTCTCGTGGTCCAGCAAATGCTGTCCACCGATCAGGAAGACCCTGAAGACCGCCTCATTGAGCTGGGGCTCTACACCCCGTAAAATTCTTGAAGCAAAGCTCAGAATTTTACGAAAAGCGAATGGGGCGAGCTTTGCTCCAAGACTATCCCGAACAGGTGCGGACTTCCCCGCCGTTGGCGAAATCGTCCATGGCTTGGACTGCGTCGTCGAGGGTTTCAACAGACGCGATGACCATGTCGCCGGCATCGCGGCTGGTGGCGGCTTCGCAGTTCGCGGCCGGCGCGAGGAACAATTCCGCACCGGCTTCTTTTGATGCCTCAATTTTATGCTCAATGCCGCCGATTGGTCCCACGGTGCCGTCTTCAGAGATGGTGCCGGTGCCGGCAACGAAGTGACCGCCGGTGAGGTCTTCCTCAGTCAGCTTGTCAATCACGGCGAGTGAGAACATCATGCCGGCCGAGGGGCCGCCAACGTCCTGCAGGTTGTAGGTGACATTCATGCCATCACGTGGTGCGGATGTCATGGTCACACCCAGCAAAGGCACACTTGCATCATCAGGGTGTTCGCCCAGGGTCACGGTTTCTTCGCGTTCTTCACCGTTGTTTTCTAGAGTCAGCGTGACTTCATCGCCAGGCGCCTTGGCTCGAATGAGTTCTTGCACCTCTGCTGGTTCCGAAACATCCTGGCCATCAACGGCGAGGACTACATCCTCCAGCTTCACAAAGTCGAAGGCAGCAGATTCTTCCATCACGCCGGCCACGACAACGTGGACGGGGATGTCGAGGTAATCCATGGCGGTGACCGTCGCGGCGGCTTCCGATTGTACGAAGGCCTGCTGGTTTGCCTCCTGCATGTCCTCAGAGCTAGTGCCCGTTGGGATGACAGTTTCGAGAGGAACAATGGTGTCATCGGTAGTAAGCCAACGCCCGATTGCCTGCGACAGTGACATGTTGGTGCGTACCGCTACCGTCGTCATGTTCAGCTGCCCTGAGGTCTCATAGGTCTCAGCGCCTTCGATTTCAACGACGTCTAGACCGTCAACATTTGAAAGTGTATCGACGGTTGGCCCCGGGCCCTGCGCCGCATAAGGCACAGTGAGAGAAATATCTGTTCCTGGGATGTGGTCAATGCTCATTAACCCACCGAGCAGCACGATGGGCACTGCACCCAAGGCCAGGGTGGTTAATCTGCGGTTCGACGGTGTACTCACGCCAAAATACCCTACCCTTGTTCGCTGTCAGCGTAGCTATCACCATGGAGATATCCACCTCACCCTGGGTACATTGGGAGTATGAGTAATGGATTCGGTTTTTCATTCAACAATGATGACGACGACGAAAACAATCGTAATAATAATCCCTTCGGCTTCAACTTTGGTTCCGGAGCTGGTGGCGGCGGTTTAGGCGACATGCTTAACCAGTTCGGCGCCATGCTCTCAGGCATGGGCAGCTCCATGAACTCCCCGGATGGCTCGGGACCTGTGAATTATGACATGGCAGAGCGGATCGCCCGCCAGCAATTAGGCTCCGAAAAACCTATTAGTGATGAAGACAAGCGCGCGGTAGAAGAGTCCGTGCGTTTGGCAGAGCTGTGGATTGATGAGCACACCTCGCTTCCTACCGCTTCTGCATCAACGCAGGCCTGGAATGCGCAGACCTGGCTGAATGAGACCATGCCAATGTGGAAGCGCATGGTTTCTCCTGTCGCGCAGCACATGGCTGATGCCCAATTAGAGTCCCTGCCGGAAGAAGCCCGGGAAATGATGGGCCCCATTGCCAACATGATGACGCAGATGTCAGGCATGAACTTTGGCATGCAGCTTGGCCACGCTCTTGGTGACTTGGCCCGTCAGGCTCTGACCGGCTCTGACTTCGGTCTTCCGGTTGCACCCGCTGGTGTGAACGCTATTTTGCCGCACAATATCCAGTCCATCGCGCGTGATTTGAAGGTGCCAAGCCAGGAAATCCTGGTCTACATCGCCGCCCGTGAAGCAGCCCGCCAGCGCCTGTTCAAGCATGTTCCATGGTTGGTTGAGCGCCTGGTCTCCTCCGTTGAGGAATACGCCATCGGTCTGGAGATTGACACCTCTCACTTAGAAGAAGCCACCCGCGAGCTCAACTTGGAGTCTGGGGATCCAGAGGCTATTCAGGATGCCATCGGCAAGCTGCAAGGCATGGACCTAAGCCCACGGATTACCTCCCGCAATGCTGCGGCTGTTACCCGCCTAGAAACCCTGCTGGCCTTGGTTGAAGGCTGGGTTGAGTACGTGGTCAATGAGGCTTTGAGCACACGTATTCCTTCGACTCCTGCAATGGCACGTGCTTGGCAAAACCGCCGTAACTCCGGTGGCTCTGCTGAAAAGGCATTCGCCAAGGTTGTCGGCATCGAATTCGGTGCCCCTAACGTGGAAGCAGCCGCTGAGCTGTGGCGCCGTTCCACCATCGCTGTTGGTGTGGACAAGCGTGACCACGTGTGGGATCACCCGGACTTCATTCCTTCCGCTGAGCACCTGGAAAACCCAGCTGCATTCATCGACGGCTTGCTGGATGATGAATCCACGGATGATTTTGATGCTGAGTTTGCCAAGCTGGAAGAAATGCTCCGCAACGGTGAGACCGGTGTCAGCGAAGATGATGAAGCGAAGAAGGCTCAGGATTCAGAGACTGATTCGAGCTCAGACGCTAAAAATAAGGATGAGAAGGACAACAAGGACGGCGAGTCCGGACCGTCTGACTCCTCTGACTCAGACGAAAAGTAGTTATTCTGTGTCTGAAGAATCTGCAGATTCTTCGGCATGACCAAAGCGCGCGAAGGCTTCTAGATAGCCTTTAGCGCGCTCTGCTTTATGCGCCCTATCGGCCCATTCCCAGAATTCTTTGGAGTGTCCGGGGATGAAGGTGTGCGTGAGTTCGTGAACAATGACCGAATCCAACACGTAATCCGGCACCTTTTGTAGCCGATCTGAAATACGAATATCGCCAGTCGCAATGGATGTGCTCCCCCAGCGCGTATTTTGATTGCTCACCCAGCGAATTGAACCAATCTGTGCCTTGTTGTTTAAGACCTTGGCGTTGAGGTCCTGCGCACGTTGTTCCAGCTGCTCATCGGAAGTGTGCTGGGAAACCGTGCGCTTGGCAACGCGCTGCAGCATATCCGCTACGGCGTCATCTTCTTCCCTCTTGTTCATCCAGCCCGGGATGCGTACTTCTAAGACACCCGCATTGAGACGTGCCGCAACGGTGCGCTTGCGCTTGGCAGAGCGAATGACCTTGACGGGCATGTGAGAAGAATTCGACATGAGTGCCAATAATATCGTGCGTGCTTATTCAAATCATGGCAGACTTATCTTTTAACGGGGGTAAGTCATGATTGATAGAGAAATTGGTGAGCACACCAAGTACGTTCTTGGCCCGGGCATTGGAATTTTTGTCCGCGACGAGACACATATTCAGTTCGGGATGGATGCCACGCGCGCGGGCATCATTGAATCACCCAAGGCACAAACTCTGGTGAAGGTGTTGCGTGATGCGCAGCATGATGAGCCGCGCACGCGATATCAGTGGGAGCGGGTGTTTTCCTCCACTGGTATGAGCATGCTGGCAGCACGCAGCTTGTTTCATGACTTGGTGGAGTACGCAATCATTCATCCGCAAAGAAACGAACCCCGCATTGTGGTCTTGGGCGATTCGCTGCTAGCGCAATCTATTCGCGCCATGTGTTTGCAACGCGGGCTGGGCGTGCGCTCACCTTTGGATTGGGAAATGTTGCACGTGTATTTATCCACCATGGATCACGGCACCGTGGTGTTAGCTGTTGACCAGCTACACCAAACCCCGGAGGTGGCTTCAGCACTGCATGCGCTTCCGGACTCATGTTCCTGGATGCCGATTTCCATTGTGGATTCGCGCGGTTTCATTGGTCCGCTGCGGCTGAAAGGCGAAGGGCCGTGCCCGCTGTGTTTTGAGCTGCACCGCGCGAAGCTCGACCCGCGCTGGGCAGTGATCACGCAGCAGTTGAAAGAACAACAGATTAATCCTGATGAGCAGGTGCTCGCGGCTGTGACCGCGCAAGCTTCCGTGATCATTGATTGGCTAGTGGGCCGGCCGTTTCCGCCCGGCGCGCCAAACAAGCGCTACTACGCCGGGGAGCTGTTTGATATTGATATCTACGGCAAATCCCTGCACCGGCTGGTGGGCTCGCACCAGCAGTGCCCGGCGTGCTTTCACGCTTAAGAGTTCACACCTACGCGTGCGGACCTAAGAGTGCACGCCGCGGATGACTTCCAGGACTTCGTCGCCGTATTCATCCAGCTTGCGCGGGCCCACCCCGGAGATGGACAGCAGCCCATTCTTATCAGACGGGAGTGCCTCAGCTATTGAGAGCAAGGTGGCATCGGTAAAGACCACGTAGGCGGGCTTGCCAATGTCTTTGGACACCCGTGCACGCCACTGGCGCAAGGCGCTGAAGACTTCTTCATCCGCCAAAGATTCACAGGTCTCATGGCGTCCCAACACCTTATCGGCCGGCGCATTCAGGTATCCCTGGCAAACACGGCAGCGCTTGGGGCGCGAGACACGGGAGCTGTGCGCGGAAGAATCCCCCAGTTCAGGCACCACACCGTCGAGGAAGCGCGTGCGCTGGCGCGAAGCACGAGAACCAGTGGTTTTGGCCAAGGCCCAAGAACACAGCAGGTGAATGCGTGCGCGGGTAATGCCGACATAAAACAAGCGGCGCTCTTCTTCAATGGCCTCATCATCGCCGCGGTCATCTTGGGCCTTGATGGCTTGGTTGATGGGCAGCAGCTTTTCAGTCAGTCCAACAAGGAAAACGGCGTCCCATTCCAAGCCTTTCGCCGCGTGCAGCGTGGACAGCGTGACACCTTCCATGGTGGGCGCCTGCTTGTTGCTGGCGCGGCGCTGCAGGTCCATGATGACACCGGGCAGGTCAATGCCCGGGTTATCACGCACAATGGTGGAAATCAGATCCACCAGGGCACTGAGTGACTGCCAGCGTTCGCGGGCTTGTGCACCCTCAGGCTCATTATCCGATAGGCCGATTTCCACGAAGGCTGCCTTGGCAATGGCGACTGGATCATTGGGCAGATCAGAGCGCCGTGCCGCGCGATGAAGTGCGCGGGTAGCTTCTACGATTTCTTGGCGGTGGAAGAAACCATCACCACCGCGGACTTGGTACACAATTCCGGCATCGGCGAGTGCTTCTTCAAAGACTGCTGACTGGAAGTTGGTGCGGTACAAAATAGCAATTTCACTCGCCGCAACGCCCTGGTTGAGCAGGGTGAGAATCTCACCGGCGACTTCCTTGGCTTCAATCTCTTCAGATTCATAGGCATGGAATTTCGGCACTGGGCCCGGCTCACGCATGCCTTCCAGGCGCAGGCGCGTGCCGGCGGCACGGCCCACGGCCTTATCAATAACGGTGTTAGCCAGGTCTGTGACCTGCGGCGTCGAGCGGTAGTCGCGTTGCAGTTTCACCACGGTGGCGTTGTCATAGGTGCGGGAGAAATCCAGCAAGAAATCTGGTGATGCACCGGTAAAGGAGTAAATGGTCTGATTGGCATCACCCACCACGGTTAAATCATCGCGCTCCCCCAGCCAGGCGTTGAGCACACGCTGCTGCAAGGGGGTGACGTCCTGGTACTCATCGACCACGAAGGTGCGGTACTGCTGGCGGAACTCTTCTGCCACGGCAGGGGCGTTTTCTAGTGCGCCGGCGACGTGTATGAGCAGATCATCAAAGTCCAAGAGCATTCCATCAGGCTGTGACTTGAACTCTTCATAGCGCTGGTATACCTTGGCCACCTTCTGCGGATCCTTCGGCGCGATACGGTCATGCGCTTTGAGTGCCTCCACGTAGCCGTCAGCGGAAATTAGTGAGGACTTCGCCCACTCAATTTCGCTCAAGATATCGCGCACGGTTTCCTTGGTTGGGTCCATTCCCACGTTGCGTACCGCGCGGGAGACGATAGGAAACTTGTTATCCACCAACCGCCACGGCAAATCCCCTGCTACCTGCGGCCAGAAGTACTTCAACTGCCGCAATGCTGCGGCGTGGAAAGTTCGGGCTTGCACGCCCGTGACACCCATGGACATCAAGCGGTCACGCATCTCACCCGCGGCTTTGGAGGTAAACGTCACGGCTAGCACCCGCTGCGGGGATACAAAGCCCTGGTCCACTAGGTGCGCAATGCGGTAGGTAATGGTGCGGGTCTTACCTGTGCCAGCACCCGCCAAAATGCACACCGGGCCGCGCGGGGCAGTTGCAGCAACGCGCTGGTCATCATCCAGCGCCTCCAAATCTAACTCGAAGGAACTCACTGCGAATACCACTCCTCTAATAACCTGTGCGCAATTGAACCAGCACCTGGCACATTCAACGTATCAATCTCAGTCTTGTCCACCCACCGGACCTCAACCAATTCTCCATCGCGCGGGCCGGGGTGAGCCAAAGACTCCTCTGTAGCCACTGCACTAAAACCAATCATCAAAGAACCGGATAAAACCCAGGGCTGAGAACCAAAGTACTTGACGTCCCGGACATCAAAGCCAGTCTCTTCATTGACCTCCCTAGAAGCAGCTTCCTCCAGGGATTCTCCGATATCCACGTATCCAGCAATCAGGGAAAAATACTGCGGGCGTTTCTTATCCCGCCCCATCAAGATCGCGTCTTTTTCGGGGTGATGCACCCGTGCTATCACCGCTGGGTCTAGGCGCGGAAACAGCATGCCAGGGCGCTGTTCAGGATGGCCCACCACGCCGGTATCAGGGAACTCTAAGCGCTGGCCCGACACTGCATCAAAGCGGTTGAGGTAACGGTATTTCATCATGCCGATAGCACGCGTCATGAGTCTATCGCCGAAAAAGGCCCGCGCGGAAACAAGCGTACCCAAACTGCGCGCATGCGCTTCTTCAATCGCGCACGCCCATAGTTCAGGGTGTTTTCTTACCCGCACCGTCATGTCTTGCGCAGGGTGCTCTAGCAGGACTGGTTTCCCGGTGTCATCCACAGGCACCAAGCCCTGTTCTGTAACCGGGACAAACATAGATTATTCGTCCACCAGTTCCGCAGGGTCTTCGGTGTCATGCTTGATGTACAACAGGCGGTCGCCTGGTTTTAGTGCCGATGCCGCGGCCGTATCCACACGAATGAGGTCACCGTTGCGCAGTACCGCCAGCACAATATCAGCTAAATGGCGTGGGTTGGAGCCCACCTCAAATTCACGCACGGGGCGCTCCGCAACGGAAAAGCCCTCATTGGGTGAGAGGAGATCTTCCATCATCTCCACCACGGTTGGAGTGACCGTGGCCAGACCCAACAAGCGTCCGGCGGTTTCAGCAGAAGTCACCACAGAATCCGCACCGGATTGCAGCAGCAAGTGGCGGTTGGCTGATTCACGCACAGAGGCCACAATCTGTGCGGAAGGAGCAAGCTCACGCACCGCCAAGGTACACAGCACCGCCGTGTCATCGGTGGATGGGGTCACCACGACAGCATTCGCTTGAGGAACGCCGGCGATCTTCAAAACATCTGCTCTGGTGCCCGTCCCGTATATAGTTACTAGACCGTGATGTTCAGCATTGGCCAACGCAGCACGATTCTGGTCAATGACCACAATCTGGGATGGTGAGTTGCCATCGGCAAGCAATGCTGCAACAGCGCCGGCACCCTTGGTGCCATAACCAATAACAACGGTGTGGTTACGCAATGTTCTTCTCCAACGTGAAATCTGAAATGTACGGCGAGCACGGTCCGTCAGAACCGAAAGCGTAGCACCGACCAACAACACCAGGAAGGCCAGACGGGCTGGTGTAATAACCAGTAAGTTCACCAAACGTGCTTCCTGGGTGACCGGCACAATATCGCCATAGCCCACTGTGGTTAATGAGACTGAAGAATAATACGCCGCATCAATCAATGTGAGGTCTTCGCTATAGCCCTCGCGGTCGAAGTACACAACAAAAGTGACGAAGACTACAATCGCGAAAGCCCACATAAGGCGTTTACCTAGTTGCCTCCATGGACTTGCCGCCAAGTTACGAGGCACTGTGATGATATCAATCAGCGCGTGATCCGGCTGTGAGGACAATTCCACGGCTGACCGGAATGATTCTGCGATACGGTGTTTCATCCGTTTAACGCGTGCTGCCATAACCTAAGACGCCTTCCTTTCCGCATAGTAGAAGCCGTTAAGACTGATAAGCATATACCTTTTAGTCCGTCACAGTTGACAATAGCCGCGCAAGTTCTTCCCCGTCGGGAAGATTGCGTGGTTCGAAGGTGAAATTGTCCGAAACGTAGTGGAAGGCCGCGCGGATGGGTTGGCCATCGGCGACAATTCGGCGCCACGCCTCACGGTAGATGGCCAGCTGCAACGCAGCACTTTCCATGTCCTTGCCCTTTGGCGGGCGACCGGTCTTCCAGTCCACCACAAACCAGGAACCATCTGGTTGCTTGAACACCGCGTCCATGCGGCCGTTAAGAATCTGCCCGCCGGCGGTAAACCGGAATCCTGCCTCTACGGCATGTGGCGTGCGGTTCGCCCATTCGGATTCCAGGAATTTCTCCTTGAGCGCTTCCACGTCAGCCACGGGAATCTCCCCGGTGCCGGGCAGTTCATCTTCTTCCAACAGGGCTTCCATGCCAAAGCGCTCCTCCAACCAGGTGTGGAAGGCAGTACCGCGTTTGGCATAAGAGTTCGGCTTAAACGGCACGGGACGTCGGCGCCGGCGCGCGAATTCCTCTGGGTCGGTGTGCAGACTCACCACATCAGATGCAGTTAGCTCACTTGGCATGGTTACTTCCACCACCGGGGTGGTCAGCGCACGATGTTCTTCAATCAGTGCTGTGGCATCACTTTCCCACAGTCCGAATTCCTCACCGGATTGTGGCTCCGGGAGGTTCTCCTTCGCGGCGTTGACGAGCTGCGCGCCCAACAACGCGGCCGGGATGGGCTGCAGGAATGGGAATTGGCCCGAATCCGCGCTAATATCGGCGGCTTCATCCGCCGGGTCTTCCGGCACAGTCCACTCCACCACCAGGTCAGGGAATTTCTCCGCCAGCATTTCCAGGTAAAGGTATGGTCCCTTCTTGGAACCATGTCCTGCTTTATGCGCATTTGTACCGCCACCGGTGACGGTCAAGGACTTCTCTGTACGCGTCATCGCAACATAAAACAGGCGCGCCGATTCCTCAGCATTAGCGTCTTTGTACTGCTTTTCCAGTGCCTTTGCCGCTTTGCCAAAATCGGTGCGGGTGATTGGTTTCTCATCGCCGTTTTTGTCATATTGCGGCTCCGGCTCAATCACGTCCTCTTCCGAAGGCACTTGCTCCACCTTGGTGATAAAAGAGTTCGCCTTCGCACCATAGGTCGAAGAATCAGCATGCAGAACGGACACATGCTCCCATTCCAAGCCTTTGGATTTGTGCACGGTCAGCACCAGCACGCGGTCATCCACGGCAGGGACCTCGCCGGGGTCCAGGCCATCTTCATGTTCACGGGCAAGTTCCAGATAATCCAGCAGGCCGCCCAGGGTATCACCCTGGTAGCTGGCCACAATGTCTGCAAATTTATCCAGGTGGGTGGCACCACCAGCGCGGTCGCGGGCTAAGACTTCAGTGCGCAGGTTGAAGATGGATTCGATATCGGCAAACAGGTCGGGCAAGGATTTGCCCAAGGAATAGCTGCGCAGGTGGCGCAGTTTCGACGCAAGCTTTTCGATGCGCCCGCGGCCCTGCTCGGTATAGCGTTCCGCCTCGCCCATATCAGCCACAGCATCGGCCAATCCCAGAATCTGTTCGGGGCGTTTGGTGGTGGCGTTATCTACCTGCTGCTGTAGCTGCGCGCGCAAATGCTCCAGCGGGTCATCGCCTGGGGTATAGACCACGCGTTCACCAGAAGCGCCGGTCATGTTTTCTACGCGTTTGTGCAGCGCCACAATGTCGGACATGCCCAGTCCGCACAGCGGGCCGGCCAAAATACGCAGCGCGGACGCAGAGTCTTGTGGGCGCACCAGCATGGTGGCGATTGCTACGAGGTCTTGGATTTCTGGTTCCCACAACAGCCCGCCCAGACCAACAATTTCATAGGGAACGCCATGTGCTTCCAGGTGTCGGCCGATTTCGGCGGCATGCCGGTTGGTGCGCACCAGCACAGCAGCGCTGAGCGGCTCCTTGTTTTCCTGCGTCTGGTCATAGATAGCCCGCATGTGCTGAGCCACAAACTCGCGCTCTAGCTCAAGGGTTTCAAAATAGCCCAACTTTACATCGCCAGCCTCTGCGCCAGGGCGCGCGCTGAGCCTATCCACCGGGCGTGGGTTGGCGCCGGCAAAGATGTCATCTGCCACTACATTCGCCAAATCCAGCACGCGGGAAGGGTTACGCCACGACACCGTCAGCTGATCTTGCGGCGCCGCAGTCGTGTCATCCAACGGGAAGTCCCGAATGAATGCGTTGAGGTTTTCTGTGGTGGCACCGCGCCAGCCATAAATCGCCTGCATCGGGTCACCCACAGCAGTCACCGATAGGTTCGGATGCGGCGCACCACCAAAGAGACTGCGCAACAGCACTCGCTGGGAGTGCGAGGTGTCCTGGTATTCATCCAGCATGACCACGCGGTAACGCTGGCGCTGAATCGCACCAATGCCTGGGTTGGCGTCCGCCACCCGCGCGGCAAAAGACATCTGCTCGCCAAAGCTGACCACGCCCTGCGCGTGCTGTTCGGCTTGAACTGCGGCAACAAGCTCTAAGTACTCCACGCGAATCTGTTGCACATCCAGGATCTTCTGCAGCTCTTGGGAGAATTCCGGGCCAGTTTTGCGTGCCTTCGGTAGCTCCGTGGCATCACTGAGCATCACGCGGGCGTGTTCCCGAATATCATCAGCATCCATGAGCACATTGCCCATGCTGTCAGCCAGCTTCAACACGGTTTGTGCAACTGTTGCCACCGACGTCTTGGTGGTCATCGCGCCCTCATAATTGCTCACAATCTCGTGGGCAATGGCGAAACGCTCCGCATCCGTGATCAACCGCGCGCTCGGTTCCACGGGCAAGTAGAGGCCATATTCGCGCACCAACTCACCGGCGAAAGAGTCATAGGTGGATACCTTCGGCGCAATGGATTCCAGTGACTTCGCTACCTCACTGCCTGGGGCAAACAAGCCAGTATCACGCAGCTGAATCAATGACTTTCTAATGCGCTGTTCCAACTGCTGTGCTGCTTTGCGTGTAAAGGTCAGACCCAACACCTGCTCGGGGCGTACCAGACCGTTGGCCACCAAAGACACCACGCGTGATGCCATGGTCTCAGTCTTTCCGGCACCCGCGCCGGCTGTCACTAGTTTTGGCCCCAGGCCACCTTCAATGACCTTTGCCTGTTCGGCGGTGGGAGCAAACTTCTTGCCCACTGCCGCCGCAATATCAGCGGGAGAAAAATTAGGCGTTGACATCCGTGGTCACCTTTCCTTCGGCCTGCACCGGGCAAATGGGTTTAAGCGGGCAGCGGTCACATTCGGGGCTAATCCGAGCTGTCACGCGCGGACCCGCCAACTCATCGAGCAGTGGCGGCAGGAGTGCCGCGAATTCGGCGAGCTCTTCGTCTTCTTTGCGTGCCTGGTCCGCGGTACCAATCTTCTTGGTGTCGGTTCCCGGGTAAACCAAAGTCGCTCCATCGCGGTCTTCGCCCTGCGAAGAGCTAACAACCTTGGTCAACCCACCTTCTTGCTGCAACTCACCATGGGCCAAGACCAGCTGGTACGCCATCAACTGTGGGTGCGCCGAGGTCTCTTCATCCGAAGGCTTAGAAGACCCCGTCTTCAGGTCAATAACCCGCAGTCCACCTTGCTCACCGCCTTCTCCGACAGCGCGCTCCAGGCGGTCCATGTAGCCGGTGATGCGCACACCTGGTTCGGATTCCACATCCACGCGGACTTCTACATCCACTAATTCCAGCACGCCACGGGTGTCTTGAATCCACTGATTCGTGCGCATCAAAAGCTGTTCAAACTCGTCGCGCTCATGCGCACGCTTCCAGGTTGGAGAGGTCTGAATCTTCTCAAAGGCGTCTACGGTTTCCCGGCGCGCTAGTTCTTCATCTGCACCGCGTCCGAGCGCCTCCATGTAGGCGTGGGCAAGGTTACCGCGCACCAAATGGTACTTATCGCTGTTGTTATCCGCGGTGTCTTTCAACATTGCATTGAGCGGGCACTTCAGCAGCGCTTCAATGCGTGAGGGGCTCAACCGCGGTTTGTTGTTCAGTGGCCGTTCTTCCGCCACGGTTTGAGTAGCCCACCACTGCTCTGGGTCAGCTCCTGGCACCCCAGCTTCAGCCAGGCGTGCGAGCTGGCGCGCGGCCTGCGCGCGGGCACTCTCAGTTGCCTCGCTGTCTCCCACCACGGTGCGCATCTGCGCAATGAAAGAAGATACTGACAGCACCGAGACCTGCAGCGGGTCGATTTCCTTGTCAGATTCCTGCAGTTCCACGGTCGCCGGTGGCTCCAGGCCCATCTCGCGGGCCAGTAGCTGCTTGCGGAAGGTCTCCTGCCGCGCCAAGCGCTGCAACTGTTCCGGGATATTGCGGTGGCTGCCTGGACGGTTGGCAAACTCACCAATAAAGCGTGAAGGCTCTGCTACTTCATCACCATCGGGATTATCCACTGCTACCAGCAGCATGCGGGAAGTATGGCGAGTGGTGGCCACATGAAACAGGCGGCGTTCTTCCTGCAGACGGTCCGCAATGTTGTTGACTGGGATGTTCGGGGCGATGCCCAAGTCGATTAAGTCAATGAGCTCTTCTTGGGCAAAGATGGTGCCGGTCTCTCCCAGCGCTGGCCATGCGCCTTCTTGCGCGCCCACGACCGCTACAGTGTCGAATTCGCGTCCCACGGCACCGTGCGCGGTGAGGATGCTGACAGCATCAGGCACTGCGGTGCGCCTATCGCGCACGCCGGTCGGGAGCACCTGCTCCGTGATGTGTTCAATAAACGCTGCCAGATCGGCACCGGGGCGACGCTCTGAATAGTCACCGGCAGCGTCAAACAAACTCATCATGGCATCCAGGTCACGGTCAGCTTGAGAACCAGTCGCGCCACCGCGCAAGGATGAATTGCGCAGACGATTAGCAAGCTCCGTCTTTGACCAAATTGCCCACAGTACTTCCTCCGGTGAACCACCCTGGTCGAGCACTTCCCGGCCGCTGCTGAGAATGCCGATGATGCGCTCTATTGTGCTCTTCTCATAGTTATTAAGCACCTCGAGCAGTGATTCTTCAACGGTTTCTGTTTCTAGAATCTCACGCAGCATATCCATGCCGCGTGCCTCTGGGTTCCAGCGGCGTAGCGCACGTATCAAGCGGCGCAATCCCACGGGGTCTGCACCACCGATGGGTCCGGTGAGCAACTCTTCCAGTTCCTTATTCGCCAGCGGGCTTTCCAGCGCTTGGATAGCCAGCAAGATAGCTGCCACCAGACGCTGTTCCGATAGCACCACGTCCGTTGGGTTCATATGCACGGGCACTCCCGCGGCAAGCAGGGTACGGCGAACCGGACCTAAGTCACCGGAAGAGCGAACAATACACGCGATGTCCTTCCAAGCCACGCCATCATCTAAGTGGCGGCGGCGCACAAAGTCCGCGAGCACATCACGCTGCGTGCGCTCCGAATCCACAATCGCCACACCCGCTGGTTCCGGACGGCGGCGTGGAGAAGAAAGTTCAATGCGATGCTCCGCCGGGAAGGTCTCTAAGAAATCTGTCGTCGCACCACGGAAAGCAAACACTGCTTGCTCAGCGTCACCGCCGATGACCACTAGCTTCGCCGTGGCGGCGAGCCTGCGGATGAGCTCACCCGAGGTTGGATCCAGTAGCTGTGCTTCATCCACCACGATGGTCTCCCACGGATGATTATCTGTCAGGTGCTCACGCAAGAGCACTTGGGTGACAAGTTCTGCTGCAGAATAAGAATGCAGGTTAGACAACGCCATGACTTGCTCATACTCACGCAGGAAATACCCAGCGGAGCTCCACATCGGCTGCGAGTATTGCTGGCCCAGGGCAACGAGTGAATCTGGGGTTTGCTGGCGTTCAATCGCGCGCAAAAGGAAGTCGCGCAGTTGGCGTGCAAAGCCAATGTAGCCCAACGCCGGGCCGATATCGGCTGGCCACTGCCCAGCACCTGTCTCAACGTGGCCTTTGAGCAGTTCACGGATAACCGCGTCTTGTTCCGCACCCGTAATCAGGCGGATTTCCTCAGTGCTATCTGAGCGCAAGAGCGCAAAAGCCAAAGAGTGTACCGAGCGCACAATGGCGGATTCAGAAACAAAGTCCTGTCCCTGTTGTGCAGCCAATCGAGTGGTGATGTCTTCACTCAGGCGCGAGCCTGACTCTTTCGAAGCCGCGACCACCAAAATGCTGTCTGGGTCTTGGCCCTGGGCGATCTGGTTTAAGACTGTGTCTGCGAGAAAGCTTGTTAGCCCTGTTCCCGCGCGGCCTGTGACCACATAGGATCCCTTGGTTGGGAACGGAATATCCCAGCTCCGCGGCCTAATGTCAGCATCACGCGGAATCAGTCGCGTTAGGGGGTTGGTGGTTGGCTCAAGACTCATGAATCCATTGTCGCATTGACACGGGACAACAGATATTCTTCCACCCTTTCAATGTGTGAACGGGTGTACGATTTCGATTCCGGATGCAGGTTATTCACGTGCCGGCGATACGCCACAGCACGCAAAAGCAGCTGGTCGATGCCCGGGACATGCGCGAAACGGTCACAGATGCCGTCATCACATGCACCCGCAATCAGACCGTCAATGATTACCAACGCCGCCGAGTAGCCCTTCGGCCGCGGCGCAGCGGTCGGAATAACATCCACAATCACCGGTGCATTCGCACCAGAGTAGATGGTGGTGGCCAGCAAATCTGCATGGCCAATAACCGTGGCAAGGTTCTTCGGCAGGTCTTGATAGCCCTCACCCGTTTCTTCCCAGGCGAGCATTTCCGCGCGCGAGAAAACATCATCACGCTGCGGCGCCGAATCATCCCGGGTTCCCATTTCTTCATCCCAGCGAAGAGCCAAGGCCGCAGTCTCATCAACACGCTTGCTCAACGAGCCCGCGACATGGTGATTGGCTTTCCAACCGCCGACCACAAAACGGCCATCGGTCGAGCGCATCGGGCGCACAACGCGTGCGCCTGGGATATCCAACTTCAAACGCAGCTTCGCTGACCACGGTGCCGTATCGGTTGCGCGAGCGAAAACCACATCGCCCACGCGCCACCCATAATCCCAGGCCGAAGACATCTTTTCCGGCTGGGTCACGCTGGCATTAAACGCGCTTAAAACCTGTTCGGAAGGCTGAGGTGAAGCAATCTGTGGCATGGACTCTCCTGCCTAGTTAGCTTGTGGGTAAGGCCACGGGTTTGGGTTACAGGTGACGTCTTCATCCGGATAAGCCTCTTCCGGGGACATCTCATGCAATCGGGCATTGTTCAGCGACAAGGTCTGCTGCATCATCACCGGTGCTAGCTGGTTGTCACCGCCGCACGCCTGGTGGTCGGCATAACCAATCGCATGGCCAAATTCGTGATTAATCAAATACTGGCGGTAATTGCCCAAATCGCCTTCAAAAGGAACGGCACCGCGCACCCACCGTGCTTCATTCAGCAACACCGTGGACTCACCAGTAATGCGGGTGTGACACGAGGTTTCCATCGCCAACTCTGCACCGCAGAGTTCTGCCGCGGTTGACAGTGAGGTCAGCTGTATACGCGTGTCCGGGTTGGAATCTGCGGGAACGTGCACAAACTTGAAGCGGTCATCTTCAGTCCACCCGCGTGGATCCGCCAGCGTTGCATCCACCATCGTGGCAAAAGCTGTATCGCCACCATAAGGAATGGTGTTGATACCGTTTTCAACCTCGATGGAATAACGAATGATTACTTCATTGCCCTCACCGACGTCTTGGCCCGGAGTACCGACCGGGCGGAATGTGCCGTCGCCGCCTTCAGAATAAGCGCCGCCAGCCGGAAGATTATCTGTCACCGCAGCCATCGCCGCGCTGACTTCTGCTGGATTGGGGCCTGTTGCCGCGGGGTCTTCTTCTCCCGTGGTGGCCTCTTGTGACGTGGTCACTGGAACATCAGAAAGCTCTGGCTCTGAACCATCAACTGGTTTAGCAACCAGAATGTCTACTAAAACCCACACTGTGATCACCGCCAGAATTGGGATGGCGACAACCCGCCACCATCCAAATTCCTCGGCGAAACGCACAATTGGGCGCACAATAGGGTTAGCTTCTAGACGCTCGGGCGCGTGGTCAGAGTTCTGCCTAGAAGAATTCATGTGCCTTAGATTACCGGGATTTTATACTCCGGCGAAACCAACTTGGTGCTGGCTGGAACTACCCAGTTCAACGTATACGACGCGCTCGGTGCGAACGATGAATTTCTTGCCCTTTTCGTCCTCCAACTCCACGTTGGTGTTATTAGCCAGTGCATCATTGACGCGCTGCAGGTGCTCATCCTGGTCACCAGCTACCCGAATGACAAGCTCACGAGGGGTATCTGCAAAACCAAACTTAATATCCACGAAATATTCTCCTAACTTTTTCACTTACTAGCCCCACTATAACCCCGACAGTTAGTATCTAGGTGTGTCAATTAACAACACGTCTTCACCGACCTTTGCCGCCATGGGTGTTGCAGCAGAGATCTGCGACGCACTTGCCGCCCGGGGCATCAACCATACTTTTGCCATCCAAGAACTCACGTTGCCGATCGCTTTAAACGGCACTGATCTCATCGGCCAGGCGCGCACCGGCATGGGTAAAACCTACGGCTTTGGCGTGCCATTATTGGACCGCGTTTTTGACGCCGCTGACGTCCCTGAGCTGGACGGAACCCCGCGCGCGCTCGTTGTTGTCCCCACCCGCGAACTAGCGGTGCAGGTGGCTAGTGATCTGTCGATTGCAGCTGCCCAAATCCCGGTCCGGATAACCACCATTTTGGGCGGTCGGGATTTCGATGCTCAGAAGCAAGCTTTGCGCAGTGGTGTGGACGTTGTTGTGGGTACTCCCGGCCGACTTCTTGATCTCTATCAGCGCAAAGATTTACGCCTGGATAAGGTCTCCGTCTTGGTCTTGGATGAAGCCGATGAAATGTTGGATCTGGGCTTCTTGCCCGATATTGAAAAGATTCTGGCGGCACTCGCGGACACCCCGCATCAGACCATGCTGTTCTCCGCCACCATGCCGGGTGCGATTGTGCGCCTGGCTCGCACTTTCATGAAACAGCCCGTGCATATTCGCGCCGATGCTGAGTCTTCCGCACACACGCACGCGTCGACCCGCCAAGTTGTTTTCCAGGCGCATCGCATGGACAAACTGCCAGTGCTCTCCCGCATCCTGCAGATTCCTGGGCGCGAGCGCACCATTGTGTTTACCCGCACTAAGCGCACCGCGGCGCAGGTTGCACAAGAATTAGCTGACCTTGGTTTCACCGTTGGTGCAGTCCATGGTGATTTGCACCAGCAAGCCCGTGAACGCGCCTTGAGCGGTTTCCGCGATGGCAAGGTGCCCATCTTGGTGGCCACCGATGTTGCTGCCCGTGGTATTGACATTGATGATGTCACCCACGTGATCAACTACCAGGTTCCGGATGATGCCATGACCTATGTCCACCGCATTGGCCGCACTGGCCGTGCCGGCAACTCCGGCACCGCAATTACCCTGGTGGGCTACGATGAGCTTGTGAAATGGCAAGGTATTAACTCTGAGCTGGGCTTAGATCAGCCGGAGCCACCGCAGTGGTTTAGCACGTCCCCGGAGTTCCTCGAAGCACTCGACATTCCAGCGGATGCCACAGACTCAGTCGGGCCGGCACGCAAGGTTGCCGGTGGTGGCGGCGGTGGTGGTCGCCGCCGATGAACACCCCAATTTTGCGCCGCACCAAAGCTGACTGGCTCGCGGTGGGTGCCATCACGGCCATCGCTGCCGTAGCACTCGGAGTCAGCGTTGCAACTTCAGACATTTCGCATGCCTCCCTGCAGCGGGATAACGCCCCTGGGGCTGAGCATCAGGCGAGCTACCTGGAAGCAGCACCGGAAGCTTTGACCGAAGCATTCCGCGTGCCTAATGAGTCCGTCGCGGGGCAGTTTCGGCCCATTGTCAGCCGTGGCTTGGTCATGAGCAATGATGAGCACACAGTCACTGCCACCAACCCGGATGGTTCCACGGCGTGGACCTATACCCGTGACAACGTTGACATTTGTTCCATGGGCACTGCCTGGGACCGCGTGGTTGTCACTTATCGCAATGGCCGTGGTTGCGGCGATGTGGTTTCTATTCATGCTGCCACGGGTATGTATTCCGATACCCGCAGCGCGAATAACTCAGATACTGTTCACGCGATTTACTCCAATGACCGCATTGGCACCGTTAGCTCCGACCGCGTGGATTTGTGGCGCTCTGATTTGGTGCGCACCGTCGAATACGGTGATGTTGAGGCCAAACAAGAACCTGACCTGCAGCCCAATGAGTCCTGCACCATCAACTCAGCGTTGACACGCACGGAATTGCTCGTGGTTTCTGAAACCTGCCCATCGGCACAGGGCACGAACTTCCTACGCTTCCAAAACACCACCCCGGAAGATTCACGTGAGCCTGAAATCTCCCAGGATGTTTCAGTCACCGGTGATGGAATTCGCTTGATCGCAGTAGGCCAATCCGCGGCGGCTGTGTACGTGCCGGGTGAAACACCAGCTGTCATTTCCTATGATGACAACGGCAATGAGACCTCCCGCACCGATGTTGCGCCTTCGCAGGCAATCAATGACTCCGCCTCCCCTTTCGCACCAGCAACGGGCGATTTGCCGCACCACATGACGTGGTTCGATGGCGAAAGGCTCTACTTGTTCACTCCTACCGCGCTGCGCGTGGACCATGTACTGGAGCAAGCTATTGGCACCGGCGTATCAGCTGGTGATCGAGCACTGATTCCAACCCGCGCGGGCATTGACGTGGTCAACTGGACAACGGGTGAAACCGAGCGCACCATCCCCGTCGACCGGGGTGGCTACAACGGTGAGGTGTACTTGGGTGTCGCCGATGGCAACATCGTCGAGTCCCGCGACGGCGAATTGGTGGCTTTAACTAGTAGTTAAGCGCGAACCATTCGTTGGAGGTCTTGACCATAAAGATGAGGAACAAGGTCAACAAGGTTGAGATGAGGGTGACAATGCCCAACAGCACGGAGCCGCCGGTCATCATTTGAAAAGAGCTGGCGGCCAAAATGAATTGCACCAGCACGATCGCGCCGCGTCCCCAGCGCCAGCCGCGAATCATCGCCCAGGATGAGGCGATCACAAAACCAAAGATGATGAAGATAAAGATCGCGGTACCAGTACCGACGTGCGACGCGGTGCTTGTCGATGTCACCATCGATTCATTCTCTGCACCCGACAAATCACGCACCAGCAATAAAATTCCAAATGCGATGGCTGCAATTGATTGCAGTGTCGCTAGAAGTGCAGCGTAGATAACTGATGGTGGCGGTTTTGGACCCGATTTCACTTGCTTCTCATTCTTTTGGCTCACGCGGGACATCATACTTTGGAATGTTCGGCCATGGTTAACCACCCTCCACCCCTTCCCCGCCTGCGATTTGACGTAGTAAGTTCGACCACACTCAAGTGCCTCAACAAAAAGTTGCAGGTTATCAATGGTCTACCCAAACTTAGCCAACCCTAACCTGCTTAATATTCTTAAGTCACCAGCGGCAATCGGGGTTAGCTTGGTCACAATTTGACGTTTACCCCTAGCCAACTGTAGGGAAACATGCGATTATTTCCAAGTAGCAAAAACAACGAGCTGTTTAATCAGTTCTTAACTTCAGGAAAGCTTGAAGTTAACGCTAGGTAAACCACACGGCGCAGCGACGCGAACGGGCCAAGAGCCTGATTCCCACTGACTCGCCACAGCCTGGCACAACCCACGAACACCCTCTTGCGTTGCACCTGTGCAACGTTTGAAAACGCTGTCTTTCATTATCTAGTTAGGAGAATAAATCATGGATTGGCGCCACGAAGCAGTATGCCGAGATGAAGACCCAGAACTGTTCTTCCCAGTAGGAAACTCTGGCCCTGCACTCACCCAGATCGCAAAAGCAAAGCTTGTCTGCAACCGTTGCCCTGTTGCAACCCAGTGCCTGAAGTGGGCTCTGGAATCCGGCCAGGATGCTGGCGTATGGGGCGGACTCTCTGAAGAAGAGCGTCGCGCACTCAAGCGTCGCCGCAACCGCGGTCGCGGTCGCACCCGTATCTCTGCTTAAGAGATAGCCACCCCGATTTATGTTCCGGCGTTCTTTGCCGCTAAAGTAAGCAGAAGTTCATTTACCTTCAATAAAAGGAGTATGCGATGAGCAAGCGTGGTCGTAAGCGTAAGGATCGCCGCAAGAAGTCCGCTAACCGCGGCAAGCGTCCTAACTCATAAGACAAGCACCGAACACCCCGTCACCTTTCACAAGGTGACGGGGTGTTCGGCATTCTGCGGACCGACAAGCGTCTTGGTTGACGTATCAGCATAAATTACCCAGAGGCTCGGTTCAAGGCCTTAGAGGGGCATGCAAGGCCTACTCGCATTTCCAGGCCTGCACCGGACTAGCTGGAAGTACTCCCCCGACCTGTACTTCCTTGACACGCTCGGCGTGGGCTTAGCCCTGCTAACGTACTTCGGTTTGCGATATGTGGATCTGATAGCTGATTCTCGCGCGCAGCGTCTCCGGCGCGTGCGTGGATTCATCGCACCCTTTTACCATCTGCCGGACTTCTTCTTCGCAGTCCAGGCGCGTGGAGCAACATGTGCATTCTGAGATGCGGGCACGGATTTCTTCCGCTCGCTGCTCAGAGGTGCAATTGTCTAAGAGTTCGCAGCATAGCGCCTCTATTTCTTCGGAGCTACACCGCGAGTGATCATCATGCGACATTAGTTGTCCTCCATATCCGGGTGTCCTAATCCAATTCCTTGATCACGGGCTACATCCTTCAACGCCTTTCGCAGTAATTTTCTTCCCCTATGAAGCCGACTCATCACGGTTCCTAAGGGAGTGTCCATAATTTCTGCGATTTCCTTGTACGCCAAACCCGCCACATCGGCATAGTAAACCACCATCCGGTAGTCCTCCGGGAGGTCATTCATGGCCTCGGAAATAGTCGAATCCGGCATTACTTTCAACGCTGCGACCTCGGCAGATTCCAAACCAGTCGAATCATGGCCGGAGGTTGTGTACAGCTGAAAGTCAGTCAACTCATCCGCGGAAGACTCCGTCGGGCGGCGTTTAGCCTTCCGGTAGGAGTTGATATAGGTATTGGTCATGATTCGGTACAGCCAGGCTTTTAGGTTCGTGCCTTGCTTATAAGAATCGAAGGCGTTGAACGCTTTGAGATACGTCTCCTGAACCAGATCCTCAGCATCTTGTGGGTTCCTGGTCATACGCAGGGCGCCACCATAGAGCTGGTCAAGCAATGGAAGCGCTTGTTCCTCAAAAGAATCAGCCACTGGCGTCCTCCTCGTAGTATTGGCGGCCATTTTTACTATTCTAGTCACATGGCCAAGACTCCAGCACTACAGGTAGTGGCAGCATCCGGCGTGCCGCATCAGGTGCATTCTTTTGATTCCGGCACCAGTAACTTTGGCGATGCCGCCGCTGAATCCATAGGTGGAAACCCCGCGCGGATTTTCAAAACGTTGGTCGTTGAGTTGTCTACTGGCACTCTTGCGGTGTGCGTGATTCCCGTGCCTGAGAAGCTCAGTTTGAAGCGTGCGGCAAAAGCGTTGGGCGCACCAAAAGCTGCGATGGCAGATACGGCTAAGGCGCAGAGATCCTCAGGGTATGTGCCAGGTGGCATTTCGCCTTTGGGGCAGAAGAAGAAGCTGGCCACGGTCATCGATGTCAGTGCGAAAGAACATGAAACCATTTATGTCTCAGCCGGCCGCAGGGGCCTCGACTTGGAGATTGCCGCTGAAGACCTCGCCTTGCTTGCCGATGCCACCTTTAGCCAACTAACTTCAGCCAATTAACTCTGGATAGTCATTCCTGACATTGCCCACTGCCTTATCAACTGGGCGAACTTCAAAGAGTTCCCGCAGTTTTTTCGGTGAGGGCTGCAGCAGGTTTTCGTCCATGTTCCCTTCGAGCCACGGGCGCATTTCTTCTTCCAAAAGAAAGCGCGGCAGACGGTTGTGCAACCAGTCCATGGGTTCTCGGGCTTCAGTAGTCACCATCGTGGCGGAGAGCCGATCCAGCCCGCTAGCCCATAGACCCGCGACCCACATGAGCTTGCCATCGGGACGAGATACATAGTGCGGTACTTTCTCATGCCACTCGTAGTAACCATTCATGGGGATCAGGCAGCGGCCGGAGCCATTCTTGCCTTTATATGCATCCCGAAATGACGGCTTGGAAGCAACGGTTTCCCCGCGCGCGTTAAACAACGGCGGGCCGTCCAAGTCTTTCTTCCAGTGTGGAAGCAGCCCCCAACGCCCCGGTTCGACGTTGGCCAGGGATTCTTGCACCCGCACGACCGGCACCATCATGGTCGGCGCGATGTTGTACCGCGGTCCAGGGACACCATCGGGAGCGTGTACTTCTTCGACGCCGGGCAGCTCACCGACATGGTCAAGTAACTCTGAGGTGAATAAAACAAATCGTCCGCACATGCCCCTATTATGGACGATATGACAAATTCGTGGACTGCACCCGTGGCCCAAGGCCCAATTCAATGGACCCAACAGATTCCTGGTTCCAAGTCGATTACGAACCGCGCCTTTATTTTGGCTGCGCTCGCGGATTCACCCTCACTGCTTCGCAACCCTCTTACCTCCCGTGATACGGAATTGATGGCGGCAGCATTGCGCAATCTTGGTATCGGCGTCGAAGCTGAAGGCACCGATATTCGTATCACTCCAGGCGAACTGTCCGGCGGATCTATTGATTGCGGCCTTGCCGGAACAGTCATGCGTTTCCTCCCACCGGTCGCCGCACTGGCGTCTGGCCCAGTCGAGATCGACGGTGATGAGCAAGCGCGTGTGCGCCCCATGGCAACCATGGCGAAGGCCTTGCGTGAGCTCGGCGTGGAAGTCTCCAGTGACACCCTGCCAATGACGGTCACCTCCACCGGTGTCCCAGCCGGCGGTGAAATCACTATCGATGCATCTGGTTCCTCCCAGTTCGTCTCTGGCCTGCTGCTGTCCGCTCCGCGCTACGGCAATGGCATCACCGTGCGCCACGAGGGCGGCACACTGCCTTCCATGCCTCACATCGAGATGACCGTGGCTATGCTGCGCCAGGCCGGCATCACTGTCGAGCAAGGCGAGAACTGGTGGAAGGTTCATCTTGGAACCATCCAGGGCGGAACCTGGAATATCGAACCAGACCTGTCCAACGCCACCCCCTTCCTCGCCGCCGCGGCAGTCACCGGTGGCTCGCTAACCATTAATCATTGGCCTGCGACCACCACCCAGCCGGGTGATGCCTTCCGCCAAATCCTCACCAACATGGGCGCAACAGTTGAGCAAACCCCTGGATACCTGCGCGCGGTGGGCAAACCAGATGGACGTATCACCGGTATCGAGCTGGACATGTCGCAGATCGGCGAGCTCACCCCCACGGTTGCCGCTCTCGCTGCTTTAGCTGACACGCCGTCGCGCCTCACGGGCATCGCGCACCTGCGCGGTCATGAAACCGACCGTCTAAAGGCACTCGCAACCGAGATCAACAACCTCGGCGGTGACGTGACTGAACTCGAAGACGGTCTGCAGATCAATCCTGCTCCACTCCACGGCGGGCTGTGGCACGCATACGCTGACCACCGCATGGCTACCGCTGGTGCGATTATTGGCCTGCGCGTCCAAGGCGTTGAGGTAGACGATATTGAGACCACTGCAAAGACCTTGCCTGGCTTTGCCCGCATGTGGGAGAAGATGCTGAACCCTAATGGCTAGACGTTATGACGAATCCGATGTCCGAGTCCGCCCCGGTAAAGGTTCGCGTCCGCGCACCAAGGACCGTCCGGCCCATGATGATGCCAAGTTCGGCATGGTCATCACCAAAGACCGTGGCCGCTGGGGCGTAGCACTCGATGATGGCCCCGTGGTTGTTGCCATGCGCGCTCGCGAGATGGGCCGAACTCCGGTTGAAGTCGGCGACCGCGTCGGCGTGGTGGGAGATACCACGGGCAAGAAAGATACGCTGTCACGAATCGTCAAACTGGAAGAGCGCACCTCGGTTCTTCGCCGCACAGCCGATGACACGGATCCTTATGAGCGCATCGTGGTCGCCAATGCTGACCAGATGTTGATTGTCACCGCTGTTGCCGATCCCCCACCGCGCGCAGGTTTCGTGGAACGTGCCCTCATCGCAGCATTCGTGGGCAATGTGCATCCCATTTTGTGCTTGACCAAGACAGATCTGGCTGACGCGGCTCCGTTCGCGGAGACCTTCGCTGACCTGGATGTCACTGTGGTCGAAGCCGGCGTTGATGACACTCTTGATGCAGTCTCCGGGCTGATCTCCGGACACGTCACGGCTTTCATTGGACACTCAGGCGTCGGCAAATCCACCCTTGTTAATCGCCTCGTGCCCGACGCTTTCCGTGAAACCGGCGAAGTCTCCGCTGTGGGCAAGGGCCGACATACCTCCACGCAGTCCGTAGCGTTGCGTCTGCCTGACGATGACGGCTGGATCATTGACACTCCCGGCATTCGCTCATTCGGCCTCGCACACGTTGATGCAGACACCGTTTTAGACGTCTTCTCCGACCTCGACGCCATCGTCGAGCAGTGCCCGCGCGGTTGTACCCACGCCGGTCCCCCGGCTGACCCAGAGTGCGCCTTGGACAAAATAGAGGAGGGCACCTCCACCGCTCGCAGACGCGATGCGGTCAGGGCCCTCTTAACTGCCTTGCGCAGTAACGACGAGTACTAGATAGCTCGACTTCTAGAAAAGCTCAACGAGGAAAGGCAGCTCGCTGACGTCGTAGTACGCCATGAAGTTATCCAGGGCGTCACCGACAGCGAGCTCAGCGTCCTCATCACCAAGGTCCGCGGTATCAATAACCTCAATGGCCTTGGCCGTGGCTTCCTCGGATTCTTCAACATCGATGTGGAAACACACGATATCATCCAGGCTCACCTTGGCTGGCTCCAGCTTGACCACAGGGTCGCCCATATCTGGCATCGGAGTAATCACAGAGTCATCAACGTCAGCGGAGATAACCACGCGGCGCTTCGCAAAGTGTGGCTCATCCCCAATGGCCAGCAAACGCAGTGAAGCCATCGAAGCTTCGAGGAAAGCCGAGTAGGCAATCTCTTCCTCATCGCCCTCGGTATAGAATTCCTTCAACGCCTGGGTGGAGGCAAAGCCCCAACCGGAGCGTGCGAAGACTTCGCTGGTTTCATTGAGTTCAACCAGCATGTTGAAAGTAGCGGGTAGGTATACGCGCACTCTAGAACTCACCCTCCAGGTCAAAGACTGCCTGAATCTCCACGCTGGTTCGGTCAAATACGGTGTACAACATGCCCACCATGCCGTTTTCAACAGCGGCGCGGACATTGAGGATGTTGTCATCAATCATCACGCAGTCGCTCAGTGGTAGCTCCAACGCATCCGCCGCTGCCTGGAAGGCTGCACGGTCTGGCTTTTCTGCACCCACCTCGCCGGAGAGAATAACCGCATCTACCAGGCCTTTGTACTCCCATTCGCGGATTGGTTCCGCTGCTGGGCCGCCCGGATCATTAGACAAAATCGCTAGATCTACGCCGTTCGCTTTAGCTGCCGATAAGAGTGTTTGCCAACGCTTTACATCTTCGTCTGGTCCGTCCAAGACGCCGACGTAGTCAACGATTAGTCCTCGCATAGGTATGGTTCCTCCAAATAATAAATAAATTTAACTCGAGACTAGCGCAATCTCATGACACAATGTTTACTAAGCCCACAATGTACCCGCCTGGGACCTTACAACGAAAGGTCCCGCAACGTGTATCAACCGATTCCCGGATGCGCTCATTTGTTGCGCTTTATTCCGGAAGACACGGTCATTTACTCCGCCCCGTCCACCAATATGGACGCTGCGCAGCGAGTTTTAATCAGCAAACTCGTGGGCATCGCGCTCGATGTCGCAGCAGGTCTTCGCCCGCTATCGCATCTCACGCCCACCTATTTCGACCCATCGATCACCATGCACTTGAGTTCATGGTCCCGCGCTCATCGTTCTGAGAACTTGCGGATGTGGATGAAATCACTGCATGGACGCGAAGATGGCGAGTACTTTGGTACCGCCATCTATGGGGAAAAGCAGATTGCTTTCACCGGAAGGCTAGCGAAAGGCCACAACAAGCTGCGTGCCTTTCGCTTACTTTAAGCCTGCTTGGTTTCCTGTTCCTGCTCTTGCTTGGTCATCTGCTTACGCAACATGAATAGCTGGCGCACAGTTTCTTCCTTCACGCCCTCATTCATTGCGTTAAACATGTCGCCACCCTCTTTCTGGTATTCCACCAGAGGGTCACGCTGAGCCATGGCACGCAGGCCGATGCCTTCCTTGAGGTAGTCCATCTCATACAGGTGCTCACGCCACTTGCTGTCGATCACAGGCAAGATGATCATGCGCTCGGTATCGCGCATCTGCTTCTCGCCGCCGATTTCAGAAATCTTTGCTTCCAAGTCGTCGTACTGAGCCAAAGCATCATTGACCAACGCGTCCGTGAGCTGTTCTGCGGTGAGCTCGCCTGGGGCGCCGTACTCAGAGCCCTCAACAAGTTCTTGTGCGTCGATGGTCGGACCGTAGAGCACATCCAGTGCATTCCACAGCTGGTCCAAGTCCCAGTCCTCGACATAACCGGTAGCGGTTGCGCCAGAGACATAAGCGGTCACCGTATCCGCGATCATCGTGCGAATGTTGTCCTTGATGTCCGAAGAGTCCAAGATGGAACGACGCGTCGCATAAACAACCTTGCGCTGTTCATTGAGCACCTCGTCGTACTTCAAAACGTTCTTACGCATTTCAAAGTTCTGGTTCTCCACCTGCGCCTGCGCGCCCTTGACGGAGTTAGACACCATCTTGGAGTCAATCGGAACATCATCTGGAACATTCAGCCGGTTCATCATGTTTTCCATGGACTGGCCCACGAAGCGCACCATGAGCTCATCGCGCATGGACAGGTAGAAACGGGACTCGCCTGGGTCACCCTGACGGCCAGAACGACCGCGTAGCTGGTTATCAATACGGCGGGACTCGTGGCGCTCGGTACCGAGAACGTACAGGCCACCAGATTCACGCACCTCATCACCAAGACGCTTAGAGCGCTCACGCTCATCTTCGATCTCAGCGTCCCAAGCTTCCTGGTACTTCTCTTCGTCATCAAATGGATCTAGGCCGCGCTCACGCAGCTTCATGTCCAAGATGACTTCTGGGTTGCCACCCAGCACGATATCGGTACCACGGCCAGCCATGTTGGTTGCAACAGTGACGTTGCCAGGACGGCCCGCGCGGGCAATGATGTTGCCTTCTTCTTCGTGGTACTTCGCGTTCAGCACGGAGTGCTTCACCCCGCGCTTATCCAGCAGCTGGGACAGGTACTCAGAGCGCTCGACGGAGGTGGTACCAACCAGCACCGGCTGGCCCTGCTCAACGTGCTCAGCGATGTCATCTACTACCGCTGCGAACTTTGCTTCCTGAGTCTTGTAAATGCGGTCAGAGTGGTCCGCGCGCTGGTTTGGACGGTTGGTTGGGATTGGAACCACATCGAGTTCATAGATGGAGTTCAGCTCCGCCGCCTCAGTCTCTGCGGTACCGGTCATGCCGGAAATCTTTTCGTAGAGACGGAAGTAGTTCTGCAAAGTAACGGTCGCCAGAGTCTGGTTCTCGTTCTTAATCTCTACGCCCTCTTTGGCTTCAATCGCCTGGTGCATACCTTCGTTGTAGCGGCGGCCAGCCAGGATACGGCCGGTGAAACCGTCAACAATGAGAACCTCGCCATCGCGAACGATGTAGTCCTTGTCGCGGGTAAACAGTTCCTTCGCCTTCAGCGCGTTGTTGAGGTAGCTGACCAGCTGAGAATGTTCAGGAGCGTAAAGGTTGTCAATGCCCAATTGGTCCTCGACGTATTCAACGCCTTCTTCCAAGACACCAACGGTGCGCTTCTTAATGTCCACTTCATAATGGATGCCTTCACGCATGCGCGGCGCCAAAGTAGCGAAGACACCATAGAACTGCGAAGAACCATCAACCGGGCCAGAAATAATCAGCGGGGTACGGGCCTCATCAATAAGGATGGAGTCCACCTCATCGACGATGCAGTAGTTATGCCCACGCTGCACGCAATCCTTGAGATTGCGGACCATGTTGTCACGCAGATAATCGAAGCCCAACTCGTTGTTGGTGCCGTACGTAATATCGCACGCATAAGCTTCCTTACGCGCTGGCGGACGCATGTCGTTCAAGATCACGCCGACGGACAGACCAAGCCAACGGTGAACACGGCCCATCATCTCCGCGTCACGACGCGCCAGGTAGTCGTTGACGGTCACGATGTGAACGCCCTTGCCATCCAGCGCATTAAGGTAAGCCGCGAGCAGAGAGGTCAGGGTCTTGCCCTCACCGGTGCGCATCTCGGCAACGTTGCCGAAGTGCAAAGCCGCGCCGCCCATAATCTGCACCTTGTAGTGCTTCTGGTTCAGCACGCGCCATGCAGCCTCACGGACAGTAGCGAAAGCTTCAAGGAGGATGTCGTTGAGGTCCTCCCCATCAGACAGACGCTTCTTAAACTCGTCGGTTTTGCCCTTCAGCTCTGCATCGGAAAGCGCTGCAAAATCGTCTTCGAGAGCAATGACTTGGTCAGCCATCTTGTCGAGCCGCTTAACGGTGCGTCCTTCACCCGCACGCAGCAGCTTGGAAAGTCCAAACACTTGTAATTATTCCTTTACTTCCACGACATTGTTGACTAGCTCCCCGCTATTGTACGCAAGGATTTATTAAGTACGGCCTTAGCTCCCCAAATAAAACAGTAAAGCCCAGCCGCGTTACCGAAGTAACACGACTGGGCGTAAAGCTTAAGGCTTAAGCTTCTGGGTCCTCAGTCAAAGAAATCAGGCCGTAGTCAAAAGCGTGGCGACGGTACACCACGGATGGGCGCTGGGTTTCTTCATTGATGAAGAGGTAGAAGTCGTGGCCGACAAGCTCCATCTCGCTCAAAGCATCATCCACGCTCATTGGCGTTGCTGGGTGCTCCTTGGAACGAACTACCTGGCCTGGACGCTGCTCCTCAATGGTCTCTGCGTATGGGTCAACGTAGCGCTCCTCGCGCTGATCCTCGCGTGCTGCCTCAGCATCCGCAACGATCTCTGCAGCCAATTCGCCAGTTCCCTTGCGAGCACGGTGACCGGACTTGGTTGCTTCACGGCGAACCTTGACCTTGCGCAAAGAACGTTCCATCTTTGCCACGGCGGTCTCAAGTGCTGCGTAGAAAGAGTCTTCCTTCGCCTCAGCGCGAGCGATGTGTCCCTTGCCTGTTGCAGTGATCTGAATGCGCTCTGCCTGAGCATCACGGCGAGGGTTTGGCTCATGCTGCAGCTCGACGTGGAAGAAGGTCAACGTCGGGTCGAGGCGTTCAATCTTGGAAAGTTTCCCTTTGACCCGGTCGGAGAAGTGCTCTGGCACCTCCACGTTTCGTCCGGTAATGGTGACCTGTGCTGCGGTGGTGGTGTCGGTCATGACTTGCCTCCCTGTATTCGCGGGGCCAAACATTGGGCCCCTGGGGCCGGATGTACTCACAATCAGTAGGTGTGACTTCGATGTTTACATCTACTGTGTGTGACACTGTTAATCCTACCAGTGGTCATAACCAATGTGCCCTAAACGTCAGCAAAAACTAATGCCCCCGCTACTTCTGCCCCCGCTCCGCGCAAAACTTCCACCATCGCGGACAAGGTAGAACCTGTGGTCATGACGTCATCAATGAGGATGAGCGGGGCTTTTACCACTGGGGTGAACAGTTCCACGCTGCGGCGCATATTATCCCGGCGCGCTTCTGCGGAAAGCGTCGACTGGTCCGCAGCACCCCTGAAAATGCGCACGCAGTTGTGAACGTTCATCCCCGTTGCTTGGCAGACATGTAATACTGGGTCGCCGCCACGCAAGGATGCTGATTTGGCACGCGTCGGGGCGGGTACCAGCACCACATCATCGGGAATGTCTCCGCGCGCTATGAGATATCTCAAACCCGCGTGCACCACTGCGCCCACGTAGGGCCGCACCGCCCGGTTGTTGTACTCCTTCATCGTGATGATGATGTTGCGCCTTAATTCGGAGTAGGCGCCTAAGGAAAATACGGGGACATCGATAAGCGAAGTGCGATAGATCTGCTGTGGAACCTCCCGCAAGATCTCCTGGCATTCCCGGCACAATACGGCGCCAGGATGCCGGCAGCCAGCGCACGCGCGCGGGAGGAGCAGCTCCATTTAGTTCGCCACAATCGGCGCTGAGCGCAGCCCCTGCATGCCTGGGACTTCGCGCCAGTAGGTGGATTCTGTCTCCACCGGTAGCTGCAGCATGGCGTGGTAATCGGTGATGTACAGCGTCGACGGCGAAGCCGCGATGGACACCACTGGAATGGTGATGTTGCCCGACGGCAACGTAGAGACCGAAGAGCCATCTTGTTCAACGCGCCAGACAGGGGTTTCCTGCGTCGAAGTACCCACCACCAGCGAGCCGTCTGCCTGCCAGTCCAAGCTGAGCGCGGTGCCACCGAGCTCACTGGCTGGGTTGTAGATGTTGGTGAGGCGGAAATCGCCGGAACGCTGCCGCTCAACCACGCCGATGTAGACCTCGCCGCCAATAATCATCGCAGCCTGTGCGCCCGAGTTGGACAGGCGAATGACTGAGATTTCCCCATCGGTGTCATCCAGTTCAGATTTATCCACGCGCGTGGTGGTGACTTCTCCGGTTTGCGGTGAGCGCACCAAACGCATGATTTCATCGCCTTCGACCACAGCCCATGCTGCCTGCCCGGCATTTTCAAATGTCGGCCGCGAGATCGTATCCGCTTGCAAGGCTTCTTCTGGTTGTCCCTCGACTTCGCCGAAGATCAGCTGCGATTCATCACCTTCGCGGCGCACCGCAGCAACCACGCCATTCGCGGAGATATCAGCCGACTCGATATTGCCGCTGTCGCCCAGAGGGCCCTCGATTGGTTCAGCGGCGTTGCCAGAGACCTGCAAAATATTGCCGTCATTAAGCGCGTACAACGGTGCAACGGAGTTCGATGCCACGCGCGGGTTGTATTCGGCAAAGTCATCGGTGGTCATGGATTCCAAGTTTTCCACCAACGGCGCACCATCAGCGGTCACGGAATATGGTTCTTGCACCCCTGCGTGTGAAAGCGTCCACACCAGTTCAGCTGCGAAGCGCAGGCGGTCATCGGCGGACATATTTTGCATGCCCGCGAAGTTGTAGACGCCGTCTTCGACGCCCACGAAGGTAGCTTCTTCCGGAACCACGGTGGTGGTCGCCGGTGCGATGCGTGCCGATGGCCCTTCCAGCAGCAACGTGATCAGCTGCGCGTCCACCGAGGTTTGGCTGCCGAAGAGCCAGCGCCTGTCGGTGACAAGAACGCTGCCCGTCTGGCGGTAGAAATACACCGGCAGCGGCTGGTAATGATTGCGCAACTCGGTGCGTTCAAACACCACGCCATCAGGCAAGTCAGTAATACGCCATTCGCCGTCGACTTGCTCCATGCGGATAGTGGTTTCATAGCCAGAGTTTTCTGGAACATAGCTTCCACCAGATGCAATGGAACCAATGACGCTGCCGCGAACGGTAAACGCGCGTTGGTTAGAGCCTTGAATATTTTGCGAAGTCAGCTCAATGAGATCCACGATGCGCATGGATTCTTCTGGGTTCCAGTTCTCCGCTGCTTCCGGAGACAGGAATGATCGCGCCGCGCTGTAGTCCGAGGAAGGAATAGCCGCCGCTGAATAGAACTCACGGACCAAAAGGTCAGCTTCTTGCCCAGGGGTCGGGCCCACGGCAGGATCGACTTCGGGCTCCGGTGAGAAAGAACGCAACACTTGCGGGTCGGAGGCACTCGGCAGCGTGGAGCACGCTGACAAAGATAGAGCTGTTACAGCGAGGGCGGCGATAAAGCGCTTCATGAGTTTGCCTCCTCATCCTCTTCACCAACCACAACCGGCGCATTCGGCACGATCAGCGGCAATGGCTCGTCCCCGAAAGGAGCACCAGGTGTGCGCGGAATGATCAGACGGAAGCGTGAGCCCACGCCCGGGATGCCAGTGGCGTCAAGGGTACCGCCGTGCAGCACCGCGTCCTCGCGAGCAATGGCCAAGCCCAGACCCGTGCCGCCGGAGTGGCGCTTACGGGAGGCATCTGCACGCCAGAAACGATTAAAGACGAGTTCTTCTTGGCCTTCTTTCAAACCCACGCCTTCATCGGTGACAGCAACTGCAATGGCAGTCTCAGTATTCCCGACATCGATGGTGACGGGGTTGCCCTCAGAGTGGTCGATGGCATTGGCCAGCAGGTTGCGCAGCACGCGTTCGATACGCCGTGAATCAGCCTGCACGTTCACGGGAGTCTCAGGTGCGTTCGAGATAACCTCGACGTCAAGCTCCTTGGCCAGGTGCTCTGTTTGCTGCATAGCTGATTCAATACAGGAACGGATATCGATGTTGGCTGATTGCAGGTCTGCAACACCTGCGTCGTGGCGCGAGATTTCCAGCAAGTCCGCGAGCAGTTCCTCGAATCGATCGAGCTCGCGAGTCATCAATTGGCTCGCACGGCGGGTATGTGGTTCCAAGTTTTCAGCATCATCAGCGATGAGGTCTGCGGCCATGCGCACCGTGGTCAACGGGGTACGCAACTCATGGGAGACGTCAGAGGTGAACTGCCTCTGCAGGTCACCGTATTCTTCCAGCTGGGTAATCTGCTTGGACAACTTGTCCGCCATGTCATTGAAGGAAGCTGCCAGGCGGCCCATTTCGTCTTCGCTATCAACCACCATGCGCTCACGCAGGTGACCGGCGGCTAGACGCTGAGCGATGCGCGAGGCCGAACGAATCGGGGTAATAACCTGCTGAATAGCCAGCCACGCGATACCGACGAGAAGGACCACCACCACGACGCCTGCGGCAGAAAGCAGACCGCGCATCAGGGCCATGGTGGATTCTTCATATTCCATCGACATCACCAGATACAGCTGGAGGTCAGGAATATCCGCCATGGTTGGAGTGCCCACGACTAGCGCGCGGTAGGACGAGCCACCCGGCTGGTCAATGGTGGTGAATTGGTACATCACCTGGTCATTGGCGACTGAGGCCCGGAGTGGTTCCGGAATGCGGTAGCCCTCTGGCGAGGTGGTGATTTCACCGGCGGTGTTTTCTACCACGATGACTGGTTCATACGACGCGTGGGATTCGCCGCCCTCCGCCGACATTTGCGTCAATGAAGCGCGCGCCGAGTTGATTCTGACTTGGACCGAGTTGGCTGAGCCAGTGGCATTAATCTGCTGCTCGACCGCAATGCGTGCGCGTTCAATTTCTTGATCCGCGATGTCGACCTTTTGATCGACCAGACGCTGCGTCAGAACGGAGACCAGTGCATAGGCCAAGATGATCATGACCACGGTGGAGGCAACCAAGATCATGCCGATGACGCGTACCTGCAACGAGGTACGCCACATCTCACTGAGCACGTCACGTAAATGACGCAACCGGGACTTAATAACTAACTGCCTCCATCAACCAGAAGGAACGAACTTATTTACTAGTCGTTCTTGCCGGTCTTGTAGCCAACACCACGCACTGTCAACACAATCTGCGGGTCTTCCGGATCATGTTCAATCTTTGCGCGCAGGCGCTGCACGTGAACATTGACCAAACGGGTATCGGATGCGTGGCGGTAACCCCACACCTTCTCCAGCAGCTCCTCGCGGGTGTGCACCTGACCGGGCTTGCGTGCCATTTCCACGAGGAGTTCAAACTCCAGCGGGGTCAAAGACAGCTCTTCGCCCTGGCCACCGTTCGGGGAACGGCGGGTAACGGTGTGCTCAGAAACATCAACATGCAGATCTCCGACTTCGATGATTTCCGTCGAAGTAGTCTCTGTACGGCGCAGGCGCGCGCGGATACGAGCCACCAATTCCTTCGGCTTGAAGGGCTTGGTGATGTAATCATCTGCGCCGGACTCTAGGCCCAGCACGACATCAACGGTGTCGGTCTTTGCGGTGAGCATGACAATCGGCACATTCGAATCGCGGCGAATGGCACGGCAAATATCCACACCGTTCATTCCAGGCAGCATCAAGTCAAGCAAGATGAGCTCAGGATTGTGCTGCTCAAAAGCGGCGACTGCATCATTGCCGTCGGTGATGGGAATAGGCTGCAATCCTTCGGATTCCAGAACAATTGTCAACATCTCCGAAATGGCAGGATCGTCATCCACCACTAGGATCTTTGGCGCCACGTTTACTCCCCTACAAGTTTTCGAACATTGTCGATAATAATACCCTTATCAGCAGTAGCAATCCACTGACCTGCCCAATTGGACTCGGCGAGTCGGCCATAAGCCGCAGCGGTTGCCGCCTGAAGGTTTCCGTCTTTTTCGTACTCATCTTTTTCGCGGCTGGCATCTTGTGCCGAGCGCGAAGAAGCACGATCTGCGGCCACCTCTACATCGGTGGCCAAGTAAAACTGCAGCTGCGGCTTGGGCAAGCCCAGACGCCCGAATTCCAGGTCAAAGACCCAGTCCATCACGGAGTCATCGGCAAGCCTGGCTGCGGAATACGCTGCATTCGATGCCACATAGCGGTCCAAAATCAACAACTCCGGGCTATCCGCTGCAGCGAGCAACTGCTCTTTCGCACCATGACGGTCCAGCGCGAACAACGTTGCCATGGCGTACGCCGACGAAGTCAGATCACCCATGCGGCCATACAACGCCTCTTGGGCGAGCTGGGCATGAATAGACTCCTCATAGCGCGGAAAGGCCAAAACCCTGACTGGGATATCTAGCTCCTCACGCAGGTGTTGCACCAGCGTATTTTTTCCGGCACCGTCAATCCCTTCAATCGCAATAATCATTAAGCGAGTGCTTCAAGGAAAGGCTCGAGGTCGTATTCTTCTTCCACGTCCTCCAGCAAAGAGGTGGCCTTCTCATTAAGAGTCTCCGAAGAGTAGCCAACCAAATCACGGATGTACGGGTAGTTAGAGACAACTTCGCCGGCAGAAAATGGTGCCCCGGCCCAAATCGCAGCGATGGTCGCTGCGGCTAGAGCGTTCTGCTCTTCGTCTTCGGTTGCCCCACTGTCATCGGTGGCCAACACGATTGCGTCGCGGATCGCTTCAATGATGTCGTCTTCTTCCAAAGAGATCAGATCATCCAGAAACTCAACATTGACGTCACTGGTGAAAATATGCTCATCCCAAGTGCTCATGGGCTTTGCTCCTTTTAATTTTCGTTATCCTTCACAACGCATTTGCTTGCCATGACAGTACTGCACAATCGACACTAGCCAACTTGATACATGAAGCCTAGTAAAACCCGCCGGGCATGGCGGCACTTAATAACAACCACGTATCAAGACTCACTTAACCACCTAGGTGAGGTTGAACACAACAGCCATTTTTGGCACGTGTTCGCAGAGCGAAACACCAGAACAGCCCCAGTTTTTCCACGCGGGAAAAACTTGTGTTGAACCTATTTCCATTCTTAGCCGAGCGTGGTAATCTCGTTACTAATTCGTTACCAACCGGAAGGGCGCCTGTGAATTCAGATGTTCGTCGCGTCACCATATTTTTCACGGTAGGACTGCTTGTGGCAGCTGCCGTGGGTTTTGGTGTGTGGCGAATGGGCACCCCAACATCGGTTAACGCCGATCCGACCATGGCAACGCAGTCCACGACTGAAACTACTCAGCGTGATGCACAGGACCGTGATGAGTCAGAAGAGTCTGATTCAGACAACCGCCGCGCGAATTCTTCGGCGAATAATTCTTCACGCAGCCAAGACAACACCCCTGATTTCTCAGACGACCCGTTCTTGGCTCCTAATTCCGTGGTCAATCCCCACCGTGAAACCACCAGCCCAACGAATGTGTACCGTCCAGAGCCAATCTTTGGCCAGCAGCCTGATAACTATGCACAGGCGCCAGATCAGGGCACGGTAGCAACGGATACGGAAACACCAACCCAGACCTCTGCTACCCAGGGTCAGGGCCAGAGCCAAAGCCCTTCCCCTCAGCCGGGTACGTCTAATTCGCAGACTCCGAATAATGGGACCTCAGATAATTCGCCAACGCGTACGCGTCCGAATAACTCGGATCGTGATGACGATGACCCAACAACGGGCATCCCAAGCCCTTCGCAGCCTTCTGAAGAGCCGTCGGAACCATCAGAGCCTGGCGAGCCGTCTGTGCCTGCTGAACCATCAGAGCCGTCTGAGCCTGCTGAACCATCAGAGCCTTCAGAGCCGGCGGAACCTTCTGAGCCAAGTGAGCCAGAAGACAGCGAGGAGCCTACGCCTACTGAAGAGGCGCAAGCTCCAAATAGCTCAGAACAGAACTAACTAAACCCGGGCAATAAACGCTTGGGCGTTCTCTGGGGTAGTCATGGTGATCTTGCCGTCGGAGGCTGGAACCCATGCTGCCTGAGAAGGCGTCAGCTCCAAGACTGAGCCGTCTTCGGCGGTCAACACTAAAGTGCCGGAGGTGCACAAGATAACGCCAGGGCCTTCGCTTTCCGTGTCCACTTCATCGCCAGCACCCAACTCACAGCGGGTCAGCGCGTACTCACCGACTGGGACGGGATAGTTCATTGCCTGCGCGCCGTGGACGGGTGCAGAATCCGAACGGTCAATTTGCTTGACGCGTGGGTCAGCAACGGTGTTGAATGACAGAACTTTGACTAGCTCAGGAACATCCACGTGCTTTGGGGTGAGGCCACCACGCAGAACATTGTCGGAATTCGCCATGATTTCCACGCCCAGCCCGCGCACATAGGCATGCAGTTGACCGGCATCGAGGTAGATGGCTTCACCGGGGCTTAGCTGCACATGGTTGAGCAGGATCGCCCCCAGTACTCCCACATCACCTGGGTAGAGCTGGTTCAGCTCAATAATGGTCTTGAGCACCGGACGCATCCAGGAATCTTGGTTCAGGGTGGTCAGCAGCTGCTTCGCGCTTTCAATCAAGGCGGCGATGAGCTCACGGCGCGTGACCGCTGGGATGGTAATCCAGGTGGTAAACAGTGCTCGCAGGCTATCTGCTTCATCCGCGCTAGTAAGACGCCCATCAGCGATGTGCATGTTGGCGTAGCGGCTGAGTTCTGCACAATTAAGAGCATTGAAAAGCTCACGCGTGTGAACCAGTGGCCGGAAACCTGCCATGGCGTAGAAGTCAGTCAGCGCCACAATCAACTCTGGCTTGTGGTTGTCATCTTTGTAGCTGCGGTTAGACGCGTCCATCGCGACACCCTCGGCGTTCTCACGCGCGAAGCCTTCTTCGGCTTGTTCCTTGGAAGGGTGCGCCTGCAAAGACAAAGGCTCATCGGCAGAGAGAATCTTGAGCAAGAACGGCAACTTGTTGTCATAGGTGGAAGCCACGTGCTCCCCCAACGCAGCCTGCGGGTCGGCGGCGATGATGGTGTCTAATGGCTTGCCATCAACGGTGGCTGGTCCCCCAGGGTGCGCTCCATACCACAGCTCTGCGATGGGATGGTTGGATGCGGCCTGTCCTTGCAAGTGCGGAATTAGTGTCTTTGAACCCCACGAATAGGTTCGGGTCGCACTGTTAAGCAGCTGCATTAATCTTCCTTTGAAACATCGTAAGCGGTCGCGGCGAATGCACGCGTGAGTAGTTGGACGGCGCAAACCAGATCACTGGTGTCAGTGTCGGTGCATGCCATGGCAAGCGAGTTTGGCAGTTGTGACTGTGCTTGCCCCCAAACAATTACTCTCAAGGGTACTAGAGACTTTTCCCCATCCAGGAAAGGGTCATAGAAAATGTCGTCGCTCGCCGAAGATTCCTGGCTGCGTTCTAAAACAACCGGCACTTGTTCGGGCTCGAGGAATTCTCCTGAAAGCCCACGCGTCGACCAAATGCTTGCCGCACACCGGGCCACAGTGACACCAACGTTTATACCCGCGGGGAGACCCGCCGGCTGATCCACGCGAGAGCCAGTGTGGATCATGCGTGCATCCGCCGTAAAGTCACGCAGTGCGCGGCCGGGGTTGACGGTGGCATCGCGCTCTGGTGAGAGTTGCTCTAGCTCTGCATCCGCGGCATCGGCAAGCTCATGCAAACGATCTGCCACCATGACACCGTCATCGGTGATTGACCACAGCAATGCCAAAAGCCCGGTGATATAGCGACTTGGTGATGCCCCATCCGCCGTTGGCGGAGTTGGGAAACTAATGGTGTCCGCGGGGGCGTCTTCATTCAGCGGACCGCGGCCTGGGCCAATGAGTGCAGTTGTAGCACCACGACGCGCGGCGCTAATGAGCGCCAAGGATGCCCAATCAGCATCCGCGCGCTCTCCCACCACGATGACCAAGTCCAGCGGACCCACAAAATGTGGCAGCTTATCCGTGACCGACATTGGCCATGGAAGCGGCGATATTAATTCAATAACCATCTCCGCCGCCGCACGCGCGACTTGGTCTGTTGGCAGGATAACGATGGAGCGAAACTCTGCCCCGCGTAGCGTTCCCAGGTGCTGGGTATGTGCGGCGATGGTGCGGATTTGTGCACCTTCGTGTGCGACATCGAAAAATCGCACGGTTTCCGGGTCATACGCAGCCCCGGAAAAATAACCATCATCTGTCATGCGTTCTAGCCTAGTAAAAGGTGTACTTCGGTGGTGGCGCGGTAATCTATTTGCATGACTTTTTCAGCAGATTCACCGGTAAACCCCCAACCTGTTGTTCTCGTTGGTGGCGGACCAGGGGCATGGGATTTAATCACGGTACGTGGCATGCATGCTCTACAAAATGCTGATGTAATTCTCGCGGATCATTTGGGCCCCACCGCTGAGCTCAACAAGCTGTGCGACGTGGATGGCAAGGAAGTAATTGATGTGTCCAAGCTGCCTTATAAAAAGTCAGTGTCGCAGGACCGCATCAATGAACTTCTCATCACGCATGCGCGCGCGGGCAAGAAGGTCACGCGTTTAAAGGGCGGTGACCCTTTTGTCTTTGGCCGTGGCTTTGAAGAGGTCCAGGCACTGGCTGAGGCGGGTATCGCGACCGAGGTTATCCCCGGCGTGACTTCAGCTGTATCCGTTCCGGCGAGTGCCAGCGTGCCGGTTACCCAGCGCGGTATCGTGCATGCGTTTACGGTTGTGTCCGGGCATTTGCCTCCAGGACATGTTAAGAGCCTGGTGGACTGGGCAGCATTGGCTCGCTCCGGTGCGACATTGAGCGTGATTATGGGGGTTCGCAATGCAGGTGCCATCGCGGATGCGCTGCTCGCCGGTGGCCTCGCTGCGACAACGCCGGTTGCCATTATTGAAAACGGCACCATGGATGAGGAGCGCGTCTTTAAGACGACTTTGGCGTCTATGGGCGAAAAGACCGCCGAGGCACAGATTGTGCCACCGGCGGTATTTGTGATTGGTGAAGTCGCAGACCTGCGCTAAGGACTAGCGGGCGGTTGCTTCTTCGGGTGAGCGGACTGCTTTCGCGTCCGCACCATCACCTTCTTTGGCAGCTTCTGCTGCTTCCGCTTCTGCATCCTGAGCGCGCTGGGCACGGGCACGGAAGTGTCCGCGCAAGGTGGCTGCGATACCGACCGCGATGATTGCGAGGTGGATAAACCATGCCCAGAAGGTGGAAGGCTCGAAGCCGAGGCCACCGTAGACGGTAGAGATATTCAGCGCTGCGATGGCGGTGCCGACCAGGCCACCAAGAACAATCGGGTTAAGGCGAGAAACCAACCAGGCTGCGATTGGAGCAGCAATCGAACCACCAATAAGCAGAGCTACGATAGCGCCGAGGTGAGCGACGAGCTCCTCCCACAGGCCGAAGACGAAGCCCAAGGTTGCACCAAGGGTGACCAAGAATTCAGCCGCCGAAACAGTACCGACAACGCGGCGTGGCTTTTCACGGCCTGCCGCCAGCAAGGTGGACGTGGTGACCGGACCCCAGCCGCCGCCACCGGTGGCATCAACCATGCCGCCGACAGAGCCGAGACCTATCAAAAATGGTGCGGAGTGCGGCTTGTTGGAAATGGTGCGCTTGATTTTTCCGCGGCTAAAGCGCCACATCAGGTTCAACGCGATGATGAACAAGATAGTGGAAGTAATTGGTTCAGCTGCGTCCAACGAAAGATTCGACAGCAAGGTTGCACCGATAAATGCAGCGATAGCGCCGGGGATAGCTAGGGAGAAAACAATCTTCCAGTCCACGTTGCCAAAGCGCCAGTGGCTAAAGCCGGAAACCAGTGTGGTTCCGAGTTCTGCTGCGTGGACCACAGCGGATGCTTGGGCAGGGCCCAGGCCGGCTAGAAATAGCAGCAGCGTCGTGGAGGTGACACCAAAGCCCATGCCAATTCCGCCGTCGACTAGTTGCGCAGCAAAGCCTGCTATAGCAATAAAAATAAGCGTGGGCATGTGTTCATCCTAAGTAGTTTGGGGCACTCATGCTGACCATGCAGCGGTAGCGCGACGGGATTGGTGAAGGCGGGTGGCTAATACTTCTGAAAGTAGCGTTCCCAAGGGCTGTGAACTGGTGACATTAGAACCCGTGAGCTGCATCATGTTTGGCAGCGACTGGTTCAAGGAATCCAGCAAAAGCCCTTGCGTTACGAACAGCGGAAGCATGTGCATTCGTGGATGCGCGGTTGCCTGCAAGAGCAAGCCTTCACTTCCCCACAGGTAGCCAGCTTTGCCGGCTCCGGAGGTGGCGAACAAGGTGCTGGTCTGCAGCCCAGTGGCATCAGCCAGTCGAACCGATAGACGCACGACGGACTCATTGGCCTGAACATTGGATGAGCCCACTGCATACAAGATGACGTGTGGGTTATCCTCAGGCGCGACATCGCGTGCCAGCTGAGTTTCGAGGATTTCCAGTAGCTCAGTTCCCGTGCCCAACCCTGGGGTAGGGTGCAGCTCTACGCCGCTGACGCGACGGGCTTCTTCCATGACATTCGGGACGTCATAGCGCATGTGAAAACCGTCGGTGAACAGCAAAGGCATCAGTGTTGCTTCGTCGAAGCCGTGCTCACGTAACTCCAGCGATGCATCAACAAGCGAAGGCGTATTGAACTCCAAGTGAGCTGCCTTGCCATAAGCCCCGGTCAGCTCCGCGGTACGTGCAACAAGCTTTTCGATACCTGGTGCAGCCTGAGCATGGCGCGACCCGTGCGACAGTGCGATAAATGCCTGGTTCATAGGTCGTGCCCTTTCTTCTTCAACGAGTTGGCCAGTGCTTCTTGGGATGACGGCGCTGCAGCCGGGGCGACTGGTGCTTCATCCTGGCCGTGGAAATAGACGGAAAATACGCGCAAGCAATCCTGGCAAGACCAGGCGAAGTCTGTTTCCTCATCTGGAAACAGCAGCTCACCTGCGCAGTATGGGCAATGCAGTGGGTGATTACGGTTGGGGTTAGGTTCGCGACGAAACCTCATGACAAGTCCTCATCTGCGGCGCGCAGAATCCAGTCACGGAACTGCTCGCCGGGTTCACGCTGGTCCTTGAAATTGGTGACCACGCGAGTGACGTACTCAGTTACTTCAGTTGCCTTGACCTTGTGTCCACGAAGCTTCTTACCAAAGTCCGCGTTCAGGCCCATGGCGCCGCCGAGGTGCACCTGGAAACCTTCGATGCGGTTGCCGTCTTCATCGGTCAGAGTCTGGCCCTTGAAACCGATATCTGCGACCTGGGTGCGTGCGCAAGAGTTCGGGCAGCCGTTGAGCGTAATGGAGATTGGAACATCCAGATCGCCCAGGGTTTCTTCCAGGTCATCCACGAGCTCAATCGCGCGAGACTTCGTGGTGGTGTGCGCCAGCTTGCAGAACTCCAGGCCGGTGCAGCTCATGACGCCGCGACGGAACTCCGATGGGTTGGAGTACAAGCCGGTTTCATCGAGTGCCTTGGACAGCGGCTCAATGATTTCTGGCTTGACGTCGAGGAACAGCAGCTCCTTCATCGGCGTGGTGCGTACGCGTTCGATGCCGAAGGATTCAGCAACCTCCGCAATCGCGATGAGCTGTTCACCTGTGGTGTGACCAACGGTGGGCTTGACGCCAACGTAGAAGTTGCCATCTTGCTGCTTGTGCACACCAACGTGGTCACGGTTGCCCATGTGTGGAACGGTTGGGATTCCATCTTGCAATGGGGACTCCAAGTATTCATCTTCGAGCACCTGGCGGAACTTCTCAATACCCCACTGTGCAACGAGGAACTTCAGGCGCGCGCGGTTGCGCAGACGACGGAAGCCGTAGTCACGGAAGATGGAGACCACGCCGTGCCATACTTCTGGAACACGCTCAAGAGGCACGAATGCACCGATAGACTGCGCGAGCATCGGGTTGGTGGACAAGCCACCGCCCACGAAGCAATCAAAGCCTGGGCCATATTCTGGGTGGTTGGTGCCTACGAAAGAAACATCCTGAATCTCATGGGTGACGTCCTGACGGGCGTTGCCAGAGATAGCTGTCTTGAACTTACGTGGCAGGTTTTGCACGTCATCGCGGTTGAGGTAGTCATTAACAATGGTGTCAATCGCTGGGGTGGCGTCAATAATCTCATCTTCGGCAACACCAGCGACTGGAGAACCCAGGATGACACGTGGAACGTCGCCACAGCCCATCATGGTGGAAAGACCTACTGCCTCGAGGCGGTCCCAGATTTCAGGCATGTCTTCAATACGAATCCAGTGCAACTGAATGTTCTGACGGTCTGTGAAGTCTGCAGTGGAACGAGCGAATTCTTTAGAAATTTCGCCCACAACGCGCAGTTGCTGTGGGGTAGCTCGGCCCCCGTCGAAGCGGATACGAAGCATAAAATACTCGTCTTGAAGCTCCGAATTGGACAACTGTCCCGTATGCTCACCACCAAGGTTCTGCTTGCGCTGGGTATAAATGCCCAACCACTTAAATCGTGGTGCTAAGTCCTCAGGTGGGATAGAAGCAAAGCCTTGCTTGGAGTAAATATCTATAACGCGTTGCTTCGCAGAAAGGCCGGGATCTTCCTGCTTAATGCGCTCATCATCATTGAGCGGTTCGGTGCCGTCGATTTTCCACTGGCCTTCAGGCTTGGGCGCGCGCCGAGCGCGTGGCTTTTTATCTGTCGCAGTGGTCATGATTGGTCCTAACGTGGGGAGTTAAATCGTTTAGAACCAAGTTAATCACACCACTTGGTTCGCACAATACAGACAGAGCAGTCTAAAAAATTATTTGCGCTGGTTTCTTCCCCAACCAGCACGAATGCAACAGTGTCCGGCCGAATATAATGATGTGCGAAGACACGAAACTCGCCTCACAGCGGTTGCTCTAAGGCGAGTTTCGGTTCGTTGAGTAGCGTTTTCTTAGCCTCTAACGGGGCTTAAGCGCGGATGATTCCGAGCACGCGGTCGACAATTTCGTCTACTTCTTTTTGGGTCTTGGCCTCGACATTTAGACGCAAGAGCGGCTCAGTATTGGAAGCGCGAACGTTAAACCAGGCGTCGGTTCCCTTCAATTCCACGGTGACACCATCGAGTTCGTCAACGGACTCAATGTCATCTGCCAGCTCATCCAGGATGGCCTTCTGGCTGGCGGCTTGGTCAGCCACGGTGGAGTTGATTTCCCCGGAGGCTTGGTAGCGGGAATACTGCGCCATAAGCTCCGAAAGAGACTGCTCTGTCTGTCCCAGTGCGGCAAGCACATGGAGAGCGGCAAGCATGCCGGAATCTGCGTTCCAGAATTCCTGGAAGTAGTAGTGCGCGGAGTGCTCCCCACCGAAGGCAGCGGAATGCTCAGCCATCTGTGCCTTAATAAAGGAGTGACCCACGCGAGTGCGCACTGCCTTGCCGCCGTGCTCTGTCACCAGTTCTGGCACCGTCTTGGAGGTAATTAGGTTATGGATGATGGTAGCGCCTGGGAACTTCGCCAAATAGCGCTCTGCAACCAGTGCACAAATAGCAGATGGTGATACCGGATCGCCCTTTTCGTCGACGACGAAGCAGCGGTCAGCATCACCATCGAAGGCCAGGCCGATATCTGCGCCTTGCTCAACCACAAATTTCTGCAAGTCCACAAGGTTCTTTGGATCCAGTGGGTTAGCTTCGTGGTTCGGGAAAGTGCCGTCGAGTTCGAAGTAAAGCGGGCGGACATCGAAAGGCAATTCTTCAAACACGGCTGGAACGGTGTGCCCGCCCATGCCATTGGCAGCATCCACGGCAACTACCAGTGGACGCGAGGATTTAAGGTCAACCAGCTCGTTGAGGAAGTCCGCGTAATCACTCAAGATGTCACGGTGGGATACCGTGCCCGGGGTGACATCGGCAGGCGCAATGCCTTCGACCATCTTGTCTTTGATATCTGCCAGGCCGGTTGCCTCACCCACTGGGGTTGCGCCCTTACGACACAGCTTGATGCCGTTGTACTGCGCCGGATTGTGCGAGGCAGTAAACATAGCGCCGGCACAGTTGAAAGTACCCGCTGCGAAATACAGCTGATCGGTGGCGCACAGGCCGAGTTGCACAACATCCAAGCCTTGGGAGGTGACACCCTCAGCGAAAGCATCCGCCAAGGCTGGCGATGATGGGCGCATGTCGTGGCCAATAGCCACGGTGGTCTCACTCTCGCCGCGCAGGAGCTCAGCGAACGCTGCTCCTACATCACGGACAAATGCTTCATCAATGTCTTGACCGACAACGCCACGGACGTCATAGGCTTTAATCACTGCATCCAGTGCTTCACGGTTACGCATAACCCGAAAGTTTAGCCGCCCTCAGCATTCAGGCGGCTATATGGCAGTTCAAATGGCGGCCGTGTTGCCGACATCATAGGGAATATCTTTTAAGGCTCCGGGGTCACATCTGGCACAACCGACAGGTGAGCACGGCGACGCTGGTGCGCATCCGCGACGCGGCGGGTACGGAATACCGGGTGGTTTGAGCGCTGCGGATCAGCACCGTCAAAATTTGCTTGGTAATCAATTGGGTCGCATCCAGCACCCGCAGTGTTGTCATCCACCAAGCCGGTGGTCACGCGGCCGGCTTCACGCACTGCTTCAGCCAAGGCCATCAACTCTTCATCATCAAAGAGCTCAATGTGGTCCACGCGCACCAGCTCCCAACCTTGAGGAGCCGTAATCTTATCCGCGTGATCAGAGCACAAGTCCCAGGAATGCGGGTCATGCTCTTCAACCAACGGGCCTACAACAGCAGTCTGCTCACTGTAAGCATATGTCAACGTCGCTACGGCCGGACGGCCGCAGCCAGGGCGGGTACAACGACGAAACTCATTCACGAGAGACAAGTCTAAACCCTAACTTGAGATTTAGATAGTCCTTAGGCAAATCTCACCCTTAAACCCCCTCGCGTGGCGCGGCGCAGATTTCAATCTTTAAGTCTTAGAATGTGGGGCATGAGTACAGCGCGCAACCACATACGCCCCGCGCGCGACCGACATGGTCGCGGTTTGCGGGGACCGATGTTGCCGCAGCAAACCCCACGGTTTCGCACCCGTGGCCAGCACTTTGACATGGAAGTACTCGAAGCCTACTCCCCGATCCACAATGCTTATCTGGATGAGCTGTTAGGCCTCGACATCGCAGTCGATACCGTGCCCCGTATGCGCCTGCGCGCGGATATCACCATATTGCCCGATGACATCGTGGCGGACGGCCCCGTCCCGCTGGGGCGCATTGTGCCCGCCGGCGTGGACACGGAGGGGCGCCCTACCCGCGCGCGCCTAGTTGTCTTTCGCAAGCCTATTGAGTCACGGTGCGCCAACCGGCAAGAGCGCGAAGAACTACTCAGTGCAGTACTGACTGCCCTTGTAGCTAATTACCTCAACATCGATCCTGAGGTTATCGATCCCCGGTTTAACTGGTGACAAAACAACAACAACCCCACCACATGGTGAGGTTATGTTGTTAAATTTTGCCCCTAGCCGCGTCAACATCACTACCAGTCAGGGCACTGGCACTAATCTCTCACGCGCTGAAAATTGAACGTAATTAGCCAATCTGGCGCTTAAGGCGGCGGCGCTCACGGTCTGAGAGTCCACCCCAAATACCAAATCTTTCATCATGTTCAAGTGCATATTCCAAGCACTCATCGCGGACGGCACAAGCCTGGCAAATGCGCTTAGCTTCGCGGGTCGAACCACCCTTTTCTGGGAAGAACGCCTCCGGGTCAGTTTGCGCGCACAAGGCTTGGTCTTGCCACTCCTGCTCGACGGCACCAAAGAGTTCATCGAGCGTCATCTCTGCAGCAGCACCGCCACGGAGAATGGCGTTATTGTTTGGATTGTCCACGCCGATTCCTTCCTCCGTAGTTGGGTTGATTAATAAATTGGTTTCACGCCGCGCACTGGTAGTGGGGCGCAAATAACACTGATGTGATTACACACCGAAACACTAAATATCGTCAACCCGATTTACGGGAATAATTCCCTTTCACCCCGAAAGCGCACGTCAGGATCCCCACCAGTCACACCAGTCACAGGAGTTCAGGGGTGGGGCTGCTTTATGGGGGTACTACATCTAGTAGCCAGTTTTAAAGCTGTTAACTATTTTCAGGAAAACACGGCGTGTCGCACCACTTTCCCAGTTTTCTGGGATCCACCTGTGAAAAATGCTTTGAGAAAAGAACAGAGACAACAACACCGAGGGAAAGAACTAAAGAAAAGAAAAAGGACACCGTCCATATAGAACAGTGCCCTTAACTGTGGCTTAAGCGTCGGAGCTAAAACGTACTCCGGCGTCTGGAATGTCAACGCCTGGGAAGATGCGCATGCCGTGCTGCAGTTCGCAACGTGCGCCGATGGAAGCGCCTTCACCAATCACGCAGTCTTCAATGTGGGCATTTGCGCCGATGCGCGCGCCCGAAGCGATGATGGAGTTGGAGATACTCGCGCCCGGTTCAATGGTGGCGCCATCAAAGACCACCGTGCCATCTAAGCGGCTGCCTGCACCGATTTCACTGCCCCGGCCCACAGAGGTACCGGAGAGCAACAGCACGCCACCGGCAATGCCGGCGGATGGGTCCACGAGGGACTCACCGGTCTTGCCTTCCAGCAAAGGCGAAAAGGCAATGCCGCGAACGAGGTCGGAGGAGCCACGGACGAAGTCATCGGGGCGGCCCATGTCACGCCAGTAGGAATTGTCCACGTGGCCAAAGACGCTGTAGCCGGCTTCCAGCACGCCGGGGAAAGTTTCGCGTTCGACTGACACCACGCGGTTTTCCGGAATGGTGGCGATCAGGTCCTTCTTAAACACGTAGCAACCAGCGTTGATCTGATTGGTTGGTGGATCCTCAGTCTTTTCTAGAAACTCCAGTACGCGGCCATCGGCATCAGTTGGTACGCAACCAAAAGCCCGTGGGTCACGCACGTTAAGCAGGTGCATGGTCAGATCCGCGTCCTTGCTGTGGTGCGTATCCAGGATTCCGCCCAGGTCCATGCCGGAGAGAATATCGCCGTTGAAGACCATCACGGTGTCGTGCTGCAAGCGGTCATAGACGTTGCGGATACCGCCGCCGGTGCCCAGCGCGGTTTCCTCCACGACGTATTCAATATCCAGGCCCATCTCGGAGCCGTCACCGAAGTACTCTTCAAAGACTTCAGCCTTAAATGACGTGGACATCACCACGTGCTTAATGCCCGCAGCCTTGATTCGTGCGAGCAGGTGCTGCAAGAAAGGATGGTTCGCCGTCGGCAGCATTGGCTTTGGTGTGCCGATGGTCAGGGGGCGAAGGCGTGTGCCGCGACCGCCGACAAGAATCACTGCATCCACGGCGCGCTCGGCAGCCGGTTGCTGATCAGCAAAACGCTGGGCATCATTGCCCGTTGCGTTTGGAAGGCTATTCGCCATGAAGGCAACCTTTCAGTTCTTTAAACATCATGAATAGATAGCCTCCACAGACTATCTTAGAAAATCTTGCCCAAATTGTATGCCGATGAAAGCCGTTTTCAGTGCTGCGGCGCGGACTAATTCCCTATGAGCTAACCAACAGTGATCGAACAGCAAGGCCAAACTTCACTGCCCACCGCAGAGGTGCTTGCCACACGCCGGGGTAGCGGTCCGCAATAAAACGGTATGCAGATTCATGGTGTGCGCGCAGCATCTTCTTTGAATGCGCTGAGGTGGAATGCCCCTTGGCGTGGGTAATGCATGCACTTGGGCAAAAGACATTGACGTAGCCAGCACGTGAGAAACGGTCGCCTAAATCAATGTCTTCGAGGTACATGAAGTAGCGTTCATCGAACCCACCGATGGCATCAAATGCTGACCAGCGCACCAACACACACGAGCCAGAAAGCCAGCCGGCAGGCCGTTCACTACTCATGTCTTCTTCGTCGCGGTAGGCCTTGGACCATGGGTTATCAGGCCAGATATTGCCAAGCAGGGCATGTCCAATGCCGCTTGCAACGGTGGGCACGGCACGCGCGGAGGGATAGTTGGAGCCATCAGGTTCCACAATGCGCGGGCCGACGGCACCAGCATTGTCCCAGCGTTTTGCGCACGCAATAAGCTTGTCGATGCTCCCTGGCGTAAATTCCACGTCTGGATTCGATAACAGCAAATACTCTTGGTCAATCTCGCCGGCATCACGGGCAGCACGCAAGGCTTGCGCACCGGCATTCATGCCGCCGCCGTATCCCAGGTTTCCGCCGGTATCTAAAAATTGCACCCAGTCCAGCTTGTCAGCGGTAGCTTGCGGCACACCATCGGTGGAGCCATTATCTGCCAGCACGACGTGTGCGCCTTGTGCGACTGCGGGAGAAATTGAGTCCAAGAATCGACCGAGGTAGTCACCTGGTGAATAAGTCACCGTGACAATCCCCAGCGGGGCCTGAAACTTAGACTGCGAATCCGCAGAAGATGATATTGAGTCGTTCACGATGGCACTTAGCGTACCCAAACTTGGACCAAACATCACCAATTGACACCGCTGAAAATGTGCCTATGTGACGGGTCACTCTAATCCGTGCCAAAAGGCAGTCACCGTAGACATCAACTGCACCTATTCCCTTGTGGGAGCGTCGAAAGATCGCTTGAACTTGAGCTCCGTGGCGATAATTATGCGGGATTCATGGACCTATGCCATAGAATGAGGTTTCTTAAACCCTGCCCGCTTAGAAAATGGGAAGCGAAATATAAGTGAGCTCTGACAATTTCCGGAAGGCGCGCGATATCCAACCTGCGCCAACAAGTGCTCCGGTGACTTCTCAGACAGGTTCCACGGCAATCAAAACCTTCATTGCTATCTTGTCTGTCATCGTGCTGTTGGTATCGGGCGTCGGCTATTTCACCGTCGGACGACTCAGTGGCGGCATGTCCTCTGCCTCCAACTTGAATTTGGGCGGTGATGGAAACGGCGGTGGCCAGGGCTTCAAGGACAACGTCGACGGCGCTGTCGATATTTTGCTCGTGGGTTCTGACTCCCGTTCCGATGCCCACGGCAACAGGCTTTCCGATGAAGAGTTGGCCGCGCTGCACGCTGGTGTAGATGATGGCGAAGAAAACACCGACACGCTAATGGTCATCCGTGTTCCCGACGATGGTTCACGCGCGACTGCGGTCTCTATCCCTCGTGATACTTATGTGCGCGATGAGGAATACGGAAACATGAAGATCAACGGTGTCTACGCCGCGCACAAGTCCGCCAAGGTTGATGAGCTCGTCTCAGAAAACGAAGCGAAGCGCAGCGAAGGCGCTGATGCCTCGGAGCTAATGACGGAGAAAGAAATCGAGCAGGCTGGCGTGGATACCGGCCGCGCCGCGCTGCTAGAGACCGTACGTGGCCTGACTGATATTGAAATTGACCACTACGCGGAGGTCGGTCTGCTTGGTTTCGTGCTGCTGACAGATGCGGTCAAGGGCGTGGATGTCTGTTTGAACGAGCCGGTTGATGATGAAATGTCGGGTGCTAAGTTCCCTGCGGGCGAGCAGACACTCAATGGTGCGCAGGCACTGTCATTTGTTCGCCAGCGCTATGGTCTTCCACGCAATGACCTGGACCGTATCGTGCGCCAGCAGGCGTTCATGGCTTCCTTGGTCAACAAGGTTCTGTCCACCGGTACTCTGACCTCCCCTGGGACCTTGAGCCAGATTTCTGCGGCGGTTGAGCGTTCCGTCATCATCGATGAGAACTGGGACATCATGGGTTTTGCTACCCAGATGGCCAACTTGGCCGGTGGCAATGTCACATTCAACACCATCCCGGTTACATCCGTTGACGGCACCGGTGATTACGGCGAGTCAATCGTCACCGTCGACCCAAATCAGGTTCACCAGTTCTTCGAAGACTTGGCTGTCTCTAACACTTCAACTGAAGCACCCGCTCCGGAAGAGACCGAGTCGGAGGAAGCACCGTCCGGCACCGGCCAAGAGCCAGTGGCTGAGGATATTTCCTTGCACGTTCTCAATGCAGGATCCGTCACCGGCATGGCCAGCGGTTTGACCGCGTGGCTGGAGCAGACCGGTTACACCGTGGTGGAAACCTCCAACTCGATGCCTGGCATCTACGGCGAATCTCAGATTGTTGCTGCTGATCCATCCGATCCACGCGCCATTGCTCTGGCGGAACAGCTCGGCGGCCTGCCAATTACTGCCAACGCTGGCCTCGATGCATCTTCCTTGGTCATTGTCACCGCGGATGATTACAACGGCCCTCTGGATGAGTCTTCGACCGAACCAGAAACCTCTATGAATGAGCCGAGCCCTGAAGATACCGTGGGCACTCCTGGTGAAGACTTCGGCGCTGCTGAAGTCAGCCCAGAAATCGACGCGGGCGGCGATGGCCCTCGCTGTGTGAACTAGCTTCGCCCCTTTGGCTTACCCCGCTGTACTGGCCGTTTGTGAGAACCAACGGTGAGTCGGCGGGGTTTTTGCCTACGATGGGCGGGTATGGACATGCTTAATCATTTGTTGACTGCTGATGCCGCCGCTCCCCGCCTGACGGTCTATAACGAATCCACCGGCGCGCGCATGGATTTCTCCGCGCAGACGCTTGAGAACTGGGTGGCCAAGATCGCCAACATGCTGGAGGAAGAACTTGAGCTGAGCAACGATGACTCGCTGCTCATTGATCTTCCGGTGACCTGGCAAGCAGCGGTTATTGCACTGGGTTCTCTAGCTGCCGGCATTGATTTCGATTTTGTTAATTCTTCCGCCCCGAATGACAGTGACGACCCGAGTCAGAAATTAAACGCTGACGCGGTGTTCACTTCCTCCGACAAGTTTGAACTCTACAGCCTGGGCAATATCGCAACTTCCGCAGACGGTTCCACGCCAGATGTCGTGCTCGTGACAGATGATCCCTTCGGTCGCGGTGTGGTGGAGTCCGGTGGCGAGCTGCCTTCCGGGGCAATTGATTTTGGCCCTACCGTGCGCTTCTACGGCGATGACTACTTCGGGCAGACCACCCCGCTGCCGCAGCTCTACCCACAAGCAGGCTCAGCGTCTCGCCTACTCTCCACCGGTTGGCACGACAAAGACACCTTCACGGTCGCCGTGCTCCACCCACTAGCCGCTGGTGGTTCTGCAGTGGTTGTTTCCGGCCTGACCACAGCTGAGCGGCTGCAGCAGATTGCCGATAACGAAAACAGCACTGCTCGTATATAGGCGAGCAGTGCTGTACTGAGCACACTAGCAGTCTTGGGGGCCGTGCTCCCAGGTCTCGCGAATCAACTGCTCGAGCACCTCCAAGTCAATGTCTTCTGGCTTATTGACGTAGACGCAGGAAGCACCGGTGGTGTGTTTTCCCAAAGACGCGCTGAGTTCTTCCCAACGCGGGCTTTCTTGTAATCCGTAGAGTGACAGTTTTGCTTTACGCGGTGAGAATCCCACGCGGAAGGTATCTCCCTCGCGTCCAGTCGCGTACTTGTAGTGCGCTTCGCCATAGCCAATCATCGACGGTCCCCACAGCCGCGGGGAATCGCCAGTAGCACGGGCAAAAATCTCTAGAAGCAGTTGTGCATGATCTGCGCGGCGACCTTCCACGGTTGCTAAATATTCTTCAAGATCTGCATCAGTGCCAGCGTGAGTCTTGATGTCTTCATCCTGAACGCCAGTGTGGCCAATGGACCACTCATTTTTGCGTTTTTCTGGTTCTGGCACATCACCGGACATACTCATTCCGCGTTCTTTCAGCGCCAGTTGCAAGCGCTCAAGTCCGCGTTTGCCCACGCCATGGAAGCCAAGCAGGGTTTTGTAATCTGCGCCGTCAAGAGATTCGAGATCCGGATATCCGTATTCTTCAAGTGCGCGGCGGGCTGGGTTTCCAACACCTGAAACGTCATCAAATGCAGTCATGCCCAAATTCTAAAACAATTTTGGCAGCAAAAATCGAGAGTCATACTTTTGGATGATATATAACTCTTGCGCGGCGCGTTAGTATCAAGGTGCGAGGTTGAGAGGCGCCGGAATTGATCCCCCGATGCAAGATGGCTGCCCCGCCCCGAACGAGGTGAACCTTGGTCCTCCACCCGAGACCAAGGTTCACCTTTTTTAAATCTTCATCTACATACCTCTCCGTGACCCAACCGCACTCCGTGGTCTATCTGCTCTCAGTTACTCAATTATTGAGACGTTAATATCTGGCACCCCAGTTGGGAAGAGCTTTAAACAAAGACGGTACGAAAGTTCCCTAACATTGAACTATTCAAAGGCAAAAGTATTTTGCATGCGGCAAAATTTCCCTTTCAATTGCGCTATGCAATCGGAATGGGCGTACGCTATCTGACGGATCAAAATTCGCCGGAGAAAGGCTGCCTCGGTGGACATCACCTCATTCAATGACGCACTCCCCTACATCTTCTTAGGACTCATCATCTTCATCGGTTCTACCGTGCAAGGTGTCATTGGTTTTGGGCTAGGCACGATCTCCACTCCAATCATGGCGCTCATAAAACCAGAACTAGTTCCCGTCGTGGTCCTGTGTTTGGCTTTTGTCATCGCCTGCACAACGCTGCACCGCTCATGGTCGGAGACTGACTGGAAGATGGTGTGGTATTCCAACATCGCTCGCCTGCCCGGCACGGTGTTGGCGGTGTGGGCATTGGCAATCTTGTCCACCAATTCGCTTCAGTTGTTTATTGGTTGCGCAGTTATATTCACCATGGTGCTTAGTTCTTTGGGCTGGACACCGAAAGTCAACGCTCCGAATACAATTTTTGCCGGCCTACTTTCAGGCTTTCTAGGAACTTCCACTTCTATTGGTGGTCCGCCGATGGCGTTGTTGATGAAGTCCTTTAATCCGACCAAAGCACGCGGCACGCTTTCTGCCACATTCGTCTTCGGCAGTGTGGTCTCCATGATTACCTTGGGAATTGGCGGCCAGATCACCACCTACCAGCTAAAATTCGCTGCGATTTATCTTCCTCTTGCGATCTTAGGATTGTTCGCAGCTAGCTACTTCAATCGCTTTGTTGACCGCAAGCTCCTCAACCGAATTGTCATCACCGTATCCATCGGCGCCTCGATTGTTCTCATCATTCAATCCTTAGTGTGACGCTTACTTACATATGGCTAAGGATCACTAAAATTTATGCCCCAAAATCGCTCGCTTAGGGCTAGTGTGGGTAGGGTCAAGAAACAATTTTAAGGAGATCTTAATGACTGCCAACATTTCAGAGGTTTTGTCCAAAGTCCCAACTGGCCTATTAATCAATGGCGAGTGGGTTGACGCTCAGGACGGCGCAACCTTTGATGTTGAAAATCCTGCAACTGGTGAGGTTATTGCAACCTTGGCTTCTGCAGGTGAAGCGGACGCACAGGCCGCTTTGGATGCTGCCTGCGCAGTTCAAGATGAGTGGGCTGCTACCTCTCCTCGTGAGCGCTCGAACATTCTGCGCCGCGCCTTCGACTTGGTTCAGGAACGCGCTGAGACGTTTGCAACCCTGATGACTCTCGAGATGGGTAAGCCAATTGCAGAAGCCCGCGGTGAGGTCACCTACGGCGGCGAGTTCCTGCGCTGGTTCTCTGAGGAAGCAGTCCGTGACTACGGCCGCGCATTCCCTGCCCCAGAAGGCACCCTGAACATGATCACCCGCCGCAAGCCAGTTGGCCCTTGCCTGCTCATTACACCATGGAACTTCCCACTGGCCATGGCAACCCGCAAGGTTGCACCAGCTGTTGCAGCGGGCTGCACCATGGTTTTGAAGGCAGCGAAGCTGACCCCACTGACTTCTCAGTACTTCGCACAGACCATGATTGATGCCGGTCTGCCAGCAGGCGTCCTCAACGTTGTCTGCGGTAACTCCGCATCCGCCATCTCCGGTCCACTGATGGCAGACTCCCGTCTGCGCAAGGTGTCTTTCACCGGTTCCACCCCAGTGGGCAAAACCTTGCTCAAGGCTGCCGCTGACAATGTTCTGCGCACCTCCATGGAGCTCGGCGGCAACGCACCATTCATCGTCTTCGAAGACGCTGACATTGACCAGGCTGTGGAAGGCGCAATGGGCGCCAAGATGCGCAACATCGGCGAGGCCTGCACCGCTGCTAACCGTTTCATCGTTCACGAGTCTGTTGCTGAAGAGTTCGCTCAGAAGTTCGCGGACAAGATCGGCGCTTTGAAGCTGGGCAACGGCCTCGAAGACGGCATCACCTGTGGCCCACTGGTGGAGAAGAAGGCTCAGGAATCTGTTGCTTCCTTCGTTGATGACGCGGTTGAAAAGGGCGCAAAGGTTCTTGTCGGCGGCGAGCGCATTGAGGGCGCTGGCTTCTTCTACAAGCCAACCGTTCTGACCAATGTCTCCCCTGATATGCGCGTTGCTCAGGAAGAAATCTTCGGCCCAGTTGCTCCAATCATGACTTTCTCCGATGAGGATGAAGCTCTAAAGATTGCCAATGACACCGAGTTCGGCTTGGCATCCTACGTCTTCACCGAGAGCATCGACCGCATGTTCCGCGTTGCTGACGGTCTAGAGTTCGGTCTCATGGGCGCGAACGCAGGCGTTATCTCCAACGCTGCTGCCCCATTCGGCGGCATGAAGCAGTCTGGCATGGGCCGCGAAGGCGGCGCAGAGGGCATCGAGGAGTACACCTCCGTGCAGTACATCGGTATCCGTAACGCTTACGCGAATAAGTAAGAATCGCACATAGCAGTACGCAAACGGTCCCTTTCACTGAGGCGAAGCTCAGAGTGAAAGGGGCCGTTTGCTGTATGCCCATCTATTTGAGACTACTTGTACGTCACTGTGGATTTAAGAGTCTCTAGTGCCGAGTCTCCACGTGACTTTCGGTCTCAGCTTCAGATTCGGTCTTGGTTTCTTCCCCAGACTTAGAATCTGAGCCAGGGACGGTGTCCTCAGCTAGTGAAGCAGCAGGTGCGCCGCCGTTGATTTTCGCGGCGGAGTTTTTGCGGATGGTTTTGGAGATAAATACGACAGCCACGATGGCTACAGCGACGAGTACGACCAAGGCGATTGCTGGGAGGATTCCATCGCCGGTAAAGACTGCAATGACGGCTTTCCAGCCGGCGAGGCCGACACCACTGTAAATGGTTGCCCACGCCATTGCGCCAGGAATCTGCGCGATGGTGAACTTCCACCATTGGATACGAACCAGGCCGGCGGCGGCCAGCACTGCAGTCTGAAGGCCAACGGTGAGATAGCTCAGGGGAACGGCAACGACACCGATCTTGTGCACCAAGGTGCGCCCAGTCTTTGTCTTGTCACTGTTGAGCCAGGCTTTGACCTTGGACCACTTGCTTTCAGTATCTTCATCCGAGCCGACATGCGTCGCCGCACTGGAGGCGCCACGGCCAATCCAGTATGTTCCCTGACCGCGCAGCGTGCCCAGGATAAACATAAATATCCATGCCCCCCAGAAGGGGAAATCCGCCAGCATGTCTTCCATAAAAAGCACTCGCTCCAAACGATTATCGCGTGGGAAACTCACCAAGATTGTTATTGGGTTTGTTAGTAGGTTTCTTTAGGCTCAGCTTACCCAACACCGCTCGGGGAACCAGAATTCCGCCGCTATAAATCACTTGCTAGTTCCATCACCGATTTCGAACACTCATTGCAGCAAAAAGGAACGAAAGAGTACCCCCGCAGCACGTTATGAATGAATGTGGAAGATGTAAGTGCTTCGAAAGGAAAATGTTCAAAGATTTAACTGCTACCTTAACGAAATTAGAGGTTAAACAACCTATCTACTTTCTACAATCGTTTGCATAAAGAATTGCGAAAATTGACTTTGTTGCCACGCCACGTAATCTGAAGCGCATTTTTTCACCCCCGTCAAATTTTTAAACTTGCTGCATGTACCCGCAACCACTATCCAACATGCCCCCGCTCTCTACCGGGGTGACCCTAGATTTTGTATCCTTGTCAACGTGTCTGGCACCAATAATGAATTAATCAAGTCATTCGAGTCCTCTGCTCCGGCAGCAGCCACCGTGAGCGAGCCCCCTGCTGCGGAGCAACCTAACCGTTTCCGCAGACCGCGCGGCCACCGCGCTGGCTTGAACATCGACAAGATCATCGAAGCTGCGCGCTCCTTGCCGCAGAACCAACTGAGCATGCAGGCGGTTGCCAACACCCTTGGTGTTGACCGCAAGGCACTCAACCACTACGTGCACGATCGTGAGAACCTTCTCTCCATCGTCGCAGCGGTGGAATTCTCTGAAGCATTTGATGACCTCAATGTCCCAGAGGACGCTGACTGGCGCACCGTCGCTTCAGCTTTCGCGCACAGCAATGCCAACGGCATGCTCGCAGCTGGCCTCCTGTCGGATTACCTGCGCCTGGGTTCCAACAATGCCGCGCGTTTCCTCAAGGCTTCAGAGATGCTGCTACGCTCTTTGAAGAATGCCGGCCTGGACATCGACACCGCTATTCGCTGCGTTGCTGTCATCAACAACGCCTGCGCCGCATACACCCGCGACGTCGTCATTGCTAAGCACTCCGTAGCCGCACTACGCCATGAGCTGTTGACTGAGGCTCTTAAGGAAGAGCAAGAAGACACGTTCCCACTGCTGCAGGAAGTGGCAGAGCGTCCAATCCTGACCACTGATAGTGAGCAGCTGGACTTCGCCATTTCCGTCGTGTTGGACGGTATCGAAGAGATCATCGAAAAGCACAACGCGAAGTAGGCCTCCCCGCTTATGCGGGAAAGCCTCCCTATTGTCAGCCGCGTCGCGCGCGTACGCTGGTCACCATGCAGAAGATTGTGCCGCACCTATGGTTTGACAAGAATATCCGCGTCGCCGCTGACTTTTATACGTCTGTCTTCCCCCACGCCCATACTGTCAATGGGTTCAGCAACCCAGAAACCGGCGAAGAAATCACCGCCGAAGTAAACATTGATGGCTACCGCATTGCGCTAATTAACGGCGGACCTTATGCCACGCCTAATCCTTCCATCAGCTTCTTTTTGAACTTCGATCCTGCCCAGCGCAGTGACGCCGAAGGCGACCTCAAGCGCATGTGGAATGACCTCGCCGCAGACGGTGAAGTACTCATGGAACTGGGAAAATACTCGTTTAGCAAGCTGTACGGCTGGGTCACCGACCGTTTCGGTTTTAGCTGGCAGCTCATGCTCACCAACCCAGATAATGCACCGCGCCCCTTTATTGTTCCGAGCTTTATGTTTTGTGGTGCAGCCCAGGGCAAGGCCACCGAAGCGGTGGACTTTTACACGGAGATTTTCGATGATGCTGCGTTGGGGAACCGCGTGACTTACGGCGCGATGGGTGCTGCACCGGATAAAAATTCACCGGACGCCATCCCGCAGCTTTCCGATGTCGCCTTCTCTGATTTCCAGCTCACCGAACAATGGTTTGCTGCCATGGATTCCGGCGTTGCGCAGCCCTTTAGCTTCACCCCGGGTGTGTCTTTGATGCTAATGGTTCAAGACCAAGCAGAGCTGGACCGCTATTGGGATGCGCTGTCGGCCAATCCAGAGGCAGAGCAATGCGGCTGGTTGGAAGATAAATACGGACTAAGCTGGCAAATAGCTCCCCAGAATCTTCCAGACTTGCTTTCACGCCCGCAGGGGTTTGAAAACATGTTGAAGATGAAAAAGCTCATCATTGACGAGTTCTAACTTCGGAGCATCACCGCTGACCAGGAGAAGACAATGAAGTTTTACGGCTCTACTGAATGCTCGCGTTGCCGCGCTGCCATCGAAGAATTGGATGAGTCCGGCACCGAATATGAGTTCATTGATGTCATCGGCTCCAAAGATAACCTCAAGGAATTTTTGCAGCTGCGTGACTCCAGCTCTCTTTTTGATGTCGCGCGGCAAGAAGGCCGCATTGGCATTCCTGCATTCATTAAAGATGACGGCGAGTTGACCTTGTCCGTCGCGGACGTGAAATAGCAGCAGCTGTCTTCACTGTATTCATTGGTGATTAGGACAAATATAAGTATTAGCACAAGGAAAGGTAAGAAATGGCTATAAAGTTTTACGGCACCATGATGTGCCCTGATTGCGTTGATGGGCATAAGATCCTGGAAGATTCCAACACTCCATATGAGTTCGTGGACATCACCGGTTCCGTCCCAGCATTAAAGGAATTCACGTTCTTGCGTGATTCCAATCCAGTATTCGACGGTGCTAAGGCTGAGGGCTATCTTGGCATCCCAGCTTTTGTCACCGATGAAGATCCAACTACTGCAACCCTTGATGTTCAGGACGTTGTGCAAAAGTAGCGAACACGCTGCATTCTAGGAGTCCATTCGCACAGTTCATCACCTAAAACTAGGTAAGCCGTGGCCGTGGGTCACATATTCACCTACAGTGGGATCCAGTTCCTACAACCTAGATGAATGAGCGAGGACTAAGAAGAATGCAACAGTATCGCACCCAGAATCCGGTCAATGATGAAGTCGTAGCAACATACGATTTCACCACTGATGCGGATATTAATATTGCTCTCGATGATTCCGCGCAGGCATATAAGTCCTGGTCGAAGCTGTCCTTCGAGGAGCGCGCGGAAGTCATGCACAAGGTTGCAGACCTCATGCTGGAACGCCGCGTTGAACTCGCACAGATTGCGGGCCAGGAAATGGGCAAACGCATGGGCGAGGCCGTTGGTGAGGTCAAGTACTGCGCTTCGATTATTAAGTACTACGCGGACAATGGCGCACAGTTTGCTGCCGATGAAGAAATTCCCACCAATTCTGACGGCAAGGCAATCATTCGCCGCCTTCCACTGGGCACGCTGCTTGGCGTCATGCCCTGGAACTTCCCTTATTACCAGGTGGCACGTTTCATCGCGCCCAACTTGATGCTGGGCAATACGGTGTTGCTCAAGCACGCTGAGATTTGTGCGGGTTCCGCGCTGGCAATCCAGAAATTGTTGGATGATGCTGGTGTGCCAAAGGGCGTGTACATCAACATCTTTGCCACCCACGACCAGGTCGCGGATATTATCGCCGATGACCGCGTGCATGGTGTTTCTCTGACTGGTTCGGAGCGCGCTGGTGAAATCATCGCCGCACACGCTGGTAAGAACTTGAAGAAATCCGTGCTGGAGCTCGGTGGCAATGACCCATACATCATCTTGGATACTGAGAATGTCGCGGAAGCTGCCTCCACCGCATGGTGGACGCGTATGTCCAACACCGGCCAGTCTTGCACCTCTAACAAGCGCTTGATTGTGCACGAGGATATCTATGACGAGTTCGTGGAAGAGCTGGTCAAGCTCGCGCAGCAGATGTCCCCGGGCAACCCAGATGACCGTGACAGCGCGAAGTATTGCCCACTGTCATCGCGTGATGCGGCGGAACGCTTGGCCAAGCAGGTGGAGAAGGCTTCCTCCAACGGCGCCACCGTGCGCGCGGGCGGTGTGCTTGCCGATGTCGGCGCGTACTACTCCCCGACCGTCCTCACCGATATCCCGATGGATTCCGAGTCCTTCCACGAGGAATTCTTCGGACCTGTGACCTCTGTGTACAAGTTCTCCACCGATGAAGAAGCAGTTGCTATCGCGAATGATTCCCTCTTCGGTCTCGGCGGCTCAGTATTTTCCACTGACACCAAGCGCGCCCAGGATGTCGCTTTGCAGATCGAAACCGGCATGATGGCCGTCAACGCGCCCGGTACCGCCGGCGCCGAGATGCCTTTCGGCGGCATTCAGCGCTCCGGCTACGGCCGCGAGCTTGGCCCACTGGGCATGGATGAGTTTGTGAACAAGCAGCTGTTCTACGTCGCCAACTAGTACTGGCCCAACGGCAGTGCTTCTCCCAAGACCATGCCGTTGCGCTTGTCAAAGATCTGCTCGCAGATCGCAAACAGATCCACAACGTCACCATCGGGCAGCTCGATACCTGGGTGCAGCCAGCGGTCTTCCGGGTGCTGCACCCACTGTGCGCCCGGCACCCGGTGAAGGTAGAACTCTCCAAAGACCCGCAGATACGCCGTTTGCAGGTAGAAGTTCTGCGGTTGGGAGAAATCCGCATAGTCGGTGAAAGTATCCAATAGCTGGCATTCCAAGGCCATCGCGTGCGCGAAGTTTAAGCCGCGGAAATCCACCTCAAAGAAAACATCGCGTGTAAGGAAGTCTTCGATGACTTTCTTCGTGCGTTCCACCCAGCCAGCGATGTCATCCGCTGGCCAATTTAAATCAATTGCTTCTACGCGCTTGCCGCTGGGCGCACGAGCCGGCATATTTTGCCGACGCCACCCGGCGCGCGATGGAACAATCGCCCCGGGCCGTGGCAGGCGCTGAATTTGAAAATCTTCTGGGTCTTCATCCGCGCCTACCAAGTACCACAGCTTCAACCTATCCATCGGGACAGTATCCAACAGCTTCAAAAAGGCGTCCCCGATGCTGTTGTCATAGTGTGTATCAATCAGCCGTGCTGTGTGTTCTAAAGCAGCACGGCCATCGCGGCCGTTGGCGGCCAACACCATCATGACAGTCTTCCAATGTAGCGGGGATACCCGGTAGCCATCGATAAGCTCTAGCGAAAGCCCCAGCAAACCCTTAATCGACCATGCCATCAAATCAATCTGGTCTTCAAAAATCTTCAACCGGCCAACAACCTGGCGTTCAACAGCCTTGAGTATCTCACCCGCATCACGCACGCCGATGGTGGTGGCAATGATGTCACTCAAATCGAATGGACGCTGTACCCACAGCTGCCCAAAAGTACGGCCATGAAAGCGCAACATATCCACGGTGACTTCCGCAGGGAGCAAGTGCTCAACCTGGCCAATATCTACCAGCAACCGAAACATGGGTGTGACGTGAGCTGTGTGCGAATTATCGGCGAACGTGGCTGAGCCCGTTGGTATTACCACCGCGATATAAGCATTGGCCATACCAGCCACCGGCTTAATCCACCTGGTGTCAACGCCTGTGAACTCTTGGCCTTTTAACGCCTTGACAAGGGCAGATTCAAGCTCACGTTCTAACTTCGACATACCCAAATCCTAGCGCCGACTGGCACGTATTGCAGGAAGTCACACTTTAACCGAGCAAACTACTACCCTGGGAGCCATGACTGATACCCCACAAAAGATGAACGTCGAATCTTTCAACCTTGACCACCGCGCGGTAGCCGCACCTTTCGTGCGCGTTGCTGACCGCAAGGAACTACCTGGTGGCGATGTCCTGGTGAAGTACGATGTACGTTTCACGCAGCCCAACAGTGAACACCTGGAGATGCCAACCGTGCACTCTTTGGAGCACATGCTGGCTGAACTGCTACGCAATCACACTGATGCGCTGATTGATTTCTCTCCTATGGGCTGCCAGACCGGCTTTTATGCCTTGATGCTCGGCGTGGAAACCGACGAGTTTGTATCCATTCTGGAAAAGGGCCTCAACGATGTCCTCACCGCAACGGAGGTTCCCGCTGCGAATGAGGTGCAGTGTGGTTGGGGCGAGTCCCACTCCCTTGAGGGCGCGCAAGAAGCCGCCCGCACACTGTTGTCTAAGCGCGATGAGTGGGCGCAGGTTATGGCCTAACTGTCAATGGACATTCTTGGGCTCCGACTGGAGCACAAGAAACCCCGTTGGTGGATGACCGCAGGGCGCGTTATTTCTCGCCGCGGAGCTTTGCGCTTTTAGCAGATAGCGCGTCCCACACCAGTTGGTGCAGGGGCGCGGTGGTTCCGCTGTTTTTAGCAATGCGCACGATGCCGCCCACCTGCGAGTCCAGCTCACTGTGTAGGCCGTCGAGGATGTCACGCTGCATGGATGAGGTCGCGCCTTCTGGCTGCTGGTCCACGAATGCCATGACTTTGTCCACGGTGCCGTCTTTGAGCTCAATCCCAGCGGCATTCGCGGTTGCTGCGGCTTCCACCATCAGCGCGCGCAGGCTCTCACGGTACTGAGTGCGCAATACATTGATCGGCTCTTCTTGCACCGCGCCGAGTGCGCCGAAACAGGTCACCATCATGGCTTTCATCCAGACATCGCTGAGGACATCCGGGTGAATCTTAGCTTTTATGGGAGTCTGCTCTAAAGCCTCATATAGTTCCTGCACCACTGGCTCGGTTGCTGGGTCCAAAGAACCAAAGGACAGCGCCAGTACTCCACCCATGTGGTGTGCGGTTGCCGGGCCTTCGCGGTGAACGAAGGCACGAACCACTGCCGGGATGAAGCGCTGCGCGCCGTACTTCTCTTCAGCCAGCAACGGATATTCCACGGAGTTTTCCGTAGTCATAAACACTGCCCCCTCCGGCAGCTTCTCTGGCAAGGCAGGTTCGCCGAAAATCTTGATAGCCGAAATAACCAGGTCCGCTGACTCCACCTCATCCAAGCTGGCCACCGTGGAGACGTTGGAAACATTCTCCGTGCCCTCTGGGTTAATCAGCGTCAGGCCCTCAGATTCAATAACCTTGCGGGTTTCCTCGCGCACCACATAGGTAATGTCATGCCCCGCCTTTGCCAACTGGCCACCGTAGTAGCCGCCGATGGCTCCCGCGCCAATAAACACAATCTTCATGTTGTCTCTAACTCCTTATGCGTCCATCGTGGCGCGGTAAAAGAGCCGGGGTCTCAGCCCCGGCCCTGAAAATTATTGAATCTAGAAATTAGTTGTTTCTAGGGACGGGTCTGGCCCGTGCCCTGCAGAATCCACTTGGTGGAAGTCAGCTCTGGCAATGCCATTGGTCCACGCGCGTGCAGCTTCTGCGTGGAGATACCAATCTCTGCGCCCATGCCGTACACCTCACCGTCAGTAAACGCGGTGGAGGCATTCAACATCACGGCTGCAGCATCCACTTCATTGGCGAACTGCAGCAACACATCAGCGTCTTGAGCCGCAATGCCCTCGGTGTGTCCGGTGGTGTGCTTAGCAATGTGCTCGATTGCGCCTTTAACACCGTCAACGGCGGTGATGCGGACATCGAAAGACAAGTGCTCATCATCCCACTGCTCTGCCTCGTGCACGTTTTCCGCACCGAGCGCCTTGAGCTCATCCAGGTAGCCGTGCACAGTCACGCCAGCCTCCTGGAATTCCTTGATAACGCGCAGCTTCGTGGCATCGTCCAAAGCCTTATCCAGCAGGATGGTTTCGGTCGAATTGCACACTGAGCAGCGGCGAGTCTTGCCGTTGAGCGCCATGGCAATGCCCTTGTCGATATCTGCCGATGCATCAATGTAGAAGTGGCAGTTACCCGTACCGGTCTCAATGGTTGGCACGGTCGCGCCAGTAACCACTGCATTAATAAGGGCCGCGCCGCCGCGTGGAATCACCAAGTCCACGAGTCCTCGTGCGGTAATCAAGTCCTGCACGGAATCATGGGAGTCACAAGGCAGAAGCTGAACAGCCTCACGTGGGACATCGAACTGGGCCAAGGTGTCCTGCAGGATCTCTACCAGCTGTGCATTGGAGTTACGCGCCGACTTCGAACCACGCAGCAACGCCACGTTGCCGGACTTCAATGCCAAACCAAAAGCATCCACGGTCACGTTTGGACGAGCCTCATAAACCATGCCCATCACGCCCAAAGGAACGCGGACCTGTTTCATTTCAATGCCATTGTCCATGCGGCGGCCCTGAAGAACCTCACCCACTGGGTCAGAAAGACCAGCTACCTGGCGCAGTCCCCCGGCGATACCTTCAATGCGCTCCGCGCTCAAAGCTAGGCGGTCAAGCAAAGACTCACTCATGCCGCGGTCACGGCCGGCCTGCAAGTCAGCCTCATTCGCCGCCATAATTTTGTCAGTATTGGCGATAAGCGCTTCTGCTGCCGCGAGCAGGATTTCATTCTTTTGCGGAGTGCCGAGTTGGGCAACCGCTGGGGTTACCTCCTTGGCCTTTGCGGCCTTGTCAAGCACTTCCGCGCGTTCTTGATCACGATTAAGAGTTTGTTGATCAGTCATGGTGACTAGTCTACGGAAAATGCCCACCCCATGGGCTAGTTTCCCACCAGGTAGGCATAACAACCTCGCAACATGTTCTCACCATCGAAAATATTTGAAAGCAATAGTTATTGCTCTAATTCACGGCGCCGTTCCGCTGCCTTGCGCAGACGCTTGCTGCGCTCATTTTGTTCTTTCTCATTGATTTCATTGAAGATTTCTTCCGCCTCATCATCGAGCTTGTAATACGCCCTAATCGCAATCGAGCCACCCACAGCACCAACGGGGAAGAGCCAGAAATAAGACCAGTCAGTAAGGAACATGAACACGAAGAACAAGATCATGGCCACGGTCCAGATGGTGGAATCCAGGCGCTGTACTTTCTTGCCGCGGTTTATCAGCTCTTCTAGTTCCCTATCCGAGTTCTTCGCCACCGCCTTGTGCGGTGAGGACTGCCGCTCCTGCAAATCCGGATCCAGGTTTGGCGCTGGTGCCGAAGAGTTGCCCGAAGGCAGGTCCTTCAACAGCATATCCAAGTCACCACGGGTACGCGCGATGGCGGCGTGACCGGTGCGCTCTTCAAATTCGTGGACATCAATATAGCCATCGGCAAAGTGCGCAGAAAGCAGATCTAGAACGTGGTTGCGTTCTTTGTCACCGACGCGAAAGTGAGCATTGTCCGGTGACGGATCAGAATAGGGCTGTGGCGTCGTCATATTCAACAGCCTACCCGCGGTTGTAAGCTCTAGGCAGAGTGATTTATTGGCTGAATAAAATCCCCCGCATGTAGACCCCCGGGCAGTTGGCTTCGGATTTCTCCGACCAATCACCGAGGGAGTAGTTCTACTTCAGGCAGTGCTAATTTCCACGGGCCTTAGCCAAGTGGTCGCGCGCTGCCTGTTCCAGGTGGGTCAGGTCAGAAGCAACGGTGATAAACGTAAAGCCTTGGCTCGCTCGCTGGCGTGCGGTTTCACCATTCGGGGTGTGGATCGCCGCGATGAGATCATTGTCGTGCGCGGCTTTCTTTACTCGTTCCAACGCGGCGTTGAAGTCTTCTGCCACATCAGGGTCATTGGGGAACTTGCCGCCTACCGCCAGGCACAAATCCGATGGGCCGATGTAGACGCCATCAATTCCGTCGACGGCACAGATTTCCTCCACGTTGGCTAGGCCCTCAGTGGTTTCAATCATGACCAACACCAACACAGAAGCATCAGAGGCAGCGGGAATTGGTCCCACGCGCAGACCAGAACGCATTGGACCGTAGGACCGCAAGCCCTTGCCTGGGTAGCGGGATGCGCGAACAGCCTTGCGGGCATCATCGGCGGAGTTCACCAAAGGAACAATGACACCACGCGCGCCGGCATCGAGGGCTTGGCCAATGACAGCAGCATCATTTGCTTCCACGCGTACCAGACCGGCCGGGCCATAAGCTGCGTCAATCGCCATCAGATTGCTCAAAATGCCGGAGTACCCAAGCAGGCCATGTTGGCCATCAATAGCAATGTAGTCATAGCCGGTCATTCCCAAACGCTCTGTTGAAATCGGGCTATCAAGCACGCTCCAATACCCAAATACGGTCTCGCCGCTTTTGACTTTGGTAATAAACTCTGCTGCCGGGTGGCTCATAAAATTCTCCTAAGGGTTTTCAGTGTTGAAAGGTTGAAAGGTTGAAAGGTGTGTTTGCAGCTAGCCGCTACTAGCGGTTGTAGGCCGGCATCGGGCCCGAAAGGCTGTGGCCAACGCCGTCACAGGCATCCAGGATGTCCTGTTCAAGTGGGCCGAGGGCAAGGACGTCGAGGTTGGCTTTGAGGTGGCTTATCTTCGAGCCACCAAGCAGCAAAGAATTGGTACTTGGCTGCGAAATCAGCCAGCGCAGGGACAGCTCCACCAGAGAGATTCCCGCTTGCTGTGCAATATCGCTTAGCTTGCCAATGCCCCCAAACAGCTCCTCATTCCAATAGCGCTCGCGGTACATTTCTGCCAGACGGGAACCTGAGAAGCGCCCTGGTTCATCGGACTCGCCCGGCGCGCTGGTGAAGGAGTGCTTGCCGCTGAGCAGGCCACCGCCCAATGGGTTGTAGACCATCGTGGCCAAGTCGGTGCTCTGGGCGAACTCGGTATATTCCACTTCCAAACGCCGTGCCACCAGGTTATGAAGCTGCTGTGCGACAACCGGCCCTGGAATCCCCAGTTCCTTCGCACCCGCCTGCAGCTGCGCAATCTGCCACGCCGCAAAGTTTGAAACACCCCATGCGGAAATCTTTCCTTCTTGAAGCAGCTCTCCCAGAGTTTCCAGAGTCTGCTCAATCGGTGCTTCACGGTCTGGCTGGTGCAGGTAGAACAAGTCCACGCTCTCACGGTTCAAACGGCGGAAGCTGCCTTCCAAGCTGTCGCGCAAGCCCTTCTTCGATAACGGCGAATTATCACCGGCGTCCGGATGCGGCATGCCCGCCTTTGTCGCCACGACGAGCTCTTCACCAAAATCAGGCAAGATGCCAGCGAGCATCTCTTCGGTCTTTCCACCTGCATAACCGTTTGCTGTGTCAATCATGGTGATACCGGCAGCCACCGCAGTGTCCACCATCTCCCGCGCCACACCTTCATCCACGGTGTCCCCGAAGGTCATCGTGCCCAGCGCCAGGCTAGAGATCTTCTTATCTATTCCCTTGAGGGCTAATTCAGAATTCACTTAAGAGTCCTTTCGTCGAAATTCGCGCGGAATTTCATTGGATTAAGAATGTAGAAACTGTGTTGCTGGTCTCAACTTAACGGAAAGTATTGCACACTTCGCGCAATAACAAAATGCTTTTGGCAAGAATTTCGCGCAGGCGCGCGCCACTCACCCCAATAACCCCTGGAGTGAATAAACAATCACGACGGCAGCCCCAATTAGCGATAGAGCGACGGAACCCACATAGAGATGCTTCGATTTTACGTACTTATTCACCAGGTTGGAGAGCAAGAATCCCACCGCAACCGCCGGCAAGAAAATGAGCGAAGCCTTCCACTGCTCAACGCTTAATGACCCTCCAATCCACAAGGACACAACGGACATTGCCGTACCAACCACAAACGCCGCGCCCATGGTTCCTCTCACAACCGAAGGCGTTAATCCGCGGAGGATAAGCGCCAAAGGTGGTCCGCCAATCGAGGTGGCTGTACCCAAAATTCCGGCGGCCAATCCAGCTATCGATGCACTACGTGGGCCATATCCAGGACTCCAGCCGATAAGACTAACCGCAACACCAAGAATGACCGAAACCGCAAGCACCAGCGAAAGACCCGCGGTGGGCAACACCGCCACAAGCAGTGCTCCGAGCAAGGAGCCCGGCACCCTACCCAAGCTCACCCAGCCAACTACCGACCACTTGATTTCGCCTCGCTCTCTGAAGAACGTGGCAAACGAAAGCACGAAGGCTAGTACCAACACAGTTCCAGGTAGTAATTCCGGTGCAATCAACGCAATCAGCGGCGCCGCCAACATACCCAATCCAAAGCCAATTGCGCCCTGAACACAGGCCGCTATCGCAAGGATTACTCCAACCATGACAAGTTCCATGGTTCCTCCATTTCCAGAGGTCACACTAGGCACTCTCGCCATAATCAAACACGTGACCCCAATCACATAGCAACCAATATTCTAGAAGCTCTTGCGCGTTTCGCGCAAATGTTGCAAACTGTTATCCACATCACGCAGAACACTACAATGTGTCCCATCTGAAAGGTGCTCTCATGGCAATGTCGATTTCTAGTAAACCGGTTGAAGATTCACCCCCTGCTCAATCATCCGCTCAACCCTCTGGTCGTCCAGAGCAAATTCCAATCCCACGTGGACGTGGACTCGTCACGTCGATTGGTCCAGGTCTCGTCCTCGCAATGACCTTTCTAGGAACTGGCGACCTGGTCAGCTCCTCCGTCTCCGGCGCTTCCTATGGCTATGCATTGCTGTGGACTTTGGTTCTCTCGCTTCTCGCACGAACCTTCATCATCTCCACCATCGCCAAATACACGTTGATGAACCGCTACGGCGACACCCAGATCCTCGATGGATTTGCACGTATCACCCCGGTGTTGCCAGGAATCATGGCCGTTGTGGTCATCATCGCTGGCTTCGTCACTCAAGCTACGTTCCTCCGCGCAGCAGCAGCTGGTCTTTACCAGCTCACCGGCGGCGGTTGGGGTGGCGCTTGGGGGACCTTCATCTGCGCCATCTTTGTCGGTGCTTTCACGCTGTTCGTTGTCACCCGCAAGAAGCAGTTCACCTTCCTTGAGTACTTTGCGCGCGTCGCATCCGTGCTGATGATCGGTGCATTCATCTACGCACTGTTCAAGATTGGCCACTTCGATGTTGCTGGTTTCTTCCGCGGTATGGCATTTGAGATGCCTGCTAATGACGGCGGCGGCGCATTCGCCCCAATCGTTATTGCAGCTGCAACCATCGGCACCATCGCGGGCAATATGCCTAACCTTCTCTACTCCGGATTCATGAAGGATAAGGGCTGGGTTGGACCAAAGTATCGTCGCCTGCAGCAGCTCGACCTTTTCGCCGGTATGGCTCCACTGCTGGTCATTAACCTCCTCTTCTGGATCGTGGCTGCAGAGTTCTCCCGCGATAATCCTGGATTTGTCATCGCCAATGAAAATGATTTGTCGCAGATGCTCTCCATGGCCGTCGGTACAGCAGGCCCATTCTTGCTCTGGCTGTGTATCTTCTTGGCAGCAATGACCAGTTTCCCTCCACAGTCACGCGGCTTCTCTCAGCTAACAATCAACGGCCTTAACCACGCTATTCCAGCATGGCGCAAGTACTTGGGACGCGACGAGGAAAACCCTGCTTTCCGCATTATCCAGATTCTGATCTTCATTGTGGTTCCACTTGCTGCCTCTTTGCCAGGTGCACCGAACTTCGTAGCAATGAACATCGTCGGTACTGCACTCTCGACCATCTTGAGCTTGCCAATCATTGTTGTCTGTATCCTCATCCTCACCAGCAGCAAGAAGCACATGCACGACTACGCCGTAAACAAGTGGTGGACAACCCTGTTGCTCGTGGTTCTGGGAATCATTGCGGTAGTAGTTGGAGTTCAGATTGCTATCAATATTCCAGAGATGTTCGCAACCGCATTCGGAGGAAACTAATTCGATGAGTACTGCAAGCAAAGTAAACAGCTTTCTCTCACAAGCTTCCCTTGACCATCCACTCCCAGCTGACGGAGTTCTTCGCTTGGACTCTCGGGATGGTTCAACCGCAGCGTTGATTCCAACGCCGCGTGCGACCAACCATGCTCCTTCTATTGCAGAGCTCGCCGATGGCTCCTTTATCGCAGCATGGTTCGGAGGCAGCGATGAAGGCAATAAAGATATCGACATCATCGTTTCCCGCTTCGACCCAGAAATCGGTCGCTGGTCTGAGGCACAGGCAGTCACTAGCGATGAGGTCAATTCCGACCAGAATCCGGGAATCTTCGTCAACGAGAAAGGCGACATCTGGCTGCTCTACACTTCACAGGTATCCCGCCAGGCTGGAATTCCAGAGGACTTCAATCTTCAATTTACTGCAGTGGTCCGTCGCATCCGCTCTAACGATGGCGGCCTAACGTGGTCTGAACCTGAGGATTACTTTGAGCATCCAGGAACCTTCGCCCGTCAGCCAATTCAACGGCTCAGCAACGGTCGTCTTGTTCACGGTCAATGGCTGTGCTTCGATGATGACTCAAAGAATGGTTCCGACCAGCCTGTTGTTGCCATCTCCGATGACGAGGGCGTTACCTGGAGCTGGGCTGAATTTCCTGACGGTCCAGGACGAGTTCACCCAAACATTGTTGAATTAGAGGACGGAAAGCTGCTGTGCTTCTTCCGTTCCCGCTGGGCAGACTGGGTATACATGTCCCGTTCAGATAACTTTGGCCAGACTTGGACAACCCCTACTGCCACTGAGATACCAAACAACAATGCGAGTATCAGCGCGCTGAAACTTCCATCAGGAAGGATCGCGGTCTTCTCCAATGATGAGCAGGTCAATACCGGACCGGGCGAAGTCATCTGGCCTTACGAGCGCACCAAACTCACCGTCCGCGTCTCAGAAGACGAAGGAAATACGTGGCCCGTTAGTCGCGTCATCGAAGCCGGCGACGGCTACTCCGGAACTGCGAATAGCCGCAGCAACAGGCGACATGAATACCCACATGCCATCGTTGATTCCACCGGGCGCATTCATGTGACCTGGGCATACCAGTCACGTCGGGCCATCATGCACCGAAGTTTCACCGAAGACTGGATTGACGGAACTCCAGATAATGTCCACTCCGACTGCAAGCTGTGGGGGTAAACGCATCATGATCATTCTCGCTGATGACCTCTCTGGCGCTCAGGAGTGCATTGCTGCAGCTTCCTGGTTGCCAGTGGGCGACATCGGAGAATCAGTACCTGCCGCTGCAACAGTCATGTTGGATGAAGGTCGTTCACTCCCAGACGTGGAAATCATTGCTGCCGACATCAATAGTCGGTGCCTGAGTTCCACTGAAGCTATTAACAAGACGACGTTAACGTTGGATCTACTGGATAGCACAGACCCCAAGAAATCCAATCATCAAGTGTTCTTCAAGTTTGATTCAATCCTCCGAGGCAATATTGCTGCTCAGCTTGGCGCTGCTTCCAATTCGCTAGGCGCAGTGGTCTTTTGTCCTGCTGTTCCCGCCCTCAATCGCGTTGTCCGCAATGGAGTAGTCCAGGTCAATGGAGTGCCGCTGCACGAAACTGGCCTGTGGCATTTGGAGTCTGAGTTTACGCCGGAATCCGTATCAGAAATTTTTACCGATTTGGACTCAACCACGGCCTCTTTAGATGAGCTCCGTTCCGGTGAATTGGCTTCCAAGTTGAAATCGGTTTCGCCAAGTGCCCAGTTAGTCGTGTGTGATGCTGAGACAGACGACGACCTTGATGTACTTGCCGCAGCCATCCGGGAGGCAGGTTTAGCGGCGGCGGGTGCGAGTGGGCTGTGCGCGGCGCTAGCACGAGTGACGCCGCCGGCAAGTTCGGAGTTGCTAACGGAGTCCATCGCCAAGCTCGACAGCGCGACCACCACAGACGATGATTCTGGCGATGTCGGAGCGTTGTTCATCATTGGAACTGCTTCCAACCAGGCCAAAGCACAGGTAAAACGCCTTAGCGAAGAAGGCGTACCAGTCATAGCTTGGCACCCGGGTTTTGCCGAGGAGCTCCCCGACGGTGATTGCGTCGTTACGGTGTCTGGTCCCATTCGGTCGGAGGCATCTGCCGACATCGATGCGGGCCTAGCCCAGCTGGTCGCGGACAATCACCGCGGAAGAGATCTTTTCCTCACCGGTGGACAAACAGCCCGCAGCATCCTCGATGCCCTCGCAATTGCTGAGCTGCGCCCGCTAGCGCAGCCCGAATTCGGGACCGTTGTATCTCGCACACCTGATGGGCGACTTGTTGTCACACGCCCAGGCAGTTTCGGTTCCACTGACAATCTCATTTTTAGCTTTCGCACCTTAAAGCACCTGCGTGCACTGTATGCACCTAATGAAAGGACTTCATCATGATGCTCCCCACCATCGCGGTCACCATGGGTGACGCTGCCGGAATCGGCCCAGAAATCATCGTTTCCGCCTGCACCGAACCTGAGGTCCTTAACCGTTGCCGCCCCATCATCATCGGTGATGCCGCACGCCTGCAGGCGGCAGCTGAGATTATTGGCCGCACAGACCTGACGTTTCAGACCTACACCGATCCCCACCAGGCAAGCGTGGAAGCCACCCCGGACAACAGCACGCTTTCCATCATTGACCTGGGACTCATCCCGGCCGAGTTGCCGTGGGGCCAGCTTTCCCCCGTCGCGGGCGATGCCGCTTACCAGTACATCAAGGTCGCCGCAGAGATGGCTACCGACGGCACCGCGCAAGCTATTTGTACCGCGCCCCTGAACAAGGAAGCACTCCACGCCGGCGGTCATCTCTTCCCCGGGCACACAGAAATGCTGGCGCACCTGACCGGGATTGAGGAAGTATCCATGATGCTTTCCACCCCGCAGCTGCGCGTTATTCACGTGACTACGCACGTCGGCCTTATCGATGCCATCAACAAGATTGAGCCAGGCTTGGTCGAGCGAACAATTACTCGTGGACATGAAGCATTGACTCGCGCGGGTATTGAAAAGCCACGCATAGGCGTCTGCGCCATTAATCCCCACGCCGGCGAGAACGGCTTGTTTGGTTATGGCGAGGAAGCGGAAAAGATTGAGCCTGGCGTCAAGGTCGCTCAGGCCAAGGGCATCGATGTCACTGGCCCGCTGCCCGCCGATACCCTGTTCTTCCTGGCAACTCGCGGTGACTATGACCTGGTTGTAGCCATGTACCACGATCAGGGCCATGGCCCTATCAAGTCCCTGGGTATCGAGTCAGGAGTGAACATTACGGTAGGATTACCCGTGATTCGCACCTCCGTGGACCACGGCACCGCCTTTGATATTGCAGGTAAGAACATTGCTGACCCGCGCAGCATGGTCGAGGCTCTCAACCAGGCGGCGGAAATGGCCAGTCAGCATGAGCCGAACCACGTAGGCTAGAAAAGGTTAAAGTCTCCGCTGAAGAAAGAACAGGTAATGCGCCGATGAGTCGAAAGAAAACCTCACACTCACCGGCGCAACGTCGTTCAGAAATTGCTCGCCTGGCCTCCACCATCGGTTTGGCCAGCGTGGAAGAGCTCTCGGAGCGCTACGGGGTTACTTCTTCTACTATTCGCCGTGATCTTTCCCGGCTGGAGGCCGAAGGTCTCATTGCCCGTACTTATGGCGGCGCGATTTTCATCTCGGATGAGAATGAGTCTCCACTGCATGAACGCCAGGGCGAGTTCTTCGCTGCGAAAAGGGCGATTGCATCGTGGGCAGCGCAGCGCATCAAAGACCATGAGCGCGTGCTTTTCGATGGCGGATCGACCGTCGGCGCCCTCGCCGCCACCTTGGGCAAGCGCGAATCACTGCGTGTGACCGCGATGGGCGTCAACGCTATCAACTCACTCATTGACCGCGATGACATCGAGTTGAGTAGCCCCGGCGGAATCATCCGCCCGTCTAGTCAAAGCTTCGTCGGTCCTGGGGCTGAAGCAGCATTACAGCGCGAGACATTCGACCGCGCTTTCCTCGGCGCCGATGGTGTGACCGCTCAGTTTGGTCTTTGTGAAGCGGACCCAGACCAGACGCGGCTGAAAGAAATCATCGCTTCGCGCAGTTCAGATGTCTACGTGCTTGCCGATGGCTCCAAGATCGGCCGCCGCGCCTTCCACCACTGGGCAGTCCTGCCCACCGCGTGGACGCTGGTCACCGATGATTCCGCGCATCCCGAGGAAGTCGCGGGCCTGCGCGCCGCTGGCGTCACCGTCGAAATCGTTCCCACCAACTAGCCACGGGATCGGTCTAAAGGTACATTCGTACCATCTTGCGGCGAGACCCTTGATTCCCGGCCGGGTATCTGCTTTCGTGGAAGATATGCGCAAGAAATATAAACAGAGAATGCTGATCAGCAGCACCGCATGGTTTGTGGTTATCACGCTGATTTTCGGGGTAGCTTTCTCCTTTGGCCGAGGGCACGCGCCAAACTTTGAAGACATGTGGCTGTGGATTGCCGCCGCATTCGTCGCCGCGGTCTTTACCGCGGTACAGGCAAAGAGAAGCTCCAAGGAATTCTCAGAACGCCAGAATCTTTGGGGCCCTGATAACTCCTAGGAGCTCAGTCTCACGGTGAATTAGTAGCCGAGAGTTGGGTTGACTTCGGTCGGCCACTGCTCGCCGGCTTCGAAGGCGCGGGCAACTTCGACGGTGTGTGCACCAATGCGCTTGCGCACGGAGTACGGCGGATTGGCAAGGTGCGGGGTGATAACGCAATTGATTTCATCCCACAGTGGATGTCCGTCCGGCAAAGGTTCTGGGTCCGTGACGTCCAGTCCGGCGCCGGCAATAACACCGTTTTTGAGTGCCTCGGTCAGAGCATCGGTATCCACCAGTGGGCCGCGGCCAACGTTGACTACAACGGCATGGCTCGGCATTTTTTCCAGGGCATCGGCATTAACCATGTGGTGAGTCTCCGGAGTCAGCGGCGCGAGCATCACGAAGTAGTCGGCTGCCGGCCAGACCTCATCGATCTGATCGAAGGTGAATACTTCATCAGCGCCATCGACAGGCTTGCCGGAACGGTTGACCGCAATAATCTTTGGCCCGAAGCCCTGCAACATATAAATGAGCTTCTTACCAATACCACCGGCGCCAATAATCGCCACGGTCTTGTCCTCAAACAGGAAGGTGGTGTTGGCTTCGGCCTCATCCCGCACTGACCAGGTCTTGGCCAGCGCCACGCGCTTGTGTGAGTGCAGTTGCGCCAACAGCAGACCAATGGTGGACTCCGCCACCGTGGAGTCATAGACACCCGCCGCATTAGACCAGCGCACACCATACTTTTTATGGGTATCGGCGATCAGATCCAGGAGGCCATCCACGCCCGCGAACGGAACCTGAATGAACTTCACCGACTCCGGCAGTTCCTCCGGAAAGTCCTCGGTCTTTCCGCTAAAGAACAAGAAATCCGGGTTCTCAGAAAGCTCAACCAGGCTATGTCCTGCCCCATCGAGTGCCTCAGCGGATTCTTCCCACTTCGTAGGAACCATTGCATACTTCATTATTAGTAACCTGCTTTCGGATCAACGCGTGTAGGAAGTGGTCGTCCCTCTTCCCAGGCTCGCGCATTAGCATTGAAAATATCGCCCAGATGTAAATCTGCCACCTGCCAGCTTGCCCCCATATGCGGAGTCATGGTGCAGTTCTTTAACTCCCACAACGGATGACCATCCGGCAGCGGCTCCGGATCCATGACCTCTAGACCAGCACCAGCAATCTCCCCGGTGCGTAGAGCTTCCACCAAATCATCAGTATTGACCAGCTTGCCGCGGCCGACATTGACCAAGATGGCAGAAGACTTCATCGCCTTAAACTTAGCTGCATCTACCAAGCCATTCGTTTCTTCAGTCAAGGGCATAATCAACACGATGAAGTCGGCTTCGGACCAAACTGAGGTGGCATCGGCAAGCGAATGCGTCTCATCCGCCCCTTCTACTGCCCGCCCCGAACGATTAACCGCTGTGATGTGCACGCCGAAGGGCTTAAGCATTGAAATTAATTCCTGCCCAATGCCACCCGCACCAAAAATGGCGACGCGTTTCGGCGCGTGCCCATTCGGCGAATACAACCAGGCCTGCGACTCATCAATCTCCCGCGCCCCATCCCACGTGGCTTCCAGCGCAAAGCGCTTATGGTGGTGCGCCTGGGATAGCAGCAAGCCCAAGGCGGACTCCGCGACGGGCTTGGCAAATGCACCCGCGGCATTGCACCACGGGATGGTGTTTTCTGTAATAATCCCGGCATCAATCATCTGATTCACGCCGGTAAAACAATGCTGTACGAACTCAATATTCGCGGGTATCGCAGGGACTTCCTCCGGCTTTGGCGAGGTGTTGATATACACCTGCGCCTGGTCAATGGAATCAACCTGCTGATGCCCCGCAGCATCAATATCGGATTTCATCTGTGCCCACTCGCGCGATGCGCTTTCGCTCGGCCCGAAAAAATACTTCATGAACACAGACTACGTCACTGACATGCTATTTTCTGGCGAGTCAGACGCGAGATGCGAAATTGGAAAGATAGTCCGCGTGCACAACCGGGCGACGCAGACGGTCCGGCAGCTCAGTGCTTGGCTTGCCCGCCATCTGACGCAAATCAGTGGAATCTACGCTGACTTCACCGCGGCCAATAATCTGACCATCGGGACCGACAATCTCCACAATCTCACCTGCGGTAAATTCGCCGTCGACATCAGTAATTCCAACCGACAGCAAGGAGTGGCGGTCTTCGGTGACAGCTCTCACCGCGCCTTCATCAATGCGAATCACGCCGCCGGTATCAGCCGAGTACAGCGCCCAAAACTTCCACGCGCTGAGCTTGCGCTCCGGGCGGGTGTGGAACACGGTACCCACGCGGGTCTCCCCGAGCGCGTGGTCAATACGCTCTGCGGAGGTGAGCAGCACTGGAATACCAGCGCGGGTTGCCAAGCGTGCCGCCTGCACCTTGGAGGCCATTCCACCGGTACCGACCTTGCCGCCGTCACCGGCTGCAACCTCTTTCAGGTCTTCCCCAGTGCGCACCTCAGAGACAAACTTTGCATCAGGTTCTGCCGGATTCTTATCATACAAACCATCAACGTCGGACAGAAGGTATAGTGCCTCAGCCTCTGTTAGCTGAGCCACCAGTGCGGACAGGCGGTCATTGTCACCGAAGCGCATTTCGGATGTAGCCACGGTGTCATTCTCATTGACGATTGGCACCACGCCCCAGTGCAGGAGCTTATCGATTGTGCGCTTGGCGTTACGCGTCCTATCGCGCTGACCTGCATCGGATGCAGTCAGCAGAACCTGGCCGACGGTACGGCCATGGCGCGCGAAGGAACGGGACCACTCGTTGGCCAGGTGAATCTGACCAACGGATGCGGTGGCTTGCTTATCGGCCAAGCCCCGCGGGCGTTGCTTGAGCCCCAGCGGGCGCATGCCGGCAGCTACTGTGCCGGAGGAAACGATGATGACATCAGTGTTTTCCATGCGTTTGACTACAGCATCGACGATGCGGTCAATCTTGTCGCTCGCGACAGAAAAATCCTCTTCGGTCAACGAGGAAGAACCGATTTTTACAACTATTCGGTTCGCGGCATTGATTTGCGCACGCAAGGTAGCTTCTGGCAACAGGTCTGACAGGGACTCGGAAGTTGTCGAAGAACTCATGCCATGATTTTAACCCTGCCAGCGGTCCTTATTCGCAGATTCGCGGGTAATTTCTTCATCTTGACCGAAATCAAACTCATCAATAAGGCCACGACGTGCTTGGGAAGCGCGCTTACGCTCTGAAGCGGAGGCACGTGATGTTCCCAACAATCGCGCGTCTTGACCACGACCAGCCAATGTTGGGTCGCCTGCGGTCATTGGTTCCCACTCAAATGTGATGTAGCCAATGGAGACTGGGCAGCCTTCCACAGCGCCCTGCTTGCGCAATGCATCTTCCACGCCAGCCTTTGCTAGACGGTCAGAGAGGTAGCCAACTGCTTCATCATTTTCAAAGTCCGTCTGGGTAATCCAGCGCTCGATCTTTTCGCCTTCAACAATGAAGCCACCTTCGACCTCAGGGTCTGGCTTAACGGTAAAGTCCGCAAAGCGTCCCGTGGTCTTCTTCGCCACTGCCTTTGGACGGATAATGGTGTGTTCCTTATCCACCTTCACGCGTGGCTGGGTCTTGCGGTGCTTGGTCACCATTTCCAGCAGCTTGTACTTCAAAGGCTCCAAGCCCTTGCGCGCGACGGCGGAAATAATGAACACTGGCCAGCCGAACTGTTCTTCCAGGTCTTCTTTGACGAACTCTGCAAGTTCTTCGGCTTCTGGCACGTCAGCCTTATTCAAGATGATGATGCGCTGACGGTCACGCAGGTCGCCCAGGCCAGTGTCTTCATCGAGCGCGGACTGGTAATTAGCCAGTTCCTTTTCCAGTGCTTCAATATCTGATTGTGGGTCACGGCCCGGTTCAATCGACGCGGTATCCACCACGTGTGCCAACACGGCGGTGCGCTCAATGTGGCGCAGGAAGTCTAGGCCCAACCCCTTGCCATCGGCGGCGCCTGGAATCAGACCAGGTACGTCAGCGATGGTAAAGGATGCATCACCCATGTCCACCACGCCAAGGTTTGGCTGCAAGGTGGTAAATGGGTAGTCACCGATTTTTGGCTTCGCTGCTGACAGTACGGAAATCAAGGAGGACTTGCCTGCCGATGGAAAACCAACCAAGCCCACATCAGCCATGGACTTCAGTTCCAGAACAAGGTCGTGCTGCTGACCAGGCTCACCCTGCAGCGCGAAACCTGGGGCCTTGCGCTGTGCCGATGCCAGCGCCGCGTTGCCCAGACCGCCGAAACCACCCTCGGCCGCGATGAAACGCGTGCCCGGGATGGTCAGGTCGGCGAGAGTCTCACCCTTGGAGTTATGCACCACTGTGCCTGCTGGGACCTGCAGGATCAAGTCCTCACCACGTGCACCGTTGCGGTGGTCACCAGCGCCGTTAGCGCCGCGGCCAGCCTTGATGTGCGGACGGTAGTGGAAATCCATCAGGGTGTGGATTTGCGGGGAAACTTCCAAAACAATGTCTCCGCCGTGTCCACCATTGCCGCCATCGGGACCACCGAGCGGCTTGAACTTTTCACGGTGTACGGAGACACAGCCGTGCCCGCCGTCGCCGGCTTGCAGGTGCAGTACAACGCGGTCAATAAATCGTGCCAACTCGATAACTCCTCGAGAAAATATAGTTAGTGGCTTGCCAGTTTACCTGTAAACAAGCATCAAAAGGAAAAGAGCCTGGCCCCACCAGGGAGCCAGACTCTTTAGTCGCGCTTAAAATAGCGCTTGCACTTATGCAGTTGCTTCTGCAACCTGCTCGGTGGCTGGAACGATGTTCACGGTGCGACGGTTGCGCTTGATAGCGAACTCAACTGCACCTGACTCGAGAGCGAACAAAGTGTCGTCGCCGCCACGGCCAACGTTCTCACCTGGGTGGAACTTGGTGCCGCGCTGACGAACGATGATCTCGCCGGCCTTAACCTGCTGACCACCGAAACGCTTGACACCGAGACGCTTTGCCTCAGAGTCGCGACCGTTGGAAGTGCTGGATGCACCCTTCTTGTGTGCCATGTGGTTTCCCTCCTTCTAAAGGTGTTCGGTGGTTGTTTACTTAATACCGGTAATCTTGACTACGGTAAGCGGCTGGCGGTGGCCCATGCGCTTCTTGTAGCCAGTCTTGTTCTTGTACTTCAGGATGTCAATCTTTGGGCCACGTGCGTGCTCAACGATTTCAGCCGCAACAGAAACCTTGGACAGGTCATCAGCCTTGGACTTAACATCTGCGCCATCTACGAGCAGAACCGGGGTAAGAGCTACGGACGAACCCGGCTCACCCTCGATCTTCTCGATCTTGACGAGGTCACCTTCGGCAACCTTGTACTGCTTTCCGCCGGTCTTGACGATCGCGTACATAGAGGGTTACCCCTTATCTAAACTCGGCTCAAGAACCTGCCCGGGTGTTAGTTAAAAGGCAAGTCCCTGAATGGACAATTACTTCAAACAGCGTTTAAGCGGTGCACTGTCCCGATGGGGCAGCAAGTTCTTCGCCTAAACAGCAACTGTCAAAGAGTACCCCGAGTGAGGCCAAAAATACAAACCGCGTCATCGACACGCCTTTGATTCACTCTGACTGTTGCGCAGCCAATACTCACAATGAAGACACAATGAGCACGGCCTGCCTAGGGATAAGAGTACAGCCAGCTCCCGCAGATTCTAAAACCGCTGCTGGCTACACACTCCCTACACGCTTCTTCCGGGCTTACTTGTTCCCCCGCCGTGCAACACGACGTCGGGTGCGCCCACCAGAGTTCTTTTGCTCATTCGCTTGCGCGCTCGGCTGCTCCTTTTTAGGCGCCTCGCGCTGCGCAGTCTTCTTCTCAGCAGCACCAGATGCGTTCTGCTTTGTTTCCTGCTTGCTTTCCGCACGCGGATTCACACGACGAACAGCTCGCTTGCTGCCACGGCGCACCGTGGTTAATTCCACTCCACTTTCCGTGCGCTTGCGCCGGGTTTCCATGCCGCTATTGGCAGTCTCACGGGACTCAGGCTGCGTATTCTTCTCAGCCGCTGCACCCTGGTTTGGGTTTCGTGGCTGGGAAACTCGACGCACCGCGCGACGACGTCCACGCGTAACCGCCTGAACCTGTGCACGCTTAGCTTCGTTGCGTGCTGGATCCTGGCGCTGCTCAGTAGCGTTGCTGTCTTCAGAACCATGATCTTCCGCGTTCACAGGACGCTGTCCAGTGTCCTGCTTGCGATTGGTGGCACGAACACGACGGCGCTTAGAGTCACGCTTGATTTCCTTGGCCGGCGCTTCATCCTGCGTGTCCTTTGCCCGGCGCGCAACAGAGTCCGCGCCTTCAGTAGACGACTTGGTCGCTGCTGCAGAAGATTCAAAGTCCTGCGGACGCGGAGCATGGTCACTGCGGGAATTGCCACGAGTCTTGCGCTTGCGGCGAGGTGACTCCTCGAATTCCTTCACTGCTTCGTCATAGGACTTGCCACCCTGCTTTACAGAAGTGTCCGCGGAAGAATCCTTATCCTCAGAGACATAGGAAGAGAACTCCCCTACTTCATCGAGTGCCTCAGCGCGGTCGGAAGCAGCGAATGCGATGGACTCGATGTCGCTGACGCCGCTGACGCCGCTGCCTGAATCCTCATGCTTCGACTCTTGCTTGGAATCACGCTGCGCATTTCGCTGCGAGCCACGCTGGGAACGGCGCTGCGAACCACGTTGGGATTCGCGCTGGGAATCGCTGCTGTCCTCAGCCTTGACATGTGAGGAATCCACCACGATGCCGGCAATCAAATCTTCCAGGCTGGAATCATCGTTGCTGGATCCACTACGGCGTGCGTCATTACGGCGTGGCTCGTTGCGCGTAGATGGTCCACGTCGCCCAGCACGCTTGGTGGCGCTGTGACGAGACTGCCCACGACGGCTGCCGCGCCCAGACGTGTGAGCCTTGGCGTCCTCATGCTCATCGTGTGCATCACCATGATCGTGGCGATCATCGAATTCGCTGTCATGCTTGTCGTGCTGGCTATTGTCACGTGCGTTATCGCGAGCATTCTTGTGCCCACGACGCTGCTCACCACGGTTATCGCCACGGTGGTCATGGCGGTCATGGCGGTGATCGTGAGGTTGCGCCTCAAATGGGCCCTCTTCCACTGGATCCTCGTGCAGGATAAGTCCACGGCCCTGACATGCCTCGCACTCGGTGGAGAAGGTCTCCAGCAGACCGGAGCCCAAGCGCTTACGTGTCATCTGAACCAGACCCAAGGAAGTCACCTCGGAGACCTGGTGGCGGGTGCGGTCACGGCCCAAAGCTTCCTTCAACCGACGCAAGACCAACTCCTGGTTTTCAGGCAGAACCATGTCAATGAAGTCCACAACAATCATGCCACCAAGGTCTCGCAGGCGCATCTGACGCACAACTTCCTCAGCTGCTTCCAGGTTGTTCTTCGTCACGGTTTCTTCCAGGTTGCCGCCGGTACCGGTGAACTTACCGGTGTTGACGTCAACCACGGTCATGGCTTCGGTGCGGTCAATGACCAAGGTGCCGCCCGATGGCAGCCAGACCTTGCGCGAAAGTGCCTTCTGCAGCTGTTCATCAATGCGGTAAGTCTCGAAGGCATCCACGCCGCCGTTTTCAGAGCGGTCATATTTGAATACGCGATCAGCAAGTTCCGGTGCCAGACGGTTGACGTAGGAGCTGACAACCTCATAAGAGCGCTCACCATCAACAACCAGTCGGTCAAAGTCCTCATTGAACAGGTCGCGCACAACCTTGACCAGCATCTGCGGCTCTTCATACAGGGCTACAGGATCAGAACCCTTGGAAGACTTTTCCTTCTTCGCAGATTCCTGGATATCATTCCAGCGGTCATGCAGACGATTAACGTCAGCGGCGATGGCTTCTTCCGCGACGTTTTCCGCCGCGGTGCGGATGATGGCACCACCCTGATCCGGGACCACCTTTTCCAGGATTTCTTTCAGGCGCTTGCGCTCAGGAGCCGGAAGCTTGCGGGAGATACCCGCATTGCGGCCACCAGGAACGTAGACCAAGAAGCGGCCCGGTAATGAGATCTGCGTGGTCAGACGTGGCCCCTTGTGCCCGACTGGGTCTTTGGCAACCTGCACCAGGACCTGGTCACCGGACTTCATGGCTTGTTCAATCTTGCGGGAGCGCCCGCCCAGTCCTGCCTGACGCCAGTTCACTTCACCGGCGTAAAGCACGCCGTTGCGGCCAGTTCCGATGTCAATGAAGGCAGCTTCCATGGACGGTAGAACGTTTTGCACGCGGCCGAGATAGATGTTGCCGATGGACGAGGTGTTGGTTTCGTCCGTGACGAAGTGCTCGACCAGCATGCCGTCTTCCAGCACACCGACCTGGGTGATGGTGCCAGGTCCATCGTGGCGTTCGCGTTCGCGCACGACCATGGTGCGCTCAACTGCTTCTCGGCGCGCCAAGAATTCGGCCTGGGTGACAACATGGCGGTTCTCGCGGTCTTTGGAACGCATTTCGGCACGACGACGGCGCTGGGATTCAATGCGGGTTGAGCCCTTGATGCCGCGTGGCTCGTCAATGATTTCTACTTCTGGCCTCTCCGCGTTCGCAGCATTGCCGGAGGTGGTTGCTTCCTTGCCGCGGCCGCGGGAGGTTCCACGGTGCCCCCGGCGACGGCGGGCAGAGGAGCTATCGGCAGCATCGTCACCATGGGAGTCCGCAGAGTCGCCATCGGAGGATGCGTCCTTTACTCCCGCATTGCTTGCCGATGCCGGCTGCGGCGGCATAAAGATCGGCGCATAAGCCGCCAGGACGTCGTCTTCTTCGGTCTTCTTTGGCGCAGGTGGAGTCAGCAGCGACTCAACGAAAGAGTCATCAATTTGGATGTCATGCTCATCGGAGTCTTCCGAGTCATCACCTTCGTGGTTCTTTTCCGCCAAGGCTTCCAAAGCTACTGCGGCCAGCTCAGATTCGACCTTGCCTTCAATCTGCAGAATCTCATTTTCTACGTTCTTCTGCACGCGGTAGCGCAGCTTATCGCTGTCATCACCGGATTCAGAGCCTGATTCACTATCGGATGCTTGATCTGATGCACCGTCTGCAGCAGCTGGCTCCGCAGCTGGTGTCTCCGCCTCGGGAGCTTCAGGCGTGCCGACGGAACGCTTGACCACGCGGCGGGTCTTGCTGCGCTTGCGCGTTTCGGTCTGTGGGGTTTCCTCAGCAACAGGTGCAGCTTCTGCTTCTGCTACAGCTGCCTGGGCTTCGACCTCTACAGCAGCGTCATCTACAGGAGTTTCTTCTGCGACAGGTGCAGTTTCAACTGGCGTTGATTCAGCAGCTTTCTTGGTCTGCTTACGGGTGTTCTTCTTTACTGCACGCTTGCGAGTCTTCTTCTGTGGGGTTTCTCCAGCCTGAGCTGCGTCAATCTGAGGTGCGTCAGCCGAAGCTTCTTGAACTGCTGGAGCTGCGGAATCGTCCTTAACTTCTACAGGTGCTTCAGCTGCTTCAGCCTTCGCCGCGCTATTGCGGGTCGTCTTCTTCTGAGTCGACTTGGTTGCCTTCGTGGCGGTCTTCTTGGATGCCTTCGAGGTCTTCTTCGCAGTCTTGCGGGTCTTTGGAGATGGTGCCTCTGCCGCTGCTTCTACTTCAGCTTCTGCAGAAGCTGGGGCACTTTCCTTGCCTGGCAAGGAATCAAATAGCTTGGCTACTTCTTCTGCGGAAAGCGCGGACTGTGCCTTCTTGGAAATGCCCTGGAGGTGTAGCTGTTCAATCAGCAGCTTGGAGGAAATCCCTAGCTGCTTGGCCAGCGAGTACACGCGGACCTTGTCCCCCAGTTTTTCTTTATCAATCTGTGCGGCAAGTGCTGCGGCACCCGATAGTTGTTCTTTCAATTGTTCGTCTGCTGTAGCCATAGGCCACGCTCCTGTCGTAGGTCATGTACGGTGCTCCCCTCGGGCGCAGGCGTGTGTCTTTTTAAGCAATCCCCCATCAAATTCTTAAATAACCGGCGATGGCCGATTGGGAAACTGCTGGGTAAACGCTGCCGCCACACAAGGAGTAGCAACCTTGTGAATATGAAAATTCTCGTCAACTGTATGAAATTATGGCTTCCATTGTTCCATATATGCCGAGTGTGCGAGATTGCCATGCATAAAAAGGGATGAAGTATTGCACGTTAACCACTATGCTGCCCACCATGGAAAAAATCTCGGGCGGGGAACCCAGCCAAGAAATCGCACACAAGCCTTCCACACAACTTGCGCGAACAGCTCCCTTGAATAGGCAGATTCAGCACTATCGCGGAATCAATGAGCTCGACCTTCGCCAAACTCTGTGGACCGGCTTTCCAGCTGGCTTCGCACTTGCTTTAGCCTCAACTGGCGAGCTCGCAGTCGGGCTCTTAGCCATTCCCCTGGTTGTTGTTTCAGTACTGTCTGGCATAAAGCTGCTGCGCAGGCGTCCCAAATCAATCCAAGCTGGTCAAACCGAATACAAATCGGGTGATTACACCTCACTGCAAATGTGGGCGCCTTTCCTCCCGGCGTTGGGCTGGCTAGTTGCCATTCCCTTGGACTTCTTAGGATTTGAAGCACTTGAGACCCCACCGCTTATCAGCGGGGTCTTCGGCGGGCTGCTCTTCGGAGCCGGCATCTCATTTGGCGCCTGGGGCATGTGGAACCAAGCATTCCGTATCGGTAAGCGCCGCATGAAAAAGATCATTGAGAAGCAAAGCCTGGACGGCGTCAGCCAATCCCGCATGGAAGCCATAGAAGAAAATGGTGACATCCTCGGCGCGCTTGTCACCGCCGGCGCTGTGGACGGCAACGAGTTATCAGTTGCCAACCTCGGCAAGCTCATGGACTGGGACAAGGAAGAAATCCCTGCGTTGCAAGCCCGCGTTAATGAGCTGCAATCTAGTGGTGTGGTCAAAATTTCTGGTCAAGGCTTGTATCAAAAAGCCAAGCACTGGCAGGTCACCATCACCCCGGATGGTATTCGCAACATTGCCCAACTGGGCCATCGTTAGCCTCCGCTTCGCGTGGCTAACGATGCCTTGATAGCAGAGGGCGCGTTAATAGATGCCGTGCTGGAAAGAGTGAGAGCCCAGGCAGATGAACTCTGCACCGGGCTCTCACTGTTTCAGGGTTGGACGCTAGGTCCAGCTCTTTAAAGAGTGCTTACTTGTTTGGGAACCAGATTCCGATTTCGCGCTCTGCGGACTCAGGTGAGTCGGAGCCGTGAACAACGTTCTCACCAACGGTCAGAGCGAAGTCACCACGGATGGTGCCTGGGGTTGCCTTGGACACTGGGTCAGTGCCGCCAGCCAGCTGACGCCATGCGTCGATAGCGCGCTCGCCCTCAACAATGCCAGCGATCAGCGGAGCGGAGGTGATGAAGTCAACCAGCTCGCCGAAGAAAGGCTTGTCGGAGTGCTCTTCGTAGTGCTTCTCAGCGGTTGCGCGGTCTGCGGTACGCAGGTCCAGCTCAACAAGCTTAAGGCCCTTGCTCTCAATACGTGCGATGATCTCACCGACGTGGCCGTTAGCAACGCCGTCTGGCTTAATAAGGATGAGTGTACGTTCAGTCATGCTCAATATCGTAGACGAGTACGAAGCACATCGCAGATTTGGGGGCGCTTACTTAGCGAAGCGTTTTACGAATGCTTCTGCTTCTTCATAAGAGACATGTTTGAACCACAACTGGATTTGCTTCACGGCGGTGCCAAACTGGCCATCGGCAAGCAGACTGCGAATCTTGTCCATCTGACCATTAGACAAGTCATCGCGTGAAAGATCCCGGTCACGGCCAGGCTGCGGGCTCTGATTCGTGCGCAGCGCCAGAATCAAAAACACCGCTGCTACGCCCAAACAGATCAACGCAATAACGCGCGACATGTCCAGCAAATTTGCCAGCAAAGCACCCAAGCAAAATATTGTGGCGGCGATGGAATAGGCGTAGCGCATGGTTTACTTCTTTGCTTCCAAGTGCTGCGTGGTCAGATAGCCGCGCTTCATGCGCTCAACCAAAATAGAGCGCAGATACAGGCCAAAGCCCCATACCGCGATGTACAAAATCATGATCGCCGTAATAGACCAGTGGACGAGGATACCGCCGATGGCGCCCGCGAACTGCACAATCATAATCGCAGTAATTGCCCACGGCTTGCGCACCAGACCGAGCATGACCAGGTGGAACAGGCCCAAAATGGTAATGAACATCCAGTTGAAGGTGGTCCAGTAGGAACCACTGTCAATCTTGAGCACGACAAGAATACCCAAGAAGATGGAAATGGCTTCCAGCAACAAGGTTGCAGACACCATGCCGTTAAAGCCCTTGAGCGGGTCCTTGGTTGGCTCATTGCCTAGTCCAAGAGGGCTGATGTCCTCAGGAGTGTTCTGATTGTTGGTCATGCCGGTTCCTTTCCAAACATCGCACGAGCTTCGCCAGCGGTGACTACAGATCCAGTAATGACGATACCCGAGCCGGATTGAATCTCAGCATCCTCAGCCAGTTCCACCGCCTGCGCGTATGCGCCCGGCAAGTCATCAGCAACATACACGCGTTCTTCACCGAATACATCGCGCGCGGTCTCTGCCAATTCATAGGCATCGAGTGCACGCGGGGAGGTGTTTTGGGTAATGATGATCTCTGACAAGAAGGGCTCCAGCGCCTGCAAAATGCCCAGCGCGTCCTTGTCCCCCAGCACGCCAACCACGCCGATGAGACGAGCGAAATCAAAATCACGATCCAGCGCCTTACCCAGTGCGGTTGCACCGTGCGGGTTGTGCGCGGCGTCGATGAAGGTGGTTGGGGAGGTGCGAACACGCTCTAGGCGGCCCGGGCTAATGACATGTGCAAAGCTATTGCGCACATTCGCAATATCCAGCGGATGACCTGAAGATGCGCCGAAGAATGCTTCGACAGCCGCTAGTGCCACCGCAGCGTTCTTAGCCTGGTGCTCACCGTGCAGCGGGATGAAAATATCCTCATACATTCCGCCCAAGCCTTGGATGTTGAGCTGCTGCCCGCCGACGGCGATGCGTGATTCCACGGCAGCAAATTCACTGCCCGAACGCGCGACGCCAGCATCAACTTCCACTGCGCGCTGAAGCAAGACATCCATTGCTTCTTTTTCCTGCTCAGCGATGATCACAATGTTTTCTTTGGGTTCTGCGAAATCATCGGACTCGGGACGCTTTTTGATGATGCCAGCTTTTTCCCCGGCGATCTCCGTCAGGGTCTCACCCAAATATTCGGTGTGATCCAAGCCGATTGGCATGACCACAGCAACATCCGCGTTGACCACGTTGGTGGCGTCCCACGTGCCGCCCATGCCGACCTCAACCACCGCGACATCGACAGGCGCATCTGCGAAAGCCGCGTAGGAGATACCGATTAGTACCTCAAACTTGCTCATCGCCGGACCGCCGTTGTCCTGGGAGGCTTTATCCACCATCTCGACATAGGGCTTGATTTCTTCCCAAATCCGCACGTAATCACGCGGGTGAATGGGCTTGCCATCAATGCCAATGCGTTCTGTCACGCGCTGGAGATGCGGGCTGGTTACCAAACCGACGCGACGGTGGAAACCACGCAGCAAACCGTCAATCATGCGCGACGTCGAGGATTTACCGTTTGTACCCGAAACCTGAATGACATCAAATGAGTTCTCTGGATTGCCTAGCAGATCCATGAGCATCTCAATGCGCTCGAGCGACGGCTCGAGCTTGGTCTCTGGCCAGCGCAGATTCAACTCCGCCTCAACCACGGCCAACGCAGCTAGCTCATCCGCGCTGACTTCCTCAGGTGCCGCCGCCGAGTACTCATCTTCCTCACCGAAACCCAGGTTGAGCTTGAGCCCAGATTCTGTGATTTCAACGGGGCTGTCCTCCGTGCCTTCTGCCAGAGCGTCAACGATTTCATATTCTTCACCGGTCGACTCAGCGCCGGACTGCGCAATCAAATCATCGAGCATATCCTTTGCCGCTTGCTGGCGGCCCTCGACGCTATCGCTCTTATTACCACCGGCATTATTGCCACCGATGTTGCCGTGCCCTGGGGTAGTCACTATTTCAGTGCCTCCAAATGAGTATTGAGAAATTTTGTAATCCTGCGCGTTGCCCATGCTGTACCGCAGAGCGAGCGAACCTATCTGAGCTCAGTTTACTTATGACGCCAAACCGTGTTCTCCATCCTGTCCACAACGATGTGGAGACTGCGACAATTCCAGAAGCTACCCCCTAAGACTTACCCCTGCAGCGCCGACGACCTTCCGCTCCGTGACGGCACCCGCCTGCCAGGGCAACCGCCATGACTTGGATAAACACAGGGCCACGGGATCACGGAGAAACTACCAGTTAAATGTGTGTTTCGATGAGCGGAAGGCCACTCATTCGGATCCTGCGCCGTACGTGAAGGTGCCGGTGACTTCTGTGAGGTCACCGGCACCTTTTCGGGTTTATTGAAACTTACTTCTTAAGCCCCGCGAGGCGGGCTTCAATGCGCTCTACTTCTTCCTGCGCGATGGTTTGACGCTCACGGATCTTGTCCACAACGTGGTCAGGTGCCTTGGCCAGGAAAGCTTCATTGCCCAGCTTGCCGCCGGTCTGCTGCAATTCCTTTTGTGCCTTAGCCAAGTCCTTTTCCAGGCGCTTGCGCTCTGCCTCAACATCGATCGCGTCGGAGGTATCCAGGGAAACCTCGACGGTGCCTTGTGAGAGGCGCACCTCAACGGTGGCAGATGCCGTGAAGTCATCCTCCGGGCTGGTGATGTTAGCCAGGTTGCGCACCAAATCTTCCTGGTTCTGCAGGTCAACCACGGCGAAGTCCAGACGGCCCGGAACCTTCTGCGAAGGCTTCACGCCCTGGTCGGCACGGAAACGACGCAGCTCCGTAATGAGCTTCTCCGAATCCTGAATGCGGCGCAGCGCGGTCTCATCAGCGGTTGCACCGCCGTTGGTATCCGCCGCGGTTGGCCACGGCGCAATCATGATGGACTCGGACCGCTCACCATTAGTCAGCGCCTGCCACAGAACCTCGGTCACAAATGGCATGGTTGGGTGCAGCATGCGCAGGACTACATCGAGGACGCGGCCCAGAACGATCTGGGTGTTGCGACCGGTTGCGGACTCACCGTCACGAGGAATCTGGGTCTTGGCAATTTCCAAGTACCAGTCACACAGCTCGTCCCATGCGAAGTGGTAGAGCAGCTCATTAGCGCGCGCGAACTGGTAATCATCCAAGTAAGCATCCACACGAACGCGAACATCCTCGGCGCGGTCGAGGATCCATCGGTCGGCATCGGTGAGCTCATCGCGGTTTGGCAGCACGTCAATGCCCGCACCGTTCATCAACGCGAATTTCGTGGCGTTGAACAGCTTGGTAGCAAAGTTACGAGCCGAAGCCGCAGCATCACTGCCCAATGGCAAGTCAGTGCCTGGGTTTGCACCACGCGCCAAGGTGAAACGCAGCGCGTCCGCACCGTAGTCACGGACCCAATCCATCGGGTCAATGCCATTGCCCAAAGACTTCGACATCTTACGGCCCTGCTCATCACGAACCAGACCATGCAGGTACAAATCCTTAAATGGAATCTGCGGACGGTCATCTGCACCCTTGCCCAACAGCTCAGGGGTCTGAGTGGATGCAAAGGTTCCGAACATCATCATGCGTGCAACCCAGAAGAAGATGATGTCGTAGCCGGTGACCAGCACGTTGGTTGGGTAGAACTTCTCCAAATCTGGAGTCTTCTCTGGCCAACCCAGGGTGGAAAATGGCCACAGCGCGGAGGAGAACCAGGTGTCCAAAACGTCAGGGTCCTGAACGTAGCCTTCCGGCGCGGTCTCATCTGGGCCGACGCACACGATGTCGCGGTTACCCTCGGCGTCTTCTGGTCCGTACCAGATTGGGATGCGGTGACCCCACCACAGCTGACGGGAAATAGTCCAGTCATGCATGTTGTCTACCCACTCGAAGTAACGAGCTTCCTGGGCCTCAGGGTGGATGTTGGTATCGCCCGCGCGGACTGCTTCCGCAGACATCTTCGCTAGCTTTTCCACAGCGACAAACCACTGCAGGGACAGGCGTGGCTCAATTGCCTCACCGGAGCGCTCCGAGTGGCCGACGGAGTGAACATAAGGACGGATTTCTTTAACAATGCGTCCTTGCTCAGCCAAAGCCTCACGGACCTTAACGCGTGCTTCTTCGCGCGACATTCCATCGAACTGGGTGCCAGTGTTAGCGATATGGCCGGTGGTGTTCATAACCGTTGGCATATCCAGGTTGTGGCGGTTGCCCATGGCGTAGTCATTCGGATCATGCGCCGGGGTGATCTTCACAGCACCGGTACCGAATTCCGGATCCACATAATCATCAGCGATGACCTTCAACTTCAGGTCATCACGGAATGGGTGGTCAAACTCGTGTCCAATCAGATCCGCATAACGCTCATCTTCTGGGTGCACAGCAATAGCAACGTCACCGAGCATGGTTTCCACACGGGTGGTGGCAACAATCATGTGCGGCTCATCATCATTGAGCGAGCCATAACGCAGCGAAACCAGTTCGCCTTCTACGTCCTTGTACACAACCTCAATATCAGAAACCGCGGTTTCCAGAACTGGTGACCAGTTGACCAGACGGTTGGCCTGGTAAATCAGACCAGCATCATAGAGCTGCTTGAAAATAGTTTGGACTGCGCGGGACAAGCCTTCATCGAGGGTAAAACGCTCACGGGACCAGTCAACTGAGTCACCGATCGCCTTCATCTGAGAGGTGATGGTCTTACCGAACTCATCCTTCCACTCCCAGACCTTGTCAATGAACTCTTCACGCTCATAATCCCAGCGGGACTTGCCTTCGGTCTCCTTCAGGCGCGCCTCAACCTTGGTCTGCGTCGCGATACCTGCGTGGTCATAGCCTGGCAGCCACAACGCTGAGTAGCCCTGCATGCGCTTGCGGCGAATGATCGAGTCCATAAGCGTATGGTCCAACGCGTGGCCCATGTGCAGCTGACCTGTCACATTAGGCGGTGGCAGCACAATAGAAAAAGGCTCTTTGTTCGGGTCTTCATCAGGCTTGAAATAGCCCTTTTCAACCCAGCCTTGATACAGTTCAGTCTCTACTGCCTGGGGATCCCAGGACTTAGGAAGAGCGTCTGCGCGATTGGTACCAATAGTCTTATTTTCCTCAGTCACGCAGACGATTCTACACTGCAGCTACCCCAGTTACTTCAGCAGGTCAGCCACCATGTCGCGCTCTGCTTTCAGCTCATCCACCGAGGCCTGAATGCGCTCTTGCTGGGCATCGGTCACATCTAGTCCCGTGACAACTTCCCACGTTCCACCAACAGCTCGGGTGGGGAATCCCACGAAGAGTCCTTCTTCAATGCCGTAGGAACCATCAGAATAGATGCCGGCGGTGCGCCACGCGGCCGGATCTTGAACGCCATGAATCCAATCGCGCATGTGGTCAATTGATGCAGAGGCTGCCGATGCCGCCGACGAGCTTCCGCGCACTTCAATGATTTCTGCGCCGCGCTTGGCCACGGTCGGAATCAAATAGTTTTGCACCCACGTGGCATCGACGAGCTCTGCGACGTTCTTACCCTGCGCCGTGGCATAGCTGATATCGGGGAACTGCGACGCCGAGTGATTACCCCACACAGCAATCTGCGCGAAGTCAGCCACTGGAATGTCCAACTTGGTAGAAAGCTGCGACACCGTGCGGTTATGGTCCAAGCGCATGAGCGCGTTGAACTGCTGCGGCGCCAAATCCGGTGCATTGGAGGATGCAATCAACGCATTGGTGTTCGCCGGGTTTCCCACCACCAGCACGCGAACGTCCCTGCCTGCGACATCATTAAGTGCTGCTCCCTGCTCCGTGAAAATCGCGCCATTGGCGGTGAGCAAATCAGCGCGCTCCATGCCCTTCTTGCGTGGCTGCGCGCCAACCAAAAAGGCTGCCGATACATCCTCGAAAGCTTCCCGCGGATCGGTCGTGACCTTAATGTCGGTCACCAGTGGGAAAGCCGAATCCAGCAACTCCATGGCCACACCGCGCGCAGCCTGCTGGGCTGGCTCAATCTCCAGCAGGTTCAATTGCACTGGCTGATGTGCGCCGTATACCTCTCCTGCCGCGATGCGCCACAGCAAGGAATACGCAATATTTCCGGCCGCACCAGTGACCGCAATCTTGACTGGCTCGGCTGGATTGAGGGATTTTTCAGGAGTGGACATGCGAATACACCTTTCAAGGCCATGCTACGCAAAGTAACTTCACTATTCACCGCCCAGCCTAGACCAAAATCTTGCGGCTTGCCCCACCCCCTAAATCGGTTGACAAACCCACATTTGACTGTGCCACTACCCCCAGTTTTCCTGCGTTTTTGGCCGAAAACTAACGCCGTTGCGACGTACAGGCAACACCCGAGTGTTGTTTAGTGCACGATGGAGGGAAGTACGTATCATTAATGATTCCAATTTTGGATTTGATTCGGTTCGCGAGGGATAGTCACGCGCACGTTCTATTTTTATGCCGAAACTACGCAAAGGGAGATTTGCACAGGATGACCACCAATGACCACGTTGACGCTCCGGCCAATGTGACTGTTGAGGAAGTCATTGGCATTGCCATTGCCCAGTTCGCCGCCGACGGATACGACGGCACCAAAATTGAAAATATCTCCCGTGAGTCTGGCATGTCCAAGCGCATGATTCACTACCACTTCGGCGACAAAAAGGGCCTGTATTTGCAGAGCCTTGAAGCCGCGTTGGATAAGCTGCAGCCTCCTTTTGATCAGCTGGTTATTGACTCCGCCGTCCCGGTGGAAGGCATGCGCAAATTGGTGGACAGCCTGTTTGAGCTGTTCATGAAGAACCAGGACGCGCTGCGCATGATTGTGGAAGAAAATACCCACCCCGTCATTGATGCCGCTGAGCATCCTGCGATTGCGGACGTGTCTGGTGTGATGCTGCACCTCAATCGCCTGCTCATGCTGGGGCAAGATTCCGGCGCATTCCGCCCGGGCATTTCCGCGAATGACCTTTATCTGCTCATCACCTCAATGACTTTGTTGCCAGTGACCACACAGAACATCACCCAGAACCTTTTCAGCGTCGACCTGTCATCGCCTGAAAACGTCCGCGGCTTACACCGCCTGATTGTGGACATGGTTTTGGCATTTTTGACCTCCAATATCCCCGATAGCGGTCACCAAAGCTACCTCGAAGAAGATGTTTCAGAGTCCAAGACAGACTCTTCGTCCAGCATCTACGATGACGACTCTGATGACATCTTTTCCTAAGCCGACGAAAGTCTAGAGTAAAGGCCCATCTCCGCACTACATGTGCACAGATGGGCCTTATTGTTTATTTGGATGGGCGAACTAGGACGCTTTTTCTTCAGAATCCGTGTAGACGTATTCTGGCTCTGCTTCGCCGCGCACTGCCTGCGCGGTGAGGCGCACAGTGTCAATGTCCTCGCGGTCTGGCAAATCATACATGACTGGTACCAGGAGCTCTTCGAGGATGGCGCGCAGACCACGTGCACCGGTCTTACGTTCCAGTGCTAGATCAGCGATTTCGCTCAATGCCTCTGGCTCGATGTCAAGGTGCGCGCCGTCCATTTCAAACAGACGCTGATACTGCTTGACCAAAGAGTTCTTAGGTTCAGTCAAAACCTGCACCAAGGACTCACGGTCAAGGTTTTCCACCGTTGCTACAACTGGAAGACGACCAATGAACTCAGGGATGAGACCAAACTTGACCAAGTCCTCAGGGCGGACCTTTTCAAACATGTCCACGCGCTCGCGCTCTTCCTGAGTATCAAGCTTGGAGCCAAAGCCAACGCCCTTCTTACCCACGCGCTCAGCGATGACCTTTTCCAGTCCCGCGAAAGCACCCGCGACGATAAACAGGATGTTTGAGGTATCTAGCTGAATGAACTCTTGGTTCGGGTGCTTACGCCCACCCTGCGGCGGAATAGAAGCAACCGTGCCCTCGAGGATCTTCAGCAGTGCCTGCTGCACACCCTCGCCGGAAACGTCACGAGTAATGGATGGATTATCCGACTTGCGGGAAATCTTATCCACCTCATCAACGTAGATGATGCCGCGGCTTGCGCGGTCCACGTCGAAGTCCGCTGCTTGCAGAAGCTTGAGCAGAATGTTCTCCACGTCTTCACCGACGTAGCCGGCCTCGGTCAGCGAGGTGGCATCGGCAATAGCGAAAGGTACATCCAGCATGCGCGCCAAGGTCTGAGCAAGGTAGGTCTTGCCGGAACCAGTTGGGCCGAGCATCAAAATGTTGGACTTGGAAATCTCAACATCATCGTCTTCTTTGGCCCGACGGCTCGAGGATGCCGCGGCAGCCTGTGCCTCTTCAGCCTTAATGCGCTTGTAGTGGTTGTACACCGCTACGGACAAAACACGCTTTGCCGCATCCTGGCCGATGACGTATTTATCCAGGAAGGATGAGATTTCCGAAGGACGTGGAAGCTTCTTTTCTTCGCTCTCAGCGGCGGCAGCCTGTGCTGCACCAAGTTCTTCTTCAATGATTTCATTGCAGAGCTCAATGCACTCATCACAGATATACACTCCGCCACCAGCGATCAGCTTCTTAACTTGCTTCTGGCTCTTGCCACAGAAGGAACACTTAAGCAGGTCAGCGCTTTCTTGCATACGTGCCATGAAGATCTTTCTACTTGAAGAAAATTAGAGCTTGAAGTCTACTTGTCACTGCAGCCTATAGCCACAGCCTCTACTTGTGCGGCGTCAACTTCTCCCCGCCGCACCGTATTTACTCCACCTTAGTAAATGGAGCCCTATCCTTACCAACGCGACATCCATCCTGAGCATTCCATCCACGCCGCCACGCAATTCCCGCAGTACACACGCCGTCGTCGTCGACCGCGAAAACTGCAACGACCGGCCACCTCCCCAAGTTCGAGGAAGAGACCGGTCGTTATGCCAATCGGCGGCTAGCGTCAGATGAGCTTTCTAGCGGAAGGTAGCGAACTGCTTTACTACCCACTTGCTGATGAACAGCAAGATGACGCCCAGAATGACGGAGACAACACCCAAGGAGACAAAGAAGTTGTTCTCAGCGGAAGCATCTTCTGGGTTGTAGTAAGCAGCCAAAGAACCTGCCAGTGAGGTACCGATGGACACTGCCATCATCCAGACCGCCATCATGCGCGATGGGAACGCATCCGGTGCAACCTTGGTGGCCAAGGAGTTGCCCACTGGAGAGAGCATCAGCTCACCCATGGTGAACAAGAACAGGATCCAGATGATTGCAATCATTGGGGTGGAGTTCGCTGCACCACCAGAGAACGGCAGAAAGAAGAACAAGGAGACACCAATGATGATGTTGCCGACACCGAACTTCACTGGGGTGGACCACTGACGCTTGCCCAACTTGGTCCAGGCAGCCGCGAAGACACCAGAGAAGATGATGATGAAGATTGGGTTAATCGACTGCACCAGTGAAGGTGGAATCTCCCAACCAAAGATTTCGCGGTCCAGGCGAACATCCGAGTAGATAGTCAGCACGGTGAACTGCTGCTGGAAGATAGCGAAGAAGAGCACGCCGGAGATAAACATTGGGATAAAGCCAATGAGGCGCTTGCGCTCCAGATCGGTGGTGAGGTCAGAGCGGTACATCTGCAGCCACAAAACGATTGCTGCGATCAATGCAACGACGGTGACGATGTTGGACAGCCAATCCATCTTCACAATGCCGGTGGTCAACAGCACGGTAGCAATGACAACAATGGCAGCAATCACGATGATTGCTGTGGTCAGCTGACTCTTGGTCGCTGGGTTTGGAACGTCATGGCCAGCATCTTTGATGGTGTGCTTGCGCATCATCATGTACTGAATAAGTCCAAGCCCCATGCCGACTGCGGCGATGCCGAAGCCCCAGTGAAAGCCCTTCCAGCCCCACAGAGCAGTGGTAAGAAGTGGGCCGAGCAGGCCACCGATGTTGATGCCCATGTAGAAGATGGAGAAACCACCATCACGGCGTGGGTCATCTTTGGCGTAGAGCGAGCCCAAAACAACCTGCGCGGTGGTCTTAACGCCACCGGAGCCGATAGCGATAAGGACCAGGCCAATAGCTAGGCCGGTGATACCCGGGATGATGGCTAGCGCAATGTGCCCCAGCATGACCAAGATGGCCGAGTAGAACAAGGTGCGCTCAGAGCCGAAGACCTTGTCAGCAACGATGGATGCCAGCAGGCAGGCCATGTAGACCAGACCGCCGTAGGCGCCGACGATGGAGGCTGCCGCTGCCTGAGGGATTCCGAGACCGCCATCGGTAACGGAGTAGTACATGTAGAGCAGGACGATGGCTTGCATACCGTAGAAGCTGAATCGCTCCCACATTTCAACGCCAAAGAGGTTAGCCAATCCCCAAGGATGGCCGAAGAATTGCTTCTCCTCCTGCTCCTGCGCGCGATGCTGATCACTCGCGCCAGCTTGTGTTTGAGTAGAAGACATGAATTCGATTTGAGCACAACCTATCCAGCTGTTCAAAATCATAAACCCGCACTTTTCCCAGCTCATAGCCGTTGGTACACAGGCAACGCCCAAGCACCGAAACCCAACTTTGACCAAAGTTGGGCCACGATTAAGCACCATTAAATTCAGGAAAGCTGAGCTGTTTCAGACCTATTACTGCAGTAAATGCAACCTAGAGCAACACCAAAGCACGTCTCCAATTACGCAGTTTTCCGCCCTTGGATACAGCACCACCCCCCAACAATTAAGCACCCAACAAAATAGTCAATTAAGTGAAATAAAAGACAATTGGCAAGTGCGGTCTGATTTCTCACTAGTTGAGATTCTGCGGGCAATCCGCTCCCTTTTCCCGATGCATCGCAATGCTCATCGATTTCACTTGCCACCCCACCCCGATGAGAAACATTGGGTAGAAAACTGCAAAGTGGGATGGCCCTTTTTAAGGAACCATCCCACTTATCCTCACAGCACGCTACGACGTGCTGTGCTCTAGCTGAAACTAGTTGTTGAGCTTGCGGTAATCAAAGACCTGGTCGATGATGCCGTACTCTACGGCTTCTTCAGCGGTCAGAATCTTGTCACGGTCAGTATCAATACGGACCTGCTCTGCAGTGCGGCCAGTGTGCTCTGCCAGAGTGTTTTCCATGAGACGGCGCATGCGCTCAATCTCTGCAGCCTGGATCTCCAAGTCAGAAACCTGACCCTGGGTGCCCTGGGTGGCTGGCTGGTGAATCAGAACGCGGGAGTTAGGAAGCGCAGCACGCTTACCCGGAGCACCCGCTGCCAAAAGGACGGCAGCTGCGGAAGCAGCCTGGCCCAAGCAGACAGTCTGAACGTCAGGGCGAACATAACGCATGGTGTCGTAGATTGCCATCAACGCGGTGAAAGAACCACCTGGGGAGTTGATGTACATGGTGATGTCACGGTCTGGGTCCATACCCTCGAGCACGAGCAGCTGCGCCATGATGTCATTGGCGGAGGTGTCATCAACCTGGGTGCCCAGGAAGATAATGCGCTCTTCAAAAAGCTTGGAGTATGGGTTAGTTTCCTTGGTGCCCTGTGCCGACTGCTCAATAAAAGATGGCAGTACGTAACGGGATGAAGGCATTTGGAAGTTAGACATAATGAGTTTCTCCTTTATCCCTTAGTTGCTAATTGGTCCGGATGCGGCGTCAATGACGTGGTCAACAAGACCGTAGTCCTTGGCCTGCTGTGCGGTAAACCAGCGGTCACGGTCAGAGTCCTTAGTAATCTGCTCGAAGGTCTGGCCGGTGTGCTCTGCAATAAGCTCTGCCATCTCGCGCTTGGTAGCTGCGAACTGCTCTGCCTGAATTGCGATATCGGATGCGGTACCGCCGACGCCAGCAGATGGCTGGTGCATCATGATGCGTGCGTGTGGCAATGCGAAGCGCTTGCCCTTGGTGCCGCCGGACAGCAGGAACTGGCCCATAGAAGCAGCCAAGCCCATGCCGTAGGTGCGGATATCGCATGGCGAGTACTTCATGGTGTCGTAGATTGCCATGCCTGCGGTGACGGAGCCACCTGGGGAGTTAATGTACAGCGAGATATCGCGAGTTGGGTCCTCTGCGGACAGCAGCAGAATCTGCGCGCACAGCTTGTTTGCAATCTCATCGTCGACCTGGGTGCCCAGGAAGATGATGCGCTCACTGAGCAAGCGCTCGTAAACACTGTCACCCAAGTTCATACCTGCGCCCTGGGAGGACATCTGAAGCTTGTCAGACATGGTTAATGCTCCTTGTCATTTCTAAATTTTATTGTTGGCTTTGAAGAAGTACCTCTTCATTGTCAATGGCACCTACCCTACTTAAACTTCGCCACCCCGTGCGAGAAAAATAGGGCTTGTTCGCTGATAGCGTTAACCGTCCTTGGGAAACATAAGTTTCGGGGTTTAACAGGTCACACCACTGCCAATGCCCGCATGTCGTCGAGGAGTCAGTACAGATCGAAAAAGGTCCTAGCTCTCAAGCTAGGACCTCATTCTTATTGAGCTTATTCATCCTCACGCGAGGAGTTGAGAAGCACTCAGAGACTAATTTATGCCTCGTCGTTGGTGTTCTCTTCTGCGTTAGCTTCGTTGGTGTCTTCTTCGCCGAAGTACTGCTCAACGTCAACTGCGTTGCCCTCATCGTCCTTAGCCTCAACACGGCAGATAGCTGCTGCCAGTGCCTTGCCACGACGAACATCGGAGAACAGGTTGCCGATCTGGCCGTTGGAAGAGATCTGCTGGATGAACTGGTTAGGGTCCATGCCATAAGACTGAGCGGTGAACATGATGTGGTCGCTCAGCTCCTGCTGGGAAACCTCTGGCTCTTCGATATCAGCCAGGGTGTCCAGGAACAGTTGGGTGCGAACGGACTCTTCAGCGGACTCGCGGGATTCCTTGTCGAATTCCTCTCGGGTGGTGCCCTGAGCCTCAAGCATGCGGTTCAGTGCAGCATCATCGTGCGCCATCTCGCCGAGAATCTGGTGCAGCTGTGCGTGAACCTGCTCATCAACAACAGACTTAGGAAGCTCGAAGGAAACCTCAGCCAAGGCTGCCTTCAGAACCTCGTCGCGGATTGCAACAGCCTGGTCGTTCTTCTTGGACTCTTCGAGACCATTCTTGGTGTTCTCGCGGAGTTCCTCGATGGTGTCGAACTCGGATGCCATCTGTGCGAATTCGTCGTCGAGCTCAGGAAGCTTGCGCTCCTTGGTCTGCTGGACGTGAACCTTGATGGTTGCTTCCTTGTCCTTGTGCTCGCCGGACTCGATGGTCGCGGTGAACTCATTGTCTTCGCCGGTCTTCAGACCACGAAGAGCGGTGTCGAGACCCTTGATCAGGTCGTCATCGCCAACACGGTAGGACAGGCCCTCGGTGGAGATTTCAGAAACCTTCTCGCCGTCAACTTCTGCATCAACGTCGATGATTGCGAAGTCGCCGGTCTTCAGCTTGCGCTTGGTGTCTTTGAGCTCACCGAAACGCTCTGCAAGATCGTTGAGTGCGTTGTCTACATCCTCATCAGCTACAGCCAATGCTGGGACGGAAACGGAGATCTTAGAGAAGTCAGGTACTTCGATTTCTGGGCGAACATCAACCTCAGCGGTGAACTCAACGAAGTCGTTGTCTTCAACCTTAGGGATGTCGATGTTTGGCTGACCGATGACCTTCAGGTCATTTTCATTGACTGCCTGCTCGTAGCGGGAAGGAAGCATGTCGTTGACGACCTGCTCCAACATTGCGCCGCGACCGAAGCGCGCATCAATCAACTGGCGAGGGGCCTTACCCTTACGGAAACCCGGAATTGATACCTGCTGCGCAATCGCAGAGTAAGCCTGGTCGATTTCCTTGTCGAGCTCAGCGAACGGAACGTTGACGGTGAGCTTGACGCGGGTGTCGCTCAGCTTGTCCACGGTAGTCTTCACGAGTATTTCTCCTGATTAGTTGTCTGCATTTACTAACTGATGCAGTATTTAGCAATTGTCAACTGCATAATTTACCAAACGGCTATTTCAAACAGTAAAGGGGCCTGGGAAATCCTTTACCAGGTTTCCCAGACCCCATACGTCGGGGCGACAGGATTTGAACCTGCGACCCCCTGCTCCCAAAGCAGGTGCGCTACCAAACTGCGCCACGCCCCGTATGTAGCCACCGGAGTTGCCTCCGTGCTGCGTACGTTTGATTACTCTAGCCTAGGAAGTTTTAAAGCTACAAATCCGCCCCCAATTAAACCCAAAATTTCACCATAGTGGCAGGTCAAAGCACGTATGGAAATTTGGACACTTTGCTCGCAAACGCGATACCCTTCGCAAAAATTCCTCACCAGAATCAGATAATCCAGCCATAGCCAACGAAACTCGACGCGGTAGTTCATCGGCAAGCTACTATCTGTCCGACAGCGCATACGACAACACCCACCTACCGATATTTCTGGTAGATGGGTGTTTGAAATTGGAGGGAATGACGGGAATCGAACCCGCGTCTTCAGCTTGGAAGGCTGAGGTATTAGCCACTATACGACATTCCCACATCGCATCTCTTTGATGTGCGTTAGCCATCTTAACCCACGGGGATAATTCATTCCAAAATGACCCCCACCACAACCGTATTATCCGCTAGTAGACAGCTGTTGGACTAAGCCTACAGCTGTTGGTGCTGCGTGTAGAGATGGTTTTGTCATTTGCTTTCAAAGTGCGCTGTGGAACTTTATGCTGGTGGTAGACGTTGTTCTAAATAGACAATAAAACAATTGTGGGAAGTGAACGCCAAACATGGAATTTCTATTAGTTCTCGCTGTCCTCGGCGGCGGCGCTTGGTACCTGTCTTCGAAGAATTCAAAGAAGAGCCAAGAAGAACGTGAACGCCAAGAGTTCGCAGATGCGCACGCTGATGCGCAACGCTGGACTGAACGCCTTGGCGGCCAGGTCATGCAGATTTCTGGCACCGACGCGGCTTCAACCCAGGCGATGGCTGACGCATCAGAGCGCTTTACCGCTGCTAATTCCGCGCTTGCGCAGGCAACTACCGCCAAGCAGGCAAAGCTCGCACGCGAGTCCGCACTGGAAGGCATGCATTACGTTGCCGCAGCGCGCGACATCATGGGCATGAATGCCGGTCCGGAGCTGCCACCACTAGAAGGCCAGCGCTCCGCAGGCAAGGTGACCGAAAAGCGCACCATCGAAGGCGAGGATGGTCAGACGCTGACTGCTTCTCCTTATGCCTCCGAAGAAACCCCAAACTACTACCCTGGCGGCACCGTTGCGGGCCGTCCGGTTCCTGCTGGTTGGTACTCCCGCCCATGGTGGGCAGATGCCATGGCTACCGGCGTCTGGATGATGGGCTACTCCATGATGTTCAACGCCATGTTCATGGGTATGGCTGGTGTTGGTTACTCCGGCGAAGCAGCAGCTGCTGGTGAAGTAGGAGATGCCGGCGGAGACATGGGTGACGCTGGTGCAGACGCCGGTGGCGATATGGGTGATGCCGGTGGCGACATGGGCGGAGACATGGGCGGCGGCGATATGGGAGACGGCGGCGGCCTCTTCGGCGGCGACGGCGGAGGAATCTTCGACTTCGGTTTTGATTTCTAAGACTTAATTTTCACACCGGGTCCTTGAAGTTGAGGGGCCAGCCAGGAGTGTTCTCGCACTAAGTGTGGGTGCTTTGGCTGGCCCCTTTTTCGTTGCCATTTTCGGCGTATCCTCGTGTCCATGACCGAACATCAATCAACGCCAGAATTTGATCCCTCGATTGTCCCCATCGTTGAACTCAACGATGGCAACACCATTCCGCAGCTGGGCTACGGCGTATTCAAGGTTCCGCCAGAAGACACCGAAGCACTGGTTGCTGAGGCTTTGAAGGTGGGCTACCGCCACATAGATACTGCTGCCATCTACGGCAATGAAGAAGGCGTTGGCGCAGCTATCGCTAAATCGGACGTTCCACGCGAGGAGCTGTTCATCACCACCAAGCTGTGGAATGACCGCCATGAAGACGTGGAAGCAGCACTGCAGGAATCCTTGGACAAGCTGGGCCTGGACTACGTTGACCTGTATCTCATCCACTGGCCATCGACCCGCACCGGTAACTTCAAAACCGCTTGGAAGGGCCTGGAGCAGGCGAAAGAACAAGGCCTGGCCAAGTCCATCGGCGTTGCGAACTTCACCGTGAAAAATCTGGAAGATTTGGAGATGGTCTCCAAGATTCGCCCCGCTGTCAACCAGATTGAGCTGCACCCCTACTTCGCGCGCTGGAAAGAAGTAGATGCAGGCCGCGTGCACGGCACCAAAGTGGAATCATGGGGCCCATTGGGACAAAACAAGACCGACCTGCTGGAGCACGAAGACATTGTCGCGGCCGCCGAGGCACACGATAAGACACCTGCACAGGTCATCTTGCGCTGGCATCTACAAAACAACGTCATTGTCTTCCCTAAGACCGCGACACCTGAGCGCATGCGTGAGAACTTTGACATCTTTGACTTTGAACTCACGGATGCTGAAATGCTCGCCATCAATGACTTGGACTTGGGCGAAGAAGGCCGCGTTGGCAGTGACCCGGATGAATTTAGCTAAGCCCTAAACGCGCCAAACGTTAGGCATCGGCAAGCAAATGCCCACAAGCTGCTCATTAAAGAGTGCTTGTGGGCATTAGTTTCTATTTTTGAGTTAAGCCTTAGGCTTCGGGCGCCTCAGGAACTTCTGGGGCAATGTTGGTGCGCTCATATTCGGCAAGAATGTCAATGCGGCGCTGGTGGCGTTCTGCTTGGGACCATTCCTGCTCCAAGAAAGCATCGACGATAGCAAGTGCTTCCTCAGGTGAATGCATACGTCCACCGATGCCAATGAGCTGGGCATTGTTGTGCTCACGTGCCAGGCGAGCGGTCTCAGGCGACCACGCCAGCGCGCAGCGTGCGCCCTTGACCTTGTTGGCAGCAATCTGCTCACCATTGCCGGAACCACCCAGCACGATGCCCAAAGAACCTGGATCATTAACGGTTCGCTGTGCGGCTTCAATACAAAACGCTGGATAGTCATCCTCAGCGTCATAAACATGTGCGCCACAGTCATAAACATCGTGGCCCTGGCTGGTCAGGTGTTCTTTAATGAGATTCTTGGTCTCGAACCCTGCGTGATCTGCTCCTAAGTAAACGCGCATGCAACCAATACTAACAATGGTTTGCATGCGCGTTGGGCTAAGTCAGAATTAGGCAGAAATTAGCCGCGAATTCTTATTTGTTCTTGTTGCTGACCTGTGGCATTTCGGTACGAGAACGCTTGATCTCGAAGAAGTAAGGGTACTCGGACAAGCGAACTGCCGCGTCGAAGATTTCGCCGGCTTCTTCGCCGGTTGGGATGCGGGTGATAACTGGGCCGAAGAATGCGGTGTCGCCCAGCTTGATAACTGGGGTTCCTACCTCATCACCAACGGAGTTGATGCCTTCGTTGTGGAATGCGCGCAGTGCTTCATCGGCGTCCTCGGTGTTAGCAACCTCAGCGTAGGAAGCATCCAGGCCAGCTTCTGCGAGAGCTTCCTTGATTAGCTCATCATAAGCGCCGTAGCCGGTCTTGCCGCCCTGCTCTTCACCGTGGATCTTGTTCCCCATGATGGTGTAGAGATCGCCAACCTTGGTTGGCTCCTCGGTGGCAACCTTGGCGAATACGCGCGCAGGACCCCAGGCCGCCTGCATCATGTTGGTGTACTCTTCCGGCAGGTCACGGCCATCATTGAGAACAGCGAGAGACATTGGAACGAATTCGACGGTGATGTCGCGAACCTTTTCTACTTCCTTCACCCAACGGGAAGTAGCCCACGCAAATGGGCAAGTTACATCGAACCAAAATTTCACAGACTGAGACACGGGTTAAACTCCTATGCATAAGATGATTGTTGTCGCCTTGTACAACCACCGAGCATAACTATTAATTCCATTTAAGGAGCGTTACTTTTTATGACCTCTGTAAACCTCACCCATGATGAGGCCCAGCACCGTTCAACCTTGATCAATGTCTCCCACTATGACGTTGAGTTGGACCTGCGGGAGGACAAGCAGTTCACCTCGCACACCACCGTGAAGTTCGAAGCCACCGCAACTGGTTCCACCTTCATTGACCTGCGCGCGGATGAAATCACGGAAGCGCGCCTCAATGGAGTTCCGGTTCCACTGGATGCGTACAACCCAACCTATGGCATTGCGCTGTCTGGTCTGGAGGTTGCAGAGTATGAGCTGAAAGTAACCGCCAAGATCTCCTACTCCCGCACGGGTGAGGGCCTGCACCGCTTTGTCGATCCGGTAGATAACAACGTGTACTTGTACACCCAGTTTGAAACCGCCGATGCCAAGCGTGTGTTTGCATGTTTCGACCAGCCGGATATGAAGGCCACCTATTCTTTGACTTTCCACACCCCGAGCGAGTGGAAAGTCATTACCAACTCCCCTGTCACCCGTGAGGGCGACACGTGGAGCGCAACGGTAGATACTCCGCTATCCACCTACCTCATCGCGCTGTGCGCGGGTCCTTATTATGAGGTCACCGATACGTGGACGGGTGAGCTCGCCGCACATCCTGAAGGCCAGCCAGCCGCACAGTTGGAAGTTCCACTGGGTCTTTACTGCCGTGCTTCTTTGGCTGAGCACATGGACTCCGAGCGTCTGTTCACGGAGACCAAGCAGGGCTTTGATTTCTACCACGCTAACTTTGGCTTCGCTTATCCCTTTGGCAAGTATGACCAGATTTTCGTGCCGGAGTTCAACGCTGGCGCGATGGAAAACGCAGGTTGCGTGACCATCCGTGATGAGTATGTCTTCTCTTCCCAGGCCACCCACTACATGTATGAACGTCGCGCGGACACCATCCTGCACGAACTTGCCCACATGTGGTTCGGTGACTTGGTCACTATGAAGTGGTGGGATGACCTGTGGCTCAATGAGTCCTTCGCCACCTGGGCAGCGGCTATCTCCCAGGCGGAAAACACCGAGTATGACACCGCGTGGGTGACTTTCGCCAACGTGGAGAAGTCCTGGGCTTACCAGCAGGATCAGCTTCCTACCACGCACCCAATTTCCACGGATGCTTCCGATATTGAGACCGTGGAGCAAAACTTTGACGGCATCACTTATGCCAAGGGCGCTTCTGTTCTGAAGCAGCTGCAGGCTTATGTCGGCCGTGAGAACTTCTTCGCGGGCGTTCGCCGCCACTTCAGCAAGCACGCGTGGGGCAACGCCACGTTCAATGACTTGTTGGGCCACTTGGAGGATGCATCGGGCCGCGATTTGTCCTTCTGGGCTGCGGAATGGCTCAAGACCACGGGTGTGAACACGCTATCCGCTGAGACCGAGCAGGAAGGCGGCAAGTACACTTCCTTCGCCGTGCAGCAGTCCGGTGACACGCTGCGCACCCACCGCATCGCCGTTGGTTTGTACCGCCTAGAAGACGGCCAGGTTAGCCGCTTTAAGCAGGTAGAGGTCGATATTTCCGGTGAGCGCACTGAGGTCCCAGAGCTCGCAGGCGCTGAGGTTGCAGAGCTAGTTTTGCTTAACGATGATGACCTGACCTACACCCTGCTGGAGTTCGGCCCAGAAACCGTGGAGTTTGTGGTCAACAATATTGACAAGATTGCGGACCCAATGGCGCGCACTCTGTGCTGGTCCACCGCGTGGGAGATGACTCGCGCTGGCACCATGCGCGCCCGCGACTTCGCGCAGCTGGTTGCTCGCGGTTTGTCTGCCGAAACCGAGCTGGCTGTGCTGGAGCGTATCTGCAACCAGGCGATTACCGCAGTTGATACCTACGCAGATCCGCAGTGGGCAAAGTCCGAAGGTTTCGCATTGCTTGCCGGTGCTTTCCTCACCGAAGCTCAAGCCGAAGGCGCCGATTCCGCGCGCACCATTGTGTTCAAGCAAGCTCTGACCAAGATCGACTTGAATGATGCGGCGCGTGATTACCTCGTTGAGCTGCGCGCTAGCTCCGATGACAAGGCACTGCGCTGGAAGGCGTTGGCTGCATTGGTTGCCAATGGCGCCATCGACGATGTCGAGGCGGTTGTTGCCAAAGAACTGGAAGCAGACAACACCGCTTCTGGTTACCAGGCATCCTTGCGTGCACTGGCTGCGTTCAATTCAGATGAAAACAAGCGCACGGTGTGGGATGAAATCATGTCCCTGCAGTTGTCCAACTTGGAGCTGCGCCACAAGCTGGAAGGCCTGACCATGTCCGGCTCTGAAAAGCACTTGGTGTTTGCACCGGATGAGTACTTCGCCAACGCGCAGAAAGTATGGGACGCCGGTTCCAGCGAGATTGCGCTGGGCACCATCCAGGGTCTCTACCCTTCCTGGATTGTCTCCCAGGACACCATCGATGCCACTGACAAGTTCCTCACCAACGAACTACCTGGCGGTCTGCGCCGCGCTGTAACCGAGGAACGTGACCGTCTGGCACGTGCTCTGCGCAACCGCGCCATCGACGCCGAGTAATTTAGCCGAGTAATCTAATGGTCTACCCCGCGAGCACCCCTGTCACGGGTTCATCCTCCCACCCTGTTCCTTAGACCGGCCACAAGCATTCGCGACTGTGGCCGGTCTTTAATTGGCGGGCCGCAGCCGTGTCTGCGGTGGGGATGGTTCTACGCCGGCGATAAATTCCAGCTGCGACATATCGGTGCGGATAATATCCTGCGTCAGCTCTAAAACGGTGCCTTCCTCATTCTTCGACTTGCGTGCGATTTTCAACAGCACACAGCCGTCTTCCTCATCCAACGGCTCTTGTTCCTCCACGGTCGGAGAACGCAGTTCCACCCTTTCGTGAAAGAACTCCGGAGTAAAGCCGAAGTGTAGCCATCATTTCGCACGAGCTCATGCTCAATAGACGATCATCCAAGGTGGGGTAAATCTCCACTGGCAAGTAGTGCGTACTCAACATCACCGGTGTTGTTTCTTGCAGCTTTAACCTGCGCAGTTCCCACACTGCCGCGTCGTGCGCAATCTCCAGTGCTTTCTGCAACGGGCAACGGCGCAGGGCTTTGCGTCAGGCTCAGAACCTTGGTGGACACTCCCGATTCACCGGACACCACCCGCCTGGTCAGTCCTTCGATTCGGACTGACTCAAGCAGTGGAGATTCCGCAAGCACAAATGTTCCGCCTGAGCGCCCACGACGGCGCTCAATAAGGCCTTCCAATTGCAAGATGTCTAGCGAGTGCCGGACTGTCATTCGCGCAACACCAAATGTCTCGACCAGCTCTCGTTCCGCTGGAAGTCTATCGCCGGGCTTTAATTCTCCAGTCGCTATTTGGTTCCTAATGGACTCAGCGATCATGAGAGAGGCCGGTTTAAACTGTGGCTTCGAGTTCAAAACCTTAATTTCAATCGTTTACCAATGTGTGAAAAAGCCAAGATTAAAGGTCTAGTTTTCAGCCTCGCGCTGGTTAATGCGGTTGATACGCGCTGCGGTTTCCGTCACGCGTCCTTTTGCCGCTACGTAGAGCATGACCACCCACGCCAATCCACAGAGACTAACCACGGTTTGCATGCTCACGCTTGATGGTGGAAAGAGCAACAAAATTGCACCCGCAATCTCCGCGCCCAAGCCAGCGACCATCACGGTCAATCCACCACTAACGTGGCTTTGTCTCCACACGGCTTCGGAGACCATAGTGTCGTCGTTTCGAAATCCCCAGGTTGAGCCGAGCTGCAGGCGCTTCTTGCGCATCTGCAGCCCATTGAACATAAACGCGATTCCGACGACAAAGAGCGCAAGCGCAGTAATGATCACGAATTTTCTTCCTACTTGCGGTCAGCAAGTTCAATTCGGGGGCGCACCTGCACCTCGGTCAGCTGCGTGGTTGGGCCGGCATCGATGACAGCGCGGATAGCGCGCGCTACCTCCACGGGAGCAATGACATGGTCCTTGTTGTATCCCTCGGAAAGTCCCTGCAGCATCGCAGTATCAGTGGGGCCCGGTGCGACCGTGGTGACGCGAATGCCCTGCTCTGACTTTCGCAGGCCATCGGCAAGCGCATACAGCGCATGCTTGGTGGCGGCGTAAACCACATTGTCACCAAAGCCACCGCGGCCGGCGCCAGAGTTGATAAAGATGGCGGTGCCTTCCGCCGCACGCAGCCCCGGAAGTAGCACGCGAGTCAGCTCCGCTGGCACATGCACGTTGAGGTCCATGTGCGCGCGCCAATCTTCCACCCGCGCCGATTCAACAGATAGCGCATTCGCGATAGCAGCTCCGTTGACCAGCACGTCAACACGCTCGAGCACGGGAAGCACAGTGTCCAGGTTGTCTAGCTCATTGACTAAATCAACCGGGACGGCGGTGACGGCATCACCGTGCTTAGCCACCAGTTCTTCCAGCTTCGCTTCATCGCGGCCAAGTGCATACACGTGGTGGTCCGCCGCCAGGTTGGCAACAATTTCAACACCCATACCACCGGTTGCACCGGTGACAACAGCAATCTTTTTCTCAGTCATGCCCACCACCTTAGCGGCTATGACCGTCTAGTCGAGCGCGTTGAGAGCCTGCTCAAAGTCAGCGAGCAAATCATCGATGTCTTCGATACCGACGGAGATACGCACCAGGTCTGACGGTGGAACCAGCTCGGAGCCTTCCGCGGACACATGGGTCATCTTCTCTGGGTGCTCAATGAGAGATTCCACACCCCCGAGGGATTCGGCCAGACACACCAGACGGGTGTTCAAACAGACCTGGCGCGCGTGGTCTTCTTTGTGGAAACGCACGGACATCATGCCGCCGAAGCCGCGCATCTGCTTCGCCGCCAGCTCATGGCCAGGATGATCTGGCAGACCTGGGTACAGCACCTGCTTGACCTCTGGACGAGACTGCAAGTATTCCGCTACCTGCTGCGCGTTGGTGCAGTGACGCTCCATGCGCACGGCCAAGGTCTTGATGCCGCGTGCGGTGAGGTAGGCATCGAAAGGCGAAGAAACTGCGCCAACGCAGCCCTGAAAGTAAAGCAGGCGCTCATCCACATGCTCATCGTTAGTCACTACTGCGCCGCCCAGGACGTCCGAGTGTCCACCCAAGTACTTGGTGGTTGAATGCAGGACATAATCCGCGCCCAAAGACAGCGGGTTTTGCAAGTATGGGGTTGCGAAGGTGCTGTCTACCACCACCTGTGCGTGCTGTTTGATGGCAACAACACCTTCAATATCGGTCACTGTCAACGCCGGGTTGGTTGGAGTCTCCAGCCAAATCAGCTTGGTGTTCGGACGAATTGCCGCAGCAACTGCATCCAAGTCAGAGGTGTCCACAATCGACAGCTCCAAACCCCACTCGCCGTAATCATTATTAAGCAGGCGGTAGGTGCCGCCATAAGCGTCATTGCCCAAGATAACGTGGTCGCCTGGGCGAACCAGGATACGAATCAACGCATCCGTCGCTGCCATGCCGGAAGCAAACACGCGAGCATATTTCGCGTCCTCTAATGCCGCCAACGTGTGCTCCAAAGAACGCACGGTTGGGTTGGCCACACGTCCATATTCAAAGCCACCGCGCAAATCCGCTAGACCATTCTGGGCGAAAGTCGTCGACGCATAGATCGGGACGTTGATGGAGCCCATGTGCTCATCTGGTTCCCACCCTGCGTGGATAGCGCGGGAGTTAAACCCGCTAGCAAGTTCGCGCTTGGTTTTTCCAGACATGTGCACAATCCTCCAATGATTTAATTGGGCCTTCTAATACAAACAGTGCCCACTATAGACCAAGCTGTTCATTTTGCATGACGAATCCCCGAATATTATTCACTTCACAAGACCGGCTCATCTTTTTCTTTGCCACAGTCGAGGGCGCGCCGGTTTATCTACCCGCGCGCCAACGGCCCACAACCAACCATAAAGCACACCGCATACCTGCAACTTTATTGCGTTGAGCTGTGCTTTCTTTTCTCAAACTAGATGAAGCTTTATAGTCTCGCGACTTTCTACACAGGAAAGAATCAGACTGATTTATTACTATTGGGCAGGTACGACAAACGGCACGTTTAGACCACCCTGTCTAAGCCGTGCAGACTTAGAAACACCAGGCCAGCGCTTGGTTTAAGGCCTGATAGATTAAAGCGAAAGTTTGTGATTACCCTGACTAATTTCTCATCACTTGCAGATAAAACGACGCTCGCCGCGGCTTCGACTACTCCAAGTGAAGCCGTAGATAACGTCTCCAGCTGGTGGTCTGATCCCCAAACCCAAGAATGGTTGATTAACCGCCCCATTGCTATCGGCCTCATCATTATTGTCGCGCTGATCCTGCACTGGCTCGTGCGACGCCTGATCGGTAAATTAGCTCAATCTTCCATCGAGAAGAAGACCATCCGTACCTCCGCCATCGCCAAGCTTGCTCGGCCCGGAGGGATAAACAAGAAGCAAAAAGAGAAGCAGGAAAAGCAGCTCGAAGCGATAGACAAGTCGCATGAGAACCGGCGAATCTCGCGCATTAAGACGCTAGCGAATGTCGCGCGTTCTGCGGCAGCCATCGTGGTCTGGGGCTGGGCATTTTTGGCCAGCCTTGACCAAGTCGGCGTCAACATCGCTCCGCTGATTGCTTCTGCCGGTGTTCTTGGTGTTGCCCTTGGTTTCGGTGCGCAGTCACTGGTCAAGGACTTCCTGTCCGGTATCTTCATGCTGCTGGAAGACCAGTACGGCATTGGTGACACCATCGACTTGGGCAACGGCATCTTCGGCGACGTTGAAGAAATCACCCTGCGTATCACCACCGTCCGCGATATTGATGGTGCGCTTTGGTACGTCCGCAACGGTGAAATCCTGCAGGTTGCTAACCACTCTGATGAGTTCTCTGTTGCCCGCGTTCAGGTCCCAGTTGGCCTGTCCAATAACACCGAGAAGGCCTACGAGGTTATTGAAAGCAGCGTCAAGGCTGCCGCGAAGACACCAGAAGTTGCCGGTCTGATTCTGGATGAGCCAGTGGTCAACGGTGTTACCGACTTCCAGCCGGACTACCTGTCCTTCCGCGTTTCCGTGAAGACACTGCCTGGCTCCCAGTGGGATGTCCAGCGTATTCTGCAGGCACGTGTTCTCAATTCCATGAACGATGCTGGCATTGTTACCCCCTACCCGTATGGTATTGGTATCACTGCCCCACAGTTGAAGAAGGACGAGTAAGAAACTCATGTCTGCGAATAACAGCGTCTATGAGGCGATTGGCGGAATGCCGACCTTTCGAAAGATTGTGTCGGGATTTTATAAACAAGTACCCGAAGACGACATCTTGGGCCCGATGTACCCGGACCAAGACTTCGCAGGTGCCGAGGACCGCCTCCTCTGGTTCCTGGCCCAGTATTGGGGCGGGCCGGCGCTGTTCAATGAAAACCGCGGTTCACCGCGCATGCGCATGCGCCACATGAATTACCCAATTGACATGGCTGCGCATGATCGCTGGCTGAAGTTGATGAAGAATTCTCTCGATGACATCGATGAAGAAACCCTTCCGATGCCGTACCGTCAGATGATTTGGCAGCACATGAACCAGCTCGCTGGCATGCTCATTAACAAAGCTCCGTAGACCGCTTTCCAGTAATTGGCACTAGAAACACCGATGCCCGAGCCCCCGCACATTAGGTGCAAGGCTCGGGCATTGTACTGTTTACTCAACCCCCTAAAGCTCCAGTGCTTCACGGACTGGATCGGACAGCAACCTGCCGCCGCGGGTCATCAGTCCATCGCGCAAACCGGCAAAACGCTCAAAAGCGCCATCAACGCCTTCCGATGCAATATCGCGGACATAGCGCAACGTCGCCGTGGTCAGTGCACGGGTGGAGGTATTCGCTACCGCACCTGGCATATTGGCCACACAGTAGAACAAGGTGTCATGGACCTTGTAAGTCGGGTCATCGTGGGTGGTCTTCTTGGAATTCTCAAAGCAACCGCCTTGGTCGATGGCAACATCGACAAGCACGGCGCCCGGCTTCATATCTTTGACCATCGCTTCCGTGACCAACTTCGGCGCCGCAGCACCCGGAATCAGTACGGCACCAACGACCAAGTCAGCGTCCAGGAGTTCTTCATGCAATGTCACGGGGTCAGAAATCTGGGTGCGAACCCGGCCCTGGTATTGGTCATCAAAACGCTGCAAAATCTGCGGATCCAAGTCCAACACGGTTACCTCAGCCCGCAGCCCCGTTGCCATCGCTACTGCCGATGCCCCCACCTGGCCACCGCCAATAACCACCACGCGCGCAGGCTTGGTACCTGGAACGCCAGGCACCAGCACGCCGCGTCCACCCTGCGTGGACATCAAGTGGTGCGCGCCCTCGATGACAGCCAAACGTCCTGCCACCTGGGACATTGGTGTCAACAGCGGCAGCCCACCATTTTTGTCCGTCACCGTCTCATAGGCCAACGATGTACAACCAGAATCAATCAAAGCCTGCGTCAACGGCTTAGACGCGGCCAAGTGCAGGTAAGTAAACAGCACCAAATCCTCGCGGAGATAGCCGTACTCTTCCTCGAGTGGCTCCTTGACCTTCAGCACCAGTTGCGCGGTTTCCCAGACCTCCTGCGCTGAATCCAACACTGTGGCACCAGCTTGCTTGAATTCTTCATCCTGGAAGCTGGCGCCCACGCCGGCTCCCGCCTGAATGAAAACTTCATGACCATCTTGAACAAGGGTGCTCACGGACGCCGGAGTGGCGGCCATGCGGCTTTCGCTGTTCATGATTTCTGCGGGAATACCAATGCGCATGGTGTGCCTCTCTGCGAGCGGAAATGCTGTTTTGTTTCCTAGCGGAAGATAAATCCAGCCTACCCTCATGAAAGCAGCCCCAAAGGAGATTCGCCCAGAAGCTTGTACAGGCTCTTTAGGCAATCAATATCCGCGCACGGCACGATCCACAAGCAATTACGTTCAGGCTGCGCACGTCTGCACCCCCGGCGAACGCATTTTGGTGCGAAATTGCTGCTTCTGTGGATAACTTGCCCCCTTGTGTGACGTGTCAACGTAGTTATCCACAGGTTTTCGGGCTTGCTCTGGTGTGGGGTTGTGCTTTCGGTTTAGCGTCGATGTTATGAAAAATTACAAAGCATTCACGCTCCACTACAGGCAGGCGGTGAGCGCTCTTAGAGACATGGCGGATCTTTCGCCGTACGATATGGCAGCTGATGGGTGGGCCTT
>JBCLTK010000006.1:0-169959 GCA_041226025.1 Corynebacteriaceae bacterium 6-324 | reverse complement strand
AGTGGAGCGTGAATGCTTTGTAATTTTTCATAACTTCGACGCTATGACAACAATGCAACCCTGCACCAGAGCAAGCCTCAAAATCTGTGGATAACTACGTTGACACGTCAACCAAAGGGCTGAGTTATCCACAGGCACTGCCTTTTAGTGGCCTTTTACTGACCGCCACCATAGGTTTTGCCGGCGTGGTGTTGTTGCGCGAGCCAAATGAGGGCATCGGTAAGCGGACCGCGCAACGTCGTGCCCGTGGCCATGCGTCGAACCATATCGGGCGCGGAGCTGGCATCGGCAAGTGTGGAAATATCCGCCTCGCCCACCTTGTCGGCTGCTGCAACATAGTCCGCCAGGTGTTTTACTGGTGGGCTCAGGTTCTCCACGTGCAGTTCCTGCAGCACACGCAATGCCATGCTGTAGGCGCGGGAATCCCGGCGAACATGCCACCCCATCTTGGAGATCTCCGAATCCAGGAGTTCTTTGACCTCTTCGAATTCTTCATCGTCAGTGCTTCCTTCAGGGATTTCTCCTATCAATACATTCTGGGTGCGGCCCATGGCTTCCATGACATTGCCACCGCCATCAACAATCCGGAGAACCTCAGCGATTGTTGCCAGCGGCAGCTTGGCCACCTTGGACAAACTGCGCACCAAACGAATGCGCTCAACATGCTCATGGCTGTAAAGGGCCTGGTTAGCGCTGGTCGCCTCACCTGGTGCCAAAAGCCCTTCGCGCAGGTAGTACTTGATGGTCGGAACGCTTACCCCTGTCTGCCGAGACAGCTCGGCCATGCGGAATCCCCGTTATCGTGTGCCATATGAAGTGCACTCCCTGCGCTCTTTAATTAGATCACAAACCTTCTTGGTGTGGACTACTGAAATATACGAAATAACATGGATAGCCACACTATCCATTAGTAAAGTGTATGGGACGTGGGCACCCTGAGCTGGATTGCTGTACTAACCATCCTGGTCACCGGATTTTTCGGCCCGGCAGAATTTGCATCAACTACCTTTGTCCACCCTGTGATCCGCAAGCTAGACCTCGACAACCAGCTGCTGTTTGAAAAGGGACTGCTCAAGACCTTTGGCCGCGTCATGCCCTTCGGCATGACACTGGGAGTTGTGCTTGGTATTGCCCTGGCGATTCACCACACCAATTACTTCACCATCTCCGCCGCGATCGCTTTGGTGGTCGCACTGATTGTCACCATCTTCGGCAACGTGCCTATCAACGCGCAGACCGGGCGTATTACGGAAACTACCGCTACTAAAGAGTTCATCGCCATGCGCCGGCGGTGGGACAAATACCAACTTGTCCGCGGAAGTCTCCAGGTCATTGGCTTTGTTCGGGTAGTTCTCGGCGTAGCAATTAGCTAACTGTTTTTACCGGTCAGCACGGTTCGCCTTCGCCGCAGCGCTGCATTAGAGTAAATCTCCGTCGCTGCAGCAAAGACTGCAGCTTAAGACGGCAAAACTCTTCGATGTTATTGCCGCAACATAGCCCATTTTCCTGGGTTTGTGTTCATTCCTGCGGCATCCTGCCTGCCCTACCTTGGAGCTTTGCTTGACCACGAAAGTTACGTCCCCTACCTCTGATAAGAACCGCTACCGGCCCGAGCCATCCGTGCTGACCGCGCTAAAGACCCCTCGGATTCTGCTCAAAGAAGCCCTCGCTGGTTTGGTTGTTGCCCTGGCGTTGATTCCAGAGGCCATTTCCTTTTCCATCATTGCCGGCGTGGATCCAAAGGTCGGGCTGTATTCGTCGTTCATCATGGCCATCACCATCGCCGTGGTGGGCGGCCGCCCAGCCATGATTTCCGCAGCCACCGGCGCAGTTGCCCTGGTGGTTGCACCATTGGTGCGCGAGTATGGGTTGGATTATCTCATCGCGACGGTGCTGCTCGCCGGCGTATTGCAGATTGTTCTGGCAGTCTGTGGAGTTGCGAAACTCATGCGGTTTATCCCGCGCAGCGTGATGGTGGGGTTTGTAAATTCCTTGGCCATCCTCATCTTTATGGCGCAGCTCCCGGAGCTTTTCAACGTTCCGTGGGCTGTCTACCCGCTCTTTGTGGTGGGCCTTGTCATTTTGGTTTTCTTTCCTAAACTCACCAAGGCTGTTCCAGCACCACTGGTTTCCATTGTGGTGGTCACTGCCATCGTGGCGGTCTCCGCCATCAGCGTTCCCACGGTCGGCGATAAGGGTGAGCTGCCGCGCAGCTTGCCTGAGTTATTCACCCCGAATGTGCCGTTGACCTTCGAAACCTTGAGCATCATCGCGCCTTATGCCCTAGCTATGGCTTTAGTGGGACTCATGGAATCTTTGATGACGGCCAAGCTGGTGGATGAGGTTACTGATACTCATTCCAACAAGACCCGTGAAAGCTGGGGTCAAGGAATTGCCAACATTGCTTCCGGCATGTTTGGCGGCATGGGTGGTTGCGCCATGATTGGGCAGACGATGATCAACGTCAAGGTCTCCGGTGCTCGCACCCGGATTTCCACCTTCCTGGCTGGCACCTTCCTGCTCATCCTCATGGTGGCTTTGGGTGACGTGGTTGCAATCATCCCGATGGCCGCACTGGTCGCTGTCATGGTGATGGTTTCTGTGGGCACCTTTGACTGGCATTCCATCAAGCCATCAACCCTGAAGCGCATGCCGAAGAGCGAAACCGCCATCATGCTCATCACCGTCGCAGTGGTTGTAGCAACGTCCAATCTTGCCATTGGTGTGGTTGTTGGTGTTTTCGCGGCTTCGGTGATGTTCGTGCGCCGCGTGGCCCACCTCATCAACGTCCGCCGTGAACTCAAGGTCGACAATGGCGTGGAAGCCGCACACTACACCGTTGAGGGCCAACTGCTTTTCGCATCCAGCAATGACTTGACCACCATGTTTGAGTACACCGCCGATCCTGAGCGCATCATCATTGATCTGAGCAAGTCCCATATTTGGGATGCATCGACAGTAGCTGCACTCGACGCCATTGAAACCAAGTACGCGCAGCACGGCAAACGCGTTGAATTTATCGGCATGAACGAATTCACCACCGCTTTCCACTCGCGTCTGACTGGCGAATTGGGAGCTTCCTAAAACTATTTCGACTAAGCCCCCGTGGTGACCTTGAAAATCGTCGGATCCTTCAGGCCCCTCAGGGCGATATAGGCCACCGCGGGCAGTGCAATCAGCGGCAACAGCGCGTACTCCAAGCCAACCTTATCGGCAAGCGCACCAATCAGTGGCGTAGCAATACCGCCGACCGATACCGCCAAGCCTAAGGTCACGCCGCTGGCGGTGCTCATGTGCTGCGGCAGGAAGTCTTGCCCCAGGGTCACTTGTAGCGAGAATGGCACGTACAACGTCAGCGCGACAAGCACGATGAAAATCCAGGCGATAGGCCCCGGAATGAGGAACATGCCGGCAAGCAGCGGGATGGAAAGAAGATAGGACCACCGCAGGATGGCGGTGCGTTCCCATCGTCTAGCAAGGTGCCCACCGACAACGGTGCCAAAAGCGCCCATGATGTAGAAGATAAACAGGGAGGCATTGGCCAGGTTTTCCGGTACCCCGCGGTATTCGTGCATGAACAGCACGATGAATGTGCCAATGCCGACGAAGACGATTGAGCGGCAAATAATGGCAATGGACATGCGCCCGAAGGACACCCAGTCATCGCGGCGGTCCTGGACGCCACTCCCCTTCTTCACTGGTTTTGCCGCGCCATAGCGGTTAAGCACCAGCACCGCGGCGGTACCAGTCAGCGCAGGAATAACCAGCAACGGAGTGGCACCAAGGCCGAACCAGCCGACGGTGATCGCCACAATCACAGGTCCTAGTGCGAAGCCGAAGTTGCCGCCAAGTGAGTACCAGGACATCAACACGTGGTCACCGCCGCTCACCTCACGGGCGCGGCTAGCACTTGCCGGGTGGAAGGCAGCAACGCCTATGCCGGCTGCCGATGCCAACGCAGCCACCGCCCAATAAGAACTAACCAATCCAATCGCCGCAATACCAATGCCGGAGAGCATGACGCTAACGGGGATGAGCCAGCGCATCCGCCATTTATCGCCCATGATCCCAAGAACTGGCTGGATGATGGATGACACTAGTGAGAATGTGAGCATAATGCCCGCGGCACCGGCGTAGGAATAGCCGCCCTGTAAAACCAGAAACGGCATCAGCGCGGCAATAGCGCCTTGGGAGAAGTCCACCGTTGTGTGCCCGTAGGCAATCAATCGGGTTGCCCGGCGCGCTGCCCGCTCCTCAGCAGTCCATTGGCGCGAAGCTTTGCCCCGCGTTGGTTTTGAAACGTCCACACTCATGGCATCCATCATGCTCCACTGGACTTACAAAAGCAGGTCTTCCCCGAGATAGCTAAGACCGCTGCCACAAGTGCGGCGTGGTTTCTGAGATTTTCACCAACCCCGACCTTTCCAGAATGGGCCGGGAGTAAACAGAGCAATCGCACTGAATCAAGGTCTTGCCCATCGCCAAGGCAGAACGCGCACGAACAGACCTTAATGCACGATAGATGCCCTGCCCGCGCCATTCGGGGGGGCATTCCGCCGGTCCACAAACCCGCAAAGTCGGTTCCAGGTACGGGGTCTACTCGCCCACCGCCAATGATTGTGCCGTCTGCTTCTGCGGCCCAGATTTCAACGCCTCTGTTCTCTGCAATTAATCCTTTGAGGCGAGGGGCATACTGCTCGGCCCGGTTGAGTCCATAGGATTTATCCACCATCACGCTAAAGACTTGAATGTCTTTCTCCTCTGTTATCCGACGCAGCCGCACACCCTCGGGCAGTTCCTCCTCGATAACGAGAGACTTGGCTTCACCCACCATGATTCCCCTGGTGTCTTCTGATTCAAAACCTTGAGTAACTAATGCCTCATAAAGCCCCGGCGCAGCATCATGCGCACGCGGTCTCCACCGCACATTCGTTATTTTCTCTTTCGCCGCGAAGTATCCCTTGGCGTCTGCAACCAAGCGCCGAATCTCAGCCGCATTCGCGTCACCCAAGTCCTGTTAAGTAACCACCCCGCGGGAGTTGGAGTATTCCACTAAGTGCAGTGGCCCCAGCCGCGTCACATTGGCGGCTCCGGCAAACTCGGGTTCCAGGCGGAGCTGCCTATCATAAAGGCGCAGCATCTCAGCGGCATCGAAAGTCATTGCCAAATACGCCGGGGTGTAAATGTAATCACCGTGATGACCAGTCCGGCCCGTTGCGGCCAATCCCAGAAGGGCAATCTGGTCGATCCCTGATCCGCGTGCCTCCTAGTGCGAGTGACACCTACAATCACTAACGCAAAAGCATAAGGAGAAGAAATGGCAGCGCGTTTTAACCACACCATTATTGCCGCGAAAGACACATCCGAAATGGCGAAGTTTTATCGCGAGCTACTTGAGGCTCAAGATCTGCCCGCCTGGGATCCATTGATCAACCTCGCAATCGGCGACGGCGTCATGCTGCAGTTTGCCACACCGCCCATGGAGTTCTCACCGAACCATTACGCATATTTGCTTGACGATGATCACTTTGACAGTGCCCTAGCCACCGTCCAAGACCGCGGTTATGAGCACTGGGCGGATCCGCAACGCACACGCCCGGGCGAAATCAACAATGAGCACGATGGCCGCGGGGTCTACCTGCTAGATCCATCGGGGCACTGCGTGGAGCTCATCACCCGGCCGTATCTCTAAGACGAAAGCCTTGAGCCGAGCTGCTCAACCGGAAGTCCTATTGAATCCCGAGTTCGACCAATAGAGCGCGCACACGAGCATCGATGTCGTCACGGATAAGGCGCATGCGGGCGATACCTGAAATGCCCCGTTCCGAGGGTTCATCGGTGTTCCAGCGTTCTATTGTTCCTTGGGCATCGGCAGGCAGTGCAAGCTCAGCGTCATTGCCAAGAACGATTGTCCGGTCTACGGTGCGCAACAAGTCTGGGGCAATGCCTTTTGGCTGGCTGTTGGACATGTCTGCGCCAACTTCCGCGATCGATTCAACGGACAATGCATTTAACTTGGCGCCGGGCTTCGTTCCTGCAGATTGAATCTCGACTCTGTCGCCGGCGTGAAACTTGGTCAGGGCCGCGGCCATTTGGGATTTGCCTCCATTTCCGACACATACGAAAAGGATCTTCGGGATTGTGCTCATGATGAAACGGGCTCCTTCTGAGTTCTTTTTGGAACAGTTGGATCTGATGAAAACAGAGCTGGGCCGATACGTAACATGACATAAACAAGCGCTACGAGCACCGGCACCTCAATAAGTGGGCCGATCGTGCCGGCAAGGGCTTGGCCTGAGGTAGCACCGAAAGTCGCAATTGACACCGCGATGGCAAGCTCAAAGTTGTTTCCCGCGGCAGTAAATGACACTGAAGCTGATTGCGCGTAGTTTATCCCAGATGCGCGGGAGATAAACAGGGAAATAAAGAACATGGCGACGAAGTACACCAACAGGGGGAACGCCAGTCGCATAACAGTCCAAGGCTGTGACACGATTTGGTCTCCTTGCAGCGAGAATAGCAAAACGATTGTGTACAGCAAGCCGATCAAAGACAGCGGTGAAATAGCAGGTAAGAACTTTTCCTCGTACCAGGTTTGACCTTTAATCTTCTCTCCGATGGTTCGTGACAGTAGTCCTGCAAGGAGCGGAATCCCCAGAAATACAAGCACCGAGCTGACGATTGCCCAGAAGGAGAACTGTGCTGTTGTGGTTTCTAACCCTAACCATGAAGGAAGAACTTGCAGGTAAAACCACCCGAGTGCACCAAACATAAGCACTTGGAACACTGAGTTGATCGCGACTAGCACGGCAGTTGCTTCACGGTCAGCACACGATAGATCAGACCACACTAGAACCATCGCGATACAGCGGGCTAAGCCGACAATGATGAGTCCAGTGCGCAGCTCTGGTTGGTCAGCGAGAAAAATCCAAGCGAGTGTGAACATGACTGCGGGACCGACTATCCAGTTTAGTACAAGTGAAACGACCATGAGCCTCTTGTCGGCAGCAATCTCCGCTGTTTTGTCATAGCGCACCTTCGCCAGCGGCGGGTACATCATTACTAAGAGCCCTATCGCAATGGGAATAGAAATGCCGTTAACTTCCATGGAACCCAAGAAATCACCCAAACCAGGGACGGAACGCCCAAGGATTAAGCCGATGGCCATAGCGGCCAGAATCCACACCCCGAGGTAGCGGTCTATAAATGACATTCTGCCCGGTTGCTGTTTGCTGGTGGGTTGTTCCTCTATTAGCTTGCGTTCATCCATGCGACCGTTCCCCACAATCCTTTATATCGACGCTTGTCAATATGAAAGATACTACCCATATTGATGACGGTCAATATATGGTGGAGGGATGACCGTCCCTCACATCATTCCCCTGACAAGTCTTGATGCTTGCTGTTCTTTAGGTTCTGGACCACTCACTGAAGACGAGTCCGTACGCTACGCAAGCTTATTTAAAGTTCTTGCTGAGCCAGCACGCCTGCGAATCCTCTCACGGCTCGCTGCTGAGGGATGCGGCCCAGTATCTGTCAATGACATCACTGAGAGCGTCGGACTGAGCCAGCCCACAGTTTCCCACCACCTCCGCAAATTGACTGAGGCAGGGTTACTGGAGCGTACTCAGCAGGGACGAAGCGTCATTCATTCCATTCGGCCAGAGCTGTTCGCCGAACTGCGAACAGTCCTACAAATGGACTAATCTCCGTCCAAATGCGCCATCACTTGAGGAGGGCCGGAGTAGTGTCAGTGCAATGACAGCATCCATTGTGTAGTGGGGATCAGACATCGCCGAGCTGTGGGAGCGCTTTGACTCGTTAGAGCGTTCGGAAGGTGTTCCTCAGACGCGCGAGCTTGTCGAGGCGTGCCCGCCATGCGCGTCTCGCGGTTCAATATGGCTCTACCCTGCGCAACCTTGGCAAGTTGGCATTAACGCTGCACAGCGCTGGCCGCAAAGATGAAGCGCTGCGCGTGTCCATCGAAGCGCAGATTGATAGCCTCCCCGCTACCACCGCTCAACGCGCAATTATGCAAAGCGGCTCTCTTGACTACTCATCAAAGATATAGCCGGGGATCCCCTCGGGCTTCTTCTGAAAGCGTTCTTCAAATTCTTGGGCATAGGCGCGGACTGCAGTGGGCAGCGTTGCGAAAATGTAGCTTTCTCCCACGTCTTCGATGAAACCAGTGGGCTCTAGGCTGCGTCGAAGATTCTGTTTCATGCGTGCGACAGCGAAGCGAATCCCCTGGCTATCCAATTCTGAGCGCAGATGCTCAAGGGCATCTACCGCGGTCAGGTCCATTTCCGTATTTGCCTCCGCATTAAGAAGGAACCACCGAATCGGCTGCGGAGACTCATCGATAGATTCTTTCGCGCGGGCAGAAAAATCATCGGCATTGGCAAAAAAGATTGGGGAATCATAGCGAAATACCACTAGCCCTTCGACTGGCTGTGAATCCGGGTAATCATCCAGGCTATGCATGCCGGCCACTCCAGGCGCATAACCCAACACATCTGCATACGGACTGGTGATGCGACGAATCAAGTCCAAAATCGACAAAGCGATCGCAACACCAATGCCCACTAAAACCCCGAAAGATATCACTGCCAACGCGGTTGCTGCCGTAATGACTAACTCACTTTTACGAAAGCGCGCAATGTGCTTGAGCTCATCAATGTCAATCAATTGAGTTGCCGCATAGATTACTAATGCACCCAACGCAGCTTCGGGAAACGACTCCAAAACCGGGCCTGCGAAGAGCAAGACCATAATCACGATGGCGACGAGAACTAACGAATGCACTTGGGTTTTCGCGCCCGCCGTGTTTCCCAAGACGGTGCGCGATCCACTCGTGGAGACTGGAAAACCTTGGAAAAAGCCGTTGGCGACATTAGACGCACCTAGTGCAAGCAGCTCCTGATTTGCATCGATAGGGTCATCGTCATCGGTAGCAAATGCCCGCGCCGTCAGAATATTGTCTGAGAACCCCACGATGGCGATACCCACCGCATAAGGCAGCAACGCCCACACGTCGAGATCTCCCAGCTTCGGGATTCTGAATTCGGGTAGTCCCCGCGGGATTTCGCCAATAACTTCAAGACCTAAGCGATCAAGATTGAACACAGCCACCGCGCCGGCAGCCAGCAGAAGCACTAAAAGCGGTGCGGGGAACTTGGGCGCCAGCCACCGGCACACATACAACAACACCAATACGGCAAGAGCCATCATCACCGTGGGCAAATGAGCTTCATCAATATGCTGGAAAAATGACCACACTTCCTGCCACGCCTGCTCGCCTTCCGCCTCGACTTGAGTGACCTCGGACAGTTGGCTAATGATCATCAGCACCGCGATACCAATCAAATATCCAACCAACACCGGATGTGACAGCAGCCGCGTAATAAACCCCAGCCTGCCCACGTATCCCACCACGCAAACCAATCCGACCGCGATTGACATGATCGCGGCAACTTCAATCATTCGCTCGGGCCCACCGGCCGCGCCCACCAACGCCCCAATGCCTGCGGCCGACATCAAAGCTGTTGTTGATTCAGGACCAATCGACATCTTCTGCGATGTACCCAGAAATGCGTAAATGATCATCGGGGCTAATGCAGCCCACAAACCAACGACGGGAGGAAGCCCAACAATGCTCGCGAATGCCATGACCTGTGGAACCAGGTAGGCCGCTACGGTGATGCCCGCGATGACATCACCTTTGAGCCAACCGCGCTGATAATTACGCATCACCACCACGCCTGGCAACAGCCGTTGCCATAACGGGCGCTGAGGGCGAAGTTTGTGATCTGACATACATTAACGGTACTCGGATCAGCACACCAAAAATCGGTGTTTGAGAGTCCAAACTCTTACTTGCGCAATCAGAGGAATGATTGAGCGTTGCGCCGCTGTTATTCCGTAGCCACACCAGGGGCTAGCCTCACTTTGGGCTTGCTTGATTACTGAATGGCTACCAAGCATAGGATTGTGGTGCTTGACCTGGTCCTGGCCAAATTCGGTCGAGTTCAGCCAGGGTTTCGGCGTCGAGCTTGATGCTGAGGCTGTTGAGAGAAGACTGCAACTGCTCAACGGTGCGCACACCAGCAATGACGGAGGAGACTACAGGCTGGTGCAGAAGCCAGGCTTGCGCAACTTCAGCTGGGCTAAGCCCAAGCTTCGCGCACAGTTGCTCGTATTCATCGAGCTGAGCTCCATGAGCTTCATACACCTCGGATTGAAGAGCACGACGCACCGTTTTCTCATTCGTTGCGGGGCGCCCTGCAAGTACGCCCATAGCTAGAGGGCTCCAGGGAATAAGCCCAATGCCAAAATGCTCAAGCGCTGGGATAAGTTCTTGTTCAATGGCGCGGTTGGTGAGGTTGTAGAGGCTCTGCTCCGATACCAAGCCCAAGCTGCCACGGTGCTGAGCGGTGAGCTGCGAGGTCGCTACATCCCAGCCTGCAAAGTTGGACGAGCCAACATACGTGATCTTTCCCTCGGAGATGAGTTGTTCCATCGCCTGCCAAATTTCTTCAACAGGCGTAAATCTGTCCACGTGGTGCATTTGGTAGACATCAATGTGATCAGTCTGCAGCCGGCGCAGGCTTGCCTCACAAGCCCGTTTGAGGTGATACGCCGATAGGCGTCGGTCATTCGGGCCCAAACCCATCGGTTGATAAGCCTTCGTAGCAAGAACAATGTCATCGCGCTTGCCCGACTTGCTCAACCAGTTTCCTACAATTTCTTCAGAGGTTCCAAACCCCTTTTCCATGTCGGGTTTCTGCGGCCCTCCATAGACATCAGCCGTGTCGAAGAAATTGATTCCTGCCTCAATCGCTGCATCCATGATGGTGAATGCCGCCGGTTCATCGGTCGCATCACCAAAGTTCATGCAGCCCAGACCGATGGCGCTGACCTTCAGGCCGGATCGCCCAAGGTGTCGATAATCCATAGTGTTCGGAGTCTTCTCCGTCGTGTTTTTATCCATGACATTCACGCTATGGGCTGAAACAGATATGAGGGAGATCCTCTGAGGGACCCGCTGGTGGAGATCCCGTCATCGGCAAGCTGCTTAGTGCCTCCTACTGGCTGGAGTCCTCCTGCTCAGCAACACTGCTTTCGATTTTGGCATGCTCACCGTATTCAGTGGCGGCCCAGGAAGCTAGCATACGCAGGCGTTCCTCGGAAGCAGAGCCTGGCTCCGCGGAGTAAATGGTCAAGGTAAGACCCGGTTCTGCTTCCATGGACATGCCCTCATAGGCCAAAGTGAGCTCGCCAACGACGGCGTGGTGGAAGGTTTTAAAGCCAGCACCGTGGTGGCGCACATTGTGTGAGCCCCACAAGCGGCGAAACTCAGTACTGCGCGTGGACAGCTCACCAATCAAATCATGCAGATCCTTGTTGTGTGGGTCGCGTCCTGCTTCGGTGCGCAGAATCTCCACCGTGACTTCAGCGAACATCTCCCAATCGGGATAAAAGTCATAGGCTCGCTCATCCAGGAACGCGAAACGCGCCATGTTTGGCGGCTGCCCAGGCATATCAAATACATGCTCATAAAAGGCACGACCCAAAAGATTCGTGGCCAACAGGTCGAGGCGGCCATTGCGCACAAAGGCAGGTCCCGCGGTGACAGAGTCCAGAATCCACTGCAGGCTCTCGTGCGGTTTCCACGACTTCCCAGTAGATACTCGCCGCGGCCGGCCAACGGGACTTGCAGCATGGGCAAGGTCGAAGAGGTAGGCACGTTCGGCATCGTCAAGCAGCAAAGCTTTGGCGATAGCATCGAGTACCTCTGGTGAAGCACCGCTGAGCGCACCGCGCTCCAGCTTGGTGTAATACTCCACGCTCACGCCGGCAAGCACCGCGACTTCGGTGCGACGCAGCCCGGCCACACGGCGGTTGGTGCCATGCGGAAGACCAACTTGCTCCGGTGTGATTCGCGCCCGCCGAGAGGTGAGAAACTCCTTGACTTCTGCCTTATTTTCCATGCTTTTACCGTAAACCTGTCGGCTCCCGTTTGGGAGTTACTCGCAGTACCCCTATCAACTGGGTCTCTCACGGCCATGCCATTTGGGTGCACAATGGTCAGGTGCAGTAGCCTAGGTTGCCTTGTACACTAGCCGGTGCCGAAAGCCGGCTTGAGCAAAACATCGTTTAAGCAAAGGAGCCCCACATGCGTGGAGTCATTATGAACGCACCCGGCGACGTCCGTGTCGAGGAACGCCCTGATCCAGTATTGGAAGAGGCGACGGACGCAATCATTCGCGTGACCGCAACGTGTGTTTGTGGTTCAGATTTGTGGCCTTATCGCGGCAGTGATGATGTGGAAAAGCATCCCATGGGCCATGAATACATCGGCGTTGTGGAACAGATTGGTGATGATGTAAAGAAGGTGGCCATCGGCGATTTCGTGGTTGGTTCCTTCGTGGCATCGGACAATACCTGTGAGATTTGCGAGGCCGGATTCCAGTCGCGTTGCAGCCACCAGGTCATGATGGGCGGCATTGGTACTCAGGCAGAAAAAGCACGCATTCCGCTTGCCGATGGCACCTTGGTCAAGGTTCCTGGCCAGCCCACCGAAGAGCAAATGAAGAGCCTTCTGGCTGCTTCCGATGTGCTGGGCACCGGCTGGTTTGCTGCCGATGCCGCCGCGGTTGGACCGGGCAAGACCGTCGCCGTGGTGGGCGATGGCGCGGTTGGCCTCATGGGTATTTTGGCAGCGCAGCGCATGGGTGCTGAGCGCATCATCGCGATGTCGCGCCATGCTGACCGCCAGGCGCTGGCCAAACAGTTTGGTGCGACCGACATTGTCGAAGAGCGCGGCGAGGAAGGCATTGCCCGCATTAAGGAACTGACCAATGGCTACGGTGCGCACTCCACCATTGAAGCTGTTGGCACCCAGGAATCCATGCTGCAGGCCATCGGTGCGACGCGACCTGGCGGCCACGTTGGCTTCGTCGGTGTCTCCCATGACGTGGAGCTCGACGGCACTGACCTGTTTGTTGCCACCGTGAATCTGCTTGGTGGTCCTGCGCCCGTGCGCCGTTTCCTGCCGGAGCTGATTGAGCTCATCATGACTGACCAGATCAACCCTGGAGCAGTTTTTGACCTCACTCTCCCGCTGGAAGAAGCTGCCGAGGCTTACAAGGCGATGGATGAACGCCGCGCTACCAAGGTCATGCTTACGCTTTAGAATGCCGGGTGATGTCACAACACCAGTGACATCACCCGTTAATTAGTGGCAGCACCCGTTAGCTAAAGGAGAAAACCTTGACCCAGCCAGTATTCGACACCCACCTGCACATCATTGACCCTGAATATCCTTTGGTGGAAAACAACGGATTCATGCCGGATCCGTTTACTGTTCAGGATTACCAAGAACGCATTGAAGGCCTTGGTATTGCAGGTGGCGCTGTGGTTTCTGGCTCGTTTCAGGCGTTTGACCAGGGCTATCTTATTAGCGCGTTGAAAGCGCTGGGCCCAAGCTATGTCGGCGTGACGCAGATTCCAAGCGATACCACCGATGAACGCATTCAGGAATTACACGATGCCGGAGTGCGTGCGGTGCGTTTTAATATCGCCCGCGGCGGTTCCGCTGCCTTGGATGAGCTGGAAACCTTAGCCCGGCGCGTCTATGACTTGGCAGGCTGGAACGCTGAGCTCTACATTGATGCCCGCACCATCGATGAGGACCTTTCGCAGCGTATTGCTTCCCTCCCCGCTGCCAGCATTGACCATCTCGGCATGCACGAAGATGGACTAAAGAAGCTTCTCCGTCTAGTTGAACAAGGCGTGAAGGTTAAAGCCACCGGCTTCGGCCGCGTGGAACTCGACCCCGCAACCACCATGCGTGCCATCCTGGACGTTGACCCCACCGCGCTGATGGTGGGCACCGACTTGCCTTCCACTCGCGCCCGCCGGCCATTCCAAGATGAAGACTTTGACCTCATCAAACTGACCCTGAGCCAGGAGGAAGTCTCCGCAGTGTTCTGGGATAACGCGGCTAAGTTCTACCTTGGCCAAAGCTAGCTACCAGCACTGCAGCATTCATCTTCACAGCAGGTATCTTTCTTTTCACCCATTAGCACTGATACTGGCGTTGCGCAGCAGGCATCGCCTTTCCAGGCTTCAATGCCCTCCCGCACCGCGAATACCGCGATGAACAGCGCAGCAACTGAATCTGCCCAAGCCCAGCCGAACAGGCTATTGAGCAGCAATCCGACCAACAAAGCCGCGGATAGATAAGTGCAGATAAGCGTCTGTTTTGAATCAGCGACCGCAGTGGTAGAGCCAAGTTCACACCCAGTTCGGCGCTCAAACCAGCTCAAAAATGGCATGACAGCCAAGCTCAACGCTGCAATAGCAATACCGATTGGCGAATGCTCCGGGTCGCGTAACCCGGCCAAGGACAGAACTGCATCAACCGAAACGTAGGTAGCCAGCGCAAAGAAGGACACTGCAATGACCCGCAGGGCCACTCTTTCGCGGCGTTCCAGATTTGGTGATGCGAACTGCCAGGCTACCGCGGCGGCAGAAAGCACTTCCACAATCGAGTCGAGTCCGAATCCAATGAGCGCTGCTGAGGAAGCAGCATTGCCGGCGATGAGTGCTACGGCTGCCTCGATGACGTTCCACGTAATGGTGATGGCAACGACGATTCGGATGCGCCGGCGCAAGACACTCGTGCGCCCCGGAGTAAGTAATGCCGCGGTCATGATTCCGCACCATTTCCACAACAGCCCGGCACGGTGCACTGCGGATCCATGCACGGCGCACTTTCATCAACAGCCAAGGTGACCTCAACTAAAGACTTCAGCGCCGCAGTGATGTGCGGGTCCGCAATCTCATATCGAGTCTGCCGGCCTTCAGGCTCAGTAATGACGATGCCGCATCCGCGCAAGCACGCGAGGTGATTAGACACATTCGTGCGGCTGAGCTCCAGTTCCCGCGCGAGCTTGGCCGGGTAACCCGGGGAATCGAGAAGCGAAAGCAATATCCGCGAACGAGTCGGATCCGCCATCGCGCGCCCGAGTCGGTTCATCGCGTCCAGTTTCGAAGCAATAGTCAGCATGTACTGACCATACAGCGATTGCTGACTAGTTAGCTAGGGCTAGTCAGCAATTGTTTCAGGCACCCCCTCAAGCACCGCGACAATGTCTGCATGCGGACGGCTTCCCAGGTCGGTTCGAGTTCTTACATTTAAGATCTGGAAACCAGCTTTTCTTAGTTCACGCGCCATTTCTTCAACTGGAAAGAAGTATGCCGTAGTCACAGCGTGGTCGAACGCTTCCACCCGCGGCCCCTCAAAGAAGCCGAGCAACAACGCTCCACCCGACGCGAGGCAGCGGGCAAACTCATTCAGAATTCCCGGAAGCTTCTCCGGCTCAGTGTGAATGACCGAATACCAGGACAAAATGCCAGCCACACGATCTGATTCATATGGAAGATTTTCCAGCATCCCTTGTTGAAAAGACACGTTCGGGAACCTTGAGCGCGCACTGTCAATGAACTCAGGCACTATATCAATACCTTCAATATCAGCGCCGAGCCCATGCATAAACTGGGCCCAATGCCCTGGACCACAACCGGCGTCCACGATGAGTCCGTCGATTTTGCTCGCCCACTGCGCAATACTTTGTCTATCGATTGGCGACGCTGATTCGATGTGCCCGAGCAGTTCTACATATTCGGCGGCACGCGCCGCATAAGCAGCTTTCGTCCCCATCAAGACCCTAGTTTCCCATTGCCCTGGCAAGGATTGCCTGGTGAACAGGCAGAAGGTGACGCTTAAACTCATAACCCACAAAGGCTCGGTGCTCCAGCGCATCCGCGGAGAGCTCGCGTCCGCGTTCAAACGGTGGGCATGGCAGAAACTGGACGTCTTCCGGCGCTTTGTCTAAGAGTTCGGCTGTCACCTGGTAATCCCGCATGCGCTCCGCATATTCGCCGGGATTGTCAGTGATGACAATATCTGCCTTCTGAATCGCTGACTCCAAGTCAGTATCCCATGCTGCACCGTGGACGCGAAGATCGTCCGGACAGCACTGCGTAAAGTGGAACTCCAAGGCCTCCGAGGCGTAAAACCATGCCCGGGCCATATTTCCATCCGGTCCAACAAAGAGATAGCGCTGACCGTGCCAGCCTTGGGTTTCGCTCAGACCATAAAGATCCGATAGCACTTCACACGGATGGTCAATATCTGTCATCGCATTAATGACTGGTAACGCGTCATTTTCTGCCAAACCATAAACAATGTCTGAGTCTGGGTGGCGAACTACCGCAATATCAGCCCACTGCGCTAAATAGCTGGCAACGTCTTTCAGATCTTCGCCCTTTTCCAGCGTTTCTGATGGAAACACAATGGGTTGTAGTCCCATCTTGTGAGCTGCGCGCTCAAAGGTCAGTCGGGTGCGCAGACTCGTTGGCGGAAAGAACATGGCGACAGCACCGTCGTGTGTAGGACCTCTTTCCTTTTCATAATCGACAACGTCAGCGAAGAAGGTCTCCAGCAGTTCCGGAGTGAAATCATCCAAGTTCAAAAGGTGACGGAAACTAACATGCATCGGTCGCTCAGACATAACCCTGACGTATTCCTTCAGGCCCTCGCTATAGTCAGATTGAAGCCTCGTCCAGTATTGCGCTGGAGTGCTAAACAGCCGCGTCAACTGCGCTGCCAGCTCTTCCGAAATACCCTTTTTCTCATTAACAATGTCCTTGAGGAGCTTCGCCTCTACGCCAAGTTTTGCGGCGAGCTTGTTTGGCGTCAGTCCGGTCTTCTTGATGAACTCCTCATTGAGAACGACACCTGGATGAACGGGGATCTTTGGGTCTTCTGTATTCACGATTCCAGACTAACTCTACCCATGACGGATCTGCTTGCGGTACACAGATGATACGCATAATGACTGTCAATAAGTGCTTAGTTCACCTGAAAACTTGGCAGTTCGCTGGCTCTACTTCTCCTGCCGGGACTGAACCTTCTGGTTAAGGTCTGCAAAGGCAAGATCACCGTGGACTGCAGCGCCAGTTGACACTCCCGAGGCGGCTGAGGAAACCACCATCGCCATCGCCTGGGCTGCATTTCCTGCCGCCCACACACCTGCAACAGAAGTCCTACCCTGTGGGTCGGTAGGAATCTGCCGGCCAAAGGGCGTTTCTTCCGCAACGCCACCGAGGGACTCCAAAAGCTCGGTGCGCGAATTGAACCTTGGAGCCACGACGACTGCCTCGGCATCAAATGATTCACCGGATTCCAGCTGGACAGCACGGACTTGATCGCCATCCAACACTAGCTTTTCTACTGCCCCGCGCACGAGAGGGACTTCGAGGGCATCGAGCTGTTCAAGCACCTCGGCTGCCGGTTCGGCAAAGTCATTAAAGTCATTAAGGAACACCGTTACGTTGTCGCTGAGCTCACGGAACAACAGCGCCTGGTGTGGAAACATTTCGGTGCTGGCGAGCACAGCAATCTTTTGATCTTGAACTTCCCAGCCGTGGCAGAACGGGCAGTGCAAGACCGTGGCGCCCCAGCCTTCCTTTACTCCTGGGATATCGGGAAGCTCATCAACCAGTCCGGTCGCAATAATGATGCGTCGAGCTTTGACCGGCTGCTCATCGCCATCAATGCTCAGGGTGAAGTCATCGATTGCGCCTTCAATTTGGGATACTCGCCCTTGAATGAAGTTCACCCCATAAGACTTTGCCTCAGCCCTGCCCTTTTCTAGCAGTTCGAGCGGCGAGATTCCTTCATTGCCCAAGACATTGTGCGCGGCATCCGCCGGTGCATTGCGGGGATGGCCGTCATCAATGACCACGACGTTTCGTCGGGATCGACCAAGTGCAACAGCTGCAGCAAGTCCTGCCGCGCCACCACCGATTACTGCTACGTCCATGTTCCTGTTCATGTTGGTGTTCACGTTCATTTTCTCCTTAGTTATTTAGATTCGATTCTGCTTATGCACGTCGGGCAACCCACACTGTCCGGCCGGCGCGGTAGGCAACATCGGAGTTGCCGCCTTCAATTGCTCCAATAGCGATGTCAATTGCATCAGCGTCTGCGGAAGCGCCTCTTTCACGAAGCTGGGTTTGGTGTGCGCGGAGCTGGCTGACTAAATACTTAGCTCCGTCTGGATCTGTCGCTGAGGCAACGAACTCAAGTTCTTCACGCTGTGCCGTGCTGAAACCTGCTTCTGCCAAAGCAGAATCCCAATCAGTGTCGAAGTCCGCGACGTGGCGAACCAGATCCAGGACTCGGTCTCCTAGACCGGCACAGCCCGTACCGATATCCGCTGGCTCAAACCGGGCATCACCTGGTGTTTCAGTCAGAACAAAAATACCGCCCGGGCGAAAAGCGACGTGAATCTGGCGCAACACTTCGCTTGGCTTCTCAACGTGATGTAGCGACAGTGATGCCCAAATGGCGTCCACGCCGGTAGGTATCTCCGCAGGCCACCCCTCGTTAAGGTCGGCGCGGTGAAGCTGCACTCGATCCGTGACACCAGCTTGTCCGGCTGCGTCACGGACTTTTTCTAGGAGCTGTTCCGACAGATCGACAGAGTGAACGCGGGCATTCGGGAAAGCTGAGGCTAATGCAACAGTTCCTGCGCCGGAGCCGGAACCGAGGTCAACAATCCTTTCCGCGGTGCCTTCAAGCGTGGAGCTCAATTGATTAATCGCGGCTTCTTGAATCGGCGCGCTCAGGCGAGATTCTAGGGTAAGACGTTCAGCAAATCCCTCGGGAAGCTGCGCCCATGGGTCTTGCGCAGAGTGGGAGCGTCCATGCGAGTGAGCACGGGAATGGTGGTCATGGTGAGTCATGATGTTGAGATTAGACCGGGTTCCCGGCAAACGCATACAATCTTGCGTATGACGCAAAAAGACACGGAGTTGATTGTCCGCCAGCGCATTCGCGGGCTTCGCCTAGCGCGAAATTGGAGCTTGGAAGCTTTGGCGCGACGCTGCGAAATCTCACCGTCGACGCTCAGCCGAATTGAAACCGGCCATCAGAAAATTACTCTTGAGCAGCTGGTCACCATCGCACAGGCGCTGGGCACTTCCCTGGACCAGCTAGTCGAGCCGGAAGGCCATGAAGATATTGTCATTCGGCCTGAGCCAGAAACCATTGGTGGCATGACTTTCTGGCTGTTGTCGCGGGAAAGGGATAGGCGTGGGGTGACCATCGGCAAGCTGCGAATCACCGAGGAGCTCTCCGGCCGCGACCCGGCTGTGCACCCCGGCTATGAATGGTTTACCGTGCTCAGCGGCACTGTGAAGCTGACTCTTGGCACCAAAACCATTATGGTGACGCCAGGCCAAGCTGTGGAGTTTTCCACCATGACCCCACACCTGCTGGAAGCGCATCTGGGGCCTGCGGAGATTCTCACCATCCTGGACCATGACGGCGAACAAGCCCATCTGCATCCCGGAAATGGCCCGGGGCCGCGCCAATAATTAAGTAGACTCCGGAGGCATAAATGCCACACATTGTCCGGAACCTTCATCATCTGACGACCCACGCGGATTGCTGTTGGACTACTTGGATTATTACCGAGGATTGGTTATCAGCAAATTAGATGGTCTCAGAGCTGAGCAATTGACGCACAGCAATGTTCCAACGCAGTGGACGCCAGCTGGCATGGTCAATCACCTGACCAACGTTGAACGCCGTTGGTTGGGCTGGGGCTTTCTTGGCCAACCAGTTGAGGATCCGTGGCGGGATGCGACGGCGGACGGAGGATGGATTACGCCCACGATGCCTTTCGAGGAACTCAAGGAACTGCTGCTGGAGACCGGCCGGAGTACCCGCCGATTAGTTGAAGCTCATGAGCTGACTGAGTATTCCCAGGTAAGCGGAAAATTCCAGACGCAAGAAGAGGCACCGCAACTGCATTGGATTTTACTGCACTTGCTGCAGGAATACGCCCGCCATGTGGGGCATCTTGATATCTCCCGTGAAATGCACGACGGCGCGACCGGCGAATATTCTTAAACGAAACAGCAGGGCAATTTTAAAGGAAAGCGCATGCATACACTGCACGAAGTCAACGGGGTCAGCTTGGCCGCTGAGCATTTTGGTGACTCTATTGCGCCACTGATTCTGTGCATTGGCAGCCCCACCATGCTGTCTTGGCCGGATGCTTTGTGCGAGTCGCTAGCTGCTGCCGGCCGTCACGTCGTGCGCTATGACCTGCGGGATGCAGGCGAGTCCACCACCATAGACCCCGAAAATCCGGCATATACCCTGCGCGATCTTGCATCGGATGCGGCCGCGTTGGCCAAGGACATTGATGACCGCCCTTCGTATCTTGCAGGAATCGGCGTCAGTGGAATGGTCGCGCAAGTCGCTGCGATAGAGCATCAGACGGCATTCTCCGGGCTGATTCTTTATGGCACGCGCCCCGTTGCACCGGGCCCAGTCGATGAGGACTTGCCCGATCACGACGGTCCAACCATGGAGCGTCTTTTCTCTTTGCCCATGCCAGATTGGGTTAACCGTGATTCGGTTGCTGAATATGCTGCCGCTAGCGCACAGATGCTTGGCGATGATCCAGAGGTTGCCCACACCACCGCGGTAAGAGTTTGGGACCGCACGCCAAGGAACGATCCGGCCGTTAACATGGCTAATCAAATGGGTACAGTGTTTTCTAAAATCGACTGTTCACCGAGGTGGCGGGAGAAGCTCCACAAGCTAGACCTGGCAACACATGTCGTTCATGGCCAGCGTGATCCTTTCTTCCCAGTGGGCAATGGTGAAGCCCCTGTTCGGGATATCCCAAGAGCGAACTGGACAGTCTTTGAGGATGCGTCACCTGCGATTCCAGGGAAATACATTGAAAAGATGACCAAAGCAATGCTGTGGCTTTAGCATCGGAAATAAGTGGTGATGGAAATAGCTGATAACCAAGTCTTGGAATCTGCTCAGCGGTGGGTGTCCGCGGAGATCAAACAGTGGTCGCCTGCTTGGCTGGAGAATCTCGCGCGGTGGCTGGAATCTGATGTGGCGTTAGTGGGTGATGCCGCGTGGGGCGCGCAGATTCGGGACCTGGTCAAGCTCCCTATCCCCGATCCGTTGGCATGGGCGAACCGGCGGATTGAGTTGGCCGATGGACATTGGGCAATTGCCGGGATTCGTTTCCGCGGGCGCGATGTTGAAAAGCCTTTCGTCGATATCATCGCGACTTCCCTGCCGCCTGAAGCTGCCCGGATTGAAGCGCTCGCGGAAGTTCTTCCGCACTTTGAGGACTTCGCGCCGCTGTGTTTGCGAGTTAATATTCCGGAGTCCACGCTATCGGCCGCGGAACTTTCGGAAGCTGAGGATTTTCATGGTGATGCAGAGTCGGAATTGCTCATCGTCGCAAGCCCAATTGATGAGATGAAGATGCGTCCGCATGCATTGCTTTTCGATGCCACAACGCTCATCCCGTGTTCTACCCATGACGCGGCGGAACTGACGGCGGAAATTTATGGAGAATTGGCCGCCTCGCGCCCGCAGCTTCGCGAGTGGGCGACGCCGGCAGACGCGCAATCGCTGGAAGAAGCGGCCGAACAAGGTCTGCTTTTTGAGATTCGGGTCAATGGTGAGACCGCAGGAATTGTCGCAGCGGAGCGCCAGGATGCCTATGGATTCACGGGATTTTGCATGCAAGAAATTGCGCTAAATGCAGCCCACCGCGGGCGCAGCATTGGTGTTGCGACGTTGCAGCATCTAGTGAGGGCACTTGATGCCAAGCCATTTGATCTGCTGTGGGGCCATATTCACCCGGGCAACATTCCATCGCTGCACAACGCGCAGGCAAGCGGGCGAAAGGTTGTGACTTCACATGTCTGGATTACACCGACAGGATATCCAGGCATGCCGAGCTAATTAGTGCGAAGCTTCCCCGCCCCGATTGGTGACTTTGTAGACATCGCCCTGCTTGTCGTAGGTAATCCACTCGCCGACTGGCTCACCGTTTCTAAAATGCCCGGAGCGCTTAATGGTGCCGTCTAGGCGGTACCACTCCCAATAACCAACGGGCTGATCATTTTCTATCTTTCCCTTTGACCACCGAGTTTTCCCGTTCGCGTGGTATTTGATGGTGTACCCATCAATGATGTCAGTTTTCTTTTCTGCAGCAGCCATGCCGGCTCTCCTCCCAGGTGGTTAAAGCTTCGCTATTACTTCCATTGAGACTAAGACGACCACAGTCGCATCATCGAGCATGACTTCGGGCTCGCCCATGCCCGCCACAAATTCGAGTGACGTCCAAAACTCCTTATGAGCGACCCGCCATGCCTCGGCGTCATTAAAGCCCTCGCCCTCAGCGATGGCATGTTCATCACTGACATTGCCAAAGGGCTCGCAGTAAACATCGGTTACGCGTGTGAGACACACCGGTTTCGCATACGAATCAATGACTACTTCCATATCCCCCATCTTTGGCAATGGCTCTTCACCGCGTTGGTATTCCTCAAGAAGTGAGGCCGTTGCGGTCTTCTCCCCACGCACGATTGCCGCAACCATTTTCTCCCGCAGCTCTCCGGAAAATACATACTCGCCCGTAACCGCAACTTGTGGTTCCGTGCCGAAAAGGTGTGGCACCACAACCTGCCAGCTTTCACCATCTGGATTCTTGGCCACGCTGGCGAGAGTTGCATCGGCAGCAGCATTGCTCGTCGTTCTTGCTTCTACATGCTTATTCATGGATTAACCTTCCCAACCTGGCGCCGAATCCTGCGCACAGTACTTGTGATTGTTCCAGTGGAATCCAAAAGCAAGTCCACCGCTGTGGCGCACCGCCATCGGATGGATTGTCCTCCCCAGCAGCCCAGCGCTCAGGGACTTCCGCATCAACCGGAGCCAATTGGAAGAAGTATCGTTCGTGGATCTCGGGCTTAGTCGGACGAGCATCGTAATGCTCCATGCCGAGGTCACTGACAATACGCGTGGCAAGGCCCGTCTCCTCCAGCACCTCACGCACCACGGCATCTTGCGGCGCTTCATCCGCCTCAATCGTTCCGGCTGGAACCTGGACGCCGGTGACTTCAAGCGGAATATCATCATGGGTAAAGACCAGCAGATTATCCTCGCGCACAATATAGCCCACTACTTTGCGAACAACCTGCAGATCTGCAGCCACGCTGTCGGCTGTTGCCGTACTCCCTGCAGAGTCATTCATGCTCGTCATCTTTCCCATCATTCCATGTTTTGTCGGACCTCAAACAACACTGCGAGAGAAATATTCTCAAAGCCACAAGCTCCTTCAGTTATGCGTTTCACATTGACTTCTGGGGTAGATCACTAACCATGCCGACATGACATCACCGCAAGGTTTAAGCCTTACTTCCCTTTCAACCCCTGATTCGCCGACTCCGTCATCCTCGTCGCCGGTGACGGTGGACCGATCGGGGCTTATGTTGCGCGCCAGTACCACCAGCTCGGATTCGAAGTCCACGGCGTATCCCACCGCCCGCTAGAGACCGAATGGACTCACCACCGCGCGGATCTTCTCACTGGCAAGGCCTTCCTGCGGACGTTCTTTTCCCGCGTCACCCACATTGTGTTTGCCGCCCACGTGGAAAAGCCCACCGACGCAGAGCTCGTCGAGGTCAATGATGCACGCCTGCAGGGCACCTTGGATGCTGTACACCGCGCTGGCGGTCCGCTGCGACACGTCACCTTGTACCAAGGTGGCAAGGCTTATGGCCACCACCTTGGTTTCTTTAACACCCCGGCTAAAGAAGGATCCGCGCCTGATTGCTCCGCACTTCTACTACACCACCGAGGATCTGTTGAAGAAGGTCGCTGGTGAACGCGGCTTTGCGTGGACCGCGCTGCGCCCGGAGGGCGTGACCGGATATGCCACGGGCAATCCCATGAATATCCTCATGATGATTGGTGTTTACGCTGCTATCAACAAGGCACTTGGCCTGCCGATGCGCTTTCCTGGCACCCGCCGCGCCTATGACGTTCTTTACCAAACCATTGATCCTGAGCTTCTAGCCCGCGCTACCATCCGGGTTGGCCATGAAGACAACGCCAATGGCCAGGCATTCAATATCACCAACGGTGACCAGTTTCGCTGGTCGCAGCTGTGGCCGGTCTTCTCACGCCACTTCGGCATGGATTTTGCTGAGCCACAGCAGATGTCTCTCGCTGAGGCGATGCCAAGCCGCCGCGCTGTGTGGGAAGAACTCGTCAAGCGCTTCGGCCTAGTGAATACTCCGTTTGAGGATCTAGGCGGCTGGGAGGTCGGAGACTTTCTCTTCCACCATGAGTACGACAACATCACTTCCACCATCAAATCACGGCAGGCTGGTTTCGCCGATGCCCTAGATACTGAGAATCGCTTGCCAGAGCTCTGTGACAAGCTTGTCGATGCAAAGATCTTGCCGCCTTTTGACCAAATCTAAGAAGATTGAATTATTTCTTGGGCTCGTCCGCTTCAGGATAAATGCTGCGCGTTTCGGAGCGTTCATAGTGACGCGGTAAATAATCTCCGAAATAAATGCGCGGCATCGTCTTGGCCACAGCAAGGGTCACATAAATCGCCGTATTGATGGCCACGAAAGCGGACAGTGCCGCAAACCAGTCGGTTGAGAGTATTGCTTCTGAAAGAATCATGGTAGTTCCGTCCTGTTAGTATCGGCGTTTTCTTTGGGTGCAGAATCGTTTTCTCCCCACCGGGCTTGTTTCGCCAGCAGGATGTCTAGGACGCCCTTGAGGAAAACCAGGTTCAGGAATGTTGCAAAAATAAGTTCGGGGACTAGAAGCGCTGCGACGAACCTCGCGAACCACGTTGATCTCCATACCGTGACTACGCGTTCAATCATGAAGAGCAGTCCAAGAAGCATCCAGAACGGGTACCAAATCCACTCATCCCTGGCGAGAACCGTGATGACAATGACGGCGAAGTAGGAACCCAGAGCAACAGCACCGTATCCAATACCCAGCTGCTGGAACCAGTAACGCGTCGTCTGCGGTGTTAAGCCATAAGCACCGAGGTTCTCCAGCGCACCGCGTTGCCAGCGCAACCGCTGGTGCCATAATTCTCTCCAGGTCGGCATAACCTCTGTGACCACGGAACACTCATTCGGGGACACCATTAATCCACCAAGGGACTTAAGCGCCAACGTCAATTCATTATCTTCCGTGAGCGCTGCGGTGTCATAGACATCGCCTTTTCGACCTGGAATTAAAGTGCCACGCGACTCCGCTACGGCCCGCAGCCCCCGCGGACGAAAGGCGGATGCAGTTCCTGTTAGCACGAATACTCGTCCGCGTCGGCGATCAATGTCGCGGCTGTAGCGAGTGTATTCATTGCGTTGGTACTGTCCGAGCCAACCTGATCCTGGTTCTCCATAAAACAGTCCTCCAACTGCCATGAGTGCTCGGTCTGCTGCAAACCTTCGGCGCGCCTCAGCAAGAAAGCCTTGATCCAAAGCGGTATCTGCATCCACAATCATTACGATGTCATTCTCGCCCTGTTTAGGCAGCAATCGGCTCAAAGCCTGGTTAAGACCGCCAGCCTTTTTGAACTTGTTGTTCTGAGTCTCAAAGACCTCTACCCCAGCAGACTTAGCCAGTTCTGGTGTTTCATCCGTGCAGTTATCCGCCACAACAATGATGCGTTCAGGCGCCTCATGTTGCTGTTTCAGCGCTTCGATGGTTCCTGTAATTCTTTCGGCCTCATTGTGCGCTGGAACAAGAACTGTAATCGTAATTGGCCCATGAAACACCCCACGTGTTTCAGCCATCACAATCTTCGGCGCCAAAGGCAAACGCTCGCCGTCAATTGAACGCCGATACCGATTGCTAACGGTTCGCTCCACAGTTGCTGCAATAATCACGAAAACAAATGCTACGACGATAGAGGCAATAAGAACCCGCACTGGCGGCACATAGTTGTCGTAGAGCACTTTCCATCTATCAAATAATTCCGCCTCTTCAGTACCTGGAGAAGTAGGATCCGCCAGAAGAACCGCGAGCCACAGCAATAATGCAGCCATCGCAGCGATACCGACCACGCCAATTCCGATAACCCGGGCGATTGGAAATTTTTTGTCAGCCATGTCTCCCCTAAGTTAGAGCTTCCTCGTTGTTGTCAGTACCGAAATACTTGGTCATAAAATCATCAGGAGAAAGCGAACCACCAATATAGAACCCTTGGGCGTAAGTGATGTTTCGCATTCGCACGGAGTCAAGTACCTGCTCGTCAGAGACGAACTCGGCTACCGTTGATAAACCTTGATCGTTCGCAAGACGAATGATTGACTCGACAATATTTCGATCAACATCGCTATCTGGCATTTTCTCCACAAACTCCCCGGCAATCTTTAGATACCTAAAATCAAGTAATTTGAGGTAGCGGTATGGATCATGCCCAACACCAAAGTCATCAAGTGCAAGAGCCACGCCAAACTTATCAAGCATGCTCTGGAAATCTCGGGCTGCCGTAAAGTCTTCAAGTGGTGCGGTCTCTGTAATCTCTAGTATCAACGCTCCGGGAGGTACGGCATGCTCACGCAGCGCAGATTCGAACGCAATTCTTACTTCTTGTGAGCCCAGCGACTGTGCCGACATATTCAGCGATAGACGGAAGTTAGGACTCTTACGGCGCAAATTTTCAATGACGCCAAGTCCCTTACTTAAGACTTCGATATCGAGCTTCGGGCCAAGCTTCGCTTGTTCCACGGCTTTCACAAACTCACCAGTCGTGACATCGACCGTACCCTCATCGACTCGTAGGAGAGCTTCGGCAAAATTGACGCGGCCAGTCGACAGCTCAATTATTGGCTGAAGTTCAAGCCGAATAGAATCCGACTGCAATATTTCTTGCAGGTGCTCAACTGTTATTTGCTGCTTTTTGGTTCGCTTAACTGTGCTTTGTGTATTGAACTTCGCAATGCGATTTCGGCCCGCATTCTTGGCATCATAGAGTAGCTGATCCGCCAGGATAAAGGGACTTGCTCCCTGCTCGCGAGCTTCTGAGAACATTATAAATCCAATGCTCACGGTTACTCGGGATAATTCATTTCCCCTGTCCTTGAACCGCTGGTTTACGGTCTCAACAATTCTTTTACTGATCGCTTCCGCCCTGGAATTATCAGACTCCGGAAGCACGACGACAAATTCATCTCCTCCCATCCGCCCGACGATATCGGTATCTCGGACACATTCTGTGAGAATTTGACCGATCTCTACAAGCAATTCATCGCCTGCATTGTGTCCGAGAGCGTCATTGACTGCCTTGAAATTATCAAGATCCAAACTCAGAAGCGCACCGTCTTTTCCCTCACGTTGGCTTTCAAGAAATGCTCTCTCAAAATCCAATTCCAGTCGCCTGCGATTAAGCAACCCAGTCAGTGAATCGTGATCAGCCAGGTGCTCAACTAGCTCCAAAAGTTCATGGCGTTCAGTGACATCAACCGCGTTGACGAGCAGTGGCCCTGTCGGACCATTGTCGGCATGGAGTGCACGAAACGACAGCGCCACGCTTTTGCTCTGCCCCGGGCAGTTTCAAATCCACGATCAAAATGTAAGACCTCTCCGGGTGTTTTCAAGGCAGGCTTCGCTTGCTCAATGATGCCATTCTCGACGCTGAAGTCTTCCAAAGTATGTCCAATCAATTGATTTGCCGGCATTTCCACTAGGTCAGCAAACGATCCGTTAGCTTGCATGATTTCTCCCGTCGAATCCAAAATAGCGACTCCATGTGGGGCATTTTCAAACAGTATGTGCGATTCTTCATAGGAATTTTTCAATTGCTCCATCGTGCTGTGCTCACTCGTGCTGTCGTGATAGAGCAGCAGCGCATGCCCCGGCTCGCTTTCTCCACGGAGATACAAAGGTGAAGCACTTAGTTTAAAAATACGGCGCGCCACATCCTGATCTTCTCCGTATTCCTCTGCAATCCGAACCCGTAACCCATTCACCATCTCACCGCGCAAAGCCCGTTCGCTCGGGCAATTCTGATCATTGACGGGTTCTCCGTGGATGTCCTCAATTTTGCGAGTAATATATTGATTGTTTGGTAATCGATCCACTAAGTCATATGCAGCCTCATTAACAGGAAATGCTTTTCCATCACGGTTCACAATTAGGAGTGCATCCGGAAGCGTTTTAGCAAGAACTCCCAATTCTTCTACGGTTGCTGAACTCTGCTGCACCGTCGTGGACACCACCAAGGACAGCAAAATACACATAATGACGAACAGTTGGAGAGCCGTAGCTTGTGCGAAGACCGACTCGTCAGAGATGGCAAAGGGACCCCTACCAACAAGATAATAGAGAAGCGTGGTCGCAACCGATGTGAGTACGGCATGAAACACTGCCAATGCAACAGGCAGTCTTGTTGCACTCCAGTACAACGGCAGCATCGCAAGATAAACAATAGGCAGCTGCTGCGCATATCCGAAGACGACAGCCAGCACCACCGCTGTCACTAGGAGCACAACACCAAATTCACGCCATGCAGCCCGCCCGATACTTCGCCCCAGCGACGAAGAGATTGCTAGACCTGGACCTGCAATCGCGATAATTCCTGCTAAGTCTCGGAGAACCATCGTCAAATACAACGTAAATGAAGCCGAAACATCTCCAAGGACATACGCGAGAATAACGAGCAATTTTGAGATTGCGACCGTAAGTATGCCTGCTATGAGCAGACGATATACATGGCGAGCAACTCTAATCCTGGAAAATGGCACAAACAACTGCTCATCGTGCACTGGCTCTGTGGGGTGGAACTTCTCCGCGAGCATCAGGATTGGTGCTATGGCAGGCCCCGAAATCAAATGGGCAATTCCGACTAGAAGTACGCCGCGAAGTGAGGTTTCCGTAAGAAAGAGCAAATAGAGCGCAGGTACGAGGAAAATAATCGCGCAGATGTACGCATAAGTCCTCCAGCTTCTACAGGTAACGGCCCACCACACTGCGATTCCAACTGATGGCCACACCACTGCAACAAGCGTTCCAGAATATACGACGGAATATGAACCGATAACCGCAACCGAATACGTGAGTGCGAATAACATGTGCCGCGTTAATCTCCACGTTAAAGAAGCATCTCTGCGCAAAGTTGGGCCATTAATATCGGCAAGGAGCCAACGACTAGTTGCATTCACAGTTATAGCTCTCTCTTCAGGGTTCTTATCCCGTGCAATGAGTATTTCGTATACATGCTTATGTTATCCCTCATGCACTGCACGTTCACACGAAACCTTGCTAGAAGAAACACAATTAAATTTGTGACTGAATCTTTCCTATTCGGCCAAGACCGTGAGCTCTTGGATTCGCGGCTTCCACAATGCCGCGCGCTCGGCTGTGAGCTCGCGCAAGTGCGGAGATGTCAGCTCATCCAGCGCGCGGATATAATCCGGCACGATTTCTCGCGGTAAGCGCAAGCCGACGGTTAGGTGCGGAATCCACCGCTCCCCGCGGCCATCTGGGTTAATGCTGCTGAGCTCGCGCGCGACCGCTTCCAGAGCTTCGTCGGTCTCCAACAACCACGCCACAGTTTGCTTGCGCTTCGTGCCGAACACGACGGTGCCGCCCCGACGAAACTGGGCAGGAATCACGGCTGGAAGTAGCTGCGCGGCACGAGCACTAACATGCTCCTGCATCTCTGGAGAGAATGTCAACGTGATGTGCGGGGTCTGGTTTTGAACAGGAAAGCCCCGTTGCGCCAGCTTCGCGAACAGATCACGAACCTGCTGCTCTTGATTTTCTGCCAGATGCAGCAAAATATTATCGGGTGATGGCATACGCGATTAGCCCTCGAAAGCTGCCTTCATGCAGCGCATGGCAGCCAAAGTTTTGGGCACGCCGATGTATGGCATCAGGTGGACAAAGCACTCCGCTACTTCTTCTTTGCTCATGCCTGCGATATCCACAGCGGTCTTGATGTGCCCGGTTAATTGTGGTTCCACCCCACCCATCGCTGCGAGTGCTGCCATGTTTAACATCTGCCGGTCACGCAGTTCCAGACCTTCGCGCTGATAGGTGCCGCCGAACACTGCTTCAACTACCCAGTCGGAGGATCCTGGCGCGAACTCATCCAGCTGCGCCTTCCAAGCCGCGGCACCTTCCGGTGACTGCGTTTCCTCTACAAACTTGTTGCCTTTGTCCTTGCTCAGTTCCACAGCCATCTCCTTTTGGTTCGACAAAGAAAATCACGTTCAACCAGCCAGCCTAGCAGGAAAAAGCCACGTCAAGGGGCATGCATAGTTCCAAGCCACTAGAGTAAGAACATGGAACAACGCATTAGCTTTATCACCCTCGCCGTCGAGGATGTTGCGCGCAGCCGGGCATTCTACGTTGACGAACTCAAGTGGAAACCGATGTTTGAAAATGACGACGTCATCATGTTTCCCGTTGGAGAGCATCTCATGCTGTCGCTGTGGAGCATCGAAGGATTTACCGCTGAGATTGGCGCACCCCCTGTTCGTGGCGTCGCCCCAATAACCCTCGCCCACAACTGCGCTACTGAGGAGGAAGTTGATAACGTTCTCGCGCTTGCCGGTTCCATTGGCGCTGAGACTTCGCCAGCAGTACGCCGGGACTGGGGCGGATACTCCGGATATTTCTGCGACCCAGACGGTTTCCGTTGGGAGATCGCCATGAACCCCGGCCCAACCGGCGATTATGTTCTTCCTTAGATTCTAAGTTTCTGAGGCTTGTTTCTGAGGCTAGTCCCGGAGCACATATTTCAGAGTTTCGACCGCCTGGTCAGTAGTCTTGCACCAACCTTGAGCTTCCGCATCAACCTCTTTGAGCGGATGCACCAGGTCTTCATCGTGCAGCGTCACATATGGTTTGCCCAAGGCTGCGCAGTAGCCGGCATCGAAAGCCGCGTTCCATTGCTTGTACTTATCGCCAAAGCGCACCACCACGAAGTCGGCCTTTTCAATCAAAGTCCGAGTACGGATAGCGTTGACCTTTGCGGACTGGTGGTCCCTCCAGAAGGAATCACTGTTCTCCCCCAGGTGATCACCCGCTGCATCACTGGCCGGATGGTCCGTCACTGGTGCAGTGAACACGACATCCAGCCCGGCGGATTCCACCCCGCGCTGGATTTCTTCTCGCCAATGAGTATGGATCTCGCCGGAAAGGTAAACGTTGAAACTCATAGCCAGACTCCTTTAACTAAGACTCACTAAGACTTTGTTCATGTGCCTCGTAGCCTAACTGAAATCTGGCTTGAGGTCTGCGGATTCACTTTGGGCTAGCTCAGTGCTTAGTCGATGCAAGCGCGTGCCTTAAAGTATGGGCAACAGACAATGCCGTAATGGCGGAGGTTTTGGGATTAACTGGGTTTGGTCCTGATTCGCTGACTAAGGAAAATGTCCCCGCCGAGCCTGATACTTCGATGTCATGACGGGTATCTGTCAAATTGGGAGCCGCGACAAGTTCTACCGATACGCGCTGAAGTGCTCGCTCGAGCAGTTCATCATCGCTGGCTCCTCTACCGCGGGTCGCCCACGCGAGAGCAATGGAAACGTTGACATTGCCCGGGAATTTCGCAATTGCGTCGCTGGGCCGGCCACCGAAGAGAAGAAAAGGTTCCGTTGCGCTTTCTAATTCCGCGCGCTCTTCATCATTCATCCAGTCTTGGATGAGAGCTTCTGCGTTCTTGGTAGTTCGAATCTTCACAGTGTCCACGGCATTCGCCTCCGCTAGAGCTGCCCACAAATCGAATCCACCAATAGCACCGGACGTAACGTGAACTTCCCCGGGGCCTGCTAACAGCGCCCGGCGCGCATCTGGGTCAGCCAGGGCACCTACCGATGTCAGCACCAAATCCTTGCCTCGTGCGATTACTGCCGGACCGTGTTCTTTCGCGGCCGAAACGCCCGCGCACTCAACGACAATATCGTGGGCATCAATAAGTTCGGCAAGTCCGTCATCATGAAGTGAAACTCCCAGTGTGCCCCGTTTACGGTGTGGGGACGCATCCCGAACGAATGCGCTGACGTTGAATTCCGATGGGTCAAAGAGTGTCACTAATTGGCGCCCGATTGCGCCAAAACCAAGCAGTAGTACTCGTGGGGCTGAGCTTGCCATGACAATCCTCCATTGTCTTGCAGTTGGTATGTGCGCCCAGTCTATCTATTTAGCTATTACCAGGGGATTTCCCGCAACCGGCTACTAGCTTAGTTGTCCGCGGCAAATGTTTGCGGGTTCACCGGCTGCTTGTACTTCGGCAGACTTTCGACGACAAGCAGGTAGGAATCGGTCACAAGTTCATCGAAAAGCTGTGCATCAACCGTCCCGCCCGTCCGAATGGTGATCCAATGCTTCTTATTCATGTGCCAACCCGGTGTAATGTCCCGATGTGTTTTGCGAAGCACTTCCGAATCCAGTGGATCCGCCTTGAGATTCACAATCTGCTCGCCGTCCAACTCGGCCAAGAACATGAACATCTTGCCGCAAATCTTCCACACATCCGAGTCCAGCCCGAACGGATGAGTCAGCTCAGTCCCAGGCAGCTCCTGCGCCCGGGACTCTGCCCGTTTCTGTAATTCTTCGCCGTCCATGAGTTACCTCAAACCTTTAAGCCGCAGCAGTTTGAGTTCAATGGTACGCGGGCGTGCACTCTTAGATTCTCAATGCGTGAAATTGCCACTGAGGAAGGTTAGCTTGTCTGCGCGCGACCATAACGCCAGTAACCAACAAAGTCCACGTTGCGCTTCGGAACGCCTCGCTCCTGGATGAGGTGACGTCGCGCGCCAGTGGCAAGAGCTGACTCGCCGATAGTGTGAGCATGCACTTCACCGTCCGGTAGCGTCGCCTCCGCGAGTGCTTTCAATGCAAGCTCTCCTGGCTTTTCTTGCGCTAGTGAGGACTCATCTCGCGCAATCCACCTGATGTCCATCCCGGCAGGAGCAACGAAATCTTGTTTATCCTCAGCACTTGGAATCTCAATAATTGCGACGCCCTCTGTGGATCCAGGAAGCTCACGGCAGATTCCGGCGATTGCCGGAAGGGCAGTTTCATCACCGATGAGTAGCGTCCAGTCATGCGGATGGTCAGGAGTAAACGCACTTCCCTGGTCCAGGAAGCCCAGACGATCCCCCGGATTCGCCTCCAGCGCGAACTTGGCGGCTGGACCCATTGAGTCCAGATCACCGTGGATGACGAAGTCAATATCCACCTCGCCTACCTCAGGACGCGCATCACGCACCGTGTACGCACGTACACATGGACGCCGCGCCTTTGGCGTGGCGAGATACTGCAGGTACCAACCGATTTCTGAGGTTCGAGTCGGAAGCGTCAGAACATCCTGCCCTTCCCGAGTAAAGAACAGACGGCACCAATGATCCGCACCCCAGTTCTCAAGCCCCTCCAGACCAGAGAGCCTCACCCGCACAAAGTTAGGACTGATGCGTTCCGTTTTAACGACTTCCGCCATCATGAAATGACGATCTGTTGGCGTATTCTTTTTCCTACCCATGCAGGTTAGCGTACCCTAACCTTAGTTTGCTGGCTAGGATCAACTGGTTCGCTGAACCGAACTCACACCTGAGCAAGAGTTGGGGCGAGATTAATAGGTCCATCGCCCCAATGAGCAACAGTGGAACTTCGCGATTACGGCAGTTAAATTATGAGACTGCCAAGCGGACAATCTCCGCAATGCGCTTCGAGACAGCGAGCCGCATCGAGCCAGAAGGCAAGGCCCGCTCCCGCATCTGGAAGTACGCCACGGCTCCGGCCAAGGCGCCCACCCGCGACCTGCGCCGCATCGCGACGCGGATCCGAGGCACCGCACCGGACAACGAGCGCTTCCGTGAGAAGCTGCAGGACGAGTTGGAGCAGCAGCACGATGGTGAGGGCGAGTACGAGGACTCCCCGGAGGCTGCTCAGCACCAAGAGATGCTCGACAAGCTCGAGGAGTACGACGCACGCTACGCGTCGCAGAAAGCCGCGGCGGCGTCGGATCAGGCCCCTGTGGATGCGGCGAACGCACCGAAGCAGAACTAGGACCAGCGCGGGCGCGGCGGCTGCCAGCCCTCGAAGCGCTCCAACGTCTCAGCCGCGTTTTCGGTGACGATCACCGAATCGATATCCGCCGCTCGGATGAAGCCCTCGCTAGCCATCGCGGCCAACCCCGTGACCAGCGGATTCCAGAACCGGGAGTTGCACAGCGCTACCGGATTGCAGTGAGTGCCGAGCTGAAGGCCGGTCCATACCTCGAAGACCTCATCGAAGGTGCCCACCCCACCGGGTAGCGCGACGAAGCCGTCGGCCAGGTCGGTCATCACCTGCTTGCGCTCGGCCATGGACTCCACCAGCGGCAGCGCGGAGAGCCCGGGGTGGGCAATCTCCTCGTCCACCAGGTGCCGCGGCATCATGCCGATCACATGCCCGCGGCTTTCTAGGACGGCGTCAGCGATCTCCCCCATCAGCCCCACGTGGCCGCCGCCGTAAACCAAGGTGATGCCCCGGTCCGCCAGCTGCTGGCCGAACTCGCGGGCCTGCGCAACGTATTCCTCCCCCGTGCCGGTTTTAGCCCCGGTGAACACCGTCAGCGAGATCCGCCTGTTGAGCGCCGGCCCGATGCGCTGAGCCAGCAGTGGCGCGAGCTGTTCATCCAGCTCCTCGGGTGTCGTGATGTCCAGCCACCGGGTCTCCGCGATCTCCGCCTAGCCGCCGACCACCTGCCCCAGCGCCTCGGTGTACAGGGTGAGTGTAGACGGTGCTGCGCACCTGGGAGCCCTCCTCGTTGGCGGCCTGCGCGCTGAAGATTCCCAGAAAGCTCAGGTCTTCCTCTTTGAGCTCCGCTCCGATCTCCTCCGCGGCCTCCCGCGTGGCGGCCTGCGCGCTAGACTCGCCGGCCTCCGGCTTGCCGCCGGGCAGCTGGAAGTAGGGCGAGCCCTCCTTGCGCACGCATTGCACCCGGCCATGCGGGTCACGGATCACGGTGGCGCTGACGGTGATCAGGCTTTCGGGGTCAGTGATGCTCACGGAGTCCTCTCAGTGGGGTTGGCCCTGTCAATGGGTCCCGCATCGGACCCCAGGGGAAGGACGGGAAGGGAAGATTAACGATAACAAGACAACAAAAGCGCCCAGCCGGTCGGCTGGGCGCTTTCCCTCGTCGCGAAGCGAACTTTTTAGTCGACGTCGTCCGCCTGAGTCTGGTGGACGGTGCCGTGCGCGTGGTGCGGCGGGGCGTAGATGCTATAGAGCTTCATCGGCTCATCACCAATGTTGATGATGTTGTGCCAGGTCCCCTTCGGAACGATGACTGCCCAGTCGACGGTGACCTCCTCGGTGAAGGTCACCTCGTCCTCGGAGGGCCCCATCTCGACGCGGCCGCGGCCGGACTCGAGGCGCAGGAACTGGTCCTCCTTGGTGTGCACCTCGTGCCCGACGTCCCCGCCCACCGGGATGTTCATCACGGTGACCTGGAGATGTTCTCCGGTCCACAGTGCTGTGCGGAATGTCTCGTTATCGAGGGTTTCCTTCTCGATATCGACGACGAACGGCTTCGGGTGTAGGCGCGATCATGCAGGCCCGTCCGGGTGGAATGGCAGCACCGGGCGCGGGTATTAGGCCCCGCGGCGCCAGAGCAGCAGCCAGGCGCCCGCCGCGGCGAGGACGACGACGCCCGCGCCGATGCCGACGTTGCGGGCCGTGTTCCCGGAGTCCTCCGAGGACGCCGCGGCTGCAGGCTCGCTGGTGTCTTCCTTCTTGTCGCCGCTCTTCGCATCACCGCCAATGGTTTCGCGGATCCAGTCGGCCTGCTCCGCCACCGGTGCCACAGAGACAGCGGCGTTAGAGGTCATCTCCTCCTCCGTCGGGTTCTCCGGGTCCTCAAAGAGACCAGCGGACATGATGCCGGCGACCTTGCCGTCCGCAAAGATCGCACCACCGGAGTCGCCCGGCTGGATGCGAGCGCCGTCCTTCAGGGCAACATCGAGGGCCTTCGGGGCCTCGTAGAGCGCGAGCGGCGAGTCACCGCGAACCTTCGCCTTGGCGGACGGCAGCTTGGTGGAACCACCGGAGCCATCGGAAGACCAGCCGTAAATGTTGACGTCCCCGGTGGGAACCTCATCCGCGACCTCAGCGAAGGTCTCCAGGTTGATCTCCTGCTCAGTGTGGAGCAGAGCGATGTCCCCGCGTGGGGCAACCTCGTGACGATCCACCTTGTACACCCGCTGCTCGTCACCCTGCCCGATGCGCACCGAACCGCCCGGCTTGGCGGCCGCGTCGATGCAGTGACGGGCGGTGATCACCCAGTGGCGGTCGATGGCGGTACCGGTGCACACGCCCTCTTCGGGGTCAGAATCATCGACGCGGACGGAGACGACTGGCTTTGCCTCCTCGGTGTCCCCGGCAAAGGTCTTGCTCTCCATGGCACCGGCTGGCGCGATGGCGAGTGCTCCTGCTGCGACCGCCCCGGCGGCCACGCTAGCTGCGAACTTCTTCATTTTTATCCTTTCCAAACACCGCAGTGATGCGGCGAAGCAGAGTTTCCAGGGGCCCACGGTCACACACCGCGAGCCACGCATAAGAGATGAGAATGGCGCCGCCAAAACTGACCCAGAAGCCGAACCACTCCGGTGCCAGCCGATCCGCCGTAAGCACGTGGATGCAGTAGATCGTGAGCGGCATACGGCCCAGTGGTGCGAGCCAGCCGATCCAGCGCTGCAGCAGGCAGCACAACGAGCAGATGCCCACCGACGCCCCGATGCTTCCGGTGATGTCGCCCAAGCCACCGGTATGGCCGCCGACGTCGAAAAACTCGGGCAGCATGGTGTACCAGCGAAGCGCGAGATCCACGGCGAAGAACCCCAGGCCGACAACGAGGCCGAGCCAGAGCAGTTTCGGGCTGAGCATATGCCGCCGGAAGAGCATCCCGGCGATCATCAGCGCTCCCCACATCAACGGCGGGTAGGGCCAGAAGGCGGGAAGAAGCACCGTCGCCAGCACCGCTGATCCAAAGGCCAGCACGCAGGCCAGCCACAGGAGTACGGGCGAGCTCCAGCGCGGCGCCCAGGCGAGCAACACCATGCAGAGACCGATGGTTCCGAGCACCACGAACACTTGCCCGGTGAACGGGGCGAGCGCGAAGTGCAGGGCAATCAGGCATAGTCCACGCACAATGAGCTGGGCAGGACGTGCCCGCATGTAGCCCATCGACACCCCGGAAATGAAAGCGAAGAGTGCGGCCGGGAAGCCGTAGAACACCTGGACAGCCACGCCATCCAGGTAGGTCAGGTGGGCGACCATCATGCCGACGAGCGCAACGGCGCGCGCGACGTCGATACCAACGTTTCGGTTCTGCATAGCTGGGACGGTACGCAGGCCGATGTTGCGGGGACGTTAACGCGGGCACAACACCCGTGCCGTTACGATCGGTGCCATGACAATCCGCGTTCTCGTCGTCGACGACGAAAGCTACCTCGCCGACGCCATTTGCACTGCGCTGAACAGCGCAAAAATGCAGGCCACTGCGGTCTACGACGGTGCCACCGCGCGCTCGTCGATCGACGATATCCGGCCCGACGTCGTCGTCCTGGACCGCGACCTTCCGGGCATCCACGGCGACGACATCTGCCGCTGGGTGGTCGATACCCACCCGGCGACGAGGGTGATCATGCTGACCGCCTCGGGGGCGCTCGACGACCGCCTGGCTGGGTTCGACCTCGGCGCGGATGATTACCTGCCCAAGCCCTTCGAGGTCCCGGAGCTCATCGCGCGGGTTAATGCGCTGGCCAAGCGAAACCTGCCGGTACGCGGCGAAGTCTACCGGTGTGGCGACGTACGGCTGGACACCTTCCGCCGCGAGGTCACCCGGGGTGGAGTGGCGGTGCCCTTGAGCCCGAAGGAGTTTGCCGTGCTGGAGGTCCTCATGGAGGCAGCCGGTGGGGTGATTTCCGCCGAGGATCTGCTCGCGGAGGCGTGGGACGAGAATGCTGATCCCTTCACGAATTCCCCGCGCGTGACGGTCTCCCATCTGCGCAAGAAGCTGGGCGAGCCGCGGATCGTGCATACCGTGGCAGGTGCCGGTTACTACGTGGCGGAGGTGCCGCGATGAAGTTGAGTTTGCGGGCACGGATCACCGTGGTGTTCTTGGGCACCGTCCTGGGCGTGGGGTTTGCGCTGATCGGGCTGGTGTACGCCTATTTGAAGCTCACGCCGGTGCCTTTCATGGCGCAGATCCCAACCCCGGATGAGGGGCTGGTCATCGACGGTGCGGTGCCGATCGCCGATGAGGTTTTGCGCCGCGTGTTGGTGGCTTCCCTGACGGTATTGGCATTGCTCACCGCGGTCGCTGGGGTGATCGGTTGGTTCGTGGCTGGGCTCGTGATTAAGCCGCTTCGGGATTTTGCGGACGACGCCGCGACCGTCACCCGGGGTGATTTGAGTGCCCGCATCAGCCACCAGGGCCCTGATGACGAGGTGGGCGAGCTGGCAGATGCGCTGAATGCAATGCTCGACGAGCTGGCGGATGGCCTCGAGCGGCAACGCCGCTTCGCGTCGAACGCCTCCCACGAGCTGAAGACTCCGATCGCGACGATCCAGACGATGGCTGATGTGGCGCTGGCCAGCGGTGATGAGCAGATACTGCGGGAGACGCTGGGACGAGTGCGCGAGGTCAACGCGCGCGCTGCCGATACCGTGGCTGCCCTGCTGCAGCTGGCGAACGTGGACGTCCGGGATCGCCAGGAGGTAGATCTGGCCGCGCTGTGCCGTGACATCGGTCGTGGGCAGGGTGTGCCGGTGACGGCGGAAGCGCTCACGGTGGCTGCCTCCCCCACTCTGGTGCGTCAGGCGGTGGAGAACATGGTGCGCAACGGGCTCACCCACGGCGAAGATCCGTCCGTGACGGTGGCACAGGCAGGTCGGAACGCAGAGATCACCGTGGAGTCAGGTGGGCCGCAGCTGGACGCGGCGGAGGTCCGCACGTGGGTGGAGCCCTTCGCACGGGCGCAGCGGACCGCGGGGGCCGGCCAAGGCCTGGGTCTGGCGATCGTCGATGCAATTGCGAAAGCCCACGGCGGTTCGGTGGAACTCAGGCCGCGGGCTCAAGGTGGGCTCGCCGTGACGCTGCGCCTGCCTGCCTAGAGGGCTAGCGCAGCTGAGGAGCGCTTCTTAGGCTTCGAGCACGTAACGCAGGATCTCGACGACCTGGTCGGTGGTGGTGCACCACGCCTGCGCGGCGGCGTCGACTTCCTTGAGCGGGTGGACGATGTCCACGCTATGCAGCGTGACATAAGGCTTGTCCAGTGCCGCACAGTGACCCGCGTCGAAGGCGGCGTTCCACTGCTCGTACTGATCCCCGAAGCGGACGACGACCATGTCGGACTTCTCGATCAGGGTGCGGGTGCGGATGGAGTTGACCTTCGAGGACTGGGTGGCATCGCACTGATGCCCATACTCCTGCTCACCGGCGCACCGCTCATCGCTTCCACGCAAGCCATGATGGTCGGGCTCTACATGGCGCTTATCCCCATGTTCCTGGGCTATCTACTCTTCGGTTATGGGCTCATGCAGGTCGCTCCAAGTGCTGCGACAACACTCACCCTCGCTGAGTCCGTGGTCGCCTCCTTGCTGTCTGTGGTCATTGTCGGAGAGCGTCTCCCCGTGTTCGGTTGGGTCGGGCTCGCGGGCATTTGCGCCTCGCTTCTCATCCTCTCACTTGCACCGGCGACACAGGAGCGCACCTCCGAACCGTAGGTTCAAGCGAGCTTTCGATAGGTCAGAAAAGCAGAACCGCTGAACCTAAGAAGACCACCGGCGACCCCGCTAGTGCTCCGAAGCCCCGGCTCGAACAGTGCTCTACTGACTTGCCCCAGTCTTGGACGTTGGACTTGAAGTCCACCACGTTCCTCAGCCGAACAACCTCTAGGGTTCAACTTCCGACACAGCCTCGTCAGGCCCAGAGCGGACTTGGTCTGCCAGTAGTCAGGGATGTCCATGTGCGCGACGTGCACGGCCTGAACTGCTGGATGGCTCTTCAGAACGGCCCGGAGCAGGCTGCTGCGGCCGAGCCCCAGCCGGTCCGATAGGAACTGCGCGAGCGTCAACTGCCCGAATGTGCGACTCCAGTCCGCAGCACTGGCGTCGAGATCAGCGTGACGGCCGACAGGTGGGATCTTCGGCGTGAGCGTGTGCACCCGGTTGAAGAGACGGCTGTGATGAGCGCACGTGTTACGCACAACGTTGAGCGACTTTAGCCAGCTCACCAGCTGGGAAGGGCTGAACCCGCAAGAATCGGCGACGTCCTCGAGAACCCCGGCTGGCGCGAAGTTGTAGAGATGCATGAGGCTCCCCCAGTCGATGATCTCGACGGCAGCCCAGACCGGAAGGCGCCCGCCGTACTTCATGTCGTGGTGCTTCACGAAGTCTTCGCGTGACCAGTTGAGTTCGCGCTGGTACTTCTCCAACCACCTCGGGTAGCGATCACCTTGGCGAGCTGTCGGGCCGAGCAGTTCCGCGTCGAGGTGCGCGCAGGGATCGGTGCGCCCGAGTTCATAGCCAAGCAGCGCGCGGATGGCCAACTCGACGGGAGCCAGCGTTGTGAACGTCGCGGCTCGAAGCCTGGCGTCGAACTAGTAGAGCGCGACCACGTCACTGAAGCGCGTGCCGTCGTAGAAGTCATCCTCGCGCCCACCCTCATCCAGCTTGCAGAACTGATACCAGTAACCGCTCAGCCGGTAGTGAATCGGAGTGCATCCGCACCACCGTCTTCCACGCCGGCCCCTACCGGACCCTCGCAGACGTCGAGTTCGCGACCGCCGGCTGGGTCGACTGGTAAAATTACCGACGTCTCCACGGCTCCCTCGGGATGCTCACCCCGATAGAGTTCGAGACGCTGCACAACGAAGGCCCTCACCCGAGAGCCCGCACCCACAAAGTAGCGGCAGAGAAGCCGGGACGATTCAAACTGACTACGCGGAAGGAGTCTCCTTTTGACGCCTCACAAGAGTGAACCCATCGGGACGACGCAAAGCCCGACGGGGGAGGTAGTGGTCGGGGTGGTGGCCGATCCGGTCGCCACCGCCCTGACAGTCGCGAAGCATCTCGAACGGGAACTGCCTGGCCTGCTCGCCGAGCAGCTCTCTGACGGTCACTGGAGAGTGGAGGTGCACCGAGAGAGGCTGCCTCCCAGTGACGAGAAGCAGTTTGAGATGATGGACCTGGCAGCCGAGCGTAAGCGGGAACATGGCTGGGACCTCGCGGTATGCGTGACCGACTTCCCATTGATGATCGACCGGCGCCCCGTCGTCGCTGACGCCGACCACAGTAGGAACGTGGCGGTGGTTTCACTGCCGGCCTTCGGGGCCATGAGACTACGAAGGCGAGTTTCAGAGGTGGTGACACAGCTGATTGGGGATATGCGCGGCGGGGACCATTCCGAAGGACGGCTCTCAGGCGCATCGGCGGTCACGGGTCCCGGCTCTGGGCGGCGCCTTCGAGCGGACGACCCCAGACCAAGACGGGGTCGACGTCCGTATCTTCGCGAACCGCGGGCGTCTGCGGCTGCTCGTGGGAATGGTCCGGGATAATCGTCCGTGGCAGCTGGTCTCAGGTCTCCGAGGGGCGTTGGTGGGAGCGTTCGCGTTCAGCGCGTTCTATCTGTTGAACGCCACGCTGTGGGAACTCGCACTCACCATGGCACCTTGGCAGCTGGTCGCCGTCGTGGTTGCCTCAATGACGGTGATGATCACGTGGCTCATCGTCTATCACCGCCTCTGGGAACGAGCCAAAGATCTGCCGCCGCAGGAACGTGACCGAACGGTGCTGTTCAACGCGTCGACCGTCTTGACCCTCGCCATTGGGCTGACGTGCGGCTATGCGGGGCTGTTCGTCCTGAACCTGACCGCCGCGCTGATCGTTTTCACTCCAGAGGTGTTCAGCCAGTACGCCGGAGACGAATACGGACTGGGCGAGTATCTCCTGGTGACCCTGTTCGCAACCGCTGCTGCGACGATCGCGGGTGCGATTGGGTCTGGCTTCGAAAGTGAAGAGTCGGTGCACGAGGCCGCCTATAGCTACCGAGAGCGCGCACGGCGCGAGGCGCGGCGCCGCTCACGCAGCGCAGAGAACAATGACAGCGCGGTCCACGACGCGGCGCAGAACGACGACGCATCTCGTGCAGAGGACTCCGATGCAGGCCCGGACCACTGATGAGGCAATAGGTCGACGGTGGATGGTGGGGCCCAAGTTCTTGGCGTACGTAAGCCCGCCCGAACGAATGCCCGCTGCGGATCCCTCAACGAGCTACCCCTTTCGTTTGTGGTGCGACATAAAAGCGATCACCAAAGTCATAGGGACTGACGCACCTGTAGGTGTCACATGATCCGTGGCGCTGGAGAGCGTTGCCGGGGAGGGGTGTGCACCATGACTGCTCCCTATCCCCAGGAGTTCCGGGACGACGTCGTCCGCGTCGCGAGGAACCGTGGACCCGGCCGGAAGCTCGCCGTGATTGCGAAGGACTCCGGGATCTCTGAGTCGTGCCTGACGAACTGGATGCGTCAGGCTGATGTCGAAGACGGTGCCCGGCCCGGAAAGACCCGGGAAGAATCGACCGAGCTGCGCGATCTGCGTCGCCGGAACCGGCTGCTCGAGCAGGAGAACGAGGTCCTGCGCCCCGCGGCCGCCTACCTGTCCCAGGCAGACCTGCCGGGAAAAGGTTTTACCTGCTCGTGAGCGAGCTCGCCGCCGACGGGATCCCTGTCGCGGTGTCCCTGCGGGTCCCATCTGTGACCGGATGAAGGCCCGCCTCGCGGTGAACGCCCTGAACAACGCGATTTCTCGTCGTCGCGACGCTGCCGGATGAATCGTGCATTCAGACCGAGGATCCCAGTTTTGCGCGCGAAACTTCGTGCACGCCCTGAACTTCCATCACCTCATCGGATCGATGGGGAAAGTGGATGCCGCCGGGCACAACGGCGCGATGGAGTCCTTCTTCGCTCTGCGGCAGAAGAACGTCCTGGACCGCAAGAGGTGGCGGACTCGAGAAGAGCTACGGATCGCGATCATCACCTGGATCGAGCGGACCTACTACCACCGACGCCGCCGACCAGCCGCTCCAACCGATTTCCGGGTGGGATTCGGAGGTCCTCGATATTCTGCGCCGCATGAATCAGCTCAAGTTTCCGCATGGTTGCCCGTTGGACTTTGCGATCAATACTCTTGACGTAATTCTATTGCCAGACCCGGACGGTATTCTTGTCGCCGAAGTTTCTGATTACACGATCAGCATATAACAGTGTTCGTTATTAACGCTAGACGTTATACTTCGTTCATACTACGGCCTCAACAGGAATGGTTTCTCCGTGACGGTTAATCGAGGACAACTGGGTAACGTTTACTTCAGTCTTCACTAGGAACTCGAAAATACTTGTGTCGTCCCGATATGTCCCAGAGCGAAAAAGTAGTCGGAATACACTGAATGCACCAGAGCCTGGTCATGCGCGAGACGCCTCTGCGCAGGCCAAACCCTGAAATTTTGGGATTTGCCGGCGCAGAAATACCACGATGAATCTTGACTAGTTTCGCTAGACGTTGAACTTGAACTCTACCGCGTTCCGGCACGGAACAACCTCTGCCGGATTCGCTACTCGACCGCATCACGTCAGGGCAGGCATCATGAGAATCAGCTATAAGGCAGTGTCGAGGTCTCTGCTCCACCCCACGTCAACAAGGACACGCTGTAGAGCGTCAGCGGCGCTTACTGTGGCATTGAACGTCGCCTCATCCAAGGCAGCGACTCGGTCGTCGCCGCGGTACCAGGATGCGACGTCAGCCTCCGACACCTCAGCGGCCAGCGCCTTAGTTCGATGCCGTTCAAGTGTCTCGTCAAGGCTGAGTTCGTAGTAGTAACAACGAGTCAGACCACGATGGTCGTCTCGCAGCTGAGACAGCATCTCGCCATAACTCTCGGAATGCAGGATGCCTTCGACCACCACGTCGAGCCCGTTGTCGAGGGCGAATCGCGCCGACAGATCGATGTATTGAACGCTCAATGCACCGGGGTGATCGCGAACATGCAAGATCTCTCGCCGCAGCACGTCATGAGCGATGATCGCCACGCCCCGCGGTCGCGCAGCGCGGACTGCGTGCGCCAAGTGCGACTTCCCGCTGCCCGAGTTCCCGCGGATGATGATCAGACGAGAGCTTTCCGACCCGGTCATCCTAGGCGTCATGCGACCTTCAGCGGCGTGATCGCCGCGCCCCATGTCGCGCAGCTCTCGACGCTCAAGCCGCAGCTCGTAGTTCGACTGCAGATTCATCCAGAACTCCTCCGACGTGCCGAAGTAGCGCGCGAGACGAATCGCCGTGTCCGCAGTGATCCCGCGCTTGCCCTGCGCGATCTCATTGATCCGGCGCGGCGGCACACCGATCGACACCGCGAGCTTGTTCTGAGTGATCCCGAATCCCTCGATGAAGTCCTCCATAAGGATCTCCCCCGGGTGGATCGGCTCGATCAGGTCGGCCTCAGTGGTAGTCGACGAGTTCGACATCTTCTGCACCTCCATCTCTCCAGACGAAGCAGAACCGCCACCGGGCATTCACCCGGATGCTGTGCTGACCCCGACGGTCGCCGGCCAGCCTCTCCAATCGGTTCCCCGGTGGGATCCGCAGGTCGTCGACGTCCTTCGCCGCATGAATCAGCTCGAGCTTGCACAGCGTCCCCCGCTGCACGGCTCGATCAACACCCTTGACGTACTGCTCACGCCAGATGCGCTCGGTGTCTTCGCTCCCGAACGATCTGATCACACGGTCAGTGTATAACGGAGATCGTCAATAACGCTATACGTTAAAGCGGAACTCCACCACAACGTCGCCGTCGGTTCGTCGCTTGCTCTGGCTCCCCTAGCGAGCGACGAACCGATGACCGATCGAACTCTGGAATCGAATCAAGTACCCATCAGGATCGGTCACCAAGAACTGCCTCACCCCTGATTCCTCGTTGTCGCTCACCCGATACCACTTCGTCTCCGGCTCCATGAACAGCGACCACCTCGCGTTCGCAAGCGCGGCGAGGATTGGCTCGAGTTCCGACACGCCGATCTGGAAGTTGATTCCTCGCCCGAAAGGTGGTTCAAGCTCTTGGGTCAGCCAGTTCCGACCGACTCCACGTTGCTCGAGCATGACGTGTGCCCGTCCGCGGGTAAGGTAGGCGAACCCCTCCTCTGGACGATCGTAGGAGATCTCAAACCCACAGAGATTGCACCAGAAGTCGACACTTTTCGCCACATCGCTGACGAGAAGTTCAGGAACGAGATCGGGTTCGTAGTCAGTACGGTCCATCCGAACATTCTATCAACCAACGGTGTGCCGCCACGTCGATCTGCGAGGAATCGAGGCGAACCACCTGTGAGGTTGAACCAGAATGCGACTAAACGTTGAACTTGAACTCCACAACGTCGCCGTCGGTCATGATGTAGTCCTTGCCTTCTTGGCGGACCTTGCCGGCGGAACGGGCCTCGGCCATGGAGCCGGCGGCGTCGAGGTCGTCGAAGGAAACGATTTCGGCCTTGATGAAGCCCTTTTCAAAGTCGGTGTGGATAACACCGGCTGCCTGAGGTGCGGTAGAGCCCTGGCGGATGGTCCACGCACGGGATTCCTTTGGTCCAGCGGTCAGGTAGGTCTGCAGGCCGAGGGTGTTAAAGCCCGCAGTCGCTAGGGTTTGCAGTCCTGGTTCGGTCTGTCCAACGGACTCGAGAAGCTCCATTGCTTCATCCGCGTCCAATTCCAGCAGGTCGGTCTCGGTCTTGGCGTCGAGGAAGACTGCATCGGCAGGCGCAACTAGCGCACGCAATTCATCCTTCTTCGCGTCATCGGTAAGAATCTCTTCATCAGAGTTGAAAACGTAAAGGAACGGTTTCGCGGTCATCAAGTGCAGGTCGCGCAGAAGCGCCAGGTCAATCTCGCCGGACTTCGCGGCAACGAACAAGGTGCGGTCATCTTCCAATACAGCCTGGGCCTTCTTGGTTTCTTCAACCTGCTCCGCCAAGTCCTTGTTCTTCTTGGCTTCTTTTTCCAGACGAGGCAGGGCCTTCTCAATGGTCTGCAAGTCAGCCAGGATCAGCTCAGTGTTAATGACAGAAATGTCCGAAGTTGGGTTGACCTGACCGTCAACGTGAATGACGTTCTCATCAGAGAACGCGCGCACAACCTGGCAGATAGCATCAGCTTCGCGGATGTTAGACAAGAAGGCGTTGCCCATGCCTTCGCCTTCCGATGCACCCTTGACAATGCCAGCGATGTCCACGAAAGACACCGTCGCAGGCAAGATGCGCTCAGAACCGAAAATTTCAGCCAAGCGGCGCAGGCGCGGATCGGGTAATTCAACCAGGCCAACGTTTGGCTCAATAGTTGCGAACGGGTAGTTCGCCGCCAAAATGTCAGAACGGGTCAGGGCATTAAACAAAGTGGACTTGCCAACGTTGGGCAAACCGACAATTCCAAGTGTAAGACTCACGCGGACAATCCTAACGCACACCAATGCGGGTGTGGCAGAATGGGCGGCTTGTAGCCTAAAACCACTACATTTGAGGCAGTATATAAGTGTGAGTTCTAAAGATTCTCTAACCCCAGATCAAAGCGGAAATGAGCACGCCGCGAACAATGATCACACCGATGATCAGCCAGTTGATCGCACTGCTTCAGCAGAATCTGCGCAGGCGCAGGACATGACAGCGCAGGAGCTGGAGAAGCTGCAGCTCAGCGGCAAGTTCGACCGCACCACTGACCCAGCACGCCTTGAGGCCATCTCACCTCACCCACCGGGAGACCAAGTCGACCGCACGGTAGTGGCCGGTGAGATGATTAAGTCTGCGTCCCTGTGGGCTATTCGTCTTGTGGTCATTGGTTTCTTTTTGTACTTGCTCGGTGAGATCATCGGCAGTTTCTGGCAAGGAATTCTGCCGGTCGTCCTGTCGCTGATTGTGTGTACGGTGCTCTCCCCCATCGCATCGAATTTGCGCAAGCTCAAGGTGCCTTCCGCCCTCGCATCAATAATCAGTATTTTGCTGTTTATTTTCGTCGTCGGCGGTATTTTCTCTTTCGTCGCACCTGATTTCGCACGCCAGTCGCAGTCACTATATCTGCAGGCCGTTGAAGGTATCCAACGCCTGCAGTTGTGGGCGCAGGGCCCACCACTGGAGCTAAATTCCGAAGACATCGGCGGATACGTTGATGAGGTTGCTAATTGGATGCAGCAGCAGGCTGGTTCCATTGCGGGATCGTTTATTTCTGGCGTGGGCACGGCAACTAGCTTGCTCATCACGCTCGTTGTCATGACGGTTATGACTTTCTTCTTCCTGAAAGATGGTCATAAGTTCTTGCCGTGGATCCGCCATGCCACCAGCCGTCGCGCTGGTTGGCACCTGACTGAGGCGTTGACTCGTGGTTGGAACACGTTGGGTGGATACATCCGCGCCCAGGCGCTAGTTTCGCTTATTGATGCCGTGTTTATCGGCATCGGCCTCTACGCCATTGGCGTGCCGCTGGCCATGGCGCTGGCAATCATCACCTTCGTGGCTGGCTTCATTCCGCTGGTTGGTGCGATTGTTGCCGGCGCACTGTCGGTCTTGATCGCCCTGGTTTCCCTGGGATTTACCGAGGCACTGCTGGTGCTGGGCCTGGTCTTGTTGGTACAGCAGCTGGAAGGCAACGTTCTCTCCCCATGGCTGCAGTCCAAGGCCATGAACCTGCACCCAGTTATCGTTCTGGTCTCCGTCACTGTTGGTGGCGCGCTGTTCAACCTCATTGGCGCGTTCTTGGCTGTTCCAGCCGCCGCCATGATCGCGGTGTTCTACCGCTACATCCAGGATATGCTGCAGTTGCAGTCCGGTGAGAAGGACGCGGGCGATATCGAATTTGCCACCGTCGCGGGTTATCTTGCGGGTCGCTACAACGAGGCCCAAGGTGCACACCGCCGCAAGCTCCTTGCTGAGCTTCCTGAAAATATTCAATCCCCTGCGGTATCCACCGCACTTTCTGATGTCCAACAAGATGGCATCGGTGACACACTCGAGCAGATTGTTGATGTTGATGCCGCACCGCGCGGCTTTGACCGCCCATCCACGCGCGGCAAAATCGCACAAGCCCGCGACTTCTTCGAACACATTCTCGATCCAAAGGACCGCGGTTAACTCCACTGTCGAACGTGTGTGAGACAGTGTGTTCATGAGTTATGCACTGCCCATCACGCTGCTAATAGTTGGTCTACTTCTAGGCCTTTTGATTGGCGCAGCCCTCGGCTGGTTTGCCCACAGCTCCCGCTACCCTTCGCTTTCTTCGGCGTCGGGTGCGGGAGCTAAGCCATTGGAGCAGTCCCCGCAGGCAGACTCCGCGGAACTTTCCCTGGCGGTTAACAAGTCAGTCAACCAAACCGTGGCGCAAACCATGATGCCCTTGGAAAAGGCGATGGACCGTCTCGGCTCGCAGCTCCAGGAGCTGGAAGCTGACCGCGCCACTGCTTTTGCGCAGCTTTCTAGCCAAGTACATTCAATGTCGCGTACCTCGACCCGGCTCTCAGACCGCACGGACCAGTTGGTTACGGCACTTCGCTCACCAAACGTGCGTGGCCGCTGGGGTGAGATTCAACTTGAGCGCGTCGTAGAACTTGGTGGAATGGTCAAGCACGTGGACTTTGAATCTCAAGTGACGGCTTATCTGGGCAATAAAGCCGTCAGGCCTGACTTGGTGGTCAACTTGTCCGCAGATCGCCACATTGTGGTCGATGCCAAGGTTCCATTCTCGGCGTACCTCGATGCTCTCGAAACCTCCGATCCGGAGGAACACGCGGCGTATTTGCGTCGGCACGCACACATGGTGCGCACGCATGTCCAGCAGCTGTCACACAAGGACTACATTGAGGCTTTCTCTCCTACTCCAGAGTTTGTAGTTCTATTCACCCCAGCGGATCCTTTCCTGGATGCCGCGCTTGGTGTGGACCCAGAGCTGTTGGAATTCGCATTTGAGCGCAACGTCGTTATAGCGACACCCACCACTCTCTTTGCGCTGCTGCGCACGGTGGCGCTGGGTTGGCGCCATGAGGACATTTCGGACAAAGCCCGCGAAGTTCAGCGACTTGGTAGCGAGCTGTATTCGCGCTTGAACACAGTGGGTGACCATTACAACAGAGTTGGCCGCAGTCTGGAAAAGGCAGTGGAAGCATTCAACTCCACGCTGTCTTCTATGGACTCCCGCGTCATGGTTACGGCACGGCGCTTGTCAGAGATGGATATTCCTACCCGTACTGATAAACGCCCCACCACGTTGTCTCCTGCTACGGCCTCTCCGGCCAAGGCGGCCCCCAGCGTTGATGTATCCGCTGAAGATTCTGACGAGGAATCTGCGACACGCGAATCTTCCCGTGATGAAGAACCTAGGGACCTATTCGGCAACTATTCGTCCGGTAGTTGAGGTTTTGGTCAAACCACAAGGTAGACTCTCTCACCGTGTCCCATGTCAATACCCAATCACACCCAGTAAGTAGCCGCGCCGAAAAGGGCTTTGGCGCGTTGCCCGTGTGGACGAGTATTGCTGTCATCGTGGCTGCTCTCGCGACTGGTTTGATCATTTCAACCATCACTACTTCCGTGGGCTGGCCGTTTTTGATCTGCTTTATCCTCGGTGCGGTCGCAGCCAGTGCGCTGGTCAATGTTCGCGGCCTATTTTTGACCGTCGGATCCATCCCGCTGCTCTTTGGCATCGCTATTTTCTTCACGTCGTGGTTAGTCTCACGTGCCAGCGCTTCTGAGGGGTCGCCTGCTTTTTCCACCACTATCCTGGTGACCTCGGCGTATCCCTTGTTGGAGGTCTTTCCGTACTTGGCGTTTACGCTGCTAGTGTGCATCGCTATCGCGGTATTCCGCGTGTACCGGGCAAAGCAGACGGTGACGAGCATTAACTCCAAGGAACAGGTCAGCCGCCGCGCGATGGCAGAATCTGACCGTCGCAACCGCGAGACCACGTCCCGCGCCCGTCAAACTACTGAACGCCTCTCTGTGGCCGAGCTGGTTGAGCGCACCAAGAAGTCGTCCCGCACACCACGTCCTGAAACTCGTCGCGGATCTACCTCTGAAACCCCAGGTGCAGGTACTGCTGGCGCCAGCACGGCCGGTGGCGCTGCGGCTGCGCGGCCGTCCTCACGCACGTCATCTGCTCGTCGCGGCACCGCTGGTGATGTCCGCCGCGTGCCCCGCACGGATGAGTCCCGTCGTGGTGGTTCGCGCGCTGCTTCTGGCCGTGGTGAAACCGGCCGTGGCGAGTCTACGCGCGGTGCTGGCAGCCCTTCGCGTTCCGCACGCCGCGTGACTGATGCACAGCGCAGCCAAGAGCGCGCACGTCGCACGCAGTCCGTGGAGTCCCCACATGCAACTGATAACTCGGTCAATGCGGCTGGCGCGCGAAACCCACGGCGCCCAGATACACGTCGCCCCGACCCGCTGCGTCGCGCTGGTGATGTCCGCCGGCCTGTCCAAGGTCGTGCAACGCCGGGCTCACCATCCGCACAGCCTTCAGCGCCACAGGCTCGTCGCCCCGAGGCAAAGCGTCCAGAGGTAAAGCGCCCCGAGGCGAAACGGCCAGAGCAGCCGGATGCGCGCAAGCGCAGCCCACGTGCCCTCGATGAAGACTTGTACGGCAACTAGGCCTCGGCCGCACCGGGTTTAAGACAAAAGAAATCAGCTCCACTTCCCCAGTTCAAACTGTGGGAGGTGGAGCTGATTTCGTGGCTGAGAGCTTTTAAAGCTTAGGTGCGTGCCGGACGCAGTTCGCGTGGAAGCGAGAACTGGATGGTCTCGGTCGTGGTGGTTACCTGCTCAACACTGTTGAAGCCACGGTCGTCGAGGAATTCAAGAACCTCGCGGACAAGCAGCTCAGGAACGGAAGCACCACAGGTGACGCCAACGGTCTCCACGCCGTCGAGCCAATCTTCCTGAATCTCAGATGCATAATCTACCAGGTAAGAAGTCTTAGAACCTGCGTCCAGAGCAACCTCAACCAGGCGCACGGAGTTGGAGGAGTTCGTGGAACCCACAACAATCATCAGGTCACACTTTGGTGCAATCGCCTTCACGGATTCCTGACGGTTCTGCGTTGCATAGCAGATGTCGTCTGAAGGTGGGTTCTCCAAGTGTGGGAAACGCTTGCGTAGATGGTTAACAATCTCGATGGTCTCATCCACCGACAGCGTCGTCTGGGACAGCCAGACCAGCTTCTCATTTTCTAGCCACTGTGGAAGCTTGTTCACACCTTCTACACCATCCACCAGGTGGGTAACCTCTGGTGCCTGGCCGGCGGTGCCTTCAACCTCTTCGTGGCCCTCGTGGCCAACAAGAAGGATGTGGTAGCCGTCGCGGTCGAAGCGGTTAGCCTCACGGTGCACCTTGGTCACCAATGGGCAGGTTGCGTCCAAAGTCAGCTGTTTGCGTCCTTCAGCTTCCCTGCGCACGGCTGGAGAAATGCCGTGGGCGGAGAATACTAGGTGCGCTCCCTCTGGAGCTTCGGATGCCTCTTCCACAAAAATGACGCCGCGCTTCGCCAAAGATTCAACGACGTATTTGTTGTGAACGATCTGCTTACGCACATAAATTGGTGCGCCGTACTTATTAAGTGCCTCTTCAACTGTCTCAACTGCACGATCCACACCGGCGCAATAGCCGCGGGGTGCCGCCAGGAGAACATTCTTTCCTGCCTCAGTCATGCCCCCAGACTATCTCAGGTGCACGTAAAACAATAGACTGGGTGACTATGCACGAGAGTCGGCAAGTAAATCGGGGAGGTCACACATGACGCAATCCGTAAATTCCCCTGAGTCACCATGGCCAGTTGGCAAGGTAAACGACCAGGTCAAGGGATGGATTGAGAAGCTAGGTTTCTTGTGGGTTGAGGGCCAGTTGACGCAGATCAACGTCAAGCCGACCTGGAAGTTGTCCTATCTGACGCTGCGCGATGTGGAGCAGCAGAAGTCGGTTCAGTTGACGTGTCCTACAGATCTGGTGCGTAGTTTGCCCACTCCATTGAAAGACGGCGACCGCGTTGTGGTCTATGGAAAGCCCGCATTTTATGCCGGGCGGGGAACATTTAGCTTGTGGACGACGGATATCCGCCATGTCGGAATTGGTGAGCTTCTGGCGCGCATTGAAGCGCTACGCAAGCAGCTGACGGCAGAGGGTTTGACGGACCCGGCGCGCAAGAAGCCGTTGCCGTTTTTGCCCAATAAGGTTGGGCTGATTACAGGTCGCGGTTCGGCCGCAGAGCGCGATGTGCTCGCCGTGTCGCAGGATCGTTGGCCGGCGGTGCAGTTTCGGGTCATCAACACAGCGGTCCAGGGCACCGGCACGGTCGCACAGGTTGTTGATGCTTTGCAGCTTCTCGATGCCGACCCGGAGGTCGATGTCATCATCATCGCCCGTGGCGGCGGCTCGGTGGAAGACCTCCTCCCCTTCTCTGAGGAAGCGCTGCAGCGCGCTGTCGCGGCAGCAAACACTCCGGTGGTCTCTGCTATTGGGCACGAGCCGGATAACCCGGTGTTGGACAATATTGCGGATGTTCGCGCCGCCACGCCTACCGATGCCGCCAAGCGCGTGGTCCCTGACGTCGCCCTGGAATATGACCGCATCGCAGAGGCACGCCAGCGCATGGCTGCGGCGTTACGCGGCTGGGTTGAGCGTGAGCGCCGTGGCTTGTCACAGCTGCGTTCGCGTCCCGTGCTCGCTGATCCAATGCGCCCGATTACTGTGCAGCGGGAAGAGCTGCAGCGGTTGCAGCAAACGATGCGCCGCGACATCCAGATCATGCTCGAGCGTGAAACCACCCGCGTGTCAGCCCTGCGTTCGCAGGTCAGCGCTTTGGGCCCTGCGGCCACACTCGCGCGTGGTTATTCTGTGGTCCAGGTTCTGCCACGTGATGGCAGCGATGCCGAGGTGGTCACCAGCTACCAGCAGGCACCACCAGGCGCACAGATTCGCGTTCGTGTTGGGGATGGTTCGCTATCCGCTGCGGTGTTGGGCTCCAGCCCTTCAGATTAATTACACTTTTCAGACAACATTTCTTCTTTAAGAGAAAGACAATCATGGCTACTGATTCTTTTGGCACCGGCACTCCTGGTGAGGACGCCTTCCCCGCCATCGACACTTTGACTTATGAGCAGGCGCGCGACGAGCTCATCGAAACCGTCAAGATTCTAGAACTTGGCCAGATGAGCCTCGACGAATCACTTAAATACTGGGAGCGCGGCGAAGCCCTTGCCAAGGTCTGCGAGAACCACCTCGATGGCGCATCCAAGCGTGTCGAAGATGCACTCAACGCCCGCGCAGCGTCTGCCGGTCCTGCCGAATCCACCGGCCAGCCCGACTCCTCCAATTACGACGAAGACTAGTTAGAGAAGACTAGTTAGAACTGAAAGGAACCGCATCCTCCCATGCAGATCTTTGCTTATCCAGGTGACCGCGTAGATTTCATCTCCAAAACGGCTTCCGCTGGCGCATTAGAATTCGGCGACCCAGTAGGGCTCATCGAGGAATTCTTCGGTCCCGCGCACACCAAGACCACCTCGGCGAATGAGGAAGGCCACCAGGAGCTGACATACTACAACGGCTCGTTGCTGTTTGAGTTCAGCGTTGGCAAGCTCAGCGCCATCACCATTGAGCCTGGGTTGTCGAAGGAGAAGATTGAAATCTTCGTCGACCGCGAGCGTGTCTCCGGTCCTGCTGCAGAGGCAGCCCAGGACAAGACCACCCAGGTGGGCGTGGAAGCCCACTACGGTGAGGTGCTGGAAAAGATTCGCCTCACCCGCAAAAAATAGCGAACTCTCAACGAGTTCGCTACCAATCCGGTTAGTTCGGCTAGGAATCTAGCGAACTAACCGATTTCTACTGGGTCCACCACCAAGAATGCGCGGACTAGCTCAGTGAACTCTTCTTCGGACGCAGTGCCCGAGAGCAGCACGCGCTCATCTTCCATGTCGAAGGCCCACACATCGCGCACATTGCGCTCTTCCGTGGAGGCAACGATGACATCCTGGCCGTCGATATTGATTGTTTCTGTTTCTTCGCGGAAGTGCTCGTCAAAGCCCGCCAATGCATCGTCAAGCGAAACTTGCGTCTGCCACGACGACAAATAACCTTCTTGCGGCGTAATCCAACCGACGACCGATGACGGCGACTGCGCAACCGATGCCCGGCGTGCCGAGTTGGCTACCCAATCTTCTGGAACATCCGGAATACGGATGGCTGCACCCTGCGCGGCGCGTGCCTCAAGGTCCAGGAATGCCTCACCATCGACCTCGCGAACAGCTGAAAGATCAGAAGCCTCCGGGTTGATGGTGCACAAACCTGTGCCACCCACCACCGCTAGCATTCCGACAACAATCACCCCGAGGGACAACATCATGTCCTTACCGTTCTCGAAAATCTTTGGTTTATCTTCGCCAGCCATGCGCTTTAGTATCGCACGGCTTGGAAGAAATAGTTAACCCGCGTGGCGAGGAATACAAGCCGAATGCAGGCCAAGTTCGAGCAAAGTACACCGCGGCAAGGACTAGTGTGGCAAAGTCTTCCCTCTTTCGGGGGACTATCCGGGAATGTTTGCCTAAGGAAACATGGAATAATGGTCGTGCGAGTGGGCATACTTGATATGCCGGCGCTCACAGGGCTTAGCTCTGCGGCGCACGCTATACCTATTAAACAATGAGGAAGGCCTTCTAACCGATGACAAATAAAGCTGGAACTCCTGAACTTCCAGACCGCAACCTGGCTATGGAGCTGGTGCGTGTAACCGAAGCCGCAGCTCTCGCGTCCGGCAGTTGGGTAGGCCGTGGCAAGAAAAACGAAGGCGACGGTGCGGCAGTAGACGCTATGCGCCAACTCATTAACTCCGTATCCATGGATGGCGTAGTTGTCATCGGCGAAGGCGAAAAAGACGAAGCCCCTATGCTCTACAACGGCGAGAACGTGGGCACCGGCGTGGGCGCCGCCATGGATATCGCAGTTGACCCAGTCGACGGCACCCGCTTGATGGCGGAAGGTCGCCCGAACGCGATTTCCGTTATCGCTGCTGCTGAGCGCGGCACCATGTACGACCCATCCGCTGTGTTCTACATGAACAAGCTGGTCGTCGGCCCAGAAGCTGTGGGCAAGGTGGATATCACCAAGCCAGTCGCCTACAACATCGAAGCTGTGGCTAAGGCCAAGGGCATCAAGGCTGAAGAAGTCACCGTTGTTGTTCTTGACCGTCCACGCCACGACCAGCTCATCGAAGACATCCGTGAAGCAGGCGCCAAAGTACGCCTCATCATGGACGGCGACGTTGCTGGCGCTATTGCCACAGCGCAGGATTCCAACTCCATTGACTTGCTCATGGGCATCGGCGGCACCCCAGAAGGCATTGTCACCGCATGTGCAATGAAGTGCATGGGCGGCGAGATCCAGGGCATGCTGTGGCCAAAAGACGAAGAAGAAGCAGAACGCGCTCGCGCTGCCGGCCACGACCTGGACCGCGTGCTTTACACCAATGACCTGGTAACTTCCAATAACTGCTACTTTGCAGCAACCGGCGTTACCAACGGTGACATGCTACGCGGCGTTTCCTACCGCGCGAACTCCGCCACCACCCGCTCTTTGGTGATGCGCTCCAAGTCCGGCACCGTCCGCTACATCGACTCCATTCACCAGCTGTCCAAGCTGCAGGAGTACTCCGTAGTCGACTACTCGGATCCAGCATAATAAGCCTTAGCTAGGCTTAGACCACGAGTGCGTACCCCATGTGGCGGCGCGCACGAGAAAAACTAGCCATACTAGAAGGCGTACAGCCTTGCCCGGTCGCGCGATACATGCGTGCCGGGTAAATGACAGTTAAACAGATTTAATCTCTCTACAAAGAAGGTGGATTTCATGACTGAATACCGCATTGAGCATGACACGATGGGCGAAGTACAGGTTCCTAAGGACGCACTGTGGCGCGCACAAACTCAGCGTGCTGTTGAAAACTTCCCAATCTCCGGCCGCGGCTTGGAGTCTGCTCAGATCCGCGCGATGGGCCTTCTCAAGGCTGCATGTGCACAGGTCAACAAGGATTCCGGCGCACTCGACGGCGAGATCGCTGACGCCATCATCGCTGCTGGTAAGGAAATCGCTACCGGTAAGTACGACGCAGAATTTCCTATCGATGTTTTCCAGACCGGCTCCGGTACTTCCTCGAACATGAACACCAACGAGGTTATCGCTTCCATCGCTAAGCAAAATGGCGTTGAGCTGCACCCAAATGACCACGTGAACATGGGCCAGTCCTCCAATGACACCTTCCCAACCGCAACCCACGTTGCTGCCACCGAAGCTGCTGTCAACGACCTCATCCCAGGCCTGAAGGTTCTGCACGAGTCCCTGTCTAAGAAGGCAACCGAGTGGAAGGCTGTTGTTAAGTCCGGCCGCACCCACCTGATGGATGCTGTTCCAGTAACCCTGGGCCAGGAATTCTCCGGCTATGCACGCCAGTTTGAGCTCGGCATCGAGCGCATCGAAGCTACACTGCCTCGCCTCGGCGAGCTCGCAATCGGCGGCACCGCTGCTGGTACCGGCCTAAACACCTCCGCTGACTTCGGTGCGAAGGTCACCGAAGAGCTCAAGAAGCTCACCGGCGTGAACGAACTGTCTGAGGCAAAGAACCACTTCGAGGCTCAGGCAAACCGCGACGCACTCGTTGAGTTCTCCGGCGCAATGCGCGTTGTGGCAGTCTCCCTGTACAAGATGGCCAACGACATCCGCCTGATGGGCTCCGGCCCACTGACCGGTTTCGCTGAGATTCACCTGCCTGACCTGCAGCCGGGTTCCTCCATCATGCCGGGCAAGGTCAACCCAGTTCTGTGTGAGACCGCAACCCAGGTTTCCGCACAGGTTATTGGCAACGATGCGGCTATCGCTTTCGGCGGCACCCAGGGTCAGTTCGAGCTCAACGTGTTCATCCCAATGATGGCACGCAACGTTCTCGAGTCCTCCCGCCTGCTGGCTAACACCGCTCGCGTCTTCGCAGAGCGCCTTGTCGATGGCATCGAGCCAAACGCCGAGCGCATGAAGACCTTCGCTGAGTCTTCCCCATCAATCGTGACCCCACTGAACTCTGCAATCGGCTACGAAAATGCAGCCAAGGTGGCTAAGCACGCTCTGGCTGAGGGCATCACCATCCGCGAAGCTGTTATTAACCTCGGCTTTGTTGACGGCGACAAGCTCACCGAAGAAGAGCTGGACAAGCGCCTCGATGTTCTGGCCATGGCCAACACCGACCGCGACAACTTCTAAGCCTCACCTCTTCGCTTAGATTCCCAAAGGAGCGCCCTCCGCATCACGCGGGTGGCGCTCCTTTTTCATTTCCTCACGCTCTCACACCTCGCTTGGCATGCCTCCCTGCCTTTGATCCACCCATGTCCCCTTCGCGCTCACCACAAACCGCCGCCTCGCCAGAAGCACCGCGCCTGTGAGCGCGAAGGGTACGCGGCGGGTGTCGCCGGGGTGAGTGGCTAAGATTGCTGCCATGCCTGAAAACACACCGGAGTCGCAGAAGCATGTTCTTTCCAACCAGGAGCGGGTAGAGCGAGCAGAGCAAAGTACGCAGAATTCTTTTGAGCAATACAGCGGCTCAAAGACAACGGACCGGTGGATGTGGATTGTTGGTGTGGTCGTCGTAGTGCTTGCGGTGGCAGCAGCAGTGTTCGCGTGGATGCGTTCTAATGCTGAGCCGGATGCGCAGCCGGTGGTTGACCGTGCGGTGGTCGATGTTGACTCATCGGCGCCGGTGGAGATTCTCAATGGCGGATATGTCGGCACGTTTGCGGGTGAGTTCAATGCCAGTCCGGAGAATACGTGGGATGGAGTTATCTCCTTTGCTGGTGAAACTGCAGTGTTGGTCTATCCGACCACGGGCTGCCAGGCGCTGTTGACGCTCATGGAGACTGATGCCGCCGAGGAAGGCGCGGTTGCGTATGACACGCAGGCACTGAACAACAAATGCGTGACTGATGGTTTCTGGGAGTTTGAAGAGGACTCGGGGCAGATTTCGGCGCAATACCTCGAAACCAATGAGGCAGGCGAAGAAGAACTCAAGGCCGCGGCAACGCTGACGCGCGACGTCGATGAGCTAGTTGTGGCGCCAGAATAGTGATTTAAAGCATGAAGTAATTCGCCGATATATAACTTCACAAGGATTGCACTTGGTGCAAACTTGCACGGCATGTAATGTTGCATGGTGTGCAAGAAACTAAAGATAGTGAAGATGACTCCCTCCTAGGCAGTGACCTCGGGTTAAGGGAGCAAAAGCGCATAGCAACCAAGCATCGCATCGAAGACGCTGCGACGCGCTTGGTTGATGAATCGAGCTTTGATGCAGTAACGATTGAACAGATTTGTGAAGCCGCCGGGATTTCCCGTCGCACCTTTTTTAATTACTTCAGCGCCAAAGAAGGCGCTGTTATTGGAGCAACCTCGGAACCGTTGACTGCCGAACAGCGCGAGGATTTCTTGAACGCTGATGGCAGTAACATCCTCCACCTGATGGTTAAGCACATTGAGCAACACCTGAATGCGTCCCACCAGGATGAGGTTATTCACGAACGCCGTCAACGGATCTTTGCACATCCAGACGTAGCGGTACGCGCAATGGCTTTCCGCAAGCAACGCTCCCAAGAAACTATGGAGCTCATTACCCAGCGCCTCACGGAGCATCCTGAGGAACAGCTCAACCCAGAGTTGGACCCGGGAACTGAGGCGATGCTGCTGAGTGGGTTCGTCCGCGAAGCAACGTGGATGGCAATGTCACGGCCGGACCGTGACTGCACACTGCCGATGATTGACCGCATTTATCGGTCGATGGAATTGATAAAGAATTACACGAAAGGACTGGAATGGTAGCTAACAACTCCACCCCAAGCACGGGCGACCAAGCCAGTGCTGCCGCTGTGGAAGAACTCCCATTGGTAAACGCTGAAATGGCTACACCTTCGGCAACTGACCCTAACCGCGGCAAGAAGACCGCGGATAATGTTGGCATTATTTTCGCTGCGCTGATGCTGACAATGTTGATGAGCTCTTTGGGGCAGATGATCTTTGGCTCTGCGCTACCAACGATTGTTGGTGAGCTCGGTGGTGTTGACCAGATGAGCTGGGTTATCTCAGCCTTCATGGTGACTATGACCATCGCTATGCCGCTGGCTGGCCAGTTGGGTGACCGCATGGGCCGCAAGTGGGTCTACATCACCGGTATCGCCATCTTTGTTATCGGTTCTGCCATTGGTGGTTTTGCCAGCGGCATGGGCGTACTGATTACCGGCCGCGCTATTCAAGGCTTCGGCGCCGGCATCATGATGATTTCTTCCCAGTCGATTGTGGCTGAGGTTGTGTCCGCACGTGAGCGCGGCAAGTTTATGGGTATCATGGGCGGCGTTTTCGGTGTCTCCTCCGTTCTGGGCCCAGTCCTCGGCGGCTGGTTCACCGATGGTCCTGGCTGGCGCTGGGGCCTGTGGATCAACATTCCACTGGGCCTGTTGGCAATCATCGTTTGTATCTTCGTGCTGAAGCTGCGCGTCGGTGAGCAGGGTTTCAAGGGCTTTGACTGGATGGGCTTTGCTGCAATGGCAATCACCACCAGCACCCTGATTCTGCTGACCACCTGGGGCGGCAGTGAGTATGAGTGGACTTCCCCAACTATCTTGTCGATGGCGGCAGTGGTCATCGTCGGTATCCTGCTGACGGTGTTCATCGAGTCCCGCGCAACACAGCCGCTGATTCCAGTCCAGCTGTTCAAGAACCGCAACATGGTCTTGACCACCATCGCCGGCACCGTTCTGGGCCTGGCCATGATGGGCGTGCTCGGCTACATGCCCACCTACCTGCAGATGGTGCACACCCTGACACCAACTGAGGCTGGTCTGATGATGATCCCAATGATGGTCGGCATGATCGGTGTCTCCACCGGTGTCGGTTTCATCATCGCAAAGTCCGGTAACTACAAGGTCTACCCAATCGTCGGTCTGGCAATCACCGCGTTTGCATTGTGGTGGATGTCCCAGATGACCGTGGATACCTCCTTGACCGGAATTGGCGTTCGCTTCTTCGTCTTCGGCGTGGGCTTGGGCTTTGTCATGCAGGTTCTGGTGCTTATTGTCCAGAACTCCTTCCCAATCGCCCAGGTCGGTACGGCTACCGCAGCAAACAACTTCTTCCGCCAGATTGGTTCCGCGTTGGGTGCTTCCATCGTCGGTTCCATGTTCATCCACAACATGCAGGATGAAATGTCCGTGCGTTTGCCTGACGCTATTGCATCCTTGGGCAAGGAAGGCGCTGAGCTCGCACAACAATTCTCCGGTGCGGATGCTGCTAATTCCTTGACGCCGCATGCAGTCGCAGAGCTTCCCGATGCCCTCCGGGATGCCATCCTCAACTCCTACAACGACGGTCTAACCCCAGTTATTGGCATGATGGTTCCGCTCGCGGTCATCGCAATGCTCGTGCTGTTCCCACTGCGCCAAGAGCGCTTGAAGGAGACCATCGAATAGGAAAATCACGTTCGCGATTTTCCTGGGTAGAAGGACGCGATATTTCCCGGGTAGCAAAGAAACGCCCTGCAAGAACTGATGAATTCAGTATCTTGCAGGGCGCTTGGCGTTTTTGTTCGTGGTTGGGGTCCTTAGGTGGTCAATGGCTTTACTGCTTTAACGCGCTCAGAAGCGGTCTTGTCAAACTCTTCTTCAGCGGCAACTTTCTCAGGCTTTGGCAAAAGCTTCTGGTAGACATCGGTGTCGCGCCATTCGCCGGCGCGCTCACCGTAGGTCATCTTGGCCAGGTGCTTGTAGGTGCCAACTTTTTCAAAGCCGCGGGAAATGTGCAGCTTCGCGGAGCCTTCATTCTCAGGGAAAATCCAGGAGTGAATGGCCCACATGCCTTTTTCTTGGCATACCTCAATGAACTTGTCTAGCAAGCCACCGGCAATGCCACGGCCTTGGGCGCCTGGATCAATGTAGATGGAATCTTCTACAACCCCAGCCAGCACCTCACGTTGGGAAATGTGAGCGCCGGATACCCAGCCGATAACCTTGGATTGGTCATTTTCTTCTACCGCGACGTAGACGGTGTCCAAAATCTTGCCGTCGTTGAACTCATCAAGCGTTAGGGGGCGGTGCTCATAGGACGCATTACCCGTGATGAGTCCCTGCTCGTAGATGTCTTGTACTTGCGGGTAATCCTCCGCGCGGAAAGGGCGGATCGCAAAGCTTGGCTTGGTCATCCTTTCATTATCCGCAGGGGAACTTGATCACGCCATTTATGGCCTTTCATTTCGATTAATTTCACAGGTAACATTCCCCCGCTAGTTGTCACTTTCAAGCAAGTCTGTGACCAATTCGGCAATCTGGGAGCGCTCAGAGCGCTGCAGGGTGATGTGCGAGAACAGGCTATGGCCTTTCAGCTTTTCGATAACCGCCTGCACCCCATCATGCCTGCCAACCCGCAGGTTATCGCGCTGCGCGACATCATGCGTGAGCACAACGCGGGAGCCGCGACCCAGTCGCGACAGCACTGTGAGCAGCACGTTGCGCTCCAAAGACTGCGCTTCGTCCACGATGACGAAGCTGTCATGCAGCGAGCGTCCGCGGATGTGCGTCAGGGGTAATACTTCCAGCAACCCTCGGTCTTGGATTTCTTCGATGACGTTGTCAGAAACCAGGCCCTCGAGGGTGTCGTAGACAGCCTGAGCCCACGGATTCATCTTCTCGGATTCGGAGCCCGGCAGGTAGCCCAGGGACTGCCCACCGACGGCGTACATCGGGCGAAATACCACAATCTTGCGGTGTTCCTGGCGTTCCAGGACTGCCTCGAGGCCGGCGCACAGCGCCATGGCAGATTTACCGGTGCCCGCGCGGCCGCCGATGGAAACGATGCCCACGGAGGGATCGGAAAGCACGTCGAGCGCAATGCGCTGCTCGGCCGAACGGCCCTGCAGGCCGAAGGCGTTGATGTCACCGCGGACTAGCTTGATGGAACCATCGGCAAGCACGCGGCCCAACGCGGACTGCTGGTTCGCCTGCAAAGTCACGCCACAGTGCACAGGCAAGTCGCCGGCGGGGGTGCCTTCATCGGTCGGTACATCATCGATAACGACTTCCCCATCGCTAAACAAATCATTGATGACTTCCGGCGCCACGTGCACGTTCGCCATGCCCGTGTATCCAGTGAGCACGACGTCCTGCGCGTGGTATTCATCCGCTTCCAGCCCCACTGCACCAGCTTTGACGCGCAGCGGAACGTCCTTGGTCACCAGCACGGTGTCGTGGCCCTCATGAGCCAAATTCAGCGCACACGCGAGGATGCGGTGGTCGCCTTCGGTTCCGCGAAACGCCAGCGGCAACAAAGACTGATCCTGGTGGTTAAGCTCCACGTGAAGCGTGCCGCCGTGCTCATTCGCAGGCACCGGCTGGTCCAGGTGACCGTGCTGCGCGCGCAGGCCCTCTAAATGACGAAGAGCTTGGCGGGCGAACCAACCAAGCTCCGGGTGATGACGTTTTCCTTCCAGCTCTGAAATAACCACGACCGGCAAAACCACATCGTGTTCTGCAAACTTCTTCAACGCCCACGGGTCAGAGAGCAATACGGAAGTGTCAAGAACATAAGTTTTGGTCTTTGGTTTGGATTCCAGGTGTGCGACTGCATCAAATGAATGTGCGTCTTGCGCTGGGCTGTGCGGTGAACAGGTTGTGGCGTTTGAATCAAACATGCCTGCAGGGTTCTCCCTTGTCGCTTGGCGGTTACGGCAAATACCTCCGCTCGCAGAACCTAGGTTCTCAAATTCCCTTTCTGTAGGTCCCTGAGCTTCTCCGGTTAGTGCCCACCATAAGCAAGTGAGATTAAAATTACACGGTTGAAAGATGAACTCTGGGTAAATCGTTGTCCCGAACTAGCCGCGGCGTCCTCTGCGCTGGTGAGAGCCCCGCGCAGAAGATTTCTTAGGCGAATTACCCTTCTTGGCACCGCCTGTAGCCTCGCTTCGGCGGGCTTGCTTTGCCTTCGCTTTCTCGCGCGCGGTCTTTTTCGGCGCTTCATGCCGCGATGAGTTGAGGGTTCGGCCCTTGGCAATGCCGACGAAGTCCTGGATGGCTTCAGAATCATTGTCTTTGAGCCACACCAGCGCGATTTCAGTCTGCGGCACGGACGGGTCTTTCAAGCCCAGCGGAACCACTTGCTTTTTGGACAGCACCTTCAGCAAAGGCCGCGGCGCAATGACAATGCCGACGTTCGCGGCAACTACCTGCAGGCCCTCGCGGATGGCGTCGATATCCAAGGTGGCATCGTCAGCAATGCGGTAATTAACGTGCTCATCGGCAACATCGCGCGGGTCAACGGTCTCTTTCATCTCCGCGAAGACGGAGTCTTTCGGCACCGCGATGCCGCGTTCTTCGGCGTACAGGCGCACGATATGGACAGTGTCTTCGCTCAGTCGCTTGTCGATGCCCCCTAAAGGCAGCCTGGCTAGAGCCACATCGGCGCCGCCAGTCAAAAGCACAGCGATTGTGTCATCGGCGTCGATGGTCTCCAAAACGCCGTGTGCTGTGGCGCGGCGGAAACGCGCAAACCACTTTCCTGGTTCGGTGCCGGTAGCAAACGTCAATCGCAACATGGCAGCTAGCTTAATCGGGTATGTTTCCCGCGGTCGAACTTGGTGCTACCGTAGGAAACGTGACTGACAATAAATTGCAACCATCTGGTACCGCTATGCGCCCGCAGACAGCGGCGAAGAAGCTGGGCATTTACCTGCCGGCAGCGCCCCAGGAGTTCCAAGACGGGGCGATTACGCACGCTGAGCTGCGCGACCTGCACACTAACCCGCCGGAGTGGCTCGCTGAGCTGCGCCGCACCGGCCCTTACCCACGTCCGGTTGTTGCGCAGAAGCTTGGCATTTCTGTAACTGCGTTGAAGAAGAACGACATGGACAAGCCGCTCAATGCTGATGAAATCAAGGAACTCCTTGAAAATCAGCCGGATTGGCTGCGTGCGGCTCGCACCGCTCACGCTGAGTCCCGTGCTGAGGGTGACGCCGAAGCCAATACTGCCAGCGGCGAGGTTGACACCTCGAAGCTGCCAGAGGACAAGGACTTCGTGGACGCCATCGAAGAATCTTTGGCGGAAGGCGAAGCTGCTGTTGGTGAAGCTGAGCCAGCTGACGCTGCTGAAGAGGATGCTAAATAGTACTTTGTAGTTCTCTTTAGCGAGAAGCGAAGTGGGCGGGTTCTGGATTTTCTCCAGGACCCGCCCACTTTCGTTGTGGTGCTTGGCTAGCTCTTGTTAGAAGGGCTTAGACCAGCTTCCAGTCTTCCAGACCCTCATACAGTGGGTACTGCTCAGCGAGCTTGTCCACGCGTGCGCGCAGGGACTCGATATCGGCATTCTTGCCCTCAATAAGAGCGGTAGCAATGATGTCGGAAACCTCGGCGAATGCAGCCGCATCCAGGCCACGGGTTGCCAACGCAGCGGTACCAATGCGCAGACCGGAGGTGACCATTGGTGGGCGTGGATCATTAGGAACAGCATTGCGGTTCACGGTGATGCCAACCTCGTGCAGGAGGTCCTCTGCCTGCTGGCCGTCCATCTCAGAGTTGCGCAGGTCAACCAGAACCAGGTGCACGTCGGTGCCACCGGTCAGCACGTCGATGCCAGCTGCCTTAGCTTCTGGGGCAACAAGACGCTCAGCCAGAATCTTTGCACCTTCCAGGGTGCGTTCCTGGCGCTCACGGAATTCTGCAGAAGCAGCAATCTTCATGGAGATAGCCTTCGCTGCAACAACGTGCATCAAAGGACCACCCTGCTGGCCTGGGAAGACTGCAGAGTTCAGCTTCTTGGCGTAGTCCTGCTTCGCCAGAATCATGCCGGAGCGTGGGCCGCCCAGGGTCTTGTGAACCGTGGTGGAGACAACGTCAGAGTGTGGAACTGGGGTTGGGTACAGCTCAGCTGCAACCAGGCCAGCGAAGTGAGCCATATCGGTCCACAGGTAGGCGCCAACCTCATCCGCGATGGAACGGTATGCTTCAAAATCCAGGGTGCGTGGGTATGCGGACCAGCCAGCGATAATGACCTGTGGCTTTTCAGCAATAGCCTGCTCACGCAGCTTGTCCATGTCAATGCGGTTGGTCTGCTCATCAACTTCGTAGGCAGCTACTTCGTACAGCTTGCCGGAGAAGTTCAACTTCATGCCGTGGGTCAGGTGACCGCCGTGTGCCAAAGACAGGCCCAAGATCTTGTCGCCTGGGTTGATCAGCGACGCCAGAACCGCTGCGTTAGCCTGTGCACCGGAGTGCGGCTGAACGTTAGCGAATTCTGCACCGAACAGGGACTTTGCACGGTCGCGTGCCAGATCCTCAACGATATCGACGTGCTCGCAGCCACCGTAGTAGCGGCGGCCAGGGTAGCCCTCAGCGTACTTGTTGGTCAGTACCGAACCCTGAGCCTGCAAAACCGCGCGAGGAACAAAGTTCTCCGAAGCAATCATTTCCAGAGTGTCGCGCTGACGAGCAATTTCGCCGCCGATGGCTGCGAAGACCTCTGGGTCAAGGTCGCGCATTTCCTGGTAACGCGCATCGGAAGAATTCTGTGTAGTCATATGAGACGTATATTCCCTTCGTCGAAGTGGGGATGAAGCAATACACACCACATGATAGCCAAGGTTGCCTAAGATGCGGGTACTTGTACCCCTTAAAATACACATGGCTGTGTCAAAGGCCATGGTGAATTTCATCGCGGTCTATAGCGAGTGACACAATGGAGCACATGGCGCGGAACCCCGATTTGAGCCCCTACCTCGATTTCGACCGCGATACCTGGCGTGGACTGCGTAAATCCATGCCGCAGGTGTTGACGGAAGAAGAAGTTAAGAAGCTGGCTGGCCTTGGTGAGAACATCAACCTCGAAGAGGTCGCAGATGTCTATCTTCCGCTGTCCCGTCTCATCCACTTGCAGGTTGCGGCACGGCAGGCTTTGACGGAAGCAACTGAACAGTTCTTGGGCAATCCCCCAAGTCACGTGCCTTTTGTCATCGGCGTTGCGGGTTCGGTTGCAGTCGGCAAATCAACCACCGCACGTTTGCTCCAGGTGCTGTTGGAGCGCTGGGACACGCACCCGAAGGTGGACCTTGTCACCACGGATGGTTTCCTCTACCCCACTCGTATTCTGCAAGAACGCGGGTTGATGCCGCGTAAGGGTTTCCCAGAGTCTTATGACCGCCGCGCGCTGATGCGCTTTGTCACGGACGTGAAATCCGGGAAGGAAGTCGTGCGCGCGCCGTTGTACTCGCACGTTTCCTATGACATCGTTCCAAATGAGTTTCAGACGGTGCACCAGCCAGACATTCTGATTCTGGAGGGCCTGAACGTTTTGCAAACCGGCCCGACGTTGATGATTTCAGATCTGTTCGACTTCTCCGTCTACGTGGACGCGCGCATTGAAACCATTGAAAATTGGTACATCACCCGCTTCCTCAACCTGCGTCACACGGCATTCCGCGAGCCGGGTGCGCACTTCGCTGCTTACGCGAACATGAATGATGAGCAGGCATACAATCAGGCGCGTGAGATTTGGCAGTCCATTAACTTGCCCAACCTGGTGGAAAATATTCTGCCCACCCGCGTGCGTGCTTCTTTGGTTCTCCGCAAGGGCGAAGACCACACCGTCGAGAAAGTTCGTATGCGCAAAATTTAGCTGCGCAGAATCTATCCGCGCAGAAGTCAGGCGTTGGATTGTGCCCAGGCAATCACTGGGTCAAGCTCGGCCAGGTCCACACGGTCGATGTCGTGATTGTATCCATCAATCATGGCCTGGTCGTTCTCGCTGCGCATGGAGCGCGGCTTGAGCTTGATGGCCTGGATGATGCCTTTCATTACTGTCGCGTGCGCGGTGGTCAGCTCTGAGTAGTTCAACCGACCGGGCAGATAAAAGCGCGTGATGTCCTCCCCGACTTGGTTGGCCAGGGCATCGTCTTTACGGGCTTTGTCCACCAGGGTCATGCCCACCACGCACAAGGCGGTGGGGCGGCCTGCTTTCCAAGCAGCGATTGCCGCTTCCACGCCGGGTACGCGCGGGCCGTGGATATAGGAAAAGACCACAACCGGCCCTCGATCGGCTGCGAGTTCGGGCCGCAATGCGCGCGTGTCATCCCAGGTGCTCGCGGTGACATCGAAAAGCTGCGCGAAAGCGTCCGCGTACTGTTTGCTGGAGCCGTAGTGGGATTGATACAGAACCAGAACCATTGGCGGTGCTCCTATTTACCAAAGCGGCGGGAACGGTTGGAGTAGTCGCGCAGTGCTCGCAGGAAATCGATCTTGCGAAACGCCGGCCAGTAGGTGTCGGTGAACCAGATTTCGGAATAGGCCGCTTGCCACAGCAGGAAGCCGGACAGGCGCTGCTCACCGGAGGTGCGGATGACCAGGTCTGGGTCTGGCAGCCCCTTGGTGTACAGGTGCTTAGAAATGGATTCCACGGTGATGTGGTCCACAAGTTCCTCAGCCGTTGCCCCCTCTTCGACTTCTTGTTTCAGCAGGGCCTGGACGGCATCAACAATTTCTTGGCGCCCGCCGTAGCCGACGGCGATATTCACAATCACGCCGTCGTTGTCCTGGGTATCGGCCGCAGCCGCACACATATTGTTGGCTACCTCATCAGGCAACAGGTTCAGGTGGCCAACCAAGCGGACTTGGCAGTTCAGATCGCCGTGACTGAGGTGGTCAACAACCTCTGTGATGATGTCAAAAAGCAGGCTGACTTCGTTTTCAGAGCGCTTCAGGTTTTCCGTCGACAGCAGGTAGATGGTTACTACTTCAACTTCGGTGCCCCCGCACCAAGAAATCATTTCGCTGATCTTCTTTGCACCCTGGCGGTGCCCATGGCTGATGTCTTCAAACCCCGCCTCACGTGCCCAGCGGCGGTTGCCGTCAGCCATGATCGCGATATGCTTCGGCTGCGGCTTACCTTTGAGCTCGGATGTGAGGCGGGCTTCGTAGGCTGGGTACAGCAGTGCGGGGAGAAGTTTCACACTTTGTAGTCTAGCGTGCCTGACGGCGGGCGCGAACGGCAGAGGCCAACTCAGCTAACAAATCCACGGTGTCATCAATATCCATGCAGGCATCGGTGATGGACTGGCCGTAGGTCAAGCCATCTTTGCCTTTCGCATCCAGGGATTGCGCGCCGCCCTCGAGGAAGGATTCCATCATGATGCCGGCAATGTGCTCATTGCCGTTCGCAATTTGCTTGACGATGCCCCGGGTAACCTCGACTTGGCGCAAGTGATCCTTGCCGGAGTTGGCATGGGAAGCATCAATCATCAGCCGCGCATTGTCGCCAAGTTTGTCGGTAGCTTGGGCTACGGATTCCACGTCCCAGTTCGGCCCTTGGGAGCCACCGCGCAAAATGATGTGGCAGTGCTGGTTGCCAGCGGTTTCAACAACCGATGGCTGGCCATCATCAGAAGTGCCGAAGAAGAAGTGCGGGGAGGCAGCTGAGGATGCCGCGTGGATCGCAACATCAACATTGCCGTCGGTGCCGTTCTTGAAGCCAATCGGCATGGACATTCCAGAAGCAAGCTGTCGATGCACCTGGGATTCGGTGGTGCGAGCACCAATCGCACCCCATGCCACGGCATCAGCGTAGTACTGCGGGCTGTTTGGCTCGAGGAACTCACACGCAGCTGGCAGGTCTAAGTTCACAATGTCAGTGAGCACCTTGCGTGCGGTGCGCAGACCGGAGGGAATGTCGAAGGACTGGTCCAAGTGCGGGTCATTGATAAGTCCCTTCCAGCCCACGGTGGTACGTGGCTTTTCAAAGTACACGCGCATAACAACCTTCAGGTCTTCTTCAAGTGCGCGTGCCAATGGGGACAAACGGTTGGCGTAATCAAGGGCAGCGACTGGATCGTGGATGGAGCACGGTCCGACCACCACGACGAGTCGATCATCTTCACCGGCAAAGATATCCGCAATTTCCTGGCGGTCCTGCTCCACCTTCGCTGCTTGTTTCTCACTCAGCGGCGACTCCGCTTGCAACTCCGCCGGACTGGGCAGTTGGTGGAATGCTTTAACGCGGCGGTTAGAGGTCGATGCTGGTGCGGTGAGTGATACGGGACGAGACATGAAAATTAACTTCCTTCTTATTCAATGGGAATGTGTCTGCCTGCGAGGAAGTTGTGTGCCGCTTGCGCGTTGTACGCCTACCCCGAGGCAAACAAAAAAGCAGCTCCTCTTCTGAGGGCTGCTCGGCTCCGGGGTGTTAAGTGCGTGGGCGTTCGTTAGTGTGTGCTTTGAAATTTCTTAAGCAGACAGCAACAAGACGCCGGAAGGACCCGGAGCCTTGTCATAATAAAATCGCTTAACGAACATGACGCTGACTCTAACACACTTTCTCTATCCCCGCACCACTTCCCCCTGAAGTTACAGGTCAAAGAGCTATACGGGGAGGCATCGAAAAGCTGCTGCTAGAACTTCGACTTCTTGCGGTAGTCGTAGAGACCGGCCTCTTTCAACGCCGAATCCACCGCTTCTTGGTCGAAGGGATCAATACCATTTTCCTGCGCGAACATGGTGCGACGGCGGAAACGGGAGTAGCGGCGGTGGAAGAACCAACCGGCCATCAGCACCGCAATAAGCATAAGGACAATGATCAACATGCCGATTGGCGATGCCTTGCCGAACTCCGGACCAACCGGCCCGTTCTGGCTACCCTGCGCAAGAAAAAGCACATCGGTGGAAATATTGTGCATTGCCAACGTCACATTGTTAAGCGCAGCACTGGATACAAAACTCATTATTTATTCGCCTCTCCAAGCGATTTTTCAATCCCAGGTATGCCTGCCAGCATATCGGTTTCCGGCAATTCCGTAGCCACGCGCGTCTGGGCCAACTCGAACTCTTCTGTCGGCCACAAACGCGCCTGAGTTGCCACCGAAGTGGCTAGAAACGCGCCCGCCGGGTCAATTTGGGTGGCGTGCGCACGCAGCGCATCTTCGCGGTTTTGGAAGTAATCCGCGCACTCAATCTGCGTGGTTACCCGCGACATGATGTCACCGAAAGACGCATCCCAGCGCGACATCATTGGGGTATAAGGGCTGGTCTTGCCTTGCTCAATCAAATCATTGTGAAAAAGCTCCATACGCTGGAACACGAAACCGTGGGAGTAATACAGCTTCAGCGGCTCCCATGCTTCACCGAGCTCCGGCTTGTAGCTTTCATCTCCGGCCTTCTCCCACGCGATCATTGACGCGCGGTGCACCATGAGGTGATCGGGGTGCGGGTAGCCACCGTTTTCGTCATAGGTAATAATTGCGTGCGGCTTGAAATCACGGATAACGCGGATGAATTCATCAGCGACTTCTTCATCGGAAGCCTGTGCAAAGCAATCATCCGGCACGAAAGAGCGCACGACATCAGCGTCTTTCGCCCGATTCTGCTTGGCCAACTCCTGGGGTAAACCGGAGTCAATATAGCCCAGCCACTTGTGAGAAACGCCCAGAGCGCGCGCAGCTTCCGCCATTTCTTCGTGGCGGATGCTGGTCATGTTCTCTTTCACGCCAGGCTTATCCATGGCTGGATTAATGATGTCCCCGCGTTCTCCGCCGGTGCAGGTCAGAACCAGAACTTCATGGCCTTCGGCGGCATACTTCGCCGTAGTCGCCGCACCCTTTGAAGATTCATCATCCGGATGTGCGTGAATGGCCAAAATGCGCCCGGTACTCACAGCGTTCATCAATCCCTTATATTCACTCGACTCTTTAACTAACTGCCTATCTTAGGTCATGATTCGGCATTTCCTTAAAGCACGCTAAACTAGCTCATTATGAGCACTGCTGGACGTCGGCCCAATCAAAATACCCACGCATCACAACGCACACGGGGCGCAAGTTATTCCGAACGAGTTGACCACGGTCGAACTCGCGCCGGCGATCTCACCAGCAAGGCCGTCGCTGCGGTCTTCGTGGCCATTATTGTCGTCGGCATTTTCTTTGGCTTCCAGTACCTGCAAAGCCGCGACGATGTTAACGCGCAAATCAGCTACGTCTCTCACGAAGAAATCGATGAAGACACCCTGGGCGTATGGGTGGATGTCACCCGCAACCGTCCAGAAGAGGCTGCGTATTGCATCGTCCAAGCATATGACTACTCCAAGGCAGAGGTTGGCCGCCGCGAGTTCGCTCTAGCCCCTGATGGCCGTGAAACCATTCGTGCCTTCGTGGAGATTCCCACCACCGCTCCCGCAGTTGCTGGCGATGCCTACGGTTGTTCCAGCACCATCCCTCCATACTTGGATACCGAGCACACCATTTATGAGTAACCTGGCTTTGTTGCTGCACTAGGTCAGAGGGTTATTGGGCATGCGGTTGTGCTATTATTTGTGCCCAGTAATAACCTTGAGTTGGCAGCTCGGCCCTGGGTCTTTTATTTGGGGTCGGCTATTTCTTTGCCTCTTCTTTACCGCGGTCATGCAGTGCGCTTTTCCCAGGTAATCCCCCCGGCTAAAATTTTAAAAGCAAAACTCTAGGTTTAAAACAAGGTAAGTAATTAGGAAGGTCAAAAGTATGGCAGAACAGAAGCAATACATCACTCCAGAGACTAAGGCGAAGCTTGAAGCTGAGCTGCAGATGCTCATTGACCGCCGCCCAGAGGTTGCTGCGGAAATCAACGAGCGCCGCGAAGAGGGCGACCTGAAGGAGAACGCGGGCTACGACGCAGCGCGTGAGATGCAGGACCAGGAAGAGGCCCGCATCAAGCAGATCTCTGAGGTTCTCGCTAACGCCACCACCGAGCGCGAGGGCATCCAGGAAGGCGTTGCTGCCATCGGTTCCGTAGTCCACGTGTACTACAACGGTGACGAAGACGATAAGGAAACCTTCCTCATCGGTACCCGCGCTGCAGCATCCGACAACAAGGACTTGGAGACCTACTCCGAGCAGTCTCCACTTGGTGCGGCCATCTTGGGCGCGCATGAGGGTGAGACCCGTGAGTACGCTGCGCCAAACGGCAAGGTACTGACCGTCACCATCATTTCTGCGGATCCATATGACTCCGCAAAGGCTGCTACCCCACGTAAGTCTTAAGACTTAACTCTCCCCTTCTAGCTTCACCTTTACTTGTAGAAAGATTCCCATGAAGAAGTTTTCCCGTATCTCCGCCCTGGGCGTCACCGCTGCTGCGGCGTTCGCACTCGCTGCTTGCCACCCACCAAGCCAGGTGGACTCTGATGTGAAGATTGACAACGCTTCCACCTTTGAAAACCAGAACACCCCTGCAGCTTCTGAGTCTGCAACTGAGGAGCCATCTGCAGAGGCTGGTACTTCCGAAGCGCCAGCAGCTACCGATGAAGCTGCTGCCGGTGAAGAAGTACAGTTCATCGACTGCGTTGCTGTACCAGTGACTGAGCCAACCGAGGTCAGCCTGGACTGCACTACCAACGCCGACGTAGTCACCGAAATCACTTGGGATTCCTGGGATGCTGAGGGTGCTGAAGGCACCGGCACCCGCGGCGAGGATGAAGTAACCATCAACCTGTCTGAGCCAACTCAGACCGAAAATGGCCTTGCTTTCACCCTGATCGAGGTCGACGGAGAGACCGTAGCGCCTTAAGGCACCATCCGCGCCTGAAACAGCGCGCAAGCACCCTCCACGGCCGCAGCACTTCTGTTGTGGCTTACGTGGAGGGTGCTCTTTTTATTTGCAGCCTTTGTACACAGGCGAAGAAGCTGTGAAAGTTTGAAAGTTTTGGTACGTCAATACGGTGAGCGAGAAAGGCCAGCGTCGAAGCTTGCGCTTCCTAACCCTCGGCCTGCCTTTGTATCAATATTTTCTGCCAAACAATCTTTATCACATGGAAACAGTTACCGTTTGTGTTCAAAATATTCTACAGTCGAACGTCTTACCAGCGGATATGACTACAATCCATCTTAAGATGTTGGAGATTTCAAAATACAGAGAATCTTTTTCTACCCTCGTAGTCTACCCCGAATGCGGGAGATCTAGCTGAGATTGAGCCCCAGTTCGGTCTTCAAACCTCGCCATTTGTGCCGCGCCGCCTTGGGAGATTGTCTTAAAACCGATACATCTAGAGTGCCTAGCTTACTCTACACAAAACATCGCCCGCAGGACGCTTAAAGCAAGTCCTGCGGGCGGAACACTGCAACTCAAATGGTGCAGCGAGAGGTGTAACGGTTTAAAGAAGAGTTCTAGCGCTGCTGGAAGTAGCTAAGCAGGCGCAGAATCTCCGTGTAGAGCCAGACCAAGGTAACAGCCAGACCCAGGGCAACGCCCCAAGCGTAGTTGGAAGGAGCGCCGCGGCGAATCATGTTGTCCGCTGCATCGAAGTCGGTCATGAAGGACAGTGCCGCCAGAACGATACATACCAGGGAGAAGATGATTGCCAGCATGCCGCCGTCACGCAGTGGGCTGTTGCCGGTGAAGATTGCTAGTACGAAGTTACCCAGAGCCAGCACGACTACACCGAAGATAGCGCCGGTGAGGATCTTGTTGAAACGAGGGGTGACCTTGACTGCGCCGGTCTTGTAAACGAACAGCATGCCCAAGAATACGCCGACGGTACCCAGGATTGCCTGACCAATGAGCGCACCTGCATTAGCATTGCCCACGAGGAAGCCAGAGAGAAGCAGCGAGAAGCCACCCACAAATAGGCCTTCAAGAGCTGCGTAGATAAGGGTGACGGTGGCAGAGCCCCACTTCTTAGCGAAGGCGGCGACCAGAACGGTGATGAAACCACCGATACCGCCGACCAAGGTCAAAATCATGGCAGCGCCTGGGTTCACAAATACGGCGACGCCGAAGTTAGCTACTGCGAAGGCAATAATGACGGCCAAAGTAATGCCGGTTTTGGTGACAACGTCATCAACGGTCATTGGTCGGGTTGCCTTAGCCTGCTCACCAGAGTAATCAGCGGTGCTGGTCTGTGCATGGCCGTAATCGGACTGATAAGGCGAGCTGCTATTAGACAGCGAGTTCATTACCGGGTTGCTCGAGCGCACTGGAATCCCGATCCTTTCTAGAAACTTTTCTTCTTCTTTGTTCACTTGGTTCAACGAACACAGCGTCCGGTTAGTTCCCTCGTCACCAAAATTTATTGCGACAACTTATGGCTTAATTTGATGGCCTTATTGTGATGGCGGGGCCATGCCATCCTGCGGTGGAGTTCCACCGGGCATGCCTCCTGCCATTCCCCCGCCGCCCATGCCGCCACCCATGCCGGACGCTTGGCTCTTGGTGGTTGGATCGACTGGCACTCTAATGGCCAAAGAGAAGCCATCTGTTGCATTGCCGACTACGTCTGGGGTTTGCTGCTCCCAGCCGTCAGAAAAGACGTTGTCGGTATCCAGGGTGATTTGGCTGAGGTTACTCGCCGAGCCGTCATACTCAGACAGTTTGTAGGGTTCGGTCACGGTGTTTTCGGGGACCACAATCTGCGAGGTCAGCACCGCGTTGGTCGCGTCGGTGATGTCATCAATGCTGGTGAACACTTCAAAGTGGATGTGGGGCCAGCGGCCGGTGTAGCAGCCCGGGATGATGGAGTCGAAGGTGACTTGGCCGTTGGCGTCGGTTACCTGCACGCCGCGCAGCCAGGTTTGGTCGGTGACGCCGTCGGAGTACATCGAGTAGCGTCCTTCGGCGTCGCAGTGCCAGACGTAGACAGCCGCCTTCGACAGCGGTTGGTTGTCATTGTTGATGTCCACAAGGTTCATGGTCAAAGTCATAGGAACACCGGACACGGAGCCGTTGCCGTCAACGCTGGTGGTGAGGTCGCGGCGCTCCACACCGGACTCGTCCAGGACGTCAGGGCCATTCGATCCATCGCCCGGGTAAGGCCCGGCGGTTTCAGAGTTCATTTCTTCCAGCACTTGCCCGGAGAGGTCGTTGGTCGCCGCAGCGCTGGTGGTGGTCGCGGCGGCAGAGCTCGTTGCGCTTGCCGATGCTCCCTCACCCTTCACTCCACACGCCACCAATGCGGCGCTTCCCGCACCAATTCCAATGCCCGCCAGCATGCGTCGGCGCGAGAGCAGCGTGCCGATGTCAAAGGCAAGGCCCTGGTCTTCAATATCTTCGGACGGTCGGTCAAGGGGACGGCCTTCAAAAGCCGGTTGATGTGTACTCATAGAAATGAAGATAAAGCACGTACCTCGAAAGACTCCGGGAAAATTCTCAAGAGTCGCCCCAGAAAATCCCCGAAGATCCCGACAGTATGATGTGACAACAACCCGGAAGTCTGGGTGGTTGCTGAATGATTCCCGAGCGAGCAAGGGGAGCATCGTCAAGCAATGCGAAAACCAGGCAAGGAATATCCCTGCCTGGCCTTTTGGTGCCCCCACTGGGACTCGAACCCAGACTGAATTGATTTTAAGTCAACTGCCTCTGCCATTGGGCTATGGGGGCGAGTGCAAAGCAGCGCTGGAAGAGAGCGCCCAAAAGCACTGCTTTAGTTTATAAAACGGTTATGTGAAAAGGAAACTTAGGGTGCCTAAGCGTACATCTCAGCGACGATACCAGCGGTCATGCCATCTAGAATGTCCTTTTCGCTGATGTAGAAGGAGCGCGCGGAGCTGTTGCGTTCAATCATCTGCATGATGCCTTCGACGGCAACCGATCCACCACCGATGACATCCGCGCGGCCCGGGTGAATGACCGGATTCAGAGCCCGTGCCTCTGCAGACTCGGCGATGAGCTGCTTGGTGAGGACCCGGAGAGCATCAAAACGCAGCTCTGAGCCGTGAATCAGCTCGGCGTCGTAGCGCTCCAAGCCTTGAGCCAATGCTGACAGCGTGGTGAAAGTACCCGCACAACCGACGAAAGTGGTGGCCTCGTTGATGGGAACAATCTTCTCCACCTCGGACATACGCTCTGCGACGTAATCTGATGCGATCTCAATCTCGGTCTCGCTCGGCGGATCCGAGGGCATCATGCGCTCTGTAAGCCGCACACAACCCATGCGGGAAGAATGCGAGCCCAGGATCTCTCCCCCTGCGGAGCCCACGATGAACTCCGTGGACCCTCCGCCCAGGTCAATGACGCAGTACGGGCTGCGGTCCTTGGGCAAATCTCCGACCGCGCCCTGGAAGGAAAGCAAAGCCTCTTCTTCACCTGAGATGACCTCGGCGCGTGCACCCGGCTGAATCTCGCCCAGCAGCTCAGCGGTCATTTCGAAGAACTCTTCTGCATTCCCCACGTCGCGGGTCGCCGAGGTAGCGACCATGCGCACGCGGGTAACACCTTCAAACTTCATCTGCTGAACGTACTTAGCCAAAGCCACGCGGGTGCGCTCCAGCGCCTCCGGCTGGAACTCACCGTGGGCATCCACGCCCTGGCCGAGGCGAACAATCTCCATAGAACGGTGCACGTCACGCACCTTGCCGCCTGGGCGGACATCCGAAATAAGCAGGCGAATAGAGTTAGTGCCGCAATCAACGGCTGCTACACGAGTCATACTATTTAGCTCCCCACCTTAGGCGTTAGAAAAATCAAACTGGTCCAGATCGATTCCCAGATCCTCAACGGTTGGCCAATCCTGCGGGATGGCTGACCCGCGCAGCTTACCATGATCAGCAGCCATTGCGACCGCTTCTGTGCCAAAGCGGAAGTGCTCCGGCCCCTCTGCAAGTCCATATGCAATGAGCACATGCAGGCACTTCACACGGTCCGGCATTCCGCCGCCCGAAAAGTCCGTGCCCAGGTCTTCCATCGCATTGCGCTCATTGAGAAAGTGCTCATGCGCGTTCCGGTAATCCGCCTGTAGTTCTTCATCTTCAGCCAGACGTGCTTCCATCCACTTCATCACGTGCGCGACTTCAAGGCGTGAAGCCTCTGCGGTCAGACGTGGGTCGGTGAGGTAGTACAGCGTTGGAAAAGGAGTTCCATCCGGCAGCTTAGGAAGCGTCTTAATTACGGCTGGCTGGCCGTCTGGCGTGCGGTAGGCAATATCTACGACACCACGAGGGGTGCGGCCTAGCTGCTCGGAAACGATGGATAGATCTGCGTCAGAAACGGTCATGCCGACATTATTCCACGTGGTTCTTCTTCGGACTAACTATATGACTGGAGTACCTAGCGCTTTGGGCCACTTAGTGCGCATTCATATACACCTGACCTTGGGTTTAGAAAATCGAATAACAGTTCGATAACTGGGGTTGTATTGTCGAGAATATGGGCTATTGTTGAGGAAAGAAGTTTAGAACACTATCTGAGGGAAAGGGGGTTAGCCATGAACGATAATACATCTTGTTCGAACATAGCAGCCGCAGTTGAATCTATCATTGACGGCGTGGATGCACTGTGCTTGTCCATGATAAACATCGATAAAATCAGTTTCCACAGCATCTACTCTGATTTCGAGCGTCTTGAAGAGTCTTTGAACCGGAAGACTTTCATCGACGCCGCATTTGCGTTCGTGGCTGAGCGTGATGAGGCTGGCCGCCTGGTCGGTTCCTCCCGTGCCACCGATTACCTCATCAACTGCCTTGGTCTCTCCCGCGCAGAAGCAAACCAACGCCTAACTGCGGGTAGAAATCTATATGAGAAGCTCAATCCTGAGCCAGTCCCCGAGCCCGAGCCAGTTGAGCAAGAACCAATTCCAGAACCAGACCCTTGCCTGAGCAAGGAAGAACAGGCGCGCCAGCGTCAGGCCGCGGAGGAAGAAGCACGACGCAAGAAGGAAGCCGCCGAGGAAGAGGCTCGCCGCAAACACGAAGAAGCTCAGCGCGAGGCACAGCGCCGCGCGGAACGTGAGCACCAAGCGCAGGAAGAGCGCCGCCGCAAAATGGCTGAAGAGGCTGCAAGTGCAGAGATTGCCAAAATCATTGAGCAAGAATTGCGCAACCTCAACAAGCACGCCAAGCCTGGACCCCAAGAGCTGCGGACCAAGGCAATGGAGGAGTCGAAGAAGCGTTCTCCTGAGGACTTGCGCAAATGGCTGCGCAAGCAGGTTACCAATGCCAACGCTGCTGGAATTATGCCGAACGGCAAGAAAGACCCGTTCGCTGCTACGCGTAAGCGTAATTTCTGGATGAGCGAACCAGATGAAGATGGTTCCGTGCGAGTGTCTGTTCGCACGGATTCCCTAGGAGCCGCTTTGTTGGCCAAGGTGCTTGCTCCCGCTCAGCGTCCAGGTGGCCCGCAGCTGCCACCGGAAGAGGACACCCGCACCTTCGGGCAGCGCCGCCACGACCAATTAATGGAAGTGTGCTCGCAATATGTTGAAGGCAAGGACCCAAAGTCTGGGCTCGGCTCCATCGTATTGTCTGCAACGCTGGATGAGTTGGAGAGCCTCTCCCCTAACTCCACGTTCATGACGGACACGGGCCACGAGCTCTCCGTCTGGGACTTGGTCAGGCTCTCCGAGGGAGTCAGCGACTACCTCGCGATTCTAGACCCGGAGAGTTTCCAACCACTAGCACTGGGAAGAACCAAGAGAACCGCCTCCTTTGCACAAAAACTGGCACTGTTTGCCGCAGAGTTCTGTTGCTCAGGGCCGGGATGTGACAAGCCGATGTCTGAAACTGATGTTCATCACCTGGTTGCTTGGCAACATGGCGGAGCGACGGATATTAGAAACCTGACGCTACTGTGCAGAAGACATCATGTGGATAACAACGACAACCACGACTTCCGCAACGGTATGGGACATTCGGAGCGTGACCCGCGCACCGGCAGGGTGGGCAAACGAATGCCGGGTGAAGCCGACCTCATATTCAATGAGTCTGCCACGGCGGATGAGTCAGCGGCAGCGCATTACAGGCGGCGAGCCGAGGAGAGATCTGCGAAACGTCCAACTGACGGACCGCCGCCACCCGAATCGACGGGGATGAATGGGACTCTGTTTGATATTGGTGAGACCCCGGGTGCGATGCCGAAGGCGTCCTAGGAATTAGAGCTAGTTAAAAGGTGAGGCAGGCGTGTGTGCGCTTGCCTACAGGTGATTGTTTTGCCGGCTATTAAGTATCTGAACGGCTAAATCCCCTGGCGAAAGCCTTTGGGATGCGGCTAAGCGAATAAGCCGCTACTGGCCGGAGGGGATTTCGCCGACGGGCATCTCGCCGACTGGGTCCGGCGCGTCTTCCTCTTCCTCGACGACGTTGCCGACTGGCTCATCGCCGTTTACGCCCGCTGGGGCTTCGCCGTCGGTGTTTTCTCCGGTGGACCCACCCTCGGTTGGGGCGCCGGTGGAAGAAGACTCGGTGCTTTCACCTTCGATGGCTTCTGGGTCGTCGACGCCGAGAATTGGAGCCTCAGGATCTGGCTCTTCGGCGACGGAGTCCCAGAGGACCTCGTACCAGTCACGGCTCTCGGCCTCGGCCTTCTGGTCGGTGGTCATGCTGTCACCGGAGGTGATTTCTGGGTCAAGGATGCGGAAGGCTACTTCACCCTCGTCGATGACGCCGAGGCGGCGGCGCGCCTCTTGCTCGATGTAGGCGTCGCTCTCGTACTTCTCGATCTCCGAAAGCAGGGTTTTCTTCTCATCCTGCTTCGCGATGATGGATTCGTTGAGGCGAGCGATCTCGGTGCGCCCCTGGTAGTAGTTACGCAGCGGAACAGCGATAACGGCCAGAATGAGCAGGGCGACTAGTACGAGAACGCCGAAACCGACCAGGTCGAGCCGGTTGCGGGAGCGTCCCGAGCCGGCGACGGCGGGCGCGGAGGATTGAGCGGCTTTACGGTCGGCAGCGCGCGAAGCCACGGGAACGGTGGTCCGGGACTTCTTGGGTTTCTGCTGATTCTCGCTAGCCATAGATTTCACATCCTAGCGCCGCGACAGCGCGAACTCACGTGGCACGCGTGACGGAAGTGAAATCCCCATGGAATTGCCAGGTCGCAAGAACCCGTATTCCCCCGGAAGTGAGGAAGCGAGGAAGTGATCCGGGACGTCGAGGCGCGCATACAAAGAGCCCCGCCGGCTCAACCCTGCGAGAAAGTCGCGGTGGGTTGAAACGAAGCGGGGCTCTTAGAGAGCTTCTTGTGCCTTACTTGTTGAAGCGTGGGAAGGCGGAGCGGCCGGCGTATACGGCGGCATCGTCAAGCTCTTGCTCAATGCGGATGAGCTGGTTGTACTTGGCAACGCGCTCGGAGCGAGCCGGTGCACCGGTCTTGATCTGGCCACAGCCCAAAGCGACCGCGAGGTCAGCGATGGTGGTGTCCTCGGTCTCGCCGGAGCGGTGGGACATCATGGTGCGGAAACCGTTGCGGTGCGCCAGGTCAACTGCGTCGAAGGTCTCGGACAGGGTGCCGATCTGGTTAACCTTCACCAGAAGCGCGTTCGCAGCCTTCTCGTCGATACCCTTCTGCAGGCGCTCAGGGTTGGTTGCGAAGAGGTCGTCGCCGACGATCTGGACCTTGTCGCCGACCTCGGCAATAAGTGCGGTGTAGCCAGCCCAGTCATCCTCATCCAGTGGGTCCTCGATGGAAACGATTGGGTACTGCTCGATGAGCTCGGCGTAAACCTTGGACATCTCCTCAGCGGTGTGCTCGCCGCCCTCGAAGTGGTACTTGCCATCCTTGTAGAACTCGGAGGAAGCAACATCGAGAGCCAAAGCGATGTCCTCGCCCAGCTTGTAGCCAGACTTTTCTACTGCCTCAACGATGAGGTCAAGCGCAGCCTTGGTGGAGTCGACGGAAGGAGCAAAGCCGCCCTCATCACCGAGACCGGTGGACAGACCCTTGTCCTTAATAACGGACTTGAGGGTGTGGTAAACCTCAGCGCCGACCTGCAGTGCCTCGGAGAAAGTTTCTGCGCCGATTGGGGCGATCATGAATTCCTGGACGTCCACACCGGAGTCGGCGTGTGCGCCGCCGTTGAGGATGTTCATCATTGGAACTGGCAGGATGTGCGCGTTTGGGCCGCCGATGTAGCGGTACAGCGGCAGGCCAGCGGACTGAGCGGCAGCCTTCGCAGCAGCGATGGACACGCCCAGGATGGCGTTCGCGCCGAGGCGGGACTTGTTGTCGGTGCCGTCGAGCGCGATCATTGCCTGGTCGATGAGGCGCTGGTCATCAGCTTCGAAGCCGACGATCTCGTCAGCGATTTCTTCGTTGACGTTTTCAACTGCCTTGAGCACGCCCTTGCCCTTGTAGCGGTCCCCGCCGTCACGCAGCTCGTGTGCCTCGTGAACGCCGGTGGATGCGCCTGAAGGAACACCTGCGGTGCCGTGGGCGCCGTCATCCAAAAAGACTTCTGCTTCTACCGTTGGGTTGCCACGGGAGTCCATGATCTCTCGTGCAAATACGTGCAAAATATCGGCCATATCCGAATTCACTCCTAGTTCCACTAGCTGTTATTGTGCGTTGCGCAGCTTGCCGTCACGCACGCTACAGCCTACCGGGTTCACGCGGTAGACCTCAGTGCAATTCTTCCAGACGCGTGCATATAACGGCGCCACCAGTAAAAATTGAGGTTTATTTCACAATTACAAAGTATTATGAGCTAGCCGGTTGGCCGATGGCGTAGGAGTTGGCGGCGCTGGCTACGCGGGAGACATAGTCCTGGGAATAGTTGTAGGCGTAGATGGCTTCCAGCCAGTCTTGCTCGGTGGATAGGTCACGGCCGTTGGAGCACAGCAGGTTTGCAGAGGACAAGGCGGCGTCGTCTATTTGCTGTGGGTTCGGGTAATTGTCGCCGTCGGCGTCGCGGCCGTAGCGTGCCCAGGATTCAGGAATGAATTGCATGGGCCCCACGGCGCGGTCGAATTCGGTGTCGTTGTCGAATTCGCCGCCGTCGGTGTCGCGGATTTCGGCGGTGTTGTTGCTGCCGTCCAGCGGGATACCAATAATCGGCGGGGTGGCGTAGCCGTTCTCATCCAGGTGCGAAGGCTTGAAGAAGTTGCCGTTGTAAGTACCATGACGGGTTTCCACCCAGCCGATGCCGGCAAGAGTGTTCCAGCGCAGGTTGCATTCCGGCCACGCTTGCTTGGCGATGAGCTCCGCGTTGCCATATGCACGCAGCGCCTGCGGATCGATGTCGGTTTGGTTGGCTAAGTCTTCCGCCCAATACGTCAGCCGGTCGGCAGTACGGCCCGCGGCGTTGACGTCAATCTCAGCCACCTCGGCCGGGGCGGTGGGTGGCACTTCTTCTGGCACCGGTTGCAAAGTACGTCCCGGAACGGAGGGGCGGTAGCCCAGGCCGTCAAAGACAACTGAGGCCAACCAGATCAAAATGCCGCCAACGAGGATGATGGCGAGCACGGCGCTGCAGCCACACCCTTTCACCAGGCGTCGTTGGTTCTTGTTAGTCACCCCGGGGATTCTACAGAACCCCGAAAAGGGGGCCATAATGCCACTCTGAACCAAGGCCGAATGCCAGGCCGCTCCCAGGATGTAGTTATGTCACTCCAACCCGTTTTTGCCACATTGGTAGACAGGATTCACAGGCTGGGATAAGCTCGCAATCGACATAAGTGAACAAATCTTGCATTTGACCCAGAGGTAAAAATGAAAATCCGTCGTATTCTTGCATCCACCGCCCTGGCTGGCACCATCGGCTTCACTGCGATGACTGGCGCGCAGGCTATCTCTTTTGGCGACGCTGACCAGCTCGCCTCCGGCGTCATCGAGAACGCATCCTGCTCTTCGGTGCGCAGCGTGCTTGATGGCCTCAACGCCACCAACAACGGCCGCGTGTACAACAAGGAGACCACCCGCAACCAGCTGGTGCAGAACCTTCGTCAGGTCACCGGAACCAACTCCAACCCAACCGACCTGACCACCCTGGCGGTTACTCGCTACACTGCGCAGTTCGCTGACCGCGCGCTGGAATGTGGAATCGTCAAGGCTGACCCTGAAACCCCATTCGGTTCCAGCCAGCTCAACACCCTGCTCAACGACTTTGGCCCACAGATTTCTGAGATGTCCAGCCAGGCCACCGGCGCAAACGCCTAAAGGGGTTTATTCGCGCGACTAAGCTCGGCGCGCTTGCCTTCTTGCCACAGGCGGTCTTGGGTTTCCATATCCACGATGAAGACCGTGCCATCAAATAGGTAGGGTGCGCGCGAGCGCAGCTTGTCGATGAAAGCCTGCGCCACCTCCGCCATTCCAAACGCACCGCGGCGGGAGGCGATTTCGGCGTGGAAAAGGACTTGTAGGAAGACATCGGCAAGCTCTGCCTTGATGGTCTCATCATCGGCGCCGGAGGTCACTGCCTCGGCGAACTCTGCCGACTCTTCTTTCAGGTACGGCAGAAGGCTTTCGTGGGTGTGGCTGCGCTCCCACTCCCCCAAGGTGTTCGCGCGCTCCATCACGCGCTGCGCCTGATATACAGCATCATTGCGGGATGGAACCGCCAGAACTTGGGCGCCGGCTTCAATGCGGGCAATGACCTCAGGGTGGGTTTCATCAAAGGCGACGTAGGTATCTGCTGCGTCGTTAGTTGCATCGTTAAGCAATGCGTTGATGTTCCAGCGCACCTTGACCGGAATCTCCGGGCTAAATGCGACCGGGCCGGAGAGCGTGCCCACCCATTCCAACGGAATCATGGTGGGCCAGCGTTCATCAAGCAATACTACGGTCATGGATCCGCATTCTATATCTTTTTCTCCGTGAACCAATTAGTTGCTCACGGAAATGATGTTCTTGCCACCCTTGGCCCCGGACTTGGACGTGACCGTGGTGGGTTTCTTGGCCCCGGTGACATCCACCGACGTGAGATCGAACATGTCGGTAAGGAAGTCGGCCATCCACTGCAACAGCTCAACATCGCGCAACTTTGGTGAGGTCACGTTACGGCCGGCCTTCGGGAAGGACAACTGGATAGCCTTCGCCGCGGCCCGGTAGTTGGAGCCCGGGAACAGACGCTTGAGACGCACCTGTTTGGAATCTGGCAGGTCAACCGGGTGGACCTTGATGCGCGTGCCCTGCACCGTGATGTCAGTGATGCCGGCCGCGCGGGCCTGGTGACGCAGACGAGACACGGCGAGCAGACGCGACACTTCTTCCGGCAGCGGACCGTAACGGTCCTCCATCTCTTCCACCGCGAGGCGCAGGTCTTTGTTGTCCTGGCTGGCGGCAAGCTTGCGGTAGACCTCCAGGCGCAGGCGCTCGGAGTTGATATAGGACTCCGGAATGTGCGCGTCCACCGGCAGGTCGATGCGGATTTCCTTCGGCCCATTGTCGGTGGCCTTGGGGACCTCGCCGCGAGCAAGGGCCTTGAAAGCGTCCACGGCTTCCGAGACCAAGCGAACATAAAGGTCGAAGCCAACTCCTGCGATGTGACCGGACTGCTGCGCGCCTAGCACGTTGCCGGCACCACGCATTTCCAGGTCCTTCATCGCCACGGCCATGCCCGCACCCAGGTCATTGTTCTGCGCGATGGTGGCCAGGCGGTCGTAGCTGGTCTCTGTCAGCGTCGCGCCCTTTGGGTAGAGGAAGTAGGCGTAGCCGCGTTCACGGGAACGGCCCACGCGCCCGCGCAGCTGGTGCAGCTGGCTTAGGCCCATGTGGTGCGCGTTTTCCACAATCAGTGTGTTCGCATTCGAGATATCCAGGCCGGTTTCCACGATGGTGGTACACACCAGCACGTCATATTCGCGGTCCCAGAATCCCTGCACGGTCTTTTCCAGCAATTCCTCATTCATCTGCCCATGCGCGACCACCACGCGAGCTTCGGGGACGAGGTCGCGCAGTTCACGAGCCTTCTTTTCAATATCGGAGACCTTGTTGTGAATGAAGAAGGTTTGGCCGTCACGCAACAACTCACGGCGGATTGCGGCCGCGACCTGCTTGTCTTCGTAGGCACCGACATAGGTCAGCACGGGGTGGCGGTCTTCCGGCGGGGTCAGGATGGTGGACATCTCGCGGATGCCGGCCATGGACATTTCCAGGGTGCGCGGAATCGGGGTTGCCGACATTGTCAGCACATCCACGGAGGCCTTGAGCGCCTTGATGTGCTCTTTGTGCTCCACGCCGAAACGCTGCTCCTCATCCACCACGATGAGGCCCAGGTTCTTCCAGTGCACGCCGGTTTGCAGCAGGCGGTGCGTGCCGATGACCACGTCAACCGTACCCGATGCCAGTTCCTTAATAATCTCTTTGGACTCTTTGGTGGAGGTAAAGCGCGACAGCACACGGATTTCAATGGGGAATCCGCCCATGCGTTCCACGAAAGTGTCATGGTGCTGCTGCGCCAACAGCGTGGTTGGCACCAGCACTGCTACCTGCTTGCCGTCCTGCACAGCCTTGAACGCCGCGCGCACGGCGACTTCGGTTTTGCCATAGCCAACATCGCCGACGATCACGCGGTCCATCGGCACCTGGGATTCCATGTCGTGCTTTACGGCGTCAATGGCTAGCATCTGGTCTTCGGTTTCGACGTACGGGAAGTTGTCTTCCATCTCCAACTGCCACGGCGTATCCGGCGGGAACTGGTGTCCCGGGGAGGCTTGCCGCTTGGCGTAGAGTTCCACCAGCTCGCCAGCAATTTCGCGCACCGCGGCGCGTGCCTTCTTCTTGGTGTTCTTCCAGTCCGAGCCACCCATCTTGGACAGATGTGGGGACTCGCCACCGGTGTATTTGGACAGCATGTCCAAGGAATCCATGGGGACCCACAGTTGGTCAGCGGGCTGGCCGCGCTTCGACGGCGCGTATTCCAGCACGATGTACTCGCGGCGGGAGGATTCATCACCGGATTGGATGGTGCGCTCGGCCATCTTGAGGAACTTGCCGATACCGTGGGTTTCATGCACCACGAAATCGCCTTGCTTAAGCGCCAGGGGATCGACGCGGTTGCGGCGCTTGGCTGGGCGGCGCTTGGCGCCGGCAATATCGCCAACGCGGTTGCCGGTCAGGTCGGTTTCGGTGACCACCACGAGCGGCAGCGCGTCAGCGTCGGAGTGCTTGCGCACCTTTGGGAACACCAGGCCGGCGTGGCTAAGTGCCTGGTACAGAGTTACTTCACCTGGGGATGGCTGCCAGCCGGGTGTTGCCACCTTGGCCGGAATCCCCTTCTCGGCGAAGCGTTCGACCATGCGCTTAATAGCGCCCTGTGCTGGTGCGATGAATGCTGCGCGGCCACCGGCTTGGGTGTGCGCGAGCAGCTGCGCCATCATGGCATCGATTTCTTTGATGTCACCGCGCGGGGTGGGGCCGGGTTCGAAGTCAAGCGGCAGGGTGTCTTCTTCATCAGCGATGAACATGCCGGTCGGCGCGAAGGTCCACAACGGCAGACCGGCCTTTTCGCAGGTCTTCTCCAGAGATTCATAGGAGCGGTAGCTGGACGCCTCGGTGTCCAGACCCTTGGTGGCCAGTGGACCATCGGCGCCCATGGCTGCGGCCTCCCAGCCAGCCGCCATGAATTCCGCGTCCGTGGATTCCAGGTCCGCGATGCGGGTGCGGATTTTCTCCGGCGCCACCAGCAACACGTGGGTGCCTTCGCCCATGAATTCGGACAAGGTGATCATCTTCGAATCCGACAGCACCGGCAAAAGTGCTTCCATGCCTTCGGACGGCATGCGCTGACCGACCTTGCTCAGCAGCTCTACTAGGGCAGCGTTGCCGGGATGTTCCACGGCGAGGGTGTCTGCGCGCGCGGCGATCGCTTCGGTAATTGGCAGCTCGCGCGCGGGGAAGATTTCTACTGAACCGACCTCAATTTCCGGGATGGTGCGCTGGTCAGCAATAGAGAACTGGCGGATATCGGTGACTTCATCACCCCAAAATTCCACACGCACTGGGTAATCCAATGTGGTGGGGAAAATATCAATGATGCCGCCGCGCACAGCGAACTCGCCACGCTTAGCCACCATGTCCACGCGCGAATAAGCGCGGAATTCCAGGTTGCGAACGACATCATCAAGTTCGTATTCGCCTTCTTCGCACAGCACCACTGGTTCGCGCCCGACCACGTCTTTGAGCAGCGGCTGCGAATAGCCACGCGCCGCGGTGACTACTACTTGCAGGCGGTCTTCACGCAGTTGGTGCAGGATTTGCGCACGCTTGCCGATGATATCCGCACCCGGACTCAACCGCTCGTGCGGCAGGGTCTCCCACGCAGGGAAGAATCCCACCTTATCCCCCATCATGGCGGTCAGCTCCGCAGTGAGGTCTTCTGCCTCACGGCCGGTGGCAGTGACAACAAGAACAGGCGCGTGGTGCGCGAGCGCGCCGATAGCCCAAGGGCGCGCCTGGTCAATGCCCGTGATGTGCAGCTGCGACTGGCCAACGTTGTTGACCAGACCTTTGAGCTTCGGGTCAGATGCAGCTACTTTGAGCAGCCCGGCGAGCATAGGAGGGGTGGGAGCCATTCTTGTTTCTTCTACTCTTCCGTGTGTTCTTCAGTATTAACGGCGGCATCGTCAAGCTCTGCGTCTTGTGACTGCTGTGCCTCCAGCTTTGATGAGCCCAGCTGTGGACCTGTCTCCAAGTCAGAGAGCCCGTTCCAGCAGAGGTTGACCACGTGGGCGGCGACAACTTCTTTGGCGGGCTGACGTTCATCGAGCCACCACTGGGCGGTCATGGAGACCATTCCAACGAGCGCCTGAGCATAAAGCACGGCGAGGTTCTCATCAAATCCACGATGTTTAAATGCAGTGCCCAAGATGTGGGAGACCTGGCTGACGGCGGTGTTGAGCAACGTGGAAAAAGCGCGGTCCTGCTTGGAGCTAGGATCGCGCACCAAAATCATGAAACCATCGGTTTCTTCCTCGACATAAGTCAACAGCGCCATCGCGGCCTGCTCAATACGGTCGCGCCAAGAACCTTCCGAAATCGAGGCGGTAATACGGCGCTCCAGGTCCTGCATCTCGCGGTCCACAACCACCGCGTACAGGCCCTCTTTGCCGCCGAAGTGTTCGTACACGACGGGTTTGGAAACACTGGCGCGCGCAGCGATATCCTCCACGCTGGTTCCATCGAATCCTTGCTCCGCGAATGCGGAACGGCCAATGGAAATCAGCTGCTCGCGACGCTGCTTGCCAGTCATCCTCTGTCTTACCATGGCTACAGCTTATCTAAGACGGATTAACTTTCTTAAACTTCCAGCCGCTTTCGACTCGAGGCCTCAAGCAGGTAGCTCAACGCATGCACTGCTTAATGATGCCCTGTGACCCACAAGCCGGGGGCAATTTAGTTCCGCCGGGACAATCGGGTACGATACTTTTCGTACATGGGCGAACGCGTCAGCGTCGTGCCCAAAGATTCCCCATGGTGTAATCGGCAACACTACGGTTTTTGGTACCGTCATTCTAGGTTCGAGTCCTGGTGGGGAAGCAGTATTTCACCCCTGTTGAACTGGTTTTCCAGATTCAGCAGGGGTTTATTCGTTTTACCACTCCCTTAACTTCAACACTGATCGCCCATAACCGCCGGTAAATTAGGGGTTGCGGAATACCCCCCGGGGTATTACAGTGGGCTTCCGGGACCCACAATGGTCGCAATCCTTTCCTTACCTATTCGAAGGAGAAAACATGCTCATCGAACGCATTTATGACGAAGACCTTGCGCAAGCGAGCTACTTCATCGGCTGTCAGGCAAAAAATGTTGCGCTAGTTATTGATCCACGCCGAGACATCGATGTTTACCGCGCCATGGCCGCAAAAAACGGCATGGAGATTATCGCCGTCACCGAAACTCACATCCATGCTGACTATCTGTCCGGAACCCGCGAACTTGCCACGGCAGTCGGTGCAGAAATGTACGTCTCGGGAGAAGGCGGCGCGGACTGGCAATATGAATTTGATGCGCAGCACCTCAGAGACGGCGACAGCATCAAGCTAGGAAATATCACCATTGAGGCAGTTCACACGCCTGGCCACACACCTGAACACCTGTCATTCCTCGTCACTGACGGCGCCTTTGCAGACGAGCCGGGTTTCATCTTCACTGGCGACTTTGTTTTTGCGGGCGATTTGGGCCGTCCAGATCTCCTTGATGAGGCGGCGGGCGGCGTAGACACACGCTTCCTTGGTGCAAAGCAAATGTTTGCCAGCCTTCGTGAGAAGTTTCTAGCGCTCCCTGACCACATACAGGTCTACCCAGGGCACGGCGCAGGTTCTGCATGCGGCAAATCTTTGGGAGCACTACCCTCCACCACGGTCGGTTATGAGCGCAACTTCTCTTGGTGGTCGAAGCATTTAACTAATGATGATGAACAGGGCTTCATCGATGAACTCCTCGGAGGACAGCCAGATGCACCGGCTTATTTCGGACGCATGAAGGTTCAAAATCGCCGTGGCCCAGCCATTATTGGAGATCGGGCCCCGTTGCACGAACTAAATATTGAAGATGTCGCAGCGTCCCTAGCTGCAAATGAGGCAGTCTTTGTTGACACCCGTCCTGCCCAGGAAGTTCACGCTGGCACAGTCGAGCGGGCTCTCAATATTCCAAACTCCGGCTCTATTGCCACTTTCGGGGCTTGGGTTTTCAACCCCGACGATGATGATCGAGCCCTCATACTGCTCGCGGACGAACAAGAAATCGCTCAGAAAACCTGGGACCACTTGGTAAGAATTGGCGTAGACCATGTTGCCGGATACGTCACCAGCATTGACGGTCTGCCACAAACCACACCTGAGACCATTCTCCCCCAAGATTTGCCGAATGCTACCTATGATCTTTTACTCGATGTAAGAGCACTAAGCGAGCACAACGCCGGCCATATCCCAGGAGCACAGCAGCTCCACGGCGGCCGCGTGCTGTGGAATCAAGATCAGTTGCCACACGAGGGAAGGATTGTAACCTATTGCCAAAGCGGCACCCGTAGCTCCATCGTCGCTAGCGGTCTGCGAAATGCTGGCTACAACGTGGTCGAACTAAAGGGCTCCTACCTGGCCTGGGTTGATTCCCAAGCCGACACGACAGCGTAACCTTTAAGCAAGAGACAAGAAGAGCTTTTCCATTTCTTTCTTGTCCATTCCTCCATCTGGATCCCTGAGGCACTGCTCAAGCCCTGCCGCCACGATGGAAAAGCCTGCCTTATCCAGCGCTTTGGAAACAGCAGCGAGCTGGGTGACAACTTCCTTGCAGTCAGCGCCTTCTTCAAGCATTCGGACCACGCCCGAAAGCTGACCCTGAGCTCTTTTAAGTCGGTTAATTACTGGCTTTACTTCTGCGATTTCAAGTTGCACGAAGGCTCCTTAGTCTCTCTATGTTTCACTCCACCCTATACGGGCAGGGGTAGTCCCCTTACATACCCACATCCCCAGTATACCCCCGCGGGTATTTTTTGAAAGGTCTTTCATGTCTTCACACCCAAACGACATCACCACTGTTGAACCAGCTGCGCTTACCTCATGGATTTCCAGCGGAGAAGATGTCACCGTACTAGATGTTCGATCCGCTGCAGAGTTCGGCAGCATTCACGTACACGGTTCCTACAACGTTCCCCTCAACCTTGTCGCAGAGCACACAGAAAAGTTAGCACCGAAGTTGAGCAACCGCGTCGTGTTGGTCTGCCAGTCTGGCGTTCGCGCAGAACAAGCTCGCCAACACCTCGCTACCGTCGGCGTTGAATCTGCTTATGTCCTCAATGGTGGAATCGACGCCTTTGCTATTGCGGGCGGGGATGTAGTTCGCGGCGCCTCCCGCTGGAGCCTCGAGCGCCAAGTTCGAATGGTGGCAGGTTCGCTCGTTGTTACGGGTCTGCTGGGCGGCAAGTTTGTTTCTCCTAAACTTCGCGCCGTCGCCGGAGCAATCGGCGCGGGACTAACTTTCTCCGCCGCGTCCAACACTTGCGCAATGGGCTCAGTCTTGCAGAAGATGCCTTGGAATAAGTCCGCCACCACCCCGACCGTGGACAGCGCCATCAACCAACTGCCGGATACCCAGAACTAAGGAACAGTAATGTCAGAAATCTCTGTTTCGGAAGCACACAACCGTTACCTCTCCGACCAAGTTGTGGATGTTCGCGAGGACTTTGAAGTCCAAGAGGGGCTTATCCCTTCGGCTATCCACATCCCGTTGGGCCAGTTGCGCACACAAATGAGCAAGCTTATAAAGACCAAGCCAGTCATCGTTGTATGCCGCAGTGGTCAGCGCAGCGCACTGGCCAGCCGCATGTTAAATCAAGCTGGGTTCAGCGCCTCCACAGTGACCGGCGGAATGAAGGCTTGGAAGAAGGCAGGCTTCCCAATTTCTGCAAAGGAGGACAACGTCTAACATGTCCCTGACGATGCTTGCCACGCTTACGCTCTCAATACTGATCGGGGTTTCACTGGGCCTACTTGGTGGCGGCGGCTCAATTTTGACCGTCCCAATTTTGACCTACGTGGCCGGTTTGGACCCTAAAGAAGCTATTGCAGCGTCTCTATTTGTGGTCGGCGCAACCTCTGCGATCGGTGCGGTTAACCACGCACGCAATCAGCGAGTCAAATGGCGTACGGGGCTTATCTTCGGTGCGGCGGGCATGGTCGGCGCTTTTGGTGGAGGGCTAGCGGGAGGCTACATTCCCGGCGCGGTTTTAATGCTGGCCTTCGCTTTGATGATGATTGCGACGTCTATGGCCATGATTCTCGGGAAAAAGAAACCCACGGCGCCTAATGGGGAGAGAGTTCTTCCGATTGCTCGCATAATTCTTGACGGGCTTGTTGTCGGCGCAGTGACTGGACTCGTGGGCGCCGGTGGCGGGTTCTTAGTCGTTCCCGCATTGGCACTACTGGGCGGGCTATCCATGCCAGTAGCTGTCGGAACCTCACTCGTAGTCATCACCATGAAGTCTTTCGCGGGGCTAGCAGGCTACCTATCTTCCGTTCACATGGACTGGACATTAGTAAGTGCCGTGACTATCGCCGCAATAGCTGGCTCCTTGATTGGATCCCGGCTTATCGGTGTGATTCCAGAAGATGCTCTCAAGAAAGGTTTCGGCGTCTTCGTATTGGTGATGGGAGTCTTCGTCCTCGTGCATGAGAGCACTGATTCCGTTGTCGGTGCGCTAATATCAGCGCTTGCTGCCATTGTCGCAGCTGGCACCTGCTGGGGAGCTGTCCCCAACTGTCCGCTACGAACTACCGCGCAGGCCTAGGTTTGCACGTCATCCTCGCCAGCTTTTCCTGCTAAGCGCCGCGCGGCTTTGCCGGATGAGTGAGCTGGCGAGTCGCTTGGTTTGGGGTGGCGCCAGGATTTTACATCGGCAGACTTGCTTTCTTTAGCTTGGTTGTCGGATTTACCGTCGGCTTTTCGTTGCGCCTCTTTGTGCTTTGTTTTTGTGCCCTTACGGCCAAGTTTGAAGCCGCGGCGTTCGGCTGCCTTCACCGCGGCGGCCATTTGTGCCGCGGTGTAGTTGACGGGCGCGTAGTTGATTCCGCGCGGTAGGACCCATTCAAACCAGTAAGCCATAATCGCAAGGCCCGTACCCAAGATGGGTGCGATCATCATGCCGAGGCCGATAAAACCTGCCTCGGCGAAGACAACCATGGCGGCGGAAGAGAAGATCGCGGGCACGGCATAGAGCGGGTTGCCGCCGAAAACAGAAGGAATCTGCCCGGAGGCAACATCGCGGACCATGCCGCCGCCCACGGCGGTGAGCACGCCCATGAAGATGCAGGCAATCCATGGCATTCCATAAGCCAAGGCCTTGGTGCAGCCGGTGACAGACCATGCGCCAAGAATGACGGCGTCGCCGTGGACTTTGAAAATCTCCCAGGCGCGGCCCTTGAGATCCGTCAAGAAAGCAATGAGAGCGCCCACGCAGGCGAGGATGAGATAAAGCGGGTCGGAGATGGCGTAGGCGGGGCCGTCGCTGATCAGCATGTCACGGATCATGCCGCCGGCGGTGGCGGAGAACAGAGCCAGGAAAATGAAGCCAATGATGTCAAAGTTGCGTTGGCGCGCGATGGTGCCGCCGATAATGCCGTTGAGGACAACACCAATGAGGTCCAAGCTGCGGTAGAGCAGGTCGATCGTTGGGTCCACTGATTCCATAACCAGCCACAATACTCACTACCCCCGCGCGCCTTGGTGTTTTATGCCGAATAGGGGTGAAAAGCACAAACGCTATTGGAAACATTTTTCATTAGACCATGCCTTTCGCTAACTTTTCTTATTGACACTGTTTTTCATATAGTTTGGAAGGGTTCATCTTGACCACTCGTAGATACCTCCTTGCCCCCTTGGCCCTCGCCACCGGTTTGGCAATTACTGCATGCTCCCAGCCGGCATCCACACCGGAAGCTGACACCACTTCGGCGGCCAGCGCAGAATCTACTGCGGCCGAATCCACCGATGAGGCCAACAGCGCGGACGGCAGCGCTGAGGCGGAGACGCCGGCAGAGGTCTCCAGCCCGCAGGCACGCTTGGTGGCAACCTATGACGGCGGCATCGTGGTGCTGGATGCTGAGACTTTGGAACCTGTCACCGACATCCCGTTGGAAGGCTTCAACCGTCTAAACCGCTTCGGCGATGAGCGCAACGTTGTAGTGAGCACCCCGCAGGGCTTCCAGGTACTGGACGTGGGCGCGTGGACTGAGCCTCATGGCGACCACACGCACTCCTACACCACCACCCCACGTTTGACCGATCATGTTTATGAAGGCGAAAAGCCAGGCCACGTGGTCAACTACAACGGCCGCACCTTGCTGTTTAGTGACGGCGATGGCCAGGTGCAGGACTTGGACAATGAAAAGCTCGCGGACGCGGCAAAGGACTCGGAGAGCGCCGAGCCTGATGCCGTAACCAAGCTGACCCCGCACCATGGTGTCGCGGTCGCGCTGGACAACGGCGGCATGGTGCACACCGAGGGCACCGAGGATGAGCGCTTTAGTATCGTCGCAGTCGATGCCGATGGTGAGGAAACCGCCCGCATTGACGAATGCCCGGGCGTGCACGGTGAGGCAGCCGCCGGCAATGGTGCGCTGGCCTTTGGTTGTGAAGACGGCGTAGTCATTTTCAAAGACGGCGAGTTCACCAAGGTAGATTCCCCGGATGATTATGGCCGCATGGGCAACCAGTTCGGTTCGGAAGAATCTGACATCGTGGTAGCTGATTACAAGGTGGACAAGGATGCTGAGCTTGAGCGCCCCACCCGTATTTCGTTGATCAACACCACCACTGAAGAAATTCAGCTGGTTGATGTTGAGGCGTCTTACTCATTCCGCTCCCTTGGCCGCGGGCCAGAAGGTGAAGCGCTGGTGCTGGGTACCGACGGTAACCTGCGCATCATCGCCCCAGAGTCCGGCGATATCACCAGCACCGTGCAGGTCACCGATGAGTGGGAAGAGCCACTGCAGTGGCAGGATCCTCGCCCAACCTTGTTCGTCCAGGATGGCAAGGCTTATGTCACCGAGCCAGATAAGGAATTCCTCCACGTCGTGGACATCGCTTCGGGTGAAGTGGAACAGTCCAAGCACATCAACTTCAGCCTGAATGAGCTCACTGGTGTAGCGGGATAGCTAAGCTATCTTGCTATGACCTCCCCTGATTCCAACGCTAACTCCGGCAAGTCGCTGCCGCATGAATCCCGCAATGCATCGCGGTTTGTCATCGCCAACGGTATGCAAAATCTTGGCGATGCACTGGTGGCAGCCAAGACAGTATTGCCGTGGTTGTTCCAGTCCGCCGGGGTGCCGGCCGCGTTGACCGGTTTACTGGTTCCTATTCGGGAGTCGGGGTCCATGTTGCCTCAGGCCGCGTTAACACAGTGGGTGGTGAACTCGCCTTCCCGCAAGCGTTTGTGGATCCTCGGCGGGATCGTTCAGGCGCTCGCCGCCTTGGGAATTGCGGTGGCAGCATTGCTTGCCGATGGCTTGCTGCTCGGCCTCACCGTCCTAGTTCTTTTAGGAGTACTGTCGCTGGGCCGAGCATTGAGCTCTATCACCGGCAAGGATGTACAAGGCCGCACGATTTCTAAAGGCAAGCGCGGTGTTGTCACAGGTCGCGCGACCGCCCTGGGTGGGGTATCCACTTTGGTGGCCGGCGGTCTTTTGGTATTTCTCGGCGACGTATCACTAGCCGCGATTGTCGTGCTGCTGCTCATCGGCGCAGCCGCGTGGGGTGTGGCCTCGCTGGTGTTTACCGGCATCGTCGAGCCGACGGCAGCTGCAGGCGAGGCCGCAGCTGCCGGGAAAGACCAAGACAAAAGGTCTGGCCAAAAAGGCAACTGGTGGGCGGACACGTGGGGGCTGTTTCGCCACGACAAGAAGTTTCGGGACTTTGTTATCGTGCGCTCGTTGATGCTGGTGTCTGCGCTGTCTACTTCCTTTATTATTGCGTTGTCACACTCGGTGGGCAATGACTCCCTGAGTGGATTGGCAGGCTTCGTGCTAGCCTCCGGGCTCGCGGCACTGCTCGGTGGTGTGGTGTCAGGCAAGCTGTCAGATATTTCCTCGCGCAAAGTCATGTCCTACGGCGCGGCGATTGCATCCATGCTTCTCATACTTATTGTGCTTGCGGCTAGGACGCTGCCCCAAGAGTGGAATTTTTACCTTCTCCCCCTGGGCTTTTTCACTATTAATTTAGTGCACACCGGAATCCGCGTGGCGCGTAAAACCTACGTGGTGGACATGGCCGAAGGAAACCAGCGCACCCGCTACGTCGCGTCTGCCAACACGCTGATGGGCGTGATATTGCTGCTGGTCGGCGGGGTTTCGGCGGTGATTGCATCGGCAGGCAATGCGGCCGCCATCATCTTCCTGGCACTGATTGGTTTTGTCGGCGTCTGGCGCGCCGGAAAGCTGCCTGAAGTGTCCAAGTAGGTGCCAAAATAGGAGTTTCTGACACAGGCAACAGGCTACGGCGTTATGATTGGCAGCGGATACAACCAAGCCTGACGTACAGGAGTATTAACCTCGTGGTAACACAAACCCCAAGCGCCGTTGTCGTTCTCGCAGCTGGCGCCGGCACTCGCATGAAATCTGCCAAGCAGAAGACCCTGCATGAAATCGGAGGACGGTCCCTTTTAGGACATGCTCTTCATGCAGCAGCCGGCCTCAACCCGGAACACATCGTGGCCGTCGTTGGCCACCAGCGCGAACAGGTCAGCCCCGCCGTTGACGCGGTCGCTGCTGAATTAGACCGCGACATCCTGCAGGCAGTTCAGGAAGAACAAAACGGCACCGGCCACGCTGTCGGCTGTGGGCTTGCACCTATTCCTAATTTTGATGGCACCGTCATTGTTACCAATGGTGATGTGCCGTTGCTGCGCCCAGAGACCATCGACAAGCTGCGCGACACCCACGTTTCTGAAGGCAACGCAGTCACTGTGCTGTCCATCAAGCTGGACGATCCGACTGGCTACGGCCGCATCGTGCGCAATGATGCCGGTGAAGTCACCGCAATTGTTGAGCACAAAGATGCAAGCGCTGAGCAGCACGCGATTGATGAAGTAAACTCTGGCGTTTTTGCCTTCGACGCTGCTGTTTTGCGTGATGCGCTGGGCAAGCTGGATTCTAATAACTCCCAGGGCGAGCTGTACATCACCGATGTTCTGTTCATCGCGCGTGAGGGTGGGCACCGCGTGGGCGCATTCGTTGCTGCCGATGCCGGTGAGCTCGAAGGCGTTAATGACCGCGTGCAGCTGGCTGCCGCTGGCCGTGAGCTCAACCGCCGCCTGGTGGAGGATGCCATGCGCAACGGCGCGCACGTTATTGACCCATTGACCACCTGGATTGGTGTGGGCGTGCGCATCGGCCGCGATGTCACCATCCACCCTGGCACCCAATTGTGGGGTAATACCTCCATTGAAGATGATGCCGTGATTGGCCCGGATACCACCTTGACCGACATGCAGGTCGGCCGCGGCGCGAAGGTCATTCGCACCCACGGTGAAAAGTCTGTCATCGGCGCTAATGCCAACGTTGGCCCATTTACCTTCATCCGCCCGAACACTGAGGTCGGCGAAGACGGCAAGCTCGGCGGCTTCGTGGAAGCAAAGAACGCCAAGATTGGCCGCGGCTCCAAGGTGCCACACCTGACCTACATCGGTGATGCCACCGTGGGTGAACAGTCCAATATCGGCGCTTCCTCGGTCTTTGTGAACTATGACGGTGTGAATAAGCACCACACGACCATCGGCAGCCATGTGCGTACCGGCTCTGACACCATGTTCATTGCCCCGGTTAACGTGGGCGATGGCGCATATTCGGGTGCGGGCACCATCATCAAGGATGATGTTCCACCAGGAGCACTGGCTGTTTCCGGTGGTAAGCAGCGCAATATTGAGGGCTGGGTTGTGAAGAAGCGCCCTGGCACTCCTGCTGCTGAAGCTGCGGAAGCGGCCTCCCCTGCCACCGATGCTGATTCTGCAAAAACGGACAATTAGTCTAGATTCAATGGGGTTATCATCAACTAAAACGGTAAAAGTCTCTTCGGCTTTTACCGTTGATGTACTTCCTTGATTAAAGAAGCGTCAAGCATTCCACACTCAATGAAAGGTCAAAGACCGTTATGACCGGCAAGATTTCTCATAGCCAAAAGAATATGATGCTGTTCTCCGGCCGCGCACACCCTGAACTGGGCGCAGCCGTTGCTAAAGAACTAGGCACTGACTTGGTTCCAACCACCGCTCGGGACTTTGCAAACGGTGAAATCTTCATCCGCTTCGAAGAATCCGTTCGTGGCGCAGACTGCTTCGTTCTGCAGTCCCACACCCAGCCTTTGAACAAGTGGCTGATGGAACAGCTCATCATGATCGATGCTCTCAAGCGCGGTTCCGCTAAGCGCATCACGGCTATCTTGCCGTTCTACCCTTATGCCCGCCAAGACAAGAAGCACCTCGGCCGTGAGCCAATTTCGGCTCGCCTGGTTGCTGACCTTCTGGCTACCGCGGGTGCGGACCGCATTGTGTCGGTGGATTTGCACACGGATCAGATTCAGGGCTTCTTCGATGGTCCTGTCGATCACATGCACGCCATGCCAATTTTGACCGAGTACATCCAGTCCAAGTACTCCATCGAGAACATTGTTGTGGTCTCCCCTGATGCAGGCCGCGTCAAGGTTGCAGAGAAGTGGGCGCATGAGCTTGGCGATGCCCCGCTGGCATTCGTACACAAGACCCGCTCCACCACCGAGGCCAACAAGACCGTGTCTAACCGCGTGGTTGGTGACATTGAGGGCAAGGACTGCATCTTGCTCGATGACATGATTGATACCGGCGGAACCATCGCGGGCGCGGTTCGCGTGCTGCGCGAGGCTGGCGCACGCTCTGTTGTTATCGCGTGTACCCACGGTGTCTTCTCGGATCCTGCGCGTCAGCGTCTGTCTGAGTGCGGTGCTGAGGAAGTTATCACCACCGATACCTTGCCGCAGTCCACCGAGGGCTGGTCTAACTTGACCGTGCTGTCCATTGCTCCGCTGCTGGCACGCACCATCCACGAGATTTTTGAGAACGGCTCCGTAACCACCTTGTTCGAGTCCGCTTAAATTCCAGATTCTCGCTAAAGCTACTCTGGTGGCCATGACAAACATGGCTCAGAGTAGCTTTTTTGATCCCTCCCGCTTGTCGGTGCAGGCGCAGGCTGCTGCCGACGAAGCAATCGCGGCGCTCCAAGCCATCGCGGATCCGGAGCGCGCCACCGGCATGGCTTCCTATATGCGCCACAAGTTTGAGTTCTTTGGCATCGCCTCCCAGCCGCGCAAGGATGCGGTCAAGCATATTTTGTCCGGCCGCAGCCTGGATTGGGATTTCGTGGCTGCGCTGTGGGTTCATCCGCAGCGCGAGTGCCAATACGTGGCGGTGGACCATGTACGCCGGCATAAGCTCAACATCGCGGACTTGGAAAATTTGAAGGCCGTGGCGGAAAGCAAGTCCTGGTGGGACACCGTGGACCATCTGGCCAAGTGCGCGGGCACAGCATTGGTGGCGGGCTCGCGGGGACGTGGCAAGGAGCCGAATTCACTCGCCGATGCCCAAGCAACCCGCGCGCTGATGCTGGAGTGGGCAGTGGATGACAACATGTGGACTCGGCGCATTGCCATTTTGTGTCAGCTCAGCTTTGGCGAGAAAACGGATACTGAGCTTTTGCGGGAAGTCATCGAAAGTAATCTTGGCGCAGATGCTGCCTTTTCCGGGGAGTTTTTCATCAACAAGGCTATTGGTTGGGCGCTACGCGATTATGCCCGCAAGAACCCCCACTGGGTGCGTGACTTTGTAGACGAGCACTCCGAAGGCACGGAGCTGCCGCTGGCGAAGCTTTCTGTGCGCGAAGCGCTGAAGCACTTGTAATAGATTCGTAACACGGGGGTTGATCGCACTGGTTATGTGAGGTACTGGGGCGATTTTAGCGGCGAATATAGGATTATTTGGCCCCTTATTGGTCATTTATTAGATTTTCCATTTGATTTTAGATCACACGTGGCGTTTATAATTGATGCGATGAATTCGTGCAGCGTACGGCTTTATCGCGTGCTCTCCACGTTTGATTCTTAAAACTTATAATCATTTTTGGAGTAATAAACATGAAAAAAGCGGTCATTCTCGGCATGGCCTATTTCAGTTGTACTGTCGGCGCAGGTTTCGCCTCCGGCCAGGAAATGCTGCAGTACTACGCGGCTTTCGGCGGATGGGGCATCATCGGCGCCGCCATTGCCCTGATTCTTATGCCACTCATCGCGATGATTGCCATGCAATACGGAAGCTACTTCCAGGCAACCTCTCATGATCGCGTCTTTACGTCGGTGACGTCCAAGTTGATGGCTCGCTTCATCGACTACACCATCACCTTTACCCAGTTCTGTATTTCCTTTGTCATGCTGGCCGGTGCCGGCGCGAACCTCAACCAACAGTTTGATACTCCCCTGTGGTTTGGTTCTGTGCTCATGGCAGTCGCGGTTATTATCTGTGGCTTCCTCAACGTGGAAAAGGTCACCAACGTGCTCGGCTCCATCACGCCGTTCATCGTGGTTCTGCTGGTGATTGTCTCCATCCACTCCTATCTCAACCCGCCTGAGGATATCGGCGCGGCCTTTGAATTCGCACAAAACAACGTTGCTAGCACTTTGCCTAACTGGTGGGTATCTACCTTCAACTACGTTGGTATCGCCATGATGGGCGGTATTTCCATGGGCATCATCATGGGCGGCGACATGCTGGATCTGAAGACCGCTGGTCGCGGCGGCATGCTGGGCGGCCTGCTCTTCGGCATCCTGTTGGTCATGATGGTCATCGCTATGCTGTTTAACTCTGAGACCGTCTACCAGGACGCGCTGCCAACCTTGAGCCTGATCACGGCCATCAGCACGCCATTGGGCACCTTCGCATCGATTATCATTTACGTGATGATTTTCTCCACCGCGCTGGGCAACTTCTACTCGCTCAGCCGCCGCGTGGTGGCCAAGAAGCCAGAGCACTTCCACAAGGCTCTCATCGTCTTGGTTCTCATTGGCTTCGCCTTGTCCTTCCTGGACTTTGCAACCCTGGTGGGCTTCGTCTTCCCAATCACCGGCTACCTGGCTCTGATCATGATTGTGGTTCTGATTTGGACCTGGCTGTCCCGCGGTCGTTCCGAGATGACCACGGAGATGAAGCGTCGCGACAAGATCCGTAACCTGGCACTACGCATGGTGGATCCAAAGCAGAAATTCACCACCGCACACCGCCGCCAGCTATCCCAAGAAATCATGGGCTCCAACTTGGCTGCCAAGCACTTGGAAAAGACAGTAATCTCTGAGGCCGTGGAAGAGCTGAGCTCTGACGATGACTCCGGCTTCGACCCCGAAGAATTTGAAACCCCGAAATCGGTGTTGACCGATTATCCTCCGGCGGATGAGCAGAAGGCTGAGAACAAAGAAAAGTCCACGGACTAGCTTGAACGCTAGCCGACATTGCGTCAAAGTGATTTGTCGTGTGGCCTGTGCGGCTGGTAGATTTAACGGCGTCTCGGCGAGGGCCGTGAACCACCAGCTGCACTGCGCAGCCTAACAGTTCATAGCCGTTATCGACGCGATGAGTATGCACACGCCTGCGATGACTCGACCAAGACGAGATTCATTGGCAGGCTTTTTGCTTTTCTCAAAGCTCTCGCCTCACCACTGAATTGACGTGAATAAGTAAATTCCACATTTAACTGAGGAGAAAAATCATGGCAAAGCGCCCTGTAATCAAGGCACAAGCCCGTAACGAGTTCGGCAAGGGTGCCGCTCGTCGCCTGCGTCGCGCAGGTCAGGTTCCTGGTGTTATCTACGGTTCCAACACCGAGCCAATCCACTTCGCAGCGGACATCCTGGAGCTACACTCTTTGATCCGTAACTACGGCGCAAACGCTGTTCTGGAGCTGGAGATCGACGGCGACCAGCACCTGACCATGGTTAAGGACATCGAGCAGAACGTTCTTACCCTGGACATGGACCACCTTGACCTGCTCTCCATTAAGCGTGGCGAGAAGGTTGAAGTTGAGGTTCCTTTGACCTTCACCGGTGAGCCAGCTCCTGGCCTGATGTTCATCTCCGACACCGACGTTCTCTTGGTTGAGGCTGACGTTCTGAACATTCCAGAAGAGATCGAAGTTTCCATCGAGGGCCTGGAAGACGGCACCGTTGTTACCGCTGCAGACGTTGTTCTGCCAGAGGGCACCACCCTGGTTGCAGACCCAGAGTCCGCAATCGCTTCCATCTCCGAGCCACAGGTTGACGAGGAGCTCGAGGCAGCTGCTGAGGCTGCTGAAGAGGGCGGCGCTGAGGCTGGCGCTGACTCCGAGGAAGACGCCGAGGCTTCCGAGGAAGAGAAGACCGAAGAGTAAATCTCCCAGGGTCTCTCCCTCTCAGCTCCGAGGAGCTGTACTACCAACACCCGCTGTGGTGAACCAACCGGTTCGCTACAGCGGGTGTTGTGCTTTAATTAGCAACCATGAGCAGCGATGCATTATTAGTGGTGGGACTTGGTAATCCGGGACCGAAGTACGAACGCACCCGGCACAATATTGGCTTTGAAGCAGCCCAAGAACTAGTAGACCGCAACTTTGGCAGGTTCACTGCGCACAAGCGCACCAACGCGGAGGTCGCAGAGCTCAACATCGGCGGACGCAAGGTCATCGTCGCGAAACCGCGCACCTTCATGAATGTCTCGGGCGGTGCGGTCAAAGCGCTGGCGAACTATTTCAAGATCTCCCCCGCCAACATCGTGGTCATCCATGACGAGTTAGACATGGACTTCGGGGAAGTCCGCATGCGCTTGGGCGGCGGCGACCACGGGCACAATGGTCTGCGCGATACCACGAAGGCGCTGGGCACCAAGGATTACCACCGGCTTTCCTGCGGCATTGGTCGCCCACCGGGACGTATGGCGCCGGCAGCATACGTACTCAAACCCTTTGCCAAGAAGGAATTGGATGAGCTGCCCATCATCTGCGCGGACGCGGCCGACCTTATTGAACAAATCTAAGTAGCGTACGCCTTCCAACTACTAAGGTGGTTGATTATGAGACTCGCTACCGTAAAGACTGCCTTTGGAACCACCGCCGTACGCTTGGAGGGCGAAGCAACATCGTTGATGTCCTCGACCATGCTCACCGGAATCGAGCTGGACTTTGACGATGTCGGCGCGCTGTTGCGAAGCGGCGACTGGTCCAAGGCTGCTGAGCTTTCTGGCGAACCCATGGTCTTTGCCACCGAAGACCTCGCTCCGGTAGTTCCGCAGCCGGAAAAGATCATTTGCGTTGGCCTCAACTATGCCAAGCACATTCGCGAAATGAACCGCGAATTCCCTGAGCACCCAACCCTATTTATCAAGTTCGCGGACGCGCTGACGGGTCCTTATGATGATGTCTTCATCCCCGACTACGGCACCGCGAAGCTGGATTATGAAGGGGAGCTGGCGGTGGTCATCGGTAAGCGTGCGCACCGCGTCACCCAAGACGAAGCGTTGGATTATGTTGCCGGATACGCGATTATGAATGACTACACCCTGCGCGATATTCAGCGTCAGACCAGCCAATTCCATGCCGGCAAGTCCTTCTACCGCACCGCGGGCTTCGGGCCGTGGCTGACAACTGCCGATGAATGGTCTCCCGGCAACCATGCCCGCGTGCGCACCACGCTCGACGGTGAGGTGAAGCAGGACGATGACACCGATGATTTGATTTTCTCCGTGGCCAAGCTCATCGAGTTCTGCTCATCGCTGTACCCGCTCAACCCCGGCGATGTCATTGTCACCGGCACTCCGGAAGGCGTGGGCTTCGCGCGCGATGAATTCATCCAAGACGGCCAGACCGTACGTATTGAAATCGAAGGCCTGGGCCACATTGAAAACACCACACACTACGGCGAGCCAGTATCCAGCACCGGCTGTGGTCCGAATTGCTCCTGCCACAACTAAAGAACGCTACCAATAGCCTTCTCTAGCTGTGCGGCGAGTTGCCGTCTGCCTTCGGCTCTTCTGCCCTAACCGCTTGCTCATCTTCATCCGCGCCGCGCTCCTGCTCCGCTGCGGTGCTGGTTTTCGCCGGCACCTTCGGGCGCTGCTTTTCCTGCCACGCCCGCTTAGTTTCTTCGGACTTCTTATAGTTGCGCAGTGCCAAAAGTCCCACCACGATGCCGATGAGGATGGGTACCCAAATCTTGCTGTAATCCAGCAGCAGCTCCACCCAGGCGGGTAATTCCGGCAGGTTGATATCAATGTTGATATTCGGGGTGGGTAGCTGAATCTGCGGCAGACTCGGCGTGGGCAGCTCTATCTGTGGAAACGTCGGCAGCGACGGCAGAGTGATGTCAAAGTCCGGCAGGTATGACAGCAACCATTTCACAAATCTTGACACCAGCGGTGTCAGAATGATGACGGCAATAGCCCAGCCGCCTTTGCCCAAGCCAGCCAAGATGGGAAAGCCCACGCGTTTGAGCGTGCTGGATTCCATGGCCTCGCGCCGCTTTTCGCCGCGGCTGCCCGCCGGCGGATCGAACAGGACGATGTCACTGCCTTGGCGAAACTCCACCTCCAGCACGTCATTGAACAGGTTAGACGTGACCTTCAAATGTGGCTTTGCGCGGTCCAGCCCGGCGTTTTCTGCCGTGAGTTTGTCTTCTTCGACCGAGTCTTTGAGCAGATAGCGCGAACTGCTGATGGTGCGCAGCCTGTGCAGGACCTTGCCGTTGAGCAGAATCCGCGCACGCACCGACGGGTTTGTAAACAGCGCCAAGAAGCGCTCCTTCATTCCCGACTCTGCTGTAACCGGCGTAATCTCCTCGTCGTCCTCCGGCTTCTCCGGCCAGGTTGGGTCGAGTTCTAAAAATTCCGAGTCATAGCCAACTTCGAGCTCAATAAAACCGAGGTCTGGGTGATTAAGCGCCCACTTCTCCACGCGTCACCTCCTCGGGAAGGTCGTCTTCAGAGGCGTCCTCTGAGTCATCGTCTTCATCCAGGTCCAGCTTGCCCGCGCCAGTGAGCAGCGTGCCCAGACCGGCAAGCAGCGCGAAACCCACGGTGTAGAGGAAGAGTCCTTCTTGGAAATACAGCGCGCGGGAGACCATGAAAGCAATGCCAGCGGCGATTGGGAACCACCAGGTGGGCTTGTGAATAGCGCCAAACCACAGGCCACCACCGAGGGTGAGAACAAAGAAAATGCCCAGCACGGTCCAGCCGGCGGAAGCTTCCGGGGCAAAGAGTGCAACGAGATAAGGCGAAACCAGCATGCCCACGATGCACAGGACGAACGGGATGAAAGCTAGCTTTGAGTCTTCGGATACTTCTGGCGCGGTCTCACTCATGTTTTTGTATTTTACATTTGAAACCATTTTCCAACAGCACATCCCCTAGCGGGAATGGGCACAACAAAGCCCCAGCCGTAATGAAGCCGACTGGGGCATGGTGGTAGATGCTTAGAGCAGATTAAAGCTCAGATGGCTCCACGCGGGTTGGAAGAACCTTTGGGCGTGCGCCCGCGATGTCTTCAACAATGCGGATGACCTGGTTGGAGTAGCCGTACTCATTGTCGTACCAGACGTAGAGCACCAGGTGCTTGCCGGATGCAATGGTGGCCAGGCCATCAACCACACCAGCGTGGGTGGAGCCGACGAAGTCGCTGGAAACAACCTCAGGAGAGGCAATGTAGGAGACCTGCTGGCGCAAGTTGGAGTGCAGGGAAACATCACGCAGGAAGTTGTTGACTTCATCCACGTCAGCTTCCTGGGACAGCTCCAGGTTCAGTACCGCCATGGAAACGTTCGGGGTTGGTACGCGGATGGCGTTGCCGGTCAGCTTGCCCTCGAACTCCGGCAGAGCCTTGGATACAGCCTTCGCAGCGCCGGTTTCAGTCAGAACCATGTTCAGACCAGCAGCGCGGCCACGGCGGTCGCCCTTGTGGTAGTTGTCAATCAGGTTCTGGTCATTGGTGAAAGAGTGAGCGGTCTCCACGTGGCCGTGCACAACACCGTAGCGGTCATTGATGACCTTGAGAACTGGGGTGATGCCGTTGGTGGTACAAGACGCAGCGGACAAAATCTGGTCTTCCGCGGACATGTCCTGGTGGTTGATGCCGTAGACAATGTTTTTGACATCGCCCTTGCCCGGTGCGGTGAGCAGCACGTTGGAGATGCCCTTGGACTTCAGGTGCTGGCTCAGGCCGTCACGGTCGCGCCACACACCGGTGTTATCCACCAGGACTGCGTTGTCAATGCCGTACGAGGTGTAGTCAATATCCGCTGGATCGTTGGCGTAGATCATCTGGATCTTGGTGCCGTTTGCCCAGATAACTTCGTTGGCTTCATCAACTTCGATGGTGCCGTTGAACGCACCGTGCACGGAGTCGCGGCGCAGCAGGGATGCACGCTTGTGAATGTCCTCAGCGCCCTTCTTACGCACGACGATACCGCGCAGACGAACACCGCCGTAAGCAGCCTCGCGGGAGATCAGGATGCGGGCAAGCAGGCGGCCGATGCGGCCGAAGCCGTAGAGCACGACGTCGCGGGACTCGTTTTCGGTGGCGCCGCCAACTACTTCTTCGAGCTCGGATTCGAGGTATGCACGCAGGTCATCGGTGCCGGATGCTCGGAAGCCTTCTGCCAAACGGCCCATGTCGATGGACGCGGTGCCAAGGTTCATGTCAGCCAGTTCGCGCAGGATTGGCAGGGTCTCAGCGGTGCCTAGGTCGCGGTTAATCAGGCGACGGGCGTAGCGGTGAGACTTGATGATGTCGATGTCGGTGACACCAACGAGTAGGCGACCAAAAATGGAGGTCACAACATTGTTGTTGCGGTGCAACTGGTAGATGAGTGGGATCATCTCCTGAGCGGCTTTGACGCGCTCGTTCCAGTTCTCAAATTCAGGTGCGGACTCAGTCACGAAATCATTCCTTTGCGCATTGCGAGCACTTGCTGTGCCTTTATGTAAACGGCGTGGGGGTATCAACCACAAATATTAGCAACAACTATTTTTGCTTTTCCCAAAGGCGTTGCAAAACACTGGCCACAGTACCCCCGAATATGCGGTGGGCCTCAATTCCCACCAGACAGTAGGCAACATCCTCGTCGCCTTGTGCCCGGCGCGCTTTAAATATTTGGTTGAGGTACGGGTAGATGGCGGGGCTGTCGGGGTGGTTTCGGGTGTAAGGGGATTCCAGGCCGCGGGCGTAGCGGCCGGAGAACGCACGGGTGCTTGTCGATGCCTCGCCCTCCCCCGTCACATTCTTAATCCTTTGGCGGTTTAACGCGCTGGTTCCGGCTGCCTCGGTGAGCAGGAATGCGCTGCCGCACGATACTGCCTTGACGCCTGGCCAGGACAAAGCCTCGCGGATTTCTTCTTCTGTGCGCAGCCCACCCGCAGCAATCAACGGCAGATCGGTGACTTCAGCTATGGCGTGCACCAGCTCAGCAAGCGGCCGCTGGTCAGGCTCGGCGATTGGATCCCACACGCCGCGGTGCCCACCGGCGTCGGGTGCCTGCACGCAAAGCGCATCCACGCCTGCTGCCGCAGCGGCTTGTGCCTCTTCTTCGGTGGTGACCGTTGTCCACGCCTCTATCCCAGCCGCATGCAGGCGTTCTACTTCTTGCTCTGTGAATGTTCCGAACATGGACCACACCATCTTCGGGTTTGCGCTCAACGCCAGCTCGAGCTTCTCCTCCCAGCCGTTAGAAAAGTCCGCCGGCTGAAGCTCCACGCCTTCCTGCGCTGCAATCGCCTCTGCTGCTTTAACCGCATCGGTGCTCAGCTCCGGCTGCTTGGCAAAGAGGTTGATGCCGAAAGCGGGCGCGGTGACATCGGCAAGCTCTGCCTGTGCCCCCTCAACTGAAATGGTGCCCCACGCTAATGTACCCACGGTGCCGGCAGCCGCCGCCTCATTGACCAACTGTGGCGTCGTCGGCCCGCCTGCCATCGGCGCGGGAAGGATAGGGACGGTCAGGGAATCTAGAACACTGCTCATGCCTTCCCACTATGCCAAATCCATCATTAGAATATGCCAGACTAGAAACGTGAATTTCTTTAAGAATCTTCTTGACCGTTTCCGCTCCGGCTCTGCTTCCACTGCATCTAATAATGGATATAAACGCGCAAAGGGCTCTGCTGCGCCGAAGTATTTCGAGTTGCCGGCGGAAGCCGATTGGATTGTTGTCGGATTAGGTAACCCCGGCGCAAAGTATGCGGCTACCCGCCACAATGTGGGCTACATGGCCGTGGATGACCTGCTGGCAGAAACTGGCGAGCTATTGCAGCCGGTCAGAGGCCACAAGGTGCATGCCGCCACCTTGGAAATGGATGGGCAGAAGGTTCTTATTGCCCGCACCACTACTTTTATGAATCTTTCCGGCGACCCCATCGCTCCGATTGCGCAGGCGCTCGAGGTTCCAGCGGAGCGCATCATCGTTATCCATGACGAATTAGATTTGCCGGAGAACAAGATTCGCTTGAAGCTTGGCGGCAATGAAAATGGACACAACGGCCTGAAATCGCTGTCGCAGAATCTGGGCACGCGTGATTATGTGCGCGTGCGCATTGGCATTGCACGTCCACCTAAGGGTTCTTCCATCCCTGATTATGTTCTGGGCCCAGTCAACGCTGGTGCGGGTTTTGATGATGGCATTGCGCTAGCTGCGCAATCAGTGAAAGAAATCATTGCTTCTGGTTTAAATAAGGCCCAAAATACGATTCACAGCAAAGGCTAAGCGGACGTCCATTTAAGAGCCGGACGCACTATTTAAAGTAAATGCTATGTCTAAAACCTATGTCATAACCGGCGCCTCCGACGGAATCGGCGCAGCAGCTGCCCGCCTCATCCACGCCACCCGCCCAGAAGACCGTCTGGTTATTGTGGGCCGCAGTCCGGAAAAGACCCGCTCTGTCGCACGTGAACTAGGCGTGCAGTTCCACACCGCTGACTTTGCCGAGTTGGACCAAGTGCGCGAGTTGGCAGGCGAGCTTCAGGAACTCGGACCCATTGATGGCTTGGCTAATAATGCCGGCGGGCTTTTTGATACTGAGGTGCGCACGGTTGATGGCTACGAGCGCACGTGGCAGGTCAACGTGGTCGCGCCGTTTCTGCTCACGGGGTTATTAAAGGACCAGCTGCGCGGCCCAGGCTCTGTGGTGGTCAATACCTCATCGATCGCGGCGAATCTGTTCTCGCGCTTTGATCCCGAAGACCCGAACACCTTTGAGAAGTTCTCCCCGGCGCGTGCCTATGGCAATGCAAAATTGGGTGACGTTTTGCTGACGCGTTTTCTCCACGAGCAGCAGATCAATTCCGTGGCGTTTCATCCAGGTGTGCTGTCCACCAACTTTTCTAAGACCTCGAAGTCCTTTTTGGGCGCGTTTTATAACTTCGCGCCAGTGGCATCGCGCATGGGCACGCCGTCGCAAGGCGGTGAGCGTCTGGTGCATTTCCTCACCGGAGTAAAGGGAATCCACTACCAATCGGGCGAGTTTTATCTCAAGCCTTACCAGGTTGGTCGTGGTGGGAAACGGGACAAGGACCGTGAGCTCGCGCACGAGGTCTTTGACCAGTTAGGGCGAGAGCTGGATGTATCACTAGACTAAACAGTCATGAGTATTGCTGCTGAGGCTGCACGCCGCCGTACGTTTGCCGTCATTGCCCACCCGGACGCTGGTAAGTCCACGCTGACTGAGGCATTGGCGCTGCATGCGCACGTTATTAATGAGGCCGGCGCGGTCCACGGCAAGTCTGGACGTAAGTCCACTGTCTCTGACTGGATGGAGATGGAAAAGGACCGCGGTATTTCCGTGGCCTCTTCTGCGCTGCAGTTTGAGTACGCGCCAGAGGGTCATGAGGGCGAGCCTTACATGATCAACTTGGTGGATACCCCGGGTCACGCGGACTTCTCTGAAGATACCTACCGTGTGCTGACGGCGGTGGATGCCGCAGTCATGCTTATTGATGCCGCGAAGGGCTTGGAGCCACAGACCCTGAAGCTGTTCCGCGTGTGTAAGGCTCGTGGTTTGCCGATTGTCACGGTGATTAACAAGTGGGACCGCGTGGGACGCGACCCGCTGGAACTGGTTGATGAAATTGTCAACGAGATTGAGCTGCAGCCAACGCCGCTGTACTGGCCAGTGGGTATGGCCGGCGACTTCCGCGGTCTTGCGCACATCAATGATGATGGCGAGGCAGATAACTACATTCACTTCATCCGTACCGCTGGTGGTTCCACCATCGCTCCCGAGGAGCACTTCTCCCCTGCTGATGCTGCAGAAAAGGAAGAGGACACGTGGGAGACCGCGGTGGAAGAAGCAGAACTTCTTGCTGCCGATGGCGCCGTGCACGACCAAGAACTATTTGAGCAGTGTGTGACTTCCCCGCTGATCTTCGCGTCTGCGATGCTGAACTTTGGTGTGCACCAGATTCTGGACACACTATGCGAGATTGCTCCGGCTCCCCGCTCACGTGATTCTGATGCAAAGGCAATCGAGACTTCTACCACCGCCATTGATGAAGTTCGTGAAGTTACCGACGAATTCGCAGGCGTTGTCTTCAAAGTGCAGGCGGGTATGGACCGCAAGCACCGCGACAACCTGGCATTCATGCGTATTGTCTCCGGCCAATTTGAGCGCGGCATGCAGGTCAACCACGCGCAGTCCGGCCGTACCTTCTCCACGAAGTACGCGCTGACCGTGTTTGGCCGTACTCGCGACACCGTGGATGTTGCTTACCCTGGCGATATTGTCGGCCTGGTCAATGCTGGTTCTTTGGCACCTGGTGACACCATCTACGCGGGCAAGAAGGTGCAGTTCGCACCGATGCCTCAGTTCGCCCCAGAAGCATTCCGCATTCTGCGCGCGCAGTCTTTGGGCAAGTACAAGGCCTTCCGCAAGGGCTTGGAGCAGCTGTCCGCCGAGGGCGTGGTGCAGATTCTGCGCAACGATCTCCGTGGCGACGCCGCCCCAGTCATGGCCGCTGTTGGCCCGATGCAGTTCGAGGTCATGCAGGCGCGCATGGAGCTGGAATACAACGTGGAAACCGTCACCGAGCCAATCCCTTATTCGGTGGCGCGTCGCACCGACGCCGAGTCCGCCCCAGAACTGGGCCGCCAGCGCGGCGTGGAAATCTTCACCCGCGACGACGGCGAAATCATCGCCCTGTTCGGCGATAAGTGGAAGCTCGCCTTCGTGGAGAAAGAACACCCTGAGCTGACTATCGAACCCCTCGTTGCCGACTAGGACGCTGATTGGCTACCCCGTAGCCAATCCTTGAGAATCAATACGAACGATAGCGCCGTGCAGACTAAAGCGGCATAGCCGTAGAGCTCTGCACGCGCGACTTTCGAGTCCACGAAGGCTGCCGGGACGGCATCTGCATCACCGATGGCTTGACCCAAGGTGTAGACGCCGTTGAGCACACCCACTAGGCATGCCAATGCGATACCAAGAAGCACGATTATCACTATTTGAGTGGGTGTTAGTTTCTTGCGGGTATTCATTATTTCCCCGATTTCTCCCACATTGGAATCAGTTGGGATTAGTTGACAATGGCCTCAACCCTACCCTAAAAACTTCTAGCGAAACCTGCGGAAATCACTGACTAAAACCTGAACATTAAGGAACTTTAATGCGGCTCTGACCTGGGAAAATAGCAGATCCGGCAGTCATTGCTCTGCCAATTGAATTGCGGACATCATATAGTTCGATTTGTAGCCAAAAGCGCTAGCTACACCACCGGATTCACTGCCCCAAACGTTTCCCAACAATGGGACACGTTTCCTACTCAGACAGGAGAGCTTCCATGAACATTCAAGCAATCATCGCGTCGATTCTCGCCGCGGTCACTGGCTTCGCAGGCGGCGTTGTGCCGACCTCTTCCCTCCCGAACATTCCATTCATCTCCGATTGGGATGATGACTGGGATGACCGTTGGGACGACGATGATGACGATGACTGGGATGATGACGACTGGGACGACGACGATTGGGATGATGACTGGGACGATTAATCCCAGGGTTCGCCTCACCGAAATCCTCAAAGCTTTAGCCGCACGTGTGCAAACCGGTGCGGCTAAAGCTTTTGCTATTACACTCTCGGACATGGAAAATTCCGCGATTATTGACGCCGTTGAACAAGACCGCGTGGATGAGGTCCGCGAACTCATCGAGGAATATCTGGAATGGATGTTTTCTACCCATCCAGAGCCGCAGAAAGTTCGCGAGGTGTTGGCATCGCAAGGCACTGAGGCCGAACTCGCCGATCTGCCTGGCCACTATGAACGCATCTGGCTAGCAACCGTCGATGATGAGCCCGCCGGCTGCATCATGTACAAGCCTTTGAGCGAAACCACCGCCGAATTCAAGCGCCTGTATGTGCGCCCTACTGGCCGCGGGCACGGATTTGGCCGCCGCCTAGTAGAAATCACCATCGATGCCATCAAAGATGTCGGTTACAAAGAGGTAGTTCTCGATTCCGATCCGGAGCTCGCCACCGCCATCGCAATGTATGAGCGCATGGGATTTGGATACACTGAGCCCTACAACGACAACCCAGCGCAAGATGCCGTATTCATGCGGATGAAGCTCTAGCGATATCGAGGATACTATTATCCGCCGAGGAATTCCTTCCAGGCGGGCCACTCCGAGTACATCTGCTGCTTGCCGGCCTGGTAGTTGGCGCGCAGCTTCATCACGTTGCGCTCGGTCGAGGCGACCTGCATGTTCTCGGGGAAGAAGAGCTGCGCTTTGCCTTCTTGTTCCAGTTCCAGCAGGCGCTGCTTTGAAGCGTTGTATTTTGCCGGGCGGCTAATCATCGCCTCGGCAACGCTTGGGTACTTGCGGAAGAAGCCGCGCAGACCGGCCTTGCGCTTGACCTCGGGACGGACGAAGCCGCGCGGCTTTGTGCCCACGAAGAGGAACTTCTTGAAGCCGGCTTTTTCGGCTTCCTCGATGACGATGCCGCCGGAATCGCCCATCGCGCCGTCCACGAAAGGCACGCCATCAATTTGTCGCATGGGCATGATTAACGGCAACGTGGACGAAGCACGCACGCGCATCAAGAGGTCTTCTACCTGCTTGATGTCATCGCGTGTCCACACCACGGTCTCCCCCGTCAGTGCATTGACGGCAGACAGATTCAGCGGTGCTGGGTTATTGGAAAAGGCTTCAAAATCAAAAGGCAGGTCCTGGTCGGCCGCCTTTTCATAAATAAACTCCGCGTTGAAATAGCCTGTACCGCGCATCATGGAGCTAAGTCCGCCGAAGCTGGGGTTCTTGGCAAAATCCACGAAGCTTTCCACCGCACGGAAGCCGTCCAAGGACAAGAAATTCACCGCGTGCGAAGCCCCCGCGGAGACACCGCCAACCCAGCCGAACTCCACGCCTTGGTCAATCAAGGTCTTTACACACGCCGCGGTATAAGAATTGCGCATCCCACCGCCCTCGAAAATCACCGCGGTGTCATGCGCGCTGATTCCTTTACCGGTCGAATCATTTAGTGAGGTATCGAAAGGCTGCGGCTGGGAAGTCATACCGGCCGATTCTACCGCTTGGGTGCGCAGCGGGGCGGTGGGAGGGCGACTACGTAAATACGATGCGAACCTGTCTCTAGACCTCAGATTTGTGCGCTTTGGGTTTGCTGCGGGCGGGAATTGTGCGTTCTTTTGGTTGAAATTATCCCATCCAACTAGCCAAGGAGTGTGAGCTGTGTTACTGATGAATATATGGCACATCACACAACTTCATCCGTTGCTCCATCCCCGATAGACATTGCCCCAGTCATCACCTCCAAGATCTCCCGTGATAATTTCTCCGTCTTCGACGTGATGACTGGGAAGATGGTTCGATCCGGCTTCGCCTTCGCCATCGACCCCGACCCGGTTTACAAGTCCAAAGAAGCAACAGAGCATGAAGTAACGATTGCCCTCGGGCTCGCCCGGCGCGACGGCGCCTCCTACATGGCTATATGCCCGCGCTTTGATAGCTCCTTAGATTATGTCTGCGTCTCTTTGACCGAACGCCGCGAGGAAGCCATTGAGGCAACCTTCTCCACCGGCTATTCCTCTTATTTCAACGCGACCACGCGCCGGACAAACACCATTCGGCATAATTTCGCCGACGAGTAACTACGCTGGTCTGCATGGGTTTAAAAGATCTGTGGGACAAAATCACCGGCAACACCGGACCGAAGCTGACAACGGCTTCGGGTGAGGTTGCGCGCATTCCGGTTGAACATCTTGATGTCTCCACGGCGGAGGCCATGGTCATCGTGGAAATCCTTGCCGCTGACGTGGATAAAGTGCTCGGAATTCTTGCGTCTTCTGCGCCTGGTGCGCTGGCAACAGACTCCACCACGGTAATTTTCGTGCCCACCGACCGCGAGGTTCTGCCCGTCAAGGATCCGAAGAAGGGCTGGATTTTGCCTTTAAGCTCTGAAGTAGCAGATAAACTCGGCGCCACACCTGGTGATTATGAGATCAATCCGCAGATCGCCTTCGTGGTCATCTAGATAGCCACCTAGGTAGTCATCTAGTTAGTAGAAGGAGTAGCATTATGTCCCCCACTTCATCGCCGTTGATTTTGCCGTTTCAGGGCAAGACGCCAAAGATTCACCGCAGCGCCTGGATTGCGCCGAATGCGGCGATCATTGGTGATGTTGAGATTGGACCGGATGCCTCAGTGTTTTATGGCGTAGTGCTACGAGGGGATACTAACAAGATAACCATCGGGGCGCGCTGCAATATCCAGGACAATTCTGTCTTTCACTGCGACGCGGATGCGCCGGCCACTTTGGAAGATGATGTCACCATCGGGCACATGGCTCTGGTGCACGGCGCCTATGTGGAAGTGGGCTCATTAATTGGCATGCACGCTGCACTGTTGTCACGCTCGCGGGTTGGCGCGGGCTCTCTTATCGCCGGCAGTGCGCTGGTGCTAGAGGGTCAGGATATCCCGGCGCGCAGTTTAGCGGCCGGTGTTCCGGCTAAGGTTCGCCGGGAGCTGAGCCCAGAGGAATCCGCGGGGTTTATCCCGCATGCGGCACGGTATGTGGAATTTTCCAAGAACCAAGCCGGCGCGGGTGAAGCACTGAGCTTGAATGATGTCTTATTTGAGTAGCTTCAGCGCACTGGAGCTTTGCTGACTAGAGGCTTAGCACACCCATGACACTAAGCACCACGCCAACCAAGTAGCCGCCGGCTTTGGATACTTGTTCTTTGTTCTCCCGCGCGCGGGCAAAGAGTTGCCCGGCGGCGGACTGCGGGTTGGTACGAACGTAGCCGATAAAAGCTGCGACCAGGATAGGCAAAGACAGAGCCAAGGTGGCGTAGATGACCAGCCCGCCATAGCGCACCCAGGCGTTGAATCCGCCGGCGACCAGGTGCAGCAGGCCGGCGAAGAACGGGCCGGAGGTGACCGACTGGGCAAGGCCCAGGATGAATCCGGTGAGGAATGTCAGCGGCGTGGGGGTCTGCAGGGGTTTAAGGATCTTGTCCACCAGCGCGTTGGACTCCCCCGGACGCGAGCGCCACGCCATCACAATGCCGGCGAAGCCCAAGATGATCAGCAAGATTCCCAGCAGCGGGGAATCCAAGAAGGCGTCAACATATTCCTTGAGGCTGTCAAAGATAAACATTGACAGGACCGACAGCGCGAAGACGCCGAACCAGTCGCCAGCAATGAGCAGCGGAGTGACGGTTTTGTACTTGCCGCGCGGCAGCATGACGCCAAGCGCAACCACCACGCCAATGAGTAAGGCGTTGATGGAATCGAGCAAGGCGAAGCTGACGGCATGAAGCATGACGGCAAGTCTACCGACTGCCCAGCGTGAGATTGAAACGGACATGTGAATCTGGCCGCGGGGAGCATCGACAAGCACAATGCGAAGAAAAGCCAAGAGAGCACCGTCACAAGCGTGCTGCGTGTGTGCATCTTCCACAAGTAATTGCACTCAGAGTGCAAATTTACATACACTGTGCAATGTTTGAATTGTTTCGAAGCTAACTAAAGAAAGCTGGACTATGTCGAAGGTCTTATATCGACTAGGGCGCTGGTCATACACCAAGGTGTGGCCATTCATCGCGTTCTGGATCATCCTGCTCGTTGCCATGGGTGGGCTGGCCGCGCAATTTGCCAAGCCCGCCAACCCCTCATTCGCCATGCCGCCGATGGACTCCACAACCACCCAGGAAGAGATGGCGGAGCGCTTTGGCGATGACTCTGACTACATGTCGGATCCATCCGGCACCATCGTCATCGAAGCCCCGGAAGGCACTACCCTGACCGACCCTGAGGTCATGGCGGAAGTTGATACTTTCGTTGAAGACCTCAAGGCCACCGGCGTTTTGGCTGACCAAGATGCGATTGTTAACCCAGTGATGGCATCAATGGGCATGCAGCAGCAAATGGGTGAGCAGATGGCTGCCCAGGGCATGCCACAAGAACAAATCGATGCCAACATCCAGGCACTATCGCCACTGTCAGAAGATGAGCGCACCGGCACCATCACCGTTGCATTCGACGCCGAGGGTGTCACCGACATCGCGGCCGAAGACCGTGAGGCAATCACCAGCCTGGTCAACGAATTTGATGAAGGAGACTTCACCGCGAAGTACTCCGGCAATGCATTTTCCACCATGAGTGAAGGCCTGGATATGTCGGCTGAGATCATTGGTTTGATCGTCGCCGGCATTGTCCTGCTCATCACCTTTGGCTCCATGGTTGCTGCTGGCATGCCACTGATTTCTGCTGTTATCGGCGTGGGGGTTGGCCTGCTCGGCGTGCAGCTGTCCACCGTGTTCACAGATTCCGTGGCAGAGATGACCCCAATGCTGGCGTCCATGATTGGCCTGGCCGTGGGCATTGACTACGCACTGTTTATTGTCGCGCGTTTCCGCAACCAGTTGATCACCAGCTCTGGTCTCAATGACCTCTCCCCGAAGGAATTCGCGGCGGAGCTGAAGAAGATGGACAAGGAAACCCGCGCGCATGCCATGGGTATGGCTACCGGTACCGCGGGTTCCTCCGTGGTCTTCGCAGGTATCACCGTGGTCATCGCGCTGGCTGCGCTGACGATTATCGGCATTCCATTCCTGTCCACCATGGCTATTGCGGCAGCAGCTACCGTTGCCATCGCCGTGCTCGTCGCGCTGACCTTCATCCCAGGTCTTTTGGGCCTGCTGGGTACCAAGATTTTCGCCGGCCGCGTGGCAGGACCAAAGGTTCCGGACCCAGAAGATGAAAAGCCGACCATGGGCCTGAAGTGGGTGCGCCAGATTCGCAAGCACCCAGTTTTTTCCCTGGTCGCAGGCATCCTCATCTTGGGTATCGCAGCAATTCCGGCCGCGCAGATGCGCTTGGCCATGCCTACTGATGGTATGTCCGCACAAGGCACCCCGCAGCGCGAATCCTACGACATGATCAATGAAGCATTCGGCCCCGGCCGCAACGCACCAATGGTCGCTTTCGTGGACGTCGCCGATGTGGCAGAGCAAGAACGCATCCCAGCCATCCAGGACATTCTCACCGATTTCCAAACCACCGAAGGCGTGGTCAACGCCCAGATTGTTGCCACCACCGACAACATGGACGCAGCCCAGGTCATGATCACCCCAACCACGGGCGCAACCGATGAAGAGACCACCCAGACCCTAGAGGCGCTGCGCTCCCACCAGGCCGAGTTCACCGATACAACCGGTGGCACCTATGGCATCACCGGTATCACCCCGATTTTTGATGACATTTCTGAGCGTCTCTCGGATGTTCTGGTGCCTTATATCGCCATCGTCTTGGTGCTGGCGTTTATTGTTTTGCTCTTGGTCTTCCGTTCTATCTGGGTGCCGCTGATTGCGGCAGGCGGTTTCGCACTCTCGATGGCGGCCGCCTTCGGTGTGACCGTCGGCATCTTCCAAGAAGGCATGTTCGGCATCATCACCGATACCCAGCCGTTGCTGTCCTTCCTGCCGATTATGCTCATCGGCCTGACTTTCGGCCTGGCCATGGATTACCAGGTCTTCCTGGTCACCCGCATGCGCGAGGGCTATGTGCACGGCAAGACGGCCGCGAATGCCACCTCTAACGGCTTCAAGCACGGTGCCCGCGTGGTCACGGCAGCAGCCATCATTATGATTTCGGTGTTCGCCGCATTCATGCTTATCGATGAACCATTCATCCGCACCATGGGCTTCGCCCTCGCAGTCGGTGTCGCGTTCGATGCTTTCATCGTCCGCATGCTGATCATCCCGGCCACCATGTTCCTGTTGGGCGACAGGGCTTGGTGGATTCCGAAGTGGCTGGATAAGATTCTGCCGAACATGGATATTGAAGGCACCGCTTTAACCGACCATGAAGCGGAGCTACGAAAAGCACAATCTTCTGCAGATGCAGAAACTGCAGATTCTGAATCCGTGAAGGTTTAGGATCAAGAATCTAGAGAGTTAAAAGTAGGAGGAACACGGTCAATGGCTAGTTTAAGAGAAAGCAAGAAACTGGCCACCCGCCGTGCCATTTCAGAAGCTGCCGCGCGAATCTTATTGCGCGAAGGCTTCGAAGGCCTCACCATTGTGCTGGTTGCCAAAGAGTCAGGCGTTTCGGTTCGTACCTTCCACAACTACTTCCCCAGCATCGATGAAGCACTGTTCCAATTCTGTGTGGACACCATTGATGACTTCGTGCCGGTAATTGAAACCTACCCAGAGGGTATGACGATTACGGAAGTCTTTGAAGACATCGCCGTTGAGTCAATCGTCAAAGAAGGCAGCGAGTTCCGCTCCATTGCCACACTGTTTCAAATCCAGGAACACATGCTGGCGCGCAAGCGGTTTATCCCGCACCATGAGGAAGTTATCAAGGTACTGGTCAAGTTCCAGGATTCTTTTGCGCGGCGTTATCCAGAGATGGATAATTTTGAGGTCGCGCTCAGCTTGCAGGTTGGTGCAGCCACCATCGTGTGGGGCGCTTCCGAGCTAGCGCGGCTGAAGGTTGAATCCCCCCACGAGGTTGCCACTGAAGCAGACAAAGAAGCCTACATCCGCAGGGCTTTCACCACGTTGAGGGCTATTAGATAACTAACAGATAGCTCAATAACCCCCGACCCAACAGGAAAACTGTTGGAGTCGGGGGTATTGTCGTTCAAAGGGCACTTTGGATAAAGTGCCAATTCTTGTCCGCGAATTTTAATGGAGTTCAAAGTGAAAGTTGCGATTCTCGGTGGCGACGGTTTTTGTGGCTGGCCTGCCTCGTTGTATCTGTCCGACAAAGGACACGATGTCATAATCATCGACAATCTTTCACGACGCGCCATCGACGAAGAACTGGGCGCAGACTCCCTGACCCCCATCTCCGATATTGATACTCGTATCGCTGCGTGGGAAGAAGTCTCCGGCAAGACCATTGGTTTTGAAAACATCGATGTGGCGCAGGATTACGACGGCCTGTTGGACTTCATCAACACCCAGCGTCCTGATGCGATTGTGCACTTTGCGGAACAGCGCGCGGCGCCTTATTCCATGAAGAACTCGCGCAACAAGCGCTACACCGTGGACAACAACATCAACGCCACCCACAACCTGTTGGCGGCAATTGTGGAATCCGGCCAGGACATTCACGTGGCGCACTTGGGCACCATGGGTGTCTATGGCTACGGCACCGCTGGCATGAAGATTCCGGAAGGCTACCTGGACATCCAAGTCAACCTGCCGGAGGGTGGTCATGTTGACCAGTCCATCTTGTACCCATCCAACCCGGGCTCGGTCTACCACATGACCAAGGTGCTAGATCAGCACCTATTTGCGTACTACGCCAAGAATGACGAGCTGCGCATCACTGACCTGCACCAAGGCATCATCTGGGGCACCCACACCGATCAGACCATCAAGGATGAGCGTCTGATCAACCGCTTTGACTACGACGGTGACTACGGCACGGTTCTCAACCGCTTCCTCATCCAGGCCGGCATTGGTTACCCAATGACCGTGCACGGCACCGGTGGTCAGACCCGCGCGTTCATCCACATCCGCGACATGGTGCGTTGCATTGAGCTGGCATTGGACAATGCTCCAGCTAAGGGTGACCGCGTCAAGATCATTAACCAGATGACTGAGACCCACCGCGTGCGTGACCTCGCGGAGCTCATCGCCGAGATTTCTTCCGCCGAGGTGGCTTACGTGCCAAACCCACGCAAGGAATCAGCAGAAAATGATCTGCACGTGCACAACGACACTTTCTTGGAGTTGGGTCTAGAGCCAACCACCTTGTCCGAAGGTCTGTTGCAGGAAGTCGAAGATGTCGCGCGCAAGTACGCTGACCGCGTGGACCGCTCAAAGATCCCTGCACAGTCTTTGTGGACTTCCGCGCAGCAGGCAGGCGTGCCTGAACAGCAAGAGTCTGCGCGTGTGGCAGCAGGATCAGGACTGTCTGAAAGCGCCTAGAACACGTGCGTATTGCGATAGTCACTGAGGTTTTCCTGCCCAAAATCGACGGTGTGGTCACTCGCCTGACCCGCACTTTGGACCAGCTCGCGGAGATGGGCCACGAGGTTGTCATCTTTGCCCCTGGCAACCCGCCTGAATCCTATGCGGGTTTTAGCGTCTACAGCCTGCCGTCTTTTGCTTTCCCGGTCTATCCGGAAATCAAATTTGCGGTGCCTCCCATTAAGTTTTGGAAGCGCATGCGGGATTTCGATCCGGATGTCATCCACGCCGTTAATCCCATCTGGTCAGCGGCACTCGGTGTGTTCGCGGCCAAACGTGACGCCTATCCCCTGGTGTGTAGCTACCACACCAATGTTCCCGATTACGTCGATGCGCTCGGCATTGGTTGGACTCGCGGCATGGCCACGGGTGCTATTCGCTACCTGCACAATCAAGCCCAGGTGAACTTGTGCACCTCGGATCCGATGATTGAAAAGGCCACCGACATGGGTATTGAAAGGCTCACGCTGTGGCCAAAGGCCGTGGATACCGTGGGCTACCACCCTGCCAAGGCAACCCCTGAGGCGCGGAACCTGCTGACTAATAACCACCCGGATTCGCCCCTGGTTTCTTATATCGGCCGCATCTCACGCGAAAAAGACTTAGAGCGTCTCAACAACGTGATGCAGATTGTGCGCAAGCAGGTACCTGGTACACGCCTTGGCATTGTCGGCGGTGGTCCTTATTTGGAGGAGCTGCAAAAGTCTTTCGATGACAGCTTCACCACCTTCACCGGCTACCTTTCCGGCGATGACCTCGCGGCTGCTTTCGCCAGCGGCGACGTGTTTGTATTCCCGTCCAAGACGGAGACACTCGGTCTGGTTGCCTTGGAGTCTTTCGCTTCCGGTGTGCCGGTAGTGGGCACGAACGCGGGCGGTATCCCCTTCGTCATCGATGAAGGCGAAACCGGGCACCTCATTGCCGAGGACGGAACGGATGAAGACTGGGCACAGGCGATTATCGGTCTGCTGCAGGATTCTGAGCGCCGCGCACAGATGGGCGATAACGCCCGCAAGGAAGCTGAGCGTTATTCCTGGCGCGAGTCCACTGAAGCACTCGTTGCGGCGTATGAAAAGGCAATTGGGTAGATCTACCAAGTAGACTGCTAGCCATGAATCTGACGCAGCCGAAGACGATCCGGGACCTCGCCGCCGACGGTCTTTTCATAGCTCATGAACAAGATCTCCTCATGAGCTGCTTAGAAGACTCCGTCGGTGGTTTTACTGGAACTGAAATTAATTTCCAGAACAGCCCCGAACCTGAGGCCAAACCTGCGGCCGTCGAGGCTGAGGCAGCTGACCTCCCCGTGCAGGTCCGGTTCTATTCCGATTCCGGCGCTTTAGATCTCATCGGCAAGCGCATTGCTGTGCTCAAAGACGGGCAATGGACCTGGTCCACATCCCACGATGGCAGCCCAGCGATTGCTGAGCTTAACGGTGCACAACCAGCCTCTGAGGTTATTCTCGCCGCGGCCCGCGCGCTCGAGAGCGGCAACACCATCCTGATTGCCAATCAGTCGGACGGCTCCAAGGCAGCTATCTCCGTCGATATTGCCTCGGCCACACCAGCCAAAGGTTCCGTCACCGTCCCCTCAGCGGCCCACATTCCTTTTGAAAAGGTGCTCATTGAAGGCATCGGGGATCCAATGGTCAGTGGGCTGAATGAGGTGCGCGCTGTCACCGCCTTTGCCCATTCCCGGGGCCTTAGCATTGAAGAAGTAGATCATGGTTTGCACATTCATGGAGCAAACCATGCAACTAGCGCACGCACCGACGTGATAGTGCATTTCCTGGATGAGCGCATCAGCTCACTATCTGCCCCGAATGCACCTGGCTTTAACTGGCAGCTAGAAGACATCAGCGCCGATGGCTATTTCTGCGCCATTGAACATGCCATGTGGTTTAGCGCGAACTACCCCAAGGCGGCACAAGAACACGCCCCAGTCAACCTCGAATCCGGCCGGGTCCTGGTTGACAGGGACGACAACATCGAAGCTAATGCGGTCATCATCGCCACCGTGAACGAGGGCGTATTCACCTGGGCATGGGCTGATTCGCAATTGGCTAGGCTGCGCTTCCAGGAACCGGTTAAAAGGTTGCGCCAGTTTGGTATCGACAAGCTTGTGCCCGCTTTGGTCCGCCAAAGCCTTCCTGCCGACACCGCGCGCGAGCTAGCCCTCCCCCAGGCTGCCATGCCGATTTTAAATATGTGGAAAGTGGTTACGGTTCGCCTAAACGAAGACACCACAGGCATTGCTCTTATCGATGCCCCCGAATTGCAACTGCCTGCCCTCAGCCCAGCCGTTGAGTCTACTGTCCTGCAATATGGCCCACCGGCGCACATCAATTCCAACCGTGCTTTTGAGGCCTACCAGGCCATGCGCGGCGCCCATCGCGCTGAGGTGCCCAGCCGCTAAAGAGTTCCTAGAGCGTTTCTAGAGCGTCGCGATGATGAGCGCTGCAACCAGGATGACTGGCAGGCCGAGTAGAGCACCCATCGCGACCCAAGAGCCTTTGTGCGCCATGTTGAAGGTGCTGTTGAGATCGCGGTGCACCATCATGTTGGGGTCTTCCGGGTTGTAGTAGAACATCCCCCACTTCATGTGCTTGCTTAGTTTGGGATCTGGGTAATGCTCATCCACCCATTTTTGGACCCCTGCCATCTGCCACAGCAAGGCCACCACCACAACGAACAATCCAACTATGAGAAATGGCGAGAATATCTCCACCGTTATGATGGAGAAATATATGCTCACCACGATGATCAGGTTGAGAACGAACATCCACAGCCCCAGGGGCTTGAGCATGGAATTTGACATTGCCCGCGAGCGCGCAATCTTCCAATCTTCACCACGCAAATGCTTGGCATGCTGGTGCATAAAAGCGAAACAACCAGCAACCGTTGCCGTGAAAATTAATGTGGGCAAACCGAACATGAAGAACATTTGCTGCCACGTCTTCTCCGTGAAAGCATCCGCGTCACCGCGCGCATTCCAATGGGAAGGGAATGGATCAGGTATCTCATCCCAATTGAAATACACAGCTAGAAGCGCAAACCCGCCCGTGGCCAAAATCAGCCACACCCAAATCCATGGTGGTTTCTTCAGCTCGGGCATTTGCGGTTCACGGTGTAGGGCCATGGTTTGAACATATCAAATGGGCCTTAAATCTTTAGAGCCTCGTGGATAGCGTCTAGGTCCACCTCGGCGGTATCCGCTGGGCTGAAGGCAGCATCGCGGGTCTTTTCTACCAGCACGGCGCGCACGCCCTCGATGAAATCATCGCGGGATCGGATGTAGCGACCCAAGGATTCTTCGCGCTTGAGTGCTACGACGATATCGTCTTCTTTCGCATGGGCTTCAAACAGCTCATTGGAAGCCACAACAGAGGTTGGGCATGCCGATGCCAAGTACTCCGCAGTCTGATTCGCAAAGTCTTTATCAGCAGCCTTCAATGCCTCCTGGATTTCTGCCCAGGTTGCGTGGTTGAAGGTGGATTCGATGTGCTCAATCACGCTGGCCAACGGTGCTTCCTCTTCTGGCACATAGAAGTGCTGTTCCAAGGCAGCTTCGACGCCGTGGGCGATGATTGCCTCTAGAATCTCGTCTGCGTCCTTGACCACGTGCGTTGCCACACCAGACCAGAGCATGTCTGCAGCGTACATGCGGTAGCCGGTAATAGACCAGTACTTAGCCAAGGCCGTGGAAGACTTACCGCGGGTGCCCACCATGCGCTGCGCTGCGTGGGAAACACCTACGTCAGTGAAGTAGCCAATGGCCATCTCTGGCATGGACGCAAAGGCATTTTCTGTCACCACGCGGTGCGAGCCATGGATGGAAATGCCCAGTCCACCTCCCATCACAACGCCGTTGATGATGGCGATGAGTGGCTTGGTGAAGTTGGAAAGCTCACCGTTGACCGTGTACTCACTGGCGAAGAAATCATCCACGACGCCGGCGTTGCCATCGACGATGTTATCGCGCGCATATCGCACGTCCCCTCCAGCGCAGAATGCCTTTGGGTTGGTGGTGTACAACACGATCTGGTCGATGGAATCATCATTTTCCCAGGCCCGGACAGCATCCCCGATGATGTCAATCATCTCTGGAGTCAGCGAGTTAAGCGCCTTGGGGCGGTTCAATTCGATGAGTCCGGTACGCTGGCGGACTGACGTAAGTACAGGTGCGGTTGATTCAGCAGTTTCAGTCATGCACCCCAGTTTTACACAAGTATCGAGGTTTTTCTCATGGTTTATCCGCGACTCATCGCCCTAGACATGGACGGCACTTTGTTAGATGGCGAGAGTAAGGTGCCAGAAGATTTCTGGCCGCTGCTCAAGCGCGCGGAGGAGCTCGGTGTAGTTATCGCTCCGGCCTCGGGCCGCCAGCTTGCCACGTTGCAGGACCAGTTTGGCGATGACCTTTCATATATCGCCGAAAATGGCACCGCGATTGCGCACCAGGGCAAGATCATTGACGTTTCCGTACTTCCTGATGACGCTGTGTACCGCATTCTTGATGCACTGCAATCCGTCACTGTTGAGCACGACGTGGTGCTGTGCACCCCAACCGTCGGCTACGTCTCCGAGGACGCCAACCCGGATACTTTCACCCAGTTGGAGAAGTACTACTACTCGCGTGAAAGCGTTGCTGACCTGCGCTCAATGGTTGAAGGCTCTGACATCATCAAGGTGGCGATCTATTGCGCTGCTGGTTCGGAAGAGTTCATCGCTCCGGTTATCTTTGAGGCAATCCCCGACCACAACGTTGCTGTATCCGGCCAAGCCTGGGTGGACATCATGCCCGCCGGTGCGAATAAGGGCGCGGCCCTTCATCACATGGCTAAGAAACTCGGAATCAGCATCGAGGAAACCGCAGCCTTCGGTGACTATCTCAATGACTTTGAGCTCCTGCAAGAAGCCGGCACCGCAGTTGCGATGGACAACGCACACCCGAAGCTGAAAGAAATCGCCGACCTCATCGCACCTTCCAACCTCGACCACGGTGTAATTACTGTTCTCACCGAATGGTTCGACAAGATGCAAGCTGAGGTCGAAACCCAGCGAGCGAATATGTAGGCACACATTCGCTCAGGTACCTAACTTGAGGTGATTATAATAACTGAATAAAACAAGAATCCCGCTGCTATGAAGACCTGATTTCTTCAGGTTCTTGTTAAAGCAGCGGGCTTGTTGTGTTCTAGCCAGATGGTTAATCCGACTGACTAGGTTAAAGGACTAGTCGACTTTGAACTCGGCCATCTTGTCCCACTCGGTCTTGCCGTCAATCTTGAAGTTGATGATGTCCGGAGTTTCGACCAGGTACTGAGGGAATTCCTTGCAGGAACGCTCAAAGTGCTCGCTTTGAACGTGGGTTACATCCTCGCCGTCCTTGTATGCCTCTACGAGGAGGAAGCGCTGGGAATCTTCTGGGTCACGGAACCACTTGAATTCCAAACAACCTGGCTCTGCATTGCAAGCTTCGGTGTACCAGTTGATGTCATCGAGGAAAGTGTCAGCGTACTCGGGCTTTACATGAAATTTAACGTTAATGAAGATCATGGCGCCCATAGTACCCACGGTTCAAAAGAACTTCACGGGTAAAGGAATTACTTCGCTTCTTCGACGATGTCATCCCAAAACTTAGTGTCATCATCAAGCTCGTGCGCATTTTCTAAATCTTCGGAGTATTCCTCTGAGTCAGAATCTTCATCGTCTTCATCCACCGCATTCTTCTTGCGACGACGCTTCTTCCGCTGTGGTGCAATACCTGGGCATGACCACATGAGGCCTGCTGCAATGACACCGGCGGCTACTGCACCGATGATCTTTTGGTCTTCCGGAACGAAAAAGAGCGCAAGCGCCACAATCACGATGATGATGGCCCAGTAGCCCAACATCCACGGCGCATTCTTAGACTTATATTCAGCCCAATCTTGACGCGGGAAGCGGCTGCGAGCTTCATTGCGCACTCGGCGTGGAGTCTTCATGCTCGCCGCGATGACAGAGAAAAGCACCAGAACCAATCCGGCCCCGGCGATGATCAAATCTCCCATCGCACCACCAAATGCCAATACACCTGTCGCTACAGCTAAGCCGATGCGCTCGGTAGTGCTCGAACCAATGGCTACCGCGGGGTTGACATCGGGGTAAATCGAAGCGAATGCCCGGTCGACGGCGCGGTCAGCTTCAATAGCCTGGTCTGCCTCTTCGCTGCGTGCAATCTCTCCATCGTGGAAAGCCCCCGAACCTGCTTCCGTCGCACCTTGTGACATGCCTCTCCTTGTTGCTTTCTGGACTGCATAAAGTTAGCCTTACCTCGTTAAGATAGCCTAACTATATGCCCCTAGTAGAACAAGCTATCAAGCAGATCCCTAGTTGTTTACTCATAATCGAAAGAACCGCAAATGTCGATAAAGCCCCTCGTAGTTCGTAGGATATCCGCAACCCTAGCGGCAGCAGCTATTGCAGGAGGCACGTTGTTTGCACCTGCATCCATCTCTGTTCTTCCACAGGCACAAGCACAGACTTGTGATGAAACCCACCGCGCAGTTTCAGAAGGTTCCCTCACATGGGGTGTCAAGGAATCCTTCCGCAATTATGTGGAGGGAAACATCGCCCGCGGTGCAATCACTGTGAAGGACGGTGCTTCGCGATCTGGGGGTAGCGTTGTCTACCCCGCTTCTGCATCTTCCATCACCGGCGACAGCAAGGGTGTTGTTCGTTTCGGCGGCACTGTGAACTTCACGGGCCACAACGGGGTCTTGGATCTGACCCTGTCCGATATCGCAATGCATATTGATGGTTCCAAGGCAGAGCTCACCGCGGACTACTCTTCCCGCAAGTTCGAGGGTATGAACTCACATGAGCCAGGCCCAATCGAAACCGGCAACGATGTTGTCTTCGCTAGCGTCAACCTCAACTCCGCAGCAAACTTCAAGTCAAACTCCGTGAACCTCGCGGGCACCACGACTCTGACTTCCACTGGCGTTAACGTGTTCGGTGGTTTCTATGAGGCTGGTATTCAGCTGGACAACACCGTGGGTACCTTGTCCCTAAAGGATGAATGTGGTCCGGCTCCTGAGGACACCGGAGGTGGCTCTGGTGGCGGCGGCGGAAGCGACACCAACTTCACCGGCGCGACCGATTCCGGGGCAACCGAGGGCATCGCTGGTCTAGTGGGCACTTTGAACGACACCCTGGTCGAGGTAAACGGCCTGATTGTTAACTCCGGCAACATCATGGACAACTCCGGTCGCCTCTACGACCGCGTGATGGGCGGTTCCGGTACTTCCGGCGCTGGTACCTCCGGTACTGGCAACACCAACTCCAGTACCACCGGTTCCAATACCACTGGCTCAAACACTACTGGCAATACCGACTCGAACACCAACAGCACCACTGGCGGCGGCACTAACAGTACCGGTGGAACCACCTCTGGTGGCAACTCCACTAGCGGCAACACCACCGCGAGCGGTACCACCGGCGGAACTGGCGGCGGTAACACTGCTGCAGCTGCATCCACCGCCGGTGCTTCGGGTGCTCAATCTGCAGGCGCATCTGACTCCAGCGTCTGCCAAGCAGGTGACTCGGTAGGTATTACCAGCGCACAGGCACAGTGGGGCGTGCGCACTTCCTTCCGTAACTACATTGCCGGCTCCATCGCTAACGGTGGCTGGCGTCTGGGTGGCGTTCAGGAAAGCGGCGACACCTTCATCTTCTCTGGTGACTCCGGCGCGGTAGACCCTGGTTCCACCAGCGGCACCATCTTGTTCCCTGGTTCTATCAACTTCTACGGACACAATGGCACCCTGGATACCACCTTCTCAAACATGGAAATCCAGTTCGCTGGAAACTCCGGTCAGCTCATCGTCAACACTGTCTCCAACGATGTCGATGGCAACTCCAAGGACTACGGCCGTATCACCCTGGCTAACTTGAACTTCTCTTCCTTGAACGTATCTGATTCCAGCGCATCCGGTACTGCCTCCACCGTGTTGACCGGTGCGGGCGCTGACGCCTTCGGCAACTTCTACCCAGAGGGCGATGCTTTGGATGACATCACCTTCGAAGCGTCTCTTGGCGGTTCTGCATCTTGTGCTGAAGGCCAGGGCTCCGGCGGCACATCCGCTGGTACTGGTGCTGGCGGCGGCGCTTCTACTGCATCTGAACTGCGTGCTTCTGGTGGTTCCACCGGTACCTCCGGTGGCAACGGTACTTCTGGTTCTGTCAATGACCAGATCGAATTCAGCGAAGACAGCGGTGCTGACAACGCTGCTGGTGGCAACCAGTTCCGCATCAAGGATGCATCTGTCGGCGGCCAGTCCGGTATCTCTGATTCCACCATCATCTTGCTGCTGCTTGCTGCATTCGTTGTTGCTGGCACCACCGTAACCAGCTTCGGTAGCCGCAACCCTAACTAAACACGCAGGTTGGAAACCTTCGCATCTTCCCCTTGATTAACACCAGAAAGAGTATGTCCACATGTTCAAAAAAGCGCGTATCACTGCCATTGCCTTAGGTACGGCTGCGATGCTGGCGTTGACCGGTTGCGCGAGTTGGGATGACACCTCCGCAACCAACGCCGCACTACAACAAGAGCTCCAGGATGGCGAAACCGTCGATCAGGCAACCGCCACCGGTGTTGCCAAGATTGAAAACTTGGCTGAAGTTGAGCCAATCACGGATTCTGCTTCACCATCACTCCCAGTAGAGCTCACCGACGCTGACGGCCACGATGTGGTGGTTGAAGATGTGTCACGCATCGTCGCGCTTGACCTGTACGGCACCTACACCAAGACTCTTAGCGGTTTGGGCTTAGGCAAGAACATTATTGGCCGCACGGTTTCGTCCTCCGAGGAATCCCTCAAGGACGTTCCATCGGTTACTGCTGGTGGACACGATATCAACGTTGAGGCTGTACTCAACCTGAATCCTTCCTTGGTCATCGTTGACCACTCCATTGGCCCTGCAAGCGCTATCGACCAGATTCGCGCTGCTGGTGTACCAACCGTAGTGATGTCACCAGAGCGATCCATTAACACCATCGGCCAGGACATTATGAACGTGGCTGGCGTTGTGGGCCTGCCTGAAGAAGGCGAAAAGCTGGCTGAGCGCTCCGAAAAGGAGCTGAGCGAAGCACAGGAAGCAATCGCTGCAATCATCCCTGAAGAACCACTACGCATGGCATTCCTGTACGCCCGCGGCACTGGCGGTGTCTTCTACATCCTCGGTTCCGAGGATGGCACGAGTGATTTGATTGAATCCCTTGGTGGTGTCGACGTAGCTACTGAAAGCGGCGTGGGCGCAGCCTCCCCTGCTAGTGCTGAAGCTCTTGTGGAATTGAACCCTCAAGTATTCGTCATGATGAATGCTGGCCTTGAGTCCACCGGTGATATCGCTGGCCTTCTGGACCGCCCAGGTGTTGCGCAAACTGATGCTGGTAAGAACCAGCGCGTTATTTCCCTGCCTGACGGCGACTCCCTTGCTTTCGGCCCACAGACCGGTGAGATGCTGTTGCGTGCCGCTAAGGCTTTGTACCTCGGCGAAGATGAGGGCAATAACTAGTGACGCAGACATTTGAAACGCGTCGCAAGACCCGCGGTTATCTTTTCATCGCACTCGCAATACTTTTAGCTATCGCTGCACTGTTTAGTGTGGCGGTTGGTCAGTATGAGATTTCCTTTCGTGACCTACCGGCACTGCTAAGTTCTGGGCCGGTTGGGCATGAATCAATGGATGGCTCTGTCCTTTGGCAGATTCGTCTCCCCCGCCTCATCCTTGGACTGCTCGTTGGCGCCGCCCTCGGCGTCGGCGGTGCGCTGATGCAAGCTGTGTTTGCCAACCCGTTGGCGGAGCCATCTGTCATTGGTGTGACTTCGGGTGCTGGCGTTGGTGCAGCCATCGTCATCGTCTTCGGCTTCAACTTCTTGGGTTCTTCCACGGTGCCAATGGCCGCGTTCATCACCGGCCTGCTCACCACATGGTTGGTCTATAAGATGGCGCACTTCGGTGGACGTATTCGTGTAGTTAACCTGATTCTTGTTGGTATCGCGGTCAACGCTATCGCTGGCGCTATCATCTCCTTCTTCATCTTCTTCGCGCCAACCACTTCCCGTGAACAGATTATTTTCTGGCAGATGGGTACTTTGTCTGGCGCAAAGTGGGAGCACGTCGGCGTGGTCGCGGTGATTGTCGCCGCGGGTCTCGTCTGCGCTTGGCTGCTGGTGAAAAACCTCGACCTTCTGGCTCTTGGCGATAAAGCGGCAACCCACGTTGGCGTGGACGTCACTCGCTTGCGTGCCGTCTCCATCATCCTGGCGACGTTGCTGACCGCTGGCGCTGTGTCCTACGCGGGCCTCATCGGCTTCGTCGGCCTCGTAGTTCCACACATCGTACGAACTGTCGCTGGACCTTCGAATGCTGTGTTAATTCCTGCCTCAGCGCTTGGTGGCGCACTACTGATTGCTGGCGCTGATATTGGCGCCCGCACCATCATTCCGTTTGCAGATCTACCTATCGGTATCTTTACTGCACTCGTTGGTGGACCTACGTTCTTCGTCCTCCTTCGCCGCATGATGAAGAAGGGAGCGCATTCATAATCATGTTGATTGTTGATAATGTTTCCATCGCTTTGGGCGGTCGCAACATCGTAGAAAACGTGAGTTTTCAAGCTAAGCCTGGCACGGTTACGGGCCTGATTGGCCCCAACGGTGCCGGCAAGTCCACGCTGTTGTCTGCTCTCTCAGGTGATATTCCGCTAGCTGGCGGCTCCATCAAGCTAGGCGAGAAAGACCCGCAGAACACTCCTGTGCGCGAGCTAGCACGCACTCGTTCGGTGATGCTGCAAGATGTCGGCGTCGCATTCTCATTCCTGGTTCGTGACGTTGTCGAAATGGGTCGGCGTCCTTGGGCACGAACCGATCAGGCCGAGTTCGATGATGAAATCATCGATGCCGCCTTGGAAGCCACCGGCATTACCCATCTCATTGACCGCGATATCATGGTTCTTTCCGGCGGTGAACGCGCCCGTGTGGCGATGGCACGTGTTCTGGCACAGCGCACTCCCATCGTGTTTTTCGACGAGCCTACGGCCGCCATGGACATTCGCTACCAAGAGCAATCTTTGGGGCTAATCCGTGAACTCGCGGCCCATGGTGCAACCGTCATTGTGGTCCTGCATGACTTGAATGCAGCCGCGGCATATTGTGACGACATCGTCTGCTTGGATTCCGGCACTGTTGCGGCTTCAGGTCGTGTCAAAGACGTATTTAATTCAGAGATTCTCAGCAAAGTTTACGGTTGGCCAATTAAAGTCACTACAACTTCCTTGGAAATCCATGTGGCCCCTCAGCGAGCACGTGAAGGAAGCCTAAGCCCTGCACTTATAGCTCCATTTACACAAAATTCAGGCCATTCTCACTCGGGATAATTGCCCGGATTGTTACGGGTATGTAATCCCATTGTTATCCCCCGAACAGCACCCCCCCAGATTATGTAATCCTTGCCTTAATTAGGCTTCACTCATTATGGTAAGCCTAACCTTGTAAATACTTGGTACACATAAGGAGAAACATGACCACCACCCGTCGCGTAGGCGCAGGCGCAATCGCCTTGGCTCTCGCTACTTCCACATTCGTTGCACCTTCCGCTTTCGCTCAGGACGCTGAAGCAGTTGCTGAGATCGAGTCCGGCGCAGTCAACTGGCCAATCAAGGAATCTTTCAACAACTACATCAACATGCCTTTCGCAGCTGGCACCATCGGCGTTGATGACGTTGAGTACATCGCAGCTGAGAAGTCTTTCGATTTCACAGTGAACGCAGCTGAGTCCGAGCTGGACGCAGAAGGTAACGGCACCCTACAACTGGACGGCTCCATCCACTACGAGGCTCACCACGGTGGTCTGGACCTGAAGTTCTCTGACATCAAGATCAACATCGAGAACGGCACCGAAGCGACCATCACCTCCGACTACCACCTGCAGGGCGCGCTCCCAGGCCAGGACGCTCAGGATGAGCAGGTTCCAGATGCAGATATCGCTTCCTTCGAGCTCGATGAAGCACTGGTTCCAGAGTCTGAGAAGAACTACAACCAGACTAACCTGCAGACCTCCCTACTCCAGGGAGCACTCGATGCATTCATGAACTACGAGCTGGGCCCAATCGACGATGGCGACATCGACATCGATGTCACATTCGCTGAGGTTGAAGAAGAGGAAGAGCCAACCCCAGATCCAACTCCAGACCCAACCCCGGATCCAAAGCCAAGCGACATCAACTCCTCGGTTTCCTCCAACAATGACGGCTCCACCGACGGCGGCGTAATCGCTATCATCGTTGCAATCCTCGCAGCGGTTGGCGCAGCAGGCGCAGCAGTTGGTGGCTTCATCCCAGGCTTCGACATCAACAAGATCCTGAAGCAGTTCGGCCTCTAATCACCTGCCCTCTTCACTTAGAACGTTTTCCAAGGAATACACTCACTTCATGTCTGAACATTCAATGTCCTCGCCTCGTCGCGTGAATCGAATTCTCGCAGCATGCCTCAGTCTCTCGCTGGTTACCGGCACTGCTGTTGTCACTTCCGCCTCTGCTCCTGTCACTTTCGCGCAGGATGCAGAAAATGGCAACACCGATCCCGGCAACAATTCCGACGACGAGGACGAAGATGAGCAGCCTGAGGTGAGCTCCTGGGATACCTCGTCTGTTGCAACAGATGAAGAATCTGATATGGGGCGAGCAGTCAATGCCATTAGCTTCGTTCTCGCTGTCGGCGGCATGGTGGGCATCGCTGCCTCATTAGTCATGCACTTTGCCGCGATGGCACTGCCCGAGGTTCCTTGGACGAACTAGTACAACTAGTTCGTCACAAGCCCGCGCTTTTCAAATGTCCTTAGAGCGCGAAATCCCGGCCTACTAAACACCACACTATGGGTGCGAAGTAGGCCGGGACTTTTGTGTCATACCGATATTCCTACATCCAAAGCCCAAGTTAACTCGGTCACGTCCAAGCATCCAATCCTCCCGCGAAATCACCTACCAGCTGGCCATATGGGCAAATCATTACCAGCGCGCAATACCTTCGTTATACCCCGCTGGATACCCCTACACGCTGCGACTTCTAGCTAATTTTGCCTATCCTAATTATGGTAAGCCTTGCCTAGTAAAACGCTTGGTACATATAAGGAGAAACATGACCAACACTTCCCGTAGCCTGGGCGCAAGCGCCGTAGCCCTTGCCCTTGCTGCATCTGCATTCGCTGCCCCATCTGCTTTCGCACAGGAAGCTGACGCGGTTGCGCCAATCGAGTCCGGCGCTGTCAACTGGCCAATCAAGGAATCTTTCAACGCATACATCGGCAGCGCTGGTGAAATCACCGTTACTGATGGCGTTGTTCGTGACGGAAACTCCTTCGACTTCACCGTAAATGCAGAAGAATCTGAGCTTGACGCTGAAGGCAATGGCGTCATTGAGCTCGACGGCACCATCCACTACTACGCACACGGCGGTGGCTTGGATCTGACTTATGATGATGTCAAGGTTGTCGTTGAGGGGACCGATGCCAAGATCACCGCTGACCTTTCCCTGACCGGTCAGCGCCCAGGCCAGGATCCTGTTGAAACCGAAGAAGATGATGCAGAGATCGCTTCCTTCACCCTGGAAAACGCTCTTGTCCCAGCCGAGAACGAGACCCTCACTGAGTCTGACCGCACCACCACCTTCCTGGACGGCGCTGCTATCGCAGGTTACACCCCAGGCGAGGTTGTTGACGGCGGCGACGTTGACATCGAGATCACCTTCGGTGAGATTCCAGAAGAGCCAGGCTCTTTCAACCCTGGTAAATCTTCCCAGTCTTCCAATGACCCTCTTGATTCTTCCAAGGGCTCTTCTGCAGAGAACCATGAAGGCGATTCCGATGACGCTGGCATCATTGCGGTAATCGTTGCATTGCTGGCTGCGGTTGGCGCGGCTGGTGCAGCTGTCGGTGGCTTCATCCCAGGTTTCGACATTAACCAGATCCTGAAGCAGTTCGGTCTGTAATAGCCTGTTCCCGCTTCACTTAGAACGCTAAAAGCACCGGTCTATCAAGCACCTTTCGTGGGTGCGGGTAGGCCGGTGCTTTGTTGTGCCGCCGTTGAAGACGGCATGCGTGAGCCCCCAGGCACTTGACGCATCGTGCGGAAGTTGTGCCTGGAGGCTTATGAGCTAGGGGCTCGTGAGCCTAAAGCTTGAGAGATTAGTTGAGGAAGAACTCAGCGACGTAGATGTACTCACCGTCGGTTGCTGTAGCAACGCCGAAGCCGGTTGGGTCATTGTGCGGGTTGCCCTCACGGTCCAGCCAGTTGATACGGTCCTTGGCTTCTTTTTCAGTCAACTTCAGGATGGAGCCGGTGCCCTTGTCAGCATCAGCTGCGCCGTGGCCAACGCCGTCATCGAAGGAGACCTTGCCAGCAGCAGCTTCATTAGCCCACTTCTGCGCGGTGGACTGCGCAGAGTTGCTCTTGGTGTGGCCGGCTTCTTCCAGGTGGCTCACGGTGCCGTAACGCAGGGTTTCAGCGGTGCCAGCAAGCGTTGGCAGCTCAATACCAAGGTCGTGTGCGGCGTCCTTAACTTCCTGCGGCAGGCTGGAAATGAACTGCTGTGCAGCAGAATCAATCTGGCTCTGTGCCTGGGAAGAAAGGTTCGCAACTGGGTTTTCCTGTGCGTTGGCTACGGTGGTTCCACCGAGGGTCAGTGCGCCCGCGAGCGCGACTGCAGAAAGACGACGAGAAATGCTCATGCCCACCACCTTGCCATATCATCCCCAGCCCATGCACGCTCGGGTGAGGACAATACCGGCAACTTTATTGGTTTGTAATCAAGTTGCCAGCATAATTTAAGGCTGGTGTTTCACTGTTTGAGAAGCACTCAATAACTGCGCTGAACACTTCTAGGACTCGAGCGCCTCGCCGAGCTCCATCCACTCCATCTCCAGCTGTTCGCGCTCGGCCTCGATGGTCTTTAGCTCGCCATCCAGTCGGGTAAGCGCTTCGGTGTCTACGATTTCAGCAGCCCGCGCCATGTCCGCATTGATCTTCGCAATCTGCGGGTCTAGCTTGGTCATCTTGCGTTCCAGCGCGTTCATCTTCTTAGTAATCTCACGCTGTTCTTGATTGCTCAGGTTCGATTGCTGTACCTGCACAGCAGGTGCCGATGGTGCCGCAACACTAGGCACTGACGGCTCGTTAGAGACCTCACCAAGGTTGAGCGCACCGGTCGGATTCGCGGCTTCCTCCGCAGCGCGGCGCGAAAGGTACTCCTCGATCCCACCAGGAAGGTTAGTCAGCTTACCGTCGCCGAAGAGTGCATAGGTGTCATCGGCAATGCGCTCCACCAGATAGCGGTCGTGGGAGATGACCACCAGGGTGCCCGGCCAGGAATCCAGCAGGGACTCGAGTTCCTGCAGGGTGTCAATGTCCAAGTCGTTGGTCGGCTCATCGAGCAACAGCACGTTCGGCTCAGCCATGAGCACACGCGTGAGCTGCAGTCGGCGGCGCTCACCGCCGGAGAGGTCCCCGATCGGAGTGCGCTGACGCTTCGGGCTAAAGCCTAGGCGCTCAGCTAGCTGGGATGCGGACATTTCTTTCTTGCCCATGTGCACATACGTCGCCACGTCTTCAATCGCATCCAGCAAACGGCGATTGGGGTCCAGGTCATCGAGTTCCTGGCGCAGCCAGCCCAGGCGGACGGTTTGGCCTTCAATCCGGCGACCATCAGCAAGCTGGTTCTCCCCTGCCAAGGTGCGCAGCAACGTCGTCTTGCCGGAGCCGTTAACACCAACGAGGCCAATGCGCTGGCCCGGTGCCAGGCGCCAGGTCAGATCCTCTACTAAGGTGCGGCCATCCGTGGTGGTGATGGTGGCGTTTTCTAGCTCAATAACCACTCGTCCCTGGCGCTGCTTGGAAAAGGCCATCAGCTCCACTGAGTCACGTGGTGCCGGAACATTGGAAATCAACGCCTCAGCCGCCTCAATGCGGTAGCGCGGCTTGGAGGTACGTGCCGGTGCACCACGGCGCAGCCAAGCCAATTCCTTGCGCGCTAAGTTCTGGCGGCGCTGCTCCATCGCATCAGCCTGACGGGCGCGTTCAGCACGAGCAAAAGTCCAGTCGTTGTAGCCGCCTTCATAGGCATCGACTTGGCCGTCGTGGACTTCCCACGTTAAGTTCGCAATGGTGTCCAGGAACCAGCGGTCGTGGGTGACCACGATAACCGCAACCCGGCGCGCCAGCAGGTGGCTTGCTAGCCATTGCACACCTTCGACGTCGAGGTGGTTGGTGGGCTCATCGAGCACCACCAGGTCCACATCTTGCACCAGCGCCGCAGCCAGGTTGACGCGGCGGCGTTCACCGCCGGACAGCTGCCCCACTGGGGTATCTAGGCCCAGTTCCACAATGCCCAGGCCACTCAGCACGTCGCGCACCTTGGCGTTGGAGGCCCACTCATAGGTTTCCAGGCCCAGGGGTTTGACCACGGCGTCGGCGATGGTCATGGTTTCATCCAGGTCAAAGCGCTGGGTCACCACAGCCATGCGCAGGCCCGAGTTGTGGGAGACGCGGCCGGAGTCTGGTTCTTCAATGCCTGTGAGCACTTCGAGCAGGGTGGTTTTGCCGCCGCCGTTGACGCCGACAATGCCGATGCGGTCGCCGGTTTGAACACCAAGGGAGACCTTGTCCAAAAGGGTCTTGAGACCGAAGGACTTGGTGACTGTTTCTAAGTTAATGAGGTTTGCCATAATTAGTCCCCAATCTTAGCCGCTTGCGCTTTAGAGAATACGAACGCCTGGCGCGGGCGAGCTGGTCACGTAGCCGCGGGTCTTGGGAAGTTCCAAGGTGACTTGGGTGCGTACTTCCTCAGCTTGCGCGGCGTCCTCGCACAAGAAGGCAATGGTCGGCCCGGAGCCGGAGACAATGCCGGCCAAGGCGCCAGCGTCTTTGCCTACTTCGAGGGTCTTGCGCAGGTCGGGGCGCAGGGATAGCGCGGCTGGTTGCAGGTCGTTTTTGAGCACTTTCGCTAGCCGATGCACATCGCCCGACACTAACGCCTGCGCCACCTCGGTGACGTCGAGGGAGGGTTCAAGCAAGCTTGCCGATGATGTCTCGCGGGAAGCGTCTCCTGCAGCTTGTCCATCCCGGGGAACATCCTTTACACGGGAAGCGTCGCTCCCCGACGCTTCCCGCATTTCGTCGAGTTTGCGGAAGACGTCCGGGGTGGATAGGCCTTGGTGGGATGCGATGAAGCACCAGTGGTAGGTGCCGCGGGTGAGCATGGGCGAGAGTACTTCGCCGCGGCCTTTGCCCAGGGCAGTGCCGCCCATCATGGTAAACGGTACGTCGGAGCCTAAGTCTGCGGCGATGTCTTGGAGGATCTCGTCGCTCGCGATGTCTAGCTCGAAGTAGGTGGCGTAGAGTTTTTGCGCCAGCATGAGTGCGGCTGCGGCATCGGCGGAGCCACCGGCCATGCCACCCGCAGCGGGAATGCGTTTGTGGATTTCCACGTCCAGGCGTGGGTAGGTCAGCGGCACGTGCACAGCTAGGCGGTCGATTGCTTTCCACACCAGGTTGGATTCATCAGTCGGCACACCGGCTGCGGTGGGGCCGGTGATTTTGAGTGGTCCCACAACTGGCGAGTATCCGCGTTCAATGACCTCATCGCGGATGGTGAGGGTGATGTCATCGTAGATATCTACGGATTGAAACACGGTGGATAGCTCGTGATATCCGTCTTCACGCGCAGGACCAACGCCTAGGTGGATGTTGACTTTGGCATGGGCGCGGGCTTTCCACACGCGCTGCAAGTTTGGGTTCTTGCGTGGCAGGCGGTAGTAGGGATCTTCCCAGTCACTCATGGTTAGTTCACTCCCCTACTGTTGCCAGGCGCAGGAAGTCATCGATGCTGAGCTTTTCACCACGCTGGGTTGGTTCAATGTTAGCGGCGCGAAGTGCTTCTTCGGCGGCAGCGCCGGAGCCGTAGAAACCAGACAGGGCCGCGCGTAGGGTCTTGCGGCGCTGAGCAAAAGCGGCGTCGATGATTGGCCACAGGTTCTTGGGGCGCTCGCGGGGTTCGTAGAGGTCGATGCGGACCAGGCCGGATTCGATGTTTGGCGCTGGCCAGAACACATGCTTGCCGATGTTCCCCGCTTTGCGCACATCACCGTAGAAAGAGGCTTTAACGCTGGGAACGCCATAGACCTTAGAGCCAGGATCGGCAGCGAGGCGGTCAGCGACTTCGAGCTGGACCATCACCAGCACGCGTTTGAGCGTTGGATACAACTCCAGGATGTGCAGCAGCACGGGAACGGCCACGTTATAAGGCAGGTTAGCTACCAGCGCGGTAGGTGCGCCGAGCTCTTCGCCGTCAATCTTGAGGGCGTCTTTGTGCAGCAGAGTGAGCTTGTCCACGTGCTCGGGCGCGCGCCACTCAACTGTGGCGGGCAGCTCCGCGGCTAGGCGGGGGTCAATCTCGACGGCGGTAACGGATGCTACTTCGTCCAGCAGACCGAGGGTCAAAGAGCCCAGCCCGGGGCCGACTTCCACCACGTGGTCATCGGCAGATAATTCTGCTGCCGCGACAATACGACGAATGGTGTTGGGATCATGCAGGAAATTCTGGCCCCACTTTTTAGTAGGGCTGACACCTAGCTTTTCGGCCAGATTTCGAATCTCAACGGGCCCTAATAACTTTGACATGCCCTCTAACTTAGCGCAGGTTTAGCGCAGGCCCATCTTCGCGGTACACGCAGGCCATGCGCCCCAGCCCTGAGCGGCCTGAACCTTTTCTGCCACAGCAATCTGCTCTTCGCGGGAAGCTTGGTATGCCTCGGCTGCGTATTCTCCGCCGCCGAATGCCTGCCAGGTGCTTGGGGTGAACTGCAGACCGCCGGAGAAACCATTACCGGTGTTGATGTGCCAATCGCCGGTGGCCTCACACTGCACGAGTGAATCCCAGACGGAGCCATCTGCCACGGATGGTGCGGTGGAAGGTTCCTTGGTGCCGCGCGCGATGGTGGCAGGCTTAGCTTCGGTCAGGATGTTTTCTTCAACAACATCCTTGGACTCTTCTTTGCCGTTGACAAAGACCTGCTTGATAGCACGCTTGCGCTCACCAGACATGCCTTCTTCAACAACGCGCTCTTCGCCCTTTTCCATGTTGTCATCATCAACATAGTTCGGCTCAGCCTCGAAGTCTTCGGTGATTTCAAATTCCTTGACCTGCACGCGGTCAACCACAATCTGTGTGCCAGCGGCTACTTCTTCATCCAGGCCTGGGGCCACGCGGTCATCAGCATCAACGTCAATACCGCGGGCTTCAAGTACGTCACCAACAGTCTTGGCTGCGATGCTGGTGTAAGTTACCTTGCCACCATCCTTGATGGAGATGATCTTAGGGCTCACAACCTCCAACGCCATCCCGTCCGTAATCTTGTCTGATGCGTCAGCTTCCTTGTCCCCAGCCAAAACAGCTGCGCCTGGCGTGACCGAATCCAAGGTGCCGAGCAGATCCTCCACCGTCAAAGCGGTGGAAGTCATGGTCTTTTCTTCACCATCTACAGTAACAGCCACTGGCTTGGCGGTACGCACGGTAATGGACTCGCCATTGCCCAGGGATTCACTCGGCGCAGGGTAGATGAGGTCTTCGCCCTCATAATCAATACCCGCCGCCTGCAGCGCGCCTTCGACGTTGGTGGAGAAGGTTGCCAGCTCAATCAATTCGCCGTTGACATCAACGGTGACATCTTTTTGAGCGTTAACTGCAACGACACCGCCTACAGCCAGGGTGCCCAGCATACCGCCGGTGGCCAAGCGCAGCGGAAGCGAACGCGTATTGTTAATTCGCTTGATGTGGTGCGTGGTTGACATGAAACCTTCTAAATCAGTCTTGGGGTCTAACTTTTACTGGCGCCGTGTGAAGCAATGCTTAAAGCAGTCAATTGCAACCGTCAGGACAACAATCAATAACAATACGGTAACACTGCGTGACGTTCGAGAAGCTAGCGACAAGCCGTTTAACTAGTCGAACACTATTAACATTCACCACAGCAGACACGTTTTACCTGCATGAATGCGAGGTGTGGATTTCCTCACATCACGAGGCAAAACTATTTCTGCAGGTCACTACGCCTTTGGCATAAGCAGGCGGTCGAAGTTGGCGCGCACTTGCTCAGCCAGCTCCTCCACCGATTGGTTGCGTGCTTCGGCAACGCAGCGGTAGGTGTGGCCAATCAACGAGGGCTCGTTGCGCGCGCCGCGGAAAGGCTCCGGGGTCATATAAGGAGCATCCGTTTCAATGAGGATCTGATCCGCTGGTGCAAGAGCTGCTGCCTGGCGCAACTCCTCATTGCGTTTAAACGTCACGTTGCCCGCGAAAGACAGGACATAACCGCGCTCCAGGGCATCTTTTGCCACCTCTAGTGGGGAGGAGAAACAGTGCAGCATAATGTCCGGCGCTTGTGCGCATTCTTCGAGCACGCGCATCAAGTCTGCGTCTGCTTCGCGGTTGTGGATCATCAATGTCTTGTTGACGTGCGCGGCGAGATCCGCGTGCCATCGTAAAGCTGCTTCTTGCACATCCAGAGGTGCCGTGTCTTCTGGCGAATGCTCAATCCAGTAAGTGTCCAGCCCGGTCTCCCCGACCGCCACGCAGCGCGGATCTGCTGCCATGACGCTCAAACGCTCTTTCGCCACGTCATCTAGCGTGTGCGCCTTCGTGGGGTGAATGGCGCAGGCTGCGAAGATACGCTCATCCGACTTTGCAGCATCCAAGGCTAAAGCCGCCTCTTCTAAACCGTCACCGACGGTGCACACGCGCTCTACTCCGGCTGCCACGGCGCGCTCCATCAACGCCGGGATGTCATCCTTGCAGGATGTTAAGTGCGTGTGGGCATCAATAATTCCGGTGATGCCTTCGGCGGGAACTGGAATTGGACGAGGCTTCTTCTTAGACATGTCCCCCAGTATAAAAGCCATGAAAAAAGCCACCCCGAAGGGTGGCAGTGTGGCTAGGTAAATACCGTCTTAGCTTTGCTGCGCGAGCTCATCATCGATGTAGACATTGCGCGCTGCGCGAACACCAAAGATAATCAGCGCCAGGCTCATGACGGTGACCATAATCAATGCTGCATCCCAGGAACCGGTTGAGGAATAAAGGAAGCCCATGACCAAAGGCACGATGCCGGCGATAATGTAACCGCCTGGCTGCACAAATCCGGACAAACGTGCGGTCACCAGCGGCGAACGGGTACGTGCAGTCAACAGTGCCAGCGCCAGTGGGAAGCACATGCCACCGATACCCAGCAGCGATGCCCACAGCAACGGTGCTGCGGTTGGCGCGAACATAACGCCCAACCAACCCGTGGTGGTAATGGCACCCAAAATGATCGGAAGCGGAACAACGCTGTTGAGACGCGACAGCAGCCAAGGCATGAGCACACCGCCGATAACGTTGAAGCCACCAAGGACAGCCAGTGCGATACTCGCGATGGATTCGCTCACGCCATCCTCGACGAGAATAGCTGGCAACCAACCCATCTGGGCATACGCGCCGGAAGATTGGATGCCAAAGAACAGCATCATTGCAATAGCGGTTGGGGACTTAATTAATGAGCCTCCCGGATTTGAGACTGTCTGCGCTGGCTGAATACGCGTCGGCGCCTTTTCCGCTACCTGCTCAGCTTTTTCTGCTTCTTCTGCAAGCGCATCCGGGTCAGGCATCACGCCCGTTGATGGCACGTCGCGCTTGGTTTTGCTCAGCACGAGTGCCCAGACAATAGCCTGGACAATAACAGGCACTACCCACACGCCCAGTGCCCAGCGCCATGCGGAGGAGCCACTGAAGAACAGCGCGGATAGCGGGCCAACCGCGCCTGAGGCGCCCAAGATCGCGGTGTAAATCATCATCAACCGCACCTGGTTGGTGCCTTGGCTGTGTTCTTTCACCCACGCCGGCAGCAGAATGTTCGCCACCGCGATACCTGCAATAAGCAGCACAGTGAGCAACAAAAACGGCAGGTAGCTATCCACAAATGGGCGGATTGCCAAACCAACTAGCAACGCCACGCTGCCAGCAACGAGCGTTGGTGACAGGCCTAGACGCTTGGCGATAGGCACAGCTGACCAGCCCATGATGGCGAAACAAAAGCCCGGCAAGGAGGTCAAAAAACCCGCGGTGGAACTGCTCACGCCGAAGGAATCAGCCACCTGGCCGATAACCGGTGCCAGCGATGAAATACCCGCACGCAAGTTCATCGCCGTAATTGCCACCGCAACTACCGCAAGCCCGAAACCTACTTTGACGGCTTTTGACATGAACTCCACCCACTTTTTTACACACCAATAACGAACCAAACCGGCTGGCCAAACCAAGAACCCCTACAAGGACTCCACATATGGAATCGAGGAACCAAGGAAACGAGGACAACCCGGCATGGATACAAAAATAAAAAGCGCACGAGGCGCATTAAGAATAAAAGCAGCACTCCCTGAGAAAGCGCTTCCACATACGCTACGCCACCGTGATGTGAACTGTCATCTCCTTGATTCATTTAAGTAACCGCCTCAACATCGCGTTCGCCTGCCGGACGATTTCTGGGCACTATCGGGGCTGTAGCAGTGCATTTGCTGTGTGCAATCCAAAATTCTGAACGCCGATCATTTCTCCACATCGAAACCGTTTCGCGAACGCAGACTTCTGCGCCATAGCCCATTTCGCTCACAAGAATCCTCCATCTGGTTCAAGGGATTACCTAGAGCAAGCACAATTTATATGGCCTGTACCGCATAGCGGCCAAACTTTAGACTCAGGTCATACCTTTAACTTGTGGAGGAACAATGAAAATCGTGTCCAGCTCCAACGAGGCGTGGAATTCGGCGGTTGCTCAAGTAGAGCCTTCCCCGCCCACTCTTCAAATATCCGTCGGCGTCATCGCTACCGTGGCAACGCTGCTCTTTGTCTGCACCGTGATTGCAGGCGCCCCCATTGAACTTTCAATGTTCATGGCAATGATCTTCATGATGCTGGTGCTGCTTCTGCGCGGCTACTCAGTGCCTAAAATCCAGGACTTTGCTTTCACCGCCATGAAGTCGGTGCTTGAGCTAGTCATCATCCTGATTACGGTGGGCATGCTCATCGGCGTGTGGGCACAGTCCGGCACCATTCCGTACATCATCACGCTGGGCTTGGAATCTATCCACCCGAGCTTCTTCTACCCCGCCGCAATCTTGTTGTGCTCAGCAACATCTCTTGCCACCGGTACATCGTGGGGCACGATGGGCTCAGTCGGCGTGGCACTGATGGCCGTGGGTTCTGGCCTTGGAATGCCACCAGCGGTTACCGCCGGTGCTGTTATATCCGGCGCTTACTTCGGCGACAAGCTTTCGCTGTTGTCTGACTCCACCAACTTGATGGCAGCGCTAACAAAGACTCCGATTATGGAGCACATCCGCTACATGATGATCACCACCGCGCCAGCCTATGTGTGCACGCTGATTGTCTTTGGCGCCATCGGCTGGTTCTGGCCACATGAAGCTAGCTCCACTGACAACATCACCTCAATCATCAACGGCCTCGACGGCGCATTCACCCTTAACTGGACCGTCTTCATTCCAGCAGCAGTCTTGCTGGTCATGCTTTTCTTCCGCCTTCCACCTTATGTCGCTATCTTTGGCGGTGTGCTCTCCGGCGCCGCAATTGCGATTGCAGTTCAAGGCGCTTCCGTTAATGACATTGTCACCGTCATGTCTTCTGGTTTCGTCTTGACCACTGGCATCGAGGGAATCGACTCTCTAGTTTCAGGCGGCGGCATGCTATCCATGGCGGGTCTAGCCATGCTGTTTCTTTTCGCCGTGGGCACCTCTGGCCTGCTGCAATCCGGCGGATTTGTGGACTCCTTGCTCGAAGCGTTCTTGCGCCAGGCGAATACTCGCCGCAAGCTCATGGTGATGACCTCGCCGCTGATGATCATCACGGTCGGCCTCGGTGCCGCACTCTCTTTCGCCGCGGTACTGCTCGGCGCACTGCTCACGCCGGCCTACAAGAAGATGGGCCTACAAACCAAGAATCTCTCCCGCACCATGGAAGATTCCGGCACCACCTATGACGCGTTCTGGCCTTGGGGCGGCGGCGGTGTCTTTGCCGCGGGCGCACTGGGCGTTGCCACCTTGGACTACATGCCATTCATGTTCTTCGCCTTCTTCTCCACAGGATTCGGAATCCTGGTCGCACTGACCCAATTCAAGGTCGCCACCATCCCCGAAGAAGACCAAGAAGAAGATGCACACAGCGACGGCGGCGAGTCCACCGAAACTGACGGTGCTGACGACGCTACCGCAGAGGCGACTGAATCGGGTGAAGCATCGGGCGCGGGCGAAGAGGCCAACGAGCGGATCCCCGCCGGTGCATCAGCCACACCTACACGCAGTGCTGAAGATATATAACTCCCCCAATAACCATTGCACCGCCACGATGGCGGTGTATTAAGAGGAAGGCCTATGAAAGACCATGACCAAGAAGATCGCCCTTGTTACCGGTGCCGCGAGCGGCATGGGATTGGCAACCGTCACCTATCTCCTTGATAAGGGTTGGGAGGTTATCGGAATCGACAAAGCCCCAGCCAAGGACGAACGGGAGGGGCTGCGCAGCGTCGTTGCTGATATCACCGACCAAGACGCGCTCAGTGCGGTATTGGAGGGCATTGACCACATCGATCTGGTCGCGAATATTGCGGGAGTCTTTCCGCCCAGCACGTTGCGCACTATGACTTTTGAACAGTTCCGACTCATCTTTGATGTCAACGTGTGGGGCACGCTGTGCACCATCGCCGCAGCCCGGTCACTGTTGAGTGAAGGCGCCGCGGTGGTGAACTTTGCCTCCGTCGACGCCTTTGCGGTCTCCCCTGGCCAGTTGCTCTATGGTGCATCAAAAGCTTCAGTGGTGATGCTGACAAAGCAGCTCGCGCTTGAGCTTGCACCACAAAAGATTCGGGTCAATGCGATCGCCCCTGGTTGGGTGAATACACCGGGCAATGCTGCAACCGGCCGCATGGATGCAGCCGCACACACCATCCCGCTGGGTCGCGTGGCGCAGCCAGAAGAGATTGCAGCGTGGGTGCATCTTCTTGGATCAGACATCGCCGGATTCATGTCCGGGGAAACCATCGTGCTGTCCGGCGCAGATGTCTTGCGCTGACAGTCTTTCTATTTTCCCATTACAGCCCACCTCGGCACTCGCGAGTCAGACCGCGTGCCGAGGTGAGCTGCTTAGTTTTTCTGTGGCGGGGCGTCAACAGGAAGCGACTCGAGCACTGAGCGAAGGTTGTCTTTGATCACGCGGGTGCCACGTGACAGCTGTGCGCCGCTGCGTTGAATAAACGCGTAATTCTCACGCATCACCGGCTCCAAGGGCGCTGGATAAAGCTTGTCCAACAGATCCGATTCACGCACAAGTGAGTATGAAGCAATAGTGTCCGCAAGTCCTTCGGCGGCTGCTCTCAGCGCTGATAGTGCATCCAGTTCCAACACTGGAGTCAACGTCCGGCCAAGCAACTGTGCTTCTTCCTGCAGTCGCCGACGCGTTGGGTCAATATCGCCAACGACTGATTCCGGCAGCACCAGGGATGCCTCAGCAAGGCGCTCAATAGTCATGGGTGCGCTTACTCTCGTGGGATCTGCTGACCAGTAATACATTTGCGGCGACCAGCCTGAAGGCTCAATATCCAACCCGCGGTCATCGACAGGAATAGCAATAATTCCGCACTCTAAGTCCCCCGCGCGAATCATATCGGCGATGTCGGTGGAGTTACGCGTAATCAACCGCACGGACAGTCGAGGAAACTGCGCGCGAACCTTCTTCAGCAGGTCGACGTAGAAGATCAGACTGGCGGTATTGAAAGCACCGAAGGAGGCCGTGCCAGCGGTGAGCTCACGCAACGGAACCAAGGATTCGCGTGCTTGTTGCGCTGCTTCAATCGCCTTCGCCGCAAAGGGAATCAGCGTCTTGGCGGCATCGGTGAGGATAAGCTCCCGGTTGGTACGCGTAAACAAGGTAACGCCCAGGGATTTTTCCATGCGACGAATCTGCTCAGACAAACTCGGCTGCGCAATCATGTGAAAGTCTGCTGCCGCTGATAGGGACTTCATTTCCACCGCAGACAGAAAGTACTCATACTGCTGCAGTGTCACTGGGGCTCCACGCTTAGACACCAGCACGCTCCTTACTCAAGGTAAAACCTTGGCTACTTAACGGCTTTCAAGGCCTTGTCTTGAATTAGTTGTTAATTTTACGATACTTGTACCACTTATTAGAAGGAGACTGACATGGGTCACTACTGCATTATCGGTGCCGGCGCCGCCGGCCTCAGCGCCACCTACGTGCTCACCCAAGCTGGCCACACTGTGACGTGCTACGAAAAGTCCGGTGTCCCGGGCGGTCACTGGAACACTGACTATGACGCCCTGCACTTGATCACTTCCCGCGACCAGACGCATTTCCCGGACTTTCCCATGCCAGCCTCCTACCCGCACTTCCCGCGACGCAGCCAGGTGGTCAACTACATCCACAGCTTTGCCGACCACTTCAATCTGCATGAGCACATCCAGTACAACACCGCCGTCGAATCCGTAAAGCCCCTTCCTGGCGATGGTCCGGTGGGCAGCAACGGGTGGGAAGTTAAGTTGTCCACCGGTGAAAAGGCACAGTTTGACGGAGTGCTCGTGGCCAATGGCCACCTTTGGGATGCCAAGGTTCCGGCAGTTGCAGAAAAGTTCATTGGCACGCAGGTCCACACCAGCAAGTACAAGAATGTTGGTGACCTCAGCGGTGAGCGCATCCTGGTGGTTGGCGGCGGTAACTCTGGCTGCGACATGGCTGTCGATGTCGCGCAATCGCGCCTGGAAGTCGACATCGTGATTCGCAAAGGCATCCACTTCCAGCCCAAGATGTACTTTGGCCAGCCACGTTCTGAACTGGGCTTCCTGCAGGACTTCACCGGCGAGGAACAGGATCTGATTTCACGCCTGCTGGCACGCGTGGCCATTGGCACCAATGACCAATACCCGGGCCTTCCCATGCCAGAATCCCATGACTTAGCTGGTGGCGCCACCACGGTCAATGACCTACTTTTGTACTGGATTCAGCATGGCCGCGTGGGCGTCAAGCCTGGGATCGCTGACATCGATGGCACTACCGTGACCTTCACCGATGGCACCTCTAAGGACTATGACTCCATTATTTGGGCCACCGGATTCAACACTTCCCTGCCATTTCTTTCCGATGACCTCATCCCCTGGGCAAAAGGTGCACCGGTGCGCCGCGCGGCGGGCATTTTGCCAGAAGGCGTGGAACAGCTCTACTTCGTGGGACTTATTGCGCCACGTGGACCGCAGATTCCGGTCTACGGCACGCAGTCGAAGCGAATCGTGCGCATGATTTCACTGCACGAATCACGCAAGCAGCCACTGGCGCTGGCACGCTACTTTGAGCAAGTCCAAGAACCAGAAAACGGAATCGACGTTGTCCGCCACCACTGGCAAAGCGACCTAGATGACACAGACCGTCAGCTCAACGCTCTGGAAAACCTAGAGTTTCTAGAGTCCCCTGAAACCACCACTTCAGCTTCGCGGAAGACCAAGGAAACCTCGGGAGCAAAATATGCCTAGCGCATCAATTCCAGGAACCAGCACCCCGGGTATTCGCCGGCTAGAGGGATACACGGCAGTCATCACTGGCGGCGCTCGCGGCCAAGGCCTTGCTCACGCAGAACGTTTCATTGCGGAAGGCGCTCGTGTCATCATGGCTGATGTACTGGCGGATGAAGGCGCGCGGGAAGCTGAGCGCCTACGGGCAGAAGGCGGTGAGGCGGAGTTCTTCAAGCTTGATGTCTCACAGCCTGATAACTGGCAGTCACTTGCAGAACATGTCCGTGAGAACTACGGCGGGCTGGATGCGCTGGTCAACAACGCGGGCATCATCAACGTTGAGCCAACCGAAACACTCCCGCTGGAAACCTGGAACCGGGTTCTCGGTATCAACCTCACCGGACCACTGCTGGGAGTGCAGGCACTTCTGCCGCTGTTGCGGGAGTCGGCGCATGCCAGCATCATCAACACTGCTTCTATCTTTGGCCCCTCAGGCGCTGCCGAATACGCGGCTTATGCCACGTCCAAGGCAGGGCTCATTGGACTGACCAAGGTTTTGGCTTTGGAATACGCCGTTGATGGAATCCGCGTCAACGCGTTGGTTCCAGGTGGTGTGTCCACCGCTTTGAACGAAGCCGAAGCTGATGGTGGTGTCGTTCCGGAAACCCCGCTGGGCCGCCGTGCGCATGTTAGCGAACTCGCCGCAGCAGTCGCTTTCCTGGCCAGTTCAGACTCCTCGTTCATGACTGGCACTGAGCTTGTCGTCGATGGAGGCTTCCAAGCGCGCTAGGTTCCCGCAGGGTTTCTCCCACGTCGCCGGCTACTGCGGCTACACCGACTTCCCTACCGCAAACACCGATGGACCGGTCAGATACTATCTGCACGGTCCATCGGTGTTTGCTCGAACCATTAATTCGCATTCGAGCTATTGGTTGTTGCTTAAGCTTTAGGCTTCTTCCTTCGGTACAACCGGTGCCCATTCAGGGCCGGTGACGCCGAGTTCAGGGTCGAGCTTGGCAATGAGCGGCTTTGGCTTGTCCAGCTTGGTGCCTGGCACAACGTCAACGCGTGCCCAGGTGGCCTGCTGAGAATCATAGTCACCGGTGATGATTGGGTACTCACGGTTTTCTGCAGGCAGGTTAGTGCCAACCAGGTCAACAGGAGCGTCGTCCTTGACTTCCTGGATCTGCGGGCGGGCAGCCCAGACGCCTGTGCGTCCGAGGGTCTCATGAACCTGCTGCGCGGTGTGTGGCAGGAATGGGGTGAGCAAGACGTTGCAGTCAGAAACTACCTGCAGCGCGGTCCACAGCACTGTGGCCAAACGCTCACGCTGAGTCTCATCCTTAGCCAGTTTCCATGGCTCCTGGTCCGCGATGTAGGCGTTAGCCTCGCCCACGACGTGCATCGCCGCGGTGATGGCAGCCTTGAACTTGGATGCCTCAAGGTATTCGCCAGCGGTTTCCAGGGTTTCCTCGGCCAGTGCCAAAATCTTGGTGTCAGCTTCGGTCAGGGTTGCTGGAACTGGAACTTCACCGAAGTTCTTATTCGCCATGGACACCGTGCGGTTAACCAGGTTGCCCCAGCCGTTGGCCAGCTCGTTGTTAATACGGCGGACAAACTCATCCCAGGTGAAGTCAGTGTCATTGTTTTCTGGACCAGCCACCGCAATGAAGTAACGCAGAGCATCTGGGCCGAACTCCTTGAGGAAGTCCTTGACGTAGATGACAACGCCCTTGGAGGAGGAGAACTTCGAGCCTGACATGGTCAAGAACTCAGAAGAAACAATCTCCGTTGGCAGGTTGAGGTCACCGTACTTGTGTGCCTCACCGCCCTTGGAACCCTTGCCGGCGTAGCCGAGCAGTTCCGCTGGCCAGATCTGGGAGTGGAAGGTGATGTTGTCTTTGCCCATGAAGTAGTAATGGCGTACTTCTGGGTCTTGCCAAAAGTCCTTCCACGCATCAGGGTTGCCGCTGCGGTAAGCCCACTCGATGGAAGAAGACAGGTAACCAATAACTGCGTCGAACCACACGTAGAGCTTCTTCGCGTCATTGTTTTCCCAGCCCTCAATAGGAATTGGGATGCCCCAGTCGATATCGCGAGTCATGGCACGTGGGCGCATGTCCTTGATCAAATTCAGTGAGAATTTGAGGGTGTTTGGACGCCAGTCCTCACGGGTCTTGAGCCACTCGGTGAGGACCTCAGCTAGCGCTGGCAGGTCCAGCAGGAAGTGCTCGGTCTCTACAAACTTCGGGGTTTCACCGTTGATCTTGGACACTGGGTTGATCAGGTCAACCGGGTCCAGCTGGTTACCACAGTTATCGCACTGGTCACCACGCGCGCCATCGGCGTGACAGATTGGGCACTCGCCCTCAATGTAGCGGTCCGGCAGGGTGCGTCCCGTGGATGGGGAGATTGCGCCCTGGGTGGTTTCTTTAATCATGTAGCCGTTGTTGTACAGGCCCTTGAACAGTTCCTGCGCCACGGCATAGTGGTTGCGGGTGGTGGTTCGGGTGAACATGTCATAAGACAGACCCAGACCCGCGAGGTCTTCTACAATCTGGCGGTTGTAGCGGTCTGCTAGCTCGCGAACGCTCACGCCCTCTTTGTCAGCTTGGACTAGCAATGGCGTGCCGTGTTCATCCGTGCCGGAGACCATGAGTACGTTGCGCCCACGCATTCGCTGGAAACGTGCGAACACGTCGGAGGGAACACCAAACCCCGCCACGTGTCCGATGTGGCGGGGTCCATTGGCATACGGCCAGGCAACGTTAACTACTACAGACTCAGTCATGCACTCTACTTTATCCAAGTAGAAGGCGTCTGTGAATTTCACCCCAGAATTTCTGGGGTGATCAGCTATTTGTTGTTCTTAGCCTTTGGGTTGACTCTCGCGCCAGCCTTGGCGAAGCGTTCCGACCGGCGGCGCTTGTGTGCTTCTTTTTCTTGGAATTCACGGTGAATGCGGCGCTCACGGGCCAGTTTGCGCTGGAAGGCCTGTGCTTCGCGGTATTCAACGTAAATAACGTCATTGCGCAGGTCCTTAACAATCGCGAACATCAAGAAGATAAGCACGACGAGGAATGGGGATGCAGCAACAATGGTGACGTTTTGCAGGTTGGAAAGTGCGTCCTCGTTGGTCAGCAACAGCACCAAGCCTACGGCTGCGGTAAGAACACCCCAGATGGCAGAGAGCCATGGAGTTGCGTCCGAGCGGCCGTTCTGGGACATGGAGCCCATTACTGTCGATGCCGAGTCAGCCGAGGTAATGAAGAAGGTAGCCAGCAAGATCATGCCAACCACCGCTGCAACAGCACCGCCTGGGAAGGACTGCAGCAGGTTGAACAGCTCAGCCTCAGTGGTCTCACCGGTGATGGAATTGCCCTGCTGCTCCAAGTGGATTGCGGTGCCGCCGAAGATGGCGAACCACAGGGTGGATACACCAGCAGGAACCAGCATGACGCCGAGGCAGAATTCGCGGACGCTGCGACCACGGGAAATACGTGCCAAGAACATGCCCACGAATGGGGACCAGGAAATCCACCATGCCCAGTAGAAGATGGTCCAGCCAGACAGCCACTCACCAGCGGTGCCGTCAGCGGACTCGGCGGTGCGGCCGATCATCTCAGTGAAGTTGGCCAAGTAGTTACCAATGGAGCTTGGAACCATGTTCAGGATGGTCACGGATGGACCAACGATGAATACGAAGATTGCCAGCAGTGCTGCCAGCACCATGTTGATGTTGGACAGGTACTGAATGCCCTTGCCCACGCCAGACAGTGCGGACAGGATAAAGGCCAGGGTCAGAACCAGGACAATGCCCAGCACGATGTTGTTGGATGGGTTTTCAACCATGCCGGAGGCTTGCAGACCAGCTTGGATCTGCAGTGCGCCCAAGCCCAAAGAACACGCGGTGCCGAAAACGGTGGCGAAAATTGCCAGGATGTCAATGAACTTGCCGATTGGGCCGTCAGCACCCTTTTGGCCAATCAGTGGGACGAATGCAGAAGACAACAATTGCTTACGTCCAATACGGAATGTCGAGTAAGCAATGGCCAAACCAACAATGGCATAGATAGCCCATGGATGAAGGGTCCAGTGGAACATGGCAGTTGCCATTGCGGTGCCGACTTCATTTGGCTCGTGGCCCGGTACGCCGTCGCGGTAGAAGGCCAGTGGCTCCGATGCACCGTAGAACATCAGGCCAATGCCCATGCCGGCGGCGAACATCATGGCGATCCACGACACCGTTGAGAACTCTGGTTCTTCATTGATCGCGCCGAGTTTAATCGAGCCAAACTTTGATGCGGCGATAGCAACAACGAAGACTACGAATACTGCTGTAAATAAGATGAATGCCCAGCCAAAATTGTTAACAACCAAGTTCAGTGCTTTAGCTGAAACATCTGCGAAGTTGTCTGGAAGCGCTAGCCCCCACACCACTACTGCAGCGACGAGCACGCCGGCGATACCGGTGATCGTCCAGTCAATCTTGGCGTCTTTTTGATCTGCAGCGAGTTCAATCTCTTCTTCCACAGGGTGCTCAGAAGGATTGAAGTCAGTGTCCAACATGGACGCTAGCTGACCGGTTGCAGATTCATTCGTTTCGTAAGTGTCGTTCTCAGCCACCTGCCGGGTGACCGCTCCATCAACGTTTTCAGCCTGGCTGTTGCCAGGCTGCCTTTCTTGTGAATTATCATGCTCTCCAGTTGTCATAGCTAATAGAATGCTGGACAAACATGGTGAGTAGCAAGCTCAAAAGGTAACAATTTCACACTATTTTCGCGACGATATCCACATAGAAATAGTGCCATAGCTGCTAACTTAATGCGCATGGCCGTTATCTCCGCGGATATTTTCAGTTTCACTATAGAAAGTAACGGTTGGATAACGTTTATGGATTTGTGCGCTGTCTAACAGGAGTTTTTAAGATCCTTCCAGAGCGGCTTGGTAAAGCTCGCGGTTGGATACTCCGGTTCCCTCGGTGACGTACTTGCAAGCATCTTTCAAACGCATGCCGGAGCTGACTAGTTTTTCTACTTCCGGCAGCAGAGATTCGACCGAGACTAGCTGTTCGCTGCCGCCGTCGAGCACGACGGTGATTTCACCACGCGCATTGTCCACGGCCCATTCGGCTAGCTCGCCGAGGCTGCCGCGGCGGATTTCCTCAAATTTCTTAGTCAGCTCGCGGCACACCACCGCTTGGCGTTCAGCGCCAAGGACATCGACGGCTTGGGCCAGGGTTTCAGCGAGCCGATGCGGCGATTCAAAAAACACCACCGCGCGGGATTCGGAGCGCAGGGTTTCCAACCACTTTTGTCGCTGCCCGGATTTGCGCGGGACGAAGCCGTCGAAGATGAAACGTCCGACGGATAACCCCGAAAGGGCTAGGGCGGTGGTCACTGCCGATGCCCCCGGGAAACAGGTCACTGGCACACCAGCGTTGGCAGCGGCCACCACGATGGAGTGGCCTGGGTCAGAGACCAAGGGCATGCCGGCATCGGTGACAACGAGGACGGTGCCGGTCCGCGCGGCATCAATAAGCTGCTTTGAACGCTGCTCTTCGTTGTGATCGAAGTTGGAGACCACCTGACCTTTAATTTCAATGCCTAGCGCTTGGGCTAGGTTGCGCACGCGGCGGGTGTCTTCGGCGGCAATGATATCGGCGCTAGCTAGGCCCTGTTTCAACCTGTCTGTCGCGTCTGCCATGTTGCCCAGTGGGGTCGCGGCGAGCACTACTCCGCGCGGAAGGTCTTGGGGGTTCATATCTTCCATTATGATGACTCAGGTGCCTACACTTCAATCCCACCCCGGAACTCGGCGACTTGCTCCGCCGGCGCCACCGCGTGTTTACGTGTGGCACCGCACGGATCTGATTTCTACGCTGCTTGTTGCCGTGCTCGCGTTTGCGACGCGTTTTATTGGGCTGACTGCTCCGACGTCGTCGGGCACGCCGATTTTTGATGAGAAGCATTATGTGCCGCAGGCGTGGGATATTGCGAAGTCCGGAACTGAGCTGAACCCGGGCTATGGCCTGGTGGTGCACCCGCCTTTCGCGAAGGAGATTATTTCTTGGGGTGAGCAGCTGTTTGGCTACACGCCGATGGGTTGGCGCGTGATGGCTGCGCTGTTTGGCGTGGGCACCGTGCTGATGATTATGTCGCTGGCGCGGCGTCTTTCTGGCTCCTGGCAGGTGGCTACTTTCGCGGGCATCATCGCGGTATTCGATGGCGTCTTGCTGGTCACGGCGAAGTTCGGCATGTTGGATATCTTCCTCACCTTCTTCGTGGTGGTTGCCGCGTGGGCGTTGGTGCGTGATCACCAGCAGGTGCACAACCGGCTGCATGAGGCGTGGGCCAACGGCATGCTGGGCAACTCACCGTTTGGACCGCGCATCGGCTTTCGTTGGTGGCGTTTCGCCGCCGGTGTTACGCTCGGCCTGGCGTTGAGCGTGAAGTGGTCGGGCCTGTACTACATGGCATTTTTCGGCCTGGCCACGGTCTTCGCCGATTTGTGGTTGCGCCGCCGTTACGGCGTCAAGCGCTACGTTGTGGGCACTTTGCTTCGCGATGTCCCCGCCGCCCTCGCCTCCGTCGTCGCCCTACCGGTAGCACTGTATTTCTGGTCTTGGCGCAATTGGTTCGGCACTGAAACCGCCGTCTACCGCCACGCAATGCAGGACGGCACCGTCCCACGCGATTCGCTGCTACATATCCTGCCCGATCCGCTGGCGAGCTTCTTCTACTACCACCAAACCGTGCTGGAGTTTCACGCCTCACTGACCACCTCCGGCGGGCATTCGCACCCATGGGATTCCAAGCCCGTGGAATGGCTAGTCGCCGGACGTCCGATTCTGTACTACTCCAATACTGATCTGCAGTGCTTCGACGGCAGCACCTGCCGGCAGATGATCTACTTGTTCGGCACACCCATCATCTGGTGGCTAGTCATCCCGATCCTGCTGTGGTCACTGTGGTGCGTACTCATGCGCAGCGACCGCCGCTTTGTTGTTCCGCTCATCGGTTTCGCCGCCGGCTACGTGCCGTGGCTTGCGGCCTATGACCGCCAGATGTATTTCTTCTACGCCGCCCCACTGATTCCGTTTGTCATCGTGGCACTCGCGCTCATCCTCGGCCAACTAGTCGGCCACGGCAAAGAAATTCGCTGGCTCCTGCCATCGCGCGCCCCCTGGGGCACCATCGCCGCCTACTGCTACCTCGGCGCCGTCATCGCCATGTTCGTCTACTTCTCCCCCATCCTCTACGGCTACACCATCCCCGACTCCTGGTACGAGTCGCTCATGTGGATGCCGAACTGGCGTTAAAACTCATTTTCCGACAATGATGTGAAAACACGAATGGTGCTGCAATCTCTTATTGAGAAGCAGCACCATTTGGCTTCAAACTGGCCAAGTATTACTCAAGTATCACTAGGGCATGACATCGCCAGAGTTCGGACCCAAAGTCTGCCCGGTGTAAATATCGCCGCCTGGGGATGATCCTAAGAGCAACGCCGTAGGCGCGACCTCTTCAACCTTGCCGAAGCGTCCGATAGGGAGTTCTTTTTGCTTCTCATCTCGCCATTCTTGAGTGATTCCGCCGAACAACGGAGTCTCAATTGGGCCCGGCGCGATGGCATTGACCAAGATGTTGTGCTCTGCCAATTCGAGTGCCATGGACTTAGTCATACCAATAACGCCTGCTTTGGCCGCAACATAGTGTGCGAGGCTGACGGCACCTTTAATGGCAGTTTGAGAGGCAATATTGATGATGCGCCCTCCACCGCGACTGACCATATGAGGTGCAGCAAAGCGCCCAGAAAGAAATACTCCTTTGAGGTCAATACCAATAGTTCTATCGAAGGTTTCTTCACTCATTTCAAGGAATTCCTGCTGGTCCAGAATTCCTGCTGCGGTCACTAGAATGTCGATACCACCGAATTCGGAGGCAACTTCATCCATTGTCTGCTCGGTAGCCGCGGCATCTGTGACATCGAGAGCCCAGGCTTTCGCTATCCCACCATTGCTGGAAATCTTCTCCGCGGTCTTTTGAGCATTCTCCAAATTGAGATCAACAACTGCAACGTCCGCTCCATGCTCACCAAAAAGCTCGGCGATAGCAGCGCCTATGCCACTCGCCCCGCCAGTTACAACAGCAACCTTGCCGGTGAGTTGAGGTCCAATAGTCATGTGTTTTCTATTCTCCTTAATTCGACTTCGCAAACAATTCTCAATTTCTATTCTCTGCTTCAGCTTGGCCAGCGCACAGTCTGTCCACCATCAACAATGAGCTGCTGTCCGGTTACAAACGCAGCATCATCAGAGGTTAAAAAGCGGATTGCTCGTGCACATTCCTCAGTAGTGCCTACGCGCCCCCACGGAATGTAGCTGCTTGCAGCCTCAAGGCCGTCCTTACCCAAGGAATTTTTGCCATCCAAAGACTGGGGACTTTCGATGAGTCCCGGGATGATGGTGTTCACGCGGATCTTTCGTGGTGCGAGCTCAACCGCTAAAGAACGACACAGTCCTTGCAGGCCAGACTTCGCGGCCGCGTAATGGATATGCTCTTCCCATCCATAGTGACCACCTGCGATAGAAGAAGCTGCGACCATCGAGCCGCCCTCGCTCATGCGCGCTGCAACTGACCGGAACAACCGAAGTACACCAACTAAATCGATATCAAGCATGTCGTTGAATCGTTCGTCTGTCATGTCTTCAAGCGGTGCCCGGCGCAAAATACCAGCCATTGCGACAGCGATATCAATGCGGCCAAATTCATCCACCGCAGTCTGTGCAAACTTTTCAACTTCATCGGTAGAAGAGACATCACACGGAACAGCAATGCAGCGACGGCCTTCGGCTTCGACAGCTTTCACTACGAGTTCCGGGTCGTGTCCGTCAGCTTCAATATATGAAATAGCGCTGTCGCACCCAGCTTTTGCGTAGAGCACAGCCAGCGATGCGCCGATGCCGCTGCTTCCGCCCGAGATGAGTGCTACTTTTCCTTCAAGTCCGTCGTCGCGAGTACGCATTGATTTCTCCTTAGAATTTAGATGGATTTTTGTTAGTTAGCAGAGTCCGAAACTGGACTGGTTGCAGGAACCTTAATGGTGCCTAGCATCATGAAAGCCGCGAGGAGCAGCGGAACCGAACCCGCAATAATTGAAGCAGTGGTCATCGAAAGACCTGCGCCCAATAACACCGAGATGAGACCAGAACCGAGGATGGCGCCCGCCGGAGCCATGACATGAGCAAGGTTGGCGCCAACTCCACGAACGTGTGCTGGATAGGATTCACCCATGTAGAACAGCATTGCTGCGAAAGGTCCGTTGAGGAAGAAGAGACTGGCAGAGTACATTGCAATAACGAATGCGGAAGTATCGGGTCCCAGAAGCAGAGCGAGTGACGCTAAGCCGCCAAGGAGCCAACCGCCGAAGACTGCAGTACGTCGACCAATGCGGTCGCCCAACCAACCGTGGAACAAGTATCCGACAAATGCTGCAACGTTTCCCAGAATCAAAACGGTCAACGAATCTGTGAATTGGTAATTCTTGGCTTCAACCAACACCGTCGTTCCAAGGACTGAGATCACTTGAATAGCCATCCAGCTAAATAACCAGGCTAGACACAGCGAGATAGTGTGACGGCGAAGTTCTGGCGTAAATACGCCTTTAAATCCGACTGCCTTCTCACCTGGCATCTCAATTTCTTGTTCTTCAGCTAAAGCACGCGCTCCCTCATAGTTTCCTACGTCAATTCGGCGCTGAACTTCTTTCATTGCCAGGAACGTAGGAGACTCAGGCAGTTTCGTGGCGAGAATCAGAACAACCACCGATACTGTGGCTGCAAGGACAAAACTCCAGCGCCAGCCGATAACCGGAAGGAGCAAAGCGGTCATTGCCGCACCAAACATGGCACCTACCGGCCAGCCACTTTGGACAAGGCTAAACATGAAGCCGCGAGCTTTAGTCTTGCGGTAGATCTCATTGAGATAGACCGAATTCACGACTTCTTCCGAGACAGCGAATCCGGAGAAGGACCGGATGATGACCATGGACAGTGCGCCTATTGCTGCGCCGGTCAAACCGGAGCTAATTGCACCTCCGATGACCAAGAAAATCAAGGCCCTCTTGCGGCCCATCCGATCGATGATGGTGCCAACCAGCAGACAAACGATGAGCACTCCGACCATTGCCCAAGTGTTTACGGCCGTTGCTTGTGCCGTGGACCAGCCAAAGTCTTCAGCGATGACGGGGAGCAGGGTGCCGAACAAGGTGTAGTCATACACCGAGCCGACCCATGCCAAGAAACATACGAATGACACGTAGTAGACAGTCTTCTTAGGAATCGTCTGGTTCCACGGTTCATCGGGACTTTCCTGCTCGTGTGGGCTGACCGGTGGCGGTGAAATTTGAGTCATGACATTGCCGCTTTCTGGGATGTGTGGCGCATAGAGGGATGAGTTTTCAAAACAAGGCGAAGGCATACTGCCCGCTTTCAACTGCACAAATAGCTGCGTTGAGCTGTAAGAATGCCAGTCAATTTGGACAGCTACTTGAGTAAAGCGATCTCGCCAGATTCATTCAAAGAAGTTACCCAAACGTTTGTGCAACTCCTTGAGCAAGGAAGCTACACCAGTCACGAGCGATTCGTCTAGTGACCCCCGATACAAAATCGACGGAGAAGGTAGCCTGAAATTGGCTTCATCTCCCACATTTAATCCATGTGAGCAGCCATCCCCCGCTTAGCCGCAAACTTAACCGCTTACCCCCTACCGAGGGTGCTCGCCCGAGCTGCCAACCGCGGAACCAACCTGACAGACGCCGGGTCCTGCCCCTCGAGACGGCGCCACAACAACTCAAATCCTTGAGCACCCATTTCATACATGGGAGAACTCACGGTGGTCAACGGCATGGTCAGCTCAGCAGCAAGAGGAGTGTCATTGTAACCAACCACGGCGACGTCATCAGGAACAACAAACCCACGTTCACGCAGTACTCCCATCGCTGCAATCGCGGCAAAGTCATTCGGAGCGAAAATAGAGTCGGGACGAACTCCCCGGTCAAGCAACGTTTCCATTGCAGTACGCCCGCCGGCGGCGTCAAACGGACCATCCACGATGTGCGCATCGGAGATATCAATACCCGCCTCACGATAGACCGAGCGAAACCCTTTTGATCGATCCCGGAACGTGGACGCAAATAGCTGGCCGCCAACGATGCACGGACGTTCCCTGCCCAAACTAAGTAGATGCTCGGCGGCAAGCTCGCCGCCCAATACGTCATCAGTGGTTGCAGACAGATACCGCGTGCCTGCATGTCGGTTAACCAAAACAAAAGGCACGCCGCGGCGATCCAATTCATCTAGATACGGCTCTTTGTAATGGGCATCGCCAATTATCAATCCGTCGACCCTGCGATCCAGCAATGATTCCGCACGTTTGCGATGCAGATCAGGCAAATCGAGCGAGTTCGCAACAAACGCCGAGTAGTCGTGCTTGCTCGCAGATTCCTCAATCCCCTCAAACACTGTCGCCAGCACAAAGTCCTGCAGGCGAGGAACAACCACTCCGACAAATTCAGACCGGTTAGTCCTCAAACTTGCAGCATGCGGATTGCGCTTATAGCCGTTAGAGATAGCAACACCTTTAATCCGCTCGACGACCGACGGTGACGCCCACCTGCTAGCTTCACTAGCTGGGGAATTAATCACTCTGGAAACAGTGGAAACATCAACTCCGACCTCATCTGCAATCATGCGCAGGGTAACCCGCCGCGGCTTTGCATTCATGTTTCCAGCCATCCCTTCTGTCGCCTTGAACCATTAAGACACTAATGCGGCCTTGCCATCTCCCACCAACCGAGAAAGCCACCCCCACAGTGGGTGGCCCTGTTGCTCTTTTACTGCGAGTTTCATTTAGCCTATCTGAAATTGCTTGACACAAACGATTGTGTGAATCATTATGGCAATTGCCGCGTGAACTACTGCACATCTCGTGAATCTAAGTGAACGCGGTCGCGACTAGAAGGAGTACAACACCCAACATGGCACGCATTATTGTTCTTGCGACCGGTGGAACCATCGCGTCTACCAGGAGCTCCTCTCCGGGAGCTACTGCCACGGAATCAATTGAGGCTCTGCTTCGCACTGTTGATAGCGGTGGCCATGAGGTCACAGGAAAAGATGTCCTCACCACTGGGTCCTACCTGTTAAGCCACCGGGACCTCCGAGTCATTGCTACATCGGTGGCCGAGGCGCTGGAGGATGATGCGGTTGATGGTGTGGTGCTCACCCACGGAACTGATACTTTGGAAGAAACTGCATATCTTTTGGACCTGGTCCATACCAGCCAGAAACCAGTGGTTGTCACTGGTGCGCAACGCACTCCTGACAGTGTCGGTCACGATGGGGAGCTCAACCTACAAGATGCCATTGCAGTAGCTGGATCTTCAGAGTCCAAAGGACGTGGGGTTCTCATCACGTTTGCTGGAAGCATTCATCCAGCTCGTGGAACTACGAAACTACACACGACAAACCCATCTCCATTTGGTGGGGTTGGCGCTTGTGGTTACGTTGCTGATATTCCATCCGCCGGTAGCGCTAGCGACAACGGCTCATCCACTTCAACTAAGCATGTTCGTTTTCATGCCTTTCCACATCGCTCTCAACCGCTTGCACTACCGAATGAAACTTTCGACACAACCCGTGTTGACGTAGTTGTTTCTTATCCCGACAGTGATGCGACCTCGGCGCAGGCGTGTGTTGATTCTGGTGCCACCGGAGTAATCCTCCTCGGCACGGGTGCGGGAAATGGAAATCATGCATGGTTGGAGTGGACTGCCAGGGCCGTTGAAGCTGGCGTTCTGGTGGGGCTATCTACTCGGGTTCCGGAGGGTTCAGTGCTTCCCCTGTACGGAAACGGAGGTGCATCTGATCTTCTTAAGGCAGGGGCTTTGTCAACGGGCACCCTCCCCTGGTCGCAGGCAAGGATTCTCCTTGCCTTGTTGTTATCCCAGCAGCAGGTCATTTCAGCCGATGTCTTAGCTGAACACATTTAATTCTCTTCAATTCAATTTTGAAAGGTCCAAGATCATGAGCAAGAAAATTACTATCGCGTTCGGCATCGATGTCGACGCAGTCGGCGGTTGGTTGGGTTCCTACGGTGGTGAAGATTCCCCTGGTGACATCTCCCGTGGTGTCTTTGCCGGAGAAGTAGGCATCCCTCGGTTGGTAAAGCTGATGAAGAAATACGACCTGCCGGCAACGTTCTTCTGGCCAGGTCACTCCATTGAAACATTCCCTGAGCAGTTCGATCTGACTGTCAATGAAGGTTTCGAAATTGGTGTTCATGGATACTCACACGAGAATCCACTGGCAATGACTCGCGAACAGGAATCCGATATTTTGGACTACTGCATCGACCTCATCACTAAGCGCACTGGTTCCCGTCCAACCGGCTATGTCGCGCCGTGGTGGGAGTTCTCTCACGTCACCAATGAACTTCTGATTGAGCGCGGCATCAAATATGACCACTCTTTGATGCACCGTGACCACGAGCCATACTACGTGCGCGTCGGCGACTCTTGGACTCCGATTGACTATGACAAGCCTGCATCCGAGTGGATGAAGCCACTTGTTCGCGGTGAGGAAACCGACCTGGTTGAGATTCCGGCCAGCTGGTACTTGGATGATCTTCCACCAATGATGTTCATCAAGTCATCTCCAAATAGCCACGGTTTTGTCAGCCCACGCGACATCGAGGATCTGTGGCGTGACCAGTTTGATTGGGTCTACCGTGAATACGACAACGCAATCTTCCCGATCACCCTGCACCCGGATGTATCTGGTCGTCCTCAAGTTCAGCTCATGCTGGAACGTCTCATTGAGCACTTCAAATCTCACGATGGGGTTGAGTTCGCGACATTCAACCAGATCGCGGACGATTTCCTCGCTGCTAATCCTCGCGAAAAGTAGTCACGTCGAGGTTCAATTGAACTGATTAGAGCAAGTCAAGGAGGTTTGTGTCATGTGCGGTGCCTGTGGAGTTAAGCCCGATTGGGCCGGACCTGTTGTTGCTGGCCCAATTCGACGACGCGATATTGCGCGCTGTCTCAATGGGCTGGTTACCTCCATCAAGGTCTCAGATATTTCACGCGGTTGGATGGTCAAAAAGCCAACTGGTGCGAGCACACCGGCACAAACCCTCGACGAGCTCATTCAAGTTTCAATCCCTCGAGCACGCCACCACAGTTGGGAGGAATTAGAGCAGGCACTGTTGAATATTCCAGCTCCGCTGCGGATCGAGGAAGTCAGTACCCCGTGGCTCTCTACGGATATTCACGACGATAACCCACGCGAAGTACTCACTAAAGTTAAGCATCTACCAGCGCATATGAAGCTTGCTGCATTTGTCCTCGGTGCTCATACCTGTGGATTCGAAGGCACAGTCTCTGCCACTTTCGGTGAAGGCCAACACCTCCAAGCACATCCGGGGCATCTCTCCCACCCCTAATTACTTTCCAAGCTACGCCACTGAAGACATTCCTTAGTATTCGATTTCTTTGGTGCCAGCCACGATTCTGGCGTTCGGCCAACGATTTCCTTGCCCAGCTCAACTCGCAGGTTTGCGAGGAGCTGGGTTTTGTTGTCGGTACCTAGCTGCTTGCATCGACGGGCGATACGCGCAGCTCGATCCGCGCAGTCATTCAAGGCGTGGCCGTTGTGTCCACGCACCCAGGTGAAATGCAGTTCAACGCCCTAAGCGGTCAGTCGCTTGATGCTCTCTTTAAGGACTAACCCAGCGGTTGACTGCAGGCTCGTGCGACCCTGGATGTACTGAATAGCCTGGCGGGAATCGGTCAGTACTTCGAGCCGCTCAACATTCTTCCCGAACTGCTGCAGGGCAAAATTGATGGCGGCGAGTTCACCATCGAAAATCGAGTTCAGCTCCATTTCGTGCGTCTTAATTATGCCGCAGGAGTTCACTGCAGAAAGACCTACGGTCTTACTGTTCTTGCCCTTGGAAGCATCCGTTGCCACCACAACAAGTGGGGTTGGCTCCTTTTCAATCTCGCTCGGCAGTGGACGCTTTTCGCGTCGTTGCTTGTGGTGCGAAGCGCTGCAGACATCCCAGGTCTTACGGAACATCGCGCCGGTGATGGTTCGCGGATGAGAAGGCCATCGAAAAGCTCTTGCTGCTCTTTCAACAGGTTGCGAACGGTCCACGAAGACACATAAAGCACTAGCCCCTGTTCACTGTATTCATTCCACAAATCCAGGAATGCATCAATCATCTGCGCGCGTGCGTCGTTGGTATTAACCGTGTGATTCCAGGATTCATGGACCATGTGACCATCAACAACCACGGACAAAATGATCGCACCATCATTGGAAAAGCGATTTTGAAGAATCACTGCGGTTGCACTCATCGGTCTTGCCTCTCTTCACGGGGTCTTTATGACTCACAGTATGTACGGCGACTTAGACATTGATGCATCACGTATTCGAATTGCTCCAACGATTTGTGCGCCTTGGTGCGGGTAACGGGGCTAGTGAAATGCTCAAAGCGCTGTAATACAATGCAATGCCGGTTAGAGTTTCTTCCCATGAGCTCCCGCCAATCTGCCCGCGTGTTCTTAGGTGTCACTCTCCTGCTATTTACCGCGGGCTGGGCAGCCAACCATTTCTCTTCCGTGCTGGTTTTGATCCGTGACCAAGAGGGCGTTTCCAGTGTCATGGTCAACGCTGCCTTCGGCATTTACGCGCTGGGAATGCTGCCATGTCTGCTCATCGGCGGCATGTTGGCGGACCGCTGGGGACCACGCTTCGTGGTTCTTACCGGCGGAATTTTATCAGCGCTGGGCAACCTCATGTTGTTGTTCCTCCACGAGGGACTGCTCATCTTGCTGGGCAGGTTAATTGTCGGCACCGGCGTAGGTCTGGTTGTTAGCGCCGGCACTGCGTGGGCGGGCCGGCTTCGCGGTGGCAGCGGTGTGACTCTGGCCGGCATCATTTTGACCCTCGGATTCGCCATAGGCCCGATCGTGGCCAGTGCCGTTGGCGTTATGTCCCACAGCGTGGAGCTGCTCTTTGCGCTGAGTGTTTCCCTCTCCGCATTGGCTGTTGTAGTTGGCCTGTTGTTGGGCGATGCACCGCGGGTACCTATTAGCAGTGGCGCTGAAACCATCAAAGCCCCGGACCGTAGCCTGCGCAAAGCCCTCGCGGTCTCACTGCCCATGGCTATCTGGGTGTTTAGCTGTATTACAACCTCCATTGTCATCCTTGCCGCACGCGCCGCAGACAACTTCAACAGCCCCATCCTGTTGCCAGCCATCTCTTCCGCCCTGGCTTTTAGCGCCGGACTAATTGCGCAGTACCTGGGCCGCAAGTTTGCGTGGGGCCGACAATCCGGGACCGCCGGTGCTTTATTTGCCACCGCTGGTTATGGCTTAGCCACCTTCGGTGGCGAGACCATTTCCGTACCGATGTTCGTCATCACCGCAGTGCTACTTGGTACCGCTTATGGCTTATGCCTGCGCGAGGGACTACTAGGCGTCAACACCTACACTCCGGTGGAAAAGCACGGAACTGGCATTGGCATCTATTACGTCTTCACCTATTTCGGGTTCGCGTTCCCAGTACTCTTCGACGTGATTACTCCGCGCGTTGGATACGCTGCCCCGCTAATTGTGATTGCTGCGCTCGCATTCGCCTCTGCAGTACTTCGCGCTCTGCAAATCAGGCGCGGTTATCTGGTCTAGCTTGGAAGGTTCCGGCTTCTATGTTGACGCGATGCTAGTGCGGGTCGGCGGAAAGATTCTTCCACATCTGGCGGATGAAGAATCCGCGGTCAGCCAGCCACATCCAAAACATCACGAGTGCTGAAATGCCCATCCCACACAGGGTGTAGACCTGGCTGGTGCTCAACGTTCCCAGCGCGACATCGCGCATGGCAAAACCAGACAGGAAGAAGAAGGCGGTGGCCACAACGGGCAACAAGCCACCCACCAGGTGCGGGCGCCAGGCACAGAAAACCATGCCAGCAGCAAAGCCCAAACGCAGCCCAGCTGCTTCAATGAGGTGTTCTGCCTCCACCTGGTTGGCATCTGGGTTGAGCAAGGCTCCGCCCTCAGCCACGCCGGTGAAAGGACCGGAAGCGATGATAAGAGTAATGGCCCAGATAAAGAAGATAATTGCCAGAACCACCAGAGCTACGCGCGCGCCAGCCAGGCTGGCCAAACGGCTGCCCGAGACACGACGCCACTCTGGTTCAACTTCCGCCAGGATTGAATCAGCTAGCTCACGTGAGGGCTCCAAAGGCTTATTCGGTGTCAGTGAGAACGATAGCTTTGCGGCACGTTCTTGAAATGCCTTGCACTGTTCACAGTGGGCGACGTGGGTGTCAATGACGTCATCTTCGAGGTCATAATCTTCGCCGTCCATGCGGGCGGACAGGGCGTCTTGGACCTGGTCATGATTCAACACGACTTAACACCCCATCTAAACTCGCACGACCAGAACCAAATACTACAACCATCAATAATGCCACGCACAGCACAACGGTGTACTCGAACCCGCCTTCTTCCACGAAAAAGCCGTTGCCGAAATGCACGAAATACACCGACAGTGCACACAACACCGCAAGCATGCCGGCAGCAAATGTGGCGAGCAAACCAATGACCAGCATTGTGCCTGCCGCTAGCTCACCAATGGCGACAACCCACCCGAAAATCTGCGGCTGTGGAACACCCCACGCCGAGAATTGTCCGATGGTGTCATCCATGCCTGGAAAGAACAGCTTGTCCACACCATGAGCGATAAACACCAGCCCGAGCACTACGCGGAAGAGGAGCAGCGCAGCATCGCGGACAATGGGTGAGTTCATGGCTATCAGATTACCTGGTTAACCACGCTCCAACGAAAGCGCGGGGTGTGAGATTCCCAGTGACGAGAGCTCAGGGAACGTCCGCACAGATTTTTCAGTCTAGATCCACATGACAACTATTAATGAGAACCCAAACAATACTGAATCAACCTTCGATGATGACGCATCCTTCAACTCCTTAAACGACGAATCGAGCTTCGAAGATGATGTTTATCCCGGCTGGGCGCGCACCTCACCGTTGAGCCGCGAATATTTTGACCATGAATGGGGTCAGGCTCTTTATGAAGAGCGCGAGCTCTATGAACTAATTGCGCTTCTGGGCTTCCAGGCGGGTTTGAATTGGTCCATGGTGCTTAACAAACGCGAGCGTCTGCGCGAGTGCTTCCACAACTTTGAACCTGATGCTGTTGCGGCATTTACCCACGACGATATTGAGCGTCTGCTCAAAGACAAGGCCATGATTCGCAACCAGCGAAAGATCTCAGCCGCGATAACCAATGCCCGTGCCACTGTGGAGCTTCGTGAACACGGTGGAATCTCAGCCTTTGTGTGGGCACATGACCCCAACTCCGCCTATGCCTGCGAGACTGTCACGGAATTGATTGAAAGAACTCCCGAGATTTCTGAGCTCGCCGCAGAGTTGAAGCAACGCGGCTTCACGCAGATTGGTCCTCGACTCATCGCTGCGCTCATGCAAGCAATCGGTATGGTTCCAGCTGTCCGTAGGCAGTCCAACGCTGCATGATAGTGATGCACCCTAGATTCACCTAGAAAACACTTCAGCGCGCATCCCCTGCAGAACCTGTAGTTCTGGGGAATGCGCGCTGGAAAGGAAACTGCGAAGAATTCTCAGCTTCGGGCTTATGGCTTTCAGCCTAATAGCTTTGGATTAACCTACGCGGCGGGCAGCAAGATCATCACGACGCTGACGGCGTTGGGAAGGTCGCTGCGGGGCTTCTTCAACTTCCTCGTAGACCTCTGGAAGGTGATCCCAGTCTGGGCTGCTGTCATCAATTTCTACAATTACTGCACCTGGGCGGCGAAGCGAACGAGGGATAGCCAGTTCTTCATCCTCAACCGAACGCACACCAAGACGTGCGCGGCGCAGCTGTGCAATACGGCGGGCGCGCAACTGCTGTTCCTGTCGGACCTGGGTGCGCAGTGCGACCAGGTAGGCGATGGTAAGACCACCTGCGACTGCGGCAGTCCACCACAGCCAGCCGCCGAAGACGATGCCCAAAGCAACGGTCAGAACTACAACGAGTGAAAGACCAAACAGCGTGCGCTGACGACGCTGGTAGCGCGTTGCCTTGTTCGCTGCATCCGCCTCCGGGTCCCAGCCACCGCGGCCCACGCGAGCCTGGGCGAACTCAAGTTCTTCCTCAGACAGTTCGCTATCAGAACCTGGTGCGACGTAGCTGTCCTCAAACTCATCGTCATACTTTGCAACCTCAACTGGCTGCTGAACCGACTCTTCTGCATCAATGACAGCATCAGCGTCAGCAACGTTGTCGTTATTGTCGATGTTGTCGATGTTGTCGGCGTCGGAGGATGCGTTTTCAGCGTCGGCAGCGGCAGCGCTGTCCTGGTGAGGAGAAGTGGTCTCTTCTGCATCGGCGATATCGGAGTCAACCGCACCCGGGTACATCATGTCCACTGGTGACAAGTAGGTGTCATCCATATCGTAGGCATCCTCAGCCAGCTCATAAGCTGCTGGTGCCGTAAATACCTGGCCTTCAGAAGCCGCTACCCCAGAAGTCTTCTTCTCTTCTGCCTCTTCAGTTTTTACCTTGGATTCTTCGCGTGGCTCGTCTTCGAGCAAGATGTCATCATCTTCATCAAGAAGCTCAGCGTCATCATCGATGAGCACTGCGGACACTGGAACAGCATCTGCCTTTGGCTCATCAGCCTGAGTTTTCGACTTCTCAGCATCAACGCCGGTGAGGTCAGCGTCAGTGAACTCGGCATCAACAACGTCTGCGGAGCCTGCTGCCTCAGCACCATTGCTGTCCTTGGTATCGATGGTGTCGACTTCGTAGACGATTTCACCCTCGATGGTTTCGGCTTCTACTGAATTGTCTGCTGTGGTGTCGGTATCGGCGGTGGCAGCGGCTTCGGCGGTTGCAGCGTTGTCGTATTCGGACTTGATGCGGGCAGCAGCACCGGCGATGGTCTGCTTCTCAGCCTTGACTTCACCAAGCTGCGCGTATTCTTCGCTGGTGGTTGCTGAAGCAGCATCGTCGGCTGCGGAGGCATCGTCAGCCTGTGCCTTAGTCTTGGCTGCATCGGCTTCCTTGCGGGCCTTGATGCGCGCTGCCTTGGCAGAAAGCTTCGGACCGCGGTTGGACTCAAGAACACCGGAGTCGCCCTCAAAGAGGACTCGGGTGTCATCAAATGCTTCGCCGGTGCGGCTCATTGGCTTTTGGCCGCGCAACAAAACGGGAGCCAATACCAGTAGCCACACCACGATGATGAGAACAATCGCTAATCCTGGAGACACGAGCCTCGGCCACCTTTCAATCTTCCGATTAAGGGATAGACAGTAAATCTCTACCCAGATTACGTCCCCTATCGAAGGCTGCTTCCCTGCCACGCCGCAGGCATGGGCCAAAGCGGGCAATTGCCAGGAGATTCTAAGCGCAACCCCTGGCTATTTGTCGCTGGCGAGACGGCCAAGCACGCGGCCCGAGGAGCACAGGCGGTCAAGTGCTGTGGTGGAGTAATCCTCGCGGGTAATCGCCACAAAGTGATGGTCGCGCCACGCGCCGTTGATGTGCAGGTTGCGGCGCAGATAGCCTTCCTCACGGAAGCCATTGGTGGCAAGAACTTTGCCGGACGCTGGGTTTTCTGGCATGTACGTCGCGGTGATGCGGTGCAAACCCACGCGGCGAAACGCGTGGTCAACGCCCAATCCACACGCGGCAGTGGCCACACCGGATCCAGTGAATTTGGAATAGACCCAATAGCCGATCCAGCAATCACTAATTCCGCCATGCTGAATGTTGCCCAAGGTCAACTGCCCAGCAAACTGGCCGTTGACTTCAATGACCATGGGGACAATCTGCCCAGCGCGCGCACTGGTGCCCAAGTAGTGAAAGTGGCTACGCCAGTTGGCAGCAGAATGCGCATCTTTCCACGTGCCCATAGCAGTAGGTTCCACCGGGCGCAGGAACTTTTCATCGCGGATGCGCTGCGTTCGCCACACGTCCTTATCCCCCGCAACTAGTGGGCGAAGGCGCAAACGAATTCCCTGCGGAAATTTCTTGGACTCCGGAAGCAGCACCAGTGGCGTTACTTCTGGCCACCCGGGGTGGTACGGGTGGCGCTGGGAGGAAGGTTCGGGGCTCAGGCGCGGAAGGCGCCAGCCAATTGGATCAAACACTGAAGGTCTTATCCTGGCTAGCTTCTCTGCGATAAGAAGACGACGTCCACAACATCACCCGGGCGAATAGCCGTGACATCTTCAGGAACACGAACCATAGCGTTGGCCTCAGCCAAACCAGCCAACAAGTGCGCTGGTGCACCGGTCGCACCGGAGAGTCCCTCCACCAAGTAGTCAGAGGTTTCCGCATCACGCATCAACCGCGCACGGATAAAGCCGCGGCGGCCCGGACGGGACTCGATGTGGTTGAGCGCGCGGGCACGCACTACGCGGCGATTCGCCACGCGCTTGCCCAGGCTCAAACGAATCAGTGGGCGCACAAAAGTCTCAAAGACCACCAGTGCGGAGACTGGATTGGACGGCAGCAAGAAGGTTGGGGTGCGCTCTTCACCCAGCAGACCAAAGCCTTGAACTGAACCCGGGTGCATGGCAACACGGGTGGTGTCCACATCGCCGAGCTCATCGAGCACCTTGCGGATGACCTCAGAGCCTGCACCGCCGACAGCACCGGAAATCACCAGCACTTCAGAACGCGACAGGTAGGTTTCCAGGGTTTCTTTAATGCGGCGGGGCTCGCCCTGTGCAATGCCGACGCGCTGAACATCCGCGCCCGCTTCTTTCGCCGCAGCGGCCAGCGAGTAAGAGTTAACGTCAAAAATCTGGCCCAAGCCTGGTTCACGATCAACATCAACCAGCTCACGGCCGAAAGACAAGACGGTCACGCGCGGGCGTGGATAGACCAAGACTTTGGAACGGCCGACAGCAGCTAGTAGACCAATCTGGGCAGGGCCCAGCACCGTTCCGGAGGAAACAGCGACGTCGCCGGGTTGGATGTCATCGCCGACGCGGCGCACGAAATCACCTGAGCGCACCGGGCGGTGCGCGGTGACACGTTTGCGGCCACGGTCGGTCCACTCCAGCGGCAAGACGGCATCGGCTAGCGTTGGCAATGGCGCACCCGTGTACACACGGACTGCCTGACGTGGCTGCAAACGAAGCGGCTGGCGGGAACCAGCTGGCACCTCACCGACGACAGGAAGGGAGCGCTCAATTTCCACGCCCTCTTCCACCGGCTGCGCACCGATGGCTTTTTCACCACCGACATCCACAGCACGCACGGCGTAGCCATCAATGACGGCCTGCGGGAAGCCCGGCAGCGGCTGATTAGCTTGTACTTCCTCAGCGCACATTAGCCCCAAGGCATGAGCAATCGCCGTTCGGACCGGTTCCGGCTTAACCGCCGCATCCATTACCAATGCCAGCTGTTGCTCCACAGAGCGCATAATTTACAGGCCCTTCTCTGCCTCGTAATCAGCAATAATCTTCTTCAACTGCGTATACAACGCAGGACCATACACCTCAGAAC
>JBCLTK010000005.1:0-303800 GCA_041226025.1 Corynebacteriaceae bacterium 6-324 | reverse complement strand
TCAACGGCTGTTTTCCTACCGCCATTCTCACCAGAAGCACTCGGCTCCGTGCGGGGCGTTGTCGGTCTCGCTGACTCTCATAAAGTTACACGCCACCCACACCCTTGACAAATCCCCAGCACAAACCACATAAATGCGATTCATACTGGGGACTGCTTTAACGCGTTTGAAGTTAGTAGACCGTTTCTTCCTGCCCGCGCTCGATAGTGGCGCCCAGGGCTTGCAGGTTTTCCACGAAGTTCGGGTAACCACGGTCGATGTGGAATACATCGTGCACGGTGGTCTGCTCATCAGCACACAGTGCGGTGAGGACAAGTCCGGCTCCAGCACGGATATCGGAAGACCACACGTGAGTAGAAGACAACTTCTCTTTTCCACGAATAACTACGTGGTGGCCATCGACATGTGCATCGGCACCAAGGCGAAGCATCTCATCTACAAATCGGAAGCGTGATTCAAAGACGTTCTCTGTAATGACCGCTGTTCCCTCCGCTACTGCGGACAGGCCAATCGCCATTGGTTGCAAGTCGGTTGGGAATCCCGGGAAAGGAAGGGTCTGGTAGTCCACCGACTGTGGACGGCCATTCATCCGCACACGGAAGCCGTTCTCATAGGTTTCAATTTCGGCACCTGCTGAACGCAGCTTTGCCAAAGGAAGATGTAGGTGGCGCGGTGCGATACCGCTAACGGTGATGTCACCTTGGGTCATCGCGGCGGCATATGCCCACGTGCCGGCAACAATGCGATCGCCGATAACCTCGTGGTTGGTTGGCTGCAGCTTTTCGACACCATTAATAGTGATGGTGGACGTGCCGGCGCCGGAAATATCCGCGCCCATTTCCAGAAGCATGTTGCACAGATCAACAATCTCTGGCTCGCGGGCGGCGTTGTCGAGGACCGTGGTGCCATCGGCAAGCACTGCGGCAGTCAAAATGTTCTCTGTTGCACCGACCGATGGGAAGTCCAGCTTGATCTTGGCGCCAGTAAGCTGCGAAGCCTCAGTAACCACCGCACCGTGCTCAATGCGGGTCTTGGCCCCCAACTTTTCCAGACCCGACTGGTGCATATCCAGCGGACGGGAGCCAATAGCGTCACCGCCTGGAAGCGCGACGCGGGCCTCACCGCAACGCGCGGTCAACGGGCCAAGCACACACACCGACGCACGGAACTGGCGAACCGCGTCGAAGTCAGCATCACAGCTGGGCATCGCAGGAGTATCAATAGTGACAGTCGTGCCGTCTATAACAACAGAACAGCCCAGGCCCTCAAGCACCTTTTTCATCAAAGGCACATCGAGGATCTCTGGGCAGTTAGTTAACGTTGTAGATCCTTCAGCGAGCAATGCGGCAGCCATAAGCTTAAGAACAGAGTTCTTTGCGCCGTCTACTTTCACTGCGCCTTGTAGGCGCGCTCCACCGGAAACAATAAATAGATCTTTCACGCCTCGCTATCTTACGGCAAAGCACCAATCCGGCGCGCTGCGTTGACAGCTTCGTAGCGAGTATGGGCGCCAAGCTTACGCATCACCGAGCGCAAGTAAGACTTCACGGTCTCCGCGCCGATGCCCATTTCTTCTGCCGCTTCCACGTTGGTGTGACCCAATGCGACGCAGCTTAAGACATCCAACTCGCGCGCCGACAACTTAGTGGACTGCTTGACGCGAACCGGAGAAACCATCTGATCACAGAGAGCTTCGAGTTCTTTGCGCAAGGAATCATCCTCCACACGGTTAGCCAACATGCGCAGCTTAGAGTGCGTGGAGCGAACCTGCTCCCACTCCGCACCGTTCATGACGTGTCCACGGCCAGCGCCAGCCTTGTTGGCATCCGTGCGACGTAGAGCGGAGTTAACCGCCAAGTCCTGTTCCAGGCTGCGTGCAGTCATGGTGACTTCTTCAATCACCTTGTCGCCCAAGCGCACTGGCGAGTGAACACCGACGTAGATGACGCCACGGATTTCACGCTGAACGATGACAGGAACCGCAACAATAGAGTGCAGACCTTCATCCTGGATGAAACGGTCATTCTCATGCGAAATGGTGTTCGCACGAACATAATCAGAAACACCAACAGCACGGCGGGTAGACACTACCCGGCCACCCACGCCAACACCCGGTTCGATGATGAGATTCTGAAGAGCCGGAGTACGCAAACCAACCCATTGAGTAATCTGCAACCGATTATCCGGCAACAGAGTTCCGTACATGGTGACCGGAATGCCAGTTGCAGTCTTCAGAGAAGACAGCGCGGTACGGACGGCTTCATCGTCGTCTTTGATCCGATGCGAGTCCATTAACCCAAACTCCTTATAACCCTTTGAATCGGGGGTATTCCAACACGTTTATCCACAGTTTAACCGTTATTCGGGGGTAATCCTAACCCAATCCCTTACGGAATCTCTAATCAGACTCACAACGACTTCCATAAAAGCAGGGACACCCAATCAGGTGCCCCCGCTAACTGCAACAACGCAATGCCGACCCCGCAATCTCCACCCTTCGGTCTAGAATAAATATACCGTGCGGTCTAGTGGTGTGGTGTACACTGACCTACAGCAACAAGAAATCTAACTAAAAGGAGGCCATGACCATGGCTAAGATTTATGACTCAATCCTCGAAACCATCGGTGGCACCCCACTGGTACGTCTCAACAACTTGACCAAGGACATCGACGCAGAGGTCCTGGTGAAGGTTGAGTCCTTCAACCCAGCAAACTCCGTCAAGGACCGCATTGGTAAGGCAATCATCGACGCTGCTGAGGCATCCGGTGAACTCAAGCCAGGCGGCACCATCGTTGAGGCAACCTCCGGCAACACCGGTATTGCACTGGCACTGGTTGGCGCTGCTCGCGGCTACAAGGTCATCCTGACCATGCCTGAGACCATGTCCGCTGAGCGCCGCGTTCTGCTGCGCGCATACGGTGCAGAAATCGTTCTGACCCCAGGTGCTGCTGGCATGCAGGGTGCTGTGGACAAGGCGAATGAAGTTCTGGCTCAGCAGGAAAACGCTGTTCTGGCTCGTCAGTTCGCCAACGAGGCAAACGCAAAGGTTCACTACGAGACCACCGGCCCAGAGCTATGGGAAGACTCCGGTGAGAAGATTGATGCTTTCGTAGCGGGCGTTGGCACCGGCGGCACCATCACCGGTTCCGGCCGTTACCTGAAGGAAAAGAACGCTGACGTTCGCCTGATCGCTGTTGAGCCAGCTGACTCCCCAGTTCTGACCGAGGGCAAGGCTGGCCCACACAAGATTCAGGGCCTGGGTGCTAACTTCATCCCTGAGGTTCTTGACCGCGAGCTGCTCGATGAGGTTGTTACTGCAACCAACGAAGAGGCAATCGCTACCGCTCGCAAGCTGGCTACCGATGAAGGCCTGCTGGTTGGTATCTCCTCCGGCGCTAACATCTCCGCTGCACTGAAGGTTGCTGCCCGTGATGAGTTCAAGGGCAAGACCATCGTTGTTGTCGCACCTGACTTTGGTGAGCGCTACGTCTCCACCGTCCTGTTCGAGGACATCCGCGACTAAATCTTTCGCGCACGCGGTGGCACTTTAATTCACTGCGTCACTCCCGGCTATCCAACTTTATTGGGTAGCCGGGAGTTTTTATTTGGTGGCGACTTAAAGGTTAAACGGTAGGATTTCGCATATGAACCCCTTGACTATCATCTCTCGGATTCGGGAAGACCTTAAAAATGCCCGCGAGCATGACCCTGCTGCTCGCAGCGACGTTGAAAACGCTGTCGTTTACTCCGGTCTCCACGCCATCTGGCTTCACCGCATTTGCCACTGGATGTGGAAGCGCAACATCAAGGGACCGGCACGCATTTTAGCCCAGTTCAACCGCTTTCTCACCGGCATTGAAATCCACCCTGGTGCGACCATTGGCCGCCGCTTCTTTATTGACCACGGCATGGGCATAGTTATTGGTGAAACCGCTGAAATTGGTGACGGTGTCATGCTGTACCACGGCGTCACACTCGGTGGTCAGGTGCTTACGCAAACCAAGCGCCACCCAACTTTGAAGGACAACGTTGTCGTCGGCGCCGGCGCAAAGGTCTTGGGCCCCATCACCATCGGTGAAGGCTCCGCTGTTGGCGCCAACGCGGTAGTGACCAAGGATGTGCCAGATAACCACACCGCTACCGGTATTCCAGCGAAGAACCGCCCTCGCAAGAAGGAAGAGCAGATCAAGCTGGTTGACCCGGACTACTTCATCTAGACCATAGCGCCCGACGTTGGCGCTTATAATCAACCGCCAGCAATGCCAGTGGGGCCGCAGCACACTTTTAGTGCCGCGGCCCCACTTTCTATTTGTCTCAAGTGCAAACCAAGAAGGTCTGTACTGTTTAGCTGCCTTCTACATCAGAAGCTTTAACGAGGATGTCCTTGTAATCGCCCGTAGTACGTACGAATTTGCGCACTGCGGGGCAGGTAGCAATGACTTTGACGCCATCTTCCCGGGAGGCATCCAACGCGCCAGCAATCAGCGGCTTTGAAAGACCCTGGCCTTGGAAGGCTTCATCAACAACGGTGTGGTTGAAGTCGCGCACGCCCTCCGCAGCGAGCACGTAGTGCGCTGCGCCAGCTTCTTGCCCATCAACTTTAAGAACGTACTTGGTGTTCTCAGCGTCGTGGACAACCTCGATGTTTTTGTCTTCGGTGCTCATTCTTCCTCCTTGCAGACGCATTCAGCGCGTGGCTTCAGGTACGCAGATGCTTAGCGACGAATCAGGTGTTCGTATTCTGGGTTCTTGGATACGAAGTGCTGTACTGCTGAGCAGGATGCAACGGCCTTGAGGCCGGCTTCGCGGGTCTCATCCAGCGCTGCCTTAATCAAAGGTGAGGACAGGCCCTTGCCGCGGAAATCAGGGTTGATAACCGTGTGGTTGAAGTCGCGGACATCATCAGATGGGGTGACGTAATCGGCGTGGCCTGCGGTTTCACCATCTACGGTGATGACGAAACGCTTGCGGTCAGTGTTATGAGTTACTTCTTGTGACATGTGAGTCATTCTACACCCGAGATGCAACAAAGCTCCTAATGTTTTCACACTAGGAGCTTTACGTTGTGGCCAGAGCCAGGATCGAACTGGCGACCCCACACTTTTCAGGCGTGTGCTCTACCGACTGAGCTATCTGGCCAAAGATTGCCGCAAGGCAATCTTGCGACCCTGACGGGACTTGAACCCGCGACCTCCGCCGTGACAGGGCGGCGCGCTAACCAACTGCGCCACAGGGCCATATTTAATTAACTGTACCCTTAGGCACGGTAGGTTACTTTACAGAACGCGCGTCATTCAATACAAATCAGCAGTTCAAGCACCAGTTTAGCCCACCTCCGCCCGGGCTTCTCCGCAGCTAGCTTTCGCTTACTGGGGAGAAGCCTGCTGCACCAAGCTTGAGACCAACCAACGGTGATTTCTTATTTCTTGTTGCGCATCCGCATCACGATGACCGCGATAGCGGCTAGAAGACCCAGCACCAAGATGCCAACTGCACCCCAGATGGCGCCATTGAATCCACCGCCGCTGGACTCTCCTTCCGCCGCCACGCTGGAAGTATCTGTATCGGTGGCTTCGTCCGACTCTGTAGCGGTGTCCTCTGCCTCAGATGATGTCGCCTCAAAGGTCGGTGGTGTATCCGAAGGCTCCGGGCCCGGCTCATAGGTCGGGCGCCAGTCACTGCCCTCATCCACGGGACGAGTTACATCAACCGCGAGCTCATACTCCTGGTCGATGTTCTTCAAAGCATCTTCTTGGGATGGCACTGACATCGACACCGCAATGAAGTGGTCGCCAGCGACAGCTTTGCTTTGTCCACCCCAGTTCGCACTTCTGTTGTTGTAACGCAAAGGCCGATCCGACATCAGATGGGAAACTTCGGAGCCATCTGACGTGTACTGCGAGGTGTGAGTGTCTGTCACCACTGATTTCACGGGGTTAACAAGTTGTACAGCTAACCAATTGTGGTCGATGTTCTCATTCAATCGGCTTCTAATAGCCATCTTAGGAACTTGTCCCCATTCCACAGGGATTTTGTAGTACTGCGTTTCACCGGCCACGATGGAGTTCCTAATGGTTCCTGGCTCAATCTCGGGCGCGTCATTAAAGCTAGTTCCGTTCTCAATTTCTTGAACATCTCCAAATTTCACATTCGGAGATTCCTCACGCAAAGTGCCGTTATCCCCTTCGCGTTGAATGACATCCTCTGACGGCACTGGCTCGTAGTAGATGTTGACTTCGACACCCAGTTCTTCTCCCACCAGTTCTGGCTGTGCCGAAGCCTTGAAGGTATGGCCGATAATCCACTCGTCCATGTCGCAGTTTCCAATATCCTCGCCATTGATGAACGACGTAAAGGGCTCAGTTGGGAAGAAATTCCTGATATCAACACTTCCCTGCGAAACTGTCATGGAATCAGTGGCATCACAATCGGATCCATCCATGTGGTTTGAGACTTCCCCGGCATTAATCTGGACTGTTCCATCGCTGCCGGCCTCCGACACACCGGTCGCTCCGCGGTCTGGAATTCCAGTTACGGAAATCATCGCGTTATACCCTTCGGGAACAGCCACGCGGAAGTACTGGACATCACTGTCGGAATCTGAAATTTTGACACGGGTTTGGTATTGACCTTCATCGAGCCATTTGGCGTCGTCGATGTTGTCGGCGTATTCAAATTCGGTGCCGGCCATTTCATAACCGACAGCGTCGCGCTGGAGGAGGAACTCGAGTTGGTTGCCCAGTTCCTCGGCGTTCTCGGCTTCAACGTAGGTGCCGCCGGAGACCTCAGAGATGCACTCCAGCTCCGCCTGGGCAGCTTCATCGGCCTTGAAACCCACGGTGTGGATGGCGAGGTCGAAACCGTCGCCGGCGAGTTCTTCTGCGACCTCACAGACAGGTGGTGGGGCGCAGGTGTCAATGCCGTCAGAGACCAAGATGATGGAGCGGTCTCCCTCGCTGCCAAGTTCATCGGCAGCCGCGCGCAAAGCATTGCCCATCGGGGTGTAGCCCTGTGCTTCCAGGGCATCAATCTCACCCTTGAGTTCTTCTTTATCAATGCGCTCAACCGGTGCTAGCACGTCAATATCCTGGCACCCTCGCTCCCGATTGTCCGGCGCGTTGGACTCAGAGGCGCCATAGACAAGCATGCCCATCACGGCCGTCTCCGGCAGGGAATCCACCAGCTGGTTAGCAGCCTGCTTCGCAGCATCCAGACGCGTTCCCCCATCGACATCCTCAGCCATCATGGAATCCGAGGCATCCATAATCAGCGCGGCACGGGAGTCACCACCATTGGCGCTTTCAGAGCTGCCCGAATCAGCTGATTCGTCTTCACTATCGCTCGCAGAAGTCTCAGACTCTTGTGCTTCATCGCTAGCTGATGCGCTTTGGGCTAACGCTGGCCACGCCGTCCAGGTGATAACAAACATGATTGTTACCAACAAGGCAATGAACTGAGTGGCGATTCTCAGAGGCAATTTCACCATGCCGGGTGCTCCTTCCAAAACGAGATAGCCACCCGGGAATAGGCGACCCTAGGGCGCCAGAGTATTGAGGAAAGGTTAACGTTGGTGAAACAAATCACAACAGCTTGGCAACAGGGCCCCTGGATCGCAAAAAGCGCCAGCTTTCGCTGACGCTTCTTACTTCACAATGCGACCCTGACGGGACTTGAACCCGCGACCTCCGCCGTGACAGGGCGGCGCGCTAACCAACTGCGCCACAGGGCCAATTTGTTGTGGAATTACTTCCGTACCCCCAACGGGATTCGAACCCGTGCCGCCGCCGTGAAAGGGCGGTGTCCTAGGCCGCTAGACGATGGGGGCCTGTCGCTCTTGGCGACTTCCAAAAATATACTTGAAGTAGACTGGTAAACAAAATCGCACCCCCCTTAGCCAAAGAAAGGGCAGGTCATGACTGAAAAATCTAGCACTTGCAGTTGCCACGAACCTGGGCAGCATGGATACAACTCTGATGAGGAATCGAAGAAGAAATACCTCGCTCGCCTCAAGCGCATTGAGGGCCAAACCCGTGGCATTCACCGCATGGTTGATGAGGATCAATATTGCATTGACATCATCACGCAGATTTCAGCGGTGAAGTCTGCGTTGGAAAATGTCTCCCTGGCGCTATTAGAAGACCACATCGCGCATTGCGTTGCCGGAGCCTCGAAGGAGGACGGCACGGTCGATCAGGAGATGCTCGATGAGGCTATGCGAGCGATTAAGAAATTGTTGAAGAGCTAATCTCACGTTTTATCCCGCCGAAACGTCTAATAGGTGAAACTATTAGCAAGTCCCTTAAACCAGGAGGTAGCACCATGCCGGATGTACGACACGGAACAATTGCAACCGTGCTCGGCGAGCTAACCCTGGTTGCAGCTCGTGAACAGGATGGTGACGGCCTAGCAGCTATTTATTTTCCCGGCCATTGGCACCTTCCGGAGCAGTCCACATTCGGCACGGCTGTCGATGCCTCCGCGGATGACCTCTTCCAGACCGTCAAGGCGCAGCTCGATGAATACTTCGATGGGCAGCGCACACAGTTCACCATCCCCCTTGCCCCACAAGGGAATGAGTTCTCCCAGAAAGTGTGGGCGATGCTGCAAGATATTCCCTTTGGGCAGACCATGACTTATGGCGACATCGCAGAACACCTGGGAAACAAACACCTGGCGCAGCGCGTTGGCCAGGTGGTGGGACGCAACCCAATTAGCATCATCATTCCGTGCCACCGCGTCATCGGTTCGGATGGTTCCCTCACCGGTTATGCCGGCGGCCTAGAGCGCAAGCGCTTTCTTCTGGAATTAGAAGAGCCAGCCGAAGTCACCGAAGCCCGGCTGTTTTAAGCCGTCTGCGTTGATCCCCTCATGAATCTTCCTTTTGACCAGGCCGTAGAACGCCACGGCACCACCGTGCTGCGGGTCTGCCGCGCGATTCTTGGCCCGGGCACAGATGCCGATGATGCTTGGTCCGAGACCTTCCTCGCAGCAATGAAAGCCTGGCCCGAACTGGATGACAACACCAACGTGGAAGCCTGGCTGGTGCGCGTCGCGCACTACAAAGCCATTGACATCACCCGCCAGCAAGCCCGGCGCGTGCGTGCTAACTCCTCGGTTCCGCCGGAGGAGTTGGCGCACTATGAGGGCGAGGGGGCATCGGCAAGCAATGGCGAAACTAACCTGGCTAACTGGGACTTATGGGCGCTGGTGGCGGCCTTGCCAAGACGGCAACGCGAAGCGATTGCTTATCACTTTCTCGGTGGCCTCAGCCACTCCGAGACTGCGGCGCTAACCGGCTCCAATGCGGATGCGGTTCGGCGGGCAGCCGCCGACGGCATGAAGAAACTACGAAAGATCTATGACGATGAATGACAACTCGCTTTTCCCCATCGAGCCCGGCGCGACCGATGCCTTGCACGCGCGGCTCGCGGCGAATGCGCAGCGCTTGGGCCTGCTGGATGTGGCCTATCGCTTTGTTGATTCCCCCGTTGGCCCTTTGCTTTTGGCCGCGACCGAAACCGGCCTGGTACGCGTGGCTTTTGAAAGCGAAGATTTTGACGCCGTTTTGGCAAGCCTGGCCACGAAGTTGAGCCCGCGTATCCTGCTCGCCCCGCGACGCTTGGACGCCGTGTCCGTACAGTTGGATGAGTATTTCGCCGGCATGCGCCGCGGCTTTGAGGTGCCCGTGGATTATGCGTTGTCTTCGGGTTTTAGGCAGACTGTCCAGCAGTATCTTCCGCTGATTGAATACGGTCGCACGCGTTCCTACAAGGAAGTCGCAGAGTCCGTGGGCAACCCGAATGCGGTACGTGCAGTGGGCACGGCGTGTGCCACCAACCCGCTTCCTGTGGTGATTCCCTGCCACCGAGTTTTGCGCAGCGACGGCTCTCTTGGCGGATACTTGGGCGGATTGGAAGCAAAGAGCACTTTATTGGAATTGGAGCACGCAGCATGAGCGATGAAGCACCAACGAGCAGCGACGGAGTTGTCATCGGTGAGGACGGCTTAGCGCGCCCACAATGGGCAAGCAGCGACCTGCTCATGCGTGAGTACTACGACACCGAATGGGGCATGCAGGTACGTGATGAGCAGGGCCTGTATGAACGCCTGAGCTTGGAAGCATTTCAAGCTGGGCTGTCTTGGGCGACCATCTTGCGTAAGCGCGCCGCCTTCCGCGCGGCCTTCGCCGGCTTCGATCCTGACAAGGTCGCGCGCTTTAACGACGCGGATGTGCAGCGTCTGATGAATGATGCCGGCATTGTGCGCAATCAGCGCAAGATTCTCGCCACCATCAACAACGCGCACGCCACCATCAAGCTGCGGGACAAGGGCGGGCTGGCTAAATTCATCTGGTCTTTCCAGCCGGATGAAACCCCACAACCGCGCACCATCGCGGAGATCCCCACCAAGTCCGCCGAGTCCCTGGCGCTGTCCAAAGCCTTGCGCAAGGAGGGCTTCAACTTCGTTGGCCCCACCACCATGTATGCGCTGATGGAAGCAGTCGGCATTGTGGACACGCACCTGTTGGATTCGCATCGCCGTGGCACTTCCGGGGTGTGGCCCGCTGAAGCGCAGCCGCACCTATTGCGCGGCTAGATAGCTTTAAGCATCCGGCTCATTGCCGTAGTGCGCAGCTTCCAAGCTGCCGTTCGCCGCGATGTGGGTTTCCGCGCCGTTAATGCGGTCGGTGTTCTGTGCTGTCACCGCTAGCCACCCACCGTCTTCTTGGCGCTGCACGGTGAAACTAAAAACCCCGCGGCGCTTGCCTGCCTCGCGGTTATCATGTGATTCCTGGCCCGTCATTGACCACGCCGCGTGGACCACTGCGACATCTGGACCCAGCTCACGCACTGACGTGCGGCCGAGTTTCATTTCCGAGTTCCGGAAGATCTTCCGAAAACCATAAGCATGGGCTTGGCGGATATGTTCGCGGTCATGCCACCACAGACCGACGACGTTGACGAAGTCTGCGTCGTCCACAAACAGCGCGGCGAGTGCTTCCGCGTCATATGAATTCCAGGCTTGCGCAAAGCCTTGTGCCACATCGAGAGGCGATTGACAGATACTCATGTCCGAATGCTCCTTAAGCCCTCATGTGCGCCAGAACCAGGCCCACGGGGATGCTGACAATCAAGATGACTAACGCTGCGATGAGCAACCAGCGGCCAATGACTGCCCCACGGATGGCAGTACCATCAGCAGCACCTTTCCACTGCAGCGCAATCCACAACAAGTACACCAGTGGGATGAGAAGGACTATGCCGCCGAAATCGACAAGCAAAGGCGCTGAGACCAGCGAGCCGACGATGACCGCAGCATTGCCCAGGTTCCACCCCACCAGCAGCGCCCAGCCGCCGCGCCCGACTAACCAGTGGGCGATAAACTGCCCCACTAAGTACAGCGGCACACCCGCCACCAGTACCAGATAGGCCGAGAGCCAACTGCCTTTCTCCAAACCCAGGGGCGAGGTCACTGCTGCCACCGCACCACCGATGAGCACGAAGACACCACCCAGAACCATCAACCACTGCCGCAGCAATGCCCCAGAAGCTCCCTGTCCAGATTCTTTGCGGGTCATCGCGTTCCTTCCTCCAAGGTTTCAGTTCGGCCTACTCCCCCACCTTAGAACAGCCAGGTCATTCTTCCCCGCGGGTAAATTCCCACAAACGGCGCATGATGGCGTCGTTGATTTCAGGGTGGGATTCCGCCTCTTCGATATCATCGTCGGTGCCGTGGACTTCGGCGTGGAGCTGCTCCATGCGCCGGTCAAGTGAGTCTGCCGCATCAGCAGCGGCCGCAAGGTCCGCCACCAGGTTGTCCGGCACGGTGCCCTGGTATTTGTAGAAAATCTTGTGCTCAAGGCTTACCCAGAAGTCCATCGCGATGGTGCGGATTTGCACCTCGACGGCCACCGGCACTGCACCCGTGGAGAGAAAGACCGGGATTTCAATAATCGCGTGCAGACTCCAATAGCCATTCGGCTTCGGGTTAGCGATGTAATCTTTGACTTCGAGCACCCGGATGTCATCCTGCGATGTCAGGGCATCCAAAACCGCGTAGGTGTCCGCGATGAAGCTACAGGTGATTCGGACGCCGGCGATATCAGTGAGCTGCTCACGAATTGAGTCCAGAGAGGGTTCACAGCCCTTCCGCTTATCCTTATCCAGGATGCTTTCCGGGGTCTTGACGCGCGACGACACATGTTCAATTGGGTTGTACTGGCGCAGGTGCAGAAACTCCCGCCGCAGGATCGATACTTTGGTGAGCACTTCATCCACGGCAAATTCATAGCCAAGCATGAAGCGAGCAAATTCAGCCCGCATCTGGTGTGCGAATACAACCATGTCAGGATTCGACAGCAAGTCCGTGGGCTCCGGCTTGTCCTGCGGGCTCTCTTGGCATGAATTCGACATCTGTTTCCTTCTCCACCTGGTGCTCAGTAGGCGCTCTGTCAGGCGCTTCCAAGCACTATTGCAGTAACCACACTCTTGAGGGGAATCTTACCGCCAGGACGAAAACTAGAAAACGCCGTTGACCTGGATCAACGGCGTTTTTCTGTGGTGGGCCCTGCGGGGCTCGAACCCGCGACCTGCGGATTAAAAGTCCGTAGCTCTACCAACTGAGCTAAAGGCCCAACGGCTGTCTATCTTAATGCCACCGGCAACAAATCTGAAAACCGGGTACCTGATTGCGTAAAGGCACAGGATAGAAGCAGTATTGCGGCGGCATTGCTGCGGTATTGCAGCAGCAAGGGCCTGCCCGAAGATAATCCTAGACAAGCCCTCATAAACACTGCGTTTCTCGCGCCTTAGCTTCTTGGCTTCAGCCTCTTGGCTGCAGCCACGTGGCTTTCACTTATTTAGCTAAGGGGCGAGGTGCTTGGCGGTGCATGGAAACATCGGCAAGCAATGCGTGCTTTTACTTCTGCTCACCGCGCATGTCACCGTGCTTAGCAAAGTTGATCTGGAACTCGAACGCGGTCTCCAGGTCGTGTGGAGTGTGAACGAACTTGTTCTGCATTGCGCGCTCGAAGTACTCCTGCAGCAACGGACGGTAATCCGGGTGCGCAACCGCAATGATGCGCTCAACGCGCTCACGTGGAGCCAGGCCACGCAGGTCAGCAACACCGTACTCGGTGATGATAACCATGGTGTCGTGCTCAGTGTGGTCAATATGGGAAGCGAAAGGAACAATCGCGGAAATAGCGCCGTCCTTAGCAACCGACGGGGACACGAAGGTGGTGACGTAGCCGTTACGGGTAAAGTCACCGGAACCACCGGTACCGTTCATGATGCGGGAGCCACCAACGTTGGTGGAGTTGATGTTGCCGTAGATGTCGGCCTCAATCATGCCGTTGGAAGAAATCAGACCAACGCGGCGGATAACCTCAGGGTGGTTAGAAATCTGCTGTGGACGCAGGATGATGTGCTTGGAGTAACGCTCAGCCTCATCATTCATCTTGTCTGCGTACTCAGGGGACAGCGCGAAAGAGGTAGCGGAAGCAACGGTCATCTTGCCCGCGTCAATCAGGTCCAGCATGCCGTCCTGAATAACCTCGGTGTATGCCTTAACGTTCTCAAACTTGGAATCCAGTAGGCCAGCCATCACAGCGTTAGGCACGTTGCCCACGCCGGACTGCATGATGAAGCCGTCATACGCCAAGCGGCCTGCTTCAACTTCGCCCTCAAGGAAGTGGATGAAGTTCGCAGCAATCTTCTCCGACACCTCATCTGGTGCGCGGAAAGGAGCGTTGCGGTCTGGTGCGTTGGTCTCAACAACAGCAACAACCTTCTCCGAAGGAAGCTCGATGAAGGTCTGACCAATACGGTCTTCTACCTTGGTAATTGGGATTGGCTGGCGGTTAGGCAGCTTCTCAATACGGTAGATGTCGTGCATGCCCTCTAGGTTTTCGGACTGCCAAGAGTTAACTTCCAAGATGATCTTGTCAGCAGCCTCGATGTACTCAAGGTTGTTACCCACAGCGGAGGAAGGCACGATGTTGCCGTCTTCCATAATGCGAACAACCTCAATAATGGCTACCTGGAAGTCACCGTTGAAGCCCTCTTCAACCTGCTGGCCGGAGTGGGACAGGTGGATGTCCTGGTAAAGGATCTCACCAGCGTTAGCCTTGTTACGCAGAATTGGGTCAGAGTTGTAAGGAGAACGGAAACGCAGTGCGTCTGCCTCAGCCAAAACACCGTCACAGTCAGGAGCGGTGGATGCGCCGGAGAACAGGTCAATCTGGAACTCATCGCCTGCTGCGTGAGCCGCCTTTGCCTTTTCAGCAATAGCGGTTGGCAGGGCCTTTGGGTAGCCAGCGCCGGTAAAGCCGGAGATGCCTACGCGGTCACCGTGGTTGACAAACTTGGCTGCTTCTTCAGCAGACATGACCAGGTCCTTGTAATTGCCAATCCTGTCAGACAAATTGATTACCTCCTAGTAGTGGCACCCTGCTGACACAGATAGGGGATGCAACCCCGGTGTTGTGAATTTTCAGCAGCGGTGCTGTGTTAAGTTACATAGCCCACAATAGCGAACATTGTCAGTTTACCCCCAATTGTCCACTCATCATTCACAGGCTCCCCACCACACCCTGAGCAGGCATGGGCACATGTCACTCACGCTTGCTTCTAGGGCCGTAATAAGAGGACAATAACCACGTGGCTTTAACAATTGGAAACATTGAACTCTCCTCCCCCGTGGTGCTTGCACCGATGGCGGGGGTAACCAACGTGGCATTCCGTTCCTTGTGCAGGGAGCAGGAAGTCCAGCGCACCGGAACCGTCTCAGGTCTGTATGTCTGTGAGATGGTTACTGCGCGTGCCTTGGTGGAGCGCAATGAAAAGACCATGCGAATGACCACGTTCGCCCCGGATGAGGATCCGCGTTCGCTGCAGTTGTACACCGTCGATCCGGAGTACACGTACAAGGCCGCGAAGATGATTGTGGATGAGAACCTAGCCGATCATATTGACATGAACTTCGGCTGCCCGGTGCCAAAGATTACCCGCCGCGGCGGTGGTTCTGCCCTGCCTTATAAGCGTCGTCTCTTCGGCAACATCGTTGCTGCCGCGGTCAAAGCCACCGAAGGCACCGATATTCCGGTCACCGTGAAGTTCCGCGTCGGCATTGATGATGAGCACCACACGCACTTGGATGCTGGCCGTATCGCCGTGGAAGAAGGCGCGGCCGCTGTCGCATTGCATGCCCGCACAGCCGCGCAGCGCTACTCCGGTGAGGCGGATTGGAATGAGATCGCCCGTTTGAAGGAGCACCTCGCCGACACGAACATTCCAGTACTTGGCAATGGCGATATCTTCAAGGCCACCGATGCCCATCGCATGATGGCAGAAACCGGCTGCGACGGCGTTGTCGTCGGCCGCGGTTGCCTGGGTCGCCCTTGGCTGTTCGCCGAGCTGTCCGCACAGTTGCGCGGGGAGGACATCCCTTCGGAGCCAACCTTGGGTGAAGTCACACAGATTATCGTTCGCCATGCCGAGCTGCTCGCGCAGTATGACGGTGAGGATCACGCGACCCGCGATATCCGCAAGCACATTGGTTGGTACCTGCGCGGCTTCCCAGTCGGCGGTGAGGTTCGCTCAGCGCTGGCACGTGTGGAGTCGCTGCAGCAGCTGCGTGAGCTTCTCGCACCGTGGGCAGATTCGCCGGCGCTTGCCGATGACGCCGATGGCCCACGTGGCCGTCAAGGCTCGCCAGGCAAGGTTGTTTTGCCTGAGGGCTGGCTGGATGATCCAGAAGATGAGTCTGTTCCTGAGGGCGCTGAACTAATGCACTCCGGTGGATAAATTGCCACCGGCGGAATAAATCATTGAATTTACCCACATTCGGGGCTTCCCCATGAGGGGTGGCCCCTTTTCCAACGCGCATTATCTGCAGCAATGTCCTAAACTACCCATATGCGAAATGCTTATCGGGAAGAGCTAAATGCCTTCGCCCACGATTTGATCGTGATGTGCGACGGCGTTTCTGCGATCATGCACAAGGCTTCCCAGGCGCTATTGACGGCTGATCTTCAGCCCGCCGAAGAAGCCATCTCACTATCGGATGAGTTGGACGCCGTGCGTCTGCGCTCTGAAGAGCGCGCGGTGGCGCTACTGGCACTAGAAAATCCTGTTGCGAAGGATCTGCGCCAAGTTGTTTCCTCCATTTATATTGTGGAGGACTTAAACCGCATGAGCGAGCTGGCAAAGCATATTGCCAACGCTGCACGCCGGCGCCATCCAGAGTCTGTTGTCCCGGAAACCTACTTGGGCTACTTCCAGGAAATGGCACGTTTGGTCGAAGACATGGTGGCGCTCACCCGTGACGTTTTGGTCGACCCTGACGCCGATGTTGCTATGCGTCTTACCTCCGAGGATGACGCTGTTGATGACATCAACGAGCATCTGCTGAATGTGCTTACCCGCCGCGAGTGGACCGAGACCACCCGCGCGGCCGTAGACATCGCGCTACTCTCACGCTTCTATGAGCGCTACGCTGACCACTGCGTCAACGTTGCCGCCCGCGTCGTTTTCCTCATCACGGGCATGACCCCTGATGAATACCTCGCCGAGCGCGAAAGCAGCCAGCAGCGCGCTGACGCCGAAGCACGCTTCCAAGCTTTAGAGCGCCAATTCCGCAACTAAGCGTTCGCCTTAGGCAAAAGAAAAGTCCAGCTAGCTCTTCCTCGTTCGATAGGGAGAAGCTAGCTGGACTTTGTGCTCAGACAATCAATAAGAGCAATTCACTGAAATCCACTGAATCAATGGACGGGGCCGCCAGATAGTTCTAGCGGCTCTTCCGGTTTAGCCGAAGCGGCCGGAGATGTAATCTTCGGTTTCCTTCTTATCAGGGTTTTCGAAGATCTTCTTGGTCTCATCAAATTCAACCAGGTGGCCTGGGCGGCCGGTTGCCTCGAGGGAGAAGAAGCCGGTCTTGTCAGACACACGTGCAGCCTGCTGCATGTTGTGGGTAACAATGACGATGGTGAAGTTTTCCTTCAGCTCGTGGATCAGGTCCTCCACCGCGAGGGTAGAAATTGGGTCAAGTGCGGAACAAGGCTCATCCATGAGCAGAACCTCTGGCTCCACAGCAATCGCGCGTGCAATGCACAGACGCTGCTGCTGACCACCAGAAAGGCCGCCACCTGGCTTGTCCAGACGGTCCTTAACTTCATCCCACAGGTTAGCGCCGCGGAGAGATTTCTCAGCAACTTCCTTGAGCTTCTTCTTGTTCTTCTCACCGGAAAGCTTCAAACCAGCAACCACGTTGTCCTCAATGGACATGGTTGGGAATGGGTTAGCCTTCTGGAACACCATGCCGATGGTGTTACGAACAGAAACCGGGTCAATCTTGTTGCCGTAGATGTTTTCACCATCGAGCAAGATTTCGCCCTTAACGTAAGCACCTGGGATGACCTCGTGCATACGGTTGATGCTGCGGAGAACGGTGGACTTACCGCAGCCGGATGGGCCAATGAACGCGGTCACTGCCTGTGCCGGGATGTGCATGTTGACGTTTTGCACGGCGTGGAAATCACCGTAGTAGATGTCCACGTCATTGAGTTCGAGCTTTGACATTTTTACTCCTGGAACAAATGAAAGTGTAGGGACGGCGCGAGTTACTGCTTGATGGAGAACTTCGCCGAGATTACGCGGGCTGCGACGTTGAGGATTGCGATGAGCAGAACCAGCGTGAAAGCTGCGCCCCACATCTTGTCAAGAACGTTCGGGTTGAGACCGGCCTTGAACATATCGAGCATCATCAAAGGCAGCGAGGACATTGGGCCAGAGGTTGGGTCCCACTTCAGTGCAGGGGTGGTACCAACCAGAATCAGAACTGGTGCGGACTCACCCATGATGCGTGCGATTGCAAGCATGATGCCGGTTGCGATACCGGACAGTGCGGTCGGAAGAACAATGCGCGCAATGGTCTTCCACTTTGGAACACCCAGTGCGTAGGAAGCTTCACGCAGGTCCATTGGAACCACGCGGAGCATTTCTTCAGTGTTGCGCACAACAATTGGAATCATCAGCAGCAACAGCGACCATGCAACGGCCAGGCCGGAGCGGTCGAAACCGAGGACGGTAATCCACGCTGCGTAGATGAACAGTGCGGCAACGATGGAAGGAACACCGGAAAGGATGTCCACCATGAAGGTGGTGATGCGGCCGAGGAAGCCACCGCGGGAGTACTCAACCAAGTAGATAGCGGTGAAGATACCAATTGGGATTGCGATGACAGAAGCCAGAAGCGACTGAACAAGAGTACCGACGATAGCGTGAATAGCACCGCCGCCCTCTTGGGCGTAGCGGGTACCGAGCATGTCTTCGGTCCACCACTCAACGTTGAGTACTGGTGGAAGACCCTTGGAGATAAGTTCCCAAAGAACAAAGACCAGCGGAACAATTGCCAAAGTCATGCACAAGTAGATGAGAATCTTGGCAACATTATCTGCCGTCTTTCGACGAGCAGAGATTTGCAGGAAGGCGGATTGCTTACCGACTCCGGTTGATGCAGGAGCTGCAACGTTAGTCATTTTTTACAACCTCCCTATTTCTTGCCTGCGACAATTGCGCGGGCGATTGCGTTGACCACGAACGTCAACAGGAACAAGACCAGGCCAGCTGCGATGTACGCGCCTGCCTTGATGTCGTTGTTAAACTCCGGCGCTGCGTTCGCAATAGCGGTCGCGAAGGTCGTACCGCCATCGAAAAGCGAACCACGGAACGCTGAGGACGGCGAGACCACCATGTACAAAGCCATAGTCTCACCCAGCGCGCGGCCGAGGCCGAGCATGGAACCAGAGATGTAGCCGGACAAACCGAATGGAAGAACGGTCATGCGGACAACTTCCCAGCGGGTAGCGCCCAACGCAAGTGCGGATTCGACCTGGCCCTTTGGAGTCTGGACGAAGACCTCACGGGTGGTCGCGGCGATGATTGGAAGAATCATCACTGCCAAGACAATGCCACCGGTGAACAAGTTACGGCCGGTCGCGAACGATGGTGAGTTGCTGTAGGTAGCGAACAAGAAGAAGCCGCTGCCCCAGCTTTCAATCCACTCGTAGAAGCCGGAGAGGAATGGGCCCAGAACGAGCCAGCCCCACAGGCCGTAAACGATGGAAGGAACTGCTGCCAGCATGTCCACCAGGTAGCCCATTGGCTTAACGATGGACTTTGGTGCGTAGTTGGAGAGGAAGATTGCAACGCCCAACGCAATCGGCATCGCAATAATGAGCGCCACGACTGACATCATGACGGTTACTGCCAACAGGTTCGGAATACCGAAGTACATGTTCTCAACATCTGAGGTGTTCCATGTATCGGAGTAGGTAAAGAAACCCAGGTATCCGTTGGCGTTTCGGTTGAGTGCAGGAAGTGCACGCAGAACAAGGAAGATACCGATTGCGGCAACGAATACCGTGATCAGCGTTGCGGATGCTGTGGAAAGGAATTCAAATACGCGGTCGCCTGGACGGCGAACGCTTCCCGACTTAACACCGTCATTCACACCTGCAGGTTCATCGTTCTTACTGGAGTTCACGGTAACCGGATGTGCTTCAGCACTTCGGTTATCTTCCAGCTTGACGTGGTCGCCCGAGGTCGAGTTGTAGTCAGCCATATGGCGCAGCCCTTCAACTTCATGGGATTTGTTATTGGTCACTTTTGCCGCATACGCGGCGCGACGCCCCCGGAGGCCTGAAGGGAGTGTCTTACACACACCATACAAGCCAGCGGGGGCGATCTACTTCTCCAAGGTTCTAGCTTAGGAAGTGCGGGTTACTCATTATGAGCAACCGCAAGATTAGCTGTTGATTGCCTCGACAGCTTCAACCAGGCGGTCGTAGTGGCCACCGGTTACTGGAATGTGGCCAGACTCGGACAGGCCCTCATCCTGGGAAGCCAGAGCGGTCATCAAGAAGTCCTTAACCAAGCCAGCTTCTTCCTCGGTGTAACCGCCGGAGCAAACAATCTCGTAGGTGGTCAGGATGAGTGGGTAACCAGCGTCGGAAGCGAAGAGTGCATCGGAGTCAACAACCATGTTGTTGCCCTCGGTGGTGAACTCCATGGACTCCAGCGCCTGACCAACGGTCTCTTCGTTGAGCTCGGTTGGGCCCTGGCCGAAGTCGATGTTAGCGATGCCCAGACCGGAGTCAGCTGCGTGAGAGTGCTCGACGTAGGTGATGCCACCGTCAATCTGCTGAACCTGGGTTGCAACGCCGGAAGAACCGTTTGCGCCCTCACCAACTGCGGTTGGGAAGTTGGTGCCTTCACCCTCCCAGTTGCCGGTGGAAGCAGACAGGAACTTCTGGAAGTTGTCGGAGGTACCAGACTCATCAGAGCGGTAAACAACGGAGATGTCGGTGTCTGGAAGCTCAACACCCTCGTTCTCGGAAGCGATTGCGTCATCGTTCCACGTGGTGATGTCGCCAGCGAAGATTGCTGCCAAGGTCTCGGTGGTGAGGTTGATTGGCTCTTCAACACCCTCGAGGTTGTAAGCAACAGCTACTGGACCGATAACGAATGGCAGGTGCCAAGCTTCGTTGCCACCACAGCGCTCAGCAGCTGCATCTACCTGCTCATCTTCCAGAGGGGAGTCAGAACCAGCGAAGACAACCTGGCCAGCTACGAAGTTGGTGCGGCCGGAACCGGAACCGGTTGGATTGTACTCCAAGTATGCGTCACCACCAGTGACCTCCTGGAACTTTTGGCCGAAGTAGTCCATTGCGTTCTGCTGGGAAGATGCGCCCTCAGCAACAAGGCCGCCGGTGTTGCCGGACAGTGCGTAGCCGCCAGGAAGCTCTACGCTAGCCTCGCCCTCTGAACCGCCATCAGCGGAGGTGTCATCTGCAGAGTCGGAGCAAGCTACGAGAGCGAGGGAGGATGCTGCAACAGCACCAATGACAGCAGCGGAGCGCTTAAAGTTGCGAATCACGGGGAAACCTTTCCGGTTAAATTCAGGGAAGTTTTTTGATTGTCCGAACACATCCTTGCCCTGTGCTACTTATTCCCTATTAAGACTTTCTTTAAATCTCTCAAGAATTTTAAGCAGCCAAATCTCAGGCTGTTGTGCTCACGAGTTGCAAACCTATCGGGCGCGGGTTAACCGCAATAGTGTTTTCCGGTTAACAACTGGTTAACTTAGACAATTTTCACCGTGAAACTGATCACTTGTAGAAATCTCACCTAGTTTGCGTCTCATATACGACGTGATTTTCGGCAATGCCGAAGCCCAAACGCTCATAAGCCTTCACTGCCGGCACATTATCTGCCTCCACATAAAGGATGACTCTGTCAGCGCCTTTTTCCGTCATACACTGCAGTCCTGCGTTCAACAGTGGACCGCCCAAGCGGCGTCCGCGATACGCATCTGCCAAACCCACGACATAGACTTCGCCGAATCCCGGATCCACCTCATCGTGCCACTTTGTCCAGTGAAATCCTGCCATTTCCGGCTGCGTTTCGCCGGAAGAATCACCATTGACATCCCAGAAGAAGATGACGTCACGCTCACCAAACCAATCTGGTTCCATGCCGCGCTGCAGGCGGTCAAGGTCCCAGCCGCCTTGTTCTGGGTGCCAAGAAAAGGCTTCATTATTGGCCTTGAGCCATTGGTTTTGAACGTGGTCCTTGCCAAAGCGCTCTACTGATTCGGCATAGTTGGCTACTTCTAAGTCAGTCTCAGGCTTTTGCGCTGCGGCTTTCAATGCCGCACCTTCAATAGCCATGACCAGCAGGTGCCGGGTGATATCCAGCCCCTTCGCTTTAGCCAGGGCTTGCGCACCTTCAAAGTTGCCGTGCGCCCAGACTGGCGTTGGCGCTACTGCTTCATACAGCGCCGTACCGCGGCCCTGCTGTCGTGCGAAAGGAACCACAAATAACTCCGCGCTGGAGCCATCGTTTGCAGCAATGGCTTCAACCTGGCCCTCTGATTCTATAATCCAGTGCTTATGCCCCAGCCGGGCATCGCGCAAGCCGAATAAGAACTGCTCAGAAAACGGATCAATCCCGTCATGCTTGAAGGTTTCTTGGGCTGCAGCCTCGACGGCGGCGGCTAGTTCAGCATTGTCTGTGATGTTGACGCTTTGCACGTTAAAAGTCATATCCCCACCCTAGTGATAAACCATAAGGTAAGTAAGCTTCTACTCAACGCACCACCACAGTTAGGAATGCACCATGAGCCATACCGCGGCAGAAACCACGGCCACCGTGACTATTCCGGCGCGCGCCGTTCGTCCATTGAAGATCATCGGCGGGATTGCTGTCGTTGTCGGCGTGCTGGGCGTGGTGGATACAGGTTTTGCCATGCACGCGGAGCACACCCTTGCACAGCAGGTAAAAGCTGAGGCTCAGTTGGAAAATACTCCGCAGGTCTATGTCGGCGGCATGCCTTACTTGGGTGCCGCTGTCATGCCGGATCATGAGATTCCGCTGATGGAAGTCAACGCTTTGGATATTGAGGTTCCACGTTTGGGCCTGGTTAATGCTTCTACTACCTTGCGCGATGTCCAGGTCACCCCGGATCAGCTCTTTAGCGGCAATTTCACGGGAGCTTCGGTTTCAACTTGGTCGCGTGCCATTTCTGTCGATGCCGTGTCTTTGGGCCGTTTGATGGGCATTAATGACTTGCAGATTGCTAACCCAAAGAACATCTCGCCGACGTCAGGCACTTCTGCCGAGGCAGATCTGGTGGGCACCCTTCCCGGCGATGAAGAGGCCACCACGGTGGAGGTTACGCTTCGGCTTATCGATGAAAAATTCATCATGACCCCCGTCAATGCCGAAAATGACAGAGTTGCTGAAGCCTTTAGTTATTCCTTGGATACCCGCCAGCTTCCACTATCTGCACAGGCCACGGCTGTTCGCCTGCAAGGCGGTTCCATCACTTTTGAAACCCAGCACCGCAACACCACGCTGGATGTATCTCAGCTGTCCCCTGTTGAAATCGATGGCCGCTACGACAGCGAAGGCCGCGAGAACTAGGCAGCGCTAGTGTGCGCTTAGAAGACGCGGATGAAGTCGCGCAGGATTTCGCGCAGTTTCCGCTCGTGTGGGGCACGCGCCGCTCGCGGGGCATACACCTCCACGGCGTCTGGAACAGAACGCAGTTTTACTTCGGTGAGCTTTCCTTCTGATTCCCCATCTGCCTGGAATCGGTGCGGGGTAGGGCAGCTCAGCGTCACAGAGCTTGCGTGGTCAAAGTCAATGGTGCGGGCGGTAGAGAACTTGTTCAGTACGCGCTTCGGATCAGCACCAAAGAGATGCAGCACGCCGATAAGCCCGCCCAGGCCCGAGATATCAGTTACACCGAACAGGCTCAGCCCACCGTCGAAGGAGTTCTCAGTGTTGGTGCCCACCGGAAGTGGACCCAAGAAGGTCCAGGGGTTGGTGTTGGAGGCAAGCAATACTGGTGCTTCATCAAGTGAGAATTCTTCCCCGTCATCTGAAACTGCCCGCACATTGATTTTCGGCGGGTTGTTTCGCGCACGGCCAAATGCGCGCGCGGTGACCATGAGATAGCGAAACGGCGTGGCCGAAAAGCCCTTCTCACGAACGCGGTCAACTTGCGCCAACACGTCAGCGTCCAAGCCGAAGCCAGCATTGACACCAAACCACCGGTCATTCCAGGTGCCCAGACAAATGGTTCGGGAGATGTCTTTTTCAATCAGCCGGGCCAGCACATGAACCGCTTCAACAGGGTCTGCGGAAAAGCCCAAGGCACGAACCAAAACATTCGCGGAGCCAGTTGGAATAACTGCCAGCTTTGGAAGAGTCTCCGGGCTGGGGCTTTCTGTATCTGCGGAGCCAAGCATGCCATTGATGGCTTCGCTCACCGTGCCATCGCCGCCCAGCAAGATAATCAGGTCATAGTCATCACGCGTCAGTCCTGCCACCATCTTTTCGGCATGGCCAGGGAATTGGGTATGACGCACGAACAGTTTCAACTGCTCAATGGCGAATAGCGGAGGCAAGATCTCACGCAGCAATTCGCTGGATTGAGTCGTTGAGTTCGGGTTCAAGATCATCAGTGCACGCACGTTTTCCAAGCCTATCGTGCTTTCCGGGATGATGACAGGATTAGTGATGTGCAATAACTGTGAGTTTTGGCCCAACCCCAGAATTAAGAACCCGTGGGGCTGTCCGACTAGGCTGGTGCACCATGAGCGAAAATACTCCAGAAAATAACGCACAAAATATTCCAGATTCTGCTGCTGACGCCCTCGCAGCAAACACCGGCGACAACGGCCGCCTTAACGGCAATGAGGCAGTGAACCTGGCAGCGGAAGCATGGAAAGATGCTGCTAGCCAGAACATCCCAACTTTTAAGTTCGCGGATGAAGCACTAGAGCCTGATACCGCTAACCTGCGCCAGGGGCCTTCGCTTAACGATGCCCTGCTGGGCCTTCTTCCACTCGTCGGCGTATGGCAGGGCGAAGGTGAAGCACATGCTTCCGATGGCACCCAGTACCACTTCGGCCAGCAACTTATTGTTGCCCACGATGGTGGCGAATACCTGACCTATAGCTCCCGTACCTGGAAGATTGACTCCGATGGCAAGGCAACCGGACACGATGTTCGCGAGAGCGGTTTCTGGCGCATTTCTTCCAAGGATGAGATTGAGCTGACCTACACCTCTTCCAACGGCATCGTGGAAATCTTCTACGGTGAAGTCTTTAATGAACGCGCATGGCAGCTGCAGTCTGCATCCACCATGGTCACGGAAACCGGCCCTAAGAACTTGGGCCCTGGCAAGCGCATGTACGGCCTAATGCCGAACAACAACCTGGGCTGGGTTGATGAGCGCCTCGTCGATGACGAGATGCGCCCATACATGTCAGCTGAGCTTCGCCGCGTCGCCGGTTAATTAGTGCTTCGCGCTAACTAACCTGGGGGAACGGGCACACCAATTAACCCTGGGACATTGCGGTATCAATAAGGCTTCGGATTTCTTGCTCGTTATCCGGAGCCTTTAATTTATGCTCCCCCAGCCTGCGCACCCGCGCGGCTACGCGGATGGAAGATACCAACCACACGGAATCCGCATCCAGCAGATAGTCCACGTCGAGTACTTTCTGTTTGCATCGATAGCCTTGGCTCTCGGCGTACTCAAACAGCGCGGCCTGGGTGGTGCCCGGCAATATGGTGTCATCGTAAGGCGTGCGCAGCTTATCGCCTTTAACCGTGACCACCGTCGAGGTCGCCCCTTCGAGCACATGGCCCTCATAGGGGTCGGTGAAAATGACATCATCAAAACCACGATCGCGCGCTAGACGCAGCGTGGCCATCGTCGCAGCATAATTCAGGGTCTTTGCCGGCAGCTCAGAGGGGAAACTCCACCCACGCTCACTGAGCATCACCCGCACACCGTTATCGCGCTGCGCCAAGACTTCATCCGCGATTGGCTGAATAGCGACCCACGCTGTTGGCAGCCCGGTTGAAGCCCGCCCCCGAGAGTATGTCCACGTGCACTTGCCTTCGCCATCGCCGAATTCTTCAATCGCAGCGTTCGTAGCGCTTATCCACGACTCAATGATGGGTTCTGGAAGGCCCAAGGCTTCAGCAGAAGTGCGGAATCTTTGCGCGTGGCGCTCGATGTTTGCCGCCTGACCATCGCGAATGAGGATCGACTCAAAGATGCCGTCGCCACGGGTCACGGCATAGTCATCCCAGTAAATCAAAGGAAGCGAAGGATTATGCCAGCGAATGGAACCTCCGAAAGGTTCAACAACAAAGATAACCGGCTTAGTAGAAACCATGGCTTCGATTATGCCTTGCTTAACCAATTGCGTCTTGGCAACACTTGATTAATCTCACCACACACCGCACCTGATTGCGCGAGGGTGTCTTTTCGCTTAAAGGACGAGTACGCTAGTGCCTGTGAGTTATACTTCGCCCCTGATGCAATTGCCGGGTGCGGCGGTCGTACAAGATGAAACGCTGATTGACTCCAAGGGAGTTGCGTGGCATTACGGAGACCCGCTGGTTGAACAACGCGCAATTCATTTAGATACCCCTGTGCTGGTAGATCGCTCGCAGCGTCGAGTTATCTCTGTAATTGGACCTGATGCGCCAGAGTTTTTGAATAACCTGCTGTCGCAAAAGCTCGATGATGTCGGCACGGGTTATTCCGCAACTGCTTTGGATCTGGATATCCAGGGCCACATCCTTCACCACGCTGACATCGTGCGTGTGGAAGACGGCTTCTATCTGGACACCACCGAAGCTGAGTTTGAGTCCTTCTTCAAATTTTTGACCATGATGATCTTCTGGTCAAAGGTGGAAGTCACTGAAGCAGACCTGGCTGTCATCACCTTGCTGGGCACGCTTCCAGAATTGCCGGCGCAGGTCCAGGAAGCTGCCGCTTTTGTACGCAAGTTTGATGCGTGGACCGAGACTTCCCGCACCGATATTGCGGTGCCGCGGGAGCAGCTGCGCAGCATTGCTAATACGCTCATCGAGGCTGGCTTTAAGCCTGCAGGACTCATGGCCTATACCGCGGAACGCGTTCGCAACCTCGAACCTGAGCGCGCAGCTGACTTGGACGATAAATCGATTCCACATGAGGTGCCGCATTGGATTGGGCGCGGGCATCTGCCAGGTGCTGTGCACCTGAACAAGGGTTGCTACCGCGGCCAAGAAACCGTTGCGCGCGTGGAAAACCTCGGCCGCTCCCCTCGCCTGATGGTTCTCATGCATGTTGATGGCTCCGTACCGGAGATGCCAGAGATTGGCGCTGAGATCACTTCCGGTGGCCGCCGCGTTGGCCGCTTAGGCACCATCATCGATGACTTTGAGTACGGTCCCATCGCCATTGGCGTGGTCAAGCGTTCCGCACTTCCAGCCGAGGGAAAGTCCGGTGCTGCCGCACCTGAGCTTCTTATCGGCGATTGTGCCGCGACGGTTGATGAAGACTCCCTGCCAACGGATGAAGGCGACAAGCTTGGGCGCAGCGCAGTTGATAAGTTGCGCGGCAGATAAGCACTTACCGAAGCGCAATATTCGGCCTTAATCTAGTTCCGCCACTGACGCTCGTGCGACTTTAAGTTTTAAGTACACGCACGAGTGTATTTAAACGACGCTTTTATTAAATTCACGCCCCAAAGTACCTGTTAAACCCGCAGGTCAAGGCCAAGGGCGGGGGTCAGTGCGGCATTTTGCTGCTGTACAGGCTATTGTGTCTAACAGGAACATATACAAGATTACAGCCGATGGGGCGTCCGAATTCCCTGGATTGCCCTACACACCTCAAGGGGGTCATGCACATGGGACGCGGACGCGCAAAGGCAAAGCAGACCAAGGTTGCACGCCAACTAAAGTACAGCACGCCTGATATGGACTTGGATTCACTTCAACGGGAGCTTGCTTCACAGCGCCCGAGTGATTCACGTTCACAGGATGATGACGACGACGGCGATTCATACGACGATTACGTCGATGAATGGGACGACGACCAGGATGAGGATGATGACCGGCGCTAGATCTAAAAAGGCGCCTTCGCAGGAGTGGAAAACCTCACAGGGCTTGAAATCTTAGATTTTTGCCTTGAGGTTTGAGTAACTCCCCAACTCCTTCCACTGTAAAACACATAAATACCGCACCACTTGGAATTCTTGGTTCCTAGATATTTCCTGCCACCGGTGCGGTATTTGTGTGTTTTCTTGCGTTTAAAAGGCCAACCCTCAGGTTGAGGAGTTGGCCTTAGGCTTAGAAGTTGGAGTGTTCGCCGTGCATGATGACGCCGGCGGTGTCTTCTTCCTTCTTGGTGCGGACGGTGCCCAGCTCCCACGCGTCGAGGTGACGTGCGGTCAGCATCGCTAGGGCGCGGTCGCGGTCTTCTGGGGAGACAATCGCAATCATGCCAACGCCCATGTTGAAGGTCTTTTCCATCTCTTCCAAAGACACCTTGCCGAAGGAGGCGATGGTGCGGAAGATTTCAGCCGGGGTCCAGGTCGCGCGGTAAACTTCAGCGGTCAGGCCTTCTGGGATGACGCGCTCCAGGTTGCCTGCCAGGCCGCCGCCGGTGACGTGGCAGAAGGTGGAAACCTCGCACTCAGCTGCCAAGGCCAGGCAGTCTTTTGCGTAGATGCGGGTTGGCTCCAAAAGCTCCTCGCCTAGGGTGCGGCCCAATTCATCAATGTAGCCATCGAGCGGCAACCCAGCCTTTTCCAGCAGGACGTGGCGCGCCAGGGAGTAGCCGTTAGAGTGCAAACCGGAAGAGCCCATGGCGATGAGGACATCGCCATCACGAACCTTGTCTGGACCGAGCAGCTCATCTGCTTCTACAACGCCGACTGCAGTAGCGGAGACGTCATAGTCATTTTCGTCCATGACGCCTGGGTGCTCTGCGGTCTCGCCACCGAGTAGTGCACAGCCTGCCTGCACGCAGCCTTCTGCGATACCGGCAACAATCTGCGCAACCTTTTCTGGAACAACCTTGCCCACGGCAATGTAGTCCTGCAAGAACAGTGGTTCTGCACCGCAGACAACCAGGTCATCCACGCACATAGCGACCAGGTCAATGCCGATGGTGTCGTGCTTATCCATCGCCTGCGCAACGGCAAGCTTGGTGCCCACGCCATCGGAACCAGCAGCCAAGATTGGCTCTTTGTACTCGCCGAGCTTGAACAACCCAGCGAAGCCACCAAGTCCGCCCATGACCTCTGGGCGGGTTGCGCGCTTAGCTAGTGGCGCGAACAGTTCAACTGCGCGGTCGCCTTCTTCAATGTTGACGCCTGCCGCGGCGTAGGTGTTTTCAGACATGTCAGGTCAAACCTTTCAGTTCTTTTCGCCGAGCAAGGTTCGCACAGCGTCAGCATTGGGATTAGCGGTTGGGAGGCCAAGTTCATAGTTGCCATCGAAACAAGCGGTGCATAGCTCATTGATGGGCTGGTGGGTTGCTTCCACCATGTCATCAACAGAGACGAAGCCCAAAGTGTCAGCCCCGATAGCTTCGCATACGGCCTTGGTGATGACCTCTGGGTCATCGGTTGGCTCAATATTGGCAATCAGTTCCCCAGGGGAAGCGAAGTCAATGCCATAGAAGCAAGGCCACTTCACTGGAGGGGATGCAATACGCACGTGTACCTCGGCAGCACCGGCTTCACGCAGCATGCGAATCAGCGCGCGCTGGGTGTTGCCACGCACGATGGAGTCATCAACGACAACCAGCTTTTTGCCTTCGATGACTTCGCGCAGCGGGTTGAGCTTCAAACGGATACCCAACTGGCGCAGGGTTTGGGTTGGCTGAATGAAAGTACGGCCAACATAAGCGTTCTTCACCAGTCCGTGCGCGAAGGTCAGACCAGATTCACGGGCAAAGCCGACTGCTGCCGGGTTGCCTGACTCCGGCACGGGGATGACCATGTCGGCGAACTCAGCCGGGTGAGACTTTGCCAACGCGCGGCCAATATCAACGCGGGTCGCGTGAACATTGCGGCCTTTAATCACGGTGTCTGGACGAGCCAGGTAAACGTATTCAAAGACACAGCCCTGACGCTTTGGCTCAGCGAATTTCTCGCTGCGGATGCCAGCTTCGTTGATAGAAATCAACTCACCTGGCTCAACTTCACGAATGAACTGCGCACCAACGATGTCGAGCGCACAAGTCTCCGATGCCACAACCCAGCCCTGGGCCAAACGACCCAGCACCAGTGGGCGCACTCCGTGTGGATCGCGCGCTGCGTAGAGGGTTTTGCCGTCCGTAAACGTCAGGCAGTACGCACCTTCTATGCGCGGCAGCAGATCCTTAGCTGATTCGAAGACCGACTTGTCGTCGCTCACGCCGTGCGCGAGCAAGGACGTCATCACCATGGAATCAGACAAAGACTTTTCATGGTCTTTGTACAGCCCCAGCGCTACGGATTCTTCACGCAGCTTCTGGTAGTTGACCAGGTTGCCGTTGTGACACAGCGCGATGTCCACACCATTAGCGGTGGTGTTAAACATCGGCTGGACATTGGACCACTCTTTGCCACCAGCGGTGGAATAGCGGGTATGTCCCACGCCGACGGAGCCGTGAAGGGAGTTGAGGATGGATTCGTCGAAAATATTCGAGACCAGGCCCATGTCTTTGAAGACAACCAGGCGGTCTCCATCACCGACGCCGATGCCAGCGGCTTCCTGGCCACGATGTTGGAGAGCGAAAAGGCCGAAGTAGCTCAGCTTCGCAACATCTTCACCAGGAGCCCAGACGCCAAAGACACCGCACTCTTCGCGGGGTTCTTGCTCGCCTTGGTCATCTAAATTCACGTCGCTGGGGAAAGTAGTGTTCACCACGACGCTGATTCTACTAAGTTCTGGCCCCGATAACTAACTGTTGGGTACTCAAGGCTGCACGATCGGGGGCGTATGCACGCATTTTATTCAGCGGCTGAACTACGCAACGGGATAATCGGCAGCCACGCGGCAATCTCACCAGCCCGCGATCCGGAGGCGTCCACATCGGCCTCCTCCCAGCGAATTAGCCCGGTAGCCAATTGCAACCAGGTGCGCGGGGAGCACTCGACCACATTGGGTGGGGTGCCACGGGTATGCCGTGGCCCTTCGATACATTGAACTGCCACGAAAGGGGGTACTCGCAGTTCCACGGAGTGCCCCGGCGCGTCATGTTCCAACGTGCGCGCGGTGTTGCGTACGGCCTTGGCCAACTCGTTCCGAGACGGGGCTTGTGCTGCTTCTGGGTCGCGCAGCCACGTAGCGATGGCATCGACTGCCGCTTTTGTCTCGTGCACGTTCGGCTTGGCTCGTTGGGGACTCATGCGCACTATTATAGTGACCTGCTAATTTGATTCGTATGTCCCAACTAAATTCTGGTGAGCACACATCCGATTCGTCCAAGAAGCAAGAGACTCAGTCGCAGGAGTCCTTGAAGAATCCTAATATCACGCTGCGTTTTATGGCTTCGCCGAACGATGTCCTGCTGGCAGGTTCGCAGGGCATTTCCGGTGGCCGCGTCCTGGAGTGGATTGATAAGGCTGCCTATGCCTGCGCGGTGCAGTGGTCAGGGCAGTACTGCGTGACCGTTTATGTGGGTCACATTCACTTCATGCGGCCGATTGAGTCGGGGCATTTGGTGGAGGTTCGCTCCCGCTTGGCGATGACAGGTACGTCTTCCATGCACATTGTCAACGAGGTATGGTCTGCGGATCCACGCGATGGCATTTTCACCCGCGCATGTGACTGCCTGGTGATTTTCGTGGCGAAGGATGCCGATACCCAGCGTCCGACTCCGGTTCCGCCATTCGTGCCGGAAACTGATGAGCAGCTGCGCGTGATGGAGGCGGCGAAGACTCGTATTGATCTGCGCAAGGCCATTGAGGCCGAGATGAACGTGCAGACCTATGACGGCCCATCTGATGCGCCACGCATGGTCAACCGTTTCTTGGCTAAGCCAACGGATATTAACTGGGGCGGCAACGTCCACGGTGGTACCGCCATGGAATGGATTGATGAGGCGGCTACGGCCTGCACCATGGAATGGTCTGGTGAGCAGACCATTGCCGTGTATGCCGGCGGCATTCGCTTCTACAAGCCGATCCACATTGGTGATCTCATCGAGGTTGATGCTCGCATGATGCGCACCGATAGCCGTTCGATGCAGATGTCGGTGCATGTTCGCTCCGGCGAAGCGCGCGGTGGCCGTGAGAAGCTATCGACGGCCATTCACGCCACCGTGGCTTATCTAGCGATGGACCGTGACTGGAACCCACTTCCAGCACGTCAGTTCATTCCACACACCGAGGAAGACAAGCGGCTTGCGGAACACGCCACTACCCTGCGCAACCTGCGCAGCCAGTACTCCCCGCTTCCGCTGGTGCACGCACCAAACCACCAGCACATCGACTAGGCCTAACGCGCTTAAGACGCTAAGGCCTAGTCGATGCGCTCTCAAGAAGCTAAGTTGCCTGGACGGCTGTCATCCATACTGCGACGAGGTGTATGACTGCTGCCGCAATCGTCGCAGTGTGAAAGTGTTCGTGGTAGCCGTAGTATTTGGCGTTGCGGCCTGGCCATTTGAGGCCATAGACCACCGCACCAACGGTGTAGAAGAGACCGCCTGCAGCCAGCAGCCACACCACCGTCGGACCTAAGTTGGCCCACAGGGTTGGGATGAGCGGAACAACCAGCCAGCCCAAGGTGAGGTACACGATGACATCGAGCCAGCGCGGGTGGTTGATCCACACCAGGTTCAAGATGACCGCTGCTAGTGCGCCGGTCCACGCAATACCCAGCATCCACGCGGTAGTACGCGGCTCAAAGGCGATGATGCACAGCGGCGTATAGGTCGCTGCGATAAAGACCGAAATGGTCGCGTGGTCCGCGCGCCGCCACCACTGCACAGCGCGCGCCGTTGGCCATGGCCAGCGGTGATACAGCGCCGAGACGGCAAACAGCCCCACCAAACCCACACCATAAACGGTGACGCCCAGGGCCGCGACCCAGTTGAGCGTCATCCACGAAAAGGTGATGAGCACGGTGGAGGAAATAACCGACAAGATGGCGGCTATCAAATGGCCCCAGCCGCGCGTGAGCGGGCGTGGACCTCTATCGGCGACCCAGATGCTGCGTTGAATGCGGTCAGCAACAGCGTTGTTCTCTTTGGGCATGGGCGCCTCAGTTACTTCTATCTCAGGCACGTTAGCCTGTGCGGGTTGATGTGGAGCAGATTTCATGGGGGTATCCGTCTCGCGTGTATCGGTATGCAGAGCGCAGTTCTTTCTTCATAGTCTAAGTGACTAATCCAAAACCTACGCTACCGTAGACAGGCGAAAAGTGAACTATGGTTCAGCGCACATTGGTACTAGAGTGACAGAAGTGGCTATTAATATTCTTTTCTCCCGTCGACTAGGCACGAAGGCAATCACGGCTGCGACAGCGGCAACCGCAACGACCGTAGCGACGCTGACTTTAGCGTGCACCGCTCCTTCTGCCTTCGCGCAGTCCGGGACTGGCCCCGGCGCTTTTTCTTCTGAGCAGTCTTCAAACTCAGAAACTTCCTCGAACGCGATTGATAACGCGGATGAGTTATCGGCGGAAAACAGCGATAGGTCATCGACAAGCTCTTTTGGCTCTTCTGGCGCCCTAGACCCACTGCTCGCCCCGCGCGGCTCTGCCCAACTGCCTGACTCGGTCGGCTCTGGCGATGGCAGCGCCAACGCCGGCTGGCTGGGCAGCGCAGTAACCGATGTCCAGTCCCTGCGCAACGGACTGAGCAGCTTCCAAGACGAAGGTGCGCTGCTGGGAAGCGCAGCCTTGGGAAGCTCCCTGGCGGGCAGCTCCGTCGCGGAAGAAGGCAACTACTCCATCGCCAAAGAAATGAGCTCCGACGAAGACCGCGGCGCGGAAGAAACCATCGACCATGGCCCTGAACCTTTGCTGATGGACCAACGCCACGTGGAAGGCAACCTGTGGGAAGTTGATATCTGGTCCCCCGCCAACCAGACCGTGGTGACCAACCTTTTGCTGCGGCCCGAAGACCCTGCGCCCGCGCCATCTTTGGTGCTGATGTCCGGCGCTGACGGCGGTGCCGGTGGCGCCAACTGGGCGACCGAAACCGACTATGAAGAATTCTTTGCCGACAAGCACGTCAACGTGATTACACCCATGGGCGGCGGCGCATCCATGTACGCCAACTGGCTGCACGATGACGCCTATGCCGGGCGCCAACAATGGCAAACCTATCTGGGCGAAGAAATCCCGCGGATCCTCGACTCAGAGTTCAACAGCACAGACCGCAAAGCCATCGCGGGGCTGTCTATGTCCGGCGGGCCTTCATTGAATATCGCCGGCGAATACCCTGCGACCTTCCAGGCCGCCGGCTCCTTCTCTGGCTTCCCCGCGTCCTCCGGCCTGCTGGGGCGCTTCATGGTCAACTCTGTCATCTCCGGCGGCGAAGGCTCCTCCACCAACGCCTACGGCCTATCTTCCTCCGATGCGTGGCAGCTCAACGACCCTTCCTATGACCCATCACAGCTGCGAAACACCCGCGTCTTCGTGGGCACCTCCCTGGGTGTTCCTTCCGCCAACGAACTCCTCGGCGACTGGGGCGGACTCGTCGGCATTGAAGTGGTGTCCCAATACACCTCCAACTACTTCACCCGCGTGGCTGAGGAAGCCGGCGTGGAAGTAGACCGCCACCACGAGTTCTACGGCGCACACACCTACAGCCTGTTTGAACGCCAACTCTACAAAGCGTGGGACTCCACCTTTGCCCCGGCGCTTTACGAATAAAACACTGCGCGATATTCGCTGCGGACACAAGAAAAGCCCAGCACCGTTTCCTCACATGGATGAGGCGGTGCTGGGCTTTGGGGTTTTAGATGTTATCGCAGCCGCGGACATCATGCAGCCCGCATTGCTCGATACCTATCAACGATAAGCCCATGGAAGACAACATGTACGGGATGCCGAAAATGAGAGCCAGATGGCCAAACATTTCGTTATCAATGAGCCCGCCCGTGCTAGTCAGGTTATCGGTTGGCCCTGGTTCAATAGCGTTTTGCGCGATTGCTGGTGCCGGCGCAGCAACGCCGAAAGCGAGTGCGCCTGCCATGACGATGGATGCGCTCTTCTTAAGCATGCTCTTCTCCTGAAGATGATGAATGTGCACTAGCAGCCGCGAGTGTCATGCAGTCCGCACTGCTCAATTCCAATCAAGGATGAGCCCATTGAGGAAAACAGGTACGGGAAGAACGCTGACAGAAAAACTCCGTTCTGGGCTTCTCTTGCGGGGTCTTCCAAAATCCTTGGGAGCTGTTCTGCGCGGACTGTACGAATGAGTCAACGGCCGGGTTGGCCATTGCCGGCGCGGGTGCCGCGATGCCCACAGCTAGTGCGCCGGCAACAGCGATGGATGCGAATTTCTTAAACATGGTTCCTCCTAGCCGTGCGGGCCTAGCCTTCGTGGCAGCCGCGGGTGTCAAAGAGGTTGCACTGTTCACCGAAAAGGGATGAACCCATGGTGGACAAAATGACTGGCGCTGCGACAATAAGCCCCAGGAAGCTTTGGATGGCCGCGACTGGGTCTTGTGTGAACGCCTCGACGGTTTGCTGTGAGGATGCGGTGACGGCAACGGCCGGCGCTGGCGCGGCGACGCCGCATGCAAGGGCGCCAGCAATGACGATGGATGCGACTTTATTACGCATGATGTTCTCCTAGCCCCGCCCGACGCTACTGCGGAAGAATGTCGAACCCGGCCCAGGAGGACAGGATGAACGGGGCGATGGCGGACATTCCGACGATGCCCAGCAGCACCCCAAGCGGGTCATTCGCGGCGCCAAGGCCGATGCTTTGCGCGGAGGCGATGAAATTGTTGTTGTCACCAGCTTCTTGGGCAATCGCAGGTGCCGGCGCGGCGACGCCTAAGGTAACAGCACTTGCAATGACTATCGATGCAATCTTCTTGCGCATGAGATTCTCCTGAAGGTTAATTGGTGCGCGAAGACATAGTTCACGGCTTGTGAATACGCCCGTGTTCGTCACGCTACCAAAGCAAAGCAGATATGTCAGTAGAAGAAATCATTTGCTTCCGACATAGCTGCAACACCCCCACCAGCATGAACACAGTTTTTGAACTGGTTTTGAACAGTGACCGCTCAGCAGATCGCCAGTAAGCGACTTGGCCTGAAGGACTGAACTTTGCATACTGATTGCTGTCTTCTTAGGTTTGTTGCAAGCCATTAGCAGGGACGAGGCCGTGATGTGGTTCGATTACTTCAGCCCTCTCAAGAATTACGAGAGTTCACGTCAAAGGAGTCCCCTTCACATGTATTCAGTCTCGGAAGCTGTCGCCCGCATTTTGGCGCCAAGGGTGGACAAATATTTTGGCATCATGGGCAATGGCAATGCATGGTTCATTGATGCGCTTGAGAGACTCAATATCGGGATCATTCCGGTTCGCCATGAGGTGGGAACGGTTGCTGCGGCGGATGCATATCACCGGGTAACAAACGAGATTGCGGTTGCAACAACTACCTATGGACCGGGGTTTACCAACACCATCACGGCACTTGTGGAGTCCGCTAAGGCTCGTGTCCCCGTTCTTTTAGTCACTGGTTCCGCGCCGCAGGACGCTCCACGTCCCTGGGATATTGACCAGGCAGCAATGGTTGCCTCCTTCGGAGTTAAAACCTTCACCGCAACACCACACGACGCCGCGCAACAGACCCACAATGCGCTAACCCAGGCTCTTAGAAACCGCGTTCCCGTGGTTCTGGAGATTCCTTATGACTTGGGGACGCTGGAATGTATCGACCCAGAATTCGAGAACATTCTCCACGCTGCTGAAGAGCTTCCACAGCCGGAAGTTGTTTGTCCGGATATGGAGGAGGTCGAAGAAATTGCTTCACTTTTGGCTAGCGCTGCACACCCGCTCATTGTCGCGGGACGTGGCGCTAAATCGGCCGCGGCCCAGGTAATTGAATTAGCCAGCATCTTGCGCGCTGATGTCGCGACCTCGGCGCCGGCACAAGGATTGTTCATTGACAACGGAGAATTCCGAGATTTAGGGATCTGCGGTGGATTTGCATCTTCAGCCGCCGCCGCTGAGATTCAAAAGGCTGATGTTGTTTTGGTTGCCGGTGCAGGTCTTAACCCATTTACCATGGCGTTTGGCCGGGCTTTCAGCTCTGATGCCACGATCATTCAGATAGACGTGACAGCACAAGCAACGCATAGGCGCGTTAATCATTTCTTGCGCTCAAACGCGACCGAAGCAGTTAGCGCCCTCGCCGCTATGCTTCGCAAGCAGAACTTCACCCCAACACCACGGGCTTTTGCGAATCCAAACCCGAAAAAGCACGATAAAGGTAATCCTCTGGCTCCTGATGGTTGCCTTGATCCGCGCAGCCTTATGGATGCCATCAACAACATCGTTCCTGCCAATCGCCTAGTTGTAACCGATGGTGGACACTTCATTGGCTGGGCAAATACGTATCTTGACGTCCCCGCGGCTGACAACATGGTGCTTTTGGGCACCACAACCCAATCCATCGGCCTGGGATTCAACTCTGCTGTGGGTGTGGCAGCCGCCGCCGGCACAGACAAGATGACCGTTCTGGTTACCGGGGACGGTGGAGGATTGATGGCACTTGCCGATGCAGAGAGCTTTATCCGCGAAGCACACCGCGGCGTCATCGTTGTTGTCAATGATGCTGCTTACGGCGCCGAAATCCATCAGTACGCCACAAAAGGGATCGACAAAGCACCCATGCTGATTCCCGAAGTAGATTTTGCAGCACTCTTAGGTGCTTTCGGGGCACGGTCTAAAATCGTTCACAGCTTGGAGGACCTAGAGGACTTTCGAGCATGGGTCAACAGCGATGAACCGGGAACATACGCATTAGACTGCCGGGTTTCCCGCGATATCATCGCACCGTTCATGCAGGAGCTCATGAAGAACTAGCCAAGGCATGGGGCACTAGATCAAGTCCATCGCCCCCATCCCGCTGAGCTCATGCGTGTTGCCCACGAGCCTTCCTCCTGGGGTTAAAAGCTTGACTTTGCCGCGGTGGCGTACCATCCGCCCTCTGCTCTTTTCATGGCGCCCTGCCCAGGCGCCGTCGTCGTTGACGCCGTTGTGATAAGCACACAGCGTGGTCAGATTCGATGGATTCGTTTGCCCACCATTCTTATGTGCATCCAGGTGGTGTACCTGGCAGCGGTCTGCTGGTACTTTGCAGTCCGGCCACGGGCACACAAGATTCTCGGCCATGGCCAGGATTCGCTGCTTGCCTGATGCGAACCGTGCTTCGTAGAGATTGACCGGCCCGGCAGTCGGATGGAAGAGTCCGGCGTAGATTTTATCGCCGAGTGCACCAGAAATCGCAAGGTTGACGATTTCGGCTCCGGTCATGGTGGTGCCGTCGGAGGCTCCGATGATGGATTCGTCGTCTTCCCCGCGGATGATCGTCGTGGATTGATCCAGTCCGATGGCAATCACTGTTCGGTATTCCGGTTTGAGTATCCCTCCGCCGCCGTCGATGTGTTTCCAGAACGCTTCCAGTAATGCCTTTTTGCGTGGTTGTTCGGTGGTTTCTATCGCGTCGAGGGTTTTCTCTAAATCGGTAATGCGGCGTTGGGTATCAGTCACGCTCATTGTGACCATGCCGTTCCTGGCTTGGCTCACCTTTACACCGGGTTCTTTCGGCTTCTCACCCTGGATTTCTTTCACACGCCGGTTGCCGTAGGCGTTGACTTCCTTATAAGAGCCCTCGTGGGCGATAAGTTCCGCGCGCAGTCTCCAGGCTGCGCCACGCTTCTTCAATTTCTTCGCGTGTCTATTAACCATCACAAGGTGGTCCAGGCTTAACTCGCGTTGTTCGGCGAGCGCTAAAAATTCGCGTTGAAGACGCGGGGAGTCGGCGGGGCCAAGAAGAGCATCGGCAAGCTTGGCGTATTCCTTTGCTTTAGGCAGCACAATGCCAAGGCCCTCCAAGTCATAAGGAGAGTGCTCGTAAACAATGCGGAGAATGCCTATGCCCTGGGTGTAGACGAATGTGAGTGCTTGATGTAAATCCATAACTCAGAAGCTAAACCGACAGCGCAAGCCCGCACCAGAGCAAGCCTGAAAACCTGTGGATAACTACATTGACACGTCACGCAAAGGCCTAAGTTATCCACAGGCAAGGCAAATTTGGCCCGAAACGGCAAAACCCGGCGCTTCCTCAAACAGTGGAAGTGCCGGGCGTTTAGCCTGGCTAAGCAGCTGCGTGAAGCAAAGCTGCTTAGCGGAATTTACTCGACTACGGAGTTTGCGCCAACGGCGTGGCCGAAGAGGGTTGGCAGGGTCGCGGACCATGCTTCGCGCAATTCGGTGGTGGCAACTTCTTCACCGGCGAAGGTGAAGGTGCCGGAGTCGTTGGTGGTACCCACAACAACGGCTGGGATGCCCAACTCGGATGCGCGGGTGAGAACACCGTCGAGGTGGTCGGAAGCGGTGGAAATGAGAACGCGGGATGCGGACTCACTGAACAGTGCGGTCAGTGCGTCCTCGTGGACGACGCTCAAATCGAGATCCACGCCGACACCGTTCTTCTGAGCCATCTCAAATGCCGCGATGGCCAGGCCGCCCTCGGACAGGTCGTGGGATGCGGCAACCGAGGTGTTGCCCACGAAGAACTCAGCCAGCTTGGCTTCATTCGCTAGGTCCACCTGTGGTGGAAGACCCTGCAGCCCGCCGCCGGAGACCTGCTGCCAGATGGAGCCTCCGAACTCTTCTTTGGTTTCACCCAGCAGAATCAGGGTCTCTGGTTCTTCAATGCCACCCAGGTCATGGGCGATGGCGTTGTGAACGTCCTCGATGACACCGAGCACGCCAACCACTGGGGTAGGCAAGATTGGCTCATCACCGGTCTGGTTGTAGAAGGAGACATTGCCGCCGGAGACTGGAATGTTCAGTTCCTTGGAACCGTCCGCCAGACCGTGGACTGCCTCGCGGAACTGCCACATCACGTCGGTGTTTTCTGGTGAACCGAAGTTCAGGCAGTTAGTCACGGCATAAGGAAGCGCGCCGGTGACAGCAACGTTGCGGTAGGCCTCAGCCAGGGCGAGACGTGCACCCATGTTGGGGTCCAGCTTGGTGTAGCGGCCTGATGCATCGGCAGAAATTGCGACACCGCGGGAGGTTTCCTCATTGATACGCAGGACACCAGAGTCAGACTGCTTCGCCTTCACGGTGTTGCCGCGCACGTAGCGGTCATACTGCTCAGTGATGAATGCACGCGAAGACAGCGCTGGGGAAGACACCATGTCCTTGAGCGCCTGAACCAAAGACTCAGGGCGAGCAATTTCAGGTGCCTGCTGCAGCTCGTCCTGCCACTGTGGGCGCGCGAATGGACGCTCGTACACAGGGCCTTCATCGATGGTTGAAGGAGGAGCATCAATGACCAGTTCACCGTTGTGGTAAACGAGGTAGGTGTCCTTCTTGTCAGTAACCTCACCGATTTCGGCGCAGGTCACGTCCCACTTTTCACAGATTTCGCGGAACTTTGCCACGTTGTCTGGGGAAACAACAGCACACATGCGCTCCTGGGATTCAGAAGCCAGGATTTCAGCCGCGGACATGTTCTCTGCGCGCAGTGGAACGTTATCGAGGTTGACCACCATGCCGCCATCACCAGCTGCTGCCAGCTCAGAGGTAGCACATGCGAGTCCGCCGCCGCCCAGGTCCTGGATACCAACGACAACGCCGGCAGCATAAAGCTCCAGGCAGCATTCAATCAGAACCTTTTCCGCGAATGGGTCGCCTACCTGCACGGCAGGAAGCTTGCGCTCCTCGCCTTCTTCGAAGGATGCAGAACCCAGAACAGAAACGCCGCCGATGCCGTCAAGGCCGGTGCGGGAGCCAAAGAGCATGACCTTGTTGCCGGTGCCGGAAGCAAATGCCAGCTTCAGGTCTTCCACGCGCAAGGTACCTACGCACAGTGCGTTGACCAGTGGGTTGCCGGCATAAGACTCATCGAAGACAGTCTCGCCGCCGATGTTTGGCAGGCCCAGGGAATTGCCGTAGCCGCCGATACCGGAGACAACGCCCGGCAGAACGCGTGCGGTATCAGGTGCGTCAGCTGCACCGAAGCGCAGCTGGTCCATCACTGCAATTGGGCGTGCCCCCATGGCCATGATGTCACGAACAATGCCGCCCACACCGGTCGCAGCGCCCTGATATGGCTCCACGAATGATGGGTGGTTGTGGGATTCCACGCGGAAGGTCACCGCGTCCCCGTCACCGATGTCCACAACGCCGGCGTTCTCACCAATACCGGCAAGAATCTTCGACGCCATTTCCTCGGTGGTGGTTTCACCGAAGTAGCGCAGGTGAGTCTTAGAAGACTTGTAGGAGCAGTGCTCAGACCACATGACGGAGTAAACGGTCAGCTCAGCATCGGTTGGGCGGCGACCCAAAATGCTGACAATCTTGTCATACTCGTCTTGCTTGAGCCCCAGCTCTTCCCACGGCTGCTGCAGTTCAGGAGTGGCTTTTGCGTTATCTACTGTGTCATTGGAAACAGTCATGTTTTACTCCTAAACAGACGCCGTGATGGCATTGATCGCGGATACAAACAGTCCCAGGCCATCGGTGGATGGACCAGTCAGGGTCTCAATGGCGTGCTCTGGGTGCGGCATGAGGCCAACAATGCGGCCGGTTTCATCAGTGACACCAGCGATGTCATTGAGGGAGCCATTAAAGTTGTCGGTGTAGCGGAAGACCACCTGGCCTTCGCCTTCTAGCTTTTCGATGGTTTCCTTCGACGCCTGGAAACGACCCTCACCGTGCTTGGCTGGGACATAAATCTTGTCGCCGGCTTCGAACTCGGTGGTCCATGCGGTGTTGTTATTTACAACCTCAAGATGGGTGTCCACGCAATGAAAATGCAGGCCCTTATTACGGGTGAGTACACCGTCAAGAAGGCCTGCTTCAGTCAAGATCTGGAAACCATTGCAAATACCCAACGTTGGCATGCCTTGGCGTGCGCGGTCAATAACTGACTGCATCACTGGTGCCAGTGCGGAAATCGCACCAGAGCGCAGGTAGTCACCGTAGGAGAAACCGCCGGGTACAACGACGGCGTCTACACCTTTGAGGTCGGTGTCTGCGTGCCAGAGGCTGACTGCCTCGGCGCCGGCAAGACGTACGGCGCGTTGTGCGTCAACGTCATCAAGTGTGCCGGGGAAAGTGATTACTCCGATTTTCGCGGTCAATTTACTTGACCTCCAGCCCTACAACTTCGTAGTCCTCGATGACGGTGTTTGCCAGCAGGCTTGCTGCGACCTTGTCCAGGTCTTCAGCGCTGACCGAATCATCGACTTCGATTTCAAAGCGCTTGCCCTGACGAACATCGCTTACTCCGTTAACACCCAGGCGTCCTAGTGCACGGACAACAGCTTGTCCCTGCGGGTCCAGGATTTCAGCCTTGGGCATGACATTGACAACAACACGAGCCATAATTCTAAGCCTTACTGTGCGAGTTTTACTGCTTGTCTGCAATTGCCCACTTTAGCGGTTAGGCAACCAAAACTCCTAGACGGCTACCGCGCACTTACTCCCCACCAGTAGCCCCGCAGCATTGCTGCCCCCGTTTCATGAACACGATGTGTCCCGAATTTAAACCACGGGAGAACTTTCAGCTCTGTTCAAGCAAACAGCCAGTTCGTGTTCATTTCTGCTGTTGCTGACGTTATTAAACGGTTATAGAAACGAAACAGTTGTTTCATTGCACAACATCTTCTCCCCACCAGAATTACAACTTAAAGGTACTTCTTTATATGTCTTCGACTCGCCGTCTGCGCACTTTCGCACTCGCTGCTCTTGCTTCCACGTCCCTCGCAACCACCGCCATCCCTGTTGCTCACGCAACTGATGAGGGCGACAATGTTGTCATCAGTGAAGTCTACGGCGGTGGCGGCAATAACGGCGCTCCGTTGACCAATGACTTCATTGAGCTGTTCAACCCCACCGATGAAGACATCGATCTTGCGGGCTGGTCCGTGGAGTACTTCGCAGCTTCCGGCAACACCGGTGGTTCCACCGCACTGACTGGTATCATCCCTGCCGGCGGCTACTTCCTCATCCAACTGTCCGCTGGAAACAACAAGGATTTGGCGGCACTGCCAACCCCAGATGCCACCGGTTCTTTGAGCATGGCTGGCGCAAACGGTTCTGTTGAACTGACCGATGATGCAGCAAGCACCGTTGACCTAGTCGGCTACGGCACCGCTTCCCGGGTTGAAACCGCAGGCGCACTTGGCCTGTCTAACTCCACCTCCGCATCCCGTGCCGAAGATGGCGCAGATACTGATGACAACTCCGCTGACTTCACTGCGGGTGACCCAACCCCCACCAACTCCGCAGGTGAAACCGTCTCCGGCGGCGACGGCGGCGAGGACGGCAATGGCAATACCGATCCGGAAGAGCCAGAGATTCCCCTAAACCCAGATGAAGCAATTGCTATTGCAGAGATTCAGGGCACCGGCTCCGCGACTCCACTCAATGGTCAGACTGTCACCACCCAGGGTGAGGTCACCGCGGTGTACTCCGACGGCGGCCTGAACGGTTTTGTCATTCAGACCCCAGGTACCGGTGTGGATGTGCCATCGGCAAGCGATGCATCGCACGGCATCTTCGTCTACATGGGCAACCGCGCCGCCGATGAGTACCCCACCATCGGTGAAGTTCTCACCGTGCGCGGCCAGGCTGGTGAGAACTTTGATTCCACCCAGCTGTCCAATGTCACCTTTGAGGTCGCAGAGGGCGAGTTCGAGCCGGTGGTCGCCTTGAGCATCGACAAGCTGCCTGCTGGCGATGTCGAACGCGAACCGTATGAGTACATGCTGGTCCTGCCTGGTGCCCACACCGTGACCAACAACTATGCGCTGAATACCTTCGGTGAAGTTGGCCTGGCTGCTGGTGATGAAGCTTTCCGTCAGCCAACTGACTTCATGGCGCCCGGCGCGGACGCTGTTGCCAAGGCTGAAGAGTACAAGGAGCAGCTTGTGACCTTGGACGATGCTCGCACTGCGAACTACATGCAATCCGATAAACACACCCCGCTGCCGTACATCACCTCTGATAACGGTGAGAACATTAAGTCTTTGCGCGCCACTGACCAGGTGGAATTCCAAAACCCTGTCATTGTGAAGAAAGATTTCAACCTGTGGCGCTTTTTGCCAACTACTCCGGTGACCGGCAACACGGCATCGGCAGACTTGCCTATCACCTGGGAAGACTCCCGCGCGGCTGAACTCGGCGCGATGGGCAACGTCGCTGGTGATTACACCATCTCCGCGTTCAACGTGCTGAACTACTTCACCTCCCTGGGCCAGGATGAGGACGGCTGCGGCGCGTACACCGACATCAACGACAACCCAGTGGCAACCAACTACTGCACCGTTCGCGGCGCCTACTCTGAATCCGCGCTGGCGGACCAGCAGGAAAAGATTGTTGCTGCCATCAACGGACTCAACGCTGACGTTATTGCACTGTCCGAAATTGAGGACACCTTCGCTGTCACCGGCGATATCACCCGCCGCGATGAAGCACTGCTGACCTTGGTTGATGCCCTCAACGCTGACGGCGGCAACTGGAAGGCTGTGGAGTCTCCTGCTGCGGATGAAATTCCTGGCAACCCTGACGTCATCCGCGTGGCTTTCATTTACAACCCTGACCGCGTGGAACCTGTTGGCGCTTCCCGCATCTTTGAAGATGAACGCTTCACCGGCACCGCGCGCGAGCCATTGGCACAGGAATTCAAGCCTGTCGATGAAGAAGTCACCGAAACTTTCGTGGCCGTGGCCAACCACTTCAAGTCCAAAGGCTCCATTGCAAACGATGACGCCGACATGGGCGACGGCCAGGGCAACAACGCCAACCTGCGTGTCTCCCAGGCCGAAGCAGTGCTTGAGCACCTAGCTGAGCAGACCGACTGGAACGATAAGGCCACCTTCGTCATGGGTGACCTCAACACCTACACCCGTGAGCACGCGCTGGACCGCTTCCGCGATGCTGGCTACTCCGTGCCGCAGGAAGAATACAACGCCTCCACCTCCTACCAGTTCGACGGCATGCTCGGCTCCCTCGACCACGTCCTAGCCAACGAGCACGTTGACCTGCAGGACGCTCAGGTATGGAACATCAACTCCGATGAATCCATCGCGTTTGAGTACTCCCGCCGCCTCTACAACGTCGTTGACTACCACGACGCGAGCCCATTCCGCTCCTCCGACCACGACCCAGTCAAGGTTGGCTTCAACCTCGACACCACCGACGGCGGCGACGATGACGGCAACGGTAATGACAACGGTGGCAAGGACGAGTCCTCGACCGGCAGCTCCAACGATGGCAGCGCACTCGGCGGCATCTTCGGCATCATCGCCGCACTAGCAGCCACCCTCGGCCTCGGCGCACTGTTTAGCGGCGCCGTTGACCAGCACCTACCACGCGAAATCAAGAGCCTGCGTGACCAAATCCGCGCGTTCTTCGGCGGTCAGCTCTAGTCTCCAGCAATAACACCAGCTCTTCTAGCCCTTTCGGGTTTTGAGCTAAGCATCTCAGCGGCTTGTTGCTGTGCTTGTATCACTCAGATTGTTCCAAGCACAGCGATGAGCCGCCCTTTGTTTAATAGGTTACTTATCTTGACGTGAGTTTTTAGGCTAGGCTAACTTTATTCAAATGCATAAGAAAATTAGCCGTCGTGGCTTCCTGGGCGCCAGTCTTGGTGCCGCTGCAATTGCACTCGTAGCGTGTTCTCAGTCAGATAAATCTAGCCAAGCATCCACTGCTGCTGAAGGTTCTGCTGAAGCAGATTCCACTACCGCTGTTGGGGGCGGCGAAGAACAACGCATTGTTGCGCTCAACACGGGCCAGCTGGATAACCTCCTGCTGCTTGGCATCACGCCAGTTGGTGTAGCTGCTGCGAAGAATGCGGATCTAGTTCCACAGTTCCTGCGTGATCGTTTCGGGGATGTCATGGACTTGGAAAGCATCGCGGACTGTGGTTTCCGTCAGGACCCGGATGTGGAAATCATCGCTAACCTGCAGCCAACGCTCATCTGCGCCAATTCGCGCAGTGATGAAGCGCTGCTGGAAAAGCTGCGCGCTATCGCGCCGGTCGTCACCGGTGAAGGCGGCGGTGAGAACTGGAAGCAGGACCTGATGACCATCGCCGAAGCCGCTGGCAAGGGCGAAGATGCGCAAGCACTGCTGGATGGATACGAGGCATCTGCAGCTGAGGTCAAAGACTCCCAGCCGGATAACCCGCCAACGGTATCTTTCCTGCGTACCAACAAGGGCGAGTTCCAGATGTACGGTGCAGAATCCATGGCTGGCACCGTCGCTGCCGATTGTGGTTTCGCACGCCCAGAGGCACAGCAATTCACCGACCAGGCGGGCAAAGACCTTTCACCAGAGCTCATCGCCGAAGCGGATGCGGACTGGCTGTTCTACGGTGTACAGGATGGCGCCGAAAGTCCTGAGGTCACGTCCCTGTGGCCATCGCTGGAAGCAGTTAAGAATGACCGCGCCATCGCCATTGACTACGACTCCTGGTACATGAACGCCTCTTTGGTGTCCGCAGGAATCATCCTCGACGGCCTGAAGTCCTATGTTCTGGAAGCAGCTCCTGCTTCTTAACTCGGACTAAGAAGTGCTTTAAGCCGTTTCTGATTTAGCTTTCTTTTTGCCAGCCTTCTTCTTTTCTTTCTTTGAAGGCTCCATAAAGACGCTGTAGGAAGCGGGAGTGGCGCCGGCTTTCATGGCTTTGCCAATTGCGCGCATGAAGTCGTGCTGGACTTTCTTCTCCGCCAGGTTGCGGCCGGAGACAGACAGGCGCACGGTGTTGCCGCGGTTGGCGCCGCGTTCAGCAGCGCTGATAATCGAACGGCGCCACCACTTCGCCGCACCAAAGCCTTCACCATAAGACAGGTTGCGGGACTGGTGGAAATTCTCTGTGCGCAAGTCATGAATGCCGGTGGAAGATACTGCGAGGGAGAAATCGAAATACGGCAGGACTTCTAGCGTGCCCGGTGACATGCGCCAGCGGGGTGGTGCGAAGATATCAAAATCAAAGCCCAGCTTGGACATCTGCCGGGTCGCGCCTTTCAGCCGCAGGTTCGCCTCATGCGCGTCAAGGTTCGCGAATTCCGCGCGGCGGCCCTGCACGGCCTGGTCAAAGCCATTGAGAATGAGAAGACGCCCGGTTTCTTGTTGTTCCTGCAGCCATTGCTTGGTGGTGGGGTCTTTGGCCAAGTGCCAATTGCCGTCAATGTGCGGGGCAACCAGCAGGGAGACGGGCACGCCTTCTTTGTCGAGCTGTTCAAGCAGCCGCGCAGCGGACTTCCGGGTGTCGTCAAAAATAGATGAAATCGAAACCAGAAGATGCCCATGCATGCTGTCCATTATCACACAGGACAGCACACCCCGCGCGGCAAGTTGCTGAACTTATTCAACAACTCCAGTGGCTTTATTGATCGTCCACGCGTACTCAAACGCGGTCTGGTGCCAGCGCGCATAACGGCCAGAAACACCACCGTGACCTGCGGCCATCTCGGTCTTGAGCAAGAACTCACCGCCGGTGGCGACCTGGCGCAGCTTGGCAATCCACTTCGCTGGTTCCACGTACAGCACACGCGTGTCATTGAGCGAAGTCACAGCCAGAATGTCCGGGTATTGCTGCGCCGAGACATTCTCATAAGGCGCGTAAGTGGCCATGTAGTCATAGACCTCAGGATCGTGGAAGGGGTCGCCCCACTCTTCCCACTCACCCACGGTCAGCGGCAGTTCGGGTTTCAGAATCGAGGTCAGTGGGTCCACGAATGGCACCACGGCCTGAATACCTTTGAAACGGTCCGGGGCCATGTTCGCAATCGCGCCCATGAGCAATCCACCGGCAGAACCGCCTTCGGCCACGAGAACCTCAGGGCTGGTCAGTTGGTTGGAAATCAGGTGGTCGGCTACGTCAATGAAGTCAGTAAACGTGTTCTTCTTCGCCATCAGCTTGCCCTCGTCGTACCACAGCCGGCCCATTTCACCGCCGCCGCGCACGTGCGCGACCACATAAAGCATGCCGCGGTCGAGCAGCGAGAGACGGGAGACAGAAAAGCCCGGGTCCATGCTGGCTTCGTAGGAGCCATAGCCGTACAGCAGTGCCGGCTGAGGCTTGTCGGTGGCAAGGTCTTTGCGCTTGACGATGCTCACTGGGATCTGCGTGCCGTCTTTCGCAATCGCCCATTCACGGTAGGCCTCATATTCATCGGCATTGTAGCCGCCAGGAACTTCTTGTTCCTTGAGCAGGGTGCGCTCACCGGTGGCAATGCGGTACTGGAACAGCTGCGCCGGCTTGGTATAAGAGGTGTATGACAAACGGATCACCGGCGCATCCCACTCCGGGTTGCCGGCTGAACCAGCGGAGTAGATTTCTTCGTCGAACTGCAGCTCTTCGAACTCGCCGAATGCATCGCCGTCAATCTTCATCACGGCAACGCGTGGGATTCCGCCGCGGCGATAGGACAAGGTGGCGAAGTCGCGGTAGGTATCCACGCCTTCAATACGCACGTCATCGCTGTGCGGAACCAGAACTTCTAGGTCACGAATGCCTGGCAGCGGGCTTGCATCAGCATCCACCCAGCCGATTTCAAAGTTTGGCCCGTGAGCATTGTGGGTAATAAGCCACTGATCTTTGCCGCCGCGCACCACGTGGTCAATGTCGTATTCCACGCCGGATTCGCGCTCCCACAGGACTTCAAACTCGCCCTCTGGATTGTCCATGTCCAAAATCCAGTATTCAGAGGTCAGCGGGGAGCCAGCTGCGATGATGAGGTATTTTTCGCTGCGCGTGGAACCCACGCCAACGCGGAAGCGTTCATCGGCCTCGGTGAAGACGCAAATATCCTCGCTTTGTGCAGTACCCACCTTGTGGCGCCACACAGTATCTGGGCGCCAGGCGTCATCCACCTTCTGGTAGAAAATATAATCCTCACCTGCCCACGTGGCGCCGTAGAAGATGTCGGTCAGGTGGTCATCGAGAAGCTTTCCAGTGCTTAAGTCCTTGATGAAGAGCTCAAAGCGCTCATCGCCTTCGGTATCCGTGGAATACGCCAAGTAGCGCCCAGACTTGGTCACGGACGCGGCACCCAACGCGAAGTACTCGTGGCCTTCGGCCAGGGCGTTGTTGTCCAGCAGGATCTGCTCGCCTTCTGGCTTGCCTTCCTCCGGAATGACCGGCGGATCCCACGGATCCTGGCCTTCGGCGACCGGAATGCGGCAGCTATAACCATATTCCTTGCCTTCTTCGGAGCGGCCGTAGTACCAATAATCGCCCGCGCGCGACGGCACGGACATATCGGTTTGCTTCACACGCGACTTAATCTCTTCAAACACATTCTCAGTCAGCTGCTTCAAATGTGCGGTTTTGGCCTCGGTATATGTGTTTTCTGCGTTGAGGTAGTCCAGGGTGTCCTGGGATTCCTTGTTGCGCATCCATTCATATTCATCAACAAAGCTTCGCCCGTGGAATTCACGGACGAAGACTTCTTGCTTTGCGATGGGTGGCTTAACGTTGTTGAGATTGTTGTCTGTCATAACGAACAACCCTACCCGCGTGTTTATGCTTTAAGCTTTAACCGCCGATGAAGTCGATGAAGCGCTTGCCGGATAGGCGCTCATAGGCCTCGATGTAGCGCAGACGGGTCGCTGCCACGACCTCTTTTGGCAGCACTGGCGGCTGGGTTTCCGATGCGACATCCCAGCCAGATTCCTCAGAGGTCAACCAGTTGCGCACGTACTGCTTGTCAAAGCTTGGCTGCACAACACCCTCGGCATAGGAGTCCGCTGGCCAGTAGCGGGACGAATCCGGGGTCAAGACCTCATCACCCAAGACCAGGTTGCCCTCGGAATCCAGGCCGAATTCAAACTTGGTGTCAGCCAAGATGATGCCCTTTTCTTCGGCAATCTTGGCGGCGGCTGAATAGATGCGCAGGGTTTCATCGCGAAGCTGCTCTGCTCGCTCCTGCCCAAGGTCTTGAACAACGCGCTCGAAGCTGACGTTCTCATCATGATCCCCCTGCTCTGCCTTGGTGGCTGGGGTGAAAATAGGCTCCGGCAAACGTGATGCCTCAACCAAACCTTCTGGCAATTCGATGCCGCAGACGGTGCCGTTGTCGTTGTATTCCTTCAAACCGGAGCCGGTGAGGTAACCGCGCGCCACGCACTCAAATGGCAACATGTCCAGCTTCTTGACCACGATGGCGCGGCCCAGAACCTCCTCTGGGATGCGTTCATCATCAATGGGACCCGCTAAGTGGTTCGGGAAATCAATGGCATCAAAAAAGAACATGGTGGTTGCCGTCAGCACGCGTCCCTTATCGGGGATGGCTGGCTCCAACGCGAAGTCATAAGCGGAGATACGGTCTGTGACCACCATAAGCAGCGTCGAGTCATCTACTTCGTAGATATCGCGTACTTTGCCGGAGGACAGGTGCTGGTAATCAGAAAGCTGTGGGCGCATGCCCTAAATGTTAGTGCATGCGCCCACAGCGTCCCTCACTCGTTGCGGTGAGAGGCTCAAGACCTCCTCACCAAAACACGTGAACGGGAAGTTCTTGCAATCCCTATAACGAGAAACTCCTGCCATCCCGTGTACGGGAGATTCTTTAAAGAATTTCCCCTGGGGTGTAGGCCGCAGCCTTTGGGTGCTGGTCTGCCAGTTCCTTGATGCGGCCGAGGACTGCGTCAACCTGGGACTCGGCTGCGCCGATGAAAGCATGCTTGTCAGCCAGTGCTTCTTCGAGCTGTTCCTTGCTCATTGGCAGGCGCTCATCTGCTGCGAGGCGTTCCAGCAGGTCCTGGTCGCCACCGTTTTCGCGCATGTTTAGAGCAACTGCAACGGCGTTTTCCTTGATGACTTCGTGTGCGGTTTCGCGGCCGACACCGGCGCGCACAGCAGCCATGAGGATGCGGGTGGTGGCCAAGAATGGCAGGTAGCGTTCCAGCTCACGGTCAATCATTGCTGGGAATGCGCCGAACTCATCTAGCACGGTGAGGAAGGTTTCAAACTGGCCATCGATAGCAAAGAATGCATCTGGTAGTGCCACGCGGCGAACCACGGAGCAGAATACATCGCCTTCGTTCCATTGCTGGCCGGCTAGGTCTGCAACCATGGTGAGGTAGCCGCGCAAAATAACCTGCAGGCCGCCAACGCGCTCACAGGAGCGAGCGTTCATCTTGTGCGGCATTGCGGAAGAGCCGACCTGGCCTTCCTTAAAGCCTTCAGTCACGGTCTCATTGCCCGCCATCAAACGGATGGTGGTGGCCAATGACGATGGCGCTGCACCGAGCTCAACCAGCGCGGAGACCGCATCAAAGTCGAGGGTGCGTGGGTAAATCTGGCCAACAGAGTTGAAGACGCGAGCAAAGCCCAGGTGATCCGCGATTGCGGTCTCGAGTGCTGCGAGCTTGTTTTCATCCCCGCCCATCAAGTCCAGCATGTCCTGGGAGGTGCCCATTGGGCCCTTGATGCCGCGCAGTGGGTAGCGACCCAGCAGGTTTTCAACGCGCTCAATAGCTAGCAACAGTTCATCACCAGCGGAAGCGAAACGCTTGCCCAAGGTAGTGGCCTGCGCTGCCACGTTGTGGGAGCGGCCTGCCATAACCAGAGTCTGGTACTTGGCTGCATGCTCACCAATACGCGCAGCAACGGCAATAGCTTTATCGCGCACCAACTCCAAAGAGCGGTAGATTTGCAGTTGCTCTACGTTCTCAGTCAGGTCACGTGAGGTCATGCCCTTGTGAATGTGCTCGTGGCCAGCCAGGGCGTTGAACTCTTCAATACGAGCCTTCACGTCGTGGCGGGTCACTCGCTCACGGTCGGCGATGGAGCCCAGATCGACTTGGTCAATGACTGCTTCATATGCGTCAATTGCTTCAGCTGGGATGTCTACGCCAAGGTCTTTCTGGGCGCGCATGACCGCGATCCAGAGCTGGCGCTCCATAATGATTTTGTGTTCCGGGCTCCACAGGTTGGATAGCTCTGCAGAGGCGTAACGCGAGGACAAAACGTTGGAAATCTTCTTCTTATCAGCCACGCGCTTCATTATTCCACATGGATAAAGGCGCAAGTACTCTACTTGCGCCTTTACTTTCCGGAAGCTACTTTCCGCAGCAGCATCCCCCCCGGCAACCGCGTCTAATCCATACAGAGATAGTGCAGGTTGCTCGTCCATCTATAGGCCACGATGTGGATTTAAGATTCGATGCTGATGCGGCCTTCTTCGGCCGCCTGGCCGATGTCATTACGGTAGAAGCTATCTGCCAGCTCAATACCCTTGAGTACGTCATATGCAGCAGCGCGCGCTTCGGACAGGGACTCGCCCTTGCCAATGACGTTAAGAACGCGACCGCCGCTAGAGATGACTTTCGCATCTTTCACCGAGGTACCCGCGTGCAGGATCTTGTCTGCATCAGCGAGGTCAGGTGAAGTGATGGCATCGCCCTTGCGTGGGTCTGCCGGGTAGTTCGCGGCAGCCAACACAACAGTGACCGCGTAACCGTCTTCCCATTCCAGCGGCGGAAGCTGATCCAAGGTTCCGGTTGCAACCGCGTTGAGAACACCAGCCAATGGGGTCTTAAGTAGTGACAGCACCGGCTGAGTTTCTGGGTCACCGAAACGGCAGTTGAATTCAACCACGGACGGACCTGCTGCGCCCCATGCCAGACCCGCGTACAGCAGACCAGAGTAAGGGGTTCCGCGCTTGGCCATTTCCTTAGCTACTGGCTCGCAGACTTCACGCACGATGCGCTCAACGCCTTCGGCTGGCAGCCATGGCAGCGGGGTGTACGCGCCCATACCGCCGGTGTTTGGGCCTTCATCATTGTCATAGGCACGCTTGTGGTCCTGTGCTGGCAGCAGTGGCACGACGGTCTCGCCATCGACTAGGCAGAACAAAGAGACCTCAGGGCCATCCAGGAAAGACTCCAGCAGCACAGGGTTCCCAGCAGCGTGCACGAGGTGAATGTGCTGGCGCGCTTCAGCGCGGTCTGGGGTGACAACAACGCCCTTGCCGCCGGCAAGTCCGTCATCTTTCACCACGTATATAGGGCCGAAGTAGTCGAGTGCGTGTTCAATATCGTCATCGCTCGCGCCGGCTGGCACGGTTTGTGCGCGGGCGGTATCTACGCCTGCTGCTTCCATTACTTCTTTAGCAAAAGCCTTGGAGCCTTCAATTTGTGCCGCATCAGCGTTCGGACCGAATACTGCAATGCCTTCAGCACGCAGGGCATCGGCGACGCCGGCAACGAGTGGAACCTCAGGCCCAACAACAACCAGGTCCGGCTTGATGTCGCGTGCCAACTCCAGCATTCGGGCTGGGTCCGCTACTTCCTTGTAGTCGGCGTGCACAGAAGCTAAGGATGCAAAAGCTGGTGAGCCCGGTGCAACGTGCAGGTCAGTGGTAGCGGGGTCGGCCGCAAGGCCTTTGAGGATGGCGTGCTCGCGGCCGCCGGAACCAATTACAAGTATGCGCATGCGAACTATCTTAACTTTTCGCCGCCCTGGGTACCCCAACGCTAGGTAAATTTCGCCTTAGCTTGCCGATGCTCCACGCCATCTACATGGACAAGCGTCGGAAAATTCCATGACACCGGGTGAATAATTGACCTAACATTGAGACCATGACCGAGATTGAGCCTTCTGTATTTACCAAGATTATCAACGGCGAGCTTCCGGGCCGTTTCGTTTATCGTGATGATGTCTGCGCTGCGTTTTTGACCATCGAGCCGCTGCGCTATGGCCATGTGTTGCTGGTTCCTATTGAGCAGGTGGACAAGTGGACTGACCTGGATTCTGAGACCTGGCTGCACTTGTCTACCCTGTCGCAGGAGATTGGTGAAGCCATCAAGATTGCTTATGACACCTCGAGAACTGGTTTTATCATCGCCGGTTTTGATGTCCCACACGCGCACATTCACCTCTTCCCTACTGAGAAGATGTCTGAGTACGACTTTTCAAGGGCAATGGCTATGGATGCCACTGACCCGAAGGCAATGGATGAGGCAGCGGTGCGTATCCGCCAGCACCTCAACACCGATGAGAACGGCTACCGCAACAAATAGCCCGCACAACTAAAAGCAGCCAGCCACGACTTTATTCGTGGCTGGCTGCTCTTTTTGTATTTGGCCTAGGACTGGCTAGTGATCGTCTTCTTCCGCATTAGCGTTGCCCTTTTTTCCGTTGTCCTTCTTACCGTTGCGGAAAGAGCGGTTCTTGCGAGCAGCTTTAACCGGTGTGGCGTTGGCTTGTGGAGTTTCTACTTCATCGAGGCCCTCGGAAGCTCCGATGGATTCGGGTTCTTCCGCCGCAGGCAGGCGCACCGTGAAGGTGGAACCGACTCCTAGCTCGGATTCAACTTCGATGGAACCACCGTGCTGTTCCACCAGGGACTTCACAATGGCCAAACCTAGGCCAGAACCGCCGGTATCGCGTGTGCGCGAGGTGTCCTCACGGTAGAAGCGTTCAAAGATGTGAGAGCTTACTTCCGGGTCCATGCCTCGGCCGGTGTCAATAACCTTGACCAGCACATCACCATTGTCTTTTTCCAGCTCAATGGTGACTTTGGCATCCTCACCACCGTGGCGCAGGCCGTTGGTAATGAGGTTCAAAATGATTTGGTGCAAACGGCTCGGATCGCCGTAGACCACCGGCACGCCGGAGGTGTTGTTAGCAACGTTAATAGAGCGATCCGTAAAGGCCGCGCGAGCAGATGATGCCACGGAAAGAGACAGTTCAAGAACATCCACGGTGCGGATATCCAGACGGGAGCCCTCAGCGCGCGTCAACGCCAAAAGGTCTTCCACCAGATAAGACATGCGGGAAGACTCAGCATCAATCTTTGACAGCACCAAGTCCACATCATCAGTAATGCCCGAGCGGTACAGCTCCGTGTAACCACGCAATGAAGTCAACGGCGTGCGCAGCTCATGCGAAGCATCACCAACAAAGCGGCGCATCTGCTCCTCTTTGCCCTGGGCATGCTCAATGGATGCCTGCAGCTTGGCCAACATGATGTTCAGCGCACTAGAGAGCTGACCAACCTCAGTGTGCAGCGGCCACTGCGGGACACGTTTATCCAGGTCACCGGCCGCAATTTCAGAGGCCGTCTTTTCCACCACGCGCAGCGGACGTAAGGCACGTCTGATGAACCAGAAACCAGAAATGGCGATCAGCATCAGCACCACCACGGCAATCATTAACTGCACGACGGCGAGACCGCGCAGCAAGACTTGCTCCGAATCCAGGTTCTTTGCCACCACGGTGATAACACCGTCGCGTTCAGTGGCCATGGCACGCCACTCCGATGTGGAATTGGATTCCTTCGTGGAATCCACCGTTTCCGGCGCTGCACCAATAACTAGTTCATCCACCTGCGGCATGGACTCATACGGGTTGAGGTAGCGAACTGTGCCGTCAGCATAAATCTTGATCAGTGAATATTCTGTCGGCGGACGGCCAGTCATATCCACGCCGAAGATGTTGGCGGTACGAGCCCAGCCATCTTCTGCTTCCATGAGCTCATCATCAACGCGGTTGTACAACACATCACGCATGACCGCGGAGACTGCCACGGAAGCGCTGATAAGCCCCAGGCCGGAAACTACAACCAGCAACACAACCAACCAGGTGCGCAACGGCATTGCCTGCGGCGAGCCAGACATGCCCGGGTAGAAATACCCTTGCACGCGTTCTTTAAAAGAACGGCCGTCTTTAGCCTGCGCTGTTCCATTTACGGATCCGCCATTGTCTGCTGTTGCTGAATTACTCACGCAGTGCCTGTTTCTGCCTATTTCTGCCAGTATCTACCTGAAATCGCTAAATCAGGAGATAGCTTAATTGCCGATTCCTAAGAAGTTAATTCTAAGAACGCGGGGTACGCAGAACATAACCCACACCGCGCACGGTGTGGATCAGTGGTGAGTCACCGGTATCAATCTTGCGGCGCAGGTAGGAGATGTACGACTCCACAACGTTGCCGTCGCCACCGAAATCGTAATGCCACACGTTGTCCAGAATCTTGGCCTTGGACAGCACAACTTCCTTGTTCTGCATCAAAAAGCGCAGCAGGTTGAACTCGGTTGGTGAAAGATCAATGATCTCACCGCCCTTGGTTACCTCATGGGTGTCATCATTGAGCGTCAGGTCCGCATAGGACATGGTCGCATCACCATGATCATCCTGGGCAGCGCCGCCGCGACGCAGAATAACGCGCAAGCGGGTGATGACTTCTTCCAAGCTAAATGGCTTGGTCACATAGTCATCTGCCCCAATAGTCAGGCCGTGGATGCGCTGGTCAACGCTGTCCTTCGCGGTCAGATACAGCACTGGGCCGTCCAAGCCTTCTGCACGCAGCTTGCCCAGCAGCTCGAAGCCGTCCATGCCCGGCATCATGACGTCCAGGATGTAAGCCTCAGGGTTGATCTCACGCGCGATGCGCAATGCTTCCGTGCCGGAGTTGGCACTGCGGACATTAAAGCCCTGGAATTTGAGAGATACTGTCAATAGCTCGACGATATTCGGTTCGTCATCGACAACCAAGACGGTTACTTGGTCATTACTATTTTCTTCCATGTTTCTTCCTTAGAAAGATTTCGCCGTTTCCTTAACTAACAAGAAAGTGTGGCACACACGCTATCAAAGGAACTGAACACCTTCTGAAAGAAACCTGTGAGACTTTATTCCCAGTTCACGTTTAACAAATCAATCCCTTCGGCCTTGGCTTGCGCCTCAATAAGGTCTTTCAAATACTCGCGGTTCTCGCCGTAGGCCTCGGAAAAGCGATCATCGGCAACGTACATCCGCGCGAGCAGCACCTGCTTGGAACGGCTCATCGGCATATAGGGACTGATGGTCGCCATATGCTTATCCGCGACATCTTTAGCCTCGTCCGAGCCCGGCGCGACGGCCCGCGTGCGGGCATCAATAAGCATCTGCTTGAACTCCTTAGCCACCTGCTTGGCTGCACGGATGTCTTCTTTGCTCATCTGCGCCACCGTCTTTTGGTTTGCGGCATAGTCTTCCGTATCACCCCAGCGCTGCCGGGCCTCTTCGTCATACACCGGCCAGTTCTCACCGAACAACGCAATCTTGTCTTCAGTACTCATGGTCTTTCCTTCCTTTAAGGTTTCCGCAGTTAACAGGGCGTCAACTGCCGTGATGAGTTCTTGCATGTGACTGACTTTGTCCAGGAGCAACTTGCGCTGGTTGCGCAAAATGGCGGCGCGGGAGGATGAGGTGGCATCGATAAGCTCTGCGATATCTTTCAACGCCACCCCTGCCCCGCGGTAGATGAGGATATTCATGCCGCGCTCTACGTCTTCTTCGGAGTACAAACGATGATCACCCCACGTGCGCCAACTGGGAGTAAGCAACTCAATGTCATCCCAATGGCGCAGGGTGCGCGTGGATACCTGGAGTATCTCCGAGGCCTCACCAATGGTGTATTCGCTCTGGTCTTGTTCGGTCACAACATTTATCTTCCTAGTTGACGCAGCGTTAAGTTCAAGCCCCATCCTAAACTTTCTGCCGCACACTCCAATGCGCTGCAGCAACGCAGACTTGGTCTTAGGATGAGTGACTATGACTAGCCCAGCATTGGAAAATGTGCCTGACTCCGCCAAGCGCACAGATAAAAAGACGGTCTTTTCCTGGGCCATGTGGGATTGGGGTTCCGCAGCATTCAACGCGGTGCTGGTGACGTTTATCTTCGCTGTTTATCTCACCGATTCCGTCGGCGCGCAGATTGATACCTCACGTACCCCGGCGCAGTGGCTTTCGGTTGCCATGACCGTAGCGGGCTTGGTTATCTTCGCTGTCACGCCGATTATGGGCCAGCGCTCCGATACCCGCGGTACCCGCCGGCGGTCTTTGGCGTTGTGGTCTTTCATCACGTTCTTATTGATGGCGGCGCTGTTTTTCATCCGCAATGATGCGCCGATGTATTTCTGGATCGGCCTGGTTGTCTTAGCCATTGGCACCATCACGATTGAATTCGCTGAGGTCAACTACTTCGCGCAGATTTCCCAGATTTCCACCAAGGACAACGTGGGCAAGATTTCCGGCCTGGGTTGGTCTTTTGGCTACTTTGGCGGAATCTTCCTGCTGTTGATTTGTTACTTCGGATTCGTCGCCGGCGATGGCGGCCTGCTGGGTATTACTACTGAGAGCGGTCTGAACATCCGCATGGTGGCGGTGCTCGCAGCCGTCTGGTTTGGACTTTCTGCGCTGCCGGGGTTCTTCCGCGTCCCGGAGATTCCCCCATCTGGTGACAAGCCGGGAAGCATTCAAGACTCCTACGCCAAGCTGTTTCGTGACATCAAAGAGCTGTGGCGGGCTGACCGCAATGCTTGCTACTTCTTGTTCGCCTCAGCCATCTTCCGCGATGGCCTGGCCGGGGTCTTCGCCTTCGGCGCAGTGCTCGGCGTCTCCGTCTACGGGCTCAACGCCGGCGACGTGCTCATCTTCGGAGTTGCCGCCAACGTTGCCGCCGCACTCGGAGCCCTCATCGGCGGGCTCATTGATGACATCGTTGGCCCCAAGGTCATCATCTTGACCTCACTGTTTATCCTCGCTGGCACGGGTAGCGCCATGTACTTTGTCGACGGCCCCGTGGCCTTCTGGATTCTTGGCCTCATCCTGTGCCTTTTCGTCGGCCCCGCGCAATCCGCATCTCGTGGCTTCCTCGCCCGCGTTGCACCCGCCGGCCACGAAGGGCAAATGTTCGGCCTCTACGCCACCACCGGCCGCTCAGTCAGCTGGCTCACCCCTGCCCTGTTTGGCATTTTCGTGTCATTGATCGGCGACGGCGACCGCGGTGGTGTCATCGCGATCGCCGTTGTCCTGCTAGTCGGCGCACTCATTCTCATCCCCGTGCGCGACCCCTCCGTGGAAACACCTACCGACGTTTCCACGGAGGTCTAAGGGAGTTTCACGTCCTAGCACGGCCTCATGTGCGGTGTTATAGCGCCGGCTAAACACCTAGAAGCGCGGGATGTTGCGCAGGTTAGATGCAGCCATGTCCACCATGTGGCCAACGCCGCCGTCAAAGACGGTGCGGGCTGCGGCCTTGGAAAAGCCGAGCAGCTGATCAATAGACAGTGTTGGTGGAATGGACAGCGCATTCGGGTCGGTAACAAACTCCACCAGCACGGGGCCGTCATAGGCAAGTGCTTCACGCACGGCCTTGCGAACTTCCTTCGGCTTTTCCACACGGATGGACTTGATGCCAATGCCGGCGGCAATATCCGCGAAGTTCAACGGATCATGATCGGTTTCAAACTCTGGCATGCCTTCCACCAGCATTTCCAGCTTCACCATGCCCAAAGAAGAGTTGTTGAAGACAAAGGACTTCACCGGCAGGTTATGGCGTTTGACGGTGAGTAGCTCACCCAGCAGCATGGCCAGACCGCCATCACCGTTGAAGGAGATGACCTGGCGGTCAAGGTCCGCGAACTGTGCGCCAATGGCGTGCGGCAAAGCATTGGCCATGGTGCCGTGGCGGAAGGAACCCAGCTGTTCACGCTGGCCATTTGGGGTGATGTAGCGAGCGCCCCACACATTGCACATGCCGGTATCCACGGTGAAGACGGCGTCCTGCGCTGCTTCTTCATCAATGACATCGGCAACGAACTCCGGGTGCAGTGGCGTCATCTTCTCAATATTTGAGGTGTACGCATCAATTACCTGGGTCAGCTTCTTGTGGTGCTGCTTGAGCATCTTGTCCAAGAAGGAACGGTTCTTCTTTTCCTTTACGTGCGGCAAGATATTCGCGATGGTGGCAGCAACGTCACCGGTGACTGGGAAAGAGACCTTGGTGCGACGGCCGATGTGCGCGCCGTTGATGTCCACCTGCGCCACCTTGGTATCGCCCGCGCCACCTTGTGGCAGGAAATCGGCATAAGGGAAATCTGTACCCAGCAAAATCAGCAGGTCTGCTTCATTCATGGCATCATGCGCCGCGCCATAGCCCAGCAAACCAGACATGCCCACGTCAAAGGGGTTGTCATACTGGATGTACATCTTGCCGCCCAGCGCGTGGCCCACTGGCGCTTTGACCTTCTCAGCCAGCTCAAGGACTTCCTTGCGGGCATAACGTGCACCAGCGCCGACGAAGAAGGTGACCTTCTCTGCTTCATTGATGGCCTGAGTCAGTGCTGCTGCTTCAGCGGGATCTGGGAAGGTAATGGGATTGCCAGCGGAGATGACAGATTCAGTGAACTGCTCATTTTCTGCCTCCGCGGAAGCTAAGTCACCAGGGATGACCAGAACGGAGACACCGTTGCCAGCCATGGTGGACTGGATAGCATTGTGCGTAATCACAGCGCCCTGGGCTGCGGAGTTGACCATCTCGCAGTAGCCGGAGGCTTCCTTGAACAAAATCTCCGGGTGTGTTTCCTGGAAGAACTGTCCACCAATCTGGCGCGATGGGATGTGGCTAGCCAGAGCCAGGACCTTCGCACCGTTGCGGTGAGAATCATAAAGGCCCTGAATCAAGTGGGTGTTGCCCGGTCCGCAGGAACCGGCACAGACAGCAAGTTCACCAGTCAGTAGCGATTCTGCGCCAGCAGCGAATGCAGCTGCTTCTTCATTGTGAACGTGAACCCATTCAATAGATGAGCGTCGAACAGCATCAACAATAGGGTTGAGTGAGTCACCAACTAGACCATAAATGCGTTTAACACCTTGTGCTTCAAGAGTGTCAACCAGCTGGTCAGCATAAGTACGTGCCATGTCTAACCTCTTTCATCTCAAAGATTTGCCACTCCACTAAATTGGGGGTGTGTCCCCATAGTGCGTCCAATCCGGAATTTTCGCCACAACGGTTCGCATCCTCACCTGATATGGCGGTTGTGACGTTTCTAACCAACCCCTTCCCCACGCTTGTTACTGTACCGAACGTGCGTTACAGTAATCCGCTATGACGACAGGACACAACGCGCGTCTGAGGAACGCGCGCAAGGAATTCGATAACAACTCCACGCCAGTGCAGCGCTGGTCTTTCTTCGCTGCCATCTCTCTGGGTCTACTGATGATTGGCCTAGACAACTCCATTTTGTTCACCACACTTCCTACGCTCACGGAAGAGCTGCACGCGGGAGATACCCAGCAGCTGTGGATCATTAACGCTTATCCGTTAGTCCTGGCTGGCCTGTTGCTGGGCACCGGTACGTTGGGCGACAAGATTGGCCACCGTCGGATGTTTACTACCGGCCTGGTTATCTTCGGCGTGGCATCGTTAGCCGCGGCGTTCTCGCCGTCCCCGGCGTTCCTGATTGCTGCCCGCGCGCTGCTTGGTCTGGGTGCTGCAGTGATGATGCCGGCGACCCTGGCGCTTATCCGCTTGACCTTTACCAATGAGCAAGAGCGCAACACCGCCATTGGCATTTGGGGCTCCGTTGCCGTGGTCGGCGCTGCGGCTGGTCCCGTCGTGGGCGGAGCGCTGCTGGAAGTCTGGTGGTGGGGCTCGGTCTTCCTCATCAACGTTCCCATCGTGGTTATCGCGTTGATTGCCACCGCATTGTTGGCGCCGCCGAATATGGCTAACCCAACCAAGCACTGGGACTTAGTGTCTTCTATCTTCGCGTTGGTCACCCTCGCCGGTCTGACGTTGACCATCAAGGAGCTGGCTAATCCGAACCGCTCGTGGGTTCTTATCGCCGTGGCTTTCGTGGCGTTTATCATCGGCGGATACCTCTTTGTCCAGCGTCAGAACAAGCTGGATGAGCCGCTGTTGACCTTTGATGTCTTCCGCAATCGCCTGTTTGCGGGTGGTGTAATTGCCGCTTCCGGCGCGATGTTTATCATGGCCGGGTTGGAGATGATCACGGCGCAGAAGCTTCAGCTTGCCGATGATTTCTCGCCCTTCCACGCCGGCCTCGTTGTCGCCGCGGCTGCTGTAGCTGCCTTGCCAATGTCTGCACTCGGTGGTGCGAACCTGCACCGCATAGGTTTCTTGCCGTTGATTTCTGGCGGTTTCTTGCTCGCCACCATCGGCACCGGCCTGGCGGTGTGGTCCACACATGCAGATTCGGTTCCACTGCTGGTTACCGGCCTGCTCTTCCTTGGTGCTGGTGCGGGTTCCATCATGTCCGTATCTTCCATCGCGATTATCGGTTCAGTTCCGATGCACCGCTCCGGCATGGCTGCTGGCGTGGAAGAAGTCTCTTATGAATTCGGCACCTTGCTGTCCGTGGCCTTCGTGGGTTCGCTGACCCCAGCGCTGTATCTGACTAATCTTCCGGCGGAACTCAAGCACATGGGCACTGAGGCTCTACACGGCGGGCTTGGTCATGCTCAAGCCTCGACCGCGTATGCTTCTGCATACGGCACCACCGTGGGATTCATGGCTGTCTTTGCTTTCATCCTCACTATTGTCACGGTCTGGTGCTTCCGCGATAACCCGAAGTCAGGAGGAAACGGTGGCGCGCACTAGCAAGAAGGAAGTAGCGCTTCAAGCAGCCCTCGGCATCATTGAGCGCGACGGTGTTCCCGCGTTGACCTATGAGTCACTCGCTGAGGCGACCGGCATGTCCAAGTCAGGGTTGATTTATCACTTCCCTTCGCGCCATGAGATGCTCATTGACATCCACGCGTGGTCGGCGCAGCGCTGGGAGGATGAGCTTATCTCCATCGCCGGTGCGCCTGCCGATGAACTAGACGCCAAACAGCGCCTGCGCGCAGTGATTTTATCGCTAGGTAAAAATGACCCGCTGGTGGAACTCATTTTGAGCATCCACACCAAGTCGCACCCTGACTTCGCGCAGCAGTGGGTCCCGGTGGACAGCAAGTGGATTCCCAATGCCTCCGACCCAAACTTGAGCCCTGAGATGCTTGAGATGTCCCTTATCGCCAATGGCTTGTGGGTCTACGACCACATCTCGCAGCGCCCCCTGTCTGCGTCCAACCGCAAGCTCATGGTGGACAATCTCCTAGAGCGAATCGCTGAGGTATAGTCGGGGCCACAACTTATCGGGGAGAGGAATATTTAATGACATTGCTCGAAGTGAATCCTCTGATCCCCACCGCCACTGACGTTGCGTTCAGTGTTTTGGCCCTTGCTTTTGTCGCGCTCGCCATCTGGGCCGTAATCGACCTTTACGTCCAGCGTAACAACCGCCCCCACACCTTGCTCTGGCTGCTTCTCATCCTGCTCGCGCCGTTCATCGGCTCGCTTGCGTGCCTCTTTCAGACACAAAAAATGCGGTTCCACGGAAGGTAAATTCTTCCACGGAGCCGCATTTTCTGTGGCGATTAATCAAGTGCTTTTTAGCGTAATTTAGGCTTCGGTTGTGTCGGGAGTTTCACCGGCGCTGCTTTTCGCGACTTTGACGTCTGCATTGAAACGAGCTTCTTCGAAGTCCAAGTCTGCTCCTTCAAGGATGCCGCGCGCAGTCTCCGCCGTATTAGCCAGCACAGTGCCAGATACACTTGCGATTCCGATGCCAAACCCTAAATAAAGCGCAGACTGCTCCACGGGCAGTGGAACATAGGTCCATGTTCCCCCAATGTTGTCTCGGTACCAGCATCCCAACAAGTACGTCATTAGCTCATGACGCTCACTCTTAGGTAGGTCCGAGTCCCGAATTGCCTCAACTACCTTCCGTGGAAACTCCGTTTCACCAAGGTCACCAACATTCAGGCCCGCAGGCACAAGAACACTGTCTCCAGCCTGATGCTCAGTGAGAACCGTCCGAGCTCGCTTTTCCAGCTCTTGCAGTTTTTCTGCATACAGCTCTGACATTCCGCCGATATTGTTCTGTACTGTACTCATGATTCCCCAATGCTCGTACAAATAATGGAAATCCTCGCAGCACAGTTCAGGATGTGGGAATATCCAACGTGTTGCCCAACGTACAGAGAGAAAAACTTTCAATGGCTTCTCAATGAATTTTCCCCTATGCGAGCTGCAAAGCAGACCATAGGGGAAAATTTGAGCTGAAGACGAGACTTGAACTCGCAACCTACGCATTACAAGTGCGTTGCGCTACCAATTGCGCCACTTCAGCAGTGCCTATTTACACTACAACATTCCGTTTATAAACTTCCAAATAGGGCTATACGCAGTGGCAAGAGCCAAGTTTCGCACCCAATATTTAAGCGCATGACGTGGCGTTATTTCTGGTGAAAACTAATGTTTACGCGGTGGTATGCACGAATCGAGTTCCGCCATTAAAGTGCAGTACAGAAAACGCGTAATGCAACTGTGCGCAGTGTAAATATCCGAAGAGTTTAATGTAGTTCATCAACGCTGGTGTAGAGGAAGTTCGTTGTCTGTATTTGAGTCTTTTAAGGCACGCCTGTTCCAGGGCGATAAGTCGGAAACGTCGGCTGAAGGTACTTCAGCAACCAGTTCTATCCCTGATGAAGACTCCACTGTTCACGGCATCCTGACTGGTGAATTCCCTGAAGGTTTCCTCAACACCGACCACGTTGCAACGGTCGATACCGCGATGGCGGCACCGCCGCCATCGCCCCTGGCACCAGTCGATCTGACAGACCCAGCGCAGGTGACCGGCGTTATGGAAATCGCGGCGCGCATTGGTGAGATCTTGATCTTCTCAGGCAGCTCCAACGCCGATGCCCGCGCGCAGGTTTATCTAGCCGCGGCATCTTACGGTTTGCACTACTGCCACGTAGATATCGTCATGTCCACGATTACCATCCACACTAATATCGGTACCGGTTCCAAACGGCAGCCACTTACTGTGGTGCGCTCAGCGCCAAAGTGGACCGTTAACTTTTCAAAGCTTTCCGCGGTTGACCGTCTGATTCGTTCGATCCACACGGGTATGACCCCACCTGCTGCTGCAGAGAAAGCCTTGGACGACATCGAGGCCATGAAGTCGCCGCGCACCATCTTCACTGAGCTGCTTGGTTGGGGCACGATGGGTGGCGCGTTTTCTGTCATGCTGGGCGGCAACGTCTTCGTGGCAATCATGTCCTTCTTCGTTGCATTCAGCATCATGGCAGTTGTCATCTGGATGGATGGGCTAAGAATCCCGCCGTTCTATCACAATATTGTCGGCGGATTCATGGCCGTTGTGCCCGCGGCAGTCGTCTACAACATTGCATCCACACTCGGATTGGCCTTTTCGCCCAGCCAGGTTATCGGTATGGGCATCATCGTCCTGGTTGCTGGTCTAACGCTGGTGCAATCAATTATTGACGGCATTACCAGAGCACCCGTGACATCCACGGCGCGATTCTTTGAAGCACTCCTATCAACAGCTGCGATTGTTGGCGGCGTTGGTTTGGGTATTCAGTTCTCCGCGTGGATCGGCTACCCGCTGCCGCCGCTAGCTTCCATGTCATCGCCGGTGTACTACGAGATTCCGCTGCTGGTTCTTGCAGGCGGCATCGGTTCCGCGGCGCTAGGCTTCGCGCTGCACGCTTCGTGGACTGAGGTGCTTATCTCCGGTGCGACTGCCGCATCAGGCATGTTGTTCTACTACTTCGTGGTCGTTCCCTTCGGCGCCAGCGTGGTCGTTGCGTCTGGAATTTCTGCGATCGTTGTGGGCCTTGCCGGTGGTCTGTTGGCTCGTCGCTTCTTCATCCCGCCGCTTATCACCATGATTGTTGGCTATACGCCAATGCTTCCTGGTCTGACTCTCTACCGCGGTATGTACGCTTCTTTGAATGAGCAGTTCATCACCGGTATCTCCAACCTGGCAACCGCGCTAGCTATCGCCGGCGCACTCGCAGCTGGTGTTCTCCTGGGTGAACGCGGCGCGCGCCGTCTGCGCCGTCCAAAGCACTTCCGCCCATACACCGCGTTCAAACGAATAAGCCGCTATTCGGTGGTTCAAGCAAAGGGCTTGGCTGCGAAGGCACAGAAGATTCCACGCGTGCCAATGGCGCCACTTGCGCCACGTGTTAACCGTCCTGAATTGCCACCAATTCAGGGACCGACAGCACCGCCGGAAGCTACCACCACCGTCTACGCTGATGCCACGCCAACTGCACAGTGGGAAGTTGAGTCAAACGAGCACGCTTATGATGAAGCCTGGCCGCCACGCACTACCTTCCCGGCGCAGCATTGGCCAGACGAAGAAGCCCCAACCGTATACACTTCACCAGGTACGGAAGAATTCGTTGCCCAGCATGCCGCAGCCGAAGAAGCACAGGCCGCTGAAGAAGAAAACAGTGCCGAGCCTCCCGGTGAAAATGAGGGCGACGCGGCTTCACAAGGTGAGATGCGGTAGAATATCCGGTCTGAACCCTACTCACGGTTGATCATCATTTTCCCTGGCTAATAGCAGGGAACGCATATAGGAGGAACTCGTGCCACCAAAGGTCACTGACACACAGCCAGCAGCGGAGCAGATGCATGCTGTGGAGGAAGAGACCGCGCGCTCAGCTCGCCGCGTTGTCGCAACGTACGCTCAAGACTTCTTGGACGGCGTTACTTTGATGTCCATGCTGGGTGTGGAACCTGAGGGTCTAATCCACAAGAAGGTTCTGGCAGAGCAGGTCGAAGCAGAACCAAAGACCACCCGCAAGAAGGCAACAAAGAAGGCCGCGAAGAAGACTCCGGCTAAGAAGGCCACCAAGAAGACCGCAGCAAAGAAAGCTACCAAGAAAACTGCTGCTAAGAAAGCTACGAAGAAGACTACTGCTAAGAAGACTTCAAGCTAGTTTCACTTCATCCAGCGAAAGCCAACTTGAGGAGCCTTTGAGCACATGAGCGAGACCGCCACGGGCGCTGAAGCCACTGGTACTGAAGCCGCAGGAAACAACAGTTTTGTCGTTGTTGCGAACCGGCTTCCCGTCGACATGATTACAGAAGCCGACGGAACAAAGACCTGGCAGGCGTCCCCTGGTGGTCTCGTTTCTGCGCTGTCGCCTGTCTTGGAAAAGCACCAGGGCTGCTGGGTTGGCTGGCCTGGTGTTGCTGATGAATCACCAGAGCCATTCCGCACTGAACGCGGGGTACTTCTTCACCCAGTGGAGCTCACTCAGTATGACTATGAGGAGTTCTATGAGGGCTTTTCTAATGCCACGCTGTGGCCGCTGTATCACAATCTGATTGTCACCCCGGAGTTTAATCGCTCCTGGTGGGACGCTTACCGCGACGTTAATCTACGCTTTGCCACCGAGGTAGCATCGGTTGCAGCCCACGGCGCAACAGTGTGGGTGCAGGATTATCAGCTGCAGCTCGTTCCGGGAATCCTGCGCCAACTGCGCCCGGATCTCACCATCGGGTTCTTCCTCCATATTCCGTTCCCACCGCCAGAAATCTACCGCCAGCTTCCATGGCGCGATGAAATGCTGCGCGGGCTCATGGACGCTGACCTCATCGGTTTCCACCTGGAATCTAACGTTCGCAACTTTGTTGAGCTGTGCCGTTCCTATAATTTTGAAATCAGCGGCGACATCACCATTCGTGAAGCTGGAATCACCATCACTACTCCAAGCGGTCACAAGCTTGGGGTTGGCGCATTCCCAATTTCTATTGATACTTCAGCGATGACGACGCCTTCTGCATCTGACTCCCATGAGGAAGCCGATGAAGCTTTGGAGCAAATGCACCACGATATGGGTTCTCCTTCCACGGTCTTCCTGGGCGTTGACCGTTTGGATTACACCAAAGGCATTTTGCAGCGGCTTCTAGCATTCGAGGAATTGCTGGATTCCGGCGCGCTGGATCCGGCCGATGTTGCACTGGTTCAGCTGGCCACGCCGTCACGTGAGCGTATTGATAGCTACCGCATTACCCGCTCGAACGTGGAAGAAGCAGTTGGCCGCATCAACGGCCGTTTCGCGCAAATTGGCCGCCCGGTGGTGCACTATCAGCACCGTTCGGTGTCCAAAGATGTTTTGATGCGCTACTACCGCCTGGCAGACATCATGTTGGTTACACCTTTCCGCGACGGCATGAACCTGGTGGCCAAAGAATTCGTGGCGACCCGTGCCGATTCTTCAGGCGCCCTGGTGCTTTCAGAGTTTGCCGGCGCGGCGGATGAGCTCACCCAGGCGCACCTGTGCAATCCATTCGATATTGAAAATATTAAGAAAGCCATGCTGCAAGCAGCTTGGGGTTTGAAGGACAACCCGGAGATGATGAAAGAACGCATGGCATCGATGCACAACCAAGTCATGGAACATGACGTTGACCTATGGGCGTCCGCATTCTTAGGTGCCCTGGATAAGGCACGCGCATAATGACAATTTCCAACAATTTTGCCCGGAAGTCTTTGGGCCGTACGGTCAACAAGTACGTCGCAGGTGGTCTGGCCGCAGCAGCCCTTGTGCTCGCAGGGTGCAGTACGCCTGACGATGCCCCACCGGAGCCACTGGGTGATGACCGCGTGGGCGGAAAGGCCTGGCAAGCAATTGGCGTGTACACCTCGCCTGAGTCGAATGGCGCTATCTCTGAGAACGCCTTGGTGGTTCCACGCGTTGTCTTTGGTGAGACTTCCATGATTGGCTCGACCGGCTGTGAGCACTTCCGGGCAGAGGTTAGCTATTTCAGTGATGACCCAGATGCTGAGGGTGATTCAGCGGCAGAGCTGCGCAAGGCTGACTCGGTACGCATTGATTCAATTGCCTACGACACCGAGGGTGAGACCGGCAGCGTGGAATGCTCGGGGGAGATGCAGTGGACGCACAACAACTTGTCGCGCCTTTATGTTGAGGGCAATGAGTTCGATATTGCTGTGGATAAGAACAATCAGCTGATTTTGACCCTTCAGGATGACCTGGTGAATTCCCCAGCCATTCGCTTCGTGGGGCTCTAACTCAAGACCAGCTAGGCAAGACGAGGCCAGACGAGGACCTGCAAAGCTCTGCTTGTAGGTCCTGTTTTCTTTTTCGTGGGTAATCTTGTAACCATGTCTGACTTTCCCATTGCATTTCGCGATTCCGCACAGGCCCAAGAAATCATCAACAAGCTAGCTTCCACTGAGCGCTTGTTCGTGGTCTCTGATTTTGATGGCACGCTCGCGCATCATTCCACGGATATCTACGGTGTCCCGGTCAATCAAGACTCCATCGACGCATTGTCCGCTTTCGCCGAGCTACCCAATACCTTTGCTGCGGCATTGTCAGGACGTCACCTGGATGGTTTGAAGAAGGTATTTCCGCTGCGTGCACCAGTATTGCTTGGTGGATCTCACGGTGCTGAGACAGAGGGCGAAGAAAGTGCTCTGTCTGAAGACATGAAGACTTTCCTTGACCGCGTCGGCGGTGAGCTCAACGCTATTGCCGCTGACTATGAAGGTGCATTTGTGGAGGAAAAGCCTTTCCACCGTGGACTGCACGTCAAAGCTGTTTTTGAACGCGACCCAAAGGAAGCAGACGCTGCCCTAGCGCGCGGTCTGGAGGTTGATCCCGGCGATTACTTCGTCACTGAGGGCAAGAACTTGGTGGAGTTCTCCGCGACCACTGCTACCAAGGGCACCTGGTTAGAGACTCACCGCAAGACTGTCGATGCCACCGCGGTGGTTTTCTTGGGCGATGACACCACCGATGAACACGGTTTCGCGGTTCTCGACCAGCCTAATGACTTGGGCGTGAAGGTCGGCGACGGCGACACCGGCGCCTACCTGCGTGTTGCTGATATCGACGAAGTTGCAACGTTCTTACAAACGCTTCTGAAGGCACGCCAGGAGTTCCTCACGAAGTAGTCACGCAGTTATATACTCCGCGGCTACTTACGCGGCGGCGCGATGGTGTTTCCCAGCGCGAGCTGGGTTTCAAGTAGGACGCGCAGGGGAGCGCCGTCGGCGTCGGTGGGATAGTCGGTGTTGGCAACGGAGGCATCGATAAGCTGTGCCAGCATTCGGCCGGCCTCTGCGCCCTTGTCAAAGTTCGGTTGGATGACCGTAGTCAGACCGCGCAGGCGGGCCGATTCGATGCCGTCAAAACCGGTGACTGAGAGCTCTTCGGGAATACTGATTCCATGTTCTTCGGCGTAGTCCATAACGCCCAACGCCATGGAGTCTGTTGTGCATAGTACCGCGGTGAGTTCCGGATTATTGCTCAGTAGTTCTTCGGCTGCTTCCCGCGCGGTGTCGCGGTTGTTGATATGGCGGGTGACCACTGGAATCGCATCTGCGTCAATACCGGCATCAGCGAAAGTCTTCAGCGCGCCCTGCACGCGCAAACGCTGCGTATCAAACTCGGCTGCGGCAAGATTCTCCCGGTCCACGGCACCATCAAGGCGCCCGTGGCGCAGGCGAATGGATAAGATGCCGACTTCGGTGTGTCCGGCATCGATAAGAGCTTGTGCCGCGGGCGCAATGGCCACGAAGTCATCAATGCCCACGAATGGTTGCCCGGTATCGCGCGGCTGGTCACAGACCACCACGGGCAACCCACGGTTGCCTGCCGCAGCCAGGTACGGGTCATCCCCACCGACGGAATAGACCACGAAGCCATCCACCACGGCACGGCCAAGAAGCTCCGCCGCACCGGTATCCTCAGCTGTGTCAGGCCCCGCGGGAATCAGCGTCAAAGTGCTCTGCTTACCCGCGAGAGCCTGCGCCATACCTGCCAAGAAATCAACTGAGGCGGCGTCCTCAAAGGCGTAGGTCAAGTCTTCCGTCAGCACCACGCCAATAGAACCCACACGCCGGGTGCGCAGGCCCCTAGCCATCGGATCCGGCCCGGAATACCCATGCGATGCAGCGGCCGCCAAAATGCGATCACGCAACTCCGGCGAGAGCTGATCCGGGCGGTTATACGCATTAGAAACGGTCGTTCGGGAGACCCCTAATTCAGCTGCTAGTGAAGCAAGAGTCTTTCGAACCGGTCCGCGTTTAACCATGCCCTACACCTTACCGCTCCCGCACCGTTTTACTTCGCAGGGAATGAACGGCACATGCTCGGTGTTTGAATAGGGGTTTAACCCTTAACTCATTTTCAATCCATTTTCAGTTGACAATTGTTTTCAATAAGGCAATTATAGAACTTATGCATTTACAGACTTCCCCTAATTCTTCCCGCACCCACCGCGGCCGACGTGCCGCTTTAGCTGCGCTGAGTGTCAGCGCGCTGGCTTTTGCATCGGCATGCTCTACCGCAACTTCTGATGAAGCATCTAACAACGGATCAGAAGGCGGCAATGACACTGACACCCTGAACATCGTTGCCTCCACGTCCATCTGGGGCGATGTCGCACAGTCCGTTGCTGACTCCGCTGAAGGTGTGGATGTGGAAGTCACTTCCATCGTTGAAGGCAACAACATGGACCCACACCACTTTGAACCCACCGCGGCAGACTTTGCGCGCGCGGGCGAAGCCGACGTCATTGTTGTCGGCGGCGGCGGATACGACGCCTGGCTCTATGACGCCATCGAGGACCAGGACAAGATCATTCACGCTCTGCCTTTGAACGCGCACAGCCATGATCACGCCGACGAAGAGGGCCACGACCACTCACACGAAGGTGAAGAGTCCGCGGAGACTGAAGCGTCGGAGGATTCCCACGACCACGATCATGATCATGGCGAGGAGGGACATACGCATGATGTTTCTTCCATCGATGGCAATGAGCACATTTGGTATGACCCAACTGCAGTGATGGAAGTAGCGCATGAGATCGCGGAGCAGATCAATGAGGTCAATCCGGATGCGCAGGCAAGTGATGAAGAGGTAGTGAGCCTGGTATCTGACCTGGACTCACGCCTGCACGCACTGCCAGAGGTCACCTATGCACAGACCGAGCCAATCGCGGACTACATGCTGGCACACACCGACATGACTGATGCGACGCCAGAAGGCTACCGCCACGCAACCCTAAGCCACGGCGAGCCAGCAGCAGCTGACTTGGCCGCATTCATTGATGAGCTCAAGGCCGGCGATGTTGATGTTCTCATCTACAACCCACAGACCCAGACTGATATGACCAGCCGCATTCGCACCACCGCGGAAGATGAAGGCATCCAGGTTGTAGAAATTGGTGAGACTCCCCCAGACAACCAGAATTTCTTTGAGTACTTTGAAGAAGTTGTTTCCAGCTTGGAAGCTCTCGAAGTATAAAATCTAAAAAATATAAACCTGCGTTTAAGATGGTTGGGCTTAGACATCACTCGATGTAGCCCAACCATCCTTTTGGAGTTTGATGTTAGTTTCTTTTTCTCAAGCCGCCGTTGACCCGTTGTGGTCAGGGCTGGACTTGGAAGTACACCCCGGCGAATTCATCGCTGTTTTAGGCCCCAATGGCGTGGGTAAATCCACGCTGTTGGGCACCATGTTGGGCACGCGTTCGCTCACCGGGGGCAAGCTGGAAATCAATGCGCGGCTGGGATATATCCCGCAGCAGCGCATGTTCCCGCAGCAGTTGCCGTTGCGTGCACGTGATCTGGTGTCACTGTCTTTGGCGCATGGCGTTCTAACCAAACGCAGCCCCTCCAAAGCAAAAGTTGATGAGTTGCTCGCCGAGGTCGGCGCAGAAGGCATCGCGGATCGGCGCGTGGGCCAGCTTTCCGGCGGGCAGCAACAGTTGGTGCGCCAGGCACAGGCGTTGGCTAATGATCCGCAGGTAATTCTTGCCGATGAACCGCTGTTGTCGTTGGATCCTGCACGCCAAGCGAAGACCATCGAAAGGCTGCAGCGCCGCCGCCACGACAAGGAAACCGCAACCATCTTTGTCACCCACGGCATCAACCCGGTGCTAGATGTGGTCTCACGGGTACTGTATCTCGCGCCGCACGGGCACGTGCTCGGCACGGTGGATGAGGTCATGCGGACGGAAGTCTTGTCTGAGCTTTATGGCGCGAACGTCAAGGTTTTGAATGTCGATGGAAGGATTATTGTCGCCTAATGGATTTTGAAACCATGTGGGAAGACACCGTCTACCTGCTCTCCGTTGACTTTGTGCAGCAAGCGCTCATTGCCTGCGCGCTGCTCGGCGTGCTCTCCGGCGTGATGACCTCCTTGATTGTGCTTCGCCAGATGTCCTTCTCCGTGCACGCAACTTCTGAGCTGGCCCTGATGGGTGCGGCGGCAGCGTTGTTGTTCGGACTCAACATTGGCTGGGGCGCTATTGCTGGTGCAATTGGTGCCGCGATTGTTCTGGCGGTGCTGGGCTTTAAAGGCCAGCAAGACAGCGCCATCGGCGTGGTCATGAGCTTTGGCCTGGGCCTTTCCGTGCTGTTTATCCACCTCTACCCCGGCAACTCCACCGCGGCTATGTCGTTGCTAACCGGTCAGATTGTTGGCGTTTCCAGCGCATCTGTCTGGTTACTCGCACTGACCACGGTGATTGTTGTCGGCGCGGTCGTGCTGTTTTGGCGGCCAATGCTCTTTGCCTCCGCCGACCCCATCATGGCCCAAGCAGCCGGTATTCCGGTGCGCGCTATCGCCGTGCTTTTTGCAGTGCTTGTCGGTCTTGCCGCCGCCCAGTCGGTGCAGATTGTCGGCGCGCTGTTGGTCATGGCACTGCTTATCACCCCAGGTGCGGCAGCGGTGCAGATTACCTCTTCCCCGCTAAAATCCGTAATGTGGTCGGTCATCTTCGCCGAAATCGCGGCTGTCGGTGGTTTGATTATTTCGCTGGCCCCTGGCCTGCCGGTGTCTGTTTTTGTCACCACTATTTCTTTCATCATCTATCTCATCTGCCGCGGTATCGCCGAGCTCAAAAATCGCCGTGCAGTGCGCGATGATCTTGCCGCCAAGCGCGACAATCAGAAGTTCACGGCGGCCATCTCCCCGCAGCACAACAATGCAGACCCGGCAGAGGTGCACCACACCAGCCACCATGATGAGCATTGCGATCACGTTGATGATTAAGCTTGTTGCTTATGGAACAACGCCGGATTACCTTCCAGGACACTGAACGCCGCTACGTTCTAATCCCACCTGAGAACCCTGAAGACGCCCCACAGGATTTACTGCTGGTCTTCCACGGTTCTTTGCAATCCCCGAATGTGATTCGGCGTTTTACTGATTTTACCTTTGATGCCCTGGCTAGCTGCAACACGATTGTGGCCTATCCAGGTGGTATTCATAACCACTTTAATGATGCCCGCAAGCACCTGCCGGAAAAGACGCGTGAGCTGGGCACCGATGACGTCGGATTCACCCAAGCGGTCGTGGATGAGCTGCGCAAGGAATACAACATTGGCCGCATCTTTGCCTGCGGGTATTCCAATGGCGGGCAGATGGTATTGCGCTTGCTTTTTGATGCCCCCGGGTTGTTATCCGGCGCCGCCGTCTTCGCCGCCACCTTGGCTGCGGGTGAGAATCTCGCACCAACCAATCCGATTGAGGCCTACCAGCCGACTCCGTTGCTGATGATTCACGGCACCTTGGATGACAAGGCACCGTATGAGGGTGGCATGGCTGGCATTCACGCCAAGCGCACCCGCGGTGAAGTACTTTCCGCACCTGCTACCGGCGAGTTCTTTGCTGAGCGCAATGACGCCGGTGCCGCAGAAATCACCAACCCCTACCCAGACGTGGAAGTCACCACCTGGCCGGGTGACAACCGCGTTGAGCTGTGGACCGTCCAAGACATGGGCCATGTTGTGCCCTCTGGAAAAGAACTAGACCCCCGCTTGGGAAAGAACACTGATTCTTTCACCGCAGCGGAGGTCGTAGCGGAATTCTTCGAACTGACTTAGCGCTTTCGCACCAAATGCATTCCAGAACTAAGTCGCCTCAACTTAGCTCTCCTGCGCGGCAACGCGGCGCTGGCGTGCGAACTCAGAAAGTACCGCGCCGGCAGCGACAGAGGCGTTGAGGGATTCAACCCAGCTAGTCATTGGGATGGACATGACAACGTCACAGTTTTCCTTGACCAGACGTGAGATGCCCTTGCCCTCAGAACCGATGACGATAACAACTGGGTCTTTGCCGCCCTTGTAGGTGTCCAGGGTGTGCTCACCGCCGGCATCCAGGCCGACCACCTGGTAGCCGTTCTTCTGGAATTCCTGCACGGTGCGGGTCATGTTGGTCTCACGTGCCACTGGCAAACGCGCCGCGGTACCAGCAGAGGTACGCCACGCGACAGCGGTCACGGATGCCGAGCGACGCTCAGGGATAATCACGCCGTCACCACCAAAGGCAGCAACGGAGCGGATAACCGCGCCCAGGTTACGTGGGTCGGTGATGTTATCCAGGATGACAAACATACCTGGTTCTGGCTTATCGGCAGCGTTAGCAATCAGATCATGGACATCGGCGTACTTGAATGGCGGAATCTGCAGGCCAATGCCCTGGTGCATGCCGTTGCCGGTCATCTGGTCCATAGCGTGGCGCTGGACTTCCAAGATAGGAAGGTTGCGGGCATTCGCGATCGCTACTGCCTCAGACAGACGCTCATCATTGCGCGTGCCCTGCACGATGTAGAGGCTGGTTGCAGGAACCTTCGCGTGCAGGCACTCAACAACCGGGTTACGGCCGACGACCATCTCCGCGGTTTCCTTCTCATGACGCCCGGAGTCCCGGCGCTGGCGATGCAACTTCGCCTTGTGCTTCGCGTGGTAAGTGCGGTCTTCTGCCTTAGGCGTTGGGCCCTTGCCTTCTAGGCCCTTGCGGCGCTGACCGCCGGTGCCTTTAACCGCACCCTTCTTGTTGGTTTTACGGGGACCTGCGCCGCCGCGGCCGTGAATACGTGCCATGTGTGTGTATCTCCTTAACGGTGGTTTAATTCAGCGACCACGTGGCGCCATCGGCAGAATCAGTAACAGTGATTCCTGCTTCGGCGAGACGATCGCGGACTTCATCAGCAACAGCCCAGTTCTTTTCTGCACGAGCTTGCGCGCGACGAGTTAGTTCAGCCTGAACCAAAACATCCAACGCGCCAAGTGCAGCAGATTCATCAGATTCACCCTTCGACCACTGATCACTCAATGGGTCGAAGCCTAAAATTGCAGCCATGCGGCGCACTGAACCTGCAAGCGACAGTGCAGTCTGCTCATCGGAAGCAGAAAGGGCCTTATTGCCCTCACGAACAGCAACATGAATTTCAGCCAGTGCCTTCGGGACAGAGAAGTCATCATTCATGGCTTTCTCAAAACCTTCGGTCCACTCACCGAGTTCCACGTTGTCAAAGCGTGCTAGGAACTCCTCAATGCGACGGTAGCCAGCGGCTGCCTCAGTCAACGCACCTTCGGAGTACTCAAGAACAGAGCGATAATGTGCAGAACCAAGATAATAGCGCAATTCTTGCGGACGAACTATATCGAGCAAATTATCCACGGCCAAAACATTGCCCAAGGACTTGGACATTTTCTCCCCGGCCATGGTGACCCAGTGGTTATGCATCCAGAAATTGGCAAAGCCATCACCGGCTGCATGCGACTGCGCAATCTCGTTCTCGTGGTGCGGGAACTGCAGGTCTAGGCCGCCACCGTGGATGTCAAAGTTTTCACCCAGGTAGTAAGTGGACATCGCCGAGCACTCTAGGTGCCAGCCCGGGCGGCCGTCGCCCCACGGGGTGGGCCAGGAAGGCTCGCCTGGTTTCGCAGCTTTCCACAGGGCAAAGTCTTGCGGGCTTCGCTTGCCGATGACATCGGTTTCGCCCTGCTCCATATCCTCCACGCGGTTGCCAGACAAGGAACCATAATCCGAGCCCTCAGTGTTAACCCAGGCAGCAACGTCGAAGTAGACAGAGCCCTCGGAAGCATAAGCAAAACCGCGATCCATCAGGCGTTGCATGTAGTCCACCATCTGCGTGACAAATCCAGTCGCACGTGGTTCTACCGATGGCGGCAGCACGCCGAGGGTTTCATAAGCCTTGGTAAATTCCCGCTCATAGGTGGAAACCCACTCCCACCAAGGGCGGTTATTATCAGCGGCCTTGGTCAAAATCTTGTCATCAATGTCAGTGACATTGCGAACAAATGCCACATCCAAGCCTTGCTCGCTGAGCCAGCGGCGCACAATATCAAAGGCAACACCTGAGCGCAGGTGTCCGATGTGAGGCTTGGCCTGTGGAGTGGCACCACACAAATAGATCGAAGCATGGCCGGGCTTGATCGGCTCGAAGTCGCGCAACGAACGGGTGGCGGTGTCAAAGATACGAAGATTCACGTGTCCTAGTCTACCGGCCACTATCTCCCCGTCACTAACGGTTTGCAGAACCGAATTCCCCGGCGTTATTTAAGCAGGTTTGTGCTGCTGAATAAACTTGTAATAGTCCACGTTGTTGAGCTTGCTGGCTGCTGCTTCATCCACGATGACGGTGGCGTGCGGGTGGATCTGCAGAATCGAAGCTGGGCAGGCAGCGCTCAATGGGCCTTCCACCAGTTGGGAGATAGCGTGTGCTTTCTGCTCACCAGTGGCCAATAGCAGAAGCTGCCCGGCGCGCTGGATGGTGCCCAGGCCCTGGGTTACCACGTGCACTGGCACGTCTTCAGCGGAGCCAAAGAAGCGCGCATTGTCCGCCACGGTCTGTGGGTGCAACGTCTTCATGCGAGTCAGCGAGGAAAGGGAGCTGGAAGGCTCATTGAAACCGACGTGGCCGTTAGCGCCGACGCCCAGCAGCTGAACATCGATTCCGCCAGCGTCCACGATGGCTTGCTCATAGTCCGCGCAGCCCGTTGCAAGGTCGTCTGCCAGGCCGTTCGGGATGTGGACATCCTGAGGGTCAATGTCAACGTGATTGGAGAGCTCATTGTGGATAACGCTGTAATAGGACTGCTCATGTTCAATGGGCAGTCCAACGTATTCATCAAGTGCGAACATCTTGCAGCCGGCAAAGCTGACCTTGCCGGCCTTATGGCGGCGGATTAGTTCTTGGTAGGTTGCCAACGGCGTTGAACCGGTTGCAACACCCAAGGTCGCGCCGCTATTGGCGTAGCCCTGAAGAATATCCGCGGCTTTTACAGCTACATCATTGGGTGATTCACAGATGATAATTTCCACGTGAGCTGCCTCTTCTCCAAATCCTAATGATCTTAAAACACAAAAATTGTGGCCTAGATTTTCTTCCCCCATAGTACGACTGCGTGCCAATTTGCAGCGCACAGCCCTGTTCAAAGCACAGGTTCTTGAAATTCTAGGCCACTTTCTCAGTCCTCGCCGAGATATTCCCGAGATTAGCTCCCTGACTAGCGCTCTGACTAGCTACGGTCTATGCCATAGTCACCGTGGCAGCAACGGAGCCGAATCCCTGGGCAAGCTGAACATTCTCCACTTGCTTCTTGGTTGGCATAACCACCGCCGTGGTCAGGTCTACGCCTTTTGCCCTCAGTGTCTTTGCATCCACGCGGATAATCGGCTGGCCCGCTTCAACTGTTTGTCCAGCCTCCACCAGTCGAGTAAATCCCTCGCCTTTCAGTTTGACCGTGTCAAAGCCAATGTGGACGAGTACTTCCAGCCCATTCACAGTGGTGATGGAGAAAGCATGGTTGGTCTTGAACACCATGTCCAGCTGGCCGGATGCCGGCGCGCAAACATCAAATACCGCTGCGGTTTCCACTGGGATCAGAGCAAAGCCATCACCGATGGACTTGGATGCGAAGGCCTCATCAGAGACATTTTCCAAAGCTGTCACCGAACCCACGGTTGGCTTGGACAGCTCAACTACGACCCCAGCTATTGTTCCCGCCAAGGTTGTGGTTCCAGCAGCACCCGCGCCGGCGGCACCAGCTGCACCAGCGCCGATGTTACTGTCAAGCTCGGATACTGGGCGCTCGCCAATGAGCTCAACATCAGCTCCGGATTGTGCCAGGATGCGTGCGACTTCGTCGTAAACGAACTGTACCTTCGGCCCGACAATGACCTGCACGGTCTGCTTGGACGGACGTACCAATCCGGAGACCGAGGCCTTGCGGATTTCAGATTCCGTCACCAGCTCTGGGTCATTGATGCGGGTGCGCAGTCGCGTTGAGCAGTAGTCAATCGAATCAATGTTGTCTTTGCCGCCGAGACCACGAACAATCTGCTGAGCAGTCTGCGTGTTCGGATTACTGGAGGAAGCTACTGCACCGGCGCCGGTGGGAGTACCTGCAACATCAGTAAACGCATCAAAGCCTGCGCCAGAGTCAGCTTCATCATCATCTTCACGGCCCGGAGTCTTGATATTGAGCTTGCCGATGAGGAAGTAGAAGATACCCAGATAAACAAAGAAGTAAGCCACGCCCATCACAAGCAGCATCCACCACTGATTCGCCAGTGGGTTTTGCGAGGACAACAGGAAGTCCACAGCACCGGCACTAAATCCGAAGCCCGCAGTCCAGCCCATCGCCGATGCAATAGCCAAGGAGATACCAGTCAGGATTGCGTGCACCAGGTACAGCAGTGGAGCCAGGAACATGAAGGAGAATTCCAGTGGCTCAGTAACACCGGTGAAGAAGGAAGCAACAGCAGCCGCCATCATCAATGCGCCGACTGCCTTGCGGCGCTTGGTCTTTGCACGTAGATAGATTGCCAACGCAGCACCCGGCAGACCGAACATCATGATGGGGAAGAATCCGGCCTGGTACTGGCCAATAATGCCCATGACTTCACAGGTGGAACCGTCCCAGACACCTGGGCAGCTCAGGGCATCGGTAGCCGCTGCCGCGGCATCAATGGTGGCAGGTCCCTCCTGGAATTTACGAATGTCATCAATACCCATCACGTCGAACCAGAACACCGAGTTCAACGCGTGATGCAGGCCTGTCGGGATGAGCAAACGGTTGGCAAATCCGTAGAGACCAGCACCAACCGCACCTAGTCCTTGAATCCACGCACCAAAGGAGAACAATGCGGAGTAGACCAATGGCCAGACGATGTACATGATGCCAGCGACAACCGCCGAGAAGATAGACGCCAGGATTGGCACCAGGCGGCGGCCCGAGAAGAAGGCCAGGGCATCCGGTAGCTGCGTTTGATAGAACCTGTTGTAGGTCCACGCAGCGAGGATACCGATCATGATTCCGAACAAGACGTTGCCGTAGCCAATGCCATTCCATCCGGCCTCAGCCCATTGCAACGCTTCATCACCGGTGAGTTCAGCTGGGTCAATTCCCCGGTATCCGGCAATCGCGTCCGGTCCGATGAGGTTGACCAGCGTGGCGAAACCAACAAAGCCTGCCAGCGCTGCCGCGCCACTGTTGTCTTTGGAAAGTCCGTAGGCAATAGCGATAGCGAAGATGACACCGAGGTTGTCAAGAACTGCAGCTCCGGTCTTGAGCAGCAGGTCACCGAAGATAACGGCGTTGTCCCCACCGACTGAGATGATCCAGTAACCAACACCCATCATGAGCGCTGCCAGCGGCATTACCGCGACTGCACCCATCAAAGCTTTTCCGAGTCGCTGTAGCGGCCCCATGAATTTATCCATCGCGCCCGCGCCCCTTTCTACTTCTGCGTAATTGTGTTTGAGAAGTTGAATGATTCGATTGGAAAGTCGACAAAGCGCGAGCGAAGGTAACGCTGCTCACACATCCAAAAGTTTTATTCAACCTAACACGCGCAGGGCATTGCTGGCGACGCTCTACCAACCCAAGTGCACAGGACACCGATAGTGTTCTACCGAATGCCAACCGCCCTAAGCCGACTCCCAAAGGTGCCCACGCAACGAGCGCACCACCTCAAACTTTCACGAAAGCGCTAGCCCCACGTAGTGAAATGAAAGAAGGGGCCCCTAGCGGTGCCCTATTTTCATCACAGATTCCGGTATCTCGACCGTTATCTCACAAGCACTTTCAGTTCCCAACACTAAGGCAGTGGAAACTAACCCCATTCGGGTGACGCATGTGGCCAGTGGTACTGAAGTTACGGCCAACTTCAGCGCGAGGTCATGAAGCCTAGGCCTTCCAGACCACCGCGGTGGCAATAGCAGCGCGGCCTTCCCCACTGCCGGTAAATCCCATATGGTCAGTCGTGGTCGCAGAAATAGATACCGGCGCGCCAAGAATCTCACTAAGAACTCGCTGCGCTTCCTCACGCCGTGGCCCCATCTTGGGGGTCTGCGCGATCATCTGCGCGGCCGCGTTGCCAATCACGAATCCGTTAGATTCCAACAGCTCACGACATTCGCGCAGCAAACGCTCTCCGGAGACATTGTCATATTCCTTGCGGCCCACGCCGACAAAGGAACCAAGGTCACCTAGGTTGGCGGCGGACAATAGGGCATCGACAAGCGCATGCGATACAACGTCTCCATCGGAATGGCCCTCACACCCTGCGACGCCGTCGAACAGCAGCCCCGCAATCCAGCACTCTTTTCCCTCTTCGATCTGGTGCGCGTCAAAAGCCGTGCCGACGCGGGGAATGATGGGCTGGGGTTGTGGTGAAGTCACGGTAGTAAATGCCTTTCTGGGTTTTATTGCGCGATAATTGCGTTAGCCAAGGTCAGGTCAATGGGCGTGGTGATTTTGAACGCCATGCCGTCGCCCTCAACGGTAGTAACTGGCTGGCCAAACCATTCCATCAAGCTGGCATCATCTGTTGCCACAAAAGTTCGCGTTGAACTGGCAAAATACTTCTCATTCGCCGCACGCAACGTGGCCAAGTCAAAGGCCTGCGGGGTTTGCACCGCGCGCAGCGTCGCGCGATCCGGGGTATCGATGACCTGCGTGCCCTCAACGCGCTTGATGGTATCGGCCACGGCAAGCACCGGAATAGCCGCGGGCGCGCCAGCCTGCACGGCACCAACCACCCGTGCAATCATGTCGGGCGGCGTGAGCGCCCGGGCAGCATCATGAACCAGCACAATGCCATCTTCCTCAGGGATGGACTTGAGCCCCTCCCACACGGAATCAGCGCGCTCCACACTGCCGTGCACAAAACGTACACTCTCGGCGAGTCCAGCTTTTTCAAAGATTGCTCGCGCGTAATCCTCCATGGATGGGGAGACCACAATGGCGATGTCATCAACCGCGCCCGAATCAAACATCGCGCGCACCGAACGCTCCACCAGCGTCTTGCCCGCCAGCTCTACATAAGCTTTGGGAAGGGCTGCACCTAGACGAGTGCCCTGGCCAGCAGCAGCGACCAGGGCACTAACGCGACGAGTCACTATTTAATCCTCGTCATCATCGAAGGAGAGATCATCCAGATCTGCATCATCATCGATGGTGGTGGTAATCGAATTATCCTCAACCAAACCAGCCGCGCGGTGGCGCTCAATGGTGGACTTGATTTCATCCAACATCGTGTCCGCCTTCTTCTCATCCACTGGCTGCGCAAGCGCTAGCTCGCCAACCAGAATCTGACGAGCCTTAGCCAACATGCGCTTCTCACCAGCGGACAAGCCGCGGTCTTGGTCACGGCGCCACAGGTCACGAACAACCTCAGCAACCTTGTTGATGTCACCCGAAGCCAAACGCTCCTGGTTCGCCTTGTAACGACGGGACCAGTTACCAGCTTCTTCAACATCAATTTCACGCAGGACGGAGAAGACCTTTTCCAGACCCGTCTTGCCTACGACGTCACGAACGCCAACCTGTTCAACGTTCTTGGAAGGAACGCGAACCACAAGGTCAGACTGATTGATCTGCAGCACGAGATACTCCAGCATCTCGCCGCCCATCTCACGATGCTCAATTGCCTCAATCACCGCCGCGCCGTGGTGGGGATATACGACAACCTCGCCGACCTTGAACTCCATTGCAGCTCCTTTAAAATAAAATTTCGTTGCATATGCACACGTGCGCACCACAATCCTCGGCCATGCATTGCCTAAAAGATTGCTTCTACCCTTTGCAGCTCACCCAATACCGAAGCACTGACGAGCCAGATACCAAATCCACGCTATAAACGCACCAAGGACACACTCAGGCAGTCGATTCTAGCACGCCTTGCTCCTACGCTGCAGCTTCGGGCAGCGTAATATTTTAAGCCCAATTACGCTGTATGCTAGCTCGCTCACAAGCGGATCATTCTAGACGGATTACCCCCGATTCACCCCGAGAATGCCCCCTAAAATGTCATTGTGAGCATCTCGACAGGATAGAAACTGGGTATTCCGCGGCAAGAGGGACTAAGCTAAGTCGTTGATAACCCCCCGTGATCTCAATCGATGGAGGACCCTCGACGTGATGTCCCTGAAGTCTGTAACCCGCAAGGGTGCCACCATTTCCGCCACTGCTATTGCCGCGTTGGCTCTGGCATCCTGCTCCGCAGGCCAGATTACCCAGACCTCTAACCAGGTTGCAGCGGTTGACGGCGGCGAGGCTGAAAGCGAGGACGGCAACATTGCAGTCCGCGACGTTGCCATTCAGGTTGAGCCTGACACCGGTGAAGCATCCCTGAAGTTCACCGCCTCTAACCAGGCTTACTCCAACGAAGAGTTCACCCTTGACTCCATCACGGTTGATGGCCAGGACGTTGCACTCGAAGGCCTGGAGCCACTAACCCGCAACACCGCCATCGTTGGCAACTCTGCTGACCTGCTGGATACCATCCCACAGTCCGACAGCGATCGTATCCAGTACGTTGCTACCGAGCTTGAGAACGAAGACTACGGCTACGCCGGCCACCGCCCAGTCGTATTCTCCTTCTCCAACGGCGACATTGAGCTCAACGCCACCGTTTCCGCTCCACAGATGCCTGCTGGCGAGATGGACCGCGACGTCGAGAGCACCGAAGGCTACGAGGCCAACTAAGCCCCACACAGCTTTTCAGCACCTCAGCGCCCTGCTCGGATTTCTATCCGGCAGGGCGCTTCTGCTTATTCAGACCGCCGCATTCTCAGACCACCCGAAGGGCGCAGACAATCGCTCGAACAGACCGATTTGTTACGCCACAAGCGGATTTCACCCTAACGGGGGTAAGTTTCTCCCAGTTTAAGTTCGGATAATTCCAAGCTAAAAGGCAGGCTTAAACGTAGACAATTCATGCAGGTCAATCCATAATTTCACGTCGCGCGATTAGTGACACGTGGCACGTCACCTTTCGAGTTTGTGCCCTCACGCTGCACATTTGCACTGCACAAATGTCGGCAAAACTTATAATTGAGGAGACACTTAACCCACTCGAAAGGAAACATCATGATCGCTTCTGCAATCAGCCTCGCTTCTTCCGCAGCATTCATCTGGGGCATTCTCGAGGTATTCACTGAATACCAGCGCGCACCAGGTGCAGGCATCCCTTCCGCAGCACGCCGTGCAGCTTCCAAGTACGGCTTTTAATCTCCTTAAAGCCAACTTGGCCGCCGCTTAAAACGGCCGGGGGCTCCCACCGCCGTCAAACCTACGTGAAGGGGTTTGGCGGCGGTTTCTATTTGGGTGCGACCTTCAAGCTTGCTGGTTAAAGCTTATGTCGGGGCGGTCTACTACAGTGTGAAGACATGGCTAAAAAGCAACGTCCCATCCACACCTGTTCTGAATGTGGATATGTTTCACCCAAGTGGTTGGGTCGCTGTCCAGAGTGCGGCTCGTGGGGCACTCTGCAAGAATCAATGCCTGCTACGGCTAGCGCGAATGTCGCGGCAGCGGCAATCTCTGGGCAAGTATCTAAAGGGCTGACCCCTACTGCCCCGGCAAAACCCATCTCCCAGGTGGCCAGCACCACCACGAAAGCTTTAAAGACTGGCATAGGGGAACTCGACCGTGTGTTGGGTGATGGCATTGTTCCGGGTTCTGTGGTGCTGATGGCCGGTGAACCCGGCGTTGGTAAGTCCACGCTTCTGCTTGAGGTGGCGGCGCGTTGGACTCAAGCCGAAAAAGATCCACGAACGGCACTGTACGTCACCGCTGAGGAATCAGTGGGCCAAGTTCGTACCCGTGCAGAGCGCACCAACGCCTTGCATGACACGTTGTACCTGGCCGCTGAATCAAACCTCGACATCGTCTTTGGGCATGTAGAACAAATCAAACCTTCGCTCATCATCGTGGACTCAGTGCAGACCATGCACGCAGCCGGCGTTGAAGGCGTTGCCGGCGGCGTTGCGCAGTCCCGCGCGGTGACCGCTGCGCTGACCACCCTGGCAAAGACCACCGGCATCCCCATCCTTCTGGTTGGTCACGTAACCAAGGACGGCAATGTTGCTGGCCCGCGTGTGCTTGAACACCTGGTGGATGTGGTCCTCAACTTCGAAGGCGACCGCCAATCCAGTTTGCGCATGCTGCGCGGCATCAAGAACCGCTTCGGCGCCACGGATGAAGTGGGCTGCTTTGAACAAACCGCCGGCGGCATCCGGGAAGTCGCCGACCCTTCAGGGCTGTTTCTCTCTCACCGCGGCACCACTCCTGATGGCTCTGCCGTTACCGTTGCAATGGATGGCGTGCGTCCGATACTTGCGGAAGTGCAGTCTTTGACCGTTGACCCAGTGGGCAAAAACCCACGTCGCGTTGTTACCGGATTGGATAATAACCGCGTGCCCATGGTGCTGGCAGTGCTACAGGCGCGTGCGAACGAGCGCACCAATGACAAGGATGCTTATGTCGCAACCGTTGGCGGTATGAAAATTACCGAAACCGCCACAGACCTAGCGGTTGCGCTAGCAACCTGGTCATCGCTGCATGAACGTCCATTGCCATCCAAGATGGTAGTCATCGGCGAGGTCGGGCTTGCCGGCGAGCTGCGCCGCGTGCCTAATATTGACCGCCGTTTGAGCGAAGCTGCGCGTCTGGGTTATACCCACGCTATTGTTCCGGCCGGTGTGAAGTCTGAAGTCACCAGCATGAACATCGCCTATGCTTCCACCCTTGGCCAAGCTATTGCCATTATCAATAGCTAACCCGCCTATGCTGGACTATTCCAGTGCACAGACGGGTTAGCTGAACAAAAGTTACGCCAAGTTGAAGGTGTATGGCTCCGAAGCATTGTCACCAATGACGGTGTGCAGGAAGTAAGCACCTGGTTCTACTACTGGGCGCTGGCCGCAGTCGCCGCCGCGCTCAGAAGCAAGACGGGACCAGACTGCGTCGAAGCTGCGCTCCTCGCCCGCTGGGAAGTTGTAGGTACCGGTCTGCACTGAGTCGTAGCAATCGGTATCAGTCCACATGCGCTGGTTGTCGGAGATTCGGTAAACCTCAAAGCGCAGGGTTTCCTCATCCAAGTCGATGTCGCAGTCGGCACCGGTTGGGTTGACCACCGTCATACCGAAGTTTGGCTGTACACCATTCGGGTAGGTGGTGGCATCAGAAGAAGCACGGATGACCAAGTCTGAGAGCTCGCAAGAATCCTTATCCGCTAACGCCGGATCGATGTTGCTGGAGTTAGAATCATTGGAAGATTCATCGCCCTCACCGTCACGCGCTTCATCACGGTTGGCTTCTTCTTCATTGGCAGCAGATGGCTCCGCGGATTCAGATTCAATCTCTTTCGAACCTTCGGAGCTTGCGCCCTCGTCTTCTGGGTTTTCAGGCGCCGAAACCGGAGTGGACTCCGGGGCAGCAGTTTCATCATCGTTGTTGCCGCCGAATGCACTAAATGCAATCAGCAGACCAACCACCACGACCAGAATGACAACAAACGCCGCGATGCGACGTCGCATGTAAATCTCGCGCGGCAGCTTATCGGAGGACTGGTTTGGGTTAGACACATCCTTATGTTAAGCGCTTTTGCTGCTCAGCGGCACCATGCAGGCGGGCGTGTCTCAAAAGCGCCCGACCCAGGGCACAGCGTTAGTGACCTGAAGTCGGGCGCAAAACATTAAAACGGAAGTTGTTAAACCACGCCGTGCAGCACGACTGGCTCAATGCGGCTTTCATCCAGCAGGTAGCGGGTACCCACTACGCCGAGCTCGCCGTCGATGATGCGCTGGTTCAAGTTAGGCATGCGCGCCAGAATCTGACGTACGGTGTCCTGAACGTTCTGGCGCTCATAGTCAGCGCGCTCGCGCTTGCCTTCCTTCTGCGCGCGCAGAGTAGACATCGCGACCTTTTCAATGATGGTGCGCTGGAAACCGGAAGGAATCTGCATGTCACCATCAACAAAGGCGGCGGTAGCACCAATGGCACCGCAGGACTGGTGGCCCATGACCACAATCAGGTTGCAGCCCAGGTTCTCCAGTGCGTAGTCCAAAGAGCCCAGCACGGTGTTGTCCACGATGTGGCCCGCGGTACGAATGACAAAGGCATCTCCAAGGCCCATGTCAAAAACCAGCTCCACTGGAACACGGGAGTCCGAGCAGGACAGCACCACGACCTTGGGGTCTTGTCCGGTGACCAGAGAAACCCGTCGGGTCTGGTCTATGTTGGGGTGTTCGGCGCGCTCTTCTACGAAGCGCTGGTTGCCTTCTTTCAAGGCATCCCAGACGCTTTGGGGGTTCTTATTAGTAGTTTGTTCCGTCACAGTTAACGATCTTACTCCTTACTAGTACAATTGCCGTGATCATGATTGATACTGCTGCGCTTCTTACTTGGTTTGACCTCAATGAACGTCCCCTTCCTTGGCGAAACAAAACTACTTCTGCCTGGGGGATTTTAATCAGTGAGGTCATGAGTCAACAGACTCCCGTGGCGCGCGTGGCGCCCCAGTGGCAAGAATGGATTGAGCGCTGGCCCACCCCTGCTGACTTCGCGAAGGCTTCCAAGGCGGAGGTTCTACGCGCGTGGGGCAAACTGGGCTACCCGCGCCGCGCGTTGCGCCTGCATGAGTGCGCGCAGGCGATTGTCAAGCGCCATGATGGCGCAGTGCCTTCCGATGTCGATGAGCTCCTCGCGTTGCCAGGCATCGGCGCATATACCGCCCGTGCAGTGGCATGTTTTCATTTCCAGCAGAACGTACCGGTGGTTGATACCAACGTGCGTCGTGTTTACGGCCGCGCCGTGACTGGGCAGTTCCTGCAGCCGCAGCCATCCGCCAAGGAGCTTGGCCAGGTTGCTGAGGTCACCACTGGGCCGCGCTGTTCGGCGGCATTCATGGAGTTGGGCGCACTGGTGTGCACCGCGAAGTCCCCGAAGTGCGATATCTGTCCAATTAGGAGCACCTGCCAATGGCAGAAACTCGGCTGTCCACAGCCAAGCGAAGAAGACTTGAGCAAAGCAAAGAAGCGAGTTCAAAAGTTCACTGGCACTGACCGCCAGGTCCGTGGTCTGCTCATGGATGTGTTGCGCGCGGCCGATGATCCAGTGGAGAAATCACAGCTCGACGTGGTGTGGCCCGATGCCGCGCAACGCTCCCGTGCGCTTTTCTCGCTTGTTGAAGACGGTCTCGCCGTCCAAACTGATGCCGGCAAATTCCATCTTCCGCGGTAATGCTTTCCACGGTCAGTGCCGAACGGTAAATCTCTAACCGATGAAATCGACGTTGGATTTATTTCCAACGGCCGCGGAAGTTCAGTCCGCCAGGCAGATTGACCCACATGCCGCCGCGAGAGTTGAGGGTGACTGGTCCAATCTTCGTAGAGGTGGATGCACCCGAACCAGAGAGGTTAAGCCAGGAGTTCTTGCCCATCTTTTTGCGCTTACGAAAGTAAATTCCCATACCAAAACCTTAGCGCAGCATGCACAGTTCAGCCATGAATTTTCATCACCACGACAACTTCGGCTGCGGAAATTGTTTTCTAACTAACCTGGTTCACTACAAACTCAACAATGAGAGGTAGCTGCTGATGAAGCAAAGCTTTTCCCAATAATGTTTGCGCTGTCGTGGTTGCTCAACGGGGCGTTGCTTTACATTGTTCTTGATGATCCATTCCGGTGGGTTTTCCCGTTACTTGGAATCATCATGGCTCTAATCGTCGTCATTGAGCTCAACCACCGAAAGAAAACCGCCGTGGGGATCTAAAACAGAAGAAAGTGGCCGTATCAGTGTTTGTACTGATACGGCCACTTTCTTTTTCTCTCCGGCAATGACCGATAGTAGCTACTGTCAGCAGCTACTCGGGGCCACTACTGCCCCGAAGGAGCACCCGCACCGGCTGGTGGTGGGTTGTTTCCGTCGTCGCTAGAAGAGGAAACTGGCTCTTCTGGCAGGGTGTCCGGAACGATGGTGTCAGCGCCGTCGGAGTCTTCGCCGTCGTTCTCATGTACCACGGTGTCCTCCAAAGGCTCGTCGAAGGTGCCTTCTGGCAGTGGCTTCGGACGTGGGCTGAAGGTAAACGTTGCCTTGGAGTTATCCTTGGCTTCGCCATCCCAGCCTTCGACATCGACGGAGATGATCTCGCCGGCACCAATTTCGCCGTAGAGAATCTTCTCAGACAGCTGGTCCTCAATCTCACGCTGGATGGTGCGACGCAGTGGACGTGCACCCAGTACTGGATCGAATCCGCGCTTAGCCAGCAAGTCCTTCGCCTTCTGAGTCAGCTCGATACCCATGTCGCGCTCAGCAAGCTGAACCTCAACACGGCCGATGAGCAGCTCAACCATCTGAACAATCTCATCGCGGGTGAGCTGGTGGAAGACCACAATCTCATCAATACGGTTCAAGAACTCGGGACGGAAGTGCTTCTTCAGCTCATCGTTGACCTTGTTCTTCATGCGGTCGTACTGAGCGTCCGAGTCAGTCTCATTCGCAGAGGTGAAGCCCAGACCTACAGCCTTGGAAATATCTTGGGTACCAAGGTTGGAAGTGAAAATCAGAACAGTGTTCTTAAAGTCCACCACGCGACCCTGACCATCGGTCAGACGGCCATCTTCCAGGACCTGCAGCAAGGTGTTGTAAATCTCCTTGTGTGCCTTCTCAATCTCGTCGAAAAGAACCACGGAGAATGGCTTGCGGCGAACCTTCTCGGTCAGCTGGCCACCCTCTTCGTAGCCAACGTATCCCGGAGGAGCACCGAAGAGACGTGACGCGGTGAAGCGGTCATGGAACTCCCCCATGTCGATCTGAATCAAGTCATCATCAGAACCGAACAGGAAGCTAGCCAAAGCCTTGGACAGCTCCGTCTTACCAACACCGGATGGGCCAGCGAAGATGAAGGAACCGGAAGGACGACGTGGGTCCTTCAGACCCGCACGGGTACGGCGGATAGCACGGGAAACAGCCTTGACGGCTTCGTTCTGACCAATGATGCGCTTGTGCAGCTCGTCTTCCATGTTGAGCAGCCGGGAAGATTCTTTTTCCGTCAACTTCAGAACAGGGATACCAGTCCAGTGCGCGAGAACTTCAGCGATCTGCTCTTCAGAGATCTCAGCGATCTCTTCCAAGTCACCAGAGCGCCACTGCTTTTCCTTCTCCGAGCGCTCTTCGTGCAGCTTGCGCTCAGTATCGCGAAGGCCAGCTGCCTTCTCGAAGTCCTGCGCATCAATCGCAGATTCCTTCTCCTTGCGGACCTCCGCAATGCGATCATCCACGTCACGGATGCCCTTTGGCGCGGTCATGCGCTTAATGCGCATGCGTGCACCGGCCTCATCAAGAAGGTCAACTGCCTTATCTGGCAAGAAACGGTCATTGATGTAGCGGTCCGACAAGGAAGCCGCAGCCTTCAAAGCATCATCGGTGTAAGAAACACGGTGGTGTGCCTCGTACTTATCGCGCAGACCGCGCAGGATGGTGATGGTGTCTTCCATGGAAGGCTCATCAACCTTAACTGGCTGGAAACGACGCTCGAGCGCAGCATCCTTCTCAATGTGCTTGCGGTACTCATCCAAAGTGGTTGCACCAATGGTCTGCAGCTCACCACGAGCCAGCTTTGGCTTCAGCAAGGAAGCCGCATCGATTGCGCCCTCTGCTGCACCAGCACCAACCAGGGTGTGGATCTCATCAATAAACAAGATGATGTCGCCGCGCTGGTTAATCTCCTTGAGAACCTTCTTCAGGCGCTCTTCGAAGTCACCACGGTAGCGCGAACCTGCAACCAAAGAACCCAGGTCAAGTGAGTAAACCTGCTTGTCCTTCAGGGTCTCTGGAACCTTGCCGTTAACAATATCCAGCGCGAGGCCTTCAACAACAGCGGTCTTACCAACACCTGGCTCACCGATAAGAACAGGGTTGTTCTTAGTACGGCGGGACAGGACCTGCATAATGCGCTCAATTTCGGATTCGCGTCCCACAACTGGGTCCAGCTTGCCATCCTTGGCTGCCTGGGTGAGGTTGCGTCCGAACTGGTCTAATACGAGCGAGTTGGAACGCTCACCCTGGTTGCCAGGGCCCTGGCGTCCTGGGTTCTGTGGGCCGGTACCGGCACCAACTGGGCCTGGTCCTGCCTCTGGCTTCTCGCCCTGGTTACCTTCGTAACCGGAAAGCAGCTGAATAACCTGCTGGCGCACGCGTGGAAGGTCAGCGCCCAGCTTGGTCAGAACCTGTGCAGCAACGCCTTCGCCTTCACGGATGAGGCCCAGCAGCAGGAACTCAGTACCGATGTACTTGTGTCCCATCTGCAGACCTTCACGCAAGGAAAGTTCCAGAACCTTCTTTGCGCGTGGAGTAAACGGAATGTGGCCATTGTGTGGCTGAGTTCCGTGGCCAATAATTGCCTCTACCTCGCCGCGGACGTCCTCGAGGGAGATTCCCATGGACTCCAGCGCCTTGGCGGCAACGCCCTCACCTTCCTGGATGAGGCCAAGCAGGATGTGCTCGGTGCCAATGTAATTGTGGTTGAGCATCCGTGCCTCTTCTTGCGCCAACACAATGACGCGACGAGCACGGTCCGTAAACCTCTCGAACATGAGTCTTACCCCTTGAATTTCGTTGCTAAGTTGTCACCCACTTTAACGCTACTTCGCCGGGACTATTTCTCCCTAGGTCAGCAAATGTTCAAAAATTCCCTATATTCGCAGTTCAAAGGGGTGTACGCCGGTAGCGAACAGGGGCATAAATCGCATTTTATGGCCAACGTTTGTGCCAGTTTTAGGGCAGCAAAAAGGCCGGCATCGACAAGCTTATGCAAGCTTTTAAAACGTCGATACCGGCCTACATAAAGCCGTAATTCTGGCTTAGGCTTTGGCTGCCTTATCCGAGGAGGCTGGCTCGGTGATTTCCACGAGCTCTGGGTCATTGTTGACGCGCTTAACAAAAGGTACCAAGCAGACAACAACCAGCATGCAGGCTGCGGCGAAGGTAAACGCCATCGTCGCGCCCTGGGCGGTGGCGGCTGCCTCAGTCATGCCGGACTCCGTGCCAGCGATGGTGCCGCGGGTGAGGAAGACAACCAAGATGGCGGTACCGGTTGCACCGGCTAGCTGCTGCACGGTGTTCATGCCGGCCGAGCCGTGGCTGTACAGGTTATCCGGCAAGGAGCTCAACGCCGTGGTCATCATTGGGGTCATCATCATGGCCATGCCGACGGAGAAGGTGATGTGCATGGCCACAACCATCCACACTGCGGACTGCTCGCTCAGCGTAATCATGGAACCAACGCCGATGAGCATCAAGATGGTGCCCGGAATAGCCAGCGGGAATGGACCATAGGAGTCGAAGAGACGACCCACGAATGGGGACATAATCGCCTGGAACACGCCACCTGGCATAACCACCAGGCCGGTGACCAGCGCGGTCACGCCGAGGGAAGTCTGCAGGTAAATCGGCAGCACGGTTGCAAAACCGAGCATGGCGCCGAACGAAATCAGGATGACGGAAACCGCCAGGGTGAAGTTGCGGATGGTGAATGGGCGCAGGTCCAAGAATGCCTTGTTTTCTTTGCCCAGCTTGATTTGGCGCATCACGAACAGCACCAGGGAAACCGCACCGATGACGGCCACGACGATTGCGACGGTGCCCTCACCGGCCAGCATGGATTCCATGGAAGACAGGCCATAAATCAAGCCGCCGAAAGCGATGGCAGAAAGGAAGAAGGACAAGATATCCAACGGAACCTTGCGGTTTTCGCCCACGTTTTTCAGCTTGAACCAACCGGCAATCAAGACCAGGGCGATGAGTGGAACCATCAACCAGAACACCCAGTGCCAGGTCATGGCGTTAACAATCGCGCCACCAACTGTTGGACCCAGCGCTGGTGCTACAGAAATAACAATGGAGATAATGCCCATAACCGAACCGCGGCGCTGGCGCGGAACCAACGTCATCGCAACAGTCATCAACAGCGGGATAACCAGCGCCGTGCCGGCCGCCTGAATCACACGACCAATGAACAAGAATACGAACGCCGGCGCGAGGGCCGCAACAACCGTGCCGCTCAGAAACAGCAAACACGCAGTAATAAACACCTGGCGGGTGGTGAAACGCTCAATGGCGAAACCAGTAGCTGGGATAACCACAGCCATGGTCAGCATAAAGCCAGTAAGCAACCACTGCACGGTGGTTGCTGGCACGGCATATTCCGCCATGATGGCCGGCAACGCAACCGACAGGGAGGTCTCATTCAAAATCATGATGGTCGCAGCGCCGACCAATACCGCCAACGTGGTCTTCACGTCAGCGGGCAGTTTATCCGGGCTGGCCGCGGTTGCGGGCGCCTGGGTATTTTCTTGTGACACTAGAGATTTCTTTCTTAACTAAACACGCATTGCTTTAAGGAAAACATGGGGAGAGGAAATTGAGCACCGCGTGAAATCTCGCGCCGGTACCTAAAGATAAAAAAGGGCCCATGCGGTGTGGGCCGAAAAATTGGTCAACCGCATTAGAGCTAGCAACAGGTTACGGAATTTTAATCCACATAGATAGCCCACAGTGCCTCCCTGTAACTGAAAACACTATGTGCATGTCGTGTGCACTATTGCTAGTTCTCCGGCAATGGTCCCGGGGTGTGGTCAGCGCGCAGTCGCTTGATGATGTTCTCTGCCGAAATCAGACACAGCGGCACGCCAACGCCAGGCACCGTGGTGGCTCCGGCGTAGTAGAGATTTTCCACCTTGGCGGACTTGTTCTTGCCCCGGAAGAATGCCGATTGCGCCAGCGTATGCGCCGGACCAATCGCCCCACCGGACCAGGAATGGTAGCGCTCAGCAAAATCTGCCGGGCCAACCGTCTTTGACACCACGATGCGTTGCGCAAGGTCATCAATGCCCGCCCACTGGGCAATAAGGTCTATCGCTTGCTTTGCGATGCTCCGCACGCGCTCATCTTCCACCCGGTCAGCAGCAACGCCATTCGCGTTGCTGCTGGTTTCCACGTAAGCACTGCCATGCCCGATGCTTGGCTCAGCCGCGGCTGGTACCAACACGAAGAGGTTTTCATAACCCTCCGGTGCGACATCTAAATCTGTGGCCGACGTTTTAGAAACATAAATCGAATGCGACCAAGATTTCTGCGGGCCGAAAACAGCTTCAAAGTCAGGGTCCCAGTCCTTGCTAAACAGCAAGGTGTGGTGCGCGAGCTCCGGCAGCTTGCCTTTTACTCCGGCATAGATGAGAACCGAGCTTAAGCCCGGATTTCGTTTGTCCCAGTATTTTTCCGGATAGGTCTGTAAATTTTGCGGCAACAGCTTGGTTTCCGTGTGCTTCACATCGGCCGCGGACACCACCACATCCGCCGGGATAATACGGCCGTGCTGGCCATGCTGGCCGTCCACGTCCCCACCAGCAATACGCACGCCACGTACGCGCGGCTTCTTCCCAAACGTCACGATTTCGGTGACTTCCGTGTCCATCTGGAACTTCACGCCATTGTCTTTGGCAAGGCGGACAAATGAATCCACCACGGCAGCGAAGCCGCCGCGGGGATACTTCGGTCCTTGGATGAGGTCAGTGTGGCTCATCAGCGAATATAACGCCGGGGCTTCTTTAGGTTCTGTGGAGAGGAATACCGCTGGGTAGCACAGCACCTGGCGCAGACGGCTATCCTGCGCAACGGTCTTCACATAGGAATCCAGGCTGCGCGCCAACAGCACTGCCAGCAGGCGTGCATGCAGCAGCAACTCCCGGGTCATGAGGTTTTGTGGGCGCATGAAGTTGTTATAGAGGAACTTTTGAATCGCCATCTCGTAGACCAACGAGGACTTCCTCAAATACTTGCGCAGCCGCTCGCCCGCCCCAGGTTCAATGCTTTCAAAGGTATCGATGATGGTCTCCGGCGTGATATCAAGAACGCGGTCTAACGTATTCCCAGCGCCCCCAGATTTCTGTTCATCTGCAGAAGGTTCAGTAATGACGCGGTAAGCCGGCTGCAGGTCAACCAGGTCCAGTTGTTCTTCGGTGGTCGTGCCGCACAGGCGGTAGAAGTGGTCGAATGCTTCTGGCATGAGATACCAGCTGGGGCCGGAATCCCAACGAAAGCCCGGTGCATCCTGCGTGGTGTAGCTACCAGCACGTCCTCCGGGTTGGCTCAAACGGTCAATAACCGTGACGTCATAGCCTTCACGGCTGAGCAAAGTCGCGGTTGCAAGGCCTGCGACACCAGCGCCAATAACTACTGCTGATTGTTCGCTCATTGCCTTACTTATTGTCCTTCTTCTGATTGTCCTTCTTCAAAACTGTGCGCGGAACGCGTGCCAAGACTCTGGCCTTACGCGCTGGCGACAGGCTCACGCGTGTGCTCAGCAGTTCCGCTGCGGTAAGACGATCGATGTCATTGGTCAGTTCATTAAAAAGCTCCAATGCTGCGACTACTCCGATTCGCGCATCGAGCGGCAGCAATGCAATGCTTTGCCGTGCGGCTTCTAAATCACTGCGGATATCGGCCACGAGTTCGGCTTTGATGGCGTCATTGAACTCATCGTCTTGGAGTTGCGGAAAGTACTGCCTTCCCAAAAACTCAGTGTCATTGGCAATATCGCGCAGGAAGTTGGTCTTTTGAAATGCTGCACCCAGCTTCCGCGCGCCATGCTCCATTGTCTGCCGGTCAGCAGCGCTGACATCACGGTCAACCAAGAATGCTTGTAGGCATAACAGCCCAATGACTTCAGCAGAGCCATAGATATAGGCATCAAACTCTTGTTGTTCATTAGTACTTTGATCGCCCAAGTCCCGGCGCATGGAAGTAAAGAATGCGCGGATATGTTCATCGGCGAACTCACAGCGCCGCGCAGTTATGCCATAGGCATGCATGATGGGGTCGCGATGCAGACGCTGGTGTGGGGCGCGCAGAACCTGAACTTCATAAGCATCGAGCAGCTTTCGACATTGCTCATTATTAAGCCCTGCGGCGTGGCCAGCCCCGTCCACGATTTCATCGGCGATGCGGACAACCGCGTACAAACTGCGAATATCTGTCTTGATAGTGCCACGCAACAGATGTGAGGCCAGATTGAAACTGCTGGAATAGCTACGGATAACTTGGTACGCCGCGCGCTGTGCAGTGCGGTCATAGTGGTGCAGCAACTTAGCGGGTTGCTCATCCCACGCACCTGACATCCTTGCCACACCTCCGCCTCAACTACAGCGCTTGAACCAAAATTTCTACCCACTGACTATAAGCCGCGCGGCGCGAGATTAAGACATAGGGCGTTTTCTGCCCCATTTTGACCCTGCCCGAACGTGACCGTTTGGAGCAGGTTGAGAAATTAGAGACACCTATTTCAGTGTTCGAATTACTGCCGAAAATAAATCCCTTTATTCACATAAGAAACACACAAACACACTGGTCACAGTAGTGTACCCCTCCTTTACCCCTGCCCCTCGCGCCACTTTTTGTTCAGTTCTAAAGTTTCTTTTCAGACCTTATATATCGATTAAATAACAAACCCGCTACAGCTTGGTGTCAATCCGCACGGAGCCTAACGAACGGTTTAAGTGGAGCGAATTCGATGAACGCTATTCAAACTCAGATCGCTGGCATCACCGCGATCATTACCACCGCACTAGGTGGCCTTACTGGCGGCGTCCAGGATGCAGTCGCATCTGTGGAAGCCCAGTTTGCTGGCTCTTCACAGAGTGCAACCGCAGCAACCACTGCTGGCGCAGGTGCAATTACCCCTGCTTCTTCTAGCGGCCAGGTAAGCACCACTTCAATTTACCTTGCGGTCAATGAGTACCGTGCTCGCCATGGCCTGGCACCAGTGGCTTCCAACCCACAGCTGAAGAACATTGCTCAGAACTGGGCTGACCACATGGCGCGCACTGGCGTTCCGGCACACAACCCTAATTACTTGGGCCAGTACCCTGCCGGCTGGCGTGAGGGCGGCGAGAACGTGCACCAGAACTGGCGCGGCGCTTCCCCGCAGGAAGTTGTCCAGGCTTGGCACAACTCCGAGTCCCACCGTCTGAACCAGGCTGACCCGAACTTCAACCAGATTGGCGTCGGTGTTGCATACAGTGCTGATGGCCGCATGTGGGTTGTTACCAACTACATGCGCTAAATAAGCCTCATGGACTACATGCCCAGGCGGCCAAGATAAAAGGCTAGAGCAAGCTCCTGCTCTAGCCTTTCTTCATGCCTGCATCTCCTACCTCGTGCGACATACACACCACAAAATTGACCACCCCACGAAGACTAGAATCCGTCAGAAGTTAAGGGATCGAATAAGCCGCGGGCGGCAACCAATTTGGATTGCGGCTCGCGGCTCTATCGCGTTTTAGTCTCTTCAATCAGAGGCTAGAAGAAACCTTAGGCGTTGACCTTGTTGAGCATTGCCTCAAGATCGGTGAACAGGTTAGCTGCTTCTTCGATACGACGGTCGTTGGGTGCGAAGCCGTTCTCGCCGAAGTCGGTGAACAGGCTGAGTTCCAAGGAGGCACGAACCTGCAGCATCTGGAAGTTAGCAACAATCAGGCGCCATGCCTCGGTTGCGCGAACGCCGCCGGAAGCACCGTAGCTGATGAAGGAAACAGCCTTGCCGAACCACTCGCTGCCAAGAGCGTCGAATGCGTTCTTGAAAGCACCTGGTACAGAGTGGTTGTACTCAGGGGTGATGAAGATGAAGCCATCGAAAGAATCGATTGCGTTGGACCATTCCTGGACCTGCGCGTTGTCGTACTGCTTGTTCGCTGCACCCGGAACAACTGGGCTTTCAAGCAGAGGAACGTTGAACTTCTTCAAGTCCACCAGTTCGTACTCAACGCCGGTGTCGCGCCCCTGAGCCAAGTCATTGACCCAGTTCGCAATACCTTCACCCAAGCGGCCTTCGCGGATAGAACCAACAATAATGCCGACCTTCATTTAGGAAACCTTTCGATAGTTGATATGTCAACGGCCATCCTAAATGATTAAAGCTTTAAGTGCTAGTCCTTTGTTTCCGGTTTCACAATTGGGAACAAAACGGTCTCGCGGATACCCAAACCAGTCAGGGCCATGAGCAGGCGATCGATGCCCATTCCGGCGCCGCCTGTTGGTGGCATGCCCTGTTCCATGGCTGAAAGGAATTCCTCATCCAGCACCATTGCTTCGTCATCGCCGGCAGCAGCAAGGCGAGCCTGGTCCTCAAAGCGCTCACGCTGAATGACTGGGTCAACCAGCTCAGAGTAGCCGGTTGCCAATTCGAAGCCGCGTACGTAGAGGTCCCACTTTTCAGTCACACCTGGTTCGCTGCGGTGTGAACGGGTCAGTGGTGAGGTCTCAACTGGGAAGTGCTTAACAAAAATTGGGCCCTCCAGCTGGTCCTCGCACAGCAGCTCCCAGATTTCCTCAACCAGCTTGCCGTGGCCCCAGCCACCGCCCTTTGGAACATCTAGACCAATAACCTTGGCCAGTTCCTCGAGCTGTTCAACGGTGGAGTCGATGGTGACTTCCTGTTGGCCTGGGAACTTCTTCTGCAGGGCTTCATTCAGAGATGGGTACATCTCTATTTCTGGCCAGGTCTCGCCACCGAGGTCATACTCGCTACCATCTGCCAGGGTGACAACGTGGGAGCCAAATACGGACTTTGCTACTGCCTGGATGGAGTCCTTAATGGTCTTGGCAATACCGTTGTAGTCGCTCCAGGCATCATAAATCTCCAACATCGCGAACTCAGGCGAGTGCGACTTATCAATACCTTCATTGCGGAAGTTGCGGTTGATTTCAAAGACCTTGTCAATGCCGCCAACAACAGCCCTCTTGAGGAACAGCTCAGGAGCAATACGCAGGTACAGATCAATATCCAGCGCATTGGAGTGAGTCACGAATGGACGAGCCGCTGCACCGCCGTGCAGGGTCTGCAGCATTGGGGTCTCAATCTCGTTGAAACCCTCATCTTCCAAATGGTGACGCAGCGCGCGGATGACCTGAATACGGGTCATGGCGTTCTTACGCGCTTCCTCACGAACAATCAGGTCGTTGTAGCGCTGGCGAACGCGGGTATCTTCTGCCATGTCGGCAAAAGCCACTGGCATTGGGCGCAGAGACTTCGCAGCCATCTGCCACTCAGACGCCATTACGGAAAGTTCACCACGGCGAGAAGAAATCACGCGACCGGTAACAGAGATGAAGTCGCCGAGGTCAACGTCAGCCTTCCACGCAGCCAGAGCTTCCTCACCGACCTCTGCCAAAGACAGCATGGCCTGGACCTGCGTGCCGTCGCCGTCTTGCAGGGTGGCGAAGCACAGCTTGCCGGTGTTGCGCATAAAGATAAGACGGCCAGCGATGGAAACAACCTCTTGAGTTTCCTGCCCTACCTCCAGGTAGGTCACGCCTTCTGCATCTCCTGCGGTTTCACCTTCGGCGAGAACCTGGAACTGCTGACGCAGATCGCGCAGCGAAATGGTGCGCTTAACGGATACCGGGTAAGCCTCGGTGCCGTTTTCTAGCAGCCGGGCGCGCTTAGCGCGGCGGATACGCAGCTGCTCTGGGACGTCTGGGGTCTGATTGTTTTTCTTCTGCTCGCTCACGCACACAAGGTTAGTCGATCAACCACATCCACGTTAAATACAGGCGGAGCAGGAGTTTCTACCTTAACCAAGGACAACGCGCGTGCCGCAGATAGTTAATTCACCTAACTGTCATCTGGATTTATTAGTTAGGAAACCTGAAATACCTAGCTTAGATACGTCATCCCCAGACAACGTCTTCCAATTTTTATCTTTCTTTTTGTATTTCAGACTGGAGCACATTTCGTGGATCTCAAAGGACGCAACCTTCTAAGTTCACTGTTTTCATCTTCTCGTTCTTCCTTGACCTGCACCTACAAGTGCGGAAACGCATGTTTCGGCGCATGCGAGAACACCTCTAATAACCCATACTTTGGCGATCAGTTCTCGCGCCGCACCGCACTGCGCGCTGGTGGCTTGACTGTTGTGACCGTCGGCGGCGGTGCAGCTTTGGCTGCCTGTGCACCTCCAAACCAGAATGATTCCGCAGCAACCACCTCTGCGAATGCGGCACCAGAATCTTCTTCAGGTTCTTCTTCCGCTGCTTCCGCGGAGCACGTTTCCAATGAAGGAATGCAGTTCACCCCAGTGGAGCCAAACACTGAGGATGCAATTGTTATCCCTGAAGGTTACGAACAGTCCGTCCTGATTGCCTGGGGCGATCCAGTAATTGAAGGTGCGCCGGAATTCGACGTGGAGAACCAGACCGCCGAGGATGCAGAAAAACAGTTTGGCTTTAACAATGACTTCGCTGGTCTACTGGAACACCCAGAAGATGACTCCCGCATGGTCTACGTCTGCTCCCACGAATACACCACTGAGCCACAGATGTTCCCAGATTATGATCCCGAAGATCCATCTGAAGAGCACGTGAAGATTGGCTGGGCAGGCCACGGCCTGACTGTTCTGGAAGTTTCCAAGGTCGACGGCAGCGGCGATCTGAAGCGCGAGTTCGGTCCGCTCAACCGCCGCATCACCGCCACCACTCCGTTCAAGCTGGTTGGCCCTGCAGCAGGTTCTGATTACACCAAGACTCCAGCTGACCCAACTGGTGAAGCTGTCCTGGGCACCCTTAATAACTGCGCGGGCGGCGTCACCCCGTGGGGCACCATCTTGTCTGGTGAAGAAAACTTTGACCAGTACTTCGCTAATGCCAAGTCTGATGATGAGCGCACCCAGAGGTCTCTGGAGCGTTTCGGCTTCGGCGATGAGGCATCAGACCGCAAGTGGGAAAACTTTGATGACCGCTTTGATGTCACCAAGACTCCAAATGAGGTCAACCGCTTCGGCTACATCGTGGAATTCGATCCTTTTGATCCGGAGTCCACCCCAATCAAGCACTCCGCTAACGGCCGCTTCAAGCACGAGGCCGGCAACATCCACATCACCGAAGACGGCACCGTGGTGTGCTACTCCGGCGATGACTCTCGCTTCGAGTACATCTACAAGTTCGTCTCGTCCAAGAAGATGGTTGAAGGCAACCTTGAGCACAACATGACCATCCTGGACAATGGCACCCTCTACGTTGCCGTAATGGAAGGCAACTCCCCAGAAGATGAGATCGATGGCTCTGGTGTTCTGCCAGAAGACGGCGCTTTTGACGGCACCGGCAAATGGGAGCCATTGCTGACTTGTGAGGACGGAAACTACGAGTCCCATGTTGACGGTTTCAACGCTGAGGAAGTTGCTATCTTCACTCGCGAGGCTGCCGATGAAGTCGGCGCGACCAAGATGGACCGCCCAGAAGACATCGAGGTTCACCCAACCTCATCCAAGGTCTACGTTGCTTTGACCAACAACTCCTACCGTGGCGCAACCGGCGAAAACGCCGACAGCAACCAGGAAGATCCAATGGAGTGGGCACCGGTCAAGGAAAACAAGAACGGCCTGGTGATGGAAATTGAAGACGACCACGCGGGCGAAAGCTTCACCTGGAACCTGCTTTTGGTCTGTGGCGATCCTGCAGAAGCTGCGACCTACTTCGGTGGCTTTGACAAAGAGAAGGTATCCCCCATCTCCTGCCCAGACAACTTGGCTTTCGATAACCACGGATTGATGTGGATTTCCACCGACGGCAACGCGCTTGGCTCTAACGATGGCCTTTATGCAGTGACCACTGAGGGCGATAACCGTGGTGAGCTCAAGTGCTTCCTCACGGTCCCAGCCGGTGCTGAAACCTGTGGTCCAATCGTCACCGATGAACGCGTGATGGTCAACGTTCAGCACCCGGGTGAGTCCGACGACGCAACCTTTGCAAAGCCAACCTCCAATTGGCCGGATGGTGGCACCTCTACCCCTCGCCCAGCCGTCGTCACCGTCTGGCGCACCGACGGCAATATTGGCATCCAAGACGCTTAAGTACCCGGACTGACCGTGCCTCCAGCAACCAACTTTAAGGTTGTCCATTTGCAACATTAGCTGAATGCTTTGCTTAACGATGCCCCCGTAGCCCACAAATTCCACGTGGCAGATTGGGGGCATCTCTAGTTTTCTTATGTTTTACATTACGGCGGGGGTAGCCAGATCCGCAGCCGACTGAATTTTAGTTCGCAAAAGCTAGCCCTAACTTCCCATATGTTCTACGCTAATTTCACAACCCGCTTTAACCTGGGTCACAGTACCTTGTGATCTTTCCTTGACACCTATGCCCCTGGGGGAACACTTCAGATGAACTCATTACTCCTTGCCATTATCGGCGTAGCCATGATGATTGGCGGCTATCTCCTCTATTCCAAATTCCTTGGTAAGAAGATTTTCCAGCTTTCACCAAACTACAAAACCCCAGCCCACACCATGGAAGATGGTGTGGACTTCGTTCCTACTAACAAATACGTCCTGTGGGGACACCACTTCACCTCCGTTGCAGGTGCAGCGCCCATCATCGGCCCAGCCGTTGCGGTTATCTGGGGCTGGTTCCCAGCGTTCCTCTGGGTAACCATCGGTACCGTCTTCGCCGCCGGTATGCATGACATGGGCGTGCTGTGGGCATCCCAGCGTCACCGCGGCCAGTCCATCGGCCTTTTGTCCGGGCGCTACATCGGCAAGCGTGGCCGCATGCTCTTCCTCGTGGTCATCTTCCTGCTGCTGCTCATGGTGAACACGGCATTCGGCGTGGTTATCTCCGGTCTGCTGATTTCCACCCCATCTGCGGTCATCCCAACCTGGGGCGCTATCGCTGTTGCACTGTGCATCGGCCAGGCTATTTACCGCTTCAAATGGAACCTGCCACTGGTATCCGTTGTTGGCGTGGTTGCACTGTATTCCCTGATGCTCATTGGCGATAGGTACCCTATCTCCCTGCCGGAGACCGTCCTGGGTATCCCAGCCGCTGGTGTCTGGATCATCATCTTGTTCATCTACGCATTCTGCGCTTCGCTGCTGCCAGTGTGGATGTTGCTCCAGCCACGTGACTACATCAACGGTCTGCAGCTCTTTATTGGCCTAGGCATTCTTTACGCTTCTTTCCTTATCACCCGCCCAGAACTCGTTGCACCGGCAATCCGTGAAGACGTTCCTGCCGGTACCCCAGGCATGTTCCCGCTGCTGTTCGTAACCATTGCCTGTGGCGCGATTTCAGGCTTCCACGGAATGGTTGCTTCTGGTACCTCGTCAAAGCAGTTGGATAAGGAAACCGATGCTCGCTTCGTCGGCTACTTCGGTGCTGTTGGTGAAGGCCTGCTGGCGCTGGGCACCATCATTGCCACCACCGCTGGTTTCCGCACGTACCAGGAATGGGAGTCCATTTACTCCGAGTTCAACGCCGGCGGTGTTAATGCTTTCGTTGAAGGCGGCGGTAACTTGCTCAATGAGGGCCTCGGCATTTCCACCTCGTTGTCGGCGACAATCCTGGCAACCATGGCGGTGCTGTTCGCCGCAACCACCATGGACTCCGGTGTGCGTCTTCAGCGAATCGTGGTGCAAGAAATTGGTGATACCGCAGGCGTCAAGATCAATACCTTCCTAGCAACGTGTATCGCCGTGCTGGTCGCCTTCGGTCTCACCTTCTCCCAGGGCACCGACGGTTCGGGCGGTATGACCATCTGGCCGCTGTTCGGTACCACCAACCAGCTCATGGCAGGCCTGTCCCTGTCCATCCTGCTGCTGATTCTCATGCACCTGCGCCGACCAACGTGGCCGATTCTCATCCCGCTGCTCTTCCTGACAGTGATGTCCCTGTGGGCCGCGTTCATCCAGCTGGGCACATTCTTCCAGCAAGGCAACTGGCTGCTGTTTACCATGGACGTCATCATCGTTCTCGCAGCAATCTGGATCATCGTGGAGGTCTTCCTCGCGGTTGGCCGCATGAAGCAGACTAAGCAGATTGAGTGGACCGATGAAGATATCGACGCTCCCACACCAGAATCGGTAGACAGCAAGGCCTAATTTATGTCGCTGAAAAACAAACTCGCACGGTTGAGCGCGGAGCTTCAAGAGTATTACTCCGCGCCCTACCGAGCGACGTTTGCAAAAGCACAGCAACAAGAAGAAGACCTGTTTATGCTGCTGGTCATGTCAGAAGCCTTGGGGGTTCCGAATCCAGCGAGCTTTTATACCCTGGAGCTTCTGCCCGTTATTTATGAAGATTTCCATGCTTGGCACCGCCGGATGGGAATGGCGAACTCACCGTTGGAGAATATTCAGTGTTGTTAAATGTCCCTACCTCTCCCGTCATGTTCTTTGGTGGCAAAGGCGGGGTAGGTAAAACAACCATCGCCAATGCAACAGCGCTCAAGCTTTCTGAAAATGCCTCCACCTTGGTGGTCTCCACGGACCCGGCGCACAACGTGGGCCACCTGTGGGATACCAAGGTTGGAGACACTCCCACGACCGTACGTCCGGGCGTGGATGTGCTGGAGCTTGATCCCGCGCGTGCCACGGATGAGCACCTCAAGCAGGCTGGCAACACGATGCGCCGGATGATGCCGGAGCATTTGCACAAGGAAGTGAACAACCACCTGAACTTGGCCAAGCATTCGCCGGGCACCCATGAGGCAGCGTTGTTGGAGCGCATCGCTATTTTGCTGGAAGAGTACGGCGAGGGCTATGACCACATCATTTTTGATACCGCGCCGTCGGGTCATACGGCACGGTTGATGGCATTGCCGGAGCTCATGTCCGCCTGGACGGATGGGTTGTTGGAGCGGCGCGCGAAGTCGGAGAAGTTCTCCGAGTTGGTTCGCGGGATGTCGCCAACAGGCAAAGACACCACGGTGACAACAGCCATCGATCCCGTTGATCGCCGCAACCAGGAGTTGCGGTCCATTTTGCTCAAGCGCCGGCATAGGTTTGAGCGGCTTCGCGCAGTGCTTAACGATGCCACCGCGTGCACCTTCAACATTGTCCTCACCGCGGAGCGTCTACCGGTGTTAGAAACCGATGAGTTTCACGCCGAGCTCACCGCCAACGGCGTCCACGTCGGCGCACTAATTGTGAACCGCCGCTCCCCTGCGGACCAGGGTGAGTTCCTCGCCTCCCGCCGCAGTTACGAAGACGAAGCACTGACGGATCTTCACCGCCGCCTACCAAATCTTCCGGTCGTAGAAATCCCCCTGCGCGCCCACGATGTTGGCTCACCGCAGGCGCTAGAAGATATCGCTACTTACCTCTAAGTAGCGGCTGCTATTATTTGGAACCTGCTGCGTTTTCAGCTTGTGTCGCTTCTTCAGCGTGGGCTTCGATGTTGCGGAAACCAATGCCGAGTGGCAGGCCGACGTTGTCGGTCAGGCGGACCCCGCCGATGTTCGCGGCGACGAGCAGGCGGGCATCCCCAATTTCAGGAGCCGGGCCAAGGTCGCGGCCGCGCAGTTCCACGTATTCCGGTTCAATTCCGGCTGCGTCTAAAACGGTTTTTACTACTTCAAGAACCTGTTCTGCACCAGCTTCAGCGGCGTGCGCGCCAGCGGTCAGCGCTGCTGATAAGGTACTGGCTTTTTCACGCGCGGATTCCTCGACATCCAAGTTGCGCAGGGAGAGTGCCAGGCCATCAGGCATACGCACGGTCGGAACACCCTGCAGGCGGACTTGGATGTGGAAATCATGAATAGCCTGATTCAGCGCGATGAGAAGCTCATAATCTTTTTCACCCACCACAACATCACTTGGGCCCAGTGCGCCGATGAGCGCGAGGTCGCGGGTAAGTGCGGCGGAGAGGGCATCGGCAGGCTCTAGCGCATCCTGCTTCGCAGCAACCTGCAAGCGCTGGCCATTCGGCCACAACTGCTCATCTGTGTACTGCCAGATGACATCCACAGATTCCTTGCGCAGCGCTTCCAGGTCCTGCTCATCAGTAGAGGACAACGCCACGACGACCACGCCGCCGCGGATTGCTTTTGCTGCTCGCACTAGCGCGATGTGGCCGGCGTGAACGCCGCTGCCGAGAGGAACAAGCACAACTGGCGCACCGGTTTTCTTAAACGCCGAACCGACCTTGGAAATCATATCCAGGTCTGCAACCACCGTTGCTTGCCCGCGGACAATGCTCATCGAAGCTCCTCCTGCAATCCCCACATCTCTAATTCCATGTTGTTTTCAATCTCGCCCACCCGGCGTGCTGCCTCCACGAAAGCTTTTCTAAAGCCCGGGTCTGTAATGGACTGAAACGCCGAATAAATGTCACTGGTGACAAAGCGTGGCGCCAAAAACTCGCCCTGTTCCTCTCCGGCCGGAACGGCTTCTTCATCCAGAACCTCTTTCAGGTCCCTGTGTGCTGCGCGCGCAAGCTGGCGCACCATCTGCGCATACGCAATCTTTGGCGCAATCTCCACGCGCTCAGCATCCGTCTTGGGCAAGGTCACCTGCCCCGATTCAAACAGCAAGACCTCAGCGATTCCCTGCGCGAGTTCATCACTGGTGGTGATAATCCAACGGTCCGCGCCGACATGCGCAATAGCCATAGCCAATGCACCTTGCACCTCTAGCGGATCCAAGACCTGCACGCCCAAGCCAATGCTGCAGTGGATAACAATCTGTCCCCTGCGCACGTATGGCTCAAGCGCGGTAACCATGCCCTCTACCTGGGCTTCCGGCGTAGAAATGACAATGGCTTCGCAGCGCACCGAATCTGCTGCTGATTCGAGATCAACAATGTCGTGGCCCTGGGCTTCAAGTAGTGCTTTGAAACGGCTTTCACGACCCAACCAACCAACGATCATGCGTGGTCCCGGCATTGGTTTTAGGAATCCTTCTCGCGCTTTTTCGCCGCTGCTAGAAGCTCAGCAACAGACACGGAGCCCTGACGGTGCGCATCGCTGCGGCGACGTCCACCGCGTGGCTCGTCTTCTTCCTCAGCCTGCGTTGCCTGCTTAGCCGCAGGCTTCGCTGCTTCATCGCCGCCCGCATCCCAGCGCACTGCCTGGAAGGAACCAGTGTTGAATTCCTTTGGCTTCTCATCCTGGGTGTCTTCGACCTTGGCCGCTGCCTTGTCTTCGACCTTGGTCTCAGCCTTCTTTTCTGGCTTCGCCTCAGGCTTTGGCTCTGCCTTCGCAACAGCTTCAGATGCCTTGGACTTGGACTTCTTCTTGGAGTCCTTCTTCGCCTCTGGCTCCGCCTTTGCTTCTGGCTTTGCCTCGGTCTTCGAATCCGTCTTTGATTCTGCCTTGGGCGCCTTCTTTTCGGCAGCTGGCTCGGCAACGGGTTCAGCTGGAGTCTTCGCGGCAGATTCAGCCGCTGGCTTTGCTGCAGCCTTTGGTTCATCATCCTTAGCGGTGCTGTTCATCTCATTGATGAACTCAGCCAGCGGGTTGTCATTGCGTGGATAGGTTGGGGTGTTGCCAATGCGGCCAGCAATAGCATCCGCAGAAGGCTTGCCCGCTGGTGCCTGCGCGTAATCCACTGGGGTGAACTCCGGCTCGGCGTCATCGCCAAAGTCAGAGCCGTAGCTCGAGGCATAGCTGCTGTTGTAGCCAGTGCCTGTGCCGGTGCCGTTAAACTTGCCGTTGGCTTCGGCGGCGTGTGCACGGGCTTCGATTTCCATGATGCGGCGCGCTTCCGCCTGAAGCGCGGCTGGCTCATAGGTGAACTCGCGGCCGGAGAGCTCTTCTAGCTGCTCACGGATAAATGCCAGTTCCGCCTTGATTTCCGCCAGCACATCCATGTCAACGGAAGAAGAGTTTTCTAAACGCTCAATTGCCTGGCTAGTTTCTTGCTGCGCGCGCAGCCTTTCCAGCTCAGCGCGGTAAAGGTCTTCGCGAACGTAGAGTTCATCCTCGCGGTCACGGACCTGGTTGCGGTAGCGCGAGACCAGGAAAATTCCGCCGACTGCCGCCCAAAGCGCGGCCAGCAAAGCAATCTTCAAAGCGGCAGTAGAGCTGGCAATCAGCATCACGATAGACGCAATGATTGCTAGCACTACCAGCACAATCAAAATGATGGATCCGGTATCAAGGCCTTGTTTATTACTTTGAGCATGACCGTTTGATTGCTCATCACTGTGATCATCGCCCGTGTGTGAATCGGCGGACTGATCAGCGCTGTCAGAGCGTTCAGAGTCGTGGTACTTCTCTTCGTCGTAGGCGGTCATGATTTCTACTCTATCGCTTGTGCTCCATCAGTTGGAGGTGGCACCTCACAGTGTCGCTCCAGGATTACTCCCGAAACTGCCATTGCTAGCCCACCTAAAACTGAGGTAACTACTCCAGTAAGGTCTTCTTGCGCTGCGGCGATCTGCCCCGACATTGGCACCACGTATAACGCGATTCCCAAATATGCAGCGCCGACAATCGTGCCAGTCCACGCGGAGGCTTTGCCCACCAGCATGAACTGCGCGATGGTCATGGGGTTGAGCTGGCTGCGGTCTAGCCCAATGCCGTGGGAGTCCTCGCCCTTTGCTTTGTGGACTTTCCAGGACAGGCCCGCGCATAAAATTGCCATGCCCCACAAGGTGATGGACACCGTGGTGGGGATGGACATCATGGAGCCATAAAAGCCGCGGGTCACAATGAAAACAGCCAAGGTGATAAAGACAGCAATGCCCGCTAGTGCGGCAATGGATGTCTTTTTCACAGCTTGTCGATGCTCCCCAGCACCTTGATTCCTTCGATGTCTTCTTGAGGGACGTTTCCGATGAGTCCTGCTACTGGCTTTCCACCCAGTGTGGCATTCACATCAGCGGCCATCCATGGGATGAGCACGAAGGCACGCTCAGCGGCATGCGGATGTGGCACGGTGAGTTCTTCCGAATCGGAACTAAAACCTTCGATCTCAATAATGTCGACGTCCAGGGTGCGTGGACCCCAGCGCTGATCACGCACACGCTCAGCAGCTTCTTCGAGCGCTTGGCCACGGTGCAGCAGCTCGAGTGGGGTTTGATCCACGTCGACAATGATGACGGCGTTGAGGAATTCCGCCTGGTCTTCCACCCCCCATGGCGGGGTGGAGTACACGCGCGACTCAGAAACTATTTCATCCTTGAATTCTTCGAAGACGGTGCGCAGTAGTTGGACGCGGTCGTCCATGTTGGACCCGATTGATAGCACTGCACGCATGATTTACATCCGTTCTGATTTGCGGGAACGACGGGCAACAACGGCCACGTCATGGAAAGTACGCTCAATTGGTGCATCCGGTTTGTGCACGGTGACTTCCACCGCGTACAAAATTGGATCACTAGCCATGATCTTATCGGCGATTTCAGACGCAACGGTCTCAATGAGATCCCGCGCTGGGCCTTCGACGATGTCGGCGGCGATGTCGGCGAGGTCCGCGTAGCTCACGGTCTTGTCTAAGTCATCGGTGGCCGCTGCTTCTTTGAAGCTCAACCAGCAAGTCAAGTCCACGATGAACTTTTGCCCATCGCGCTTTTCATGGTCGAAGACGCCATGGTAGCCAAAGCATTCTAGGCCTTTAAGTTCAATACGGTCTGCCATTTAGCGCTCACTTCCTGAAATATATTGTGGGCCTGCTGCCCAGGCGGCGGCGACATCAACGGCGTCGCGGGACACCGGCACGTCATGCACGCGCACTGCCCATGCACCCAATTGTGCTGACAGTGCGGTTACTGCCGCCGTCGCTGGGTCCGCCAGGTTCGGTCCATGCTCCATGCCGCGGTCTTCGCGGATAGCGGCGAGGAAACGCTTGCGGGATGCGCCAACCAAAATGGGATAATCCCCTGCGATAAATTCCGGCAGTGCTTTGAGCAGTGCCCAGTTATCCTGAGGGGTCTTGGCAAAGCCCAAACCTGGATCCAAGGTGATGAGCTCTGGTGCGACACCGGATTTGATGGCGTTATCCGTTAGTCGCGCGAGGGTGTCATGCACGTCTTTGACCACGTCACCATTGTGGTCCGCGGAACCCGCTGCGTCCCCAAAACGCACGGTTCGCCAATGCATCAAGCACACTGGCACCTTGGAATCTGCCATAACGGAGTACATGTTGTCATCGGCAAGGCCTCCGGAGACATCGTTAAGCAATAATGCCCCTGCCTCGACTGCTGCCTCGGCGACACTTGCACGCATTGTGTCAACGGAGACTACAATGCCTTCCTCCGCCAAAGCCTTAACAACTGGTGCCACCCGCTGCTTTTCCACCTCCGGCTCAACGCGCGTTGCGCCCGGACGGGTGGATTCACCGCCAACATCAATCATGTCCGCACCCTGCGCGACCAGCTCACGGCCATGCGCAATCGCGCGGTCAATATCGATCCACTTTCCACCATCGGAAAAGGAATCCTCGGTGACGTTCACAATTCCCATCACCAGCGTGCGCGTGGCTGCGGCATCAGGGCAAATATCGGCAACCTGCATGTGTGTGGCTCCCCTCGAAGGTGTGACTAGCTGCGGATGAGGCTCATGACTTCGGCGCGGGATGCGGAGTTGTTCTTGAACCCGCCGCGCACAGCCGACGTGGTGGTCACGGCACCTGGTTTACGCACACCACGCATACCCATGCACAAATGCTCACATTCGATAACCACGATGACGGACTGCGCGCCGAGTTCCTCAGTCAATGCGTCCGCAATCTGGCGGGTCAGGCGCTCTTGGACCTGTGGGCGCTTGGCAAAGCCATCAGCCAGACGCGCCAGCTTGGACAGGCCGGTAACTTTGCCGTCCTTGCCCGGAATATAGCCAATGTGCGCCACGCCGTAAAACGGCACCAAGTGGTGCTCACAGGTGGAGTAAATCGGAATATCGCGCACCAAGACGAGCTCCTGGTGGTCTTCCGCGAAAGTCTTATTGAGCACTTCCGTTGGATCAGTATGAAGTCCGGAGAAGATCTCTGCATATGAGCGCGCAACTCGTGCCGGGGTCTCTTGGAGGCCCTCGCGATCTGGGTCTTCACCAACTGCGATGAGCAGCTCGCGAATCGCTGCTTCAGCTCGTGCCTGATCAAAAGGCTTGCGGGCTGGAATCGAATTATCACTCATATCGACGGATCTTTTCCTTGCTTTCAAGTTTTCTCAAGCTCCCCGCACCATTGCGCACGCGGGAAGCAACTAAACACGCCTAGTAATTATCTTCACCGGGGTGACGGTCCTGCTTATCCTTCGGCTTGGAAGCATAAGGATTGCTGGACTCATTTTGATTGTCCCAGCCCGGAGCCTGCCAACCCTCATCATCATTCATCGACGGCTTGTGGTGGCGCCCCGTTGGGATAACTGCCGTGTCATCCTCGCTCGGTCGACGCTCGCCCATCCGCTCTGAAATGGAAGGCTTCTCCTCCGGATTCTCAGCCTGGTCGGCTTCTTCGGCCTTATCAGCCTTATCAGCGCTGTCAGCCTTGTCCTTCGCTGGTTCTGCAGCCTTCGGCGCAGTACGCGATGGCTCCGGCATGATGACCGATGGCTTCGCGTCCTTCGACTTCTCAGCCTCTGGCGCTACATCCGGAACAACGTGGGAGTCTTCCTCTGCTGAATTGGCGTTAGCCGGCTCAGCGTTAGCTGGCTTGGCGTCAGCTGACTTAGCGTTGGCTGTCTCATCATCGGATGGAGTGGTTGGCTCGGATTCCTCGACGGTCTTAAAGCCGTCTTCGGTCCAGTCACCGGCGTGCTGGCCGAAGTTGAAGCCAATTTCTGGTTCGTTGGCCGAGTCCTTGTCGGAGTTCTCGTTGGCGTCGTCGGAGTCGTTGCCGGCATTGGCTTGAGACTCTTCCAAAGCTAGGCGGCGCTCACGTGCGATACGAGAAGCGTCCAGCAGGGAGAAACGGCGTGGTGGTTCTTCGCCGCGTTCGATGGCAACTTCAACTGGGGTCTGTACTGGTTCGCGGCCGGCTTGGGCTGGGAAGCGGGAGTCTTCACCAGGGAATACCTCGCGGGATTCACGTGGTTCGATGCCATCGAAAAGAGCTTCCAGGTCAGGGCGGCGCAGAGTTTCCTTTTCCAGCAACGCTTCGGCGAGCTTGTCCAGGTAGTCACGGTGCTCAGCCAAAATGTCGTAGGCCTGCTGGTGAGCAGAGTCCAGAAGGAAAGATATCTGATCATCAATCTTTGCTGCCACGGCATCGGAGTACTCAGAAACTCCGCCGCCACCGGCATAGGCGAATGGATCACCTTGTTCCTTGCCGTACTTCACGGTGCCCAAAGATGGGCTGAAGCCGTACTCAGTAATCATGGCGCGGGCAATCTTGGTTGCCTGCTCAATATCGGAAGAAGCACCGGTGGTTGGAGTACCAAAGACCAGTTCCTCAGCGGCACGGCCACCCATGGCGAAGATCAAACGAGCAAACAGCTCATCGCGGGTGTACATGCCCTTGTCGTCTTCTTGAGCAGTCATCGCGTGACCACCAGTACGTCCACGGGCCAAAATGGTGACCTTGTAGACGCGCTCAATATCCTTCAATGCCCACGCGGACAGCGTGTGGCCACCCTCGTGGTAGGCGGTGATCTTCTTTTCATGCTCAGAAATCACCTTGGACTGACGGCGCGGGCCGCCGACAACGCGGTCGGTGGCTTCCTCCAGAGCATCGGCGGTAATCACGTTGCCGCCGATACGGGCGGTCAACAGTGCTGCCTCATTCAGCACGTTGGCCAGGTCCGCACCGGACATGCCGGCGGTACGCTTTGCCAGCTGGGTGACGTCCACTTCCTTCGCCAAAGGCTTGTTCTTAGAGTGCACACGCAGAATCTGCTCACGGCCAGCCAAATCAGGCGGGGTCACAGGAATCTGACGGTCGAAACGGCCAGGGCGCAAAAGCGCTGGGTCCAGGATGTCTGGGCGGTTGGTCGCAGCAATCAAGATAACGCCCTCGCGGTCGCCGAAGCCGTCCATTTCCACCAGCAACTGGTTCAGGGTCTGCTCACGTTCATCGTGTCCGCCGCCGGTGCCGGAGCCACGCTGGCGGCCAACGGCATCAATCTCATCGACGAAGATGATACAAGGACTGTTTTCCTTCGCCTGCTTGAACAAATCACGCACACGGGATGCGCCAACGCCGACGAACATTTCCACGAAGTCGGAGCCAGAGATGGAGTAGAAAGGAACGCCTGCCTCACCCGCGACAGCGCGGGCAAGCAAGGTTTTACCAGTACCCGGAGGGCCATAAAGCAGCACGCCGCGCGGAATCTTCGCGCCAAGCTCGTGGTAGCGCGTTGGGTCTTCCAAGAAGTCCTTAATTTCTTGCAGCTCATCCACTGCTTCATCAGCGCCCGCAACATCCTCAAAGGTGTTGGTAGGCATGTCCTTGGTCAGTTCCTTCGCCTTGGAACCGCCAATGCCGAACATGCCGCCGGCGCCGGTTTGCATGCGCGAGATGAACCAGAACAGTAATGCGAACAGAATCAACATCGGCAGCAAGAAGGAGATCATCGACATGAAGATCGAATCTTGCGTGACGTTGGTCTGGTAGGTCTCAGCGCCGGAGTTGCGCACCGAGTCAAAGATTTCCGGCGAGGTACGCGCTGGGTATTTCGCAATGACCTCTTCAACGCCCTCGCGTTCTTCAACCGTAATTGGCTCGCGCAGAGTCAGGCGCAGTTGTTGTTCACGATCATCAATTTGCGCCTTCTCAACGTTTTGGTCGTTGAGCTGCTCCAGCGCAATGGACGTATCCACCCGCATGAAGGAGCGGGTGTCGTCGGAGAAGAAGGTGAAGATGTACAGCGCTACAAGTACTACTGCAGCGATGCCACCATATTTGATCCAGGAAGAATTTTTCATCAAGCGTTTTAGTTTAGTGGTTGGAGTAGACGTCCGGATGCAAAGTGCCTACATATGGCAAGTCGCGGTAACGTTCGGCGTAGTCAAGGCCATAGCCAATGACAAATTCATTAGGGATGTCAAAGCCCACGTCATACAGGTCAATTTCAGCGGTGACTACCTCAGGCTTGCGCAGCAAGGTGATGACTTCCAAAGACTTTGGGTGACGGCCCTTGAGGTTGCGCAGCAACCAGGACAGGGTCAGGCCGGAGTCAATGATGTCCTCAACGATAAGAACATCGCGGCCTTCAATTTCGCGGTCCAGGTCTTTGAGGATTCGCACCACGCCGGAAGAGGAGGTGGAGTTGCCGTAGGAAGAAACCGCCATGAATTCCATCTGGGAAGGAATGGACAACGCACGCGCGAAGTCGGTCAGGAAGTAGACCGCGCCCTTGAGCACGCAGATAAGCAGCAGGTCCTCTTTGGTGTCCGCGTAGTCCTTGGATACTTTGTCAGCTAGTTCCTGGATTCTTTCCTGGAGCTTTTCTTCACTGATTAGTACTGATTCAACATCGTTGCCATAACGGTGTGGCGGGACGTTGAAGTCTTTGGATTCATATAGCGCAGTTTCATTGTGAGCCATGGTCGCCCTTTCTGATGAGCCGGTTTAGGACCTTTAGGTGGCTTAGGGAGCGTTAAAACGCAATAGTCTCAGTTTGCCACCAACACGCACGACTTCCAACCTACTATGTGGGATTTTTGTGTACGTATCAGCCACCGCTACCCCGCCTTGCCCGCTCCAGGCGCTGCATAAAGCGTCAATTCCATCTAGCCCGGCGCGCGTGACAAGGATGTCTTTGGCAACTAACCAGCGGGCAATTATTCGCTTTCGCACAGGCTGGGCAAGCAGGCTGAGGTCGTTGCAGTCCAGCTCTTCACTCTTTTCGATGCTCCCCTCACCCCTGTCATACTCATCCGGGATAAGGGAGTTCAGCACTTCATCATCGGCTGCCACACCATTTGCTGCCGCGGCCAAGGGTGCGGTGGCGTCGCCGCCGATGATCTCTGACAGCATTGGCAATACTTGCTTGCGGATGGCCACGCGGCGAAAATCCTCGCGGTCATTGTGCGGGTCATTCCACACACTGACTCCAAGTTCCGCGCAGGCGCCTTGGGTGTTTGCACGGCGAATATTAAGCAGTGGCCGCAGCACTCGTGCGCCTTCAATGTCGGTGGCAAAGCTCATGGCGCTGGCATGCCCACGCAGACTGGACAACAACAGGTTTTCTGCTTGGTCTTCCGCGGTATGCGCCACCATCACCGGACCAGGGTAGGATTCCCCTTTTCCGTCTTCCCCGGCGACCTCCGCGAAGGCTCGGTAGCGGGCCCGGCGCGCTTCGGCTTCCATCCCGGCGGGGCTGTGCTTATCGATGTCAATGGAAATAACCGTTGCCAGCGCACCCCACGCGCGTGCCTGCGCAGCCGCTTGCGCCGCCACTTCCTCGGAGCCTTCTTGCAATCCGTGATCCACGCACAACGCATGCACACATGTATCCGTCCCGCGGGTTTCCGCGCACAGCGCTGCCACCAGAGCTAGAGAATCCGCCCCGCCCGACAGTCCGGCGTAAATCACTGTTGGGGATTTACGCCGAGATACGAGGGCTAGTCCGGAAAGCGTGTCCAACGTTTCCAGTGCTTGTCGTACAGCAGTACGTACTTCACGAAAGTGTGGTGACTTCCTGGGCCAAAATGGTGGGATTTCACGGCTGTCAGCAGGCATAATCTTCTACTTGCTCTGCAATTTTCTAGTAGTCGCGCAGCACGCTGGCCATGGCGTCTTGGGCAGCACGCGCACCAAGAATGTCACCGTCATTGACCAGGAAGGTAAACGCGTAGACGTTGCCGGAGTTGCCCAGCGCGGTGCCGCTCAACGCGGATACGCCGGTCAAAGTACCGGTCTTCGCGCGGACGAATCCACGACCGGACAAATCTGCATAACGGTCAGCTAAGGTGCCTTCACCACCCGCGACAGGCAGATATCCCAAAATTTCACGCAGAGTGTCCGCCGTCGCGGCGTCCGCCACGATGTGGGTGAGCAAGTCCGCGGTAATGCGGTTGTCTTCAGACAACCCGGAATTATCGTGAATGGTGATGTTGTCGGTGTTGAAAGAGGAATCGTCAAGCAACTGCACTGTTGCCTCCGTGGCACCTTCGAAACTGGCTTCTGCACCGGTGGCGATGGCAAGCTCACGGCCAATAGCCTCGGCCATCACGTTGTCAGAGTGCTTCATCATCTGCTCCGCGCGCTGCGCGAAAGGCTCCGACTCCACCGATGCAATAACCTCTGCGCCCTCTGGCACAGGGCCCGTGCCCACATTCGGGGCATCAATGCGCGTGGCTACCGCATTGGCCACGTCCAACGCCGGGGTGTGTGAACGCGGCACATCACCAACGGTGTCACCAATGCGACCGCCATAAAGCATCGCTGGCTGCATGGGCGCTACGAAACCGCCATCAACATTGCCCGGGTCCCAGCCCGGTGCCTGCTCATCGCCCGACCACACGCTGGTGTCAATAAAGACAGTATCTATGCCCTCACCGCTGGCCTGAATCTGCTCTGCAAGCTCATCCATTTGCTCCGTGGTCATCCACACATCACCAGCAGCCTTAATCACCGCGGTGTTGCTGCCCGGCGCGCGCAGCACCTCTGTGGTCAGCCGCGCATCATCTTCGATACTCAGCGCAGCCGCCGCGGCGGTAAGCACCTTGGTCGAAGACGCCGGAATCAGCGGCGTTGTGGCATCGTGCTCCCACAGCACTTCTCCATCGGTGGTGTTGATGACCTGCGCACCCAAGGTTGGCAATGCCGGGCTTTGTGCCATCTCATCCAAGCGCGCGGCCATGCCGGACGTATCCACATCTGATGACTCTTGCGGAGTCACCAACTGCTGCGCGACCGGGGCCTGCGGGGCCTGACCATGGTCGAGTGCGCTGTATTCTTGATGCACAGCAACACCCAACGCGGCGGTCGATCCGACAGCGGCGGTGGTCAAGATTGTGACTGCGATCCAGGCGACGTGTTTAGCTTTCATCGCAACTTAGCCTAGCGCGCGGGGTCATTGAAAGCCGCAAAAGGTAGACTATGCCAGGAACTGTTCATCCAAGCATGCTGCGTGTGCCAACCCCTCGGTACCCGCAGTGAAAAATTGCTTGTATTTCTTGTCTATAAGGAAAGGACGCGTCAATCGTGAGCGTTGAAGTAACCATTGAAATCCCAAAGGGTTCGCGTAATAAGTACGAGGTCGACCACGAGACCGGCAAGGTCTACCTGGACCGTTACCTGTTTACCCCAATGGCTTACCCAGCAGACTATGGCTTCATTGACCACACCCTGGGCGAAGACGGCGACCCATTGGACGCACTGGTCCTGCTTCCTGAGCCAGTCTTCCCAGGCGTCATTGTTAAGGCTCGCATCCTCGGCGTATTCAAGATGACCGACGAAGCTGGCGGCGACGACAAGCTGCTGTGCGTTGTGGATGACCCACGCTCCGAGCGCTACCAGGACATCGGCGATGTTGAGCAGCACGTCAAGGACGAAATCGAGCACTTCTTCACCCGCTACAAGGACTTGGAGCCAAACAAGGAAGTTACCGGTTCCGGCTGGGGCGACAAGGCTGAGGCTGAAGCCATCCACCAGGCTTCCATCGAGCGCTACGGCAAGTAGATAATTCGGCTTCTGCTACGCAGAATGCCTCATTATCTACTTGCGGGCTACGAAAGTCTTCGCAGTAGCGAATGCCCAGGTATCTCTGACTCACTGACACAACGTGAGTTCGGATACCTGGGCTTTTGCGATCTCGCACATTTTCTTGGGCTCTGCACAATAAAATTCACGAACATGGACGTAGGATGGTGAACTATGTATGAGGTATCACCAAAAGATGTTCCATCCGACGCACAGCTTATCGATGTCCGTGAGGACTCCGAATACGCCGTTGACCACGCGCGCGGCGTAAAGCACATTCCGATGGCAGACATCCCGGAGCGCTACCAGGAAATCGATCCGGACCGCGATGTCTACGTCATCTGCAAAGCCGGCGGGCGTTCCCAGCAGGTTGCGCAGTACCTAGAGCACGCTTTGGGCTGGGACAACGTCATCAACGTTGTCGGCGGCACCGACGCCTGGCGCGACCAGGGCCTACCTATGGAGACCCCTGAAGCCAAGTAGAACGCTTAACTGCTTTCCGGATTCTTTGCAGGACCTTCCTACATTCGGAAGTTTGGGGCACCAGAGAATCCTCCGACACCCCCAAACCTCCTGATAGGAACGGTTTTAAGCATTAGTGGATAAGCACAATTATTTAGACAACTGATGGTAGGCGGGCTACTATCGTCTTATGAGTTCTGCTACTTCGCACAATGTGCCCACATCACTGCTGCAATCTCCTTCTTTCCAGCTGGAGCGTTTGCGCCGTCGCACTCGCGACTGTGTTGATGTCGCCTTAGCCGCACATGAAACCACCATCCGCGAGTACTGGGTATTGACGTGTCTTGTTGAAGAAGACGCCGCATCCCAGTCATATCTATCTGAAACCCTTGCCATTGACGCATCCGACATGGTGCGTCTTATTGACGCGCTGGAAAAGCGCGGCTGGGCAAAGCGCGAGCGCGATCCAAAAGACCGTCGCCGCCAGATTGTTGCCTCCACCAAGAAGGGCACCAAGACCCACGCCGAGTTGGCGAAGCTGGTCACCGCCGCTGAGGATGAGGCGTTGAATGATTCCACGTCTAAGCAGCTGAAGCATTTGCGTAAACTGGCGCAGGCCATCATTGCTGCTGACTCGGAAGATGAGGGTCATTAAATTGAGTGACCTCCTGGCCACTATTCCTGACCAGTACCTCTTAAAAGACAAAGCTCCTGCCCCTCGAACCCTCTGGGATGTTGTCCGCGACTCCGCGGCGAATAACCTTGAGGCTGCCGCCATCGATGACGGCGATATTTTGACCTACGCCGAACTGATCGAAGACGTCGAAGCGTGGGCGGCGGAACTACGCCAGCACGGCGTCAAACGCGGCGACCGCATTGGTATCCGCATGACCTCCGGTCAGCGCGATCTGTACCTAGCCATTTTGGCCACCCTAGCCGCCGGCGCGGCATATGTCCCGGTTGATGCAGATGACCCGGCAGAGCGCGCCGAAATGGTCTTCGGCGAAGCTGGCATCAATGGCATCTTCACCGATGAGGGCTTTCGCAAGCTCAACCCGTCCACCGGCACGGACCAAGACGAACCGCACTTGGATGACACCGCATGGATCATCTTCACCTCTGGCTCCACCGGCAAGCCGAAGGGCGTTGCGGTCACCCACCGCTCCGCTGCTGCCTTCGTTGACGCCGAGGCAGCACTATTTCTGCAGGACAACCCACTTGGCCCAGAAGACCGCGTTCTGGCTGGGCTTTCAGTTGCCTTCGACGCATCTTGTGAAGAAATGTGGCTGGCCTGGGGCCACGGCGCCTGCCTGGTTCCCGCACCACGCTCATTGGTGCGCTCTGGAATGGACCTTGGTCCATGGCTTATTCGCCGTGACATCACCGTGGTCTCCACCGTGCCAACGTTGGCTGGCCTATGGCCCGCTGAGGCACTCGATAACGTACGCCTGCTCATTGTCGGCGGCGAGGCTTGTTCCCAGGAACTGGTCAACCGCTTGGCCACTGAGGACCGTGAAATGTGGAACACTTACGGCCCTACTGAGGCAACTGTGGTGGCATCGGCAGCCATGCTCAAACCTGACCACCCGGTCTCCATTGGTCTGCCGCTCAACGGTTGGGACCTGGTTGTCATCGATGCCGAGGGCAATCCAGTTTCTCCTGGCGAAGTCGGCGAACTGGTCATCGGCGGTGTCGGTCTTGCCCGCTACCTCGACCCTGAAAAGGATGCTGAGAAGTACGCACCTCTGCCTTCTGTTGGTTGGGAGCGCGCCTACCGCACTGGTGACCACGTGCGTTTGGAAGAAGATGGCCTGTTCTTTGTCGGCCGTGTGGACGACCAGGTCAAAATCGGTGGCCGCCGTATTGAGCTTGGTGAAGTCGAAGCCAACGTCGCAGCCTTGCCAAACGTGTACAACTCCGCAGTCGCCGTTAACAAGACCGCCGCTGGCGAATCCGTGATGGTCGGCTACGTTTCCCTCGAAGACCCTGAAGTAGGCTTCGACCACCGCGCGGCGAAAGAACGCCTGGGTGAAACCATGCCAGCAGCACTTGTACCACGCATCTGTGTGATGGATGAACTGCCAATTCGTACCTCCGGCAAGGTGGATAAGAAGGCTCTGCCGTGGCCACTTCCAGGTGTTGGCATCGAAGCAGTCGGTTTGAGTGAGACTGAAGAATGGCTCGCGCAGCTTTTTGTTGACGTGCTGGGTGTATCCGTTGAAGACGAAGATGCTGACTTCTTCACCCTTGGCGGTACCTCCCTTGCAGCTGCGACCTTGGTCGGACGCATTCGTGAGCGCTTCCCCACCGTGGCCGTGCGTGATCTCTATGATCACCCGCGTCTAGGGTCGTTGGCTGAGATCATTAATGCCACTGCACCTGAGGCAAATCACGTCACCGAGCGCACCGTTAAGCCTGTTGGCGTTAGCACGCGTCTGATTCAATTCCTGTGGCAGCTCCCAGCCATGACGCTGGCTTCTACCAACTGGCTGGCGTGGTTGCTCTTTGGTTCCAACATCGCGGCCGAACTTGGCGTGGATTTTGCACCGCAAACCCCGTGGGCAGTTGTGATTGCCTTCCTCGTCATTTTTGCCTCTCCTTTGGGACGTATCCCGATTGGTGCTTTGGGCGCGCGACTTCTCACCGCCGGCATTACTCCGGGTGATTATCCGCGCGGTGGATCTGTGCACCTGCGAATCTGGGCGGCGGAACGCTGGGCTGATGCTTCCGGTGCGCGCTCCATTGCTGGCGCAACCTGGGTTCTCACCCACGCGCGTCTGCTCGGCGTCAAGGTGGGCCAGTTCGTGGACCTGCACTCCCTGCCGCCGGTTACGGGTCTGTTGACCTTGGGGGATCACGCCGCAATTGAGCCAGAAGTGGATCTTTCCGGTTACTGGCTCGACGGCGACATCCTGCGCGTTGGCGCCATTGAAGTGAAAGAAGGCGCACGCGTTGGTGCTCGATCCCAGTTGATGCCAGGCTCTGTGATCGGCGAGGAAGCTCATATTGAGGCAGGCTCCACCGTCACCGGCAGTAAGAAGGTCAAGGCCGGTGCGCGTTGGTCTGGTTCTCCTGCCAAGAAGGTTGGCCGTTCCAAGCACCGCTTCCCTGATCACTCCCCGGCGCGCCGTTCCTGGTGGGTGCCAATCTATGGCGCGACCTCCATGTTGCTCGCTGCTCAGCCTCTGGTAGCGATTGCTTTGGCAGCATTTGTGATTATCAGCCTGGTGCAAGCCACCGATGGCAATGCTTTTGTCGGCGCGGTTCTCTTCGCACCAGTCGGCGCTATCGCCGCGTTTGCTTTCTACATGGTGCAGACCTGGCTTGGTGTTCGCATTCTTTCCATCGGCATCCAGCCGGGTGTCTTCCCTGTGCGTTCAGCACGTGGCTGGCGCCTATGGGCTGTTGAAAGGCTCATGGATGATGCCCGCACGGTTTTGTTCCCGCTTTATGCTGGTCAGCTCACCCCACTGTGGCTGCGCTCTTTGGGCGCGACCATTGGCAAAGACGTGGAAATCTCCACGGCGGTGATGGTTCCAAAGCTCACTGAAGTCAAAGATGGCGCCTTCTTGGCCGATGACACCCTCATCGGCGGCTATGAACTAGGCGGTGGCTGGATGTCATCTGGCTTGGCCAAGGTGGGTAAGCGTTCCTTCGTGGGCAACTCTGGCATTACCGCACCTGGCCGCAAGCTGGGCAAGAACTCCCTGGTGGCCGTGCTCTCGTCCACACCAAAGAAAGCCAAAGCCGGCACCAACTGGTGGGGATCCCCGCCGGAGCGTATGCGCCGCGTGGAGGCATCGGTAGGCACCGGCGACTCTTTGACCTACAACCCGCCAGCGTGGGCGAAGGTGGCACGCGGTGTTATTGAAACCCTGCGTCTGCTCGCCCCTGCGGCATCGGCCATGTTGCTCGCTGCGGTGCTTAGCACCATGGTTGTGTTGCTCAACTCTGTTGGTCTTTGGCTGACTTGGCTGTTTTCTGGTGTCATTTTGATTGCCGCTGGAATCATCGCCGTGACCATCACCATCGTGGTCAAGTGGGTTTGTGTGGGCAAGCACGAGCCTGCCGATCACCCACTGTGGTCTTCTTTCGTCTGGCTCAATGAATTGCAAGACGCCTTCGTGGAAACCGTTGCCGCGCCATGGTTCTTCAACCACGCCATGGGCACAGCTGAGCTCAATACCTCCCTGCGTCTGCTCGGCGTAAAGATTGGCCGCGGTGCCTGGATTGAGGCTTACTGGTTCCCCGAAACTGACCTTTGCTACGTCGGCGCCGGCGCAACCGTTGGCCCTGGCACCGTCGTGCAAACCCACCTCTTCCAGGACCGCGTGATGAGTCTGGACACCGTGACCTTGGACGACGGCGCCACCCTGGCGGCCCACTCCGTGTCTCTACCCGCATCACACATTCACACCAGCGCTACCGTTGCTCCTGGCTCCCTTGTTATGCGCGGTGACCAAGTCCCTGGCCACACCACGTGGCAAGGCAACCCGATTGAGCCAATGAAATAATTTCCGCTCAATGTGAAGGCGCGGCTCCCAGCTATTGGGCGCTGCGCCTTTCTTATGCCCGAGTCACAAACGCCATTCACCCCCAGCTTTCCTGCGGTTTAGCCGGTGAAATTTGGCAGTTTCTGCAAACTCTAGATAGCTCAGCACAGGGTCTTTAGAGTTAGCCTCACAAATTCAGCACGCCCCGTAATCCGCCGCATTCTCTCTTCGCGGCGAGGTAGAAAGTTGCCGCAGAAGGAGTTTTGACATGCAAATATCAAACAAGACCGCGCTGGTTACCGGCGGTGCATCCGGGCTTGGCCTGGCAACCACCACCGCGCTTGCTGCCGCCGGTGCCCGCGTTGTGGTTATCGATCTGCCGCAAGCAAACCAGAATGCACTCCACTCCATTGATGGTGATGTGGTCTTTGCGCCCGCCGATGTCACCGATGAAGTCTCTGTCCAACGTGCCATTGATATTGCGAACGCGGACAATAACCTGGCCATCGTGGTCAACTGCGCGGGGATGCTCAACGGTTTTAAGACCGCGGGTTTTAAAGGCGCTTTCCCACTGGATAAATTCTCTGCGGTTATCAACGTCAATCTGGTGGGCACTTTTAATGTGATTCGGTTGGCGGCTCAAGCCATGCTGGCTAACGACCCGGTGGGTGAAGAACGCGGCGTCATTATCAATACCGCCTCTGTTGCGGCTTTCGATGGCCAAATGGGCCAAGCTGCTTATGCTGCCTCCAAGGCCGGTATTGCTGGCATGACCTTACCGATTGCGCGCGACCTTGCAAGCGCACTCATTCGGGTAGTTTCCATTGCACCCGGAACTTTTGAAACCCCGATGGTCGCCGGAATGTCAGATGAGGTCAAAGCTTCTTTGGGCAAGCAAGTCCCGCACCCTGCACGCCTGGGGAAACCCGCCGAGTTTGCGCAACTCGTTGAATCCATCATCTGCAATCCCATGCTCAATGGTGAAACCATTCGCCTTGATGGCGCCATCCGCATGGGCATGCGCTAGATCCCCTTTTACTTTTCCACGCAATTCTCAGGCAGAAGCACCACCAACAGTGCTCCTGCCTGAATTAATGTGCGCGCTCAAAATTCGTTTTTGCACCCCACCGTGTAGGTTCAATTAAAGACTTCGACGAGTCAATTGTAGCGCCCCGTAATGCTTAAAGTGCTGGTAGCAATAATTTCCGATGGTTGTTGCTCTGTCGCACTGTGGCGTGTGCCAACCAGTGGGCAGACTATCCTGTCTGCATTCACCGCCGCGTTCGGCATCTTAGGCCGCAATCTTACGCGTCCGCATTTGGTGGGCACGTATTCGTCGATGACAATAGAAACTACTAATAAGGCACGAAAACTTCCGCGCACGAAGTTGAGCGACTTATTAAAAGCGATGGAGCAGAGAAAGGGCAAACTATGACCGGCAATCTTCGCGGTGGAAACCCACACGAGGAAGGCAGCGAGCAACCACAATCTTCGGTTCCCGCACCTCCTGCCCCGCCGGCTGCCCCTTCCGCACCCGCAGCTCCGTCCGCGCCAAGCGCTCCGACTCGTCCCGCCGCAGCAATGCCATCTGCGCCAAGTGCTCCTGCGGCACCAGCTGTTCCTGCCGTTCCTGCGCCTTCGCTTCCATCCGCTCCGAGCTCAGCAACTCCGCCGGCGGTTCCCTCTGCTCCAAGTGCGCCTTCCGTTCCAGCAGCTCCAAGTGCTCCGAGTGCAGCCGCTGCACCACCAGTTCCTGCAGCTCCGTCTGCGCCAAGCGCTCCAACCGCCCCCGCCGCTCCCGCTGCGCCAGCAGCACCAAGCGTCCCAGCAGCGCCGAAGGCAGCTACGACACCGTCCGCGCCATCCGTTCCTAGTGCTCCGAGTGCGCCATCAACACCAGCAGTGCCGGCTGCCCCGGATGCAGCAAATGCTGCGCCTCCAGTTCCGGGTCCACCTGCCTCCGCACCCAGTGCACCATCGGCGCCAGGAGTTCCAGTAGCTCCAGCGGGTAACTCTTCAACAGCGCCAAGTGCGCCCGGAACACCAGGTGCGCCGTCTGCTCCAGCGGTTCCGTCGGTCCCTGCCACGCCTTCGGCCCCCGGAATTCCAGCGCCTGGTGTCGCCAGCGGTTCCAGCATTCCAAGTGCGCCCACAGCTCCAGGAGCTCCGAGCGCTCCGGCAACACCAAATGCCGCAGCACCGAGTGCCCCACAAAAGCCCGCTGCTACTCAGACTGCACCGAAACAACAACCAAAAACTGATACGGCTACCAAGCCGGCATCGGAAGAAAAGCGCTACGGTCAGTTCACGCGCAAGCAGTGGATTGGCGGGGGCATTGTTGTAGTTCTCGCCCTAGCAGTTCTACTGGCATTAGCTGTATTTGGTTCGCGCTACTTCTTCAGCACTGATTCCGGTGCGAACTTCCTGGAACGCTATGACGGACACTCGACTCTTCCAGAAAGCGCACCTGTTGGCATTCCGGTATGGCTGAGCTGGCAGCACTTCTTCAACGTGTTCCTCATGGTGCTGATCATTCGCACCGGCATCCAGATCCGATACGAGCGCAAGCCCAGTGCTTATGTCACGCCAAAGCGCTTTAAGAAGAAGATCAGTTTGACGCTGTGGTTCCACCTGACTCTCGATATCCTTTGGGTTGTTAACGGAATCGTCTTCATCATCTTGTTGTTCGTTACTGGGCACTGGATGAGGATTGTTCCAACCAGCTGGGATGTCTTCCCGAATGCGCTGTCCGCTGGACTGCAGTACCTGACCTTGGATTGGCCAACTGAAAATGGCTGGGTTCATTACAACGCACTGCAGTTGCTCTCCTACTTTGCCGTTGTCTTTATCGCTGCGCCGCTGGCAATCATCTCTGGCTTCCGCATGAGCAGTTTCTGGTCAAAGAACTGGACCAAGGCTTCCCAGCTCTACCCAGCACCATTGGCCCGCAAAATTCACACCCCAGTGATGCTGTTCTTCGTCATCTTCATCATCATCCACGTCGTGCTGGTCATCGGCACCGGGTTATTGCGCAATCTCAACACCATGTACGCGTCACAGGGTGACGTTGACCCGACGGTGTACGCCGACAACTGGACTGGTTTCTTCATCTTCCTAGGTTCGCTGGTTGTTATCGCTGCTGCTTGGATTGCAGCGCGTCCATCACTGTTGGCACCAGTTGCCCGACTGTTCGGCAAAGTCACCGCTCGCTAGTACTTACCCAGAAAAGCAAAATGGTCGCTCCGTAATACTCGGAGCGACCATTTCTTTAGCCTGACTGACATCTAGGCGAAATTAATCACCAATCTGATTACGTCCACGCTTAACAACGTTTTCATCAGGCTCGCCAACAACGGAGTGATCCTTGTTGGTGTATTCAAATTTGCTTAAAACATAACGCATAGCGTTGATACGCGCACGCTTCTTGTCATTCGACTTGATGGTGATCCATGGGGATTCATCAGTGTCGGTATAACGGAACTGCTCTTCCTTCGCGCGGGTGTAATCATCCCACTTATCCAGGGAAGCAAGGTCCATTGGGGAAAGCTTCCACTGGCGTACCGGGTCAATCTGACGGATAGCGAAGCGGGTGCGCTGTTCCTTACGGGTAACTGAGAACCACAGCTTGGTCAGTGAAATACCGGAACCAAGAAGCATATTCTCCAACATTGGAACTTCACGTAAGAATTCAGCATGCTGGGATTCCGTACAGAAGCCCATAACGCGCTCAACACCTGAGCGGTTGTACCAAGAACGGTCAAAGAAGACGATTTCTCCGCCCGCTGGGAAGTGCTGGATATAACGCTGGAAGTACCAGGAGGTGGACTCACGTGGTGAAGGCTTCTCAAGAGCCACGGTGCGCGCGCCACGTGGGTTGAGGTGCTCATTGAAACGCTTAATAGTGCCACCCTTACCAGCAGCATCACGGCCTTCAAACAGAATAATGTGGCGCTGACCAGTTTCCTTGGTCCAGTTCTGCCACTTCAATAGCTCAATCTGCAGAGCACGCTTGGTAATTTCGTACTCCTCGCGGGACATGCGCTCTTCATAAGGGTAATTCTCGCGCCATGTTTGAACCGCAGAGCCGTCCGGCATAATCAGACTTGGATCATCTTCGTCCGAGTCATCAACTACATAACCGTCGGTCTTCGCCAGATCGATTACTGGTAATTCATCGTCTTTAATATCAGCCATGGTGGCTAGTTTAATCGTTAAAAGTAATTCAGGCGCGCTGAGTAGGGGGTTATTTTCCGTACACCTAGGATCAGCGAAACCCCCGCTCAAAGAGCGGGGGTTTCAACTTAGAAACTGCTTATGCAGTGGTTAATTAGATAACCAGACCGATGAGGTCAGCAGCTGCGCCAGCCCAGTCACCAGCAGGCTCGAGGATGCTGATCAGGGAGCCCAAGATGCCGTCAGAGGACAGGGTGTTCCAGGTATCGAGAAATTCCATTTTTACTCCTTTAGGAAGTGCAGTGAGTCGGACTTCTTAGCCGCCCACTGGCAAAGATGAATGATTAGTAGGTTGCCAGTCGGCAGCTATATTACTCTGCAGGTGCTTCGTCGGTGGAAGAACCGAATGCGCCCTTGGTGATGTCCCAGTCAGCCTCGATGTTAGATACACCCTCGGTCTCGGACTCGCCGAACCAGTCAACTACGCTGCCCAAGATGCGAGCTGGAAGCTGAAGGAAGTCGCCGATTGCACCTGCGAAGGTAGCGAAGGTGTCGAGCTGCTCCTGAACGAAAGACAGATCCATGTTGATCTCCTTATGTGAAGTCCGGACTCACGCCCGGAGGTGTTTGCGGATTTGCAGACACCCTAGCGGGCGTCACAACTAACTATTTTGTCACAAACCAGTTACTTTTCAAGCCGAATTGCAATGTTGATTTCTCTCACAAACTGTATTCGTAACCACAAGAGCCCCAGGTTTCACGCTCGCTTGAAAAAATTTCCTATATTCTTTAAACACAAAACCAATAGTTAACCTGCGGCTATGACTGTGACCCGCGAAGGAATTTGGATCAAGTGTGGGTTTCGCGCTAACACCCGGACATAACGGGTCGATATATAGCCCTCCTGGAGCCGGAAATTGGGGCGAAAGTTTTTCTGCGGAGCCCGGTTTCCTACCCCAATCCGGGGCTATATCAGGGGTGTTTCTGGCAAGAATTGAACGCCTTAGCGGCGTTCGCGTCGCGGTTTACACATCAAAAATTGAAGTTCAGTCGGTTAAATAAAAGAGCTGTCGTCACTGGTAAGCCCCTTGTGAGAAATAGCTTGTTATCATTTCAAAGTACTCCTTTAAGCCCCTGTTAAACCGGGCATAGCGCAAGTATTCCCAGGAACCTCCAATGACACACGAGTAAGATCCTTTCCGAAACTAGTCTGCCTGCATTTGCCCGCAAATGCGCGCTTGTGTGGGCTTAGGACGCTCGGAGTGTTAGCCCGTCACCGAGAGGCTTGGCAGGCTTCCTTAAGGCTCTATAGGCACGCAAAAAGCTCACCGCCTCCCTTAGTAAGGAAACGGTGAGCTCTTGAGGTGCGTCGGTAGAGACGCAGTGCGCTGTTAAGCGCGGGGTGCGGTGGGGACTAGAAGCCCATGCCACCCATTGCGTCAGCGTCTGGCATAGCTGGAGCGTTTGGCTCTGGCTTGTCAGCAACTACTGCCTCGGTGGTGAGGAACAGTGCAGCAATGGAGGTAGCGTTCTGCAGCGCAGAGCGGGTTACCTTCACTGGGTCGTTGATGCCAGCCTCCATGAGGTCGACGTACTCGCCGGTAGCAGCGTTCAGACCCTGGCCAGCAGGCAGGGAAGAAACCTTGTCAGCAACAACGCCTGGCTCCAGGCCAGCGTTGAAAGCAATCTGCTTCAGTGGAGCGGACAGTGCGGAGCGAACAATGTTCACACCGGTTGCCTCATCGCCGGACAGCTCAAGGGAATCAAGAGCGGTTGCAGCCTGCAGCAGCGCCACGCCACCGCCGGCAACGATACCCTCTTCAACAGCAGCCTTTGCGTTGCGGACTGCGTCCTCAATTCGGTGCTTGCGTTCCTTAAGCTCAACCTCGGTTGCAGCGCCAACCTTAAGAACTGCAACGCCGCCGGACAGCTTAGCCAAACGCTCCTGCAGCTTCTCACGGTCGTAGTCAGAATCGGAGTTGTCGATCTCAGCGCGGATCTGCTTGATGCGGCCGTCGATCTGCTCCTGAGCGCCAGCGCCCTGAACGATGGTGGTGTCGTCCTTGGTGACAACAACCTTGCGTGCCTGGCCCAGCAGTGGGAGGTCAGCGGTCTCAAGGGAGAGGCCAACTTCTTCAGAGATAACCTGGCCACCGGTGAGGATAGCCATGTCCTGCAGGGTTGCCTTGCGGCGGTCGCCGAAGCCTGGTGCCTTAACAGCAACGGACTTGAAGGTGCCGCGAATCTTGTTCACAACCAGGGTGGACAGTGCTTCGCCCTCAACGTCTTCAGCGATGATCAGCAGTGGCTTGCCGGACTGCATGACCTTCTCCAGAACAGGAACCAGGTCCTTGATGTTGGAGATCTTGGAGGAGACCAGCAGGATGTAAGGGTCTTCCAGGACTGCTTCCTGACGCTCAACGTCGGTTGCGAAGTAGCCGGAGATGTAGCCCTTATCGAAGCGCATACCCTCAGTAACCTCGAGGTCAACGCCGAAGGTGTTGGACTCTTCAACAGTGATAACGGAATCCTTGTTCACCGCGCCATTGCCAACGGTGTACATAGCTTCAGCGATCTTCTCGCCGATAGCTGGGTCCGCAGCGGAAATACCAGCGGTGGTAGCAATCTGCTCCTGGGTCTCAATGTCCTTTGCGGAAGCCAGAAGTGCGTCAACAACGGTCTTGGTTGCTGCTTCGATACCGCGCTTGATGCCCATTGGGTTAGAACCAGCGGCTACGTTGCGCAGACCTTCGCGGACCAGTGCCTGAGCCAGGACGGTTGCGGTGGTGGTGCCGTCGCCAGCGACGTCATCGGTTTTCTTTGCAACTTCCTTGACCAGCTCTGCGCCGATCTTCTCGTATGGATCCTCGAGCTCGATTTCGCGAGCGATGGAAACACCATCGTTAGTAATGGTTGGAGCGCCCCAGCTCTTTTCCAGGACTACGTTGCGACCCTTTGGGCCGAGCGTTACCTTTACTGCGTCTGCCAGAGTGTTGAGACCACTCTCAAGACCACGACGTGCCTCTTCATCGAAGGCAATAATCTTTGCCATAGTGTTTAATCTCCTAGATTGGGTTTCACTCAAGGTTTGTAGGTCACGCAGGCGCCCGCGACGGCAGGATTGGTGAGTGTGTACCAACCTCAACCTGGTGTCAGCAACCATTCTGGCACTCTCACCCCTCGAGTGCAAGAAAAACCGCTAAAAGCGATCTGCAATAATTTGCTCACCTGCAATCCCGTGCTGGCCTAAATATTTAGCAGTGCATCGCGACCCCTGCCAGAAGCTTTCCGGGCGGTCGATTCATCGCTCCAGGCGGTGTTTGTTCGGCTGGTTTTCACCTTAGATATAAAGGGAGGAAATTTCTCGGCCAATTCCTTTCCTTATTCCACCTAATGGAATGCGGCTGCGGTGTAGGTTGGTGGTCATGGCTGATATTAAAGACATCATTAAAATTGACCGCGAGAAAATCTTCACGCAGCTATCGGAGCTGGTGAAGTTTAATTCTGTCCACACCTTTGCTGAGCTCAAAGACCAGATGGATGGGGCTAAGAGCTGGGTCAGCAAGGCGTTGACCGAGGCTGGGCTCGAGGTGGAAGAGCATGTTACCGAGGATGGTTCGGTGACGCTGTTGGGTCAGCGCGCTGGCAAAGAGGGCGCGAAGACCGTCCTGTTGTACTCCCACTATGACGTGGTTCCTGCTGGTGATGAGGCCAAATGGGATTCAGATCCATTCACTCTCACCGAGCGCGACGGCCGTTGGTATGCCCGCGGTGCTGCTGACTGCAAGGGCAATGTGGTCATGCATCTGGCTGCCATGCGCGCTTTGGAGCAAACCGGTGGCACCGATTTGAACATCAAAGTTCTCATTGAAGGTTCAGAGGAAATGGGCGGTGCAGGCCTGTCCAAGTTGATTGCTAAAACCCCGGAGGCATTTGCTGCCGATGCCATCCTCATCGCCGACTGCGGCAACTGGGCCGTGGGCGAGCCAACGCTGACTTCTTCCTTGCGTGGTTCGGCGATGATTCGCGTGCAGATGGATACCTTGTCCAGCCCTGCGCACTCCGGCCAGTTCGGTGGTGCGGCACCAGATGCCGTCAAGGCGCTGATGCGTGCGCTGGATTCGCTTTACGATGACACAGGTGCCACCGTCATTGAGGGCACCGATTCCACAGCGAAGTGGGAAGGCCGCAGCTACCCAGCCGAGGAATTCCGCAAGGATGCACGCCTGCTAGAGGGCACCGAAATCGCTGGCGATGACAACACTGACGCCGGTGACCTGGTGTGGGCACGTCCTTCTGTCACCGTTACTGGTTTTACCTCCACCCCGGTTGACCGCGCGGTCAATGCAGTTCCAGCAACCGCTGAAGCAATGCTGAATGTGCGTGTGCCAGCCGCAGCGAATCCACAAGAAATTGCCGAGGCAGTCGTTGCGCATCTCAAGGCACACACGCCTTTTGGTGCGCATTTCAGCGCAGACATCATCGAGGCCGCTCGCGGCTTTGAAACTGACTTGGAAAAGCCAGCGCTGAAGATCCTGGAGAAGGCCCTATCTGAGTCGTACGGCAAGGAAACCACCACCATGGGCATGGGCGGATCCATTCCTCTGACGGTGGAACTCCAGGACGCGCATCCGAATGCGGAGATTGCGCTCTTCGGTGTGGAAGAACCACAGTGCGCTATCCACTCCCCGAATGAATCCGTGGATCCATCGGAAATTGAGCACATCGCTATCGCGGAAGCATTGTTCCTGCAGACTTATAAGTAAGTTTCGCGGATAAGCCACGCCAAATCCGCTGGTCATATCTTGATTGGCTAAGCTAATTGCTATGTTTAGCCCCTCTCGGACACGAATCCTCGATGACCTCACGCAGATGGTTGCGTTTGAATCCGTCCATGTGGACGCCTCAGTGCGTGAGCAATACGAGGCATCCGCCGAGTGGGTCAAAAATGCCTTCTTAGAAGTCGGCGCCACTGCTGAGATCATTGAGGGTGTCGACAAGTCCCTCGCTGTGCTCGGCGAGGTTACGGGCGATCCGAACAATGACCGCACGGTGTTGCTGTATGCCCACCATGACATCGTGCCGCTCGGCCCACGCGAAGAGTGGGACAATGAGCCACTCGAGGTCACTGAGCGCGATGGTCGCTGGTGGGGCCGCGGCACTGCGGACTGCAAGGGACATATCGCTATGCACTTGGAGGTGCTGCGCCTTATCAAGGATGAGCCGAATCTTCCCACCATCAAGTTTGTTATTGAAGGTTCGGAAGAAAATGGGGGCCTGGGTCTCAAGCAGCTGCTCGAGGACCGCCCCGAGCTTTTCGAAGCAGAAGCTATCTTCGTGGTTGATACCGGCAACACCGAGCCAGGTGTGCCATCCATTGTGACCTTGCAGCGCGGCTCGGCGCAGATTCGTGTGCACTGCGAAACCATGGAAGCACCGGTTCACTCCGGCAAGTTCGGCGGTGCTGCAGTCGATGCCGTCGCCGCCCTTATCCGCGCGCTTGACTCTGTTCGTGACAACGAAGGCCGCTGCGTCATCGACGGCGTGGATTGCACGGGTGTGTGGGACGGTGAGGAATACCCCGAAGACAAGTTCCGCGCTGATACCGGAATGCTTGAGGCAACCGAGCTACCTGAAGGCGATATCGCAAGCTTCATCTGGGCACGGCCTGCAGTATCCATCACCGGCTTTTCCTCCACTCCGGTCGAAGACGCCATCAATGCGGTTCCTGCCACGGCTCAAGCACACCTGAATCTGCGCGTGCCACCACGCCAACGCAACTCAGAAGGCAAGCGCATCACCACGGCAAAGACCGCGAAGCTGCTCATTAAGCACCTTCAAGACCACACGCCGTGGGGCGCGCAGCTCGATGCCGAGATCCTGGCCATCAACCGCTCCTATGCCGCCGATGAAGACGGCGAAATCCTCAACCTGCTGCGCGAGTGCATGTCCGATGCTTATGGCATGGACGCCAGCGAAATAGGCACCGGCGGATCCATTCCGCTGACCGTGGAGCTGCACGAAGCCTTCCCTGATTCTGAGATTGCGCTCTTCGGTGCAGCGGATCTGACCTCTGCTATCCACTCCCCACAGGAATCGGTGGACCCCACCGAGATTGAGCACATGGTTCAAACCGAAGCGCTCTTCCTCACACGCTTCCACCGTGCGTTAAGCGCACAATTTTAAACCGGGTACACCTAAGTGTGGCAAAATTAACGTTTTCTTTTTCGCGACATCGGCAAGCAATGCGTTCAACAGGGCTGCCATGGCTATGACATGCAACGCACCAGCGCATAGCGAATTCGCAGAAACGTCGTGTCAACTATTGGGCGACAGAAAGAGCGCAATCGCTCTATATAATACTGTGTAATTTGAATTTACCTTTTAAAAATTCCGCACGTCACGCTACTATTGACCGTGTTGGCCGCGCCGTTTTCTATCGACGCCGCCCCAGCATGAGTCCTTGAGCAAACTCTCACCCCCGGTGCGCACAAGTTCATGGTGGAGATTCCTTAGATGTTGCAGTATTTCCAGGTGAAATAGCACTTAAAAGCGCTAGCTTTGCCGCCGCTGGGACAGCGCAGGTTGAAAGTCGATAAAAGGAAAACTGTTGACCCCTACCCTGTCCGTTTTAAGGAGCACTAGTGCTTCGCTAACCTAAGTGGGAGAGCACCGAATACTGTGCTGATATTGCTGTTAGCTCTAATCGCCGCGACGGTGTGTGCGCCCTTTTTGATCCACACGCTCGGACGGCCCGCCTTCGGAATTTTGGCTCTCGTGCCTGCCGGAGGCTTCATCTGGGTTGTGCAACAAATGGTCTCAGGAAACCTGGACCACAAGGCAAGCATCGAATGGATGCCCGCCGCGCACCTGAATCTTGACTTTCGACTCGACGGCCTCTCGGCGCTGTTTTCGCTCATCATTTTGGGTGTCGGCGCGCTAGTCCTGCTGTATTGCTGGGGCTATTTTGATACCGTCCCGCTGCGCCTGACGCTATTCGGCGCCCAGATGACCGGCTTCGCCACCGCGATGTATGGCCTGGTCATTTCTGACTCGCTGCTGCTGATGTACGTCTTCTGGGAAATCACTTCGGTGCTGTCCTTCCTGCTGGTGGCGTACTACGGCGAGCGCGCGTCCTCGCGCCGTTCTGCAACCCAGGCGCTGATGATCACCGCTGCTGGTGGTCTGGCCATGCTGGTGGGCATCATCATCCTCGGCCGCCAGACCGGCGTGTGGCACTTCAGTGAGATTGCCACCTACGATGGCTGGGCGCAGACCCCGTACATCACGGTTGCACTGTGTCTGATTCTGGCTGGTGCGTTGTCGAAGTCCGCGAATATCCCGCTGCACTTCTGGCTTCCTGGCGCGATGGCTGCGCCGACCCCGGTTTCTGCTTACCTACACTCGGCAGCCATGGTGAAGGCCGGCATCTACTTGGTTGCGCGCCTGGCGCCTGAGTTCAACGAGGTCTCTTCCTGGCACCTGGTGGTCATCCCGATTGGTTTGATGACCATGCTGCTTGGCGGCTGGATGGCGCTGAAACAGATCGACCTCAAGCTGGTTCTTGCTTACGGCACCGTGTCCCAGCTGGGCTTTATCATCGCGGTCATGGCGATTGGCTCCCGCGAAGCGATGATGGCTGCTTTGGCATTGACCTTTGCGCACTCGCTGTTTAAGGCCACACTGTTTATGATTGTCGGCGCGATTGACCACGCCACCGGAACCCGTGAGATTCCGAAACTGTCGGGCTTGGCGCGCAAAGAACCGCTGGTCTTTGTCCTCGCCGTGATTTCCGCTTTGTCCATGGCGGGTATCCCACCGCTGTTTGGCTTTGTCACCAAAGAGGCCATCATCGAAGCCGTCATGCATGAAGACCTGCTCATCGGCATGCCGCGCAGCCTCATGCTGGTTGCTATCATCATCGGCTCGGTTCTCACCATGGCTTATGCCCTGCGCTTTCTGTGGGGTGCGTTTGGCACCAAGAATGGTGAGACCTCTGAGGCCGTAGAAAAGATGCACAAGATTGTGCCGAAGCTGTGGATCGCTCCGGCCATCATGTCCGCGCTGACCGTCTTCTTTGGTCTGTTCCCGAAGATCATGTCCGATGCCATCAACCTGCACCTGGACCAGCTCTATGGTGAAGATGGCTCCTACCTCGCGCTGTGGCACGGTTTCAATATTGCGCTGGGCATTTCCACCGTCATCATCATCGCTGGTTGCTTCCTGCACTGGCAGCGCCACCTGCTCAAGCCATTCCAAGGCGAGTATGCAGCGCTTGGTAATGCCGATAATGCTTATGACGCGATGCTGGTTGGCCTGCGTAATCTCTCGCTGCACATCACCGCGAATACACAGCGCGGCTCCCTGCAGCTGAACCTGACCACCATTTTTGTGTGTCTGATTCTGCTGCCTACCTTCGCCATTGTCTTCGGTGACCTGACCAATGTCCGCATGATTGTTGCGGAAAATGCGTGGCAGTTCTTCGCCGCCTTCATCATTATTGCTGCTGCGGTTGCTGCCACTATCACCCACAACCGTCTGTCCGGCGTCATCATCGTGGGCATTACCGGCTACTCGTTGGCATTTATCTTCGCGCTGCACGGAGCCCCTGATTTGGCGCTGACCCAGTTGCTGGTGGAAACCATCATCATGGTGCTGTTCATGCTGGTGCTGCGTAAGATGCCACCAAATACAGAGTGGCGCGGCGAACCTCGCCACAACCGTCTGCGCGCCTGGCTTGCCATCGCGGTTGGCCTGCTCACCATCATTTTGACCATGTTCGCTGTCAACGCGCGCACGGAGCAGTCCATCTCCATTCACATGCCGGATCTCGCGCAAGAGATTGGCCACGGCGCCAACGCTGTGAACGTGCTTCTGGTTGATATCCGTGCGTGGGATACCTTCGGTGAAATCACCGTTCTGGTTATCGCCGCAACTGGTGTAGCCTCGCTGATTTACCGCACTCAGTCCTTTACCCGTGAGTCACGCCGCCCGACGCTGCGCGTGACTGGTCGCCGTTGGTTGGCTGCGGGTGTGGAGACTGAGCAGCAGCTCAACCGTTCGTTGATGGTGGATGTTTCCACCCGCGTGTTGTTCCCGTCCATGATTGCGCTGTCGCTGTACTTCTTCTTCACTGGCCACAACGCCCCTGGTGGCGGTTTCGCAGGTGGCCTGGTTGCAGCACTCGCGCTGATTCTGCGCTACCTCGCTGGCGGCCGCGCTGAGCTGGAAGAAGCATTGCCTATTGATGGCGGCCGCATCATGGGTTCGGGTCTTATCTTCTCCATCGCCGCCGCTGTCGGCCCAATGCTGTGGGGCATGCCGCCACTGGCCTCGGCTTATGGCTCGGTTGATATCCCACTGGTTGGGTCAGTCTCCTTGCCTTCGGCATTGGTCTTCGACCTTGGTGTTTACCTCGTGGTTATTGGCTTGACCTTGCACATACTTCGTTCCCTCGGCGGCAAGCTGGATGAGGAAGAAGAGATTCGTAAGCAGCGCGCCCGTGACCGCGCCCGGTCGCTTGCGCGCAAGAACCGCCAGCGCAAGGCAAAGGCGAAGGCAGTTGCCGCGGCACAGACCACTGCTGGCGCGGGCACCAGCAGTGCAGATACCACCGGCACGGCAGAAATTTCCATGCCGACTGAGGTTCCACCACACAAGGAAAAACCCGATCCGCCATCGCAGGGGCCCACGGCGAATGCCAGCCCCGTGAGCAAGACCTTGAACACTGATAACGCTGAAGGAAAGGAGAAGTAAATGGAAGCCAATCTCATGTTTCTCCTCGCCTCCGGCGCGATGATGGCCGCGGGTGTTTACCTGGTGCTTGACCGCGCGATGACTAAGATGCTGCTGGGTATCCTTCTTATCGGCAACGCAGTCAACTTGATCATTATTCAGGCTGGCGGACCTGCTGGTTCGCCGCCAGTTATGGGCCGCGAATCTGCGCCGCATGGTGAAGATATTGCTGACCCACTGGCACAAGCAATGATTTTGACCGCGATTGTTATTTCGATGGCGCTCACGGCATTCATTTTGACCCTCGCCTACCGTCAGTACCGCTACCGTACTGATGACGTTATTGAAGACGACATGGATGATGCAGCAGTCGCAGCGATTGCTTCGCGTCCATCGGCGGCACCGGACCAGGATGCGTCCTCGGACCCAACCACCGGCCGTGCCACCAAGGAAGGCGATACCTTCGGTCCGCGCTTCTTTGAGGAACCAGTGAAGGGGGTCAAGGATGAGTGATCTCATTGCTTCCTACGTTGAGCTAGTCCTGCCGTACATCACCTATCTCATTCCGATGCCGGTGCTTATTCCGGTCGCGGGTGCGGCACTGACTTTGCTTCTCTCACGTTTCCGCCGCGCGCAGTCGCAGCTTGCATTCGTCATGCTCGCGCTGTCCTCCTTGGTCAGCCTGACATTGTTGGCGGTTGCAGATTTTGATGGCATTCAAACGCTGCAAATCGGTGGCTGGGATGCCCCAGTCGGCATCACCTTGGTCGCGGACCGTTTGTCCACGGTCATGCTGTTTACCTCGTCCATCGTGCTGTTCTCCGTGATGTGGTACGCCATCTCCCAGGGTGTGCGCGACGGCGGCGAGGATGAGCCGGTTACGGTCTTCTTGCCTACTTACATGCTGCTGACCATGGGTGTGAATGTCTCCTTCTTGGCTGGTGACTTGTTCAACCTCTACGTTGGTTTCGAGATCTTCCTGGTGGCGTCGTATGTGCTGCTGACCTTGGGTGCATCGCCAGCCCGCGTGCGTGCCGGCGTTGGCTACGTCATGGTTTCCATGGTGTCGTCCATGATCTTCCTGCTCGGCATCGGCTTGACCTACGCCGCGGTCGGTACGGTGAACATGGCGCAGATTGGTACTCGCATCGCGGATATTCCGGAAGGCACCCGCACCGCCATCTTCGGCGTGCTGCTGGTTGCTTTCGGTATCAAGGCCGCAGTTGTGCCGCTTGATGCGTGGCTACCTGACTCCTACCCCACCGCCCCGGCGCTGGTCACCGCGGTTTTCGCGGGTCTTCTGACCAAGGTTGGTGTGTACTCAATTATTCGTATGCGCTCCGCGGTGTTTACTGATGGCTCGCTGGACACGCTGCTGATGTGGGTGGCACTTGCCACCATGATTGTTGGTATTTTGGGCGCCATGGCGCAGACAGACATCAAACGTCTGTTGTCCTTTACGTTGGTCAGCCACATTGGTTACATGATCTTCGGTGTTGCACTGGGCACAGCCCAGGGTCTGTCTGGCGCAATCTTCTACGCCGTGCACCACATTCTGGTGCAGACTGCACTGTTCCTGGTGGTCGGTCTCATCGAAAGACAATCGGGAACGTCGTCGCTGCGACGCTTGGGGTCCTTGCTGTACACCGCACCGGTTATCTCAATTCTGTACTTCATCCCCGCCATCAACCTCGGTGGCATCCCGCCGTTCTCTGGTTTCATGGGCAAGGTTTTGCTGCTGCAAGCCGGCGCAAATGAGGGCTCCTGGATGGCGTGGGTGCTTATCGGCGGCGCCGTTGTGACCTCGCTTTTGACCTTGTACGTCATGGTGTTGGTCTGGTCCAAGGGCTTCCTTCGCGACCGCGCAGACGCCCCCGAGGGCCACGTTGCGCTGGCGCGTCCCGCACCGCTTGCCGATGTCACAGACGAAGTCGAGTACTCCGAACGCGCCGATGTAGGCCGCCTACCATTTGGCATGTTTGCCTCAACCGCTCTGCTGGTCATCGCATCCACCGTGATTACCTTCGTGGCAGGCCCTGTCTCTGGCATTACCTCGCGTTCCGCGGAGTCCGCGCAAGACCAAACCATCTACCAAGATGCGGTCTTGGGTGAGCACTATGACAATCCAACCCGTCACCTGGATCCGCAAGATCGTTATGTCGATAGGGACTCCATTGAAAACCGCGACCACCTGCTGCCCGAACCAGAACCGGCAGCTAATGGTTCAAATACAAATAGCGATACTGGCACCGATAACGCCACCGAGTCTGGGGAGGATGAGCAGTGAGTCAACTTCTAACCGGCGCACGCCACCGCTTCCGCCCAACATTTGTTCTGTGGCTGACCATCATGTGGTGTCTGCTCATGGGCGAAGTCACCTGGGCTAATGTCTTCGGCGGCATGCTCGTGGGACTTGGCATTGTCTTCTTCCTGCCGCTGCCTGCCATGCCGATTAGTGATGTCAAGGTTTCTTGGGGCCGACTAATTCGCTACCTGTTCGTCTGGACGGGTGAGCTGCTGTGGGCTTCGGTCAAGGTCGCATGGGTTGCGGTTCGTCCGGGTGAGAAGCCAAAGAACGCTATTTTGCGCGCGCCGATGCGTGTGGAAAATGAGTTGGTCTTCAGCTTCGCCGTCGTCTTATACAACCTGCAGCCCGGCGGCACCGTGGCGGAGATTGATATTGCTAACCGCATGCTCACCGTGCACGTCCTGGACGCCACGACCGAGTCAGATATCGACCGTGAAATCGGCAACCTGGTCAGCCTGGAACGCCGCATGATTTCCATCTTCGAAGGGAAACACGCCTAATGGATCCCGCACTCTACAACACGTTTTTATCCATCGCCGCGGCGATGTTCGTCGTGTCCTTCCTGCTGACCACCTGGCGTATTGTCAAAGGTCCAAACTCCATGGACCGCTTGGTTGGTATGGACGGTTTCATCGCGATGTTCCAGTGCGCCATGGCCGTCTACATTTGCTGGACGCTTGATACCACGGTGTCGAACGCCATGCTGGTGGTCGCGCTGCTGGGCTTTATCTCCACCGTTTCGGTCACACGCTTTAGAAAGAGGGACAACTAATGAGTTACGCACTAATTGCCGATATCGTCTCCCTCGTCCTTATTTTCGCAGGTGCCCTGCTGGTTTTGTCCGCCGCGATTGGTGTGGCGCGATTCCAGGATCCAATGTCACGTATTCACTTCGTCACAAAACCTCAAACTGTGGGCCTAGCGTTTACTATTCTGGGAGCTGGAATTCGCGTTACGGGATCAGAATCCTTTGGCGTCGCTGAGCGCGGCGACTTAGGTATCTTGTTCCTGCTGGTAGTTTTTGCCATGGCGACGAGCCCGGTTACGGCTCAGCGCATGACTCGTATTTCGCGCCGCGAAGGTCTTTACACCGACGATGCCAACATGTCGCGTAATGACCAGCCTGCCTCCAAGCAGATGCGGCGCAAGTAGCGCACTGGGTGCGTTACTTTCACGGCGTACCCTTTTGGCCGCATGGGCCAAACATGCATTGTAAGGATAGATATTGTGAAGAAGATCTGGGGGGCTCCCTCCTTAGCGCTTGCCCTGGCGGTATTTGCTGTGTGGACAGTCTTTCGGATTTTCAACTTCGACGGGGAGCACGCGCTGAAGTGGCGCGTGCCGCTGGATCTGAAGATCTATGTGCTGGCCGGCTCTGAAGTAGCCGATGGCCAGCTGCTCTATGACAACGCATATATCGGGGACTTGCCGTTTACTTACCCGCCTTTTGCTGGCGCGGTGTTTACGGCGCTGAGCTATCTCAGCGACAACTGGACCATCATTTTGTGGCAGCTCGGCATGGGGCTCGCACTATTTATCGTATTCTTGCTGGTCTTCCGTGAGCGCGGCTATGGCTTCCACCCCGTCAACTGGTTGCTCAGTGCGTTGCTGACGGTTGCTGCTCTTGCCTGCCAGCCTTTCCAGGGCACCTTGCACTTTGGCCAAATCAACATCTTTTTGATGTTGCTGGTCGCCCTCGACTTCCTGCCCAAGCACCGTCTACCCGGCATCGGCATTGGCCTAGCTGCCGGCCTGAAACTCACACCGGCGTTTCTTGGCCTCGTACTGTTGTTCCAGCGCCGCTGGTGGGCCGCAGGAATTTCCATCCTGACTTTCCTAGCCACCGTCGCCGTTGGCTTCTGGGTCATTCCTGACGCCAGTGACTTCTGGATGCGCGCTATCTTCGACTCCTCCCGCGTGGGCGACCACACCAACCCCGGCGCGCAATCTATCCGCTCGCTAATGGAGCGTGAGTTCGGCATTGAGGGCGGCATCTGGTGGATTCTCGCCGTGCTCATTGTCTTTGCGCTGACCTGCGTGGCCGTCTACATCGCGTGCAAGCGCCGCAACGCCACCGTCGCGATGGCGCTCACCGGCATCTCTTCCTGCTTAGTCTCCCCATTTTCTTGGTTCCACCACTGGGTATGGGTGCTGCCTCTGCTGTTGGCTATCTTGCTCACGGTCAATGACTGGCTGGGCCAGCGCCTCAAAGGTATCTTCGGCGCACAGTTCGCGGGCCTTGCGTCCTTCGTCGTGATGATTATCTTCGCGCTGCCTTATGTCGCCAAAGTTGTCTGGGACGGCACGTCTTACCAGCGTATGGATGACGCGCACTCGTGGGGCGCGCTCGCCTTCACCGGCACGGGCATCATCTTCATTGCCTGCTATGCCCTGACCGGACTGTTAGACGTTGTTAAGAAGCGTTCGGCTTAAGCAAGATCCTTCCGGTTTCTAAGTATCATGCTTAGAAACCAAGCGGGGTGAGCGCATCCAACTCATCGCAGGTCATATCCACAACGGATTTCCAGTCGCCGCTGGTTTCAAACTGCGTGCGCTGGCGCTCATAACCGGCGCCGCGCTCAATGATTTCTAGCACCAACTCCAGCTCCCGCGCACAGCCCAGCTCGCGCGCAAGCGGCGTTAGCTGCTCCACCAGTTCGGTGAGTTCATCTTCCACCCAGCGTTCATCGGTTTCACGCGAGGTAATCACTAAAGCATCCATGCCGTAGCGCGCAGCGCGCCACTTGTTTTCGGCCACGTGCCAAGGCTGCAGCGTTGGTAGCTGCTCACCGGCATCAATCATCCGGTCGTAGTGCACCACCAGGCAGTGCGTGAGCGCCACGACGGCGGAAAGCTCCCGCAGGTTCGACGCGGCATCCGAGACGCGTACCTCAATGGTGCCCCACTTCGAAGCCGGGCGGATATCAAAGTGCATGGAACCGGTGTGGTTAATCACGCCGGAAATGGACTGATCCCGCATGTAGTCCTGCCACTGCTGCCAGTTCTCAAACTGATACGGCATGCCGGCGGTCGGCAGCTGCTGGTACAACATGGTGCGGTTGGAGGCATAGCCGGTATCAATCCCGTCCCAGCCCGGCGAGCACGCCGAAATGGCCAACAGGTGCGGATATTTGGTCATCAACGCGTTGATAATCGGCCAGACGCGGTCCTCGTGGGAAATACCAACGTGCACGTGTGTGCCCCACAGCAGCATCTGCTGCCCCCAGTACTGGGTGCGGTTAATGATTTCCGAATAGGTCTGCTTTTCAGAGACCGGGTTCTTGCGAAAATCCGAAAACGGGTGCCCGCCGGAAGCCCACACGCGCATTCCGCGTTCTTCCGCTGCGGCCTGAACCGCGCGGATTCCGGTGTGAAGCTCAGCAATTGCTTCAGGAACGCTGTGGCAAATGCCGGTGACTAGTTCAACGGTGTTTTGGAGAAATTCCTTCTCCAAGTGGATGTCCGGCGTCGACTGCGCCACGGCATCCACAATTTCTGACGCACGGGGCACAAGGTCGCGGGTTTGGGGGTCAACCAGCGCTACTTCCCACTCGACCCCCAGCGTTGGCTGCGGGGAGCGGGCGAAGGTTTCTTCGGCGTATTCCGTGTTACTCACCGGTCTATCGTACCCAGCCGCGGGTGTTCCGGGCCGGATTACATTCCTCTTTGCTAGTTCTCCGTCAGAACCAGGGTGACACCATCGCGGGTGTTATCAGGCAAAGTGTGGATGTTCTCGCGTGCTACGCCGTTGAATTCATCGGCAAGCTCGCGGGCTACGCGTTCTGCGTTGGCGTTGCCGGCTGGGAAGAACACGGTGGTTTCTGGGAGAACATCGTCGGAGAAGTTTCCGACTTCACCCAGTTCGCGGCCGTCAGCGCGCAGGCGGTCAGAGATGTCAGCCGCCAGGCCTTGGGTTAGAGAGTTGTTGAGCACGTTGATCTTCAACGGTGCGGGCGCGGCAGCGTTGCCGGAGCCAGTGCTTTCCGATGCCCCCTCGCGTCCTTCACCTTCGCGCTCAGCAGCGGCAGGCTGGCCTTCGTTTTCAGCGCCCTCTGCTCCCTCGGCACCGGCACCTTCAGCGCCCTCGCCGTTTTCTGGGGCGATGGCTTCAGCGGACTGCTGGGCGGTATCAGCACCAACGGTGCCTGGTTCCGGCGCATTCGCGTCACCGGCCTGCTGCTCGGCTTGCTGGCTGGTGTCTTCAGCCGCCTGCTCAGAGCCACTATCTTGGGTAAAGGCATAGAGCGCCCACAGGCCGAACATGACGGCGACGGCGATAAGGACCATCGCAAAGCCGCGCAACGGCAACGTGGTGCCAGCAGCAGCGCCACCTTCGGCACCAGCTGGTTGGGTAGGTTCTTGTGCGGAATTATCTACAGTCTCATTAGTCACATGAGTAACACTAATGCTCAGGTTGAGGGTTTCCGTGTGCGGCACGCCGAATATCCTCGCGTTCTCCGCGTTTTCTCAACAGCCTTTTCACCAACACCGGGTTATAAGCCAACGCTGCCGGCAGTTCGACGATGACGTTGAGCCGCTGGTGGTAGCGCACCGGCGAAATATCCAGCTCAGCGCGGATAGCTTTTTCTTTCAGGGCGATGGTTTTCGGTGCGCGCGCCTCAAAGTCAAGGATCTGCTGATCAATCGCGCTCAAATCATTAAGCCCGTTACTGTTGTGTGCGCTAATCATGCCTAAACTGTATGCCATGACTATCCGCGCAATTGTGATCCACGGCGACCCTGTTCTTCATAACCCCACTGAACCAGTCACCGAACCTATTGATTCCCCTGAACTGCAGACCCTCATTGCAGACATGTATGAAACCATGGCGGCGGCCAACGGCGTAGGACTTGCGGCCAACCAGGTTGGCATTAACAAGCGCCTGTTTGTCTACGACTGCCCTGATGATGACGGCCACATGCACCGCGGCTGCGTTATCAACCCAGTGCTGGAGACTTCTGAGATTCCAGAGACCATGCCTGCCGATGACGGCAGCGAGGACGAAGGCTGCCTCTCCGTCCCAGGCGAAGGCTTCCCCACCGGCCGCGCGGACTGGGCAAAGGTCACCGGCTTGAATGAGAAGGGCGAGGAAATTGAAGTCGAGGGCACCGGCTTCTTCGCACGCTGCCTACAGCACGAGGTCGGCCACCTGGACGGTTACGTCTACACCGATACTCTGATTGGCCGCAACAAGCGCGCTGCTAAGAAGACTATTAAGGCCAATGGCTGGAACGTTCCGGGCCTGACCTGGCTGCCCGGCGAAGGCGCCGATCCTTTCGGCCACGACGACGAAGATTAAGACACCACATCATTATGGCTAAGGCATTTCGCTCCGATCCCATCCACGTCGATGACCGCGTTGTTGCGCGCCGCAAGTTCAAAGGCGGCGGGCACAGCGATGTCATCGGACATGTAGTGACGGTTGAGCCCCTCACCATCCGCCCGCACATGGTCGGCGGGTTCCCGTCCGCGTTGCCGGAGGTTATCATCCCGGCCGATGAGCTCTACGTGGTGAAGAAGCTTTCACCACGCACGGTGCGAAATTCCGATATCCGCCACGTTGAGGTCGCCTCCGCGCTGTCCTATCAGGGTGCACATAACCAGTGGACGTCCAATGGCCAATGGTTCATGCGCTCCGGCGATGGCAGCACCATGCGCACCAATTCCGCTGTCCCGCTGGGCCCATCTGCCGGTTTTGAACCAGCACCGATAGCGGAGATGATGGCGTTTTACGCCAGCCATAACCAGCCGTGCGTGCTGCTGGTTCCAGAACGCATTGGAAATTCAGCATTGAAGCTGCCACACGAGCACGTCGATGTGGAAAAGATCGTCATGACCCGCGAGCTGGGAGATCTTAGCGACATCGAGCCCTATCTCGACGAGGGTTTAGATGTGGATATCACCGAGACCGCAACGCCCGAGTGGTTGGAGATCTCTGACCACGCAGCAAGTGACCTGGCAACGCAGTCGCCTGCCGATGCCACCCTCGCCTTCTTCCACACCGCCCTGGGCGCGGTACTTCGCGCGACCATCACAGAATCCGATGACGGCACGAAGTGGCTGGGCATCGCGTGCGTGAAGGTAGATGAGTCAGCACGCCGCCAGCGTCTAGCAGCGCGTCTAGTTTCCGCCGCGTTGAAGTGGGGACAGGCCGAAGGCGCGGACAAGGCGTACCTGCAAGTCAGCCTCGGAAACGATGGCGCGGTTGCCCTGTATGAAAAGTTGGGGATGCTTGAGCACCACCGGCATCGCTACATCAAGGTCAATCCAGGTAACCTGTAAATCATGCGGATTGCCACGTGGAATATTAACTCGGTACGTACCCGCGGGGAGCGGGCATTGAACTTACTGGACAAGCACAACATTGATGTGTTGTGCCTGCAAGAGACCAAAGTCGCCGATGACAAATTCCCCCGCGCACTGTTCGAGGACGCCGGCTACCACGTGGTTTTCCACGGCCTTAACCAGTGGAACGGTGTCGCGATTGTCAGCCGCGAAGAACCCACCGAAGTTTTCACCGGCTTTCCTGGCCAGCCGGGCTATCACAATGATGAAGCCACCGAGCAAGCACCTGAAGCGCGAGCTTTGGGCGCTGTCATTCGCGGTGTCGAAATCTGGTCGCTCTATGTCCCCAACGGCCGCGAAATCACCCAGCGTCACTATGACTACAAGCTGGACTTTCTCTACGCCCTGGCCCGCTACGCCGACGGTAAGAAGCACGAGCAGCTGCTGCTGACCGGTGACTTCAACATCGCTCCGCGCAACGAAGATGTCTGGGACCTGGAACTATTCCGCGGCAAGACGCACGTCACCGAACCTGAGCGCGCTGCCTTCCAGCGTCTCGAAGAAGCAGGACTGTCCGAGGTCACACGCAAATTCACCGAAAAAGACCGCTGGACCTACTTCGATTACAAGTCCCTGCGCTTCCAAAAAGACGAAGGAATGCGCATCGACTTCCATCTGGCCACCCAGCAACTGGCGGACAAGGTCACCGGTGCCGGTGTCGACAGGAAAGAACGCGCCGAAAAAGGCACCTCCGACCACCTCCTGCTGTGGGCAGATTATGACCTGCCCGATTTCGACTCCGTCCGTTAACACATCCCTATGTCCCTATCATTGTCTTTGGACTTAAGCTTTTGGCAGGCTGCGTTTTTCATCCTCGATTACGCCATCAAAATCTTCGCCATCGGCTTCGTCCCCGAAGGCCGCCGCCCCTCTTCATCAACAGCCTGGCTGCTCGCAATTTTGCTGCTGCCATTTATCGGCCTGCCCTTGTTCCTGCTCATGGGCTCGCAGCAAATCAACCGGCGCCGCCACCGTATTCAGCAAGAAGCCAATGATGCCATTGAGGACGCCCACAAGGACGTCACCGACCACCCCTTCGAAGCGCTCGAAGCCGAAGTCGAGTCCATCATCAAGCTCAACCGCCACCTCACAGGCTTCCCAGCCGTCATCGGACACAACCTTGGCATCCATGCCGATTACCGCAAGTCAATCCAAGCCATGGCCGATGCCATTGACAAAGCGCAGCGTTACGTCTACGTCGAAATCTATATCACCAGCTGGGACGAGACCACCGATCCTTTCTTCCAAGCACTCGCCCGCGCGCGTCAACGCGGCGTGGAGGTGAAGTTCCTCTTCGACCAAATCGGCAGCCTCAAATATAAGGGCTACCGCACACTCGGCAAGCGACTCAGTGAAATCGACGTGGACTGGCGCCTGATGCTGCCACTACAGATTCACAAGGCGCGTTTTCGCCGCCCTGACCTGCGCAACCACCGCAAGCTGGTTGTCATCGACGGCGAGCGCGGCTTCATCGGCTCGCTCAATTTGATCAAGCGCGAGTACAAGACCACCGACCGCTACTGGATTGATTACATGGTGGAGCTCACCGGCCCCATCGTGGTCTCTCTCCAAGCGGTTTTCGCCGTGGATTGGTATACCGAATCTGGCGAATACATCGAAATGCTCACCGAACTCGAAGACACCGGTGAAACCCCCGACAGCAACTACGTACAGCTCATCCCCTCCGGCCCCGGATATTCCACGGAACCGAACCTGCGGATGTTCATCTCGCTTATTCACCACGCGAAAAGCCGGTTAATCATCTGCTCCCCCTATTTCATCCCGGATGAGTCACTTCTCGATGCCGTGACCACCGCCTGCTACCGCGGTGTGCGCGTGGAGCTCTACGTCTCCCAGCGCGCCGACCAATTCATGGTCGACCACGCGCAATCTTCCTACTACCAGTCTTTGCTGGAAGCCGGAATCCGCATCTACCAGTTCCCGAAGCCCTTTGTGCTGCACTCCAAGTTCGTGCTCGCTGACCCCGATGCCGGCCGCGCCGACCCAGAGGAAACCGACGAAGGCATCCGGCTTAAGTCCCACCCACTCGCAGCCTTCGGCTCCTCTAACCTGGACATGCGTTCATTCGGCCTCAACTATGAGTCCACCATGCTGGTTGCCCAAGGCGACCTCATCACCGAGTTCAATGAACTCGCCGCCAACTACCGCGCCGTCTCCCACGAGCTCACGCTCGAAGAGTGGAATAAGCGCAGCTTTTTCCGCCGCTACATCGACAACGTCATGCGGCTTACCTCCGCGCTTCAGTAACTCGCTGCTAAAGCAGCTCGTTACTGAAGCGAATAATAGAAGGTTGTTACTGAAGCGAATAGACGCTTCGTCGGCTAATCGCTGTAACCCCGGGTGGCAAGCAGCGCGCCGCAGCCGGAGATGAGGATGCAGATAAACATACCGATACTCATGGTCAGCGCAGTGTTGCCACCCAAGCCCATGATTGGCCCGACCGCAGCGGCGAGCACCGATTGCCCGAAGCCCATAATCGCGGTGACAGAGCCTGCGCGCTCACGCATGACGCCGGTCGCCATGGCGGTCGAGTTACCCATAATGACGCCGTTCGGCGAGACGCACAGCAGCAGCGCGAGCATCAGCCAGCCCAAGCCGGCACCGCTCATCGCGACGATAAACAGCAAGACGTTGCCGGTGACAGCCATCGCTACACCACCCAGCAGCATCTTCTTGGTGCCTAGCTTGTCGATGTAGCGCGAATTCACAAAACTACCCACGCACATACCGGCGGCGTTCAGGGCGAACGCTGCGGCATAGGCGCGGGGGCTAAACCCAAACTCGTATTGGAAGACGAAAGCGGAGGCGGCGATGTAGCAAAACATCGACGCGAACGCGAAGGCCATCGATGCTAAAAATCCCCAGAAGCGCAGGCTCTTGAGCACACTGGCGTAGTTACCCAACACGCGCCGCAGGAAAGACCCGCCGGCGGGGCTTTTGCCGCCGGTCTCCGGCACGATGAGCAGCACGACCAGTAGCTGCGCTGCATGCAGCGTGGTCAGTACCCAGTAGATGCCGCGCCAGCCAATAGGCTCAGCCAGCAGACCACCCGCAATCGGCGCAATCGCCGGCGCGATGGCCAAAATCGCCATGAGCATGGAGAAAGTCTTCGCTGCTTCACGTCCGGAGAGCAGGTCGGGCACCATCGCGCGGGAGAGCACAACGCAGGCGCCGCCACCGAGGCCTTGCAGCACACGCGCGATAACGAACACGGCAATGCTTGGCGCAAGCGCCGCCATGGCTGAGGCCACCAGCGCCACAATCGCACCACCGATGAGCAGTTTGCGCCTGCCGATGGCATCCGAAATCGGCCCCACCGTCAACTGGCCCACGGCCATTCCGACAAAGAATCCCGACAAGGTCAGCTGCACCACGGAGTCTGGTGCATTGAATTCCTCGCTGATGGCCGGCAGCGTAGGAAGATACATATCCGTCGCAAAAGGCGCTGTTGCGGACAACAGCGCCAGTGCGAGAAGTAAAGAGATTGCCATCTAGGCGTCTCGTTTGACCAACATAACTACACCCACGATCCAGGCCACCGCAGCCCAGGCCGCGAATACCAGCGCGGAGCCGGTGTTGGAATCCCAGAGTGCATTATCAACCGGGCCATCCATGATCCAGGTGTTTAGCGCGCTAAACGGCATGAAGTACACAATGTCCTCGCCGATCTTGGGAATCATCTGCACCATCGAGTCCAGACCCAAGTGCAGGATCAACGAGATTGCGACAGCACCGGTGGTCTGGCGCATGATCAGACCCAGGCCTTGGCCAAAGAACACCAGCATGGCCATACCCAGCGGGAAAACCCACAGGGCGCGTTTGGTGAAGTCATCGAAGATTTCGAAATTCTCACCCATCTCGCCGCCCAGCGTCATCTTCGCCACCACCAAGGTGCTCAGGATGCCCAGTACCACGAGGATAGCAGCAATAATGCTGTACATTACCGCCTTGACCAGGGCGACCATGGCGCGGTTGTGGTTGGCCATGTAGGTATTGGTCTGCACGCCGAAACGGTATTCGGTGGTGATGATCATGACCGCTTGGATCAGCAGCACCGGCATCGCCAGAGTGTAGACCACCGTGAGCAGCGTGGACGGCGGCAATGGAATCTGCATATCGGCCGGCTGTGAGTTGGTAGTCAACGTCATAATCAGCGTCCAGCCGATAGCGAGGACGAAGAACACAGCCGTGGTCCACCACACCGAGCGTGTGGAAAAGAGCTTGGTCAGCTCTGAGCGGAAAGTATTAAGAATCATTTTGTTCCTTTCCAGCTGGAGCTTCAGCGTGGTACTGCACGGAATCACTGGTCATGTCCATGAACGCGTCCTCCAAAGAAGCGCGCTTGAGCGTGAGCTCCGTTAGCGGCACGCCGACTGAGTAGGCCAGGTTGCCCACGAAGTCCGTTGACTGCTCTGGAATGATTAGCGTCTCGCGGCCTTCTTCATCCTTCGATGTTGAAAACTCCACGCTTTCTTCTTCCAGTGCGCCGGAGAACTCTGTTAGGAAATCAGTACGCACAATAACGTTCGATGCCGAGTGTTCCTTCACGAAGTCATAGGTCGGCTGGTCAGCAATTAGCTGGCCACGACCGATGACCACCAAGTGGTCCGCTGTCAGCGCCATTTCCGAGAGCAAGTGCGAAGAAATCAGCACGGTGCGGCCCTCTGCTGCGAGCGCGCGTACCAACGAACGCACCCAGCGGATACCCTCCGGGTCCAGGCCATTGACTGGCTCATCCAGAATCAAAATCTCCGGATCTCCCAACATCGCGCCAGCCAAGCCCAGGCGCTGCCCCATACCAAGAGAGAAGCCGCCGGCTTTCTTCTTTGCAACATCACTCAAACCCACCAGCTCCAGTACCTCATTAACGCGCGAGGTCGGAATGCCGTTGGACTGCGCCATCCACTTCAAGTGCGATGCCGCCGAGCGGTTGGGGTGCACCGCCTTCGCATCGAGCAAACACCCGATGGTGCGCAACGGGTTCTTCAACTTCGCATAAGAGGTGCCATGAATGAGCGCGTTACCTGCGGTTGGCTCATCAAGTCCAACAATCATGCGCATGGTTGTTGATTTGCCCGCGCCGTTTGGACCTAAAAACCCAGTAACTTTCCCGGGCTTGACTTCAAAAGAGAGGTCATCAACCGCACGGACTGACTTGTATTGTTTCGTCAATCCTTGTACTTCAATCATGCGACCAACGTTGCCATAAAATGCCCGGCCATGACCATGTGCCCCACCGTTTCCCCCTTAAATTAGCGGCTCAATTAACTGCCGGATCCGCGGCAAAGCTTGGCGAAACGGCGCCAACAGCGGAAGGTCTTCCAATTCCTCAATCAGCACCCACCGCAGCTCATAAGATTCTTCATTCGCGCTGGTAGAAAGCATTTTTCCATCTTTAGTGCGCGCGATAACAGTGGTATAGGTCCAGCCGCCCGGGAGCCCTGCTGCCGCATCAAAAGGGCCAGCGGTGACCTCCGCGCCGACTACCTCAATGTGTTCTGGATCAATTGCGCATTCTTCTACCGTTTCGCGCACTGCTGCCTGTTCGACGGTCTCATTCAAGTCGCGTGCGCCGCCGGGAATACCCCACGTATCCCCAAAATTGGTCCACGCGGCACGATGCTGCATAAGCACCATAGGACCGCGGTCGGATGAAGCTACAAGAAACAAACCAGCCGCACCGTAGCGTCCCCACATACGGGCGCCACCCGGTCCAGCTGCCCAACCATCACCGTTTGCGTGTAGCGATTCCCTTCCTGCCATAGTTCTACATCCTACGCGAGCCCCCTTAGCCCGCGAGGAAAGTCACATAAGTCCCAACTTTCACAAAAATCGCTGCGGTGGGTGGAATATCACACTTTGATTGCGTTAGTCTTAAGCAATGACCGTTAGGCGGGATATACAGCAGATTGAGGAGGGAACCTCCTCTGGTGATTCCGCCGATCCTGGCGCTCACGACCACTGGTTGGATGAGGTCACCGAACCTTCAAATCCTGTATTTAATCCGGCGACGCATCTTGCGTTGTCCACATTTGCGGGCCCGGCGCGGCTGATTCGCCGCATCTGGAATTTCATGACCACCACCCCGGGTCGCATGTTCGCCATCACCGTGTTGTTGTCGGTCGCGATTGCCGCCGCCGGTGTATCGATGTCGAATTCTTCCGCCCAGCGCCAAGACGACCTCGATCGCCTTTTGACCGTCACTGAGCCCACCGCGAATGCCGCGCACAATTTGTACACTTCTCTCTCGCTCGCGGACACCGTTGCATCGACGGGATTCGTGCAAGGTGGAGTCGAGTCATCGACAAGCCGGCAAAAGTACAACGAAGCCATCGACCGGGCCGCGGTCTCCGCCACCCAAGCCGTGCAAGGTGCTGGGGCTGATGACCACGAAATCCGCCAGCTCGTGCAATTCATCCAGCGCGAGCTGCCCGTCTACACGGGCATGGTGGAAACCGCGCGCGCCAACCACCGCATGTCCAATGCGGTGTCTGCGGCATACATGTCGAATGCATCGGCAGTCATGCGTGAAGAAATCCTGCCCGCTGCTGCCCGGCTGTTTACCATAACCTCCGGCAAAGTGGCTGATGAACAACGCAGCCTGACCGCACCGCAATGGGTACCTCTATCAGGCCTGTTCGCAGCAGTGTTCTTCCTGCTGCTGTCGCAATGGTGGCTGTGGCGCGTTACCCGGCGCCGGCTCAACCGCGGTTTTGTCACCGCAACCTCCCTGATGGCACTAGCTATCTTCTGGGTCTCCATCGCAAACGTCGCCACCTGGACCGCCGGCTCCCAAGCGTTTGAGGAAGCCTCCAACCCGTGGAGCTCCCTGACCGCCTCCCGTATTGCCGGCCAGCAAGCCCGCACCGCTGAGACCCTGGCGCTGGTACGCCGCGGATCCGATACCGACTCTGTACCGTTTAGCCAGGTTGAAACCTCCATCCGCGAGGCACTGCAAGAATTCGAATCGACCGCATCCTCCGATACTGAGGATTTGAGCAGCTCCCAGATTGCCGTAAATACCGCGCTCGAGTCCTTGACCGCCTGGAGCGAAACCCACGATGAATTCGTCTCCGCGCTGCGCACCGGCCGCTACGACGACGCCCTGCACCTAGCCACCGCGCCGAACCCGGATGTCGGTGAGGAAGCCACTGCGGCATCGGCGTTTAACGCGTTGGATAATGCGCTGACCAAGCTGATTGCCGATTCGCGTGAAACCATGCGCGCGTATATCTCCGACGGATTAGCCGCTATGACCTTTGTGGCCTCAGCTGTCATGGTGCTTACCGTGCTCGCTATTTTCGCCGTGTGGCTGGGCATTCGCCCGCGTCTGCAGGAGTACCTCTAATGAAAACTTCACGCGCTATCCTCGCTGCACTTCTTGCCACGTCCCTGACGCTGACCGCGTGTGTTTCCCGCGACACCGAAGAGCTCCCGCCAGACCCCGCGCTGCAGCAAGACGAAGAAACCAACGAGCTGCCCCGCGCCATGAACTCCGATCCGCTGACCGCGCCCATTGCCGGACCGCCGCTGCCAGTGGGTTCTCGCTGGATTCCGGCATCCGAATACACCCCGGAAGAAACCAACTTCGACGCGGAGCTGAAAGGCACCTACCGCCCGGATGACAAGGACCCGGAAGAGCGCGTGCCGAATATCATCGAGCGCGGCCGGCTGATTGTCGGCGTTGACCAGTCACACAACCTGCTGTCCTACCGCGACGCCGCGACAGGTGAGCTCCAGGGCTTTGAAGTTGACCTGGCTTATGAAATCGCCGAAGACATCTTCGGTGACCGCAACCGCGTGGACTTCCGTTTCCTCGAATCCGCTGAACGCACCCAGGCGCTGACCAACGGCACCGTCGACATTGTCATTCGCACCATGACCATTACGCCCGACCGCGAAAAAGACATCGCGTTCTCCCAGCCTTACATGGCCACTGACACCCGCATGCTGGTGCTGACCAGCTCCGGAATCACCTCCATTCGCGAGACCTCCGGCCGCACAATCTGCTCTGTCGAAGGCTCCACCGCGCTGGATAAAATCACGGACTTCGCACCGAATTCCAACCTGCTCATCACCCGTTCCTGGGGTGATTGTTTGATGTCGCTGCAGCTCGGGCAGGCTAATGCGGTCATCGTGGATGACACGCTGCTCTCCGGCATGATGGCGCAGGACCCATACTCTTCCATCGTCGGCGAGGTGCTGGATACCGAAATGTACGGCATCGGCGTGCGCCAGCCAGACCAGCACTATGATTCGCGCGGACTCATCCGCCAGGTCAATTCCACCCTCGACCGCATCCAGGACGATGGCACATGGCAAGAGCTTTTCAATGAATGGTTCGGCGAATATCTGCCCACGCCCACGATTCCGGCGCCCACCTACATCGATGAAGATCCCGATGAAGATAATGACGACGAAGGGGACGAGTCATGACTCATAACTTCTCTGATGATGAACTCAACTACCTCGACCCCGATAAGGGCAAGGAGCAGCCGGGCACCGAGGCAGTCGCCTTCGACCCCTTCGCCGATGATGACGAAGAGGAAGACAACACCACGGCCGCAGCAGAGGCAGCTGCTGCAGATGCCGAAGAAGAGCGCGCCGATGTAGAGATTGAGGCGCTGTTGAAGCAGGTGGGGGCATCGGAAGGCACTGCCGCGACTGAGGCCGTGGCCTACGACCCTTTTGCTGAGGACGAGCTCGAAGACGAAGACGAGGGCACCTCCGCCGTCGCCTTTGACCCCTTCGCCGATGACGATGATGACTCAGATGGTGAATCAGATGGTGACTCCGAAGAGTCTTTCACCGACACTGACAATATTGCCGCGCTGATTAAAGACCTCGGCGTGCTGCGCGATAAGCGCGAAAAGCGACGCGGTAATGCCTCAGCGTTGATGGACACTTCACAGCGCTCCCGCCAGCAGGCGCTGGATACCTTCCGTGAGCTGCGCCTGGCCGCGCGCACCAACCGCGAAGTCGCCGACGGCATGGTGTCTTTGCCTTATGTGGTCCCCACCGACCCCGAAGACGCCCTGATGGACCCAACGGAGGCCATTAAAGAAAAGAAGCTCGCACCGCCGCAGCTGAAGCCCGGCGACATTGTGGCTAGCCAGTATGAGATTTTGGGTGTGATTGCTCATGGCGGCATGGGCTGGATTTACTTGGCCAATGACCACTTCGTGTCTGGGCGCGTGGTGGTGCTCAAAGGCATGCAGGCGCACAAGTCTGCCGATGAAACCGCGGCCGCCGAAGCCGAGCGCGAATTCCTGGCGGATATTACGCACCCGGGTATCGTGAAGATTTTCAACTTCATCGACGACGCTCGTGTGCCCGGCGGGTTCATTGTCATGGAGTACGTCGGCGGGCCTTCGCTGCGCAAGCGCCGCAATGCGCTGCCGGAGCGCCGCCTGCCGTTTACCATCGCGATTGCCTACATCCTGGAGCTGCTGCCGGCGCTGGACTACCTGCATTCGCGCGGCGTGGTCTACAACGACCTCAAGCCGGACAACATCATTGTCACCGAGGACCAGGTCAAGCTCATCGACCTCGGCGCGGTATCCGGTATCGGTGCGTTTGGCTACATTTACGGCACCAAGGGTTTCCAGGCGCCCGAGGTGCCGACGGAAGGCCCGTCGGTCTCCAGTGATATTTACACCATCGGCCGCACGCTCGCGGCGTTGACGTTGAAGCTGCCGCACGAAGACGGCGTGTTCTTGCCGGGGATTCCCAATCCCACCCAGGAGCCGCGCCTGCGCCGGCACGTGTCTTTCTACCGCCTGTTGCAGCGCGCCACGAACCCGGATCCGAAGAAGCGTTTCAAGGACATCAGCGAGTTGCGCACGCAGCTCTACGGGGTGTTGCGCGAAATTATCGCTATCCGCGATGGGATTCAGCATCCGGCGCAGCATTCATTGTTCTCGCCGGCGCGTTCGACTTTCGGCACCAAGCACTTGGTGTTTCGCACAGACCAGCTTATCGATGGCATTGAGCGCACCGTCCGCATCACCGCCCCCGAGGTAGTCTCCGCGCTGCCAACACCGCTGCTAGACCGCGACGATGTGGGCGCCGCGTTGCTGCAGGGATATTCCTACACCGAGCCGCAGGAAGCACTGGAAACACTGCGCCAAGCGATGCAGACGGTGGAATATGAAGAATCCGCCGAGATTCCTTTCGGCGTTGTGCGTTCCATGCTGGACTTGGGCTACACGGGCCAGGCGAAGCAGTGGCTGGAAAAACTCGAGTCCCGGCTGGGCGAAGATTGGCGTTTCCAGTGGTATTCCGGTGTTACCCAGCTGCTGCTAGAGGATTTCACGGCCTCGCAGCTGCACTTTTCCAACATGCTGGAGATTCTGCCAGGTGAGGCAGCACCAAAGCTGGCGCTAGCAGCGGTCAATGAGCTACTGCTGCAATCGATGGGTTATGCCGAGCAGCAGCTTCTGGAGCCGGCAGTGGCACGCGCGTGCGCCAACATTACGTCCAACTTGTACGAGTTGGACGATGAGTACTTTGTGGATCAAACCATCTGGGAGCAGATTTCCTCAGACCCGAAGCGCATCCGCTTTAACTCACTGCGCCTGTACGGCACGGTGTGGGCCACCAACCCGACGACGGTATCCTCAGCCTTTGGCCTGGCCCGTTTGCTGCGCGCGGAAAACCAGGTGGAGATGGCCGTGGCAACACTAGACCGCGTGCCGAATGCCTCGCGTCACCAGCGCATGGCACGGTTGACCACAATTGTGCAGCTGATTTCCCAAGACGTCAATGAATCACGCGTGCGCCGTGCAGCGCGCCGCCTGGAAGAAATCCCGACGAATGAGCCGCGCTTTTTGCAGATCAAGATCGCGGTCATCTCCGCGGGCTTAAGCTTCCTGCGCGATTCCAAGCTGCAGGCAGCGGCCTCACCGAATGACCTGTTCGAGTACGCGTTCACAGAGCGCGGCCTGCGTTACGGCCTAGCCGATACGCTGCGCGCGCTTGCCCGCCAGGCACCATTTAGCCGCCACCGGTACGCGCTAGTGGACCTGGCGAACCAGGTCCGCCCAGTCACCACCTTCTAAGGCGAATGCACGGAAAGCTTTCGCTTTCCTCCGCTTCGCCATTGCGCTAGGGTTTCGCTTTCCTCCGCTTCGCCGTTGCGCTAGGATTTCGCTTTCCTCCGCTTCGCCGCTAAGCAGTTGCGCTAGTTTGCGGCGAGCGCTGCGGACTTCTGCGCGATGGCCAGTTCCTCGTTGGTGGGCACCACCAGGACTTTGATGGTGGAGTCATCCGTGGAAATCACGCGTGGCTCGCTAGAGCGCACCGCGTTGCGCTCCGGGTCAATCTTGATGCCGTAGACCTCCAGGTCAGCCAGCGCATCCGCACGGACCTCGATGTCATTTTCGCCCACGCCTGCGGTAAAGCTAATCGCATCGACGCGGCCCAGCGCAATCATGTAAGAGCCAATGAAGCGGCGCAGCTGGTGGATGTAGATGTTGTAGGCCAGCCACGCATCTGAATCACCGTCTTCGATCATCTCGCGCAGCGCGCGGAAGTCATTGACACCCGCCAGGCCCTTCACGCCAGATTTCTTGTTGAGCAGCGTATCAATCTCATCGATGCTCATCTTCGCCTCGCGCGCTAGGTGAAAGATGATGCCCGGGTCAATATCACCGGTACGCGTGCCCATGACCAGGCCCGCCAGCGGCGTCAAGCCCATGGAGGTATCAATCGCGCGGCCGTTGTGCACCGCGGCTGCCGATGCACCATTGCCCAAGTGCAACGTAATCTGCCGCGTGTGCTCCGGATCGCAGTCAAGGACCTGCGGAACCTGCTGGGAGACAAACTCATGGGAGGTGCCGTGGAAACCATAGCGGCGAATACCGTACTTCGACGCCACCTCATTATTGATTGCGTACAGCGCCGCGGCCGGCGGCATGTGGTTGAAAAACGCCGTATCAAACACCGCCACGTGCGGCAGATCCGGCAAAATCTCACGTGCCACGCGAATGCCATCCAGGTTCGCCGGATTGTGCAGCGGCGCCAGCGGGATGAGGTCTTCGATCATGGCTTCAATCTGGTCATCGATAAGCACTGGCTCCGAAAACAGTTTGCCGCCATGGACCACGCGGTGCCCCACTGCCACGAACTCCAACTGCGTCGGACCGACGCCGGCGTCATCGAGCAGCTCAAACGCGCGCTTCAGACCCACGGTGTGGTTGGCAACCTCGAGCTCCTCGCGGGTTTTCTCACCCTTGACGGTCACGTTAATCGCGCCTGAGGGCTCACCAATTTGTTCCACCAAACCTGATGCCAGCGGCTCATCCGTGGCCGAGGACTGCGGGTCCACAATCTGAAATTTGATGGACGAAGAACCTGAGTTAATGACAAGGCAGTACATTTTTATCCTCCCACCTGGATCGCCGTGATAGCAACCGTGTTGATGATATCCGGCACCGTCGCACCACGTGATAGATCATTGACCGGCTTGTTCAGGCCCTGCAAAATCGGGCCGACTGCCAGCGCATTACCGGTGCGCTGCGCCGTCTTGTAGCCGATATTGCCGGCCTCCAAGTCGGGGAAGATAAACACATTCGCGTGTCCTGCAACCTCTGAGTCCGGCATCTTCTTTGCCGCGACACCCGGGTCACAAGCTGCATCGAACTGCAGCGGTCCATCGACCTTCAGCTGTGGGTCCAGGGCCTTCGCCGCTTCCACCGCAGCCACCGCGCGCTCTACATCCGGGCCGGCGCCGGAAGATCCGGTGGAATAGGACAACATTGCCACGCGCGGGTCGATACCAAACTGCTTCGCCGTGCGCGCGGAGACCACCGCGATCTCCCCCAACTGCTCCGCAGTCGGGTTTGGATTTACAGCACAGTCACCAAAGGCCCACAAGCGCCCGCGCATGACCATCAAGAAAATAGAGGACACAACCGATGCTTCCGGCACCGTCTTAATAATTTGAAACGACGGCTTAATCGTGTGCGCCGTTGTATGCGCCGCACCGGAGACCATGCCGTCTGCCAGCCCACGATGCACCATCATGGTTGCGAAGTAGGAAATATCTTTCATCGTCTCTCGTGCTTCGTCCAAGGTCACGCCCTTTGATTTGCGCAGCTCCGCGAACTCCGCCGCAAACTCCTCCAGCAGCGGCGAGCGCGTATGGTCCAGCAGCGTCGCATCATGCAGGTCCACGCCCAACTGCGAAGCACGCGACTCCAAGTCCTCCGGATCACCCAGGATGGTCAGGCGCACCACGCCCTTATCCAACAGCGCGCCGGCGGCCAACAAGATGCGGTCATCCTCGCCTTCCGGCAACACGATGTGCGCGCCGATGCTCTTGGCCTGCGCCAGCAAATTGTGTTCAAAGACCGGCGCCGACATCACCGGCTGCACGTTCAGGTTGATGGCGCGAAGCAGCGCGGGGACATCGGCAAGCTGCTCTGGCGTAAAAACACCCGCCACCGTCGCGTGCACGTCTTTCGCGTGCCGCTCCGCCAACATCGCCGCCCGGCCATGATCACGAGCAATAATCACCAACGGCACACCCAACGCCGCCGCGACGACCGCATCAAAATGCGAATCCCCCGAACCCTCCAACAACTTAGGGCCATCAGCCAGCGGCTGCGCCGCAACAATCTCTGCCACCTTTGGCGGCGCATCCGCCAAGCGCATCAGCGGGACCCCCACCTCAGCGACCAACGCGGCCTTATCAATCTCTTCAAAACTCAAACCAAGCGCACTCAAAAGCGCCGAACGGGTTTCAGGCATAATTGGAAGTAGACCTTTCGTATTATGGCGTGAAGCAACGAGTTCAATTCTATCCGAGCAACCCGAACTGCACGCGAGAAAACGAAAAGCACTTAGATTTTTATGCACTCCGCACGCACCGCCAATACACTGGCTAAACAGCGCTAAAAAGGCCCAAAAGCCAAGGTGAGACGTGATAGTTACCACAGACGTAGCCTAATCTACAACGTAAACTTAAAACTTATTCGAATTATCAAGGAGACGAACACCCCGATGAGCACCACCGCGGACATTCAAGCGTCCAATCAGCCAGCCCGAATCGCCGTCATTGGCTCCGGCCCAGCCGGCATTTACGCCTCTGACTTGCTGGTCAAGTCCAGCCTGGATGTTCAGATTGACCTGTTTGAGAAGATGCCGGCCCCCTTCGGCCTCATCCGCTACGGCGTAGCCCCTGACCACCCACGCATCAAGGGCATTGTGCAGTCGCTGCACAACGTGATGGAGAAGAATGAGATTCGCTTCCTCGGCAACATTGAGGTCGGCCGCGACATCACTGTCGATGAAATGCACGAATACTACGACGCCATTATTTTCGCTACCGGCGCCACCCAGGACAAGGCCATGGGTCTTCCTGGTGAGGAACTCAACGGCAGCTTCGGTTCCGCCGAGTTCGTGGGCTTTTATGACGGCAACCCAAACTTCCGCCGCGAGTGGGATCTCAGCGCTGAGTCCGTCGCTGTGATTGGCGTGGGCAACGTGTCTTTGGACGTCTCCCGCATCCTGGCAAAGACCGCCGATGAGCTGCTGGTCACTGAGATTCCGGACAATGTTTACCAGTCTTTGAAGACCAACAAGGCCAAGGAAGTTCACGTATTCGGCCGCCGCGGCCCAGCGCAGGCGAAGTACACCCCGAAGGAGCTCAAGGAGCTCGACGAGTCCCCAACCATCGAGGTTATCGTCGCACCGGAAGACATCGACTACGACGCTGCTTCCGAGGCCGCACGCCGCGAAGCTAAGTCCGTTGACCTGGTCTGCCAGACCCTGGAAAGCTACGCCATGCGCGAGCCAGGCGATGCTCCGCACAAGATTTACATCCACTTCTTCGAGTCCCCAACCGAGATTGTGGGCGAGGACGGCAACGTTGTAGCAATCCGCACCGAGCGCACCCAGCTCGACGGCAATGGCAACGTCACCGGCACCGGCGAGTTCACCGATTGGCCAGTACAGGCCGTCTACCGTGCGATTGGCTACCACCCACAGCACGTCAACGGCGTACCTTTCGATGAAAAGAAGTCCGTCATCCCGAACGACGGCGGCCACGTCATCGACTCCTCCACCGGCGAATCCATCCCTGGCCTGTACGCCACCGGCTGGATCAAGCGTGGCCCTATCGGCCTGATTGGTAACACCAAGTCGGATGCGAAGGACACCACCACCATGCTGGTGGAGGACTACACCTCCGGCAAGCTCGCCGCAGCTGAAAAGCGCGACCCAGAGGACATCATCAACCTGCTGGAGACCCGCGGCGTTCCGGTCACCACCTGGGAAGGCTGGGGCCGCCTGGACGCTGCTGAACGCGCGGCTGGTGAAGAGTTCGAGCGCGAGCGCGTGAAGATTGTGGAGTGGGACGACATGGTTCGTCACGCTGGCCCACAGGCTTAAACCTCAGCTCGGTTAGGGCGCGGGAGACTTTGCGGTCTTCCGCGCTTTTACGTTTTTCCCACGGTTTTGCCCCAGCCTGTGGATAACTTGGCTAGTTAGGTGACGCGTCAACGCAGTTATCCACAGGCTGGCGACTTGGGGCTAGACGTGGTTTGCGCGGGCGGTTTAGGGTCGAAGACATGGACATCTTCCAAGTACTTTCGCAGTTTGCCGCCAACGGCGTGGCAGTCATGCGCCTGTGCCATGAGCGCAGCGCGTATGACATTGCGAGCTTGGGATTTTCGCTGTCAGAAGTAAAGACGTGGAAGCGCACGGCCAAGGCTTTTATGGGCCCGGCAGATTCGCCGCGTGTGCAGCGCGAGACAGTTGCCGCGGCCGAGCAGGCAGGGTTGAGCATTGCTCGCTTAACGATGATCAACCGCCACGCCGCCCGTCTCACCGCCCGCGGTCAAGCGTGGAAGCTGCGCGCGGAGCTCGTCGCGATGGCCGGTTCATATGAGGAAGTAAACGCCTATGCAACCGCGCGCGTGGCCGAGATTTTGGGCCCCACGCCGAAAGAAGCGGGCATGCGCTTTAGCCGGGCTAAGGACGGCATGCGCACCGTCACGGTCACCGATGACCAACGGCGCATCACGGACTTTGAGAAGACGCTCGACGCCATTAGCGAGGTCCGCGCTTCCAACGCGGACCCAGAGAGCCAAGCCGTAGCCAAGAAGCGCTCGCAGGAGCTTCTATATTCGCTTTGGGAGTATCTGGATTCAGGTGCCGGGCTTGTGACGCCGGCGTATCGCACGGTGATTGCAATCGGGCTCGAAGACTGCGTGAACGTACTGCGGGGCGAGGGCGATGATGTCATCATCGGACTTTCCGATGGCACCACCATGACCGGCGCCGAAATGCTCTCCGCACTGATGTCTGAGCAACTAGGCAGCGATATCTTCGCAGGTCTGTTCCACCCCAGCTATGGCCCGGTAAATCTGTATGAGACCCGGTTCGCCTCGGCGAAACAGCGTATCCTCGCCACCGCCGAAAACCTCGTGTGCCCGTGGCCCGACTGCAGCGTGCCGTCCGATCGGTGCCAAGTTCACCACATTCACCCGCACAACCTCGGCGGGCACACCAAGCCCACAAACCTAGCGATGCTGTGTAAGTACCACAACGGCGCCAACGACGATAACCCCAACGCCCCACCACGCAACGGCCGCATCCACCGAGGCTCGCCGCGCAGCGCCCGCGATTCAGACGCAGATGCAGCCACAGCCACAACCGCGCAAGCCGGCAGGGTGCGCTATCGCAGTCCCGGCGGCCGGGAGCTACACAACACGCACGTCAACAGCTCACTCGGAGCGTTTGATCTCATCTGATGGCTCAGAGCCTGACGCAGCGCCTGACGCAGCGTCAGGCGCAACAGTAGGCTCAACGGTTGGCTCAGGCGTGGCTTCAGCCTGCCCATCTGCCTGTGCTCCTGCCTCCGTGTCGGGCTGAGGCTCGGCTTCAGGCCCTGCCTCGGGCTCTGCCGCAGCTGCAGCAGCGGGGGCTGGGGCGGAGCCGACAACGATTTTGGAGGCGGCGATGGCGGCGCGGTCGCGGGCTTCGGAGACATCGTCAGCCGTAGCCATGACCAAACCCATGCGGCGGCCCGGGTATGCCGAAGGCTTACCGAACAACCGAATATCCGTCTCCGCAACCTGCAGCGCTTCTTCAACACCGGTGTAGGTAACTTCGGCGATCTCATCATGCGCGTGAATCAACGAGCTCGCGCCCGGGGAGGTCAGCGTGATGTCAATGGGCAGGCCCAAAATCGCGCGGGCATGCAGCTCGTACTGTGAGAAACGCTGCGTTGCCTCAGTCAGCATCGCCTTGTCCGAGGGACGCGGGGTGACTGAGGAGAAATAAATATCATCACCGGCAACGAACAGCTCGACCGCGAAAATTCCGCGGCCGCCCAGCTCATTCGAGATACGCGCGGCCACCGAGCGTGCATTTTCAAACGCGCGCTGGCTCATGCGCTTTGGCTGCCAGCACTCCACCAGATTGCCGCGGTCATGCTCATAACCAATCGGCTCTGAGAACCAGGTGGCAAGCTTGCCGGTCTCCGGGTCAATAGAGCGCACCGCCATGATGGTGACCTCATAGTCAAAATCAACGAACTGTTCGGCCACCACCCACGAATTCTTGGTGCCGCGGCGCACGTTATTCCACGCGTCCTTCAGCTGGTCTTTGTCCTTGACCAGCACGTGGCCACGGCCCGAGGTCATCACATCAGGCTTAACGATGCAAGGAACCCCCAGATCATCCACCGCCGCCTCCAAATCGGCGAAATTCTCAACCACCTTGTAGGCAGTCGTCGGCAAGCCAATGCGCTCAGCGACCTCCCGCAACTTCTTGCGGTCGCGCGTGAGCTCACACGCCCGGGCGGTGGGAACAACGGTGACCGCGGAGTCATCGTGAAGCACCCGCAATGCTTCTGCCGCAACGCTTTCTACCTCCGGAACCACAAACTGCGGCTTGACGTGCTCAACCAAGTCAAGCACCGCCTGCTCATTATCGATATCCGCGGTGTAGCTAAAATGCGCCACCTGCTGCGCCGGCGATCCCTCGTAGCGGTCAACCACATGGACCTCCAGGCCCAAGTTCTGAAACGCCCCCACCAGGCCCTTAGCCAGCTCACCGCCGCCGAGCATCAGCACGCGGACGGCGTTGGACGTTAAAGGGCTACCGATATAGGAATCCAAGGCTGCTCCTTACTTCTCGTCCAACACGTCGTGGCGCACAATCGTCTGGTCACGGCCTGGGCCGACACCAATGTAGGACATGCGCGTGCCGGAGAGCTCTTCCAAGCGCAGGACGTAATCCTGGGCCTTTTGTGGAAGCTCCTCGAAGGTGGTGCAGCCGGTGATGTCTTCCTCCCAGGCTGGCATGGTTTCGTAGATTGGCTGCGCGTGGTGGAACTGAGACTGGGTCAGTGGCATTTCATCAAAGCGCTTGCCGTCCACGTCGTAGGCCACGCAGATTGGGATTTCGCCGATGCCGGTGAGCACGTCGAGCTTGGTCAGGAAGTAGTCGGTGAAGCCGTTGACGCGGGTGGCGTAGCGGGCAATCACGGAGTCATACCAGCCGCAGCGGCGGGTGCGGCCGGTGTTGACGCCGACCTCGCCGCCGGTGACCTGGAGGTACTCGCCCCACTTGTCAAAGAGTTCGGTTGGGAATGGGCCGGCGCCGACGCGGGTGGTGTAGGCCTTGATGATGCCGAGGGAGCTGGTGATTCGGGTTGGTCCGATGCCAGAGCCTACCGATGCACCGCCAGCCGTCGGGTTCGACGACGTCACGAATGGGTAGGTACCGTGGTCAACGTCAAGCATGGTGGCCTGGCCGCCTTCCATGAGCACGTGCTTGCCGGCATCCAGTGCGGAGTTGAGCTCGAATTCGGAGTCGATGACCATTGGCTCCAGGCGGTCGCGGTAGGCCAGGAAGTACTCAACGATGGTCTCAGGGTCGATTGCCTTGCGGTTGTACATCTTGACCAGCATCTGGTTCTTGATATCCAGCGCGGATTCAATCTTCTGGCGCAGTATGGACTCGTCGAAGATGTCCTGGACGCGGATGCCCACGCGCGCGACCTTGTCGGCATAGGCCGGGCCGATGCCGCGGCCGGTGGTGCCAATCGCGCGCTTGCCCAGGAAGCGTTCCTGCACGCGGTCCAAGGTCTGGTGATAAGGCGCAACGAGGTGCGCGTTGGCGGAGATGCGCAGGCGGGAAGCATCAGCACCGCGGGCTTCGAGGCCTTCGATTTCCTCGAAGAGTGCCTCGAGGTTGATAACTACGCCGTTGCCAAGCACGGGCACGGCGTTTTCGGAGAGGATGCCGGCGGGCAGGAGCTTGAGCTCGTACTTTTCGCCGCCGACTACCACGGTGTGGCCAGCATTGTTACCACCGTTGGGCTTGACCACGAAGTCCACGCGGCCGCCCAGGATGTCAGTTGCTTTGCCTTTGCCTTCGTCGCCCCATTGGGCACCGACGATAACGATTGCTGCCATGGTTATTCACTTCCTACATTTGAGGCTAAATACGCGTTAACTCTACCTTTATCGACGGGTGATAGTGTATTTAGCCATGCACGTCCATATTTTGCGGTGTGGTGAGGTGGAGATTCCTGATGTGGAGTTTTCGCAGGTGTCGGCTATTCCGACGCGCCAGGAGCTGAAGTCTATCGATGCCGCCGCGGCCGCTATTTTGCCCGAGGACCCCACGCCGTCATTGGATGAGATTGCCCGGCAGCCTGATGTCTCGCATTTGGGTGCGCCGCAGTTCGCTCCGCAGCCTATCGATGATCCCTTACGCATCATTGTTGTTGGCAACGACGCCGCGCTATCGGCGGTGCTCACGCGCATGATGCGCGCGGATTACATGTGGGCTGAGGTGGGCTATGTCCCTGCGACTTCCAGTGGTTCTGCGCTGGCAAGCACCGCCGCACAGAATTGGAATATCCCGACCGATGTGGAAGACGCGATGGCACTCGCGTTGGAAGGTGCAGTGCGCCCGGTGCCGCTGATTCGCAATGACACCGGGCTTGCCGTCGCTGGTTCTGCGACGGTCAGCTCGTGGGATAACGGGCCGATGACGGGTGAAATCATCGTGGATGACACCACCATCGCGCGCGGCGAATCAAATAAGGATTCTCCCTTTGGCGCACGTCTGGTACCCATGATGGATGCGCCCGGCATCCTCGCCGCGACCGCTATAACGCCTGTGGCTAATCCCCGCGCGCTGGGCCTGGATGTCACCGAAGACACCGCCGAGACCGGCCTGCTGGCGCGTTTTAAGCGCAAATTCGCCAAGACCCCGGAGTTGGGCCAGCTGGATCCGTCCTCGGCACGCACGGGCCGTGCCCTGCAGGCCGGCGGCCCCGAGCTGCGCGTGATTGTCGATGGTGTCTCCGGCAAGCGCCCCGTTCAGCGCTCGACCTTCTACCGCCATCTGCGCGACCTACAAATCATCCGCCCTGAGTAAATCCGGGCCCTATAAACCTTGGCCCAATAAATCCGTGCTGAAAAGCGGCGCTTTTATACTTCCGGTGGGAAGGCCGGGTGCTTGGAGGTCGGCTTGAGCTGCGCGACCGCGGATTCGCGCGACATGCCGCAGACAATCATCAGGTCAACGGCCACCGAGCGCGTCTGCGCGAGGATGGCATAGGCCGAGAGCACCGAGTGCTTATCCAGCACTTCGGTGCCGGATTCGGCGGCAACATCGCGCAGGCGATTGATCAGCGCAGGGATTTCCTGGGCTTCGATGACCTTGGTCTTCTTTTCATAAACGGTGGATAATCCAAGTGCGATGTCAGCGAGTTCCTCGAGCAGCTCGATTTGTTTCTCGCTGACTTTATCGCCGTCCTCGCACAACACCCCGGCCCGGCGCGCCAGCACCTGGACTAGACGCACGCAGTTGCCGACTGGCTCCAACAGCCGCTCAAAGGAGCGCAGTTGCCGGCGAGATCTCCACATCAGCGGCGAGACGTTGGTGACTTCCTTGCCGGACTTCGCGGCGGCCAACATGGAGTTGATTTCGGTTTGGGAGCCTTCGACGGCTTCCATCGCTTGGTCAATAACGGCGTGGTCATTGTTGCGTAGCCCTTTGACGACATCGTCGAGGACTGAGGAAATAATGGCCAGGACCTTGGAAATCTCGTTGCGGCCGTTGGTCAGCGGCGAGCTGGGCAACAGCGCGATGGTCACGATACCGATGACGCAGCCAATGAGCGCGTCTATCGCGCGGTCAAAGCCGGCGTTGGAGACATCGGGCGGCAATATCGTGGCAATCAAAATGGAGCCGATGACAATCTGGTTGCTCACCAGCACCGATTTGGTCAGCAGCGAACCAAGTATGAGCGCAAGCAGCACAATCAGCGTGATCTGCAGCGCGCCGGTATATCCGGTGGAGTGGAATAACAGGTCTCCCAAGGCCACCCCCATGATGCCGCCGAGCGCCATCTCAAAAGAGCGGCTCAGGCGGTCGCCGCCAGAGAGTCCGAGGATGATCACCACGGACATCGGGGCGAAGAACGGCTGTGGGTGGCCCACCACTTCGTGGGCCACCCAATAGGCCAGGCCAGCACCGATGGTGGCCTGGATGATGTAGGGAAAGCGGGTGCGCACACGGTTGACTCGCGAGCGAAGCGAATGCTCAACAACCTGCAATCTCTCACGGGTGTTGATCTTGCCGCCGTGTGTGCCTTTGCCCTTTCCTGCCATGTTCAACGAGCTTAGTCGAACAGCTCGCGAAGATTCTTACTTCGAGACAGACTTGCCCACGGACTTCAGGTCCTGGCAGGACTCGATGATGCGCTCAGACATGGACTGCTCAGCCTTCTTCATGTAGGAGCGTGGGTCGTAGACCTTCTTGTTGCCGACCTCGCCGTCAATCTTGAACACGCCGTCGTAGTTGCCGAACATGTGGCGCGCGATTGGGTTGGTGAACGCGTACTGGGTATCGGTGTCCACGTTCATCTTGATGACGCCGTAGCGCAGCGCTTCCTCGATCTTTTCCTTCTCGGAGCCGGAGCCGCCGTGGAAGACGAAGTCGAATGGGTTGGATCCAGCGGCGACGCCAAGCTTTTCCTCAGCGACCTTCTGGCCCATGTCCAGAATCTCTGGGCGCAGTTTCACGTTGCCTGGCTTGTACACGCCGTGCACGTTGCCGAAGGTTGCGGCCAGCAGGTAGCGGCCGTTCTCGCCGGTACCCAGTGCATCGACGGTCTTCGCGAAGTCCTCTTCGGTGGTGTACAGGTTCGCGCCGGCCTTGGCCTCAACGCCGTCCTCTTCGCCGCCAACGACGCCGATTTCAACCTCAAGCACGATGTTCGCTGCCTTCGCTTTAGCGAGCAGCTCCTGTGCAATCTCCAAGTTTTCATCGATAGGAACTGCGGAACCGTCCCACATGTGGGACTGGAACAGTGGCAACTCGCCGCGGTCAACGCGCTCCTGGGAGATAGCGATAAGCGGGCGCACGTACTCATCGAGTACTTCCTTCTGGCAGTGGTCAGTGTGCAGCGCGACGTTGATGCCGTAGTGCTTTGCTGCCTCGTGGGCGAAAGCCGCCAGGGCCTGCGCGCCGGCAACCTTGTTCTTCACACCCAGACCGGAGCCGAACTCGGCACCACCGGTGGAGAACTGAATGATGCCGTCGGACTCTGCCTCCGCGAATCCCTTCAACGCTGCGTTGATGGTCTCCGAAGAGGTGCAGTTGATTGCCGGGAACGCAAAGCCGTCCTTCTTGGCGGTGTCAAGCATTGCGTTATAAATTTCAGGAGTTGCAATTGGCATGAAATCTTCCTTCTTACGCGTGGAACGAAATGTCACCAACTAGTATGCCTGTGTGAAGCACTTTGCGCCTCCTGATCGGCTGTGAGATTAGCTTTGTTCCAAAGAACCGGCCACGCGCGCGGCTGCTTCCAGCAACATCCAGCCCGACAACTGCACCGAGAGGTCACGTTCGGCGATACGGATCACGCCGACCTTCTCCCCCAGCGATGTCGCTCCCATGCCGTAGTTGTGGGGCAGGCGTGCATCAGCGGTCCAGTCAGTGCCGAAGATCGGCAAACCGTCCACTTCCAAGCGGTGCTCCCACACCGAGTTCGCCGAGGCTATCACCAGTCGCGCAGCCAATTTGCGGGTCGCGCGATTCGCCGGGGAATCCGCCGGCAAACGCACCGCCACATCCGCCAGATAGCGCACGAGGATGCCCTTAAACAGTCCGCCGTCGCCGTCGCCGGTGTCCCAATCAATCACGCCGGCAGGAGTTGCCATGTCCGAAGCCACCGCCTGCACGAGGCCGCGGATGCGGGTGAGATAGCGCATTGTTTCATCGGCAAGCTCTGCGTCGCGGACTGAATCTATTTGCTCCAGCGAGCCCACTCCGGCCTCTTCGCGCAACGCCAACGCAATCTCCAAACACGCGCCCAGCACAACGCCTTGGCAATACGGGTGGATATTGCGCACCAACTCCGGGCCGTCCATGCGCATGCGCATGCCGTCCATGATGAAACCGTCATCATCAACCAAATTGTCATAAATCCAGTCCACGATGAGCCGGGCTTCATCAATACGCCCCATGCGCGCCAGCATAATTGCCGCTGGGCCGTTGGTTGGCACGTTGAGGAAAGTCTCACCCTCCCGCCACGGCAGTACGCCGAAGGTCTTATCGCGGCCGTCCAAAATGTTATTCTGCAGCGCCGTTAGCGCCTTCGGGCGTGACATCTTCGGTAGCTTTGCCACACGCCCCATCGCTAGCGCCAGCCACAGTTTGTCATCGTAGTAACGGTTTTTGGTCAGCGCGGCGAGGTTGCGCCGCCGCATCCCGCGTAGGGTGTCGGCAATGCGCTTGCGCCGTGTTTTGGTGTTGTTGCGCTGCGCCGCGTCCACTTGGCAGTCCACATAATGGGCCTGCCACCAGTAGTGCCAGTGCACAAACAGGCGTTCTTTGGACACGGGAGGCCAGCTCACGACGGCCAGGTTTGTGCGCGGCAAGGACCAGACGGCCGATGCATGGCGTTCGTGAATTGCGGCTTCAGCGAGGTCAGCGCGATGCGACCATTTTTCTTCCACGGCGGTTTTATCACTCCTCAAATAGGATTCATTACAAAAGTTATATCACCATGCGCGCGATAAATCTGCGTGCTGGCGAATCCAGGCATGCATGGCTATACCCGCAGCTACACCCGCGTTAATGGAGCGAGTGGAGCCAAATTGTGCGATGGAGCAGGTCATCTTGGCACTCGCCTGCGCTTCTTCGGTGACACCGGGGCCTTCTTGGCCGAAAAGCAACAGGCAGTGCTCGGGCAGTTCGGCGGTTTCTAGCGGAACACTCCCGGGGGTGTTATCAATGGCCACCACGGCTAGGTCGTTCTCGCGTGCCCACACCATCAGCTCGCCGACGGAATCATGATGCATCAGATGTTGGTAGCGGTCGGTGACCATCGCGCCGCGGCGGTTCCAGCGCCTGCGCCCCACGATGTGCACGGTGTCCACAGCAAAGGCGTTGGCGGTGCGCACAACGGTGCCGATATTCGCGTCGTGCTCGAAGTTCTCAATCGCGATGTGCAGAGTGTGCCTGCGGCTATCAATGTCGGCCACAATCGCTTCGCGTGTCCAATAGCGGTAGGCGTCAACAACGTTGCGGCGGTCGCCATCGGCAAGCAACTCGGCGTCATAGCGCTCATCGGTGGGCAACTCGCCTTCCCACGGCCCGACACCGTGGCGGCCTTCGTTCCATTCGGTAGGCCCGGTCATTTACAGGCCCAGGTCCGCAAGGTCGAGCAGGTAGCGGTATTCCAGGCCCTCAGCTGCAATAACATCAGCGGCACCGGTCGCGCGGTCCACGACGGTGGCCACGCCAACAACCTCAGCGCCAGCTTCGCGGAGGGCAGCCACGGCGGTCAGCGGGGAGTTGCCGGTGGTGGTGGTATCTTCCACGACCAGCACCTTCTGGCCCACGACGTTCGCGCCTTCAATGCGGCGCTGCATGCCGTGCTTTTTCGCTTCCTTGCGCACGACAAACGCGTCGATGTCGCGGCCCTCAGCGTGCATGATAGAGGTTGCCACCGGATCAGCGCCCAGGGTCAGGCCGCCAACGGCCACGTAGTCCCAGTCGGAGGTCAGTTCACGCAATAGCTTGCCGATGATCCGTGAAGCCTCATGCTGCAACGTCGCCCTGCGCAAATCCACGTAGTAATCAGCTTCCTTACCGGAAGACAGTGTGACTTTGCCGTGTACGACGGCAAGTTCTTTGACTAGTTCTGCCAGGCGGTTCTTTAGCTGTGGGTCCAAGCTCATGGGAGGTAGGGCCTTTCTTAATTATGCGGGTATGCGGGTTAGTTATTCGGAATAGTCTTCAAAGATTGAAGCATCTGTGCCTTGTTGGCGGGTAATGCGCACATCGTTGGCGTTTTTCTGCGGGCTCTCTGGAGTGCTGTCGCCGATTGCGTCGACGTCATCCGCGCCGATGTCATGCGCGGTGGTGTCTTCCTCATTGAAGTCGCCGCGGGAGTCATCGATAGCGCGGGTGGGCAAAACGATGGGTTCTTCAGGCCGCTGCACGGGTGGGTGCTCAAAGTGGTCAGTGACCGTGCGGATCGCCGGCAGACCAGATAGCTCGACCGGCCCGGTGGGTGGTGCGGGCCGGGTGGGATCACCGTCTTCCATCCGCAGCGCATTGCTGGCTGAGGGACGTGGTGGGAGGGTCCGTGCGGCATCGGCAAGCAATGCCAGCGGAGCGAGCATGTCATCCCACACCTGCGAGAACGCGTTCTTGGTGGTCTGGGCGAGCACCCACTCAGATTCCATCCAGATGCCGGTGACGTCCTTGGGCATGCGCTCGAGCGCAACGTTCACGCGGATATCGCGCATGCGCTGCGCCACCGCGGTATCCGTGGCAAGGGCCGTGAATTCATCGGTGGAAAATGCCTCAAGCAGGTCCTCAGAAGACTCCTGCTGTAGAGCACCGTGGCGGCGAAAATCAATGACTTCCTCCGACGCAGAGCCGGTGCGCATGGCCATGACGTTGACACCGCCAAGGTCCATGAGCAGCATTTCGTGGCCGAACACATTGCCAGCCACGATGTCTTTCGGCGACGCACCATTCGATGCCGCCCCGCGCGCCCACTCATCCTCGAGGTACTCATCAGATTTGAGGAACTCGAAGTTCTTCGCTTCCGCCCAGCTACGGCGCTCGCGCTTGAACGCGCCCGGCAACACCAGCCGCGCGTGATGCTCCGGCTCTGACTTCGGCTCAGGCTTCGGCGCTGGTTCCGGTGCAGGCTCGGGCTGTGGTGCCGGTTCCGGAATTGGCTCCGGTTCAGCTTCTGGCGCAGGTGCAGGTTCTGGTTCTGTGAGCTCGGGCGCGGGCTCAGGCTCTAGTGCTGGCTCTGCTGCCGGTTCTGGGGTGGGAGCTACTGATTCAGGCTCGGGCGTAGGCGCAGGTTCTAGCTCAGGTGCCCGCTGCTCCTGCTTGCTGGCAGCGCGCCACAAGACCACGGCCGCAGCGGCCGTGGCGAGGGAGAGAAGGAGAAGTACTGTAGCCATCGCCTTCCCACTTTACTGCGTGGGAGGGGATTAAACGTTGAGCGCCGTGCGGTCGCCGCGTTCCACCGGGTTGCTTGGGTCCGCAGACCACTGGGACCAACCGCCGACATAGTGACGAGCCCCGGTCAGACCAACCCACTCCATCGCGGCCAGCGCAAGCGCTGAGTGATTGCCGGAGCCGGAGTACACAATCGCGTCCTTAACGTTATCCGCGGTGATGCCGGCCTGGTTGAAGACCTCGAAGATTTCTTCCTTCGTCTTCCAGGTGCGGTCCGGGTGGTGCAGGTTGCGCTCAGGAACATTGACCGCGCCCGGGATGTGGCCGGCCTTGAGGTCAAGGTTCTCACGGCGACCGGCAAAGCGGTTGGCTTCGCGGGTGTCAATAAGCAGGCCAGAGTGGTTCTTCACATCATCAAAGTTCGCAACCATGTGCTCCTGCGGGTTAACCACCATGTCGGATTCGACGGAGATGTTGCCCGGACCGGTCAATGTTGGCAGCTTATTGCGGCGCCAATTCGCCATGCCGCCATCGAGGATGTGCACGTTCTCAACTCCAGCCCAGCGCAGAATCCACCAGGCGCGTCCGGCAAAAAGGCCACGGCCTTCGTCATAGACAATCACCGGGCGGTCGCTGCGCAGACCCCACGTATCAAAGTGCTTCTGCAATAGCTTCGGATCTGGCATCGGGTTACGGCCATCGCGCGAGCCCGGAAGGCCCGCGAGTGCACCCGCGGTGTCACAGTATTGCGCGGTTGGAATGTGCAGGGACTGGAATTGTTGTTCGCCGTCATATTCGCTAGTTCCCCACAGCGAGGCTAGCAAGGTGTAGCGCTGACCTTGATGAATTGCTTCATTGAGGGCTTGCGGAGATACCAAAATACTCATGCAGCTCATTCTATAGTGCCTGGCTTCATCAGGCAGTGGATAACAAGTGGACGACAAGCGGATGACAAATGTCATGGCGATGGGTGAAACCACGCCCTACCGGTAACACCTGCGCACCAGAAGAATTAAAGCCATGACATCAACCACACAAACACAGCAAGTCTTGCAGGTACACAACCTGAACAAGACCTATAAAACTGGAAAATCTGAGCTCAAAGCAGTGGATAATCTCAACTTCCACGTCAACCGCGGCGAGGTCTACGGCTTGCTCGGCACCAATGGCGCCGGCAAAACCACAACGCTCGAAATCATCGAAGGTCTCTCTCGCGCAAGCTCCGGCGAGGTCGCCGTCTTCGGCAAAGACCCCATCACCCACCGCAGCGAAGTCCGCCCGGAAATGGGCATCATGCTGCAATCCGGCGGACTGCCCAGCCAGCTCACTGTCAAAGAAACACTGACCATGTGGCAAGGCACATGCAGCCATCCCCTCGAAGTGGAGGACGTGTTGGTCAAGGTGGGAATGGAGCATCGGCAAGCAGTGCGTGTTGGCGTGCTATCCGGCGGCGAACAGCGCCGACTGGATCTTGCCTGTGCCCTGATTTCTAACCCTTCCCTGCTGTTTCTGGATGAGCCGACCACCGGCCTGGACCCCGAATCACGCCGCAATGTATGGAAGCTGCTGCTGGATTTGAAAGCCCAGGGCGTGACCATGGTGCTAACCACCCACTACCTCGAGGAAGCCGAGATGCTGTGCGACCGCATCGCAATTATGGACCAAGGTGTTGTGGCAGCCGAGGGCACGTTGGATGAGCTGGTGGCGCGAGTGTCGTCTGAAATCGAGTTCACCGCCGAGCAGGCACCGAGTCTTGAGCGGGCAACTTTGCTAAGCGATGGCTCAAAGCACCTCATCTCCACCGACGACCTGGTGGGCGATACCTGGAAAGTCTTGAACTGGGCGCGCGAGAACGGCGTGGAACTGCGCGGATTCTCAGCCCGGCCAGCGACGTTGGAAAAAGTCTTTTTGTCCATTGCGGACCAAGAAATTGCTTAAGGAGCAGCACATGAAATTCTCCCGATATTTTGCACTGGCCAAAGCCGAGACCACCCAGTTTCTGCGTAACAAGACCTTGTTATCGATGGGTCTGATTTTTCCCATCGGTACCGGTCTGATTTCGCAGCAGCTCGCCCAAGGCGGCGAGAACCGGCTGGTCGCGGCAACTTCGATGGAAGTCTTCTTCCTCATTACTTTGATGTTCGTGCAGTACTACTCGGTGCTGTCCATGGCGACGACCCGGCGCGATGAACGGGTGCTCAAACGCCTGCGCACCGGTGAAGCGCGCGATGGCGAGATTATGCTGGCGATTTCCACGCCCGGCGTGCTGCTGTCGGTGATTTTGACGGCGCTGATGATTGCGGTGCTCGCGGTTCAGGCGGGTGAGATGCCGAATTCGACGCTGCTGCTGTTTGTTGGCCTGGCGCTGGGTCTTGTGATTTCTACGGCGCTGGCATTTTTGACCAGCCGCATGACCTCTAACGCCGAAGCCGCGCAGATGACGTCGCTGCCAGTGATGGTGCTGGCCATGCTGTCACAGTCACCGCTGTTGGCAATTTTGCCGGAACGCGCGCGAGAGATTTTGGAATTCACACCTTTCGCGCTGATTGGGCAGGTCTCCTTCATCGACTGGGCTGGCGCGCCGCTCACGGAACTCGCAGCCGGTGGCGACATCACTGAGGACTTCGCGGTCTTTGGCGCCGCGGGCATACAAATCGCGGCGCTGGCGGTGTGGGCAGTTGTACTGTCTGGGCTGTCGGTGCGGTTTATGAAGTGGGAAACTAACCGTTAAAGCAACTCTTACAAGTTTGCTTTAACGGTTAGAAGAAAACTTGCTTTAACAGTTGGTAGAAGAGCACTAGGTAGCATGATTTTATGACTCAATTAGTCCCGCAGTGGGTTGCGCGCATGGATAGCACGGAACGGTTCCAGGCTTATATGCGCGTCTCGCTGCATCTGTCCGTGGCATTTTTGGCCGTGGTGCTAATTGTTCCGGTGCTGTGGGAACCGCAGCCGCTGTGGTTGACGGTCGCGGTTCTAGTCGCGACGGCGGCGAATCTGGTGCTGGTGCTGTGGTCCGTGGAGGAGTTGCCGGGGATTTCGCGGGAGCCTTCGGGTCGGTGGCCGCAGCTGCGCAGGTGGGGCTTTGCCGCGGGCGTTGCCACACTCGTGGTTTATGCCGGGCTGACGTGGCTGTTGGAAGTGGAATCGCCGGTGATGCTGGCTTCCGGGCTGGTGTCCGTGTTTTGTCTAGCCATGATTTACACCCCTACCCTGCGCCACGGACTGTGGATAACGGTGGTGTTGGGGTTAGCCGGCGGATACCTGTTTCAGCTATCAACGATTGCTGTGCCACTGGCCATCGCAGCGTTTACGGTGGTGTTGTGGGCAGCCGGCAAAATCTCGCTGTGGTCCGTGCAAGTGGTCAATGAGCTCGACCGCAGCAGGGACTTGGAATCACAGGTGCGCGTTAATCAGGAGCGGCTGCGCTTTGCCCAAGAACTGCACGATAGTTTGGGCCAGCACCTAGCAGCGATGTCACTAAAGACGCAGCTAGCGCTGTCGCTCTACAAGCGCGGCGACGGCCAAGTTGAGGAAGAGTTGCGGGATCTGGAAGGGCTGATTCGGCTCACGCGCAAGGACTTGAATCAGGTGGTTTCCGGATACCGCGAGGTGTCAGTGGAAGATGAGATTGTCTCCGCCGGCAAGGTACTTCGCGCCGCGGGGGTTGAGTTTCGCGTCAGCGGCAATGCTGAGCAGGTGCCGCCGCATGTTCGTGAGACGGTCGCCTGGTTTATCCGGGAATCTGCGACGAACGTGCTCAAGCATTCGCGCGCAACGTGGACGGAGATTTCCGTTGAGAAAGCGCAGGTGCGGGTGGTTAATGATGGCGCGCCGGAGAACATCGGCAAGCTGGGCGGTACCAGGCCGTTGCAGCAACGAGCGCTAGAATTTGATGGCAGCATTGAGCTGCGCAACCGTGATGGTGAATTTGCGGCCGTGATGACGTGGCAATAACGATGGCAATGATGAAGAAGGATGCCTGATGATTCAGCTTGTGATTGTTGATGATGAACAGCTCATCGCGTCGTCCATGGCCACGCTTTTAAACCTGGAAGAGGACTTGGATGTGCTGCGGACCTTTCCCTCTGGGGAGGCGGTCTTGGAATGGTGGCGCAAACAAGTCACCATCGGGGAGGCCGTGCCGGATGTGCTGGTGACGGATTTGAATCTCGGCGGGATTGACGGGATTGAGGTCGCGCAGCAAATCGGGGCGCTTTCGCCGAAGACGGCGCTGGTGATCGTGACCAGTCATTCGCGGCCGTTGCTGTTAAAGAAAGCGCTGGCGACGGGTGTGCAGGGATTTTTGCCCAAGACCGCTTCGGCGGAAGAGTTCGCTGCGGCGGTGCGCACGGTGCATGGCGGCGGGCGCTATATCGATCCGGAGCTGGCCGCGATGACCATTACCGCGTCCGATAGCCCGCTAACGGAACGCGAGGCCGAAGTGGTCAACGCTGCGGGCCAGGGTGGTTCGGTGGAAGAAATCGCGCAGCTGGTGTTCCTGGCACCGGGCACGACGCGGAACTACTTGTCCTCAGCTATGACAAAAATCGGCGCGCAGAACCGTTTTGAGGCGTTTCTGCGCGCGCGAGAGAAAGGCTGGATCTAATCCCTCTAAGTTGGGATTAGATCCAGGATAAATCGAGAAATCAATTTGTGGACAGGGTCAGTGCTTCGCCGTCGTCGGCGGTGGTGACGTGGACGGTGTCGCCATCACGGATATCACCGGCCAGCAGCTTGCGGGCGAGCTGGTCACCAATAGCCTGCTGAATCAGACGACGCAGCGGACGCGCACCATAGGCTGGGTCATAGCCGCGCTCAGCGAGCCAGTGCTTGGCTGCAGAGTCGACATCCAGTTGCAGGCGGCGCTGCTCAAGACGCTGCGCCAGGCTACCCAGCTGGATATCCACGATACCCTCGAGCAGCTCAGTGGACAGGGAATCAAAGAGCACGACGTCATCGAGACGGTTGATGAACTCCGGCTTGAACGCCTGCTTCACAGCCGCCATGACCTGCTCGCGGTCACCGCCCGAGCCCAGGTTGGAAGTCAAGATGATGACGGTGTTGCGGAAGTCGACGGTGCGGCCTTGGCCGTCGGTCAAGCGTCCATCATCAAGCACCTGCAACAACACATCGAAGACATCCGAGTGGGCCTTTTCCACCTCATCGAAAAGCACGAGCGTGTATGGGCGACGACGCACGGCCTCCGTGAGCTGGCCGCCGGCCTCGTGGCCAACGTATCCAGGAGGCGCACCGACCAGACGCGCAACCGAGTGCTTCTCGCCGTACTCCGACATGTCAATGCGCACCATCGCGGATTCATCATCAAAGAGGAACTCGGCGAGCGCCTTGGCCAGCTCCGTCTTGCCCACACCCGTTGGGCCGAGGAAGAGGAAAGAACCGGTTGGGCGGTTCGGGTCAGAGATACCCGCGCGTGAACGGCGCACTGCATCGGAGACCGCGGTAACAGCCTCGGACTGACCGACAACGCGGCGGCCGAGAACATCTTCCATGTTCAGAAGCTTCTCGGTCTCACCCTCAAGCATCTTGCCGGCCGGAATGCCGGTCCACGCGGAGACAACCTCGGCGATAACGTCTGGGGAGACTTCCTCCACCAACATGGTGTTTTTCTGCTGATTCGCGTGCTCCTCAGCCTCTTCCACCTGCTTTTCTAGCTCTGGGATGCGGCCGTAGCGCAGCTCCGAAGCCAGCTCATAGTCACCGTCGCGCTCTGCGATTTCCGCATCACGGCGCAGGTTCTCCAGCTGCTCCTTGGCGTGCTGGACGTCATCGATGGACTTCTTCTCATTGTTCCAGCGGGCTTGGAGTTCGCCGAGCTTCTCGCGTTCATCGGCAAGCTCTTGCTGCAACTTGGCCAAACGGTCCTGGCTGGCGGCATCTGATTCCTTCTTCAGCGCCAGCTCCTCAATTTCCATACGGCGCACGATGCGCTCCAGCTCATCGATTTCCTGCGGAGAGGAGTCAATCTCCATGCGCAGGCGCGAGCCGGCCTCATCAACCAAATCAATCGCCTTATCCGGCAAGAAACGGTTGGTGATGTAGCGATTCGACAGCTCTGCTGCTGCAACCAGCGCGGAGTCCATGATGCGCACACCGTGGTGGACCTCGTAGCGCTCTTTCAGGCCACGCAAAATACCGATGGTGTCTTCCACGGAAGGCTCCGCGGCATAGACCTGCTGGAAACGGCGTTCCAGCGCAGCATCCTTTTCAATGTACTTGCGGTACTCATCCAAGGTGGTTGCACCGACCAGGCGCAGCTCACCACGGGCCAGCATCGGCTTAATCATGTTGCCGGCATCCATCGAGCCTTCGCCGGTAGCACCCGCGCCGACGAGCGTGTGCAGCTCATCGATAAAGGTAATAATCTGTCCTTCAGATGCTTTGATCTCATCCAAGACAGCCTTGAGGCGCTCCTCGAATTCACCGCGGTATTTTGCACCAGCGATCATGGAGCCGAGGTCCAAAGACAGCAACGTCTTGCCCTTGAGCGACTCTGGGACGTCACCGGCAACAATTCGGCGGGCAAGACCTTCCACGATGGAAGTCTTACCTACACCAGGCTCACCGATGAGCACCGGGTTATTCTTAGTACGGCGTGACAGCACCTGGACGACGCGGCGGATTTCTTGGTCACGGCCGATAACCGGGTCAATCTTGCCCTCACGCGCCCGCGCGGTCAGATCAGTGGAGTACTTCTCTAATGCCTGGAACTGGTCCTCCGGGTTTTCCGTGGTGACCTTCGCGGCACCGCGCACCGAGGGGAACGCTCCCTTAATGGCGTCCGCGGTAGCGCCGCGGGAGATAAGCAGCTCCGCTGCATCAGACTTAGATGCTGCGATAGCGGCTAGCAGGACCTCGGTGGACACAAATTCATCGCCCAGCTCCCCTGCCAGCTCCTGCGCATTAGTAAGGACGTTGAGGCCATCGCGGTTAAAGTTCGGATTGGCCATGTTCTGGCCTTCCGCCTTGGGATAGCTGTCTACTAAGTCGCGCGCTTCAGCCAGCACAGTGTCTGGATCCACGCCGGTGGCCTTGAGAACCGGAACGGCGATGCCGTCTTTCTGATCCAAGATCGCCGCCAGCAAGTGCGCCGGGCGAATATCCGGGTTGCCATTAGAAGAAGCCTTCGCCAGCGCCTGCTGCAAGGCCTCTTGAGTCTTAGTTGTTGGATTGAATGAATTCATGAGTGCTCCTTTTGTCTATTTTCTGCCCCCATCATAGGTGCTTCAGTTGTTCCAACGCAGCACAAGTTGAGCCTATTCCACTCAGGTTCAAAATTTCAAGAAAAAGTTGAGTGGACACGTATCAAGAAAAGCACCCAGGCTGATGTGCCTGAGTGCTTTAGTTGAAAGTGCTAGAAGCTAGCTTTTGGGGGCTTTCTCCCCGACGTGCCCGATGCCCTCAGCGAAGATGGTGCCGCGTGGCGGCATCCACCCGCCAAACTTGGCAAGCAGGTAAATGCCGATGGCGAGGACCACGGAGAGCCAGCCGAGGCCGGCGGTGAATCCGTAGACCACAGCGATTGGGGCGATGACGGTCATGCCGATTTCGAATGGGCCGAAGCCAACGTAGGCCATGCCGTACTCAGACAAAGTGCCGGACTTGAGCTTTGGATCGACGATCTTGAGCAGTGCGATACCGGTTGCAACAGCAGCGGTTGCCCAGCCCCAGCCGAAGAGGCCGCGTTCGATCCAGTTCTCGCCGAAGAACTCGGCCGGGAACCACAGGAGGAAGAAGACACAGAAGATGGTGCCCAGAACGAACATGATGGACAGTGGTACCCAGTACGCAGCAATCGCGGAAGGTGCAATCGCAGCGATGCCGAAGGCAATCAGGTAGTCGGTTGCAGCGCCGGAGACAGAAGAGGTGGTTTCACGGTCGAGGTAGTCCTTGGCACCGATGGTGTTCATGATGGCGCGAATAATCAGACCGACAACGATGGACATGGCGAACAGTGGGATGGAGACCTGCTCCCAGGTGCTAGACACCAGGTTGATGATGCCGTAGGCGATAACAACGGTAAGCACGATGAAGCCTAGGTGCAGGGTGATTGGCTCGATGGAGGAAGGGTTGGTGGTTGCCTTGCCTACCGATGGACGATCTCCAACCTTGGAGATGTAGCCCTTGCGCAGGTCATCTGGCAGGCCTTCCGATGGAACCTCAGCCACCTTGCCGCGGCGGATTGCCCAGTTCGCGGCGATGATGCCACCGACGATGGCAGCGAGCGTGCCGACGGTCGCGGAGGTAAAGCCGAGAGAGGAAGCTTCCGATGCGCCGATGTCTTCCAGTGCGCCACCCACAGCAGCCGCGGTGCCGAAGCCGCCGGTGAAGCCTACTGGCAGCATCATGCCGAACCAGATTGGGGTGTCAAAGACTGGCTGGAAGAAGTACAGACCGAGCAGGATAAACAGACCCCACTGGCCGAGGAACATGACGGTGGAATATGCCCACATGTTGCGGGCACCCTTGCGCATGCTGCCACCGACGTCCATGGAATATGCCATGGACGCAAACACGATTGCGATGAGGATGGTGGTGTAATCCCCCATCGAATCTGAGAAGTTCAAAATGCCCAGTGCGTTTGGGCCGAGCAGAAGTCCGAGCAGACCTGCAGTCACAGGTGCTGGGAGCAGCAAATCCTGGAAAACAAACTTAATGCGGTGGCGCAGGACGTTGCCGATAACCAGAAGGATTGAAATTAATCCGACGTCTACCATCAGATCAAAGGGAGAGAATTCCACGTGTCCTATTCCTTTCGTTGAAAGACGTTATAAGTCTTTGTAAGCACCCTCTTGTGATGTGTTAGAGAATTTCATGTACGGATTGAGCGTTTTCTGCTGGGATTACCAGCAAAACGGCATATGTCTCCCTAGATCGTGTGGAGAGTCATTAGGTACTGTATCGCAAACCACGATTGTTAACCGAATGTCCTAAGGCGCACAGATCAATCGTTACAAATCTGCTACGAGACTGTGAGATACGTGCGCACTGCTTTAACCTTGGCTGTTTTAGTAGTGGAGGAAAATGCGAACACGTGACTAAAGCGCACCCGGGGCTGTTCGCTGTCCGCAAATTCGAGATAACCATCACACGATGCCGCGCGCCCGTGATTGATTGCGCCAAGCACAACCACTTGCGAAATCGCGATTTCCGGCAAGGCGGGGCCGAAAGTGGACCAGGAGGGATCATCGGCAAGCCACTGCCCTAGCGTGTCCTTATCATCGGCTGCCCATGCGACGGCGAGGTCCGCGACCAGCGCCATGCGGGGCGAATTACCGCAGTCAGAAGGAAGCGTAATCTTCATAACCGCATTATTGCACAGCTAACACTTGCCGGCTTTGTAGAATCTGTAGGCATGGATGCAATTGACCGGGAGATTTTGACTCTTCTGCAGCAAGACGGACGCGCGACGATGACTGAGATTGCGCAGAAGGTTAAGCTCAGTCTGTCTGCCTGCCACCGTCGCTTCCGCGACCTGCAAGCAACCGGTGTCATCCGCGGTTTTAGTGCCGACCTCAACCATGAGCTGATGGGCTTTCCGTTCGAGGCGCTAGTTTTTGTCACCTTGCGCGAGAGCAACGGCAAAGCCGTCCTGGAATTTGAAGAGGCCCTGGCCAAAATTCCCAACGTAGTGCAAGCCCACCGCCTGTTCGGCGAGCCTGATTACCAGCTGCTGGTGGCGGCGAAATCGAAGCTGCACTACCAGGAACTTTATGACCGTAAGCTGTCCGTGCTGCCCGGCGCGGGGCGGCTGACCTCCACCATGGTGATGAAGACGGTGGTGGCGCACCACCCTCCTATTTAATAGGCCTTAAATTTTAATAACCCGTAAGTCCACTGGACTTACGCCAGCATTCCGCCGGAATGCGCAATCTCCAGGGCTTTCTCCCCCAGCATGACCACACCTAGTAGCAGCATGGCTACCCCAGCCACGCGGGTGGTGATATCTGCGAAGCGTGGCCGGGTGCCAATTACGCGGCCAAACGCAGAGCCGAGCAAGGCATAAAAAATTCCACCAATCACGATCCACACCACGCCCAGCACAGCGAGCTGCACGGAGAGCGGCCAGGTACTAGATGTGCGCACAAACTGCGGCAAAATGGACAAAAAGAACAGCACGCCTTTGGGATTCAGCCCGCTGACCGCAGCACCACGAAGGATATAGCCCCAGGAACCGCCGATTGGCGCGACTGCCACAGTCCCGGTTTCTACTTGTGCCGTGCTGCGCAAGGTTTTAACCCCGAGATAAATCAGGTAGCCCGCGCCACCAATAGTTAGAGCAACAAGCAGGATGGGTGCATTAGCCGCAATCGGGCCAAGCCCAAACACGACAACAACAGTAATCACGACATATCCAAGCATCAGTCCGCCAACAGCCGGACCTACCACGCGGCCACGCACGCCCGCGGCAATGATGTACGCCCAGTCCGGGCCCGGAACGGCAATCAACGCCAACGACAGCGCCGCGAATGCCATGATTACGCTTGTTTCCACAGTATCTCTCCTTCAAGTTTCAGCTTGCTTACCTGGGAAAACTCTACGGCGAAAGCCGCGCAATGTGCTCCCTACTTTCAGGTACAGACAGGGAAGTTGCGGAAGATTTATCGCGCAAATGCCCGCGGGGCGCAAGATTCTTCCGGAGCCAATACTGCGGGTGCGAATAAGCTGTGCCACACAGGGCACAACGGCGAGAGAAATCACTTCAACATTTAAGTGACAAATCAACAATCTGAGGTAGACTGCACGCTATGAAATCATTTGGCTTTTTAAGTTTCGGTCACTACGCACTGGGCAACAACAAACCTAACGCCACTGACATGGCGAAAATCCACCTGGAACTTGCAAAGAACGCTGATGAGATTGGTGTTAATAATGCCTCTTTCCGCGTGCACCACTTCGTGCCGCAGGCGGCCGCACCCATGCCGCTGCTGGGCGCGATTGCTGGTTCCACCAAGCACATTGAGGTGGGCACCGGCGTTATTGATATGCGTTATGAAAACCCGCTGTACCTGGCGGAAGAGATCGCGTCTTTGGACCAGATTGCGGAAGGCCGCATTGCGCTTGGTCTATCCCGTGGCGCCCCGGAAGCTGCTGACCGCGGCTGGGAGGCCTTTGGCTACACCGCCGAAGCTCCCAACGGTGCGGACTTAGCGCGCGCGAACTTCCTGCGCTTGATGGATGCTTTGGACGGTCACGGAATGACCACGGCCGCGCCTTTGGAGCGCCAGTACCCAAACATGTACCAGCCGGGCATTCCACTGCCGGTGTTCCCGCATTCTCCTGGTGTGCGCCAGCGCATTTTCTACGGCTCAGGCACCCACGCCTCAGCAGAGCAGGCAGCGCAAGATGGCGTGAACCTAATGTCCTCGACGCTGGTCTCTGAAACCTCCGGTGAAACCCTGGGCGAGGTACAGGTGGAACAGATTCGCCGCTACCGCGCCGCATGGAAGGAAGCCGGCCACGAGTGGACCCCACGCGTGAGCGTTTCCCGCTCCATCTTCCCAATTGTTGATGACGCCGACCGCCGCATGTTTGGCCTGCAGGGCACCAGCACCGACCAGGTGGGCATGCTGCCCGAAGCCGGCGCCGCCATCTTCGGCCGCACCTACGCCGATGAGCCAGACGTGCTCATTGAACAGCTCAAGGCCGACCCAGCAGTAATGGAGGCAGACAGCCTGCTCATCGCCATCCCAACCGGCATGGGCGTGGATGTAAACACGAAGATTCTACAGAACTTCGCCGAGCACGTCGCCCCAGCCTTGGGCTGGATTCCAAACACCGAAGGCCGTCCTTCCGGCTACCCGATTGACTAATTCCTTGTACGATCGATCGGCGTGACAGGCACATCTTCTTTGACCACGTTGCGGGAGCTCGCCGACGCTTTGCGTGAGGCTGACGAGCGCTACCGCGACGTTGTGCATGAGCAGCTGTTTAGCCGAATTTTTGAAGCCCGGCAGGTCTTTGCCCCTGCGCGCGCGTCACGCCATGTGGACCTGACGGTGGCTATTGCTTGGGCACTGGAGAACCCCGCGCCGAAGGTGGATGCATTGGTGGCGCAGCTGGGCCGGGACCATCGCCGTTTGGGTTTTCCGCCGGAGGTCTATGACACTTTCGCGCAGTGTTTGATTGATGGCTTGGGTTTGTTTGAGCTTTCGCCTGAGCTTGCCGGTACCGCCGCGACTCGGCTGCGCAGCATCTGCACCATCATGAAAGATGAGGCCACCAAGGCTGATTGGGAAGGTATTCCGCCGGCGCATACGGCGACGGTGGCAGCGGTGGAACGGCCCAACCGCAAGACCGCCGTGGTGCGCCTGGAGTCCGCATTCCCCATGGATTTTGAGCCAGGCCAGTCCATCCCTGTGACCACCGCGCACTTGCCCGGAACGTGGCGACTACTAACACCAGCCAATATTTCCGATGACACCGCGCAACTGTTTTTCCACGTCACCGAAGCCGGTGACGCCTCCACCATGTTGACCTTGGCGCGCCCCGGTGACATGTGGACTTTGGGTACTGCGCGTGGGAAGTTCCCGGAGGATATTGATGTGAGTTTTCTGGGGGCATCGGCAGACAGCCTTGACCTGTATATCTGCTACGGCACGGGCTGGGCGGCGGTGCGTTCCTTCTTGTTGGGCAAAATTGCTGCCGATGACTCCACCCCGGTCGCCGTGCTCGCACACGCTGATAGCCCCGGCGCACATTATGACCTGCTCTTTCAACACAACCTGCAGGAACTTGCACCGGAGCTTTCCATCCAGCACACCGTAAGCCGTGCCAAAGATCCCCTGCTCTTTGGCACCACGCAGGCCTTCCCGGAGCACACGCCCGTGCCGGAAATGGCCGTGGTGGACAACCCGGCGCGCGTGGCGCTCGAAGCGTTAGTATCCAACCCTCAGGCCTTTCGCCGCTGCGTACTGGTTGGGCCCGCCGATGAAGTCACCGAAGGCGCCGGAATTTTGAACCTCGGCCTGGCGCGCGCGGGCATCGTGGATGGGGTTATTGAAACCCATCCGTGGGGCGAAGGGCGTTTAACTCAAAGCCTCAAGTACGGGCAGAGTTTTCCGGGTCTTGGCGACTAGCTCCGGATCGATATCGGCGTAGATAATTTCTTCCTCATAGCCTGCTTCCGCGAGGCGCTCCGCGGTGGGGCTGACAATAACGGAGTGGCCGATACCCGTGGGGCCGGATGCTTCGCCAGCCTTGTCATTGCCACCTGGACGAGCCTGGCCAGCACAGATGACATAAGCGGTGGAATCTAGCGCGCGGGTGGCAGACAACAAGCGCCACTGATCGCGCTTTTCGGGGCCATCCGCCCAGCTGGTTGGCACCACGATAACTTCCGCACCCTGGCGTGCGAGCGCCTTGAATTGCTCCGGGAAACGCACGTCATAGCAAATAGCGACGCCGACGGTCACGCCATCAAGTTTAAAAGTGACCAGCTCATTGCCGGGCTTCACGGTGTCGGATTCGCGGTAGTTGAAGGCGTCATAGGTGTGGATTTTGTTGTAACCCAAGTGCACGCCCGGACCAGTAATCAGCGCTGTGTTGTACACGCGGTTGATGGTCTTGTCGTCTTTTTCCACGCTATCGGCGGGACGGAACATGCCGGCAACAACCGTGACTTCGAGTTCTTCCGCGTGGGTTTTCAGCTGCGTGGCAAAGTCCCCATCAAGCTCCTGCGCGCTCGTGTCTAGACGTCCAGATGCGAAAGATTTCGCGGTGGCTTCCGGGAGCACAATCAGCTGCGCGCCTTGACCCGCGGCGGTAGAAACAAGCTCTTTAGCGCGCGCGAGATTCTCAACGATGTCTCCGCCTGAAACAAATTGCACAGCTGCTACCTTCATGTTTACCTTTCTTCGCGGATTTGAGGGAAGTTATCCACAAGCTAGTAGTGCCCACCCTAGACGTGGCGTGTGGGCAGGCGCAATGATTATTCACATGACAATTTTATTTAATAACCACAGTGAAAACCTTGTCCATAACTACCTTGATCACACCACGTCTTGCGCGCTCGCGCAGGAGATTAGCCAAGTAGCGCACAACCTCGCCCCCGGCTCACTGACAGCCGCCGCACTATCGCGCGCCGTGGGCTCCTGGTCCGGTGCAATAGCCCAAACTAATGGCGCGACCTCTGAGCAACTGCGCTCTGTTGCCTCAATGCTCACCACACTGCGCAATGAGGATGATGGGTTGGCCGCCCAGTTGGGCAGGATTCTATGACTCTGCAGAGCACTTCAATGTTTGCCGCAGCCACCGCATTACGCCGACATTCTTCCGCCACGCTGAACTTGCAGGAGGAAGCCCACGGCTACCAGCGCGTAATCATCAACGCCGGCTTTGAAGGTGAGAGTTTGCAGTTGGCAGTGCGGAATGTGGAGAAGGAAGCGGCAAGCTTAAGCGAACCAGCCACGCGCATGTCCCTGGCGTCTGGTGTCCTGGAATCATTCGCCACGCTGCAACAACGTGTGGAAAATCTGGGTTCCATGGGCTTTGCTGAGACGCTCATGGGTGAGCTTGGCGCACTGGGCAAGGCTTTGGATTGGGCATGCGCGCGCAGCATCGATGCTTTGTGCACGCCTCTTGCAACGCCACCACCTCAGCGCTTGGATGATTTCGGGGAGCTGTCTATTGATGCAATTCATGAGCTCAACATGGCTCAAGCACCACCGCAGATACGCCAGCTTGCCGATGCCAACCCGGACCTCTACCTACTCGAAGTCAGCGAGGACACCATGGTCGCGATTATTGACCCCGATGATGTGGCGACGCGGCCTAGTTCAGTGACCACGTTTATCGATGGCGTGGGCTCATCAGATCAGGGGCGCTGGCCCACCACGATTGAGCGTTCACGCTCTATAGCGCAGGCCACCGGCGGGATGACTGCTTTGTGGCTGGGTTATAAGGCGCCAGAAAACCTGACCCGTGCGGTACATTCCGCTCCGGCGGAAGCCGCTGGCGGGGATCTTGCCCGTTTTCAACGCAGCCTGAACCAACACTTTCCGGCAGCTAAGAAGATAGTGGCCGGCTATTCCTATGGCTCAGTAGTCACAGGCTATGCCGCGCGCGAAGGATTAGAAGCCGATGAATTGGTTCTAATAGGCAGCCCCGGAACCGGTGTGCGGCACGTCTCCCAGCTGGGCTTTGATGGGCCGGTAACCGCCGTGACCAATGACGGCGACCCGATTTCTTTTACCGGCGGCAACTATTTTGGCGCGCACGGAGTAGACCCGACGGCACCACTGTTTGGTGCGCAGTCCTTCCCCACCAGACCGAAGGGAACCCATACGTCCTACTGGACTGACCCGGTGTTTTTAGAAGGGCTGCGCACCATAGCTACGCGCTAGAACAAGCCAGCTGGCTTTTCAGAGTAAGAGACCAGCATGTTCTTTGTTTCTTGGTAGTGAGACATCATCATCAGGTGGTTCTCACGGCCCAGGCCGGACTCCTTGTAGCCGCCGAATGCGGAGTGAGCTGGGTAGACGTGGTAGTGGTTGACCCAGACGCGGCCAGCCTGGATGTCACGGCCCGCGCGGTATGCGGTGTTTTGACCACGGGTCCATACGCCGCCACCAAGTCCGAAGTTGGTGTCATTGGCAACCTTGATGGCCTCGTCATAGTCCTTGAACGTTGCCACTGCCAGGACTGGGCCGAAGATCTCATCGCGGAAGATCTGCATGTCATTGCTACCGCGGAAGACCGTTGGCTCAATGTAGTAGCCGTTTTCTAGGCCATCAATCTTGTTGATGCCACCACCAATGAGGGTTTCTGCACCTTCTGCTGGGCCAATCTCCAGGTAGGACTTAATCTTTTCCATCTGCTCCACGGAGGCCTGCGCACCCATCATGGTTTCAGTATCCAGTGGGTTACCAATCTTGATAGCCTTCACGCGCTCAATGGCAAGCTTGAGGAAGTCCTCTGCGATGTCCTCGTGAATCAACGCACGCGATGGACAGGTACAGACCTCGCCCTGGTTCAGCGCAAACATCGTAAAGCCCTCAACGCACTTCTCCAGGAAGTCATCATCTTCATCCATGATGTCCTTGAAGAAGATGGACGGGGACTTACCGCCCAGCTCCAAGGTCACTGGAATGATGCGCTCGGCGGTGCTCTTGTTAATCATTTTGCCCACAGGAGTGGAACCGGTAAACGCAATCTTCTTGATGCGCTCATTCGCGGTCAGCGCCGCACCAGCTTCCTCACCCAGGCCATTGACGATGTTGAGAACACCCGCTGGCACAACATCCTTAATCTTTTCAATCAAGTACAGGATGGAAGCTGGAGTCTGCTCTGCTGGCTTCATGACGATGCAGTTACCCGTTGCCAGTGCAGGCGCAATCTTCCAGGTAGCCATGAGGATTGGGAAGTTCCATGGAATGATCTGGCCCACCACGCCGAGTGGCTCATAGAAGTGATAAGCCACGGTGTCTTCATCAATCTGGGACAGGCGACCTTCCTGGGCACGTAGAACACCTGCGAAGTAACGGAAGTGGTCTACTGCCAGTGGGATATCCGCTGCGAGACATTCACGCACGGCCTTACCATTTTCCCAGGTCTCAGCGACAGCGATTTCTTCCAGGTTCTCTTCGATGACGTCCGCGATGCGCAGCAGCACCAAGGAACGCTCTGCGGCTGAGGTCTTACCCCAGGTTTCAAAAGCTTTCTCTGCGGCATCTACTGCCTTGTCGATATCCGCCGCCTTACTGCGCGCGACCTGGCAGAATACTTCACCGGTGACAGGGCTGATGTTGTCCATGTACTCACCGTCAGCCGGTGCGACCCATTCACCGCCGATGAAGTTGTCGTAGCGTTCACGGTAGTTGACGATTGAGCCTTCAGTTCCAGGTTGTGCATAAACAGTCATGATTAGCCTCTCTTCGAATGCGCACACCCCAACAGCTTTAGTAATGCACGCCCCATTGTGGAATCAACATGAACCGAGTCACGTTTGCCACCATGCTAATACAAGCGCATCGTTTAAGCTACGAAATTAACAAGACACCCGCCATTGGGGTACATCTTTCACAATGTGCCCCAATGGCGGGTGTCAATGATTTGTTAACTGTAGTTATTCGCTTTTTCGCCGGCGGCGCGGTTTCCACATCACCACGGAGGTAGACCGCGGTACGTGGACTAGTTCGCCGCCACGCTGGCCACGAGATTGCGCCTGCGAATTACGCACAGCGTGTAGCTCCTGTGCCAGCGCGTCGCGCTCTTCGCGGAGGCGATCGCGCTCTTCAGTCAGCTCAATAATCGCCTTGATGCCGGCTAGGTTCACGCCGTCTTCTTGAGACAGCTCTTGAATCTTCCGCAGCAGCTTAATGTCGCGGTCTGAATAACGGCGCCCGCCACCGGAGGTGCGCTCCGGGGTCACCAAACCAAGACGGTCATAGGTGCGCAGTGTCTGCGCATGCATGCCGGCGCGCTCGGCGGCGACGGAAATGACGTATAGGGTTTTCTCGCTCATGCTCACACCTCCTACGCATTCCCAGCCCAACCAGCACGGGGATTGAAACCGGATTCCTTTTCAGCCTGCGCATAAGTACGCAAGGCTGACGATGCCGCCGCGTCCAGGTTCGTAGGAACCTTCACCTGCACTGTGACCATGAGGTCACCGGCGGTGCCGCCGCGCTTTGGAACGCCGCGGCCACGCACACGCAGGGTGCGGCCATCTGGAGTCCCCGCTGGTACCTTGACGCGCACTGGCGCATCCAGGGTTGGCACGTTGATGGTGTCACCCAAGGTCAACTCCGCGAAGCTTACCGGCACGGTCACGTGCAGGTCATCACCCTCACGGGTAAAGACCTTGTCTGCTTTGACCTTGACCTTCACGAACAGATCGCCCGATGGTGTGCCGTTCGGCCCGGCCTCACCTTGGCCGGCAAGACGAACCTTTTGGCCGTCAATTACGCCTGCTGGGATACGTACCGTGATGGAACGGGTGCGGTGGACTGTGCCCTGGCCCTTACAATCATCACACGGATCAGACACCGCACGACCGGAACCGCCACAGACGGTACACGGGCTGGAGAAAGCAAACGCACCGCGGTTTTCGCTGGCAAAGCCAGTCCCGCCACAGTTAGAACAAGTGGTGGTCTTGCCCGACTTTGAACCGGAACCATGACAAGTTGTACATGGCGCCTCACCGGAAAGCTGCAGCGGGATGGTGGTCCCCTTGGCAGCTTCGCGGAATTCGAGGGTTACTTCGGTTTCGACGTCCGCCCCGCGTGACGGCCGAGCTGAGCGGCCGCTACCGCCACTGCGGTTGAAAACGCTACCGAAGATATCCCCAAAGCCACCGCTATCGCTTTGTCCAGTCGTCCTGTTTCCGAAGATGTCGGAGAGGTCGAAGTCTTCTTGCGTCGACCGAAACCCGCCGGGAAAGCCGGCGCCTCCTGACCTTCCGAATCCGCCGGAGCGGACCATCTTGCGGAAGTTGTCATATTCCTTGCGCTCATCGGGATCAGACAAGGTGTCATAAGCTTCGGCTGCACGCTTGAAGCGGTCAAGTGCCTCAGGATTATCCGGATTAGTATCCGGGTGGTTCTCACGAGCTAGCTTGCGGTAGCTGCGCTTGATTTCATCTGCAGACGCGGATGAGGAGACCCCCAGATCCGCATAGTAATCCTTGTCTGCCCATTCAGGTTTTGCGCTCACTGGGCATCTCCTCCTTTCATAGAAGTGGGAAAGTATTCATTGCTTAACTCTTAATACTGCCATTAACAACAGTAAGGGCGTCAGAGATTGTGTAACTACTCCCTGACGCCCTTCGTGCTTGCTAGCTTTCTGACTCAGATGACTCCGGGTCAGCGATAATGACCATGGCATTGCGCACAAGCTTGTCGCCCACGCGGTAGCCGCGGCGAAGAACGGTACCAACTACCTGCTCTCCACCGGAAGACAGATCCTGTACTGCTTCGTGGATCTCCGGGTCAAACGCGTCACCTTCAGCGCCGAAAGCTTCTAGCTTCTGGCCCTCCAAGGTGGTGGTGAGCTTGTCAGCAATTGCCTTCAGCGGGCCATCGTTGAGGTCACCGTGCTGGCGAGCCAGCTCCAAGTCATCCAAGATTGGCAACAATGCTGCCAATACCTGGCTCTTGGCTGCTTCAATTACTGCCTGGCGGTCACGCTCGGTGCGTCGGCGGTAATTGGTGTACTCAGCGTTGAGGCGTTGAAGATCCTCGGTTCGCTCTGCGAGCTGCGCCTCGATGTCCGAAACCTCGCCATCACCGTCAGCGTCAGGGTCGACGTTGGACAGGGTTTCTTCGATCTCAGCTTCTACCTCTGGATCCAGCTCCGGGCTAAACTGCGCTTCGCCGTCGGCAGCTGCTTCAAAGTTTTCATCCTTGACTGCATCTGCCTGGGCTTCCGAAGCCTCCTCTGCCGCTGCCTCAGCACGGTCTGCAGAGGTTGCCTCAGGGTCAGTCTGCTCTGGGTCGCCGGGGTTCTCTGGCATTCCGTTTGGCTGAGTCATTACTTATCGCCGTCCTTGTTCTCTGAAGCGTCAGCCTCAGGGTTCTGTGCAGCGTCATCTTCGTCTACGACCTCAGCGTCAACAACGTTAGGGTCAGCGGACTCGGCGCCAGCACCGGCCTCTGCACCTTCAGCAGCCTGTGCTTCGTAGATCTGCTTGCCCATTTCCTGAGATTCGGTGGACAGCTTCTCTACAGCGGACTTGATGGCCTCGATGTCGTCGCCCTTCAGAGCTTCATCGACAGCATCTGCTGCTTCGGTGACCTTGGTCTTGATTGCTTCGTCGACCTTGTCAGAGTTCTCTTCCAAGAACTTACGGGTCTGGTAAGCGGTGTTCTCCGCGTTGTTGCGGGTCTCCTGCTCTTCACGACGCTTCTTGTCTTCTTCAGCGTGTGCTTCTGCATCCTTGACCATGCGGTCGATCTCTTCCTGGGAGAGACCGGACCCGTCCTGGATTTTGATGGTGTTTTCCTTGCCGGTGCCCTTGTCCTTTGCGGAAACGGAAACAATGCCGTTTGCGTCAATGTCGAAGGTGACCTCAATCTGAGGCATACCGCGAGGAGCTGGCGCAATACCGCCGAGCTCGAAGGAACCGAGCAGCTTGTTAGCCGAAGCCATCTCACGCTCGCCCTGGAAGACCTGAATCTGTACGGAAGGCTGGTTGTCTTCCGCGGTGGTGAAGGTTTCAGACTTCTTGGTTGGGATGGTGGTGTTGCGCTCAATCAGCTTGGTCATCACGCCACCCTTGGTTTCAATACCAAGAGACAATGGGGTGACATCCAGCAGCAGAACATCCTTAACTTCGCCGCGCAGAACGCCAGCCTGCAGTGCTGCACCTACTGCAACAACCTCGTCTGGGTTAACGCCCTTGTTTGGCTCGCGGCCGGTCAGTTCCTTAACCAGGTCAGAGACAGCTGGCATACGGGTGGAGCCACCGACCAGAACAACGTGGTCAACATCGCCGACGGACATTTCCGCGTCCTTGATGACCTGGTTGAATGGGCTCTTGGTGCGGTCCAGCAGGTCCTGGGTGATGCGCTGGAACTCGGTGCGAGACAGGGTTTCATCCAAGAACAGTGGGTTCTTGTCACCATCAACGGTGATGTATGGCAGGTTGATGTTTGCCTGCTGGGAGGAAGACAGTTCGATCTTTGCCTTCTCCGCTGCCTCACGCAGACGCTGCAGGGCCATCTTGTCCTTGGTCAGGTCAATGCCGTTGGAGGACTTGAACTTCTCTACCAACCAGTCAACAATGCGCTGGTCCCAGTCATCGCCACCGAGGGCGTTGTCACCAGCGGTTGCCATAACCTCTACGACGCCGTCGCCGATCTCCAGCAAGGAAACGTCGAAGGTACCGCCACCAAGGTCGAAGACCAGAATGGTCTGTTCCTTGTCGCCCTTTTCTAGGCCGTAAGCAAGTGCTGCCGCGGTTGGCTCGTTAACAATACGCAGAACGTTAAGGCCTGCAATCTGGCCAGCTTCCTTGGTTGCCTGGCGCTGTGCATCCTCGAAGTATGCAGGAACGGTAATAACTGCATCGGTAACGTCTTCGCCCAGGTAGGACTCTGCGTCGCGCTTGAGCTTCATCAAGGTGCGAGCGGAGATTTCCTGGGGGGTGTACTTCTTATCATCAATATCTACCGTCCAGTCAGTACCGATGTGGCGCTTAACGGAGCGGATGGTGCGATCCACGTTGGTGACAGCCTGGTTCTTAGCAGACTGACCGACGAGGATTTCGCCGTTCTTTGCAAAAGCGACAACAGATGGGGTGGTGCGTGCACCCTCTGAGTTAGCAATAACGGTTGCCTCGCCACCTTCCAGTACAGATACAACTGAGTTGGTGGTACCGAGGTCAATACCTACTGCGCGTCCCATAGTTTTGTTCTCCTTCTAGCTTGGGTTTCATTTAAGTTGATTGTCTGTGACTCAACCCTTAATGAGCTACTCGCCCACAATAACAGATGATTGCAATTTCTCGCATCATTCCTGAGTGTTGGTCACTCAACTACTATAACGGCACACATCCCAAAGTTGTTCCCACCCAACTCAACTTTATTTAAAAATTTTCGAACACCCCAGCTAGTAGCCTTAAAAAAGTTTGTAGAAAGTTCAGATTACAAGTGCATAACAGCTTGCCGATGCTCCCCCACACCCCTCAAAACACCCAAAAATCGACCTCCAAGCTTCACCGAAGTGAAGCGGAGGCCGCTCAAGTCTAGCTAGGAGCTATTTACATCCTGCGGCGAAGCATGAAGGCTCCAAGGCCCAGGATAAGCAGTGTCACGATAGCGAATGGGACAACATACATTTCGCACACCGCCACGCAATGAAATTCCAAAAGCAGCGCTCTGGAGCCTGCTTCGAGAAGTTCCTATACACTCGGTAGGGTATGGAATTCTAATTACATTCGCTGATTTTATTGATATAGCTCACAGATGTATTATTGCTGCAAATATACAATTTCCTTGTGTTAGGGGTGAGAGTTGAACACAGAGCTCGTGCGTAAGCGCCGTTCCAGTGACCGTCCGCCGGTCAGCTGTTGAGAAAGTCCTCGCTGCTTTGTTTTCATCCATCTCCAGGCCTTTTGTTGGTCTGCCCTTTTGTAGAGGAAATTTTCATGACTACTGCTGCACATACCCGGTTGCCAGAATCAGATGACGTTGAATCCGTTGTTGACGCAGCCGTCCAGCGCGCACGCACTTGGCTATCTGCCACCGAAGGTGAGCATGACAAGTCCACCGAACAGCTAGCTGACCTGCTGCGTGATGAAGATGGTGTTGCGTTCACCATGGACTTCGTCGACCGCGTGATGCGCCCGGAAGATGACAAGGTTGCCGCGGATGCGCTGAAGGCCATTACACAGAAGTTTGACCCGTCTTTCCTGGGCCGTATTAATGGCTCCTTGGTGGGCTTAGGTGGTTTCTTTGGCCCTATCCTTCCTAACCTGGTCATGCCGTTGGCACGTTTGCGCATGCGGCAGATGGTTGGCCACCTGGTGCTTGATGCTGAGTCGGACAAGCTGAACAAGACTCTGGCCAAGGCGGCGGAGTCCGGTGAGCAGCTCAACCTGAACCTGCTCGGCGAGGCTGTGCTCGGTGAAGATGAGGCCCGCTCCCGTGCGGAGCGCACCCTGGCGCTTATCCGCAATCCGCTGGTCACTTATGTTTCAGTCAAGGCATCATCGATGGTGGCGCAGCTGAACCCGTGGGATATTGAAGGCTCGTTGAAGCGCCTCAAGGAGCGTTTGCTGCCGCTTTATGATGAAGCAGTGAAGCGCTCCCCGAGCGTGTTCATCAACCTGGACATGGAGGAATACCATGACCTGCACCTGACCATCCGCTTGTTCAAGGAGCTGTTGGCAGACCCTAAGTTCAAGGATCTTGAGGCTGGTATCGTCCTGCAGGCTTACCTGCCGGATACTTTTGACAGCCTGGTGGAACTCGCAGAGTTTGCCAAGGAGCGCGTAGCTGCAGGTGGTGCGCCAATCAAGATTCGCTTTGTGAAGGGCGCAAACCTGTCCATGGAGCATGTCCAGGGCGAGGTGCACGGCTGGCCGGTAGCCACTTACCTGACCAAGGATGAGGTGGACGCGAACTACTACCGTCTGCTGGATTTCATCCTGCGCCCCGAGTACCAAGACGCAGTGCGTATTGGCGTGGCAACCCACAACCTGTACACCGCGGGTCTGGCCTATGAGCTGGGCAAAAAGCGTGGCGTGTTGTCCATGATGGATTCGGAAATGCTGCAGGGCATGTCGCCATCGCAGCAGGCAGCGGTGCGGGAGATGTTCGGCCGCCAGATTCTCTACACCCCAGTTGTGCACATGGAAGACTTCGATGTCGCCGTGTCCTACCTCGTGCGCCGTTTGGAGGAGAACTCCGCGGAGCAGAACTTCCTCTACGCTTTGTTCGCACCGGATGTTGCAGGTGAAGAGCACCTGACGCCGTTGCAGAAGCAGGAAAAGGTCTTCCGCGAGGCAGTTGCTAACCGATGGGACGCTTTCGCCGGCCCACGCCGCACGCAGAACCGTGTGGAAGAAGAAAACGGCCGCCAGGCTGCCAAGATTGGCCGTTTTGTTAATGAGCCAGATACTGACCCGGCGCTTGAGCCAAACCGCGCGTGGGCGCTGGAGGCGTTGGCAAATGATCCGGGTGAGCATGGTATTGAGGAAGTCACTGAGGTAGACACCGTGAACGCGGCGGTGGCTAAAGCACAGGAGCTGGGCGCGAAGTGGGGCGCAAAGCCTGCCGATGAACGCGCGCAGGTCCTCGAGGCCATCGGTGATGAGATTGCGCGCAACCGCGGCAAGCTGGTCAGCGTTGCAGCATATGAGGCGAATAAGACTGTTACGCAGACTGACCCAGAGATTTCAGAGGCCATTGACTTCTGTGTCTACTACGCGCATTCCGCGCGTGCCCTGGAAACGGCGCGCTCTGAGTTCACCCCGCACCAGGTCACCGTGGTGACCCCGCCGTGGAACTTCCCTATCGCTATTCCAACCGGCGGCATGATGGCCGCATTGGCAGCGGGCTCCGCTGTGATTATCAAGCCAGCGCCACAGGTCGTGCACTGTGCCAAGGCCGTGGTGGAAGCTATTCACACAGCACTTGAAGCTAAGGGTCTGGATAAGGATCTGGTGCAGCTGGTCTACACCGATGAAGGCGATGCCGGCAAGGCCTTGATGTCCCATCCCGATGTAGACAATGTCATCCTCACCGGCGCATCCGATACCGGTCAGCTCTTCCGCTCCTGGCGTCCAGAGATGAACCTGTCGGCGGAAACCTCCGGTAAGAATGCTCTGATTATTACTCCGGCGGCCGACCCAGACTTGGCCATCGCTGACCTCTATGATTCAGCGTTTGGTCACTCGGGTCAGAAGTGTTCGGCGGCATCCTTGGTCATCTTCGTTGGCGCAGCGGGTGATTCGGATCGTCTGCGTAACCAGCTGTTGGATGCCGTGCGCACCTTGAAGGTCGGCCCGGGTTATGAGATTGAAACCACCATGAACGGTCTGGCAGAGGCGCCGAGCGATAAGCTGTTGCGCGGTCTCACCCAGCTAGAGCCGGGTGAGAAGTGGCTGATTAAGCCAGAAAAGCTCAATGAGGAAGGCACCCTGTGGTCCCCTGGCGTTCGCGATAACGTGCAGCCGGGTTCCTGGTACCACCTCAACGAGTGCTTCGGCCCCGTCTTGGGCATCATGCATGCGGAGACTCTGGAAGAGGCAGTCGAGTGGCAAAACTCCACTGGCTTTGGTCTGACCGGTGGCATTCATTCGCTCAATGATGATGAGCTGCGCTACTGGATCGACAATGTCGAAGTGGGCAATGCTTATGTCAACCGTGGTATTACCGGCGCGATTGTGCAGCGTCAGTCCTTCGGCGGCTGGAAGAAGTCCGTGATGGGACCAGGTGCGAAGGCTGGCGGCCCGAACTACGTGGCGCAGTTCGGTTCCTGGGCTGATTCTGAGCTCAGCCCACTGGATGTGGATATCACTCCAAAGATCACCACGGCACTGCGTGCGCTGACGGATCGCGCGGAGTCCAAGCTGGGCGAAAAGGACATCGCGTGGCTGTGGCGCGCAGCCGAGCTGGATCAGCTGGCGTGGCAGTCGGAGTTTGGCCGCGAGCATGACCGCACTGGTCTGATCGCCGAGGCTAACGTCTTCCGCTACCGCCCGTTGCTGGATGCTCTGCGCGTCCGCGTGACTAAGGGCTACAAGCTGCGTGACGTGGTTCGTCAGAAGCTGGCTGCGCTAATCACCGGCGCGGAGATCCGCATTTCTGCTCCAGCTGAGATTGCGGCGGAATTGTCTGATGCCGGCATTCGCGTGCACTCCCAGGATGTGCAGGAGTTTGCGGCAGAGGTGGCACATGCAGAATCGGCCCGAGTTCGCGCTATTGGCGAAGTCGAGCCGGAGGTATACGAGGCCGCGGTCAAGTCCAACTCGGTGGTCTTGGCGCAGCCCGTGCTTGCCGATGGCCGCCGCGAGCTTCTGCCTTACTTACTCGAGCAGGCGGTCACCGTGACCATGCACCGTTTCGGAATCATCCGCACGGTGGCAGGTATTGAGCGTTAGGAGCTCATAGCTTCGTAGAGTTTACGCACCCGAGCGCGTGGTGAATCCTCAGGATTATCACCCGCCTCGCCGGTGCGTATTTCTATGTCTTCAGGTGTTATCTCCCTCGCACGCAGTGCGACCATTTCGGCCTGGTAGCGGAATACCACCGCGATGGTGGCAGCCACTGGCACGGCCAGGAAAGCACCAACAATACCAGCGAGTGCAGAACCGATAGTGACCGAGAGCAACACGATTGCTGCGTGTAGGCCCATGGCCTTGGACTGCAGAATTGGCTGCAGCACGTTGCCTTCAACCTGCTGCACAATCAGAATCAGTGCGAGCACCAGCAAGGCATTGGTAATGCCATTGGACACCAGCGCAATAATGACCGCCAAAGCACCTGCGGTTACCGCACCGATGATCGGGATGAAGCCGGCGAAGAAAGTAATCACGGCCAGCACGAAGGCCAATGGTACTTGCAGCGCCCACAAACCCAATCCAATAAACAAGGCATCCACGAATGCCACGGCTGCCTGCGCCTGGATAAAGCCAGCCAGAGTCTTCCACACGCGGGTGAACAGCTCGGTGACATGCCAGCCGATAGCGGTGCCGGTGTACTTGCGCATCCATGGCAGGAAGTTATCGCCGTCTTTCAAGATGAAGAAAGAGATAATAAACATCACGAAGACGGTGACCAAGATTGAGGAAGCCGCCGAAGCTCCGGAAATAACACCCGATGCAATTGAAGACATCTGGCCCTGTAGGAAACTGGTTGCTTCCTGGATTAGCTGATCAATCTGCGTGGCATCGATATTAAACGGCAAGCTTTCAATCATCTTCAAAAGCTCATCCACTCCGCGTTCGGCTTGCTCCCACAGCTGCGAGCCCTGACGTGAGACCACGGGGCCCATCGCAGTGAACACACCGACGATGACCAACAATAAACCCAGCAAGGTAGAAATCGCCGCGAGTGCCGGCGGGAACTTCCAGCTGCGTAGCTTCGCCGTAACAGGTGCGAGCACCGAGGACAACAGCAGCGCCAAGATGACTGGCAGTAGTCCGACCCACACAAAGTACAGTAGCCCGCCGGCCACGCCGATCGCTGCCACGATGACAATAAAGCGCCAAGACAAGCTCGTCACGGCGCGGGCGTCGCGGCCCATCACCACGGCTTTATCATCTATCGCGGAAACTTCTTCTTTGATGTCTTGGCCGAGTCCATCTTTCTCCTCGGCGACCAATTCTTGGTCTGGTTTTTCAGTCATTATTCTTCCAATAGTCCAAGTTCACCGAGCGCGGTAAACAGTTGACGCGCGCCCTTGGGCACCGCTTGTGCCCAGGCTTCTTCAGCGACCTCATCGGCCGAGTCGGAGATTTGCTTCAGCAAGGTTACCGGCACGCCAAACAGCGCGCAGGCTGCAGCAACCGCGTAGCCTTCCATGTCGCACAGGCTAGATTCTTTAGCCAAACGATCACGGGTAACAGAATCACCCACGAACTGATCGCCGGTGGCAAGGCCCGCTACGGGAAGGCGGCCGGAGGTTTCGATAGCGATGGCATCGGGAAGCAAATACTGCGCAATGCCAGAGTGGTCATCCAGGTGGAAGTCATGCTTGGTCACGCGGTTGACCTCATATACCCCGGCCATGCCATCACGCAGCGCGCCGGCGGTACCGACGTTGACCACGCGCGCTGGCAATGCCCCCTGCGCCTGCGCGCGTGCCAAGACGGTAGTCAAAGAAATCGCCGCCGGCAGCGTACCAATTCCGGTAATGAGCAGCGGTACATCCTTCGGCAGGCGCTCGGCCTCACCGTGGACAGCTGCAACGAATAGCGTGCGGCCAGCTAGGCTCTCTCCGGAGACCAGCTGGCCAACATTGTATTGATCAATTGTGTGTTCACTCATGAACACAACACTAGCGCAGACGGTGACCAATCAGCCCGGCTGCAAGGGTATTTCCCGTCGATGGATCGATAAGCAAGAAGTTGCCCACCGCGCCGCGCGCTGCATAGTCCTCAACTGGGAGTTCTTCTGCAACCTCGACGGTGATGTGTGCGATGTCATTGAGCGTGACCTTTTCCGGCTCCAGCACATCATCTGCCACGTTGTCCAGGTCCAGGGAGCGCTCAATCGCGGTGATGCGTCCCTTGACCAGCTTGGCACCATAGCGAATCTTGTACATCGGTCCGACCTGCAGGTCCTTCTCGGTCAGCGCCACGACGGTTGCCGCGAAAGAGCGCACCGATTCAGGGCGTGCAGCGCCCGAGATGAGGTCGCCGCGCGCCAGGTCGATGTCATCAGCCAGGCGCAAGGTTACGGAGTCGCCATGCGCAGCGCTTTCCGATGCCTCCGGACGATCAATGTGGGTCACCGTCGTCGTGCGTCCGCCTTCCAGGTGCACGGTGTCGCCAACTTTGACAGACCCTGCCTCAATGCGTCCGGCATAGCCACGGTAATCGGTGGCGTGCTCGCGGATGACGTACTGAATTGGCAAACGGAAATCCAGGTCAGCTGCACGGCCGCGGTTAACTGGGAAGTCTTCGAGGACTTCCAGCACGGTGGGGCCGTCGTACCAAGGCATGTTCGTGGAAGGCTCCACGACGTTGTCGCCGCGCAGCGCGGAGATTGGGACCACGTGGGTATCTTCAATGCCCAGGCGGTGTGCAGCCGCGTTGAACTCGGTTTCAATCTCGCGGAATACGGACTCGGAGAAGTCCACCAGGTCAATCTTGTTCACGCCCAAGATCACGTGGCGCACGCCCAGCAGGGCTGCGACGTTGAGGTGGCGGCGGGTCTGCTCCACCACGCCGTGGCGGGCGTCGATGAGAACCACTACTACCTGGGAGGTGGACATACCGGTTACGGTGTTGCGGGTGTACTGCACGTGACCTGGGGTATCAGCCAGGATGAAGGTGCGCTTATCCGTTGCGAAGTAGCGATAAGCCACGTCGATGGTAATGCCCTGCTCGCGCTCGGCACGGAGGCCATCGACAAGAAGCGAAAGATCCAGGCCATCAAAGCCGCGGTCCTTCGAGGACTTCTCCATGGATTCCAACTGGTCAGCCAGCACGGACTTGGTGTCATGCAGAAGGCGGCCCACGAAGGTGGACTTGCCGTCATCAACGCTGCCGGCGGTGCACAGGCGCAGGGTTTCGCGGGTTTTTAGTGTTGCCACCGAGCTCATCAGAAATAGCCTTCCTTCTTGCGGTCTTCCATGGCAGATTCGGATAGCTTGTCATCGGCACGCGTTGCGCCGCGCTCTGACAGCGTGGAGATAGAAATCTCTGCCAAGATTTCATCCGGGGTGGTAGCGGTGGATTCCACAGCACCCGTGCAGGACATGTCGCCGACGGTGCGGTAGCGCACGGTCTTAAGCTCAAGGGTCTCGCCTTCTTTTGGCCCGCCCCATTCGCCTGGGGACAGCCACATGCCGTTGCGGTTAAACAGCTCGCGCTTGTGCGAGTAGTAGATATCCGGCAGGCGCAGCTCTCGCGCACCGATGTACTCCCAAATATCCGCCTCGGTCCAGTTGGAGATGGGGAACACGCGAATGTTCTCACCAGCGAGCTTGCCGCCGTTGTACAGATCCCACAGCTCAGGGCGCTGACGGCGCGGATCCCAGCCGCCGAAGGAGTCACGCACGGAGAAGATACGTTCCTTTGCACGCGCGCGTTCTTCATCGCGGCGCGCGCCACCGAGCACGGCGTCATAGCCGCGCTCAGCGATGGTTTCTACCAGCGGCACCGACTGCAGCGGGTTACGCGTGCCATCAGGGCGCTCCTGCAGGTCACCGCGGTCAATCCAATCCTGGACTTTAGCTACGTGCAGGCGTGCACCGGTTTCTTCCACCAGTTCATCGCGGAACTGGATAACCTCTGGGAAGTTGTGTCCGGTATCAATGTGAACGAGTTCAAACGGCACGGTTTGCGGCGCAAATGCCCGGCGCGCGAGTTCAAAGACCACGCAGGAGTCTTTACCGCCGGAGAAAAGCAGGCCTACCTTATCGAACTGGCCAGCCACTTCGCGCAGGATATGAATGGATTCATTCTCCAAGTCCTGCAGGTGTGGCGAGAGCGTATTAGTCATGAAAACAATGGTTCCTTTACTTAAATTATTCGTGCAGTCCGCATTCGGTTTTGCCATCGGCAAATACGCGTCCGGAACGGGCGTCGTCGCCTTCGCCAACCGGGAACGTCACTGGTGCGCAGCCAATGGAACGGTAACCCTGCAAGGTCAGCGGGTGGATAACCAGGTCCTCATCCGCAATGTATTTATCGGTGGAGTCTAAATCCCAGGTGATAATCGGTGAGATTTTCAACCGGCCGGTGCGGTCCAGGCTCAACGCAGGCGCACTGGCGCGGTGCTCAGAATCCGCGCGGCGCAGGCCGGTTACCCAACCTACGTACTCATCCATCGCCATGTTCAGCGGTTCCACCTTGCGCATCCGGTTGTAGGCGGCCAGGTCCCAGCTGTACATGCGTGGTCCGTAGACCGCGTCTTGTTCCTCAGGGCTCAGCAGAGGCTTGATGCGCTTTAAAGGCAGTTGTGGATAGAGCTTTTCCACAGCGTCGGCGGTTTCTAAGGTTTCCGGGAAGTGGAAGCCGGTATCGATGAATAACAAGTCCGCGTCCAGCTTGGCTTTGGCCGCCAGTTCCGCCAGAACGGTGTTTTCCATCGACATGGTCACCGCAATGCGCCCGGGTGCATGTTCGGCGGTCCATTCCATGATGTCGGTCGCGGAGGCATCGAAAAGCTTGTCTGCCCACTGCTCCACTAAAGCTTGGTTGGCTTCGGCAATGTCGGCCGCTAAAGGCGCGGTGTCACGCGTGCCTTCAGGGCTTAGCGATGCATCCTTAAATTCCTTGCCCGCATTTAATAGGTCTGTCATGCCCTTTACTCTAAGCTGCCGAGCCCGTTTGTTCATCCTGGTGGATTCATTAAGCCTTTAAGCGGGAGGTTTAGGAAGAATAAATATATCGCCAAAGTGGAACACTCAGTCTATTCTCTTAGACTAAGCGGTCTATTAAAGGAGTGTTTATGACACGCGTATCAATCATCGGCTCCGCTGCCACGAGCCTACAGACAGCAGAGCACCTCGTTAGAGCTGGCATGTCCGTGGACCTGTTCACCGAAGAACCAGCCCCCTTCGGACTACTCAACAACTGCCCTGGTGGCGGCACCTTGAGACTATTCGGCAACATTCGCATCGGCGTCGATATCAGCATGGATGAAATTCTCCACGACAACGCCGAAGCCCTCCTGCGCGCACGCGGGGTAGCTTTTACAACCTGGAGCGGCGGCTGTCCCGAAAACCCCATTGACTGGGAAGTTGTTCACTTACGCGCGGGACAAGCGCCCGTCGTATACTTGTGAGGCAATGAATAACAAAGAAATCCGGCTATCGGACTCCGAACGCAATGACGCGATGAACCAGCTAGCCCGCGCCGTCGGCGAGGGTCGATTAAGCGTGGAAGAATTCGAGCAGCGCTCCGACGACGTCATGCAAGCCCGCTACGGCCGCGACCTCCTCCCCGTGCTCCGGGACATTCCAGAAGTGCGCAATCAAGAGATTAAAGAGTTCTCGCGCGCGGACATTGATAGACTGCGTGCGGATGGCCGCAAGACCCGCCTGGGCATTGCCCTGATTACCTCCCTGGTGGGCCTGGCTGCCGGACCTTTCACTATTGCCGCTACCGGAGCTTCCTTTGCCGGAGTCGGCCTGGGCTTAATATTTTTGCTCGCCGTGCCCACCATCTGGATTTTGCTGTATGTCATGAAAGTCGGCCCCGACTCCTGGCACACCCCGTCCCTGCGCAAGCTGGAGCGCGAACGCAAACGCGAGATCGAAGCCCAGCGCAAAGATAAATGGAGCCAAATCTCCGACGATGCCCTGGGAATCGCGCAACGCCAACTGTCAAGGTGGAACAAGAAGTAGTTGTGGCACAATATGTCCATGACTTCTCCACGACTTCGCATCCTTGACCAAGCCGACAAACTACGCAACGTCGCGTATGACATTCGCGGCGCGGTCTCAGCGGAGGCGGAGCGTATGGAAATGGACGGCAACCGTATCCTGCGTCTGGACACCGGCAACCCGGCACTGTTCGGCTTCGATGCCCCAGATGTCATCATGCGCGACATGATTGCGGCACTGCCCACCGCGCAGGGTTATTCAACCTCCAAGGGCATTGTGTCCGCGCGCCGGGCAATTTATACCCGCTATGAGCTAGAAGACTTCCCGGCTTTCGATATCAATGATGTCTACCTCGGCAACGGTGTCTCCGAGCTCATCATGATGACGATGCAAGCATTGCTTTCCGATGGCGATGAGGTCTTAATCCCCGCCCCCGACTACCCACTGTGGACTGCGGCAACCTCCCTGTCGGGCGGAACTCCCGTGCATTACCTCTGCGATGAGGAAGATGACTGGAATCCGTCCATCGAGGACATCGAATCCAAGATCACCGAACGCACCAAGGCCATTGTTGTTATCAACCCGAACAACCCCACCGGTGCTGTGTATTCGCGTGAGGTGCTGGAAAAGATTGCTACGGTAGCCCGCAAGCACTCCCTGCTGGTGCTGGCTGATGAGATCTACGACCGCATCCTCTACGACGGCGTCAAGCACATCTCCATGGCATCACTCGTGCCGGACTTGCTGTGCATTACCTACAACGGCCTGTCCAAGGCATACCGCGTGGCCGGCTACCGCGCCGGCTGGATGGTGCTAACGGGTCCAAAGAACCACGCCGAAGGCTTCATCGAGGGTCTCGACCTCATGGCCGGCACCCGCCTGTGCCCGAACGTGCCAGCGCAGCACGCCATCCAGGTCGCACTCGGCGGCAAGCAGTCCATCTATGAGCTCACCGCAGAAACCGGCCGCCTGCACCAACAGCGCGACGTGTCTTTTGAAAAGCTTAACGAAATCCCCGGAGTCTCCGTCACCAAGGCTCAGGGCGCGCTCTATGCGTTCCCTCGTCTAGACCCGAATGTCTATGAGATTCATGATGATTCCAAGCTCATGCTGGACATCCTGCGGTCTGAGAAAATCTTGATGGTTCAAGGCACCGGTTTTAACTGGCCGACCACCGACCACTTCCGTATTGTCACCCTCCCGTGGGCTTCTCAGTTGGAAGAGGCGATTGAACGCCTCGGCAACTTCCTGGTTAGTTATAAGCAGTAAAATTATCTGCCATATCGTGTGCTGTCCCGCGCCACCCTTCCCTAAACTGCGGGTTCGGGTTGTGGTGGATGGGACCCTCGGGCTCTTCTTGTAGTCCAGCCCAGCCGTCCTCGTCGCGCTCGATGCGCCCATTTCTTGGCGGCGCATTCGGATTATCGTCATTTTGCGCATTGTGCGGCCCGCACAGGCTGACGGTGTTTTCCCAGCTGGTTTCACCATCGTGGTAGCCCACGGAGCGAATATGATGCACCGCGCACAACATCGCGGGCAGATTGCACGCTTCATGGGCGCACACCAGGTTTTCCATAATCACGCCCACCCGGTGCAGGCCTTTAGAAAACCTTTCATTGATAATCGGCGCGATGGTCTCCAGATGCGCCTTGCCGTCTTTAATAGTCGTCAGCGCCACATAGCCCGTCCCAGCAAGCTTCAGATTCACTGCTTCTTCCAGCGGAATCTGCGCACCCGACAGGGTATTTAAGTGCCCGCGCGCAATATCCACGTTCGGGTCCCCGGAGAGAATGATCATCGGAGTGTAGGTAACATTCGTCTCGTCCACGCTATCGCTGGTTCCATCCATCAGGCGCTTAATCACCCAATTGGCCAGTAGCTGGTCATATTGCAGCGCCGGGTTCTTTTTCATCGCTGTCTTAATAAACGGATCCGCCGCGGCCATAATCGCACGCGCCTGGTCTGATTTGAACTTGCCCATCAAGTTCAACATGCCGTGTTCATCGGGCTGCTTGGCAAAGTTCAGCCGGTTTGTTCGCCGCGTGCTCGCACCGCGTTCTACCTGCTCTAACAGCTTGCGCAGCCGCGCATCCGCTTGGTGCAGCGTCGCGCCCTCACAGGCTTTGAGCATGCGGGCAAGGACAGCGGGGACATCGTTAAGCCGTGCGTCCACCTTGCCAATAGCCTTCGATACCAGGCTCAACATGTCCAAGCTCAAACCCAGCTTGGCGGCCACCTTGCCGCGCGGCTGAATGCGCTTGTACATCCGTTTCAATTCATTGACCTCGCGCTCGGTAATGCCATCACGGCGCGCAATTCGACTGGATTGCAAGCTTCCCGCTTGCCGATGAAACGCCAACAACACATCCCACCCACTCGCCTTCGCGGCGAGGTATGAAGCATATGCGTTAGTCATGAATCTGAGCCTAAGACCAGTGCACAGCCCTGCCAACAGGAAAAGATTTTTGCCCTCGAACCTGTGGATAGCTCTACAATCGATCTGTTAACCCGCAGGCTAGAGTATGTGTATGAATAATTGGCGGAAGGGCTTGCTAGCCCTGTTGGCTCTGGCAGGCATCATAACGCTGGTGGGACTTGTCTGGTTGTGGCCCAGTGCGGCGACCAAAGCGGGCGAAGATTTCCCGTTTAATCAACCGCAAGTTCCGGGCACCGTGGTCAAAGTAGACAACCATCTGTGCGACTCGGGGTTAACGGGCACGCGCATGGAGACGGCGCCGCTGATTCCTGCTGGTGACGGCGGCGACTGCACGCGCGCTCTGGTCGAGTTTGATGACGGTGATTTCACCCAGCTGGTGCACTATGGCATCGCGGGTGAGCCGGAGCTTGCAGAAGGCGAGCGCATTGTCATGTCTGAAACCGACGGTGCTTTGTACTCCTTTGCTGATTATGAGCGCACCGGCAACCTGCTGCTGTGGGGTGTGATTGCGGCGATTGTCATCGTGGCGATTGCTGCGTGGCAGGGCCTGCGCGCGCTCATCGGCCTGGCATACAGTCTCGGCGTGGTGTTCATCTTCCTGGTTCCAGGCCTGATGGCCGGCACTAATCCCCTGCTTCTAGCGCTGGTGGCCTGCGCTGCGATTGTGTTTGTGGCAGTACCTTTGGTGCATGGTATTAACTGGAAAGCCGCGTCCTCGCTGGGTGGCGTGCTCATTGCCTTGGGCTTGGCAGGTTTCCTCGCGTGGGCAGCGATTGACTCGGCCTCGTTGCAAGGGCTTTCCGATGACTCCAATCTCAAACTACTTCTCTACGTCCCCGGCGTATCCATCGTGGGCATTTTGCTGTGCGGGTTTGTGGTCGGCGCGCTGGGCAGCTTGAATGACGTGGCTATTGCGCAGGCCTCGACGGTTAATGAGCTGGCCTACGCGCAGCCGGAAGCGAGCGTGTGGGAGCTGTTTGTTTCCGCCATGAAGGTTGGGCGTGACCACATCGCGTCGATGGTCTACACACTGGTGCTGACGTACACGGGCGCGAGTTTGCCGCTGCTGATTCTGATTTCGGCGGCAGATAGAACAATCGCCAGCACGTTGAGCTCCGATATTATGGCCACGGAGCTGTTGCGCTCGGGGGTGGGCGCGATTGCGCTGACCCTTGCGGTGCCGCTGACCACGCTGATTGCGGCGCTTACTGTGTCAAGGTCCGACCCAGAGCCTCCACGGTCCACCCCGCGTCATTCCAAGAAGCGACGTCGAGGACGTTACGTCCATCAATAATGTGTGGGCGAGCCACGAGCTTGCCCACTTCTTGTGGGTCCAGGTCGCGGAATTCTTGCCATTCGGTGGCCAGGATGACCAGTTCCGCATCACGCAGTGCTTCAGAGGCGCTTTCGGCGTAGCCGAGGGTTGGGAAGACCTTGCGCGCATTGTCCATGCCTTGAGGGTCATAAACGGTCACCGAGGCACCACCGAGGGACAGCGAGCCTGCGACAGACAGCGCCGGGGAATCGCGCACGTCGTCTGAGTTCGGTTTGAAGGCACAGCCCAGCACGGTCACGCGATGGCCCAGCAGGGAGCCAGCGAAGGCTTTCTTGGCCAGGTCCACCATACGGTCGCGGCGACGCATGTTAATCGCGTCCACTTCGCGCAGGAAGGTCAGCGCTTGGTCTGCACCGAGCTCGCCGGCACGCGCCATAAAGGCACGGATGTCTTTGGGGAGACAGCCGCCGCCAAAGCCCAGGCCGGCGCCTAGGAATTTGCGGCCGATGCGGTCATCGTGGCCAATTGCGTCGGCGAGTGCGACGACGTCGCCGCCAGCAATCTCACAAATCTCAGACACTGCGTTGATAAAGGAAATCTTGGTGGCCAAGAAGGCATTTGCAGAGACTTTCACCAGCTCCGCGGTTTGCAGGTCCGTGACCAAGAAGGGGGTGTCGTGGGAAAGCGGCTGCGCATAAACCTCACGCGCGAGTTCTTCCGCGTGGCTGTCGCCCGCGCGCACACCCAGCACAATCCGGTCTGGGGTAATGGTGTCTTTGACCGCGTAGCCTTCGCGCAGAAACTCGGGGTTCCACGCAATTTCCACGAAAGTGCCTTCGGCACACAAAGAATCTGCCAGCTCTTGCAGCTCAGCAGCCGTGCCGACAGGCACGGTGGACTTACCGAAAATCACGTGATCGCCCTGCAACAGCGGCACCAATTCTTCAATTACCGCGCGCACATAGGTCATATCTGCGGCATAAGAACCGTGGCGCTGCGGGGTGCCCACGCCCAGAAAGTGCACGTGGGCGAATTCTGCGGCGCGAGCGTAGTTCGTCGAAAAGCTCAAGCGTCCTGATTCCAAGTTGCGCTCTAGTACCTCTGGCAGGCCGGGTTCATAGAAGGGAACCTTGCCGGATGACAGCACCTCAATCTTGCTTTCATCCACGTCCACGCCGAGCACTTCGTGGCCTAGTTCGGCCATGCATGCTGCGTGAGTTGCGCCTAAATACCCGGTACCAAAGACTGTCATTCGCATAAGAAATCAGCCTAGTGGTCCAAGTTGAACCGATGATTAAATCTATTGGAAATTCAGGTAGGACTTCGACGGTGTTGGCCCGCGCTGACCTTGGTACTTCGAGCCGAGTGCGCCGGAGCCATATGGAACCTCAGCTGGAGAGCTCATCTTGAACATCGCCATCTGGCCGACTTTCATTCCGGACCACAAGGTGATGGGCAGGTTCGCCACATTAGATAGCTCCAGGGTGATGTGGCCGGAAAAGCCGGGGTCAATAAAGCCCGCGGTGGAGTGCGTGAGCAGGCCGAGGCGGCCAAGGGAAGACTTTCCCTCCAGGCGGCCAGCCAGGTCGTTGGGAAGGGTGAACTTCTCCAGGGTGGCAGCCAGCACGAATTCTCCGGGGTGCAGCACAAAAGGTTCATCTTCGGGTACTTCGACCTCAGTGGTCAGGTCTGGCATTTCCAGCTTTGGATCGATGTGGGTGTACTTGGAGTTGTTGAATACGCGGAAGTACTTATCGATGCGCACATCCACGCTGGATGGTTGGATAAGCTCCGGGGCAAAAGGTTCAATACCTAGGCGTCCGTTGTCGATGGCATCCCGGATGTCCTTATCGGATAGAAGCACAACGGCCCTCCTATTTTCTGGCCGTTTTGGCCTCGGTGTAGACTATCTTCTGTTCAACGTGCCGGCGTAGTTTAGTGGTAGAACATCAGCTTCCCAAGCTGAGAGTGCGAGTTCGATTCTCGTCGCCGGCTCCAAACTTTACCCTAGCTGCAGGTAACAATCGGCTGTGGGTCATACACAGTGGTGGTTGTTTCGCGGTTCATTTCGTTGCCGTTGAGGTCGCGAATAATGCGGGTGTCTGAGGTGGTAAACCCTGGTGCGCCGCCAGAAGGTGAGCAATCATCGCTGGTAAGTTCCATGCGCTGCGGAGATGTTGGTGCCCAGCGACCGTTATTGACGGATTCCACGTCCACGGTCTTCACACCCATCAGTTTCACGGTGACGCTGCCGCCACCGACGCTGGTGACAATCTGCACGGGGTAGTTAGAATCATTCTTAAACTGCAGGTCAATCGCGCCTTCGTAGACGGTTGCCTCACGTCCCGCTGGGTAGCGGGAGATGTAATAAGAGTGCGGGGTGTGCGCAACATCGGTCATGCCACCGAAGTAGGAAGCGTTGTAGAGAGTTGTCGCGAACTGGGAGATACCTCCGCCAACTGCAGTTCCAGCGTGGCCGTCAATGATGATGCCGGATTCCACAAATCCCTGCGCGGTGCCGCGTGGGCCGGTGTAACCGTTCAAAGAGAAAGTGTCGCCGGGTGAAATCACAGCACCGTTGACCATCTGCGCGGTCAGTTCAATGTTGCGTCCGGATGCAGCGGAATAACCAGAAGTGGTGAACTCGCCAACGGTCTGGTCAAAGGAAGCGTTCTGCGCCTGCTCAGTGGTAAAGGTTGCTTCCTCATCCTCGTAAGCGGCTTCCCACTCGCGTGGCTCCTCACCCAGCACGCGCTTGTCAAAGCCTTCCAGGGTGGTTTCCCAATCGATGATCTCACCATCGGAGTGCGGGGTGACCTGCATGGAGCCTGAAGCGAAAGAGATCTGCGCGTTCTGCATTTCGGTTTCGGTGTCGGCCAAGGTGGCATCGAAAAGCTCTTGTGCGTGCTCTATGTTAATTGCCAACTCGAGGTTGTCTTCTACCCGCTCAACGGCAACGAAGCTCGAAATTGCTGCCTCATCCAAGGTTGCGGTGACATCGTTTCGGCCCTTGAGCTCCAAGTTCCCGTTGAGCGCAGTCTTAGCCGGACCGTCGGCGAACTCATCAACCTTGTCTTGGGTGATGGCTGGCTCAACCTCAATCGGCTCTACCTCAACGCCTTCTGGGTCCAGCCAGTTGCTGGTCACGTTTTCTTCCAGCTGGGCGCGGTCCACGCCCTGGCCCAAAATGGCGTCCACGGTGCGGACTTCGCCTTCCTCAATGGCTACTTGACCGTCGGTGGCGTCATAGGACAGCTCGCCTTCGAGGCGGTTAATCACAGGTTCTAGGGCTTGGGCATCAACGTCGGCGTTGACCTCAATCTCATTTGGGCTGCCCACAAAGGCCGCCAGGCGGGAGAACGGGTTCATGGACGCTTCCGGAATGGAATTGACGGCAGTTTCGAAGTCCAGAGACATGCCGGCCTGCTCAGGGACAAATTCCGCTGTGCGCTCACCGGCAGTCACGGTGACAGGTTTGGTGGTCGCGCCGCCGAGCTCGCCTTGCAGCTTATCGATGGCCGCCGCAGGCTCCATACGCGAAATATCCACGCCACCGACCGAAGTCTTGCGCGGAAGTTTGCCCTTGCCACTGACAACGTCGAGTGCATAGGCCACGCCTAAGATCACCAAAAGGCCCACGAGGAGCCCGGCGATAATGGCCCACTTTTTCCCTGTCCCAGCTTTCTTCACAGCCTTTAGGGTAATGGCTTATTGAATGCTATCCAACCTGTGCTGCACTCTCTGCGCCCCAGATTCCAGGCGATATGGGTGAATTTGGCCGGTTTCTACTGCATAAACACAAGCGTCAATGACCGCATTAATATCACTTGCCGATGACCATAGTGCCTGGTCAGCGCCCGCCGCCAGGGCAGCTGGTACGGCTTGTTCAATGCTCATGGTATTGGATATGGCAGCCATCCCAGTGAGATCATCAGTGTAGGCAAGACCATTGAATTTGTGGTGGTTACGCAGCAATCCATAGGCGTGATTGTTCAAACTTGCAGGCGTTGTACCGTCGCCGAGTCCGGGAACGACCATGTGTCCGACCATCACGGCGGCCTCCGGCGCCTGGGCGAAAGCTTCCTCAAAAGGAATCAGGTCATGGCTAAACATCTCTGGTAGCGCTGGGGTAACTGCCTCACCCAGGTGCGTGTCGCCGGAGGCACGCCCGTGGCCGGGATAGTGTTTGAACACGGCCTTAACGCCTGCGCTTTCCAGGCCACGCGCAAAGGCTGCGCCATAGTCGCCGGCCAAGCGGGGGTCTTGGGAAAATGAGCGGTCTCCAACTACTTCGAGCCCGCCGCCATCAACGTCAATGACGGGCGCAAAGTCCACGGTGATGCCATGAGCACGCAAGGTCTGCCCGATTTCCGCGCCCTTTGCCTCCACCTCGTCCAAGGTCATGGTCGCGGCTAAATCTCTGGGAGACGGGTGCTCACCCAGAATGTGGGAGAAGCGCTGCACGCGCCCGCCCTCAAAATCGATGGCGACATCAAAAGGTCTGCCCACTTCTTCGCGCAGCGCCTCCAGTTGATACAGCAATGTCGGGTCCGCCCAACTGGTGATGAAGATTCCGCCGACACCGGCATCAAGCTTGGCTTTCGCATCGCCATAGTTGACCACGCCGGGCATGAGCATGCTGGCTACTTGTGTGCGCACATCCACGGGTTCCGGCTCCGGCGCCTCAGAAGTTGTGGTGGTGGTTGTGGTTGTAGTGGTTGTTTCGGGCACGCTGGAGGAGGTGGTACGGGGTGCATCGGCAGGCTGTGCGCATGCTGAGAGCAGCCCTGTGGCGAGAACAATTCCAACTAACCTTTTCATCGGTTGTCTAGTGTGCCGCAACTACCCCAATTTGGCGAATATGATGGTTACAATTGTGAACATGAATAATGCACAAACCATGCTGATCGCCTACGACGGTTCCGATAGAGCTGTGCGCGCCATGGAATACGCTGCACGTTTCTTGCAACCTGGCACCGTGGAAATCCTCACGGCGTGGGAACCGGTTGCGCGTCAGGCGGCTCGCGTGGTCACGCGCACCGGCTTGCAGCAGGCCGCGATGGAGCCGGAAGCAGTCGAAGATGATCCGGCCTACGAAGAAGCCCTGGCAATTTGCCGCGAGGGCGTAAAGGTGGCTGAAGACTTGGGTCTTGCCGGCCGCGCGCATTTGGTGGAATCGGCTACCACCATTGCTTCTGCTATTGTTGACGCCGCTGATGAGTTGGATGTCGATATTATTGTCACCGGCACCCGCGCCCTCAAGGGCTTTCGCGGTTGGTGGAATAATTCCACGGCAGAGCACATTGTGCGCCATGCTGGCCGCCCAGTGTTCATCGTCCCTCCTGAGAAGGATGACGTTGATGAAGATGACCCAGAGTACTTCGAATAAGGAATAGATTTATGCCACGCACCATCGGACCGGCCATTGGCTCAGTCGTCGTGGGCATTGCCCTGGGGGTTGTCACCATCATTGGCGTTGCACAGTTCTCCGGGCAGGACACAGTTCCGTCAGGTCATGCAGTGCCTGCCGATGAAGCCCTGTTGGGCAGCCCCGAATACGGATCCCGCGGATAGTTGTATGTCCACGTCATCGGGTGGGTTATTTGTGTCCTTGTGGCGTTTGCGCAGCCTTTTGGTTTAACGGCTGCTGATACTAAACATGATTTGGCCGCAGACCCATCTGGGTTTTTAGCGGGCGCTTTTTCTGCTTATTCCGATAATTTCACTTTAGGCCAGCTGCAGAATCAGGCTTATGGCTATCTGTTTCCGCAGGGCGCGTTTTTTCTTGCCACTGATTTTCTGCCCGACTGGGTCGCGCAGCGCGCCTGGTGGAGCATTGTTTTAGGCGTTGGTTTTTCGGGCTTTGTGGTTGTTGCCCGCAAGGTTTTAAGCGTATCGCCTGCGTGGCTGGTTCTGGGCGGGCTGGTGTATGCGCTGAGCCCGCGCGCGTTGACCACGTTGACAGCGATTTCTTCTGAGACCTGGCCGGTCATGCTCGCGCCGTGGGTGGTGGCACCGTTTTTGGTGCAGCGGATTTCTTGGCGTCATATCGCAGCGTCCGTGGTGCCGGTGGCATGCATGGGCGCGATTAATGCCACCGCGACCTTAGCCGCGTGTGTGCCGGCTGCGATTGTGTTGCTCTACCGCAAACAGTTCAAGGCACTGGGGCTGTGGCTTCTCGGCTGCGCGCTGGTTAGCGCGTGGTGGATTGGCCCGCTGCTGATTCTGGGCAAGTATGCCCCTGCTTTTACGGACTATATTGAATCCGCATTTGTGACCACGCGCTGGCTTAACCTGCCGGAGTTGCTGCGTGGGGCGACCAGTTGGTCTACGTTTGTGGATACTGAGCGCCAAGCCGGATCGCTGTTGACCAGCGAGCCGCTGTTTATCCTCGCCACCTGCGCGGTTGCTGCTGTGGGTTTGGCGGGGCTGACGCGCCTGCCCAAGGTGTGGACGGCGATGTTGCTTATTGGTATCGCGATTATGGGCGCGCACCTGGGTGTCTACCTGGACTTTCTGGATGGCACCGGCGCGTTTATGCGCAACCTGCACAAGTTTGATCCATTGGTGCGCCTGCCCTTGGCACTCGGTCTTACGCTGGCGGTGCACAAGCTTGCCACGCGGAAGATGGCCGCAGCGATCTTGGTGGTCTTAGTTGTTTTGACCAGCACCGCGCCCGCGTGGACGGGCCGGCTGTTGCCCAAGGGTGCTTATGAAGAAGTGCCCCAGTATTGGCAAGATGCCGCAGACTTTATCAATGACAACGCGCAGGAAACCCGCACGCTGATTGCGCCGCAGGCCTCCTTCGCACGTCAGGACTGGGGTTGGACGCGTGATGAACCAGCCCAACCACTGGTAGATACCCCGCTGGCCTTCCGGGATGCCATCCCGCTGATTCCTGCCGAATCTATTCGAGGGCTCGACGGCATCATGGATGTGCTGCGCTATGACCCCGCACAGGGCGCGAAGGCCCTGCAGCGCCTTGGTATCGGCGCGGTTATCTATCGCCATGACCTGGAGAATTCCTTCACCGAATTTAACCCTGAGGAACTGCCCGGCGAGGTGCACACCTTCGGCGACGTAGACGTCATCCTCTTGGAGACGCAACCGGACATGCTGATTGCAGACAACCAGTCCACCACCGTCGCCGGCGGCGGTGAAATCTTGGCGTTGCTGGACATGCTCGGCACGCCTGGTCCGCGCGAATTAGTAGAAGAAAATGCTGAGATTGTCACCGATACCCCGGCGCTGGTGGATAGAAACTTCGGCACGCTCGATGGCGCGGCCAGCGCACAGATGGCACCGGGTGATGAATCCACCTCCAATAACACAGCCCGGGACTACCCGAGTGCTGGGCCGTTGACCACCGTGAAGGAGGGGGATGTGAGGTTGTCGGCGGAGTCATCGGCAAGCGATGCTTCTGCCTTCGGCGGCGCCAACCCGGCGCGCTCACTGACCGCGGCTGCCGATGACAACCCCGAAACCGCCTGGTGGCCAGCCCCCGGGCACACCGGCTGGTTGCAGCTCGACGGTGACTTCCCCACGCCTGAAATCACGCTGACCGCAACGGGCAACACCGAGGTAGAAATCCACGGCGCGGATGGCGCGAAGGTCACCGCGCGGCTGGATGCGAACACCCCGCGCACCATCACGGTACCCGGCGGGCCGACCGAGACCATCCGCGTCGAGCTCACAGAACGCGTCGGTATCGCCGAAGTAGAGCAGGCCAAGCGCGTGGTCACGGTGCCGGATACCTCACCGGATGTGCAGCAATTTATTTTCCAGCGCTTGTTCCTGGATACCGGCATTATCATTCGCGAGTTCACCGCGCCGCGCGATATGACGGTGACCCTGGATGCCGACCGTGAGCAGGTTCTTATTGATGCCACCTCCTACTCCCCCGGCGACACCATCAACCTGGAGGAAGGCACGCACCGGATTGAGACTCGTGCGCAGTGGGTGAGCCTGACTGCTGAGCCGGAGCAGGTTGCTTATGAAGCAACCTGCCGAGATATTGCCGCCGCCGATTCAGAGCGGATTCTCAATACTGGCCGGGCGTTTAATTCTGGGCTGCGCGGATACCTCGGTGACGTGGAACTAGAGGCGCGGGAAATTGATGCGGCGAGCCAAGCTTTTGTTATTCCACCTGGTGTTGCCGGAAAATTCCGGATGGAGCATGAAGCCGATGGCCTCTACCGCGCATGGCTGGTCATTGGCGGCCTAGTGGGTATTGCAACGCTTGTGGCCTGCGCATTCACAGGCCGACTGCGCGGTGAGAATGCTCAGATGGCCATGGGCGCCCCGTGGCTGGTGGGGATCATTGCCCTGGGCTTGGTCAATTGGGTCTTTGCTCCGGTAGCACTTGCCATGTGGGCGGTGCTGCGCTGGACCAACTTGAAAGCCGGGTACCTCAGCCCTGCGCTGATGCTCATGGCGGGGGCGATGTTGGCGCGGGCGCCGTGGCCATCGGAAGGCTATGCGGGCGACTCGCTCTTGGTGGTTTCCTTGGCCGCGGCTGCTGTGGCTTGTCTCTTGTGGCCTCGGAAATAGCGTCGGGCGGGCTCTTCCACAAGCTCATAGCAGGCATAAGACACCGCGATGGTGAATGCAACGGTGAGAACAAAGATGATGGTGAAGTGCCCGGAGAATAGCGAGATTCCTGTCAGCGGGAACATCAGGCCCAGGACCGCAACGTGCCAGAGGAAGATGGAATAGGAAATCTTGCCCAGAAACTGCCAGGTCTGACTTTCCAAAATCTTGCTCGGACCGCCCAGTGCGTAGGGCACAACGATGCACGCGGCGAAAGCCGCGCCGGCGAGGATGCGGCGGTTAAATTCATCTGGCTCGGGGTGAACCAGGCCCTGCGGGCCGAACCATTCGCGCGAAGCCACCCACATGATTGCCGCGGCAAGCGCCCACGCAATGGGGCGCACCCAGGTCGGTATTTTTACCTTGCCCTCGAACTCGGCGGCGAGCATGCCCACGGCAAACCAGGAAATATAGGACGGTGGCCAGATTTGAAAGTTAATGCCTTCGCCATCAAAAGCCGCGACGAAGGGCAGCCAGGGCCAGCCGTAGGACAGCACGGCGGCGCCCAAAATCGCAGCGATGCGCTGGGCACGGCTCAGCCCCTGCAGTGCGAAAGCAATAAGCGGTAATGCGAGGTAGAAAGCGATTTCCACGCACAGCGACCACAGGTGGGTTAGCCCCGGCGCGAGACCATCCGCGATGTAAATCTGCGTGGAGGTAAAGTTAGTCAGAATCTGCCAGATGTCCATGCTGCGCGCATCTGGGAACAGCAAAATGACCGCAATGACGCAGACCAGGTAGGCGGGGGCAATGCGCGCAACACGGTTGCGGTAATAGTGCTCATTGAGCGGGCGGCGCCACAACACGAAAGCGGACAGGGCGAAGAATACCGCTACGAAGTAATCGAAGCGTTCCGCGAATGCCCAGCCGGTGCCGGTTTGGAAAGAAACGTGGGTGACAACGATTCCCAGCGCGGCTACCGCGCGGATACCGTCTAGGGCCGGCAGGTGCTGCGGTAAAGTACTAATCGTTATCACCTCCTTGAGTTTGAATTGGACAATATTCCTTAAATGCTACGTACTCAATCTTCTTTGAAGCTCACCGCCATCATTGCACTGGTGTGCTTGATCGTAGGTGCCGTTGCCCCGGCCTTGATTACGCAGCGCACACGTCCACTTTCGCTCAAAGAAGACATCTCCGTCTCCATGGGCCCGGCCGAGGCACAGGTTGCCGATTGGGACGCCTATGCGGCTGGCGATGGCTGCGAGGACGGCCTCAAGTGCGTAGTTGAGACCAAACAGCTGGAGATTGACAGGCACTCCACCACCGCGAAGACGGATGTGGATGATGCTGCGGCACATGCGGAAAGCGATATTTCAGTCACCTTAGACGGTGAACAGATTGCGGCCATTGAGCAATCAGCGCTGCTCAACCGCGAATCAGCGTATCCGATGGCGGATTCCGATACCAGCCAAGAATTCACGGTTCACGGCGGCGCGGTACTCAACGCTGAGGGCGCGGAGATTGACGGTATTGATTACTTCTTCCCATCCCAGACCGAGCAGCGGTCCTATCCCTATTTCGACACCGTGATGCAAAAATCGGAGCCGATTGATTACCTCTCCGATGAAGAAATCGATGGCATCCCCACTTATTCTTTCTATCAAAAGCGCCACGGCATCAATATCTCTGACATCTTTGATGACGAGACCTTCCCTGGCCGTGCCGGTGACTTCTACTCCGATGAAGAACTAGCGCGCATCAATCTAGACGCCGATGAGGAAGTTAACCTCAAGCCTTATTACGCCTTCGAGCGCACCGTATGGGTTGAACCCACCACCGGACGCGTTGTGGATGTCAATGAGAAGATGCAGATTTACCTGGCGCAGTCGCACATCGCGGAACCAACCGGGGAGCGCACCCTATTTTCCACCGATATTTCCTGGGATGAGGCTTCTTCCCAGGCGGAGCTGGACAAGGTGAAGAACACCGTGCTGGGTGTGCAAGTAGCAACCATTTTAGGCTGGGCGCTCGCGATTGTGGGCGCGGCGCTGTTGCTCATCTGCGCGTGGCGTTATAGCAGGCAGCGTGCGCAATAGGCTGATCTGCACCGTCTTTGCGGCGGCAGCAGTCTTGGCCGTAGTGTGGCCTTTTCTCTTCGGCGGGCAGCTCGCCTGGCGTGACATGCTGGTGCTGGATTCACCGGGCATGACCGCCGCGAACTTCGGCGGCGGAGACCTTTTTGCGCGCAACGCTCCCCAGGATGGTTTCTTGGCGATCATCGGCATGGTTATGCCGGCAACCATCATGGTCAAAGCACTCATGGTGCTCTCCGCATGCGGCGCGGCTTATGGCGCGTGGTGGCTGAGCAACAAGGAACTGTTTTCCTCGCTCGCTGCAATTGGATTGGCGGTGTGCAATCCCTTTGTCATCGAAAGGCTGATGCAAGGACATTGGTCCGTGGTCATCGCCGCGTGGCTGTTGCCACTGATTGCCGCCGCAGCGCTCAACGGCCAGGCACTGGTGGTCTGGCTGTTGATGTTCCTCGCCTCTCTCACCCCGACCGGCGCGCTCATTGCCCTGGTGGTGGCGCTAGTATGTCTCAACCGCCACCGGCTTATAACCTTAGGCCTTGGCGCTTTCTATACGCTGCCCTGGGCCATCCCAGGGCTAATAGCCACGTTCCGCGGCGGGCAAGAAATGAACGCCCACGCCGCCGCCGTCGCATTTGCCCCACGCGCGGAAGCAGCCGTGGGAACCTTCGGCGCCATCATAGGCATGGGCGGAATCTGGAATGCGGAGGCCGTCCCGGAATCCCGGCACTTAGGTTTCGCGCTCTTTGGCCTCGGCGTATTTGCCTGCGTGCTCATGGGCGCACGTTTTGTGCCCAAGCGGCTTGTCTTTCTCGCTGCCGCCGGCATTGGCCTGGCAACACTCGCCTGGCTGTGGCCGACCGGCATGGCTTGGGCACTGGAGCACATCCCCGGCGCGGGGCTGGTGCGCGATAGCCAAAAACTACTCATTCTTGCGCTGCCGTTCTATATTGCAGCCTTGGGGCATATTCCTGCGAAACAAACCGTAGCTGCAGCCATCGCTTTGGGCTGCGTCATCCTACAGACCCCAGACGCGGCGAACTCGCTGTCTTCCCTGCGCGGTACCAACGCGCAGCTAGTCGATGAAACCGTTATCAACGACATCGCCGGGCGCGATGTGCTCTTTGTTGACCGCGATACGCTGGTGGAAGTTGATGGCCGCCTGGTCATTGACCCTTATTCCAAGGCCGTTAACAAGGTGGAATCAGGCAGCCTTTCTGTCGATGGCGAAGCAGTGGATCTGCCCAGCCCGCGCTGGCAGGCCGCGATGACAGCCTGGGAAGATGAAGATTTTGAAGCCTTAGAAGATCTGGGCATTGGCGTAGTTGTGGAAGATGAAGAAATCATCGCCGAAACGTCCGCCGGTTCCTATCGCACGCCGTGGATTTTGACCACCGCGTGGATGTTCGGCCCGATTATTGCTGGCTTAGCTTTCGCAGTAACTGTTCAAAGCGGGCGCCGGTCGAATCCCATGAGAACTTAAGCGCAAACTCGCGTGCCGCTTCACCCAGTTCGCGGCGCAACGGGGCATCGGCAATCAGCCGCCGGGTGGCCGCAGCAAATTCCTTTTCATCATCCACCAACAAGCCAGTCTTGTTATTCAGCACGCTATCGCGCAGCCCGAAAGAATAACCAATGGTGGGAACGCCATGTTGCGCGGCTTCCATCACGGCCAGCCCCCAGCCTTCTTTACGCGAAGGCATCAGGTGAATATCAGCCCGCGCCAACAGCGCATGCTTGTAGTCTTCCGTAACCTGCCCGTGGAAAATCACCTTATCCATCACACCACGTGCCCGCGCGTAGGCGTGGAGTTCGGATTCCCACCAGCCGGTGCCAATGACATCCAAAGTGGCATCGGCAAGCTGCGCAACCGTATCAATCGCGTGCTCAATCTGCTTATAAGGCACCAGCCGTGACAGCGTGACCAGGTGAATGGGAGTCTCACGTTCAATGATCGGAATATGCTCCGGGATGGGGTCCACGCCGTTTTCAATGATGTGCGCGCCCGGCACACCCAGCTCCGCCAGGTCCGTGCGCGATGCTTCAGAGACCGTCACGGTCTCAGCGTCGCGGTACACCCACGGTGCGACCTTGGATTCCAGGAACCAGCCGAGTGGGCCGATAATGCGCCCGGCAACCGGCCAGACTTCGCGGTGGCAATGATGTGTTAATAGCACCGTGGGTTTGCCCGCGACCAGGCGTGCGAAGAAGGGAATGCCATTTTGGGTGTCCACCACCGCGTCAAAGCCGCGCAGGGGGCCTACCCCGAAACGCCCGGCGGCAATCAGCGCAAGGGCCTTAGGATATACGCTGTATTTAGCGCCGCCGCGGGAGTAGGTGACGCCATTGCGCACTTCCGTGCGTGCAGCATTCATGTGCCTTGAGGTGCGGAAAACCACCTCGTGGCCGTGGGATATTAGATACTCCCCGACGCGTTCAAGGTAGCGTTCAGAACCACCGCCTTGGGGGTGGGTGGAGTCGCGCCAGCACAACAGGAGGATCTTCATGGTGGGTAATAAGCCTAGCGGGTATAGCCTAAAGTCCATGAAACACACCCGGGCTTTGGCTACGTTTTCGCGCGCATGGCAGCTTTTGCGTTCTTTCCGTTTTGAGCAAACCCGCCCGGACATCTTCTACGGGGGATTGGCTAAAGACACCGCTGTGCTTATCGATACCCTCTCCCGCGACGCCGGGCTCACCCTGAACGGCGCCAAGGTGTTGGATGTCGGCGGCGGGCCGGGCTATTTCGCCACCGAGTTTGAGGCGCGTGGCGCGCAGTATTTTGGCGTGGAGCCTGATGCCGGGGAAATGAGTGCGGCAGGGATTTCCATAGCTAATGCTGTGCGCGGGGATGGCACCGCTCTGCCTTTTGCCGATGACACCTTTGAGGTGGTCTATTCCTCGAATGTGGCGGAGCACATCGGCAAGCCGTGGGCGATGGCTGATGAAATGCTGCGCGTCACCCGTCCTGGTGGTCTTGCCGTGGTGAGCTATACCGTGTGGCTAGGGCCTTTCGGCGGACATGAAACTGGGCTGTGGCAGCACTATATCGGCGGCGATTTCGCGCGCCGACGCTATGAGAAAACCCATGGACACCCGCCGAAGAATGTCTGGGGCACGTCCCTATTTGCGGTCTCCGCGAAACAAGGCCTGGACTATGCCCGCGGCAAAGAGGTACTGCTTGCCTTCCCGCGCTATCACCCGTCCTGGGCTTGGTGGATTGTGCGCGTGCCTATTCTGCGTGAATTTTTGACCTCTAATTTGGTGCTGGTGCTACGCAAACAGCCCGCCAACCATAAAGGCTGACGGGCTGAAAACTCTAGGAGTTATTAAGCAGACTCGATGCGGGTCTTGAGCGCATCGAGCTGGTCATGAACTTCCTGCGGCACGCGTGGGCCGAGGAAGCGCAGGTACTCAAGGTTGTCTTCCAAGTCAGAGCCCCACTCAGCAGGGTTGACCGACAGTGATTCCTTGATGTCTTCCAGCGGGGTATCCAGACCGGTCAAGTCCAAGTCCTCAGCGCGGGCGGTGTTACCGATAACGGTTTCTTCAGCACCAACGTTGCCCTCAACGCGGTCAATGATCCACTTAAGTGCACGGGAGTTCTCGCCGAAACCAGGCCACAGGAAGCGGCCATCTTCACCGCGGCGGAACCAGTTAACCAGGAAAATCTCAGGCAGCAAGTCGCCGCCCTTGTTGCCCATGTCAATCCAGTTCTGCAGGTAGTCACCAGCGTTGTAGCCAATGAAAGGCAGCATTGCCATTGGGTCGTGGCGCAGGGAACCAACCTTGGCCTCTGCGGAAGCTGCGGTCTGTCCGGATGCCAGCAGGGAGCCGATCATGGTGCCGTGGTTCCAGTCAAAAGCCTGGGTTACCAGTGGGACGGTGCTTGCACGGCGTCCGCCGAACAAGATTGCATCTAGCTTGACGCCCTTCCAGTCATCAAATTCCGGCGCAGCAGTTGGGCACTGTGCGATCGGAGTGCAGTAACGGGAGTTAGGGTGCGCCGCAGGAGTGGCGGAGTTTGGAGTCCAGTCTTCACCGAGCCAGTCAATGAGGTGCTCAGGTGCATCGCCGTCCATGCCTTCCCACCAAATATCGCCATCATCAGTCAGGGCAACGTTGGTGAAGATGGTGTTGCCTGGCTCCATGGTCTTCATCGCGATTGGGTTCGAAGCGTAGTTGGTACCAGGAGCAACACCGAAGAAGCCGTTTTCTGGGTTGACAGCGTAAAGGCCGTCTTCGCGCAGGTGCAGCCATGCAATGTCATCGCCCACCACTTCAGCGGACCAACCCTCAAGGGTTGGGGTGATCATTGCGAGGTTGGTCTTGCCACATGCAGATGGGAATGCCGCAGCAATGTGGTAGGCCTTGCCCTCTGGGGAAATCAGCTTCAGGATGAGCATGTGCTCAGCCATCCAGCCTTCTTCCTTCGCCATGACAGATGCGATACGCAGCGCGTAGCACTTCTTAGCCAGGATGGCGTTTCCGCCGTAGCCCGAACCGTAGGACCAAATTTCCTTGGTGTCTGGGAAGTGGGTGATGTACTTGGTGTCATTGCAAGGCCATGGAACATCTTCCTGACCTGGCTCTAGAGGAGCACCAACAGAGTGCAGTGCCTGCACGAACTTGCCGTGCTCACCAATCTTGTCCAAAGCCTCCTGCCCCATGCGGGTCATCACACGCATGGACAAAACAACATAAGCGGAGTCAGTCAGCTGCACGCCCAGCTTTGGATCTGGATCGCTGATTGGGCCCATGCAGAAAGGAACAACGTACATGGTGCGTCCGCGCATAGAACCGCGGAACTCCTCCGTCATTTCTTCCTTCATTGCTGCTGGCGGAACCCAGTTGTTGGTTGGGCCGGCATCTTCCTGGTTTTCAGCACAGATAAAGGTACGGGACTCTACACGCGCAACATCCGAAGGGTTTGAGCGTGCCAAGTAAGAATTAGGACGCTTTTCCTCATTCAGCTTGATCAGGGTGCCCTTTTCCACCAGCTCACCAGCGAGGCGGTCAGCCTCTTCCTGTGAACCGTCGATAAAGACCACCTGGTCTGGCTGGAAAAGCTCCACGTTTTCATTAATCCACTTAATGAGCTCTTCGTTCTTGGTTGGCGCTTCGCCAACGAGGCCTTGAATAGCGGTGGTCATCTACTAAATCTCCTGCGATAATTTGGGAAGGATCTTCTCTGAGTTAGTCTCAAGCACCAGCCTAACTGTCAAAGTGAAGAAATTGGATTGGTTTTACACCACGCTGGTTATATCCACCGAACCTACCACAAGATTTGCAGGCGGAACAGGACGTAAACCACAGATAGAGGTTGGGTTTGACACCCCATAACGGGGGAGGACAAGGAAAGGTAGCTGCCGAAACCATTTCCATACCACCACCCCCGGGACTCAACTGGTTATATCCGCCTGCATGATTCCGGGTGTTTTTGTGCACTTTCGGGCGTCAATCTTTGCCTATACCGCAAAGACCATGGACAATAGTGTGAGATAACAGGAATCAACTCCTGTCACATCTTGTTCTTATTGGTCTTATTGCTGCTCTTTCTATCCAAATACTTAAAAGAAAAATTATGAATAATACTGAAAACATTTCTGGCCGCCCTCCGCAAACTAACTTCAATGAAGCTTTCAATAATGATCTGGACTATCCGCGTCTGGGCAATGTCACCTTCCGCCGTGGCACGCTGACGGATAACCAGGAAGCCATGTTCAATGAGAATTGGCCGCAGATGGGCAAAGAGCTTGGCGATGAATTGATTGACGTCGATGCCTGGTTCGGTCGTGCAGGGCACAAGACCATCGTGGAGATTGGTTCCGGTACTGGTACTTCCACTGCTGCGATGGCGCCGCTGGAGGCAGACACCAACATCATCGCGGTGGAGCTGTACAAGCCAGGTCTGGCCAAGCTGATGGGCCAGGCAGTGCGCAATGGTCTGGGCAATATCCGCATGGTCCGCGGTGACGGCGTAGAGGTGATGGTTCGCATGTTTGAGCCAGAATCCCTCGATGGCATCCGTGTCTTCTTCCCGGATCCGTGGCCGAAGGCGCGCCACAACAAGCGCCGCATCATCCAGTCTGGCACGCTAAACCTTTTCGCATCGCGCTTGAAAAAGGGCGGCGTGCTGCACGTTGCGACCGATCACGCGGATTACGCCGAGTGGATCAACGAACTCGTTGAGATTGAGCCTTCCTTGGAATACAAGGGCTGGCCGTGGGATGAGTGCCCGCAACTAACAGACCGTCAGGTTATTACGAAGTTTGAAGGCAAGGGTCTGGACAAAGACCACATTATTACTGAATACCTGTGGGAAAAGAAATAATGAGCAGCAAATACGCACTTATCTGGGACGCGCCGAATATGGACATGGGCCTCGGCGCCATTTTGGGCGGACGCCCAACGGCTGCTTATCGCCCACGCTTTGACGCGATCGGACGCTGGGTGGTTCTCAACGCGCAGGATTTCGGCGCTGAACCGCAGGCTTCCGTGTTTACTAATGTCACTCCAGGCGGCGCGGATGTCATCCGCCCGTGGGTAGAAGCCATCCGTAACGTTGGTTTCTCTGTATTCGCCAAGCCGAAGACGGATGAAGATTCTGATGTCGATCCGGACATGATCGAGTACATCCTCGATAACCGCGATGACCTCGCGGGACTCATCGTGGCATCTGCCGATGGCCAGAATTTCCAGCCGCTGCTCGAAGAGCTCGCCGGCGAGGGCATCCCCGTCACCGTTCTGGGCTTCCACGAGCACGTCTCTTGGGCGATTGCTTCTGAGTCCCTGGAATTTGTGGACCTAGAAGACATCCCGGGTGTGTTTAGGGATCCACTGCCACGCGTGAGCCTGGACGCCTTGCCGCCGGAAGGTGCATGGCTGCAGCCGTTCCGTTCTTTGTCCGCCTTGGTAGAGCACTAGGAGATACTCAGACGTGTTTTTGAAATGGGGCCGCTTTTCTTACGCCTACCGCAAAGTCATTCCTTTTGTGCTCATCGGCGTCATCTTGTTCCTCTTCGGAGTATTTGGAACCCAGCTGGGCAACAAGATGAGCCAGGAGGGTTGGGATGACCCGAACTCTGCGTCCACGCAGGCTGCGAAGATTGAAAATGAGGTCTTCGGCCGCGATAACTCCGGCGATGTCATCGTCATGGTTAACAATCCTCAGGACAATCTGGAGGAAGGCCGCGCGTACGTAGACAACCTCAAGAGCTCCTACCCGGAACAAATTGCGCAGGTCAACAGCTATTTTGATACCCAGAACCCGAACTTGCTCAATGAAGAGGGCAACCTCGCATTCGTGGCTATCGGGCTGGCCGGTGATGAAGAGCAAACTCTGAAGGACTTCCGGATCATCCAAGATGCGCTGACGGATACTGACCTTGACGTTGAGGTCGCCGGCGCGACCGCCGTGGCTGATGCGCTCGATGCCGGCATGGCCGATGACATCGCGCGTGCGGAACGCGCCGCTCTCCCACTGGTTGGCTTGTTGCTGCTGGTGGTCTTCGGCTCTGTCGTCGCAGCCTTTATGCCCCTGGTCGTCGGCGGTCTGTCCATCTTGGGCTCCATCGGCATCCTCGGCATTCTGGCTGGTTTCCTGCAGGTCAACGTCTTCGCGCAGGCAGTGGTTACACTGCTGGGCTTGGGCCTGGCCATTGACTATGGCCTGTTCATGGTCTCGCGTTTCCGCGAGGAGCTGGACAAGGGCCGGGAGGTCAAAGACGCAGTTGCTGTCACCACCGCTACCGCCGGCCAGACGGTGGTATTCTCTGCGGCCATGGTCGCGGTTGCCCTATCCGGGTTGTTTATCTTCCCGCAGGCCTTCCTCAAATCGGTTGCCTACGGTTCCATTTCAGCCGTCGGATTGGCGGCGCTGCTATCTGTCACTCTGCTGCCGGCGCTATTTGGTTTGCTGGGGCACAACATCGACAAGTGGTCTATTCGCCGCACCAAGCGCACCGCGCGCCAGTTGGAAGATACCTGGTGGTACCGCCTGCCAAAGTGGGCGATGAAGCGCGCGAAGTTGATGACGGTTGCTATCTGTGGCCTGCTCATCGCGCTGACCATTCCGATAGTTAACATCTCCTTCGGCGGTATCAATGAGACTTATTTGCCACCGACGCAGGAGACTCGCGTGGCCCAAGACAAGTTTAATGAGGAGTTCCCAAGCTTCCGCACGGAGCCAGTCAAGCTGGTGGTGGAGAATGCCTCGAATGAGCAGCTTGTCGATGTCATCATGCAGGTTCGCGAACTCGACGGCCTTACTTCTCCGATGGCACCGTCCTCGGCGACTGTCGATGGCACCACGGTGCTCTCCGCCGGCATTGAAGACCGCGATGATTACGCGGATATTGTCCATGAGCTGGAAAACCTCAACGCTCCCGAAGGTGTAAACCTGTACGTTGGCGGCACGCCCGCCATGGAGGTCGAATCCCTCGACGCGCTCTTTGACAAGCTGCCGTGGATGGTTCTCTACATCCTGGTTGCCACCTTCATTTTGATGGCGCTGGTCTTCGGCTCTGTAGTCTTGCCGATGAAGGCCATCTTGATGACTATCCTGACCGTCGGCGCCACCTTGGGTATTTTGACCGCAATGTTCGTTTCCGGTGTGGGCGCTGGCTTGCTCAGCTTCTCCCCTGGCCCGCTGATGAGCCCGATTCTGGTTCTCATCATCGCGATCATCTACGGCCTATCCACTGACTATGAGGTTTTCTTGGTCTCGCGCATGGTCGAAGCCCGCAAGCAAGGCGCCACGACGGATGAGGCGATTAATTACGGCACCGCGCACACCGGCGGCATCATTACCGCCGCAGCGCTGATCATGATTGTGGTCGCCGCAGCCTTCGGCTTCTCCGACATCGTGATGATGAAGTACATCGCCTTCGGCATGATCTTCGCACTGTTCATTGACGCCACCATCGTGCGCATGCTGCTGGTTCCCGCGGTGATGCACCTGCTGCGCGAGGACAACTGGTGGGCACCGAAGTTCATCCACAAAGCCTACGAGAAACTCGGCCACGGCTCCGAGCCACAACTTGAGCCTGCTGCTCCTAATTCCTCTTCCCCAGCACCCGTCACAGACGGTGCTGCTGTTGGTGTTGCTGCCACTGCCGGAGCTGGCGCAACCGCTGCACAGTCAGAGCCACAAGCACAGCCGGAGCCACAGGCCGAGTACCAGCCGTCCGAGCCCCAGGAAACTAGGGACGAAGAGTTCTACGATTCTTACGAGGATGCAGCCGAGTGGGAAGAGTACGAAGACAACAACGAGGACGGCCCAGGCCGTTCAGGACGTACGATTGATGAAGACGAATCACTGGTGCCATTTAATGAGCTGATGGAGCGTTTGGCGCGGGAGCGCCGTTCTATCAACCGTGGCCCTGAGCGTCGCGAATTGCCACGAGCAGAGGACGACAACGCATAGATGGATATGCAATCAGGCATGCGCTGGCTGCGCTGGGGAGCCTCACTCTTAGTGCTTTTTGTGCTGGTGTGGGTCTTTCGTGATGAGCTCGACTTTCTCAGTGAGGGCTTCCGACGCCTGAAGGACGCCAATGCATTCGCTGTTGTCGTTGTGATACTTGCATCCGTGGCGTCGCTGGTGACCATGAGCGGTGTCATGCAACAGCTCATCATCGCCGGCGGGGTTCCTGTGTCGTTGAAGGAGGCAACGGCGATTTCCTTCGCCTCCAATGCCTGGTCCACTACCCTGCCGGCAGGGCCAGCGTTCTCTGCGCTGTTGACGTTCCACGTGCAACGCGCCTGGGGTGCCACCATCGCACTATGTGCCTGGTTCTTCGTGGTCTCCTCTGCGATTTCCACTATCTGGCTTGTACTCATCGGGCTGTCTGGCGTGATGCTGCTGCGCGCATCGATTGCGCTGAGTGCGCTGATTTCTTCGCTCGTGCTCATGGTCTTGCTGCTGGCGGGATTGTTCTGGATTACCAACAATCCGCGCAAGGTAGAGCGCTGGCTCAAGCGCCAGAAGCTCATTAAGGGAAAGATTCGCGACGGCTTGGTTGAGCAGGTGCGCAACCTCATGGAAGTGCACCTTTCGCGCTACCAGTTCTTGTCTGTTTCGGCGCTTTCCTTTGGCCACCGGTTCTTCGACATGGCCGCCTTATGGGCCTGCGTGTGGGCGGTCAGCGGATCCATTCCGTGGATTAACGCCGGTGAAAATGAAACAACACTTGCTGGCGTGGCACTCGCCTACATCACCGCGAAGCTCGCCGGCTCGGCACAGATCACCCCGGCCGGACTTGGCACTGTGGAAGCAGCGATCATCGCAACGCTTGTGGCTACCGGCATGACCGCGGTGGACGCGACCGGCGCTGCAATTATTTACCGCCTAATTTCGTTTGCCCTGATGACCGCCATCGGCTGGGTAATTTACTTCTGGCACTATGCCCGCAAGGGACTCACACTGTCCTCGCTGAGCATGCCTAATCAAGAGAAAGAAACACAATGACCAAGCAGCTAATCTATGACATCATTGCCATCGCCGTCTTCGCCGTCTTGGCACGCTTCGCACATCCTCCCGTCACCTTGGGCGGCATCTTTGATGCCTTCTGGCCCTGGGCGCTGGGCGCTGTCATCGGCTGGGCAATCTTGAAGTGGCTGTTTAAGACCACCAACATCTGGGCACAGGGCTTAGTTGTTTGGGCGTCCGCGATCATCTTCGGCATGATCTTCTGGGCGCTAGTAAACGCATCACTGCCGCACTACAGCTTCCTCATCGTCGCCATCACCATGTCAGCGCTGCTGCTCTTCGGCCGCCGCGCCGTCGCGCAGTTCCTCAACCGCCGATAGAAGTAGCTGGGTGCTTGGTGTAGCAAACGGTAACATCGAACCTCTTCTTCACGCCCTTGCGGACCGCAGCGCTACCTCCGCTTTTGCAACTCCGTGCTCGTCTTAATGCAAACTTCTGTCAGGCCAGTACCGGTTTAATCTCAACCTCAAGGTTGGCCAGCAAAGGCCTCGGCGACAGCATCGGTCTGGCTTCAACAAACATGCTGTAAGAAAGTAATTCTGCAGTTTATTGCAGTATTTAGCCAGATTGATTGTTTAAATCTTGCTTTAATGAGGCTATTACGACGTGTCATTAAACAAGTTTTCACCGCGGCTCTTGTTGCGTCCCAGCGTTATAGATCGTTCCCTCTTTACGCATACGCGTCAAGCTAGTTCGTCACCTTCGAACGCCGTTGAGTCTCATCGAGCAAAACTCGCCGACTCTCTCAAATACGATGCAGGAAGAGTGGAAGCTGTACGTTCTGGATTCGACGAATCGATCATTGGAACGTCCCCGGTCGCTATGAGTTCGCCATTGAGATAGGTGCATATTGCGCGTGTATTAGTTCAAGCAAGCGCCGATAAATCTGGGCGCTCACCATCATCTGAGTGAGCGCCAAATTGTGCCCACCACCAGCTAATCCATTCGCTCTCGCGGGGATGGCGTGGCGGGTCAATGACTGCGTCCTCCACGTGAATCTGTGCCACTGGGCTGATGCCGTGAAGAGCATTAAGGAACCACACTGGGCCGGCGTTGAGGTCGTCCGGGAAGATGGGCGCGAATTCAATCTTTTGCCCGGTCTCTCGGGCACGTTGGAAGACTTGGTACAAGGTCACGCTGGGTAATTGCTTATCCAGCCTGTCGGATAAGACGAGGATATCGTCTTTCCACAGTGCTAATGCGCCCGTGGTTGTTTCTAGGCAAGCGCCGTCGGTGTCGCTGATAATGACATCGTCAACGTCCGCCATAGCGCCGGCTTTGAACTCAGCGAATAGAGCTAGATCAGGGCCTTTGAGCAACGGAGCCACACGGCGATCTTCGCCTGCGTGATAGGCCAACCTAGTAGTTTCGCGAACTGCGGGTGCGGGGCGAACTTCAAAGCCGATGTGCGTGGTTCCGTCGTGAAATTCGAGGAGCGAAATCCGGGGAAACAGCTCGCGGCTGCGGTTGTCGGGGTTTGATAGATAAGCATGTATCCACTGCCAGATTTCCCGCCCTTGTGGTTCATATAGAGCAGCGCCAACTTCGGCAACAGACGCATTGAATCGGGCAGCATGTTGCCCTAAGCCGAAAGACTTTCCGTAGCGATGACGCCAGGAATCAATCACCAGCAATCGGTAATCCCCCGGGACAGGCAGAGAGCGAAACGCGCCGTCTTTCCATATCAGTGGGGCCATTAGATTGTCTCCTTATCGGGGAGGTTTGCGCCCCAGACTTGAGCGATAGAGCGCAAGAGTGCTGCCGCTTTGAGTTCTTTCTCGGCGTTTTCTTCCGTAGCAACAGAATCGAGAACAATAGCTCCACCAGCACCCACGCTGAGGTTGTCGCCTGCTTTGACGATGGTGCGGATAACAATATTTAAGTCTGCAGCACCGTCTAGCCCCAGGTAACCGATGGTGCCCGAATATACTCCGCGCGGTCCTGCTTCTAACGCATCAATGATGTCCAGTGTGCGTTCTTTGGGCGCGCCTGTCATGGAGCCACCTGGGAAGGTGGCGTGAAGTAAATCGATGAGGTCGGCGTCGGCCCGTAGTTTGCCCTTCACGGTACTGACCAGCTGATGGACAGTCTGAAAAGATTCCACGCCCATGAGCACCGGAACTTCCACAGAGCCGACTTCGCAGACACGGCCCAGGTCATTGCGCAGTAGGTCCGCGATCATCAGGTTTTCGGCGCGCGTTTTCGGATCCGTTTGCAAGTAGAAGCTGCGTCGGCGGTCCTCATCAGGATCCTCTGCGCGCGCAATCGTGCCTTTAATCGGCTTGCTCGACACTGTGCCGTCTTGTTCGACTTTAAGAAACCGCTCCGGTGAGGATGACAAGATCTGCAGTTCTTCACCGAATGCGCCCAGCTGAAGATAGGCAGCATAGGGTGCGGGATTGTTGCGCCGCAACTGCCGGTACAAGTCCCAGCCATCCACTACGGCCGAAGTTTCATAGGTATCGGTCAAGCACACTTCGTAGCTGTCGCCACGGCGCAGCGCCTTATCTACTTCCCCGATTCGCTCCACGTATTCATCGGCCGACAGCCGCCATTGCCCCTCGAGCTCAGAGGCTGGGGCCGCGGGAAGTTGCGCAGTACTAGGTAGCGGGGTGTCTTCGAGTGAGTCCTCAAGCCGTTCCATCAGCTGGGTGGTCTCAGCCGTCGGGCCCTCATTCGCTTCATAGACAACGCACAGATGCGCAGTAGCTTGCCGATGATCAAAGACCACAAAGGCCTGCGGAAACACCCAATAGGCATCGGGAGTAGTTGCACTGTGTAGCCCTGGCCCAACCGTAAGGGCTTTGCACTCATAACCTAAGAATCCGACATAGCCACCCCGAAACGGAAGCTCTGGCAGGTCTTGGGTCGCTACCGACTCAGAAAGCAGGTCGCGCAGATGGGACAAGATATCAGTCTCAGCACTAAAGGGCTCATCGCCGCGGGCAACTTGAACCATCCCGGTGCTGAGGTCATAGCGAATAGATACTGCCTTGGAACCTGCACTGGTCCCCAGGATTGAATACCGTCCTGACTCCGTATCCACGCCGATATCTGCGGTTGCGGAATCAAGCCAGAATGCATCTTGTGCGTGAGCTTTGAGCCTGGCAAAAGTAGCCTCGCAGTCAATCGCCACGGCAATCTCGCGATGTTTAAGGTTCCACTTCTCAGGCACAGATTTATGGCCTGGGACTACCGGAGCGCTTTGCTTCGGGATTGCTGTTGTGGACGTTTGTCCCAGGAAATTTTCCACCAAGGTTCGTCCGTGCTCAGTCAGGATGGATTCCGGGTGAAATTGCACGCCCCAATGCGGCCGACCCAGCAATTTCAGCGCCATGACCACGCCATCTTCGGACCACGCCTGCGGCTGGATTCGCGTTGTATCAATATCGTCCACGCACAGTGAGTGGTAGCGCACCACCTTGAAATCTTGCGGAACATTGGCAAATAGTTCAGTTCCAGTGTGGTGGATAGTGCTGATGAATCCGTGTTTCGGCTCAGGCGCTCTTGTGATGCCGGAGCCATTAATGAGCGCTAGGCCTTGGTGTCCAAGGCAGATGCCAAGTACTGGAATACTGTTCGCGGCTTCGATGACTTCTCGCGCGGCGTCAAAGTCCTGCGGTTCTTCAGGGGTTCCCGGCCCAGGGGAAATCACGACATGGCTGAATTCGCCGGCTCTTACCCGCTGGGGCAGGTTTTCGGACTCGGCGTGTTCGGCACGAACCACCAGCGGTGACTGCCCCGCTACCTCGGCAATGAGCTGGTAAAGATTGAAAGTATAAGAGTCATGATTATCCAGTAGAAGAATCATCGACGCACCCCTGTCTGAACTAGAAATGCGGGCTCCGTGGAATAACCACGGGGCCCGCATTATTGCGCCGTTCTTACATGAACTGAGCAGCAATACCGTTGAGGAAAATGACCAGGTAGCTGATCAGTTCGCCGGCGATATCTACAACACTCGATAGCATGAGCGATACTCCTTAATAATCTACGGTGATTCTACTTTTACATATCGTCCCGGGAATAAGCTTATGTTACATCGCAGCTACATTGGGGCGATTGGATGTTTCTTTGGCAGATCAGAAACATCTTTGGTTGCCAGCTGGCGAAGCGCCTGACGCAATGCCAGACGGGACTCGCGTGGGCGGACCATAACATCCAGGAAGCCACGCTCAGCAGCGACATAAGGAGAGGTCATGTTCTCATCGTAGAAATCCATGAACATCTTCTTGGTCATCTCACGCTGTGCTGGGGTCTCAGCGGCCTCGAGCTGCTTGCCGGCAATCATGACAACAGCTGCAGCAGAGCCCATCACGGCGATCTGCGCGGTTGGCCACGCCAGGTTGATATCACCGGACAAGTTCTTAGAGCCCATCACCGCGTATGCACCACCGAAGGCCTTACGCACGATGAGCGAAACCTTTGGCACGGTTGCCTGCACGCTGGCGAAAGCGAACTTCGCGCCGCGGTGAATCAGACCAACCTTCTCCTGATCGACACCTGGCATGTAGCCCGGGGTGTCCACGACGAAGACGAGCGGGACATTGTAGGCATCACAGATCTGAATGAAGCGTGCGCCCTTATCGGCAGCATCAGCGTCAATACAGCCCGCGAGGTGCATCGGGTTATTCGCCACGAAACCAACGGTCTTACCATCAATGCGTCCAAAAGCCGTGACCATGTTCGGTGCGAAGTTTGGCTGGATCTCAATCAGCTCGTCATCATCACCAAGCTGCTCAAGCAGCTCAACCATGTCATAGCCCGCGTTGGTGTCATCCGGCATGAAAGTATCCAGCTCGATGTCTTCACGCAGCTCATCATCGCTCGGCGCAGCGAACTCCGGTGACGGATCGAAGCAGGTTGACGGCAAGTGATCCAGAAGGTCACGCACGAAATCGAAAGCCTCATCCTCAGAATCAAGAACGGCGGAGACGTTACCGTTAAGCTCCTGCTGGCGTGCGCCACCAAGTTCAGCGGAGGAAATGTCTTCACCGGTGACCTCACGGATAACCTTGGGGCCGGTGACGTACATTTCTGCCTGGCCGTCAACGGCCACCACGAAGTCCGTGGTCACTGGAGCGTAGACCGCGCCACCGGCGGACTTGCCCAACATGATGGAAATCTGTGGGGAGCGGCCCGATAGTGGCAGCTGGCGGCGAGAAATCTCAGAGTACATAGCCAACGATGTCACTGCGTCCTGGATGCGGGCGCCGCCCGAGTCCTGGATACCAATGACGGGGCAACCAATCTTGATGGCCATGTCCATGACCTGGCAGACCTTCTGACCAAATGTCACACCAACAGAACCGCCGTAGACGGTCTTGTCATGGGCGTAGATGCACACCGGGCGGCCGGAGATGCGGCCATAGCCGGTGACAACGCCATCAGAGTAGATAGCATCAGGATCATTCGGAGTTTTGCCCAAGGCGCCGACCTCCACGAAGGAGCCCTCATCCAACAGCGCGTTGATGCGCTGGCGCGGAGTGGAATGGCCAGCGTCATCACGGCGCTTGCGGGAGCGCTCGCTGCCGGGATCCTGTGCCTGCTCGAGGCGGGCTGACAGGTCAGCAATCTTCTCCGCAGTGGTAGTCGGCTTATTCGCTGCCGTTGCCACGAATCTTCTCCTCAATCCAGTTATCCATGTGTTTTGCCACGATGCCAATAACTGGCTCATCTGGGACTGCGAGGTGGTCACCTGGCAGCTGCACAATCTTCAAGTCTTCTACGATAGCGCCCCAACCACCGTCAGGGTCAATGTGCTCATAACGAGGCTCTAGCTCGATGGCACCATCATGCATGCGCTCCGAGCGGAACAGCAGAACCGGTGCGGATACTTCTATCCAGCGGATGAAGTCAATGCTGGACAGGATCTGGTTATCCACAAAGGACGCGCGCTGGTGCTCAAGAACACCTGCTGCCAAACCGTGCTCGGAAGCATCTGTGGTTGCCAGCAGCTGCTCCAGCATCTGCATCACTGCCGCCTCGCCAGCGGATTCCAGAAGCTCATATGGGACTGGGAATTCCAGGCCGTAGGTCTTCTTGGCAAACGCTGCGTAGCGCTCCCAACGGGCCTTGGTTTCTTCCAAAGTATCCGGTGCTGGATCCGAAGGCTGCGTGGTATCGAGCAACGCGATATACGCGACCTCTACCGCTGGGTGCTTCTTCTCCAACTGCAGGGCGACCTCGAATGCGAGTGCGCCGCCGAAGGACCAGCCGCCGAGGATGACCTTGCGGCCACGCGCGTACTTCACGATGTCATCGAGGTATGCAGCAGCGCGCTCTTCCAGAGTGCCTTCGAGGCGCTCCACGCCATAGACCGCGACATCCTTAGCAAGGCGACGCATCAACGGCTGGTAAACCACGGTGGTGCCACCAGCTGGGTGGAACATGAAGACAGCCGGACCATCAGCTTCGCGCAGCACACGAATGTTGCCTTCAACCTCAGTTTCAAGGCCTTCACGCACCAGGTCAGACAAAGGCTCGAGTGTCTCGGCGTCCTTGACCTGCTGGGTGGAAATTTCCACGCCAGCACGCTCGGTGAGACGTTCCGCAATCTTTTCCGCCTGCTCATCGGTGATCGATGGCAGCTCGCTGGTCACGCCACCGGCAGCAGCGCCGGTGAAGGTTGCCCAGGTGGCAAAGACCATGCGCTCTGATGCATCACGTGGGGCCACGCCAACACCAGAAGCCTGCGAGGTCTGTGGTTGCGCATCGGCTTCTGATTCAGCAACGTCAACCTTGTCCAGATCGCCCATTGCCTCAGCGGCTTCTTCCAAGCCTGCACCGGTCTCCGAAGAGGTCTCTTCCTCTGCGGCTACATCCTGCGCCGTGGTGGAAGCGGTGACGGAATCACCCTGGGCGACGGCTTCTTCAACCATCACGATGACATCGGCAAGCGATGCGTCACGCAAGGCTTGAACCTGCAGCTGTGGAATCTGGAAGTCATTTTCCACGCGGTTCTTAATGCGCATGCCCATCAGGGAATCCAGGCCCAGGTCAATCAGCGGGAGCTCGCGTGGCAGGTCAGTGACGTCATAGCCCATGGACTCAGAAACGATGGTGGCCAGGCGGTCTTCAACAGATTCCGTTGCCGGATCCCAGCGCACGGCTTCAATATCAGACGCTGCAAAGTCCGAAGGCAGATCTTCATTGTCCTGCAGCGCGCTGACACCCTGCAGGGGTGCCGGTGCACCACCAAAATTCAACGTGGAGGCGAAACCTTCCGCCACCAGCTGTGTTAGTCCACCGACGACGGTGTAGACCGCGATGGACAGCCCGCCCAGGTTGCGGTCCACAACGGTGGTGACTTCGCCTTCTGCTGGCAAGACGGCATGCTCTTCGCTGGCGACGACCTGCGCGCCAGCGTTGACCGTCTCCGCAGCGGATTCCAAAATTGCCAGTGCCGAAGGCGCCTGGTCAGCATTGGTAGCAAACGCAATCTTGCCGTCTGGCAGATTAACGCGGGTACCTGGCAGACCAGAAACACCGGACGATGGACGCGCGGAAGTCCAGTAACGCTGCTTCTTAAACTGCGTAAATGGCGCCTTGACTGAGGTGTTTGCACTCGAAGAACCAAAGACGTTGCGGAAGTTAACCGGGGTGCCGGTCACGTACAGCTTGGCCAACAGGTCCAACAGGGACTCTGAAGGATCAACCTTGCGCTTGAGCGAAATCAGCAGCTGCGCATCAGCCTTGCCCACGCCAAAGGCGGTGTTCATCATGCCCATCAGCGCAACTGGGTTAGGGGAGATTTCCACCAGCTGGTTGTGGCCTGCGGCCAGCGCCTGCTCGGTGGCGTCCTGGAAGTACACGGCCTGACGGGTCATGCGAATCCAGTACTCATCCGTGTGAATGGTGGCACCAGGTTGGTAGACGGTTGCGCGGTCAACGGAGCTAAACACCGTGGTGTGGATTGGGCGTGGCTCAATACCAGCGATTTCCGCGGCGAGCTCACCCAAAAATGGCTCCACAGCAGAGGTGTGGCCAGCGCCCTTCACGTTCATGGCGCGGGCAAACTTGCCCTCACCTTCGAGCTTTTCCACCAAGTCAAGAACTTGCTGGCGTGGTCCACCGACAGTGGTCATGCCAGGGCCTGCGTAAACAGCTGGCTCGACATCGCTATCCAGCGCATCGATTTCAGCGGCGGTCATTTCCACCACTGCCATCGCGCCCTGGTTTTCTGGAGTCAAGGAAGCTTCGCCCTCACCCATCAGACGGGCGCGGTGGCTGGCAATGAGCAGCGCATCCTTGTCATTCAAACCACCAGCAGCGTAGGCCGCAGCGATTTCACCCATGGACATACCCATGACACCCGCTGGGCGCACGCCAAAGTGCGCCAACAGATCAGTCAGGGCAATCTGAATAGCGGTGATTGCTACCTGGGCGGTTTCGGTGTTGTAGGTCTGCGCGTCATCATCGATAAGCTCTAGCAACGACCAACCGGCCTCAAAGTCAATGGTCTCGTTGAGCTCTTCCAGACGCTGCGCGAACATCGGGGAGACCGACATGAGGTCCTTGGCCATCTTGCGGTGCTGGGAACCAAAGCCCGAGTACACGAAGACCGGACCGCGGGTTGCTGGGGAATCTGCCGCAGCAATGCCCAAAGAAACCTTGCCGTCCGCGACCTGGCGCAGGCGCTTAACAGCGTCTGCTGCGTTATTCGCCGTGACAACCGCGCGGGTGCGGCCGTGGTTGCGGCTGGCCAAAGAACGCGCCAATTCCAGCATGCCAGCGTGGTCAAGCTGCTCATTTTCAATGTAATCAGCCAAATTCGCCGCTGCGGTGCGACGACGCGATGGCAGCAAACCAGAAACCGGCAAAGCAACGGTGGCATCAACAGTGCTTGGCCCTTCGCCTTCTTCCTTGGCTGGAACCTCGCGGGTATCTACTGCCAACTGTGGCTCAGCAGGGGTCTGGGCGCCGGTGTATTCAGCAACCACGACGTGGGCGTTGGTGCCGCCGAAGCCGAAGCCGGAGATACCAGCAACCTTGGAACCGGAGTATTCCGGCCACTCGCGTGGATCTTCTACGACCTCAAGGTGTTCGGCATCGAAGTCGATGTAGCGGTTTGGCTCGGTGAAGTTGATAGACGGCGGGATAACGCCGTGGCGCATGCCCTCGATGACCTTGATAAGCCCCACGATGCCGGCCGCGGATTCAGAGTGGCCAATGTTGGACTTCGCCGAACCTAGCAGAACTGGGTTGGCGGCTTCACGGCCAGCGCCGACAATCTTGCCCAACGCAGTGGCCTCAATTGGGTCACCCAGAATGGTGCCGGTGCCGTGTGCTTCCACATAGTCCACGGACTGTGGGTCAACCTCAGCATCAATGTAAGCGCGTTCTAGCACGTCAACCTGCGCATCAGGGTTTGGCGCGGTCAAACCATTGGAGTGACCATCAGAGTTCACAGCGGAACCCTTAATCACGCCGAGGATGTTATCCCCATCTTCTTCGGCATCTTCCAGACGCTTCAAAACCACCATGCCGGCGGCGTCCGCGCGGACAAAGCCATCCGCGTCATCAGAGAAAGCGCGGATACCACCGGTTGGTGAAATCACGCCAAGCTCACCGAAAGAGGTGGTGATAAATGGTGAAGCCTGCACGTTAATGCCGCCAGCCAAAGCAACGTCAGCGTCACCTTCACGCAGTCCGCGCACAGCCTGGTGGATAGCCACCAGGGAAGACGAACACGCGGTGTCCACGTTGATGGAAGGACCGCGCAGGTCCAAAGCATAAGACACGCGGTTCGGGATAATGGAAGAAGAAGAACCAGTCAACGCATATGGGTGCGCTTCGGCCGGATCGGCTGCAATAAGCATGCCGTAGTCATTATTGGTGGAGCCAACGTAGACACCGGTTGCGGTTCCACGCAGCTCATTTGCTGGAACACCAGCGTCTTCGAGTGCTTCCCACACCACTTCCAACATGATCCGCTGCTGCGGATCCATGTTGGTTGCTTCCAGCGGGGACAAACCAAAGAACTCTGGGTCAAAGCTCGAGATGTCTTCAAAGTAGCCGCCGCGAAGATTCTGAGTTTCCATCTTCGTGCGCAGCACCTGATCAGAACTGTATTCAGACCAACGGCCAATCGGCAGCTCACCGGTGCCGGCGCGGCCCTCATTGAGCATATTCCAGAACTCTTCAACGTTCTTCGCACCTGGGAAACGCCCCGAGACACCAATAATCGCGATGTCATGCGCGCCCGTGCCCGAAGACTTCTTGGCGTGCAGGCGCTTGGACTGCGCCGCTGCCGGAGTTTCTTTCGGGCCATTAATAAGACGGTCGGCTAAGAGCGCGATAGTGGGATATTCATATGCCACCGTCGCGTCAAGCTGTTGACCAAGGAGGTTTTCTAACTCACCCGACAACACCACCGCGTCACGTGAGGAGAGCCCAAAGTTCTCCAGGGGTTTGGTATCTACGATCTCTTCTTCTGGCAAGCCAGTTACATCGGCTACCCAAGCCCGGATCCAGCCTTGGAGTTCTTCAACGGTCATAAAGGTTAATGCCTTACTAATTTACAAATTCACTAATTCACTCAGAAAACCGGTTACATAGTCATATCGCCGTATGCCCGGTTGAACGTTACATACCCCCTAGTACACATCATTGGGGGTAGTTTTTGAAAATCACAACGCCCGGTCGAGCCTTAGTAAAGCTAAACCGGGCGAATGCCCATCGGGCGGATGCCCACTGGGCGAATGCTGAGTCCCGAGGATGTCCCCGCGGGCTGGTGCCCCGCAGATGCGCGCGGAAGTGTCGGTGTGCATCTGCGATGTCGGAAGATTTAGGCCAGGTAGTTCTTCTTCGCTACGCGGCGGGCAATCTTGCCGGAGGAGGTGCGGTTGATTTCGTGCGGTGCTTTCCACTCGATGGCATCAGGAACAATGCCGTGATTCTTACTCACCGCGGTGCGAACGGCCTCGGTTGCTGCCTCATCACCGGATTCATCGGCGGAGTCGGCGCGCTCAATCAGAACAATCAACTGCTCGGTGTTGTCACCTTCCACAGAGAAAGCAGCGATGGAGTCCGGGCGCACGTGATCAGATGCTTCCTGGATAGTGCCTTCAATATCCTGCGGGTAGTGGTTGCGGCCAGCAATGACAATGAGGTCCTTGAGGCGGCCAGTGATGTAGAGCTCGCCATCGATGATGGTGCCCAAGTCACCGGTTGCCATCCACTTGTCATCATCCGGTGCGCCCTCAACGCGGCTGCCTTCAGCCAGACGCTCACCCAGGGTGTTGCGGAAGGTGGCCTTAGTTTCATCCTCACGGCCCAAGTAGCCAACAGCCATGTTTTCACCGTGTGCCCACAGCTCACCAACAACACTGTCGGCGACCTCAGCGCGGGTTTCAGGATCCACGATGGTCAGGTACTGACCGGTCACAACCTGGCCATTGGATGCGAATGGCACGGAGTTCTCAGATTTTTCAACCACCTTTGCTTCACCGGCGGCCAGCGCCTCACGGTCGAAGTGGTTGAACACTGGGCGCTCATCATTTTGCGGAGTAGACACCAGCAGGGATGCCTCAGCCAGGCCGTAGGACGGACGCAGAACCTTGCGGTCCAGGCCGTTGTTCTTGAATACCTCGTAGAAGTTCTCCACGGCGGTCTGGGTTACTGGCTCAGAACCGATGATGATGCCGTCCAAGTTGGACAGGTCCAGCTCTTCCCCCTCTGCTGGCTTGCCGTAACGGGTGGCAAGCTCCAATGCGAAGTTAGGAACAACGGTGTAGGTAGCAGCCAGCTTCTCATCAATGTCTTTGCGCTTGAGCTGATCCACCCAACGCTTTGGCTGCTGGATGAAGTCACGTGGGCCCATCATTTCAAAAGGCAGACCCATGATAACCACGAACAGGGACAGGATAATGCCCATGTCGTGGTGCAGTGGCAACCAGGTGACCAGGCGCAGTGGCATCTTCAACTTGGCTGCGGAGTAAATTTGCAGCACGTTGGTCAAAATCGAGCGGTTGGTTAGCTCCACGCCGGCTGGGGTGCGGGTGGAACCCGAGGTGTACTGCAAGAATGCGGTCTGATCAATTGGCATCACGGTGGACATAGCCAGCAACTGCTGGCCTTCCAGCGTGGACTGCGGGGTGACATAAGACTCCGCCAAGGAATCCGGCAAGGAATCCACGGACAAGATACGTGGACGCTCACGGGAAGGAAGCTCAGAGAAGTGCGTGCGCACTGCCTGCGCGGACACGGAGTTGGTCAGCACAATCTTTGGCTGGCAGTCCGCGAAGACCGCGCGCAGGTGGTCCGCGTGGCCAGGCTCATTCGGATCATAAAGAGGAACCGGAACCATGCCAGCATACAGCGCACCAATGAAGCCGAACAGGTACTCCGGGGAGTTACCAGCCAAGATAGCTACGCGGTCATTAAGTTTGCCCACCTGCTGCAAACGCGCGGCGACAGCCTTAACGCGAGTGTTGATTTCCTGGCGGGTGTACACCACCAGCTCTCCATCGCGGGAGTTGGAGTAATCCCAAAAGCGCAGTGCCTTTCGGTCACCGCCACCGGTGTGCAAGTCGCCTTGGTACAGCAACTCTGCCAAACCAGCCAAGGACAGCTGTGGGGCTAAGGTAATTTCGCCCTTGTCGTTGTAGAACTGCTGCATTGCGGCATGCAAATCCATGGAGTCTCCTTTGAAGAAATTTTAAGTTTCGCTTCTAAAATTATCAGCCTTGATACCCAAAACGTTACCTCACAGTAACTTAGCCCTGATTAATAATGTCAGAAGCCCAACCCACAACCCACTGATTAGTGGTGGTTCCGGGGATCACATTGTCATTTGACGCATACATGGCGTGGATACCATTGGCATCGATAAGCTCTAATGCTCTGTCTGCGGCGTTGCCGATGTTATGCGGCGCGTCGCAAATGCTATCCGATGGCGCACAAATCTGATAAGTCCGATCCGCCAGCGCACCGAAATCATTCGGACGCGCACCACGCATGGAAGCACCCGGGACCACCAACTGCACCAGGCCAGTGACCGGCTGCAGAGCAATCTCCGCGCCAATGCCACCCAGCTCAACACCTGGGTTGATGCCCACACCGTTTTCGCGGCGGCCATCAGCAATAGCGACCACACCCGCTACTGATTCCGCCGGAATAACGCCGGTACCGCCACCGATTTCATCGGCGATATCGCCAACAATCACAGCACCCTGGGAGAAACCAGCCAGAATGAACTGGGTCTGCGGGCACTCCCCGTGCAGCCATTCAAGCTCAGCTTCCAGCTTGGCGCGACCCTCATTGCGGGAGTCGTCATAGCTCATTTCCTGCTGGGACTGAATGCTCTTGAACTGCGCAGTATAAGGCAAGGTCCACACACGAACCTGGTCCTCAGTAAACGTTTCTTTCAAAGGATTAGTTATAGACAGCATGAAAGAACGGCTGTTTGCCTGCGGGTTCAGCGGATCATCATCCGGAGCAGATTCCCAGGTACCCGGCGCGGAGATGAACTCATAGGCAGGACACCACTCGGGCTGCGAAGGTACTTCGGGCGCGGCTTCGGTTGCTTCAGTCTCTTCAGTCTGGTCCGATTTGTCATCGCCCAGGCCGCCAAGCGGGCCGGAGTCAGTGCGCATCAAGTACTGCGCAGCACCGCCGCCGATCACCAAAATAACAATGATGACGGCGATGATAGTCAGTGGTTTTCTCATAGGTGGAAGTTGTACTCCTTTAACCTGTCAACGTTTGAGGTTTGAGCTAGCAGTAAGCTGCCTGTGCCTGTTCGTTGATCAACGCGATAACTTCCTCAATGCTTTTATCGGTTCGGCCTTGCTCAATGAGCTGACCGGCCACTGCAGGGACGGTGACTTCATCATCCGGGTTGCAGGCAGTGTTACCAGCACTAACTAGTTGGTTTTCCACACCGGCGATGTCAACGCCGCCGCCAGCTACCGCGTCGAGGTAGCCAGCATCAGAGTCGGCTACTTGCGGGGTAGGGGCTTGGTCAACTTCTTGCGCGCCGCGGTCTTCGGGTGCAGGTTCGCTTTTGCTTGTCGAAACCTCCGCGTCATCCCTTTCCGCGCGCTTCGACGTGGAAGGAGCCGACGATTCTGAAGACTCTGCCGTACTGTCGGAGTCTTCGGAATCAGAATCGCCTTCTGAGTCACCGCGCTCCAAAGGTGCGACGGTGGCGTCTGGGGAGACCTCAGAATCAGAGTCCACCGTGGCTGAACCGCAGGCGGCAAGGCTAAGGCTTGCCATCAGTGCTACTGCACCGGCCATGATTCGCTTCATCGGTATGCCTCCTTAGCTCACGATGCCCATGATTTGGCGGATGGTGCCGCCTTCAAAGTCCTGGCTCAAACCACCAGCTGGGATTTCATTCTGGTCGGAGGTTGGGTAGCCGTACTTGCCGGTCTCATAACCGTTGTCGCCCCAGTGGCTGAAGATGTCGCCATAAGGGATGAAGTGTGCGCCGGTAGATGCGGACCAGTAGATGTTGCCGTTCTCAAATTCCTGGAAGGCACCACCCTTGATCTTCTTCTCGCCGCCGCGTGGCATGCCAGCCTCGGAGTTAGCGCCGCCCATGTCCTTGTACTTGTTGCCGATTGCGCCGTGAACAATCTGGGTCTTCTTGTCCTTGGTCTGTACCAGAACACCGTTTTGGAAGTTCTGGAACTGGCCGCCGCCTTCAACGTTGGTGACAGGACCGGATGGGTACTTCAGGTCACCGTTTTCGTAGCCGTTAGCGCCCCATGCCTTCATCATTGCCTTGGTGACAGCGAATGCGCCGGTCTGTGGGGTCCAGTAGATGGAGCCGTTTTCAAAGTGCACGAAGCGGCCAACACCATCTGGTGCGGTGGTCTCACCGGTGGTCGGGAAGCCCAACCAGGAAGAAGGTCCGCCGATTTCAGCATAGCGAGCGTTAATACGGCCAAACAGTGCGCGCGCACCGGTCTCTGGTGACCAGTAGGCGGTACCGGTGGCGAAGTCCTGTGCCTTGCCGTCTTCGACGTCATATTCATCATTCAGGCAGTTGCCGATGACACCGGATTCGGTGGCTTCTGCAATCGCGCCGACTGGCTGGCAGTCAGATCCGCGGTCTACTTCACCGAGGCCGAAGGTATCAGCGATGTATGGCCACGCCTGGGTCATTTCGAACTGCCAGTATTCCCAGCTGTGGACACCGGATGGGCGCAGCTTAGAAACAACATCAACGTTGGCGTCCTTGGCACGCTTGATGAAGGTGTCGGTGGACATGCGGGAGATTACTTCCAGGCCAACGCCAGCGGCATTAGCTGGGCCCTTCGCAACGGAAGACAGCTGGCCGTAGTCATCCTGGCCGGAGCCAGCGGAGACGTACACGGTCATGTCCTTGAGCTCTTCAATGCCCAGCTTCGGGTCATGGTTGTACCAGTTCTGGGAACCGTACTCGCCCCACATGTTGGTTGCTGTGTATCCACCGGCATCCATCTGTGCGGCAGCAATTGCCTGTGGCATGCCCGCAGACGTGGTGTCCAGGTAGCCGGAGAAGGAACCGACGAAGTCAAACATGTAAGGGTGGCGTTCCGCGAGGTTCATCGCGGCGGTACCGCCCATGGAGATACCAACCAGGGCGCGCTGCTTGTTGGAGCGGTACTCATTGTCCAGAATTGGGACGAGCTCCTGGGTCAGAAAGGTTTCCCACTTGTAGTGCTTGCCATTGTCTGGCTTTTCCCAGTCCGCGTAGAACGAGGATTCGCCACCGACAGGCATAATCACGTTCACGTTCTTATCGGCGTAGTACTGCTCAATGTTGGTCTCAATGGTCCAACCAGATTCATCATCACGCGCGCGCAGACCGTCCAGTGCCCAAACCTCTGGGAACTGCTTGTCTGGCTGGGAGTACCAGTCACGTGCCAGCAGGATCTGCACGACCTGCTCTTTCTCTGGCATTGCTGCGGACTGGATGTAGACCTTCAGGTGGCGCGGGGTGAGGTATTCCACGCGGTTGATATCTACGCCCTCTGGCAGGCCTTCAACGTCTGGGTATTCAGTGTTGATGGGATCGCGCTGTGGCGGGGTGCCTGGTGCGAAGGAATCCGACAGGCTAGAGCCGCCTGGCAGGGAGGACTGTGCGCCGGCAAATGGAATCAGCGACAAGCCCAGCACGGCGGCGGTTGGGAGTGCGACCATAGCCATCCGGCGCTTCTTGGCGCCTGGCTTGAGCACGGTGGAACGGGAATCTTTGGAGCGCATGAACATGTCCTCGTTGTCGGTGTGTAGGTGTACTTGTTATGTTCTCTCGCACGAAAAGTGGACTTATCTGCACACATGCGTCACCCAATAAAGTGTGTGTGGCAACGGCTAACGCACGTACGACAAATAGGTCCAACACTTGAAACAAGCGTCATGACATAGCTAAAAGTGCAGGTGCCACCGAGGTGGCACCAGTACTGGCACTACATCATGCTCTTCACATCTCCCGAAGGTTCCCCTCCTCCGGCAGCTGCGATATTTAAGTATTGTGAGCTGTCTGTTGTGTGCTCAAGTTTAAGTTGAACTTCAGACTTTGCTGCTGGCGACACACCCCACAACGGCAATAAAACCACCACATCCCTGCCTTCTCGCTTCCACAAGCGAGAGACAGGGATGCCTTTATCCAGAAACTACCGACCGGCTTTCCAGAACCTTGTAGTGGTAGCCCAAGAATTACCGACCGGCTTTCCAGAACCTTCAGGCTGCCGTCCAGAAATTGCCGAGGCGACTATTCGTCGCCGAGGTAATTTCTACCAGGCGTTCATAACATCAAGGACGCGGTTCTTGGTCTTGGAAAGCTGGCCACCGAACTGTGCCCAGTTGTGCAAGCCAGTTGCTGGGTAGTCAGCGGTGAAGTTCACGCCCATCGCACGAGCCTTGGTGTCCCACAAGCGTGTGGAAGTCATGGCCACCGCTTCCAAGATGGCACCGGAGATAGCCAGGTTCCATGGGTAGTTCGCATCTACCGCACCTGGAATACCGGATGCTGCGGAGATATACACGTCAGTGTTGTGCAGGTTGCCGATCTGGTTGAAAGGATCATTTTCAAAGCGGCGTGGGTTGATCATCGAACCGTACATTGCGTTCAGGTTGAATCCACCGGCATCCAGCAGCGCCAGACGCATCAGGGTCTGCGCACCCGGCATGGATGTTGCCAAGTAGCCGGAGTAAGACAGTGCCTGACGGAACTGGTCATTGTGCTTACCCGCCAGGGTGATGGCAGCGGTGCCACCCATGGACAAACCAGCAATGGAGTTGTTGGTTGGGGAAACACCGAACTGACGCTGGACGTAGCCCTTCAGTTCCTGAGTCAGGAAGGTTTCCCACTGGTAGTTAACGGACTGACCCAAGTCATAGGTTGCAGGGCCGTTCCAGTCAGCGTAGAAAGATGCCGCGCCACCGACTGGCATGACCAAGGTGATGTTGTGTGGCTCGTACAAACGTGCCGCGTTAACGTCATTAACCCAAGCATTGGTCTTGTCGGTCGCACGCAGGCCATCAAGCAGGTAGAGACCTGCGTTGCCGCCGCGCTTTGCTGGCTGAATCTGAACAGGGATAGTGCGTCCCATGGACTCAGACCACACGTCACAGCGCTGAACCCACCAGCCGACAGAGTCCCAGGTGCAGTGTCCGGTTGCGTCAGGGCGCAGCCAGTCACGGTTTGCAGCTTCTGCCTTTGGGGCGCCAGCGACACTGACGACGGACGCGACCATTATGATCGCGGCCACCACGGCGATGGCACGGCGGTAAAAGCCCATGCCGGCGGCAGTAAGGAACTTCATGTTTCTCCTAAAATTTTGACACAACGCCCAGGTCGCGATTTTTATGTACTTAATACCTATCGGCGAAAGACCTCAAAGCGTTAACATCACGAAATGATAACAACGATGGCACTAGCTTAACGCACTTCTAACGAGATTAATAGTCTATGAAAATTCGCTGGCAGATACTACTGCTCAGACCAATCCTGCGGAAGATAGTCATAAGGGTCAGATGAAAGCTGCAGCGTGCGGCCATCACCAAGCGCAAATGCAATATTGCTGAAGAAGCGTCCCGCCGTCAATGGATCACGGTAGGTGGCGAAAAGTTTTTGGAATTCTTCTGTCTGCAACGCAGCGCGGGCAGCTTCCGCGTCCTCTTTATTAATCCATTCTGGCAACTCATTCAGGTCAACGCCAGAATCCGCGACCTGCCAAATGCGGTCCAAATTCTTGTCATGGCCCACGCGGCCATCCTCAATGCGTGGCTGGCGCGCGGCCAGCGGCGTGGCCAAACCAATATTGTCCAGAACACGAACATTCAATGGCGCATTCATGGAAGACATGCCCATGTTCACCAGGTACAAAGTCGGCTCATCATCGCGGTTTTCATCACGCTCCAGCGGCAACCAATCAAACTCATTCGGGTCACGCGCGGTCAGAATACGCAGCATCATCGCATCGCCCTCTTCGAGCGCCGCGATACCTTCATCCCAGCCTTCCAAGAATGGTGAGCCATGGAAATCTGCCTCATTCATTGGCGGATCACCTTGTTCGCGGTTGGTTGCATAAGTCCAGAACTCGCGCTCATCCACGATAACCCGGCCGGTATCAAACTCTGACCAGTCATTCGGCAGCCCGCGGTACGCAATAACCAGAGACCACAGCGCGATGCCGCCAGTAATCACAGCACCGATGAGGATGCTTCCAAACTGGTTCAACGGCAGCACGAATACTGGCAGCAGCACAGCAAATAGTGGCAGCAAGAACATACGGCCATGCATGAAGTCACCGCCCACGCGCAGCACATACAAAAAGTGCAGCAAGGCGCAGCCAACCATGACAATCACGGCTGCCTTTTCTGAACGCGCCTGATCCATCCATGCCTGGTTCATCCACGGCTGATTGAACAAACTAGTCTTCGGCGCAGAACCCTCCGCAGTACTCTCCCCCGTTACCGCTGCCCGAGAACGCCGGCTGCGGCCTACCGTTGAAAGCGGACGTGCCAAGGCAAAGAATCCAACAATGGCCAGAACCAAGATGGGAAGCCACAGCCAGTAAGGGCTGATGAAGTCTTGCAGGTAGTTAAAGCCTGAGCCCCACTGTGAATCACTCGCGGACTTGGCCACGGCGGTGTGTGGAGTGAGCAATCCGTAGTAGCCCATGCGGAAGATTTGGTAGCCGCCTGGGATTGGCAGTGCAACAGCCAAGATGAGCAGCCAGTTCTTCCAGTGTCGGTGCGCGATAAACAACGCGATGCCAGCAAAGCCGCCGTACAGTGCGAGCTCCGGGCGAACAAGCCAGCTTAACCCGGCCCAAAAGGCCAGGACATAAGCTGAAACATCCAGGTTCTTCGTGCCGTCAGCGCGGCCCGCCCACCACAACAGCAGTGCCCACAGCACCGCGAGGTAGAAGATGGACAGACCCCACTCCAGGCCGGAGGTGAAAAAGTCACGGGCTGGTGGCAGTGCAATGTAGACCAGTACACCTGCGGGAATGACAGTCCAGGTTGACCAATGTACGGGCACGGCGTGCGGTCCTGTTGCTGGTTTGTATAACCGCGCGGTAGCCCAGCACCCAATGATTACTGCCAGTACTGACAATCCCAGTGCGCCATACAGCGCAACGACGGATAGCTCTTGACCGGTAATTAGATGGCCAGCGGTGATCAAGTACTGCCACAACGTGGAAGTATTCGCTTCAACGCGTTCGCCAACGTTAAAGACTGGACCGTTGCCAGCAAGCAGATTGCGTACGGTACGCAGCACTATCAGACCATCGTCAGACATCCAGCGCCGCTGGTAGCCCACAATAAATGCCACAACACCAACAATGAGAGCTGTGCCGAAAGCCCACCATGTGGACTGGCGCTCTACCAAAGTACGGGATGGGGCATGATGCATGATTCCAAAGATTACTCGGTGCTACCCAACCGGGGAAACTGACACACAAGCCCCACTATCTTTGTTTCCCGCACCACATAGAAAACGCCCCACCCGGGTGAAATTTCCCAGGTGAGGCGTCAATCTAAACCTTTTGCGCGAAGTAACTACATCAGGATTGGGAAGATGTAGACAGCCATCGCGATACATGCCAGCCACAGCAGTGCAAGGATCTGCAGGGTGCGGTCTTCCAGCGCGATTTCATCAGGTGCGCCGCCGCGGCCACGGTCCACATCCGCTGCGTAGCGTAGGATGGCGATAGTGAATGGAACCATGGAAATCTGGTACCAGATAGCAGCCCAGCCTTCAGTCTCATTAGCCAACTGGAAGCCCCACAGGGAGTAGCTCATCACCACTGCGGTCGCCGACAAAGTCCACACGAAACGCAGGTAGGTCGGGGTATAGCCCGCCAAAGACTTACGGATCTGCGCACCGGTGCGCTCCGCCAGAAGGATTTCTGAATAGCGCTTACCGGATGCCATAAACAGTGAACCGAATGCGGCTACCAGAAGGAACCACTGGGAGAGGTCAATACCAGCAGCGACACCGCCGGCCATCGTACGGAGCATGAAGCCGGAGGAAACCAGGGCGATATCAATCACCGGCATGTGCTTCCAGCCGAAGCAGTAGCCCAGCTGCAGCGCGATGTACACCGCAATGACCAGTGCGAGCTGCAGGCCAGAGGTTGCCAGGAAGGACAAGCCAACCGCGGCAATAATCAGAACTACCGCCATGACATAAGCCAGGTTGACTGGCAGCACACCAGCAGCGATAGGACGGAAACGCTTGGTTGGGTGCGCGCGGTCCGCTTCCACGTCACGCGCGTCATTAATCAGGTAGATCGATGATGCGCCCAGACAGAAGACGACAAAAGCCAAAAGCACGTCGAGCAAAGTGCGGGTGTGGAACAACGCATCAGCACCGGCAGCAGCAGGTGCCGCCAGCACCAGAACGTTTTTAACCCACTGCTTTGGACGCAGTGCCTTGATCATGCCATCGGCAAGATTCTTTGGCGGCTGGCGCTTGCGGGAGTCCTCAATACCCTGGGTGTGTGGCTCAGGGTGGAAAAACTTCTGCTGGCCGTCACCTTCAAAGGTTTCAGGCTTCTCGGTCATGCAGTTTTCCTTTCATAACGAGTGATTACCTCAGCGGTTGCGGCACCCAACGCAGCACCCAGTGCGGTATCCGTTGGGTAGTGAACACCGAGCACCATGCGCGACAGCATCATTACCGGAACGCCAGCGAGTGGCGCGGGGGTTCCGTACAGGCGCGCGACGGCAACCAAAAAGGCAGTAGTCGAGGTGGAGTGGGAAGAAGGAAACGACAATTTCGACGGAGTTCCAACTCCTACGCGCACGTAAGAATAATCCGGACGCTTACGCCTCACAATTCGCTTGATAACCACCGAGGCCGCATGAGCGGTAAAAGCCGAGGCACCGACAGCAATCCACTGACGGCGGCGCTTCTTGTCCAGGCTCCAGCCCAGGGCCGACAACCCCATCCAACCCAAAGCGTGCTCGCCCATGTGGCTGAGTCCTCGAGCGGTGGGCAAAACGCCCGGTGCATCAAAGGCAACATTCTGGATGTTTTCCAGAATGCGGGATTCTGCGGTGTTGAGTTTGTCGAGGCTACTCAAAGATCTTCCTCCAAGACTCACGGGAGGTCAGCTCTGGGAGTGCTTCGCGGTAAACACGGCGCATGTCATCAAAGTTGTCCTCAATATCGCTGAGCAGTTCACGAGTCTGCTCAACCAAGTCACGAGCCAGGTCACGGTCTCGCTTGCGGAATGCCACGCCAGTGCCACCTGCGGTGGAGACGGTCGCGGAATCTACGCGGGACAAGGTGAACCAGCGTGCTTCCTCAGGGGTGAGGTTAAGCTGTGGTGCTTCGTGGTGGCGTGGGTCTTCCTTGGAAACCAAGTGCTTAAGTCCCTTGACTGCCCATGGAATCTTCTTCAGCTTGGCCAGACGTCCACCAATGTTTTGGGTTGGGACACCCGGCGCGCCGGTTGGCGCTGGCAGTTGGTCAGCAGAGTTGATGATGACTGCATCCGAGTAGTTGGAGCGCAGCTTAGCAATACGCGGCAGAGACGACTCGAGGATGTCGAAGAGTTGGTCCGGGCCTGCGAGGAAGTCTTTCATGGCTTCGATCTGGATAGCCATGGTGGAGTATTCCATGCACATGGTGTGCTTCAAGGTGGACTTGAAGATGGAACGGGTAATGCCCTTGGCGTCTCCGTCGTGGTACAACGCGGCAACAATGAGGCGGTTGCGCAGGTGGAAGTATGCCTGCCAGTCAATCGCGTCATCCTTGTCAGCCCACGCCATGTGCCAGATGGCAGCGCCTGGCCAGGTCACCGTTGGGAAGCCGTTGGCTGCGGCGCGCAGGGAGTACTCAGTGTCATCCCACTTGATAAACAGTGGCAATGGCTGGCCGTTGGTTTCAGCAACTACGCGTGGGAACAGGCACATCCACCAGCCGTTGTACTCAACATCGACGCGGCGGTGCAGTGCACGGGAGTCATAGGCACCTGGGTCCTTATGGCTTTGGGCGTCACCAATGGCGGACAGTGGATACTTGGCAAAGTCGTGGTCATAGACCGCGTGAGGGGCAGCGCCCCACATGAAGTCACCGCGGTTGACCTGCTCACCGGTGGTGCGCAGCTGGCTGCGTTCCTGCAGGTTGAGCATCTGTCCACCAACGATGATTGGGCTGGCTGCATAACGTGCTGCCTGGACCGCGCGCAGGATGGAGTCTGGTTCAATTGCGATGTCATCATCCATGTACAAGATGAATGGTGAATCGGTGTTTTCCAGAGCTTCAAACATGATGCGGGAGTAGCCGCCGGAACCGCCGAGGTTGCCTTGGCGGAATTCACGGAAGCGCTCGCCGAAGTGCGCCACTGCCTCGTCATAGCCTGGCTCATCAGCGGGGTGCTGGTTGCCCTGGTCCGGCATGAGAACAAAGTCAATGATGCCGTCTACAACTGGATCTTCTGCCAGCGCCTGCAATGCCGCAACCGCATCGGTTGGGCGATTGAAGGTTGGAATACCAACAGAAACACGCTTTTCAGAAGGCTCAATGGTGGACCCGTCCGGCATGGTCTGCTGACCAGGCGCAGAAGGTGCACACCATGCGGCTCGTGAGATAGTCGCCTCAGATTCCGCGGTGACGTCAAACCACAGCCAGCCGCCGTCCTCAAAGTTCTTCAGCGGCAACTCGAATTCGTGGTGTCCACTGTCTACCAGGTGGTTGGCCACGGAAATACGCTGGCCATCCTGCTTGGAGCGGTACATGGAAATATTTGCTTCGCCTTCGATGTCGAGGGCCAAGATGATCGAGTCAAGCTGGGACCAGCGGCGCCAGTAGGACGCTGGGAATGCGTTGAAGTAAGTCTGGAAAGAGACTTCTTCACCTGCGGGAACCGTCAGCGAAGTGCGGTCAGACCAGCGCAGGCGCTCGCGGTTTTGTTCCGCTTCGATGATGTACAGCATGCGGACGTCAAAGGGCTCGCCACGCTTTGGCAATAGAATGCGCTGAACAGCTTCAACGGTGCTCGAAGCAGCATTGGCATCAGCGGCATTGTCAGAAACAGTGTTGTTTGCTGTCACGATGGTTTCAATTCTCCCATTTCACTACAGTCTTCAAACATTCACAGTACTGGTTACCACCGTGGTTCACCTTGCTCAACGCGCATCCGCCCGATGAAAATCGCTCGAAGTTGAGTCCATGTACCCAACCATGCAGAAAGCGACGCCGGTGACATTGTCATCACCGGCGTCGCTTTGTTTAAGCAGTGCTAGTTCTAGCCTTGTTTCATTCACCTGCTTTATGCGGTGAGTTTTACCTGCTCAGTCTGCGGCGTGATGCCGAGCTTGTTGAGCATGTAAAGCACGCGTGCTTCAAGATCATCCGCGAGTTCGCGGGTCTGCTCCATGGATTCAGCGTGTGCGATTGGCCAAATCTTGATGTCCTTGCCAGCTTCATCACGTGGGGCGTCTGCACCCAAGTACACGATGTAGTCCGGCATGGATACGGTGCGAACGTCTTCGACGTGGCGAACACGTGCGTCCAATCCGCGTTCACCCAAGACATAAGCCATGTGGCTTTCGGCCTCATTTTCTGGATGGGAGACTGCGCCATCAACAACGAGCGCGTCTCCTGCATGCTTCTTGGTCAATGCGATTGCTGCGGTAACAAGGTCAGTGTTGAGGCCCGCTGCGAAACGGACGTGAACACGGTGTGCGCCGAAGAATTCAATTGCTTCGCGCTCAACCAGAACAGCGATGTAGTCGTCCAGAATGGCCTTGCTTTTGTGCTTCTCAATGATCTCATCGAGCTTTACATCGATGGCCTTTGCGTCATGAGCGTGCCCGTACGCCTCGTGCAAATCTTGACGAAGAGTTTCGAATCGGGACTCATTATTAACAATAAACATTTCTTTCCCCCCACTCACTTTCTGATCTTGGGTGACTGGCAATCTAGCTTTTCTAGATTCAACCTTTTGTTAACCTAGCGTTAACTTTAGCCAAACCCGTGGGAGTTGTCAAATAGTTGGCGCAAACCCATTACTTTTCTACCGCCTAGAACCCTTAAGCTTCAACCGATTATCTCCAGTAAAACGCCAGTTAAGAGCTGTAAAACTTCTTACTCCAAAGCGCTTTTGACTAGTAAAGAATTTTGTGCATATTTTATGAACTGCACGCGACATTGCCCACCCCCGAACCAAAACTCTTAACCATTGGTTAAACCTAATTCGACGTCCACATCGAACACAAAGCGACATTTCACCCCTTAATCAATCCCTCATGCGCATTGGGCAAGTGCGCTAGTCTCGCTTTACCTCACGCGAAGCTCTCAAAACATAGAATGTGTGCCAATGAGCATTGAAAACAAAAAACTCACGAGCAGAAAGTCCTAGCGTTTCCGATGCCAGAGCTAGTCGTTGCAGCAATCGGAACGCTCATCGCCCGTGCTTCTTTATTCATTCATGATTCTGGGATCATCGCGCTGGCTTTGATGTTCATCCTGATCAGTATCTGCTCTTTGCCGTTTGCTGTCCCACTCGCCTATACAAAGGTCGGCACTTATTGGATTGATATTGTCTACGTCGCCGTAGGCGTATTCCTAGTTCGGTACATGGAGTCCTTCCCTGATGAAGGTGCAATCTTTTTCCTTGGGCTCTTATATCCCCTCGACTGGGCGTTTATCTTCAGTGGTTGTTCGCACCTACTACGCCGGACGCTGGCCATATATCGCTATCGCCGCAAGCATCGACGCTCAACTCAATAGCAAAAGCCGCCTGCCATTACCCGATGTTAATTCGGAGGTAATGGCAGGCGGCTTTGCCTGTAATTGATTACTACAGAGCTTTAGTGACCGCGCTCCTGCTCAAGTGCCTTGCCTTCGGTAAAGAAAGGCTCAAGCTTGTTATCGAACATCGACAGGGCGGAACCAATGGCCATGTGCATGTCCAGATACTGGTAGGTACCCAGGCGTCCGCCGAACAAAACATTGTTCTCACGGGCTTCCTTGGCGGCGAGCTCACGGTACTTGGTCAACATCTCACGGTCTTGTGGAGTGTTGATTGGGTAATAAGGCTCATCGCCCTTCTCAGCCGCGCGGGAGTATTCCTTCATGATGACGGTCTTGTCAGATGGATACTGCTTGTCGCGCTCAGGGTGGAAGTGACGGAACTCGTGGATGCGGGTGTAAGGAACATCAGCATCGTTGTAGTTCATCACAGAGGTGCCCTGGAAGTCGCCAGTATTGAGGACTTCCATGTCGAAGTCCAAGGTGCGCCAGCCAAGGTCACCTTCAGAGAAGTCGAAGTAGCGGTCCAGTGGGCCAGTGTAAACAACCGGCGCCTCAGGGGACACGGCGCGCACCTGCTCGCGAACCTCGAACCAGTCGGTGTCAAGCTCAACATCAATAAGCTCTGACGTGCACATGTTTTCCAACCACGCGGTGTAGCCGTTGACTGGCAGGCCTTCATAGGTGTCGTTGAAGTAGCGGTTATTGAAGGTATAGCGCACTGGCAGACGGGTGATGTTGCCCGCTGGCAGGTTCTTCGGATCGGTCTGCCACTGCTTTGCCGTGTAGTCACGGATGAACGCCTCATACAGCGGACGGCCAATCAAAGAGATGGCCTTTTCTTCTAGGTTCTGCGCATCTTCCGCGTTCATTTCTGCCGACTGTTCCTTGATGAGCTCACGTGCTTCATCCGGGGAGTAGTACTTGCCAAAGAACTGGTTGATCAGACCCAAGCCCATTGGGAACTGGTAGGCGGTGCCACCGTGCATGGCAAAGACCCGGTGCTGGTAGTCCGTAAATTCAGTGAATTGGGTGACGTAGTCCCACACGCGCTTATTGGAAGTGTGGAAAAGGTGTGCGCCATACTTGTGAACCTCAATACCGGTTTCTGGTTCTGGTTCAGAGTATGCGTTGCCACCCAAGTGGTTGCGTCGCTCAATTACCAAAACGCGCTTACCCAACTGTGTAGCGGCGCGTTCTGCCACGGTAAGGCCGAAAAAGCCCGAGCCGACGACGATGAGATCATAAGTCTTATCAAGGTTGGTCATAGGTGACAGCCTATTAGATTCACTTTCTTTTGCTGCGATGGCACGCAATGAGCGAGAAGGAAGCTTCGACACGCCGCCATTATCAACATGCTTCCCTATATTCACACCTGTATCATTAGCTCCAGCTGTTTACTAGCATCACTTTGGTCGCATCCATACGGCCAAGAGGAAGCGCCGGCAACCGCATCCTCGAAACCCTGGCAGGACATCACTTGTTGAGGGCGAAGTAACTGATAGGGAGATTCCAGTGCAACAACGACGCCGACTCGTTCCCACGAAGTCAACGTGGGCTACCCCGGTGACCGCGACGCTCGCGGCCATTGCAGTAGCTGCGGCTGCTGCTTTCGGAGGGAACCAGATTCTAAACACCCAGGCAGGCGGCTCAGGTCCGATTGACGCGACCTCGTCCTCTGCTAACTTCGGCGACGGTGACACCGTCGTGGTTGATGATCCAGCTATCGCCTCCCAGGGCGAAGGCGCCGGCCCACGTGCGGTCAAGGAATTCCGCCAGGATGATCCTTTCTCCATGTTCGCGCTGACCTGGCAGGGTCAGAAGGACGTCGCTGCTTTCGTTCGCGCTGAGCAGGAGGATGGCTCGTGGGGTGAGTGGTTCGATATTGAGCCGATGGATGTTATTACTGAAGGCACCAACGGCACCGACCTCATCTTCGTTGGCAACACCAACGCTGTTCAGGTTTCTGTAGGCAACGTTGACTTGGGCATTCCGTCCGAGGAAGAAGTCGCAGAAGAGCTTGGCGATGCAGCTACGAATGCCCCAGAGGCTCCCGCCGAAGAGGCACAAGCCGAAGCTGATCCAGCTGCCGGCGCTGCCGATGCAGGCGATGCTGTGGAGAACTACGACGCTGAGGTCACCGCTCCTTCTGAGCAAGATGCGCAGGCAGAAGAGGCTCCAGCTGCTGAGGAAGAAAATTCAGCAGAAGACTTGGTTCAGCAGGCTAGTGAGCTCGCCGGTGCTGTCACCAATGGTTTCTCCCCTGCCACTGCACCAATGCCAACTGATATCGGTGATATTGCACCGGTTGCTGACACCGATGAACTCCCAGCAGATAGCGGCGCTGTCTCCGCATCTGACCTTGAGGCAGTATTTATTGATGGCCAGGCACAAGAAGGCGGCATTGCCAACATGGCTGACACCGAAGGCTTGCCATCGGTAGTCTCTCGGGCCAACTGGGGTGCTAATGAGGGCATTCGTTGCTCCAACCCAACGTACACCGAGCCAACCAAGGCATTGACCCTGCACCACACCGCGGGTAGCAATAACTACTCCCAGGCTGAAGCTGCTGCTCAGGTACGTGGCATCTACCAGTACCACGCGCAGAACCTGGGCTGGTGCGACATGGGCTACAACGTGTTGGTTGATAAGTACGGCACCATCTACGAAGGCCGCTACGGCGGACTCGAGCGTGGCGTCATGGGCGCTCACGTGGGTGGCTTCAACAGCAACACTTGGGGTATTTCGATGATAGGTAACTACTCAACTGCTCAGCCATCGACTGAAATGCTCAATTCGGTTACCAGCATCGCTGCATGGAAGGCTGCCAACGCAGGCTTCGATCCATCCGGCACCGTTAACCTGACCTCCGGTGGCTTCGGCGGTTCCAAGTACCCAGCTGGCGCTACCGCAACTGTCCCAACCTTCCACGGCCACGGCGACCTGCACAATACGCAGTGCCCTGGTGGTTACGTGACTGCCCGTTGGGATGAAATCCGCAACGCTACGAAGACCAAGTATGACTCGCTGATTGCAAGCGGTGTTGGCACCCAGCCACCAACCGAAGGCGATACCGGAGGAAGTGGCGGCGGCGGAGGTGACGGCGTTGGATCGCTCTTGCCAGCACTGTCCTCCCTGGCACAGGGATCCTCCAATAGCTCTGAGGCTCCTGCTGAAGGCCAGGACACTGAGCAGGGTTCTTCCAACCTGAGCACTGAAGAGATTCAGTCCCTGGCTACCGTTGCCGCAGCTGTTGCTGGTCTAGCCATCGCGGCTGGCGCTGTGACCGTGCCGGAAGATGGTACCGAAGTAGCACCGGGCGTGACTACCGATGCCCTACCAGGCATCATCTCGCAGGTTCTCTCCATCGCGGGAGATGAAGAAACCAGCGCTACATTCAACGCACTAATCAATGCTTTCGGTCCAGTTCTTGGCCAGCCAGTCGGCGGCCCTAACTCTGAGAACGCTCAGTTGGTCTACCAGCTATTCAACAACGGCGTTGTCCTCTCCTCCGAGGACACCGGTACTCACGCTCTGATTGGTGAATTCGCACGTGCTTGGGCACAGGGCGATAACGCAACCCAGCTGGGTCTGCCAACCTCTGACCAGTACGCGGTGGATCAGGCAAACAACGCCATCAATGAAGCAACCGGTGGCAACACTGTCCGCGTTGACTTCCAGGGTGGCTACATCACCTACGACCCGAACACCGCAACCGTGGATGTTCACACCAACTAGTCTTTAGTGCCACCACGCCGGCTAACGGCACTTAAAAGACGCATCTCCCACTTCAGCGGTGTCTAGTTCTTTAGCGAGCTAGACACCGCTTTTGCATGCTCCCGGACCTGATATCCGGTGCCTCAGTTATCCTGAGTATGTTTAAGTTCATTGGGGGAAAGATTTATCGGGGATAAATCTCTAAGTACTGGACTCGGGGCATTGAATCCAGCGCTACTTCCGCCGCATCTTGCGAAAGGAAGAATACAATGCGTGCGCTGAAAACCGCACTCGCACTGTGCACGATGGGGGTTTTGACTGCGTGCACGTTTAACATCGCTGCTCCGGAGACTTCCGCGAGTGGTGCCGGCTCTCAAGGTTCAGGCTCTTATGGCTCCGGTTCTGCTGACTCTGGTTCTGCAGGCGCCGAGGACTCGGCGCCGCTGCCCACTGACGGCGCTAATCCGTCTACATCACCGGATGATCCACCGGTGTCAGGTGAGCAGTTCGATATTGAGGGCAAAGATTTCATCCGGCCCCGACTATGGCCTGATTCAGATTGAGTCCCGCTATTTCGACAACGTGGTCACCAATCCGCGCGTGAGTATGTCCGATGAGTCGGTGGAGATTCGCGGTTATGCCGATGCCAGCTGGCTCAGCGCGAACCAGCCATACATGTGCCGCCTCGGATTCCGTACCGGATTATCGTGCGGCTCCTATGAAGAAATTACGAACGAATACACCGTCACCTTCGCCAATATCACTGACCACGGTGATTCCGGCGGAGTCATCTGGGCTTTTGACCCGAATGATTCTAGCCAGAAGAACATCTACGCCGTCGCAGTTATTAGCTACACCAACGAGTACGATGCCACCACGGTCGGCGGCAAACTCATCGAACCCGTCATGACTGATTTCGATCTCACCATATTCAACTAGCTTCAAACATGTTAGAGTTAAGTTCTCCTAGGGGGATTTCAACCGGAGGGAAAACAGATGTCCGTGTACGCAACAATCATGTCAGCAACTTACCTTATCGTGGGCGTTGGCACTCTGTACGTTGGACTAAGAGCAAGGCAAGCAAGACTACCGATGAACTCCTGGATTGGGCTGCGCACGCCCAAGCTCATGGCCAATGAAGATACCTGGGTCCACGGCCACAAAGCTGCGGCTGGTTACCTAATGTTCGCCGGCGCCGCATTTACTATCGGCGGTATCCTGTTCATGATCATCGATGAATCACTCATCGCGTTCGTCAGTCTGCCCATCTTGGCTATCCTGCTGATTACCATGGTGGCAGGGACCAAAAAGGCAAACGTTGCCGCAAAACAGTACAGAGAATCGGAGGCACTCCAGTGATTACGTTCTACGATGCGTTCACGTCGACGGTTGCGCTGACCGCGCTCTTATTCCCCGTGCTGAGTGTATGGCTCATCTTCAAAGCCAAGATGCGGCCAATAACCTCTATCCTGTGGTTCTTCGTGGTGCTGTGTCTACCGTTGATAGGGCCGCTGGCCTTAATTCTCTATTTGAAGTTCTGGCCGCTGCAGAGAGCTTAGTCTTCCCAGTCCAGGGTTCGCTCGACTGCTTTGTTCCACTCTGCGTAGAGACGGTCGCGTTCGACCACATCCATGTTTGGAGTCCAGGATTTGTCGGTGGCGACTAGGTCTTCGAGTGCTTCGAGGTCGGCCCAGAATTCTTGGCCCAAGCCGGCGGCGAAGGCAGCGCCGAGTGCGGTGGTTTCAATTTCGCGGGGGCGGATGACTTCAGTATCTAAAAAGTCGGCTTGAAGCTGCATGAGAAGTTCATTCGCAACCATGCCGCCATCGACGTGCAATGCAGTGAGTTCAATCCCGGAGTCAGCCTCCATCGCTTCAACAACTTCACGGGTTTGGAAACACGTTGCTTCCAGCGCGGCACGAACAATGTGCGTGCGGTCAGCAAAGCGCGTCAGTCCAACAATCACGCCACGAGCATCGGGGCGCCAGCGCGGAGCAAAAAGACCTGAGAACGCGGGCACGATGTAGACGCCACCATTGCCTTTCGCCGCGATTGACTCACTCGAGGTGGCGTTCGGGATGATTCCCAGTTGGTCACGCAGCCACTGAATCAGTGAGCCACCAACGGCAACGGAGCCTTCCAAGGCATAGACAGGTTCTTTGCCTTCACACTGAAAAGCGACGGTGGTCAGCAATCCGTTCTCAGACCAGCGTGGTTTATCACCGGTGTTGAGCAGCATAAACAAACCCGTGCCGTAAGTATTCTTGGCTTCGCCTTCTTTGAATGCGGCCTGGCCGAACAGCGCGGCTTGCTGGTCACCGAGCACGCCAGTGATCGGAACTTTGGCCAGCGTGCCATGGGCGCGGACTTGCCCGAACTCACCAACGCTGGGACGAATCTCCGGAAGGATGGACAGCGGTACGCCCACTTCTTCACAGAGTTCTTCATCCCACTTCAAGGTGCGGATGTCCATCAATAAGGTGCGTGAGGCATTGGTGACATCGGTTAGATGCACGGCGTCTTTGCCTTGATCTCCGCGCGCCCCACCAGTGAGGTTCCACAGCAGCCAAGTATCAATGGTGCCGGCGAGAAGCTCACCATTGTTGGCACGTTCGCGAGCGCCCTCAACGTTGTCGAGGATCCACGCAATCTTCGGGCCGGCAGGATAAGAGTTAGCGAGAAGCCCCGTGCGGTCAAGCCATTTATCATCCGGATTAATAGCGTGTGAGGTGCGGGTATCCTGCCACACAATCGCGTTATAGATTGGTTTGCCGGTCTTCTTATCCCACACCACTGCGGTTTCCCGCTGGTTAGTAATTCCTAGCGCAACAAAGTCTTCGGGCGAGCCGTCCACATCCACCATTGCCGCGGATACGGCACGGCGGGCGTTGTACCAAATCTCTGTCGCATCATGTTCCACCCAACCTTGGCGCGGCATGATCTGCTTGTGTTCGAACTGCGCGGAGGCACAAATCTTGCCATCGCGGTCAACAATGATGCACCGAGTTGAGGTGGTGCCTTGGTCAATAGCTGCGACGAAGCGTTGCTTTCCCATCAGAACCACCGTTCAAGTACGTGCGCTACACCTGCTTCAGCATTAGAAACCGTCACCATATCGGCGGCATCTTTAACAGCCTGGTCCGCATTCGCCATCGCAACACCAACCCCAGCCCACTGCAGCATCTCGATGTCATTCGGCATATCGCCGAAAGCAATAACGTCCTTCTGCGCGACGCCGTAGTGGCTGGCCAAGAATTCCACGCCGATTTCTTTGGTGATGCCAGGAGCGGCAACTTCTAGCATTCCGTCCGGAATGGAGAAGGTCACGTGCGCGACCTCAGGATCGACATGAGGATTAATCAGGTCGAACAGTTCCTGGGATTGCATCTCAGGGTTGCGGATAATCAACTTCACCGCTGGTTGTCCCACAACTCCTCGAACTGGGGCTACGCCGAAGCCTTCGAAAGGTGCCTGCTCAGCGTAGATTTCATCCACTACATACAAGGTATCAAGCGGGTCATTCGCCGAAACACCGGCGCGTTCCACAGCGAAAGAAACGTCCCCGTGCCGTGCCATGATTTCTTGAACCGTGGTGACAATGTCTCCCATGGCTTCAGCATCCATCTCCACAGCACGCAAGATTCGGTCCTGCTCAGAGTCATAAACCACCGCGCCATTGGAAGTTACACACAAGGGGCGCAACGGAATCTGTTCCAGAATCGGTTGAATCCAGCGATGAGGACGGCCTGTTGCCAGCGCAAAGTGCGCACCGGATTGAACAGCGCGAGTCACCACGTCGCGGTTGCGTGACACAACGCGATGCTCAGGATTGAGGAAAGTTCCGTCAATATCCGAGGCAATAAACTTTGGCGCCTCCACTGTTATTTCTGGTCCTTTCGCGCCCACTTGGACATCTTCTTCAGCTGCTTCTGCGCGCGCTTCGCCAGCTTCTTTTCTTCCTTGCGCTCAGACTTCGCGGCCTCTTGTTCAACTTCTTTAGCCTTGCGGGCAGCGCGTGCCGCGCGGTCAGCAGCATCCATGCGGTTGGCTTCTTCCAAGGAAGGAGCCGTGCCGTTCATCGATGCTGGGCGCCATGGAAGTCCATCTTGGAAAGGACCGAAGCGCTCATCATAGACCTCACGTACCTGCTCCATCATGGATTTCATGGCGAAGTAGAGTGCGTCAATATCCTTCTCCGCGTCACCGGTGGTGGGGATTTCCTCGCCCACCATCATGATGATTGGAGTCTTGGAGCGGCCCAAGTCTTTCTTGCCACCCTTTGGCCAAATGCGCTGGGAGCCCCAGCACACCATTGGAATCAGTGGAACACCAGCAGCATTGGCAATGCGTGCGGCGCCGCTTTTCATGTCCTTGATTTCATAAGAACGCGAAATAGTAGCCTCTGGGAAAATTCCCACCAGGTTGCCCTCGTGCAGGCTTTCTACCGCGACGTTGATGGAAGCGCCACCGGCGGAACGGTCCACCGGGATGTGGCGCATCTTCTTGCCCAGCCAAGCGATGAAAGAGTTGACGAAGATTTCTTTCTTCGCCATAAAACGCACCATCCGCTTGCCGCGCAAATAGGCAGGTACACCACCCAGAATGAAGTCATAGTAGCCGGTGTGATTCATTGCCAGCACCGCGCCACCATCGGCCGGGATGTTCTCCGCACCGAGTACAGTCACCCGAATTCCCTGCGCGCGCAAGATGGTGCGGGCCAGGGAAATAATGCGGGAGTAGAGAGGTTCACTCCACTCTTTGTGCGCTGGGAGTTGCTCTAAATCGGTGGGCACCCAGAAAATGCGCTCGCGCAATTCCAGCGCAGAGTTCGTATCAACCATGAGACTGCCTGTTTAACTTTCTGATCTGCCCGAAACTAAAATTAAGAATTTACTTGATTGGCTCAAGTACGTCTTTGCCCATCATTGGGCGCAGTGCCTCTGGGATAACAACAGAGCCGTCAGCCTGCTGGTTGTTCTCCAGGATGGCAACCAGCCAACGGGTAGTCGCCAGGGTTCCGTTCAGCGTCGCGGCAGTCTGAGTCTTACCGTTTTCATCACGGTAACGGGTCTGCAGACGGCGTGCCTGGAAGGTGGTGCAGTTCGAGGTCGAGGTCAGCTCGCGGTAGGTGCCCTGGGTTGGAACCCATGCCTCAGTATCAAACTTACGGGCTGCCGATGCACCCAAGTCGCCACCAGCGACATCAATGACGCGGTAGTGCAAATTCATAGCGTCGAGCATCTCGCGCTCCATGGACAGCAGCTGCAGGTGCTGCTTTTCTGCGTCTTCTGGCTTGCAGTAGGTAAACATCTCTACCTTGTCGAACTGGTGCACGCGCAGGATACCGCGGGTGTCCTTGCCGTGGGATCCGGCTTCGCGGCGGAAGCAAGACGACCAGCCGGCGTACTGGATTGGGCCCTTGGACAGGTCGATGATTTCATCCTTGTGATAACCAGCTAGTGCCACCTCAGAGGTACCAACCAGGTACAGGTCATCACGCTCAAGGTAGTAAATCTCATCAGCGTGGTCACCCAAGAAGCCGGTACCAGCCATAATCTCAGGGCGCACAAGCACTGGTGGAACCATCAAGCTAAAGCCTGCAGCACGTGCCTTCTGCGCGGCCAACACCATCATGCTCAGCTGCAAGAATGCGCCATCACCGGTGAGGTAGTAAAAACGTGCGCCACCAATCTTTGCGCCACGCTTGGTGTCAATAAGTCCCAGGGATTCACCGAGTTCTAGGTGGTCCTTTGGTTCAAAATCAAACTCTGGCTTTTCGCCATAGTGCTCCAAAACAACGAAGTCATCTTCGCCGCCAGCTGGAGCGCCTTCTACAACGTTGGACAGCTTGTACTGCAGGGTTTCTACCTGCTCCTCAGCGTTTCGCTGAGCTTCTTCAGCCTGCTTGACCTTTTCTTTCAGCTCATTTGAGCCTTCCAGCAGTGCTGGGCGCTCCTCCGGAGAAGCCTGGCCAATCTTCTTACCGAATGCCTTTTGTTCTGCACGCAGTTCATCGGCAGCCAGGATCGCAGATCGACGTGCGGTATCAGCTTCCAACAGCTGATCTACCAGCTGAGGATCCTCACCACGGGTGACCTGGGAGGTACGAACGACGTCTGGGTTTTCACGGAGGAATTTAAGATCAATCACGGCGCTAATCCTACCGCACCCACATCAGGTACACAGCCACATCCACCAGCCCACGAGCTCAAACTTCAACAGATACCCAAATCGGTTGCAGTGGTAATAACCAGAAGCCTAGGATGGATACATGTCCAGAGCGCCGATTCTTCCTCAACGGGAAATTGTTGATGGGCCAACCCCAAAGCATGCCCAGCTGCGTGAAATCCTGACTGAGCTGTGCCGCACCACATTGAAGCCGGGAGATCTTCTCCCCGGTGAGCGCCTTCTGGAAGAAGTCTATGGCGTATCCCGCATTACGGTTCGCCGCGCCATTGGTGATCTGGTTGCGGCTGGCCGTTTGCGCCGGGTACGCGGCAAAGGCACTTTCGTTGCTCCTAATCCCCTAGTATCCCGGTTGCACTTGGCATCTTTTTCAGACGAGATGGGCGCGCAGGACGTTTCTGCTAGCTCCCGCATTTTGCTGGCTGGCCGCGCAACGGCGGCTGAGGATGTCTACGAATTTTTCAACACAGATGAATCTGTCCCGCACATTCACCTGCGCCGTCTGCGTTTGGGCGATGGCGAGCCTTATTCCATTGATGACGGCTGGTACAACTCCACGCTGGCGCCCACATTGCTGGAAAATGATGTTTATAACTCGGTCTATTCCATTTTGGAAAGTGACTTTAACTTGCCCATTTCGGCAGCAGATCAGACAGTGACGGCGGTCGCGGCGGATGAGGAAGTCGCATCGCTTCTCGATGTCCAGGTGGGCGCACCATTACTGCACATCATCAGGTATTCCAGCTCTGGGGATAAGCCCGTAGAGTGGTGTTCATCTGTTTATCGCACTGACCGGTACCGACTATCCACACGAATTGGTCGAGCGCTGGAATTCTAGTCTGATTCGGCTGGTCGGCTAAACTAAGGTTTCTTATGACTAATGCAAGCACCTCGAAGGCCTGGAGATCCGCGGCCGCCTCACGCATTGCACTTGTCGCTGCTGCTTGTGCTGCGGCATTTATGGGCACGTATGACTATGTCAGCGGCAACGCTGCGCAGATCGCTGCCGACTCCGATGTCATCAATACCACTACATCCGCGCCTTCTTCCGGTGATTCCGAAACACCATTTACGGAAGCCGCAGCCGGTGATTGCGTCACCTGGGATGTTGCTAGTGACGGCACCTTTACTAACTTCAGCGTCACTGACTGCGCTGACCAGCACCGCTTCGAGGTTGCCACGGTAGAAAATCTAGCCATCTACCCCACCAGTGAGTTTGGTCCCGAGGCTGAGATTCCAAGCATGGAGCGCCAGGCGCAGCTGCGCGAAGAGCTGTGCCAGGGCTCCACCTTTAATTACTTGGACGGCCAGTATGACCCGGCCGGCAAGTACTCTATCGCGCCGATTTTGCCGCCTGCCGATGCTTGGGCGAACGGCGACCGCACCATGCTGTGCGGCCTGCAGACTACCGATGAAGAGGGTGTTCCGCAGCAGACCGAGGGCCGTGTCTCTGAGGTTGACCAGGCAAATATCGCCTCTCCGGGCGAGTGCCGCGAAATCGGCGATGACCAGGTGCTGCGCACCGTCAACTGTGCTGATCCCCACCAGATGGAAACCATCTCCGTGGTGAACCTCGCTGAAGAATTCTCCGATGGAACTCCATCGATTGATGATCAAAATGAATTCCTGGCTTCCCGATGCGCCGATGATGCAATTGCGTACATGGGCGAGGAAGAAAACCTCTACCAGTCCACGCTGCAGCCTTACTGGGGCACCATTCCTGAAACATCCTGGAACGGCGGCACGCGTTCAGTGAACTGCTCTCTAATTCACCCTTCTGAAGAAGATTCTTCCTTCTCTGTCATTACCGGCACCGCAAAGGACGGCCGTGAGGGCCTGACCATTGACGGCGCTGCGCCAACCGAGCAGCCAGAGCGAAACCCACTACGCGGCTCCGAGAACAACGACTCCAGCAGTAACAACACCGGCGACACAGCCACTACCGAAGAGCCAGCTGCCGAGCCCGCCCTCTAGGGCAAACGAAGTCATTGGCGAAATCTCATGGTGCATGTTTCTGAAGAACGCTTCGATGAGATGGTCAATAACGCCCTGGACAAAATCCCGGACCAGTTTGTCGCAAAGATGCGCAACCTGATCATTTTAGTGCGCGATTTCAATGAAGACAGCCCCGGAATCTTAGGCCTCTACGAGGGTGTCTCACTCACCGAACGCACCCACCACCACACGGGCTTTTTACCCGACGCCATCTTCATCTACCGCGGCGCCCTACAGAACATGTGCTCCACCGAAGAACAACTTGCCCACGAAGTAGAAGTCACCGTCTTCCACGAACTCGGGCACTACTTCGGCATCGAAGAAGAAGATCTCCACCGCCTCGGATGGGGCTAAGAGCGGTAAAACTCCCCGACACTTCGAAGATTTAAAGCAATGGGCTTCACAAACCATAGTGACTAGCGCTACACTGTTTCCATATATTGTTCAACAACATTAGGGATGGTGCTGTATGACTTCGGTGTACATTGATCTGAACGCTGACTTAGGCGAAACCACCGCGGGCAACCCTGTTGCCGATGATAAAGCGATGTTGGAGATGGTCTCCTCCGCCAACGTGGCCACTGGTTTTCACGCGGGTGACCCGCACTCGATTGCGGGCACGCTCAAGGCTGCGGCGGCTGCTGGCGTGACCGTGGGTGCGCACCCGGGATACAACGATCCAGCAGCTTTTGGTCGTCGCTTCATTGATTATGATCCGGCAGAGCTTGCCGATGAAGTCACCTACCAAATCGGTGCCCTAGACGCCCTCGCGCGAGCAAACGGCACCAAGATTTCCTACGTCAAACCACACGGCGCGATGTATAACACCGTAGTGCACCACACCGCGCAGGCTGAGGCGGTCATCGCCGGCATCAAAGCCTTCGGCGACTTGCCAGTGATGCTGCTGCCAGGCGGCGTGGCTGTAGATGTCGCAGAAAAATCTGGACTGACAGTCATCCGCGAAGCTTTCGCGGACCGCAATTACAATCCGGACGGCACGTTGGTGAGCCGCTGTGAAGCGCATGCTGTGTTGCACGATCCGGCAGATGTTGTCGCGCGTGTTTTGGAAGTCGCCGAGTCCGGCTCAGTCACCGCAGCTGATGGCAGCGTCCTGAAAGTCGATGCCCAATCGGTGTGCACGCACGGTGACTCCCCAGGCTCCGTCAACCTGCTGCGCGAAGTTGTCGCTGAGCTGGGCCGTCGCAACATCGAGATCCGGAGCTTCGCCTAATGCAGATCCATCCCGTTGGAACCCGCGCGCTGCTCATCGATCTTGATGGGCTCACCCAGGTCATGGACTACCACGCCGCCCTGACCGCGCAGCCGTTGAAAAACCAGGTGGATTGCATTGCTGCAGCCACCACGGTGCTGCTCACCTTCGAAACCCCAGATTCCGCACGTCATGCTGCGCAGTTCCTGCAAGACTTCACCCCGGCTACGGCCAAGGCAGCGGAAGCACGCACCGTAGAAATTGACGTGCTCTATGACGGCGAAGACATTGATGAAGTCGCTGAACACCTAGGCATCTCCCGCGAAGCGCTCATCGAATGGCACACCTCCACGGAGTGGACCGCCGCATTCGGCGGTTTCGCCCCTGGATTTAGCTACTGCGCACCAGCAGATCCTGCAGACGCACGCTCAATCCCCCGACGCGCCAATCCACGCACCGCAGTTCCAGCGGGAGCTGTGGCCATCGCCGGTGACTTCTCCGCGGTCTACCCACGGCAATCACCTGGCGGCTGGCAGCTTCTGGGCACCACCAACACCCCGATGTGGGATTCGGCAGCCGAGCCACCCGCACTAGTTCAACCAGGGGATCGCGTGCGTTACCGCGCAGTCACTGAACTGCCGGAAATCTATGACGCTGACTCCACCGCCAAGCGTTCCCCGGCGCGCCTGCCGCGCATGGAAGTCCTCGACGCAGGTTTGCTCACCTTGTTCCAGGACCTGGGCCGCCCAGGTTTCGGCGACTTGGGTGTGACGACGTCGGGTGCGGCCGATAGGGCCTCCGCGGCGACCGCCAACATCGCGGTGGGCAATCCACGCCAGGCAACCGTGCTGGAAAACATCGGTGGCATGGAGTTGCGCGCACTCAGTGACACGGTTGTGTGCGTCACCGGTGCCGCTGCCCGGGTAAGCCTTGGCACCATGCCGGTACAACTAGCACGTCCAGTGCTGGTAACCGCTGGCCAAACCGTGCGCATCGAGGCTGCCGAATTCGGAATGCGCAACTACGTTGCTATCCGCGGCGGCCTCATCGCGGATTCTGAGCTCGGTTCCTCTGCCACGGATGTGCTTTCCGGTCTGGGCCCTGCACCGGTTGCCGTGGGCGATATCCTCGGCGTGCTTCCGCGCTCCACCGGAATGACCGACGGTCAACTGAGCAACCCGCTGCGCGTCAGCCAGGCCGAAGACGGCCGCACCGTTGCCACGCTGCGCTGTGTGCTTGGCCCACGTGATGACTGGTTCGGTGAAAATGTGCACAGCTTCCTGGACACCGAGTGGACCGTGAGCGCACATTCCAACCGCGTCGGACTGCGCCTTGAATCCGACACCACCGTGGAACGCGTCGTCGACGGCGAATTGCCATCAGAGGGCATGGTTGCCGGTTCCGTACAGATTCCGCCCAACGGCAAGCCCGTGCTCTTTTTGCGCGACCACGCCGTCACCGGTGGCTACCCAGTGGTGGCCACCGTATTAGAAGAAGATATTGATATCGCAGCCCAGCTCCCACCAGGAGCTTCCGTGCGCTTTGAAGTTAAGGGAAACACTCATGACCATTAAGACCATCCTCATTGCTAACCGCGGTGAAATCGCCGTCCGTATTGCCCGTGTAGCGCGTGATCTTGGCATCAAGTCCGTTGCTATTTACTCCGAAGCAGACGCTGGCGCACTGCACACCCAGGTCGCCGATGAAGCGTATGCGCTCACCGGTAACTCAGCGTCCGATACTTACATGAACGTTCCTGCGCTGCTGGACATCGCGGCGCGCGCCGGCGCGGATGCCGTGCATCCTGGTTACGGCTTCCTTTCTGAAAACGCCGATTTCGCCCGTGCGGTCAGTGACGCCGGCATGATCTGGGTTGGTCCGCAGCCTGAGGCAATTGAGCTGCTCGGCGATAAGATTGCTGCGCGCCGCGTGGCCGAAGAAGTCGGTGCGCCGCTGGCACCGGGCACCTCCGACCCCATCGATGATTGGCAAGAAGCCCGCGAGTTCGCCGAAGAACACGGCCTGCCTATTGCGATTAAGGCTGCTTATGGCGGCGGCGGTCGCGGCCTCAAAGTGGTTGATAACCTCGACGACATTGAAGAGGCCTTCAATTCCGCTGGCCGTGAAGCCATGGAAGCTTTTGGCCGCGCGGAATGCTACGTGGAAAAGTTCCTGACCCATCCACGCCACGTTGAGGCGCAAGTGCTTGCCGATACCCACGGCAACGTCGCCGTCCTCGGCACCCGCGACTGCTCCACCCAGCGCCGCTTCCAAAAACTTATCGAGGAAGCGCCCGCACCAGACCTGACTGAAAAGCAGCGCAACGGCATCATCGAAGGTGCACGCGCTATCTGCTCCAAGGTCAACTACACCGGCGCCGGCACCGTCGAGTTCATTGTCTCCGAGGACGGCACCATTTCCTTCCTGGAAGTCAACACCCGCGTGCAGGTTGAGCACCCAGTGACCGAAGCTGTCACCGGTGTGGACATCATCGCGGAACAGCTTCGTATCGCTGCTGGCGAGCCCATGTCCTTTAGCGAAGACCCAACCTCCAACGGCCACGCCTTCGAGTTCCGTATCAACGCCGAAGACATCCTCAATGGTTTTGCGCCGTGCCCAGGAACCATTGTCAGCTTTGAGCCACCAACCGGCCCGGGCATTCGCGTGGATTCTGCTGTGCGTTCTGGTTCGATTATTCCGCCGTACTATGACTCACTCATCGCCAAGCTCATCGTGTGGGGCCCAACCCGCGAGGTAGCGCTGTCGCGCGCGAAGCATGCCTTGCGCGAGTTCAACATCGCCGGCGTGCGCACCGTGCTGCCATTCCACCGCGACATGATGGAAGAAACCGCCCTGACCGGTGAGAAGCTCGGCGTTTTTACCGACTGGGTGGACCACAACTACCGCCCATCTGCTTCCAATCAGGTGGACAAGGTTGAAGCCATCTACGCCCAGCGCCACAACGTTGCCGTAGAAATCGGCGGCAAGCTCATCAACGTCGGCGTGCCAGTGGAATTCTTCAACTCCGCTGCATCCTCCGGTACTGCGGCACCAACGTCCGCCGCGAATACTTCCGATGCAGCAAGCTCCGATGACGGCGCTGTCACCTCACCTTTCGAGGCCAACCTCGTGGCCTGGAAGGTGTCCGACGGCGACTCCGTTGCAGAAGGCGACGCCATTGCAACCGTAGAAGCAATGAAGATGGAATCCGCCGTCAAGGCACCTCGCACCGGCACCATCACGTTGCTGGCCAAAGAAGGCGACCGCCTTGATACCTCCACGGTGATTGCAACCATCGAATAGTGTCGAAGCCCTGAAGGAAGCTGGGTTAGAATCGCACCTATGCTTTCTCAGTCCGTGGCATCCGCTATCAGGGATGCAATCTCCGCTGGTGAGTTCCAGCCCGGTCAGCAACTTAGTGAAGTCAAGGCCGCGGAACGTTTTGAATGCTCCCGCAATACCCTGCGGGAGGCATTTACTGAACTAGCGTCTGAGCGCCTGGTGGAGCGCATCCCCAACCGCGGGGTTTTCATCGCCACCCCGGACACGGACTATGTCAAAGACCTGTACCTCGCACGCATGGCGCTCGAGCATGCCGGCGTGCTGTGGGGCGATTTCCCCGCCGCCGACCGCCTCATTGAGCTGGCCGCGTCCGCGCGCCGTTTTTCCGAAAGCGGCGATGACCAAGCAGTGTCCAGCATCAACCAGCGCTTCCACCGCGCGCTGGTGGCGTCGCTGGGCTCAGAGACTCTCGATGAACAGATGTCCAGCCTGCTCGCGCGCATGCGCCTGACCTTCTTGCTGGCGCTGCCGCATCTACCGAATATTCATAACGAGCACATTGAGAACAACGTTCGCTTGGCCAAGCTCATTGCTGCCGGACAACGCGAAGAGGCTGCCACGGTCGCCCGTGACAGCCTCCTCAAGGCCTATAACTCAATTCGCTTCGTGCTCTAAGCACTAAGGCACTTGGTATTCCAAGTCCCGGGCGTCAGTTACCAGCATCTTTCCTGGCTCATGCGTAATAGCCAAATGCGGGCGCGAATTCATCACCACTGCCTGTGGGGTGACACCGCACGCCCAGAACACAGGGATGTGTCCTTCGGGAATTTCTACTGGCTCACCGAAGTCAGGCTGTGAAAGATTTGTAATTCCAATGGCTTCCGGGTTGCCAATATGCACCGGTGCGCCGTGCACTGACGGGTAGCGGGAGGTGATCCGCACCGCATCCGCCACGCGGTGAGCGGGGATAGGACGCATGGAGACTACTTGCGGCCCGGAGAACACACCGGCCGGGGTGGTTGGTGTGCTCGTGCGATACATCGCCACGTTGCGGCCTTGCTCAATGTGCTCGAGCTTGATGCCGTTTTCTACCAGCGCGGTCTCAAAGGTAAACGAGCAGCCAATCAAGAACGCGACCATGTCCTCACCCCAATACGGCGTGGCATCCGTGACAGTGTCCACCAGCTCGCCGTCTTTGAAGATGCGGTAGGCGGGGATATCAGTGCGAATATCACTTTCGGGCAACAGCGCGGATTCATACTCGCCGGCTTCCAGCACGCCGACGATGGGACAGGACTTGGGGTTGCGCTGCGCGAAGAGCAGGAAATCAAACGCGTACTCTTTTGGCACCGCCAGCAGGTTGGCTTGCATATAGCCTGCAGCATAGCCGGAGGTCGTGGTCAGGGTCTCAGCCCGGGCGAGTTTGCGCACGTCAGCTGCAGTCATCTCAAAAGGTTTCATGTCTATGCCCACATGTTCACGATACCGGAGAAGGCCTTAAAGCCAATGTAAATCTCCAGGATAAGAGCCAGGGCACCGGCCACCAGCAGCCACTTCGGGTGCTTAACGCCTTGAAGCAGGTCAGGGCGACGGAATGCTACCCACATCACCATGGCGAACGCGATTGGCAAGATGATGCCGTTGAATGCACCCGCGAAGATGAGCAGCTTCTGTGGCGCGGAGTTCAAGATGATGAACAGGATGGTACAGCCAATGACGAAGCCGACGGTGAGGAAGTTGCGGGTACGAGGGGCAACCTTCTGCGTGGTCACAAAGGTGATGGAGGTATAGGAAGCACCGATGACAGAAGACAGGCCAGCGGCGAAGAGAACTACGCCGAATGCGCGGAGACCGAATTCGCCAGCAGCGTGGAAGAACGCATCCGCCGCGGTGTTGTCTTCAGACAGTGCCACGCCGGTGGAAACAACGCCCAGCACCGCCAGGAACAGCAGCACGCGCATGATGCCGGTGATGATAATGCCCATGACAGAGGTCGTGGTGATGTCCTTGACGTGCTCTGGGCCAGACAGGCCAGAGTCAATCAGGCGGTGGGCACCAGCGAAGGTGATGTAGCCACCCACGGTGCCGCCGATCAAGGTGGTGATGACGAAGAAGTCAATCTCTTCCGGCATCACGGTGTTCTTCAAAGCCTCGCCCACTGGCGGCTGGGACACAATAGCGACGTAGAGCATCAGCAAAATCATGATGGCACCGAGCACCGCGACGATACGGTCCAGTGCGATACCGGCCTTCTTGGACAAGAAGATAAAGATTGCGATGGCAGCGGAGATAACACCGCCGATGCGTGCATCGATACCAAGCATCGCGTTCAGGCCGAGACCCGAACCCGCGATATTGCCGATGTTAAAGACCACGCCGCCGATGAAGACCAGAATGGCGAGGAACCATCCCAAGCCCGGCAGGACGGTGTTACCAAGCTCGTTGGCGCGCATGCCGGAGACACACAGAACGCGCCAGACGTTGAGCTGGATTGCGATATCCACGATGATGCTCAGCAAAATCGCGAATGCGAAAGCCGCGCCCATCTGGACGGTAAAGACTGAAGTCTGGGTCAAAAAGCCTGGACCAATAGCGGAGGTAGCCATGAGGAACATGGCACCTGCCATTGCGCCTAATCCTCTTGGAGGATTCTTGGCTGGGGTTACTGTTTCAGCACTCACGGAGACTCGCTTTCGTGATGGGGGCCGCACTCGGAAACGTGATGCGCATCATCATAGGCGTTTGTTGAACAATAAAGAAGAGAACGGCGAGAATTCGACCAACATCACTGGCCAGAGAACCGACAAGGGGGTAAACGCCCTACCCCCGGACACGAAAGAGCCCCACCGTAGAAACGATGGGGCAAGGCCAACTCGTGGCCCTCTTCGTGGAATAGTTCCCGAGGCCGTAGGCCGAGGAAACTATTCCACCTCGGTATCAGCCCAGCGGGTGACGGTCCATTGGCCGAATTCTTCACCGCGAGGCTCAAGCACCACAAAGCGGCAGTTTTGCAGGTAGCCGGTGAACGCGAAATCTCCGTCAATATTGTTGGAGGCATGCGTTGCCACCAGACGGATGGCGGCGCCGTGGGAGACCACAACAACATCGTCGTCATCGCCCAGGCCCGCGGCGACATTCTCCAGAACCGGCTGATAGCGCGCCAGCACATCGCGGTAGGTTTCACCACCCGGGCAGCAGGACTCCACATCGCCGGCCAACCAGCCGCGCAGCGCGGTGGAATACCCACGGTGAGCATCTTCAGAATTGCTCATCTCATACTCACCGGTAAAGACCTCATGAATTCCGGTGCGCACATCAACATCCACGCTAAACTCCGGCAGGTCAGCGGTTCGCTCAAAAGACCGGGCCGCCAACATCGAGGTCTGCTGGGCACGCAACGCCACCGAGCTAATAATGCCGCGGAACCGTCCCTTCTCACCATTTCCGGCGGCAACCAGGTGGGCTAATTCAATGCCCACATCTGTGGCTTGTTCGCGGCCGCGTTCAGTCAGTTCAGCACCGGGTGGACGAGTATCCAGCAAGCGTTCAACATTGGAAAAGGTTTGGCCGTGGCGCAGCAAGATGATTCGTCCAGTCATGACATCAAACCTAGTGACCCTCACGCACCTTTGCTACCCAATCGGTCGCCTTATCAAACTCCGTGGTGTCCAACTTTGGCCCTGACTGATCTGCCGATGGCCACGACCCAATAAAACGTAAGTTGTCCGTGCGCAGCCACAACGCTCGCAGCGCCTCCGACAGCGGCTCGTCTTCAATATGCCCAGCCAAGTCAATGAAGAAGTTATAGGTACCGAACTTCTTGCGCGTGGGACGCGATTCAATACGCAACATATCCACGTTGCGGTAGGCGAATTCCTGCAGAATGCTCGCCAAAGATCCCGGCTCATGCGGCACCGTAAACACCACAGAAGTACGGTCATTGCCGGTGCGCGCAGTCGGCTTGCCCGGCTTTCCCACCAGCACAAAGCGCGTGGTCGCACCCTTGACATCAGCCACGGAATTAGCCAGCACATCCAGGCCAAAAATCTCCGCTGCACGTTCCGGCGCCGCCGCCGCATCCACTTCCCCGCGCGACACCGACTCCGCAGCCGCACCATTCGATGACGCCGGTTGGAACTTCACATCCGGAATATTCTCCGCCAGCCAGCCGCGCACCTGCTGATAGGCAACGGGATGGGTGGCAATCGTGTGGACATCGGCAAGCTGCAAGCCCTTTTTCACCATGATGGCAAAAGCCACCTCCAAGTCCACCTCACGGTAAACCTGCAACGGCTCACCTTCAGTAAACGCATCAAACGTGGTGGTCACAGCACCATCAACGGAATTCTCAATGGCCACGCAAGCAAACTCAGCACGGCCCTCACGCACCGCTTTAAACGCCTCCGACGGGGAGTTGACCGGAAGCTGCTCAATATCATTCACAGCGCCCATCTCCCCAAAAGCAACCAACGCTGCCTCAGTAAACGTTCCTGCAGGTCCAAGAAAAGCCACGGTTGAAGTCATGCCTTCTAATCTAAACCACTAACCTTGCTGTGTATGGATTCCAGGTTTAGCCTTAAGCAATTGGCCCGCGATTTATCTTCGCTCACGCCGCAAGAACACGGCTTTACCTACATTGATACCTCCCGCCGCCCGAAGGCTACTGGCAGGTTGTCGGGGTGGATATTATCCGCGAAAGACCTCAACGATGTCGCTGGCATGCCGACGTCGAAGGGCGCCAAGCACCGCGCGTATAACGCAGAGACTACCGATGCCACCATCGCCGCCTTGGAAGACCAAGGCGCGCTGATTGTTGGTAAATCTTCCACCCCGGAGCTTGGCCTGCGCGTGGATACGGAGCCGGTGGACATGCCGCATCCGGTGAATCCGCTGCATCCCGGCGCGACTCCTGGCGGGTCTTCCGGTGGCGCCGCGGTGCAGGTGGCGCGGGGTTTGGTGCGGGCGGCGCATGGTTCGGATGGTGGCGGTTCGCTGCGCGTTCCGGCCGCGGCCTGCGGCGTGGTGGGTTTCAAGCAGGCCGGCACAGACTTGGGTGTTTCGGGGTTTATCACCCGCAGCGTCGCCGATGCCGCTTTCTTGCATGACATTAAGCCGCGCAAAGCCCCGGCGCGCATTGGTGTGCTTAAGCAGCCGTTGTTTGCCCACACGCGGGTTGATCCGCGGCATCTGCGCGCGGTGGATGAGGCGGCGGCGCAGCTTTCTGCCGCAGGTTATCCGGTGCAGGAGATTGCGCCTTATCCCACCGCTGATGTGACGTTTGAGTCTTTCCGCCACATTTTCACCTCCCGCCTGGTGGGCGTGGATGCCGATGAGGGCTATTTTGAGTGGGTGCGGCAGCAGGGGTTGAAGGTTTCGCAGCGCATGCTTGCCGATGCCCTCCGCCATGCCAAAGGCCTCCCCCGCCTTTTGGCCGACTGCTGGCAAGTCGATGCGATCATTACCCCGATGCTGGCCTATACCCCGCCGCAGATTGGCACCTTCTTGGCGCTGGACCACGAAGAGAACTTTATGGAGCAAACCCGGTGGTCGCCCTGGGGTTCGCTGTTTAATGTTGCGCAGCTACCGGCGATTTCTATTCCGTGGACATTGACGGCCGGCGCGGGCGCTGGTTTAAGTGCCCAGGCAGCGCAAACACCCGTGGGTGTTCAAGTAGGCTCAGTGACGTTAAATGATGCGCAGCTTCTTCACCTCGCGTCTGTCCTTCACGTCTAAGGTTTCATGTCCTCATGAGCGTTTCGCAGTCCCCGCAGCGCATCCGCGCGGAGATTCTCATTGTTTTGGCCATTACTTTTGGCATCTCTGGTGTGCGCGCGATTTTGCGCCTGGTGGATTCATTGTTGGATCCGGCGCCGTTGAATGAGCAAAGCGTCACGCTCAATGCGCCGCAGTCGGACTTGGCGTGGCTGGATATCGCGCTGCAGCTGTGCTCCGCCGGGGTGTTATTCGCCTATGGTGCGCTCGCTTTGTTCTTGCTCGCTGGATCTGGAATCCGCTTGCAGCTGCCTAAGCTCAGCGATGTTGGCTGGGGTACCGGGCTCGCCGCGCTCATTGGTATTCCAGGCCTGGTCTTTTATGTCTCCGCCGTGCACTTGGGGTTGTCCAAGGAAGTTATCCCTACGGCGTTTACTAATGCGTGGGTGGAAGCCCCCGCGTTGCTTTTGTGGTCTGGTGCCAATGCCTTCGGCGAGGAAATAGTGGTGGTCATGTGGCTCATGACTCGCCTCAAGCACCTTGGCTGGTCACTGCCTGCCATCATCGGCGCATCATCGTTACTGCGCGGTTCTTATCACCTGTACCAAGGTGTCTCCGCTGGGATCGGCAATATCATCATGGGTGTGGTTTTCTGCTACTTCTACCACCGCACCGGGCGCGTGTGGCCGCTTGTTATCGCGCATTTTCTCATCGATGCCGTCGCCTTTGTCGGTTACTCTTTGCTGGGAGATCTCTCCATTTTCGGTCTGTAATGCCGCTTTTACGTGACGATCGGTTCTAGATTGCGGGTTGCGGCTTGTAGTCTTAAGCCATGACTTTTTCCGGCCGCGACCCTCACCGCGAAACCCGCCGTGCCGGCGACAGCCGTTCGGGCAACGGGCCTTCGGCTAATCAGCCAGCCAATGACCCATCGCGCTATGTGTTAGGCGCCGACGGCAAACCGTTGCGCGACCGCTACGGCCGCCCGGTCATGCGCCGCGAATCCGGCCAACGCCCAGCGCAGCGCCCACCGCGCCGCACCCCGCGCACCGATGGCCGCCAAGAACCCTCCGCTGGTACTTTCCGTGCGCAACCTGACCAGACTCGTTTCGACATCGGCCCGCGCGGCAGCGACCCTCGCCGCGCTGCAGGCGCCGCCGGCGCAGCAGGTGCTGCCGGTGCCGCCGGCGCGGCCGGGGCATATGGCGCCGGTGCTGCACAGGGCCGCCCGCGCCAGCAGGTGCCATCGGAAAGCTACAATGCTCAAAACCCAGCACCTGTGCAACGCCAGTTCCAAGGCGCTGGATATGTCGGCGATCTGAGACCCCAGCCAAATGGCCCGCGTCGGGGTGGCAGACGCCGCGGCGGTGCCCGCCGCAAACGCGGCAATCCCGTCAAGCGTTTCTTCGGATGCACCAGCTGGATTGTCATCGCCCTGGTCATTGCGCTAGTCGTGTTCGTGTTCTGGACCGATTCACGCCTCTCGCGCACCGATGCCCTGCCTGTCGGCAGCTCATCGAGCGGCTCTGGCACCAACTGGCTGCTGGTGGGCTCCGACTCCCGCCAAGGCTTAAGTGAAGAAGACCAAGCCAAGCTAGGCACCGGCGGCGACGTCGGTGTCGGGCGCACCGACACCATCATGGTGCTGCACATCCCGAACTCCGGCACCGCCCAATTGGTATCCATTCCGCGCGACAGCTACGTCAACGTCCCCGGCTTCGGTGAGGACAAAATCAACGCCGCCTTCACCTACGGCGGCCCACAGTTGCTTGCCCAAACCGTGGAACAGGCCACCGGCCTGGGCATTGACCACTACGCCGAAATCGGCATGGGTGGTCTCGCCAACGTAGTCGATGCCGTCGGTGGCGTGAACATTTGCGTGGATGAGCCCATCATGGACCCACTCGCCGGCATTGACTTGGCCGCCGGCTGCCAAGACCTAGAAGGCGCCGACGCGCTCGGCTACGTCCGCACCCGCGCCACCGCCATGGGCGATTTGGACCGTGTGGAACGCCAACGCGAATTCTTCGCGGCCCTGCTGGACAAGATCACCTCACCATCCACGCTGGCCAACCCATTCCGCGCAGTTTCCCTGGTCAACCACACCGCACAGTCATTCATGGTCAACGAAGATGACCACGTCTGGCACCTCGCCCGCGTAGCCCTGGCCATGTCTTCCGGCGTGGAAACCCAAACCATCCCTGTCGGCGGGTTCATGGACACCGCCGTCGGCAACGTCGTCCTCTGGGACGAAGCCGGCGCCCAAGAGCTGTTCAGCTCCATGCAGTAAATCCTCGGAGCCTTCGCTCCTGCGGTCTACTGTGGTTTACCGGGATTTGTTGGGGCTTCCGGGGTTCGGAACCGGTTTTGGGATCGCTGAATTGAGCGGCATGGCAATTCATCCCGCTTGAACAGCAACCAAGCCGTGAATTGGGGTTATTAGATCAGGTCCATCGCCCCCATCGAGCTGAGGTCATGCGTGTTGCCCAGCAGTTTTCCACCTGGGGTAACAAGCTTGACCTGTCCGCGGTGGCGAATCATCCGCCCTCGAATTTTCTCGCGGCGCCCTGCCCGGGCGCCGTCATCGTTGACACCGTTGTGATAAGAACACAACGTGGTTAAATTCGCCGGATTCGTTTGACCACCGTTCTTATGCGCGTCGATATGGTGAACTTGGCAGCGGTCAGCTGGTACCTTGCAGCCCGGCCACGGGCACACAAGATTCTCTGCCATCTCCAAGATTCGCTGTTTGCCTGACGCGAACCGAGCTTCGTACAAGTTCACTGGCCCGGCGGTCGGGTGAAAGAGTCCGGCGTAAATCTTGTCGCCCAACGCGCCTTCCAAGGCCGCGTTGACAAATTCTGCACCAGTCATGGTCGTGCCGTCCGAAAGGCCAACCACGACCTCGTCGCCGTTGCCGCAGGAAATTTTGGCAAAATCATCCAGGCCGATAGCAATGACGGTGCGGTATTCCGGCTTCAGTACGCCTCCGCCACCGTCTACATGTTTCCAGAACGCTTCCAGAAATGCTTTTGAGCGTGGCTCTGATGAGGTCGCTATGGCGTCGAGAGTTTTCTCGAAATCAATAATGCGGCGTTGGGAATCGGTAATACTCATGGTGACCATGCCATTTTTCGGGCGTCCTACGCGGACACCCTTTTCTTTTGGTTTCTCACCGATGAGTTCATCGACACGTTGGTTGCCCAGAGCGTTGACTTCTTCATAAGTCCCCTCGTGCGCGATCAACTCCGCGCGCAACTTCCAGGCCGCACCGCGCTTTTTCTTTAACCTCTGGGCGTGACTATCAATCATTTGAAGGCGCTCCATACTCAACCCTCGCTCTTCAGCCAGAGCGACAGACTCGCGTTGCAGGCGCGGCGAGTCTGTTGCGCCGAAGAAGACATCCGCTAATTTGGAGAACTTCTTTGCCGTATTCAAGGCCCACCCATCAGCTGCCATATCGTACGGCGAAAGATCCGCCATGTCTCTAAGAGCGCTCACCGCCTGCCTGTAATGGAGCGTGAATGCTTTGTAATTTTTCATAACTTCGACGTTATGACAACAATGCAACCCTGCACCAAAGCAAGCCCGAAAACCTGTGGATAACTACGTTGACACGTCACACAACGAGCCAAGTTATCCACAGGCAGCACCCTTGAGAGCCGAAAAAGCCTGCTTCGCACTCATCTAACGAGTGACGAAGCAGGCTTCGAGCTATTAAAAGCGCAGTTTTAGCGGAGGGTGACCTGACGGGACTTCAGGTTCTCCAGCTGCTTGCGCTCTTCAGGGTTGAGCTGAGCATCGTTGTCGATCTCAGCCTTCAATGCCTTTTCCACGCGAGCAAGCTCGGGCTCATAGGAGTCATAAGCAACCTCTGGCTGCAGGTCAAAGACTGGTGCAATCAAACCGTGGGTGCGGAAGACGCCAGCGAACTTGGTGCCTTCGCCCAGGTTCATCTCGCCACGAGCAGCAACGCGGGCAATCGCGTTCAGGACGCCGGTCTCGTTCTCGATTGGGAATACCCAACGGATGTGCGCCTTGTCGCCGCCGGAGTTAGCCCAGAACAAAGTGCCGTCGATATCCGCGCCAACCTGGTGGGATTCAATAACCGTCTCATTTGCCTGGTTCAGTGTCTGAGCGATCTCAGGAGTGATCTGGGTGCCTTCTGGAATCCACCATGCGAAGTCCTGGTGGTCAGTAATCTCTAGAACAGCGGACTCGTCCAGGATGTCCTTCAGGTCTGGCTGCGCACCATCGGCGGCAGTTGAATCCAGGGTTGCGCCGTCTTCGGCGTTCTCGACCCAGTTCAGAGCGTACGCCAGGTCGCGGCCTGGGTTGTGGGTGTGGGTGCGAACCTGCAGCGCAACATAAGCAGCGCCGCCAGCTTCCGCGTCTCGCACCATAGCTGCCGATGCACCCGGCAAAATCGTACACACATAAACGTCACGGTCAATGCCCTTGACGCTGAGCTTCGCGGTAGCTGAAGGAACGAATTCCTGCATTGCAATAAGCTGGGTTTCAGCAGCTAAATCACCATATGGTCGAGGATCCTTTTCCAAAGCCGCACGTTCTGCTGCACGGGCAGCAAGCTTGGCTTGGCGACGTGACATACCCTCAGGTAGTTCTTCTTTGTTCTTTTTCTTCTTGGCCATGCCCTACACGATACAGTGACGTTTTAAGCTGCTCACATTTGAATGGCGTGGAGCGCGACTTCGGGTTGGTTGGTGGCCAGGATGTCAACACCGTTGGCCCAGGCCCATTTCATGTCTTCGGGTTTGTCGATGGTCCACATGTACGTCGGCAGTCCATGCGCTCCGATAGCAGATGGTTGTAGTTTGCCGCGCAGCAAGGACATGCCCAGGCCCGTCGGTTCGGACAGCATGAAGTCAGGGCGGTTGACGTGGCGTTCCCAATCACGGCGCAGATAAATCCGGTCCATGTGCGGCGCCAGGGATTTCATGCGGCGGATTGCCCGGTGGGAGAAGGAGATGATGTGAATGCGGGGGTCATCGATAAGCCCTGCATAACGCAGACGAAGCACCACCTGCTCCTCCAAAATATCCCCTGCCGCACCCGGGTGCTTGGTCTCAATATAAAGATGCTGGCCGCTTGGCTCCCACATTTCTAAAAGCTCATCCAACAGTAGCGGATACTGCTGCGGGTGCTTTTCACTGCCGATGTCGGCGAGCTTTATCTCCGCCCAATCCAGCGCAGAAAGCTTACCGATACGATCTGACGTCCTATCCAACGTTGCATCATGATTGACCACGACCTTGCCGTCCCGCGACATCCGAACATCACACTCAATGCCATGAATGGGCAGCTCCAGGGCCTTTTCAAAAGCCAGCGGGCTCAGCTCCGGATACTTTCCCGAATAGCCCCTGTGCGCAACAATCTTCAACGTCCACGTCCCTCGCGGTTGGCGCCCAAACACCGCCGGGCGCTTTTTTTCGTGCCCGTCCAACTCTAGTTCAACATTTAGGCATGCGCCGGTTCTGCGCAGCAGCGATCCAGTCGATGACAAATCACAAATGTTTGACAGTTTTCTATGGGATGACTTCTGTAAATGCCAGGGTGCCACATCTATCAAAAAAGACATCGACCCAGTCTCTTCTGGCATTCTCGCTAAGCTCATGACAAAGAATACGTCAGCAGAAGCTACTTTCGACTGCATTTTTTATTCAAATGGCACCGGGGATGAGCAAGGAGCTTTTCATTCATTTGCACGTTTCCACGTGGATGCGAATCCTTCTCTGGTGAGTACTCTAGCGTTGAGAGTGTGCAGTACCCGCACTCATTTTCCCTTGCTGATTCGCGCTACATCAGAGTTATTTCATACTCTGAAGAAGAATTGCATGCCCACCAACTTTGGCCCGAGGTTGTTATCGACACAGAGTGTTCCATAGCAGTTCTCTACGTCCGCCATGTGCAAGGTGGCATCGATAATGTGTGGACAATGCTTCGTTTCGAAGAAAGGGATTCCCGGCGAAAACCCGAAGCTAAAAGCGTGGAATACCGCTGGTCCTTTTAATACCTGCGGTATTAAAGAGAATTATTACTCTCCATACCGCAGGCCCAGAGCCTCAACGTTTAATGAAACGAAATCCCGGGTTAGACAATATCGAAGCCAAGATCAAGGACGCGGCTGGAGTGGGTCAGCGCCCCGACGGCGATGTAATCAACGCCAGTGTTTCTATAGCCCGCGACATTATTGAGTGTGATGCCTCCGCTCGCTTCGGTGCGCACACCCGCAGGGCGGGTGATTGCGACAGCGTCTTTGACAACGTCGGGTGCCATATTGTCCAGGAGAATAAGCTCGGCGCCGATGTCTACTGCTTCGGCGACCTGTTCAAGGGTGTCGCACTCAACCTCGACGGGAAGGCCCGGGAACTTGCTGCGCACAGCGGTAAATGCTGCGGCTAGCGAACCTGTGGCTGCGATGTGGTTGTCTTTGATGAGCGCGGTATCGCCGAGTCCCATGCGATGGTTTGCTCCCCCACCACAGCGCACAGCATATTTCTGCAGCACTCGCATACCAGGAATGGTCTTTCGGGTATCGCGCACAGTGATGCCGGTGTCTTGCAGAATCTGCGCCCATTGATGGGTAGCGGTCGCCACGCCGGACAACTGAGACACGTAATTGAGGGCAGTGCGCTCAGCAGTCAACAAAGTGCGCACCGGCCCGGTCGCACGCAAAAGAGTCTGGCCTGGGGCAACGGTAGCGCCATCGTTGAGCTGCGCATCAATATCCAATTCCACGCCGTCCCGTTCCGCGGTGATTTGGAGTGCCAAAGCAGCAAGGGGAATTCCGGCAAGACAACCGTGCTCCCGGGAAACAATGGCCGCCGTACCTGTGACGTCGGCTCCAATGGTAGCGATGGTGGTCGCGTCTGGGCCCCACGCGAGGTCCTCATCTAGAGCTGCACTGACATGAGAGCGGGTCTCTTCCCAATCAAGGCCGTCGGCTGGTGAAATCGTCATATCAAGCTCCTGCATAGTGGTAGTTCGTGGTGGTTTCGGCTACGTCTTCGCTGCGGCGGTGACAGCCCAATGATTCGCTTCGCTGCTGTGCGGCACGCGCGATGGCTAGTCCTGCCCAGGCCATGTTTGTTGAATCCAGGGTTGCAGCGTTGAGCTCACTGGCTTTGGGAAGTGTGGCCAAGATGTTGATGGCCGTGGTCAGGTCGGTATCGTTGCGCACGACCCCGACGTAGTCGTCCATTATCGTGCGGATGGCAGCAGCATCGCCGACAGGTGCGACCGTAGTGCGCGCGACAGGGTGGTGGGTAGAAGCAGTCCTTCGCGATTCCGCCAGGCGGATACCGCATCGATGCCCCGCCACCAGTGCCTCGGTCAAGGAGTTTGAAGCGAGCCGATTCGCTCCCTGAACGCCGGTGCCAGCAACTTCACCAATAGAGCTGAGACCTGCCAGACTTGTTCTCCCATCAAGATCGGCGGCTACGCCACCGCAGTGATAGTGAGCACCGGGTCTAACTGGAATCAGATCAACGGTGGCGTCCACGCCGCGTTCGATGAGCATGGCGTGAATTGTTGGGAAGCGCTGTGGGAAGTCAGCAATCGAGCGGGCATCGAGGTAAACGTGCTCTGAACCGGTGGCACGCATGCGCGCGTTAATCTCGGCGGACACTACGTCACGGGGAGCTAAGTCTGCCTGCGGGTGCCGGCTGCGCATGAACCACTTACCGCGTTCGTCGATGAGAATTCCTCCCTCGCCACGGACGGCTTCGGAGATGAGAACATCTTTTCCACCGCTTCGTGGGACAGCCAGGACCGTTGGATGAAACTGCATAAATTCAATATCGCGAGTCGCAGCACCAGCGCGCAATGCCATGGCCAGGCCATCGGCGGTAGCCACATCCGGATTGGATGTCAGCGTCCACAGGGCGCCGGAGCCGCCGGCGGCTAGCACGACTTCATCGGCAAGCCAGCGTCCAACCTGTCCATTGTGGAGCACGCGCACACCGCAAACGGCCCCATCCGCGCTGGTCAATAAATCAACCGCACGGGTATGCGGGATAATGCGAATTCCCCGGGCTGCAGCGGCGCGCAGCAGCGTGGATTCGACTTCCCACCCTGAGCTGTCTCCAGCGTGAACAATCCGACGGAAGCGGTGACCGCCTTCGAGGTGAAGGTCAGCATCAAAGCGTGCGCCGTGCGAAACCAGTCGGTTAATCGCCTCGCCCGCCTGGTGGACGAGCTCGCTGATACGGACGTGATCGCCATGAAAGGCTCCGGCGGCCATTGTGTCCTCAATGTGCGAGGCGAATGAGTCTTCTGGGGAAGTGACCGCCGCCAGACCGCCCTGCGCCCACTCGGTCGAGCTATCAGCGGGCTTGGCCCGGGTAATTATGGTTACGCAGCGGTCGGGATCAGTCTCCACAATCGCAAGCGCTGCGGATAAACCGGCAGCTCCCGAGCCGATGATGAGCACGTCGGTGGTTTCAAGAAAGGCATCACTTGGGGTGGCAAGTTCCATTGTCATGGGCGTTTACTCGCCTCCGCCGGGATTACCGATTGCAATCATGCGCTCGACCGCGCTGCGTGCTGCCACGGCGATTTCTTCATTGACGAATATCTCATCACGGCCATAGCGCAAGCAATCCAGCAGCTTTTCGGGCGTGATCATCTGCATGTATGGGCATGCGGCCTGCGGATTGACCGGCATGAACTCCGTGGCGGGATTGGCCTTGCGCAGCTGGTGCAACATGCCGATCTCTGTGGCGACAAGGACGCGCTCACTCGTCGTTTTCTTCGCGGCCTCGAGCATCCCACCAGTCGAGAGAATCTGCGTGGTTTCTCCTGGAATCTCTCCGGACTCAGCCATCCACAGCGCACTGGTGGTGCAGCCACATTCCGGGTGAACAAAGAGTTCGGCGCCCTCATTGGCGCGCACTGTATCGACCAAGTCGCGCGGTGAAATATCAGCGTGGACGTGGCATTCTCCGAGCCAGACATGGATGTTGTCGCGGCCAGTCACGCGGCGCACGTGCGCGCCGAGGAACTGATCCGGCAAGAACAGAATCTCTCGGTTCGGGTCGATTGAGCGGACCACATCTGCCGCATTCGAGGAGGTGCAGCAGACGTCGGTTAATGCCTTCACTTCAGCCGTGGTGTTGACGTAACTGACCACGATTGCCTCTGGGTGTTCCGCCTTCCACTCGCGCAGCTGTTCGGCGTTAATCGTGTCCGCCAATGAGCATCCAGCGTTGGCATCCGGAATAAACACCCGCTTGTCCGGCGAGAGAATCTTGGCGGTCTCCGCCATAAAATGCACGCCGCAGAAGATCACTTCATCGGCATCGGTAGCTGCTGCGATGCGCGAAAGCCCCAAGGAATCTCCAACATGGTGGGCCACATCCTGGATCTCGGGCAGTTGGTAGTTGTGCGCAAGAATCACAGCATTGCGCTGGTGCGCCAACTCCCGCACCTCTTTCGCCCAATCGACGCCAAAGGAGCCTTCGGCGCTTGCTCGATCAACGGTGATGATGTTCTGTTTGGTTGCCATGATGGCTTCTTTCCTTACACATTTCGCCGGGATGGGTCACCCGACTTCGGAGTTTTTGCCCCACGGGCTATAACTCCGGCCAAATGTATCACCCGCACTTTTGACAAGGAAGAAACCATCCCGCGATCCGCTCGATGAAGTATTACCGCCATCACACAATTGACGGCGCATGCTGCGGATTTTGGACGATTAGGCAATCGGGCTTAAGACTGAATTTTTATGTGAGACTGTTCGTCGTTGCCCACCGCGCGCGAAGAAATCTCGGGCAGTCTCCCTAATATTTCATTGCAGGGAACTGGCCGGCAGCTGCGAATGTGCACGCCTCGCCATTGCGTCATCACTGGTCAAAGACTCGCGCGCATTGCATCACGCCGGCAGCTCAGGTTCGAGACATTGATGTCCTTGACGCTGCCCTCAGCGCGCCCCTACTTTGAGTGTGGCCGAATGCAACTACGAAAGGCGCAGAATAATGATTGCTAGCGTTATCTTTTCCATTCTCAATCTGGTCATCACCGTGGCTATCCCCATCATCTTGGTGTGGATGGCGCTAACGCTAAGGAGCATCAACAAGAAGCTCGAAACAAAGAACTACCAGGAGCAAACACCGGTTGCCCAGCCAGCCGGGCAGACGACGGTTCAGCCATCAGGCCAACCGTCAGACCGGCAGTAAGTCTTTGCTCCTGGTAGTTAGCGCTGATTAGCGCTTAAGCGAAAATCTGGTTCTTGATGTCCAGCAAGGTGTTCACCGAAGCCTCAAGGCGTTCTTTCTCATGATCGTCGAGGTCTAGCTCGAGCACTCGTGCGACGCCATTGCGGTTGATAATCGCAGGCGTCCCGAAGTAAATATCGTTGTAGCCGTAGTGGCCATCGATGTAGGCCGAGACTGGCAGAGCAACGTCTTGGTTCTGAATAATCGCGCGGGTGATGCGCGCAAGGGCCATGCCAATGCCGTAGCTCGTGGAGCCCTTAGCGTCGATGATGTGATAGGCCGCGTCGCGGGTTTGTTCAAAAATTTCTTCGATGCGCTCGTTGAACCCAGGCTCCTTCTCCGCTTGGCGAGCAAGCGGAACACCACCAATATTTGCCGAAGACACCACCGGCAACTCAGAATCGCCGTGCTCACCAATGATGTAGGCGTGCACCGAAGTTGGCGCGATATCAGCCATCTCACCGAGCATGTAGCGATAACGCGCGGAGTCCAACACCGTGCCCGAACCAATAACCCGGGAGGTTGGCAGGCCCGATGCTTTCCACACGGCATAAGTCAGCAGGTCTACTGGGTTGGTGGCCACAACAAAAAGGCCATCGAAGCCCGCTTCCATGGCGGATCCGACAATCGAGTTCATGATGGTGACATTTTTATCCACCAAGTCCAGGCGGGTCTCGCCTGGCTTTTGGGCGGCACCTGCGCAGATAACAACGATGGCCGCATCCTTGCAGTCTTCGTAAGTACCTTCTGTCACGCGGGTGCGCGAGGGCGCCCACACCACGCCATGATTTAAGTCCATGACGTTTCCTTTGAGTTTCTTTTCATCAATATCAATGATGGCGAGATGGTCAACGGTTCCCTGATTTACCAATGCGTATGCGTAGGCGACACCAACATCACCTGCGCCGATGAGGACGACTTTATTACCAACGTTTGGGCTCATGCTTCCTATTATGCGTCTGCTTCCGTAATTTTTCTCCCCAGTTCGAAGTCGGATACTTCACATGCAGAAAGCACCATGTTCTGGGATAATTAGCCACATGAATCAGAACGCGCGCACGCCACAGGTTGCCCAGCTTGCGCGTTCACTGTTTAAAAAATTCACCTCAAAGAAATCGGCTGGAAAACAGCCTGCGGCCCCTGCCGCTGCTCCACCCGCCAAGGTTCTGCCCGCTCCGGTGCGTCGGTTGGCTTATGGGGCGGCATCGAAGTCGCTGAAGTTGGCATCGGAAAGCTTGCGTCTTTCCATCATCGGCCTGGAACTTCTTAGCGATATCACCCCGGCGCTCCGAATGGCGCGCCGCAACCGGCTACCGCGAAGCATGGCTGCGGGTGTTTTGGGCGCTGAAGTGGCCACCTGGGCTGCCATCTGGCCATCTCTGCTCCCGCGTCCGTGGTGGGTGACGGCACTCAACGTGTCCATCGGCCAGGCGGTCGGCCACTTTTTCGCGGCTTCTGGCGCATTTGGTCTCAAGAACGCGCTGCGTGCTGCGGGCAAGCGCCCACAAGACCACCTCACCCCGCGGTTAAAGCGCAACGCGCACTGGGTGATGGGCACCATCACCTTGGCTGCGATGGCTAACTCCGTGCGCAACCAGGGCATTCAAGCAAACCTGGTGAGCAAGTCCTATGACCGTGGTCCGCTGCAAGCCGCCATTGGTGTCTCCGCGGGAACGTTGGGTTATGGCATGTTTCTGATCATCGGTGAGCTCGTGCAATTCACCGTTTCCCGGCTGTCGCGGCAGATTGGCCGCGCAGTTCCCATGCTGGTGGCCTGGCCGCTGGCAGTCGCCGCGTTGATCTATGTTGCATTCGCACTGTCCGACCGCGTAGTGCTGCGCCGATTCATTCGTTCCGCATCAGTGCGCGCGCAGCGCCTCAACCAGTCGGTCTTCCCCAACTCCATGATGCCTTGGGAGCCGGAACGCTCCGGCAGTCCATGGTCATATGAGCCGTGGACCGCAGTGGGCGCGCAAGGCCGCCGCTTCTTGTCGTCTGGACCGCGAGCGCATGACATTGCGGAAATCATGGAGTTCGCCCGTGCGCGTGAACCGATCCGTATTTACGCAGGGCTGACTTCCGGGCGGTCTTTGCGTGGGCAGGCGCGGCGCATCATGAGTGAAATGGATCGAACCGGTGCCTTCCACCGGGACACCATCATTATTCAGATGCCCGCTGGTTCCGGCTGGATCAATGAGTGGTCTGCCGCGGCACCGGAGTTTCTCACCAAGGGCAACTGCGCGACGGTGACCATGCAGTATTCGATTCTGCCATCGGCCATTTCCTATGTTGTGGATAAACAGGCCCCGCTTGAAGCAGCGCAGCTGATGACCAGCGCGATTAGGCACCGTTTGGATTCCATGCCGGAAGATAACCGCCCCAAGCTGTACTTGGCCGGTGAATCATTGGGTGCTTTCGCGCACTTGGATAATTACGACTCTCTGGACGAACTCCTCGACATGTGCGATGGCGCGGTATTTACCGGGCCTCCAAGCATGACAAAGTTTATGTCCAAGCTTTCACCCGATCCTGGGTCTTTGGAGCGCGTACCTGTGATTGACGGTGGGCGTCACGTTCGTTTTGCTGCGGCACCTGCACACACCCGCCACGATCCCTTCGGGCGCAGCTACGCCAATTCATGGCAGCGCCCGCGGGTTCTCATCGCTCAGCATGCATCGGACCCAATTGTGTGGTGGTCCAGCTCGCTAATCTATAAACGCCCCGGTTGGATGCATGAGTCAACGCCCTCCACCTTGTACGCGGATACGTTCCACGCGTTGGGCTGGGCGCCGATCATTAGCTTCTGGCAAATAGGGCTCGACCAAATTAACTCTTTGAACGTTCCTGGTGGCCACGGGCACAATTACTATGAAGAAACGTTCTGGTACTGGGATTCGGTTTTAGGTTCCCAATCACGCGTTCCCCTCACTCCGCGGCTGGCGCAGCGCGCGGAGAAGTGGGTGCGTGACCATCCAAGCTAAGCTAGTCGCACTTCACGCCGGTGGAGTGGTGCGGGCAGTAGCCGTTAGGCACCTTGTACAGGTACTGCTGGTGTTCATCTTCCGCTAAGTAGTACTCACCGGAATCAGTATCACTAAGCAGCTTGACCTCAGTGGTCATAGCGCCGAAGCCGTTTTCAGCCAGCTTCTTGTCATAGCTATCCACCAGTTCCTGGATAAGCTCCAGTTCTTCCTGGGTGCGCGGGTAAAACGCGGAGCGGTATTGCGTACCTACGTCATTTCCCTGCCTAAAGCCCTGGGTTGGGTCATGTGCTTCAAGTGCCATGACCACTAGTTCTTTGAGGCTGATCTTTTCTGGATCATAGGTAATTTCTACAACCTCAGCGTGGTTGGTTTGACCACGGCAGACCTCAAAATAGGTCGGGTTCGGGGTGGTACCGCCGGCGTATCCCACGGAGGTGGATTCCACGCCTTCAGTTTCCCAGTACATTTTTTCATGTCCCCAGAAGCAGCCCAGCGCTACTAATAGTGAGCGTTGGCCTTCCTTCCACGGACCGGTGATTGGAGTACCCAAGACCGCGTGCGGACGGGGGTTCAAAATAGGTTCTGAGCGGCCTGGCAAGGCATCTTCTTTAGAAACAAGTTGAGGAGTCGGAGCAAATAAGAACGACATCGGAATCGTCTCCTTTCTGTTTTTACTCAACCTACACCACCGCCAAAAAATTCCACTACCAGCTAGTTAACAGCATTCAGTCACACTACCGTTGCCAAAAGAATGAATCGGCTTATCATGGGATGCGTACCCAACGAAAGGAATACACTCATGGCTGTTTACGAACTACCAGAACTCGACTATGCATACGACGCACTGGAGCCATACATCTCCGCTGAGATCATGGAGCTCCACCACTCCAAGCACCACGCAACCTACGTAGCTGGCGCAAACGCCGCTCTTGAAGCACTCGAAGCAGAGCGCGAAGGCGACGCAAACCCAGACAAGGTTCGCGCACTGTCCAAGAACCTCGCGTTCAACCTGGGTGGCCACACCAACCACTCCGTATTCTGGAAGAACCTTTCTCCAAACGGTGGCGGCGAGCCAACCGGTGAGCTGGCAGAGGCTATCAACCGCGACTTCGGCTCCTTCGACAAGTTCAAGGCTCACTTCTCCGCTGCAGCACTTGGCCTGCAGGGCTCCGGCTGGGCAGTACTGGGCTACGACCACATCGCAGGTCGCTTGATCATCCAGCAGCTGACCGATCAGCAGGGCAATGTCTCTGTAGATTTCACCCCACTGCTTATGCTCGATATGTGGGAGCACGCTTTCTACCTGCAGTACAAGAACGTTAAGGCTGACTACGTTAAGGCAGTCTGGAACGTCTTCAACTGGGATGACGTAGCAGAGCGTTTCGCAGCTGCATCTAAGTAATTATTAGTTCTTAGCGCAGTCTTTAGTGCGCGAGAACACCCGCGCCCCTGCCGGCAACTCCTGATTCGGGAGCGCCGGCAGGGGTTTTGGCTTCTATGATGGGGCGCATGACGGAATCAATCTCAGACCTCGCAAATGCACTGGAGGCTCTCACCTCTGAACAGCACGGTTTTGCCCATATAGATCTGGAACGGGAACCGGTGGCGGAAGGCGATCTTTCGGGGTGGATCATCCCGGCAAAAGATCTCTATGACGTCGAAGGCATGCCCACCACGTTTGGTTCTAAGGCGCGAACGCGCATGGCGACGGAGACCGATCCATTTATCGCAGCGTATGCGGCACGCGGCGCACGAATTCCGGGTAAGTCGGTGTCTTCGGAACTCGGGCTAACCGTGGATGCTGAGCCGCGCGACTTGCCGGCGGTAGATAATCCCATTTGGCCGGGCCATACACCGGGTGGTTCTTCCGGTGGCGCGGCGGCGATGGTGGCGCGCGGGCTCGTGCGCGCGGCACACGGGTCAGATGGTGGCGGTTCCATCCGCATTCCGGCGGCGGCCTGCGGGATTGTGGGTTATAAGCCCTCCGCGGACACACTCGCCGTGCATGGTTATCTCACCACATCGGTCGCAGATCAGGCATTGTTGCACCAGATTGAGCCGCGGCTCGAGCGCAAGCTGCGCATCGGTGTGCTGACCACCCCAATCATCGCAGACACGCAGGTGCAGCAGGAGTATCTCACCGCAGTAGCAGAGGCGGCTCAGCAGCTTGCCGATGCCGGCCACGACGTCATCGAAGTCGGCGGCTGGCCAGAAGCTGAGACCACTTTTTGGCATTTCACTAATCTGTTTTCCTACCGCCTGGCGGAGCTGGAGCACTATGACTACATCGCCGCGTGGCTGCGTGAGAAGGGCTTAACTGTCACGCAAGAGCAGGTCGCAGAGTCTGAAGCATATGCACGTGCACTCAAAGGCAGGCTCGCTGAGCATTGGGGCGTGGACGTTATCCTCAACCCCACCATCGCATCCGATCCGCCAAAGATTGGCGCGTTCTCATCCCTGCCGCCGGCAGAGAACTTCGCGTCCCAAGCCAAGTGGGTGCCGTGGACATCGCTGTTTAACATCGCGGGCACCTGCGCTATTTCCTTGCCGTGGCCAGTGCCGGGACGTTTCCAGCCAGCAGCGGTCCATTTGGGCTCGCTGACTTTGGAAGATTCTGAGCTATTAGCGCTGGCAGGAGTCCTGCACACCTAAACCAAACACGTATTTGCGCAACCAGACCTGTAAAGCGCCCTTGACATGTAAAGGGCGCTTTACATATGCTGGGGTTAGTTCACACGCACATCACTTCCAAGAGGAGTAATTCTCATGAACACCACAGCAGAAAATAGCGCAGCAAGTAACGTGGAGCAGCCGAAGCCACGCTCACGTTTTGGCCGCTCGAAGTTCGGCGGTTCACCGGCGGCACTCATTGCCGGCTCCATCGTGGCCGGCTTGGCAGTCGCTTTTGCGGCGGCGTTGATCTTCTGGGCGATTGTCCGCCCTGAAGAATCCGCGGCCTTGTACCTCGGCGTCTTCACGCTGTGCTTGTTCCCTGTGGCATCGGCAGGAGCGTGGGCATTCATGGTGGACCGCGACACCATCGTGGGCGCGACCCCAAACCCAGAGGATTCCATTGAATCTACCTGGTATGACAACGCGGCGCAGACCACGTTCCACATCATCTTGTTCGCCATCGGCGCGCTGGGCGTGGCCAGTGTCTTCACGGATGTGAAGCTCTCACTGGGTGCCTTCGCAATCGCCAGCTATGTCTTCATCTTGGTTGCATTCGGGGGCAGCTACCTTGTTAACAAGCGCCGCGATTCATAAGCCGGACTCACTTAGACCATGGACAATAACTTGAAAACCCTGCGTGAGCAGCATGGCCTTTCGCAGCAAAAACTTGCTGATGCCCTTGGCGTCTCTCGCCAGACCATCATCAGTATCGAAAAGGGCCGCTATGACCCTTCCTTGCCGTTGGCGTTCCAGCTTGCCGCACAGTTTGAATGCACCATTGAAGATCTGTTTATCCCGGACCTTGGCTAGCTTTCACAAACTCCCGAAACTGCGTGACCGGCGGGGCATCATCGCCATCACGCCACACCAAACCCAGCTCACGGTAGCGCACCGGCTCCAAGGGAATTAGATTCGTGGCATTTAAATATGGATCATCCAACGGCAATAGCGCACAACCCAAACCAGCAGTGACCAACCCAGACACGGTGGTCAGCTCCATGGACTCAAAGACAAAGCGCGGCACGAAACCGGCCTCAGCAGCCAAGGAATCCAACAGCATGCGCGTGCCGTAGCCGGGCAGCATGCCGATAAAGGGTTCATCGGCAAGCTCATGCATAGCAATGCTTTTTCTCTCCGATGCCCAATGTCCCTCCGGCACCGCTATGGCCAGCCGCTGCAACTCCAGCTGATGCCAACTCAGCCCAACATGCCCCGGCACCTGCAATTCATAAGGCTTCGGGCCCACCAGCCCAATATCGCTCAATCCCTCGCGCACCCGATCCACCAGATGCTGCGCCGCACCCTGATGCAGCACGAACCGCACATGCGGATGCCCCTGGCGGTAGGCGCGCAGCAAATCCGGCACCATCCACGTGCCCAAAGAATGCATGAAATCCAGGCGCACCTGGCCGCGCTCCGGATCCATCAGTCGCGTGACATGCTCAATTCCTTGAGTGCGCGCCTCAATCATCTTCTTCGCGTGCGGCAAGAACGCACGGCCGCGGGTATTGAGCACCAATCTGCGGCCCTGGCGTTCGAATAACGTGGTGCCGAGCTCTTTCTCCAGCCCCTGCAGCCGCCTGGTCAACGCTGACTGCGAAACATAGAGTTCATCGGCGGCTTCAGAAAGGCTGGCGCCGTCCTCCACGGCGCGCACCACGGCCAGGAAACCTTCGATGTCATGAAAGTTCATGTGATTCTCCCTGCTCGCCGCCTTATGCGCCAACCTCATCAAATTGGGCACTAAAATGCATTTTACTCATACAACGCGGTGGGGGACTATGGGTACATGCAAAGAAATACCCGCGCCATGGTGGCCATGCTGTTTGTGGGCTTGGCTATCTTCTCCGGCCTCTACTCCACGCAGGCAATTTTGCCGACTTTCGTGGAAGAGCTCGGATTCACCCCGACTGAGGCCGCATTGACCGTCTCCGCAGCGACCGGCGCGCTGGCCTTGTGCATTGTGCCGCTGTCTATCTTGTCTGAGCGTTTCGGCCGCGGGCGGCTGCTGGTTATCTCCGCTGTGTTGGCTACCGTTTTGGCATTCATGGTGCCGCTGGTGGGCGATAATGTCCTGGCGATTATCGCTATCCGCGCACTGCAAGGCGCGGTTCTTGCCGGCGCACCGGCGGTGGCGATGGCCTGGCTGTCCGAGGAGCTTGATGAAGATGTGCTCCCGCGCGCGATGGGCTTGTACATCGCCGGTAACACCCTTGGCGGGCTGACTGGGCGCCTTATCCCCACCGGTCTTTTGGAATTTACCGGCTGGCGCGGCGCACTGCTGGGTGCCGCGGCGGTCTCCGCGTTCTTCGCGGTGCTGTTTATCATCTTGCTGCCTAAACAACGCAACTTCCAGCCAAAGCAGCTGCGCTTTAAATCTGAGATTCGCGCGATGGTCAATCACTGGCGCAATCCCCAGACCGGCCTGCTGTTTGTATTCGCTTTCTTGGGGATGGGCGCGTTCGTGTCCATGTATAACTTCATCACGTTCCGCCTCATCGACCGCTTCGGCCTTCCTGTCACCCTGGCTGGCCTGGTGTTTTTGATGTATCTCGCCGGCACCTGGTCCTCGGCGCGCGTGGGTACCATTATCAACCACTACGGCCACGGCAAAACCTTCATCGGTTCTATTGTGCTCTACGCGCTCGGCGTCGTCATGACGCTCGGCCCCCTACCGGTGCTGCTCGCAGGCATGTTCATCTTCACCGCCGGTTTCTTCGCGGCGCACTCCACGGCATCCGGCTGGGTTGGGCAAGCAGCCCACAAAGACCGCGCCGAAGCATCCAGCATGTACCTGTTTTGCTACTACGCCGGCTCTTCCATCATCGGCGCTATCTCCGGTCTGGTCTTTGAATCCACCAACTGGGCCGGGTTCATCGGCTACATCTCATGTTTCACGGTCGCCGTGCTGGTCATCGGGCTGTGGCTGCACAAGACCACCACCCGCCAAGCCGCCGAAGCAGCTGCCATCGCCGCCTAGCTGCCTAACTGCCTTAACGCCTAGGCATTTAGGCGTTAAGCCGCGGTACATTGGGCGCATTATCGCTCATCCACTCGCGCACGGCCAAGGTCGCCTGCACGTCATCGGCGTTATAGGTCAGCAGCATCTCCCGCGCTGTCAGCGCCGCCGCATCCGTGCCGATGGCAACCCGGCGCGCGTTGACGGATTCCTCGCCGTCGAAATCGCCCTGCTCCCAATGAAAGCCTGCTTGTGGCGCAACGGTTTTCAAGCTCAGCCCGAATGGTCCCACAAAGTTGGCTTTGACGTGGGCGAACATGTCCACCCATTCGCCGGAGTTAATAAACGCGTCAACTTCTTCCACCGACGGCACCCCAGGGGTGTGCGCGTGGAAACGCTGCGCGGACATACGCATCCAGTGATTTTCTCCGTGCGCGGAGTAGCAGTAGGCAGCAAAAGTCTTACCCGCCGCATGGGCACTATCGCGTTGATCCATCAGCCAGGTCCAGAACTCAGCAAAGTTGCGCGCCTCCGCCTTGGAGCCCAGCATTTCCCAGGTGACAAAGTCGTAGTACGTGCCGTCCATCCACGCGCCCCACAGGTAGGCACCCTGGTCCATGTAGGCTTCCATGTCCACATCAATTTCCACGTCAGCGCGCGGCACGGTGATATCGCCGTGCGCGAGCAGCACTGTTCCATCGCGCCACGCGGCAGCCAACTGCGAGGGGGTGCCCAAGGAGGCATCGATAAGCCCTTGCACTGTGTCAATGCCACGCTCGCGGTAAGGCCGCGCGCGGTCACCGGGCAGAAACAGGCTGATTTCATCCATGGCTTCCAGCTCAGGTTTGCACAATGGCCAAAATCGGCAGCTCGCGCACTCTTTCACCCGTCGCGGCTGGGTGGGCAGGTTCTCCGGCTCCACGGCGTCCAGCGCCGCGTCCAAAGCCGGCTGGTAGGTTGCGGTATCCGTGTAAAACGCCAGGTTTCTATCCTGGCCAATCAGCACGCCACGGCCAGAATTCAGGCCGAGCTCTTCCAGCGCCCGCGCGGCCATCGCCAAGTGGTAGCCGTCCAGCACGTGGTGCCGCGGCTTATAGCCCAGCTCCAACGGCTCGCTCAGTCCCAGGCGGTGGGTGGGCACGCCGAGAGTCTTCGCCTTGTCATGTTTGCGCGCCACGCGGTGGGTGGACACCATCACCGGCGTGTAGGAGCCATTGCTTACCGATGCCCCCTCCCGCACCAACATATCCACGCCCACCAGCCATTTCTCATTCGCGAATACTGCGCCAGTGATATGCGTGGCGCCGGTAGCGAGGGCCTCGAGGGTTTCTAAAGAGCGCAACCACGGGTCTTCCGCCGGAATAGGGCCAAGGTCAATGCGGCGGAAAGGTGTGCGGCGGGAATCGGATTTGCGGGGAAAGTTCTCCCACACAGCATTGCGTGCGGCGTCATAACGGTCAGCGCGCGCCTGAGCTGCTTCGGTGCGTGGGACTTCGGGGTGGGTGTGGCGCTGGACAAGCCTATACCGGCAGCCCACAAGATCTGACGCACGCACCTGATTTTCCACTCTGATGAGCATAACGCAGTCATCAAGGTAATGTTGAATACAGTAAATACTGCACTTGATGAACAAAAGAAATGAACGGATCTAATCGATGAGCATTTTGAAGAAATTTCGCAAGTCACGCCGCGCCGCAAAGGCTGAGTTCAAGGCTGCAAAAACCAAGGCAAAAGCCGAGGTCAAGTCCGCTGATAAGGCACGCAAGCGTCAGCAGAAGCTGCTGTCCAAGCAGGAGAAGCAGCTGATCAAGTCAGAAGAGAAGGGCTTGAAGCAGCGCCGCAAGCATGAGCTGAAGGTGGCGAAGAACGAGCTGGAGAAGTTGCGTGCCGGCCGCTTTAACACCGACAACGTCAAGCGCTACGCCGGTGCCGCGCGCACCGCAGCACCATTGCTTCTGCCTTTGGTCTACCGCGCAATTGTCACCGGCCGCCAGCAGCTGGAAGAGCGCCGAGCTAAGAAGGCCGGTGTCACCACCGACCAGCTCGCCTCCTTCGCGGGCCACGGCGCATCCATCAAGGCTCGCACCCAGGGCATCCGCAACACCGTCGATGAGAACTCTTCCCTGCCTGCTGGTTTTAAGCGCGACATCAAAGAGCGTCTCGATGACCTCGACGCCGCAGTAGACAACGCCGAGCTGATGACCCCGCAGCAGCGCCGCCGCGCTCACGGTTCCATCAACCGCGACATCGACCTGGTCACCCAGGAAATCCAGGACCGCATCACCAAAGGCTAAATCCAGCAAAGCCTGATTTAGCGAAGGTCCATTGAGCCAAATTTAGCGGGAAGTTCGAGGCCAGATTTAGCGGGAGACCGCGAAGCTAGAACTAACTAAAACGAGAAATGACCTTGTGAGAATTACTCTCCAAGGTCATTTCTTTTGCTGCTAAAGCACACCCTGCTCGCGGGCGGCTGCGACGGCTGAGGTGCGGGAACGTACGCCGAGCTTGTCATAAATGTGGACCAGGTGCGACTTTACGGTTGCCTCGGACAGCATCAGCTCCTGGCCGATTTCGCGGTTGGAGGAACCGCCGGCTACCAGCTGCAGCACTTCCAGCTCACGCGGGGTGAGGGAAGAGCGCGGGGTGCGCACACGCGTCATCAAACGGTCTGCGACCATGGAGGACAATGCCGAATCGCCTTCGGCGGCGGAACGCACCGCGTTGGTTAGCTCCAGCGGCGGGGCATCCTTGAGCAGGTAGCCCACGGCACCGGCTTCGATGGCGCCGAGAATATCAGCGTCGGTGTCATAGTTGGTCACCACAAGAACCTTCGGCGGATTATCCATCGCCTGACGGATCCGTTTCGTGGCCTCAGCGCCACCCATGACACGAGTTCCCTCAATACCCGCGCCGAAGCGCAAGTCCATCAAGATGACGTCAATTCCGCCTGCTTGGGCTGCAGAAATAGCAGCTTCTGCTGTGGCAACCTCGCCGACCACCTCAATGTCCTGGGCTTCTTCCAAAATCGCGCGAAGTCCAAGACGAACGATTTCGTGGTCATCAGCTAGCAAGACGCGAATCACTTCATCACTCCTTTTTGCTACGTGTAGTCCACCAAAAGTTTAATGTGCACTAGTTGTTAAGGGTACACTAACGCTGACTGCGGTTCCGTGTCCTGGGGTCGATTCAATAACTACTTCCCCACCGACTTCTTCCGCGCGGCGCTTCATTGCCGCCAAGCCGATATGCCCCAGACCAGCCGGGCGGGATTGCACGGCCGCGAGATCGAAACCATCGCCGTTATCCACTACGTCCACGCGCACACCTTTGTCTTCGTAGGTCACGGTGATTCGCGCTCGTGTGGCATTCGCGTGCTTTGCCACATTACCCACGGCCCCCTGGGCGATGCGTAGCAATACGGCTTCAAGTTTCATCGGCAGCTGATGCACCATGCCGTCAGAATCCACCTCAATGTCTAGTTCACCGGCTGCAGCGAATCCTTCTGACATGCGCTCTAGCGCGCCCACCAGCGAGGTTTGTGACAATGCGACAGGTTGCAGCGCCGCAATCATCGCGCGCGCCTCCTGCAAATTATCCGCCGCCGTGTGCCGCGCTAGGTCAATGCGCTCCCGCGCTTTGTCGACATTGCCGGCGCCACCATTGGCATCCAGATCCCGATTCGCCGCATGCAAGAGCATCTGAATAGAAGACAGCCCTTGCGCGAGCGTGTCATGGATTTCATGGGCAATACGCTGACGTTCCCCGGCAACACCCGCAGCGCGTTCAGTCTCTGCCAGCTGCTGCCGGGTTTCCATCAGCTCCCGAATCAACGCCGCGCGCTCCATATTGATGGCATGAAGACGGTCAAAAGCATAGAAGATAGCCACCGTCACCAGCGCGGAGACCACTGGGCCCATGACGCCACCAAAGGTCAGTCCCTGCGGGAACTGAATGCCCACCGAAACCGCTGTGCCGAAGATGACGGCGATAACGCCCCACACCATGCCCAGCACACGCAGGTAGAAGAAAAACAGCACAAAGAGCAGGTAGATACCGGCGGGCGCGACCAGAATGTCAACAATCCACACCACCGTCAGCGCCGCGAGCCACACCAGTTTCAGCGCGTAGCTCATGCGGTCCATGTAGAAACTGCCCACAAAATACAGGGCGGCAAACACCGACAGCAGCACAAGGTTAAATGCCGCTGCGGCAAGGCTCATGCGCACCGACATCAAAATCGCGACCACCAAAATACTCGCGGTAAGGATGTGGATGCCATTGCGCATGACATCGGCGCCCTCGGAAGATTCTAAGGACTCTAGCTCGCGCTGATCTAGACTATTGCTCATGTCTTTGAGCCTACTTCCCCGCGCAATATCCCTGGTAGTTGCCGCGGGAATTCTCACAGCCTGCACGCCGCAGCCAGAGCAAGAACGGCCTGCCGATGTTTCAACCACGTCCACGTCCGCCGACGGCTCAGCTTCAGAATCCGCAGTCGCAAGCGCTGTCCCCGCGGATACCGTCCCCCATGTGGAGCGCGGCACGAATGAGGCATGCCCGTATCTGGACACCCAGTTCGTGGCCGATACCAATGGCCAGCGCATGACCGATCAAGGCGTTGACCATAGCTTTGACACCCCAGCGTGTGTCTTTTATTCCTACCCGGAGGAGCCCCAGGCGGTGGTGATGGTGCGCCACATGGGCAGTTTCGATGAGGCCATGCAGGTCGTGGACTTCGCAGCGCCTATCGATTCCACCTCGCCCGCCGAATTCTCCACCCACACCGGCGACTGGTCCGGCGGACGCGGACCGGTGACTGCTTCGCCCACCGGAGCGGGAAGCGTGTACGCCGTGGGCAAAGACTCCACCGCGGTTGTGGTGTGGAGCAACCAAGAACAATCCGTCAAGGCTGAAACGCTCGCACATCAGGTCATCGCCAACCTCGGGCTCTAAGTCGCATGTGTGACCGCGTAGCGGCACACCTGCGACGTTATACAGCGACGAGGCTATACGGCGACGTCGTTATACGGCATCATCAGCGAGACCTGCGGGAAGACAAACTCCATGAGAAGGAAGAACACGCCCACCGCAATCGCGAGCGCCAACAGCAGCTTCACCGGCGTTGGCCCGGGCAAAAGACTCCACAGTGCTTTGTACATAACCTGCTCCTAAGCCGTTTCTTCCAATGCCGCGGGGCGCTGGCCGGAACCATCGCTGCTAGATTTCGGGAGGTTTTCTACTTCCATCGCGTGCACAATCATGCGCTCCGCATTCGAGAACTGCGGGTGGCACGTGGTCAGGGTGATGATTCCTTCAGTCGCGGGGGCATCGGTAAGCGAAGGCACTGCGGCGAGCACCCCAACATCACCTGGGACCGTAATGTGCCGACCCTGCACCCCGGAATACTCCCCAGCCAGCTTTGCCTGCTGCTCCATGCTCAAACAATCCGCCGGCTGCCCATCAATCGGCAACACGCGGTAGGTCACCCAATTCGTGGCGGTCTCCACCACGATGGCATCACAGGTTTCCAACGCCCCTAAATCATTAAAAGGCGCGCCCTTGCCCACCCGGTGCCCGGCGACCCCGAAATTGCCCACCTCACCTGGCATCTGCGTGTCCTCATAATGGCCCGGGCCGCGCAGCAGATCACTTTCATCCGTGCCCTCAATAATCGCGAACTCAAAATCCGGACCAAACGCCGGAATGTACATCCTGGCAAAAGCCTCACCCAACTCCGGCCTCAGATTCTGCCGGGGATTCTTCCACTGCTCATCCAGCTCCTGCTGCGCCTGATCCTGCAGCTTCCCCGACTCCACATTCGTCCAAAACGCCTCATAAAACGCAAAAAGCAACAGCACAACACCGGCTGTTAAAAACAGCTCACCCAAGCCTTGGGCAATGCTGATGCGGGACTTCTTCACGCCAGAAATTATAGTGTGCTTAGAAGCCCACGCAGAAAGGCAGAAATGTTCGATATCTTTGTGTACCCCGTTTCAGGAATTATGAAGCTGTGGCACCTGCTCACGCACAATTTCTTTGAAGAACAAACTGCGTGGCTAATGTCCATTGTGCTGCTAGTTCTCACCGTCCGCTCGCTCATTGCGCCACTGACGTGGTACTCCGTGCGCAGCGGACGCATCGCCGCGCTGCTGCGGCCTGCCAAGGCAGCAATGCCACCTGCTACTACCCCCGAGGAGTACCAGGCCAACAAAGATGCTGTCGATGCCCTGCACAAAGAGCACAACTTCAACCCCGCCGTGGGCTGTCTCCCACCGCTGATCATGCTGCCGGTCTTCATCGGCCTCTACCAAGTAGTGCTGCGCATGGCCCGCCCGACTTTCGAAGGCCGCATTGGCTTCATCTCCGCCGAAGAAGTCCAATCCTTCCGTGAAACCACCCTCAACGGCGTGCCCATCCCGGCGTTTATCTCCATGCCTGAGTCCTGGGCCACCGACCTGGCCGTGGACCCAGCCCTCGTGCGGGAGAAGGCTCTGCCCTGGCTGATTCTGGCCATCTCATTCACCGTCATCAACATGTGCATCTCCACCACGCGCATGTTCTGGACCACGAATTTCAACACCAAGCTCTCACGCCGCATCTTCATCTTCTCGCTGGTGTTCATCGTGCTCATCCCACTGCTGCTGGGCTACATCGCATTCCACGGACCAATCCCACTGGCGGTCATCTTCTACTGGTTCTGCACCAACCTCTACACCCTCACATTGACCATCATCTGCCAAATCGTGCTGGCCAAGAAGTACCCACTCAGCGAAGAAGTCCACGAAATGCGCCGCAACTCCATCTCGGATTTCAAGGAGTACCGCAAGCTCAGTTCCAGCGAGAAGAAAGAGCTTCAGGCAAACGCCAAGGCTGACAAGAAGCAGGAAGCAGAGATCCGCCGCGAGGCGTCCAAGATCCGTGTTGCCAAGCGCAAGGCCGAGCTGCAGGCAAAAAGAAACTCAGGCACTAAGCCTGAGGCGAAGAAACAAGAGCCTAAAGAAGACTCCGCAAAGGATTCAGCTGAGGAATCCGAAGACTAGATGGAGTAATCCGCTGGCGGTTCAGACAGCATCTGTACTGCCAGGCCGCGTGCGGTGTGTAGCGGGCCAATCCCGCGCATCAAGCGGGCACCAGACATGCCGCCGTCCAAGAAGATGAGCAACTGGTCTGCCTGGCTATCTGATGGGTAGCCGTTAATCTCATTGAGCAGTTCCGTCATGGTGGCATGCATCCATCGACGATGCTCCAAACAGGCCGCAACAATCCCGCGCTCCGCATCCGACTCCGGACGTGGATACTCACCAGCAGCGTTTAAGAAGTGCGAGCCGCGGAATTCCTTGCCGGGCTCTTCATCAATAGCCATGTCGAAGAAGGCCAAAATCTTGCCCTGCGGGTCACTAACCTCAGCGGTACGCTGCGCCCACGCTTCACGGTACTGCTCATCCAAAGTTTCCACATAAGCAATAACCAACGCGTCTTTAGAGCCAAACAGGGAGTACAGCGACGCCTTCGCCACATCAGCTTCGCGCAGAATACGGTCAATACCAATGACGCGAATGCCCTCAGTGGTAAAAAGATTCGTCGCGGATGCCAACAGTCGATGACGTGGACTCGGGCGGTTACGGCGCGACTTCTTCTGGGTCACTGTGACATCCTTTCTTCGGTAGCCTGGCTGCAGACACAACTAAACCGGTTCATCTACACAATATAGACAAACCGGTTTGTTCGCTACTAACCGGGTGGGTAATTATTCACCCGGAAAGGCGTCTAACTCTACTTATTCCTAGTTCTTCTTAGTTCGCGGACTTGGAGCGAATAGCGCCCACAATCCACAGAAGCAGACAAGCGCCAAGCACAGCGGTGAATAGCGTCCAGATCCAGCCGCCGCTACCCAAGCCTACGAGCGAGAGCAGCCAGCCGCCGAGAATACCGCCGACGATACCGACGATGATGTTTGTTAGAAGACCGTGGTCACGCTTCATGATCTTTTCTGCCAAGAAGCCGGCGATTGCGCCAATGATAATCCAGCCGATAATACCCATGAGTTATTCCTCCTCGCGGGCTGAAACAGCCACATCATTTTTTGTGTGAGACTACAGTTTCAGCTCAAATCTATTCTGTGGTTCTTTATGAATCGGGTCTGGCCCATTGCCTTCATGTTTCGAAGTCAAAAGGCTCTGTGTTCCATAGTGCCACTTAAACCCTGGGTGGTAAACGCGGAGAGGTAGATTGTTTGTGAACTGTAATAAAACTTCTAAAGGTTCCAACCGCCTTACTTAGCGGTTGGAACCTTTAATCTATCTGGAGTTCTAGCCTTCGGCTGCCTCTTCATCACCGATGTAGGACTCTGGACGAACCACCATCAGCGGGCAAGGAGAGGACTGCAGCAGTGCACGCGAGGTGGAACCAAGCAGCATGCCGCGGAAGCCACCACGGCCATGAGAGCCGACGACCAGCAGCTGTGCACCAGCCGCTGCATCAGTCAGTGCACGTACTGGACGGTCACGAGCAATGATGCGGGTTACCTTGACCTCTGGGTACTCGTTCTCAAAGGATTCCAGACGCTCAGAGAGCAACTCGCCCTGTTCACGCTCAATCTCAGACCATTCAGCCTGCGCTGCCGCAAGACCGGCCAGGGAAGTCTGCGCCTGCATGTCCATCCAGGTGTGGATAGCCACTAGCTCAGCACCGCGTGCCTGTGCTTCACGGAATGCGTAGGAGGTTGCCTTCTGGGAGACCTCAGAACCGTCAACACCAACCACGACTGGCCCATACTTGTTGTTCTCGGTCACCGCGTTGTTGTCACGAACAACAACCACTGGGCAGTGCGCGTGGGATACAACGTTGGCGGAGACCGAACCCATGACCATGCCGGACAGTCCACCCATACCGCGGGAGCCCATGACAATCATGGTGACGTCATGCGACATCTCCAACAGCATATCGATTGGGGAACCCTCAGCGATGGTGTGACCAATTTTTAGGTCCGGGAAAGCCTCATGTGCAATGACGCGAGCTTCCTCAATGCGACCTGCGGTCTCATTCTGGAGGTCTTCGTAGAGTTCTTTTGGTGGAACCATTCCCTCCGCGTAGAGGAACTGCGGCATGGTGTAGCTGGATGCAATCCGCAATGGGATTCCACGCTTGGTTGCGGTGTTCGCTGCCCACAGGACGGCGTTCTTTGAGGCTTCCGACCCGTCCACTGCTACTACAACGATGTCTTCTTTTGCCATGATGTTCCCTTCCTCAGTTTCAGCCAGTAAACGGCGATTCCGCACTGGTCAGGTGAAAATCTACGGGGATGAAATGATTTCATTTCCTACAGTTAAGTATAGCTGCTTATTACCATTTGAACAGGTTGTTATACCCTATTCAGAGGGCAAAATACGTAAACTGCAGTGGTAATGGCTATTTGGTTGCTGCTTGAATCGCTTCGGCAGCATCTTTGCCGTTGTCGATTACTGCACCATCCGCGTTGGATGGGTAGAGCAGCATGTAGAGGAATTCGCCTGCTTTCGCGAGCTGGGCGCCGATGCCCTCAGAAGAGAATTGAATTGCTGGTTCAAGGAGTGCATTAAAATCCATGGGAAATAGACTATCGCATCAGCGTAAGGGCTACAGCCCCCTCCCTATTAAAGATGGACTCAATCCCACCCGAGTGCGGGTACCAGCGGAGGTTGCGCCCATTAAGGCGTTTGATTTCCTCATGGAAGTCATCCAAACTCAACGCCACCGTCACCCCGACGATGATACTGTGGCCCTGCAAGGGCGTTTTAATAAACGCGAGGTAGTGCTTTTCGATGCCACCCCCGTCTCCCCCTCCACTGAACTCGCGGCGGAGCAGGACGTTTTCTTCTATCGAACTCCGGCTCCAGAGACACCCGTTCCTTATGACATTCCCATTGTCTATGAGGACGAAGACATTCTCGTGGCTGACAAGCCGCCCTTTATGGCATCCATGCCGCGCGCACGCCACATTGTGGAAACTGCGACTGTAAAATTGCGTCGATCGACCGGCATCAATGACCTCGCACCAGCGCACCGACTGGACCGCCTGACATCTGGACTGTTGTTGTTTACCAAGCACCGTGAAGTGCGCGGTGCCTATCAAACACTCTTTTCCCGCCGTGAAGTACAAAAGACTTACAGCGCGATCGCTGATTACAAGGACTTCCACACACCTTTGCTCTGGGAATCACGCATGGAGAAGACCCCCGGTGAAATTCAAGGAAGGATTGAACAAGGCGATATCAACGCCATCACCAGCCTGGTGGCAGTCAATCCGCTGACATCTAATGAGCAACAGGCCATGGAAGACATCCACGGAAAGCAACAACAGCTCGCGCGTTATACCCTCGCCCCCAAGACAGGTAAGACACATCAGCTAAGACTGCATATGTGGGCTGCAGACGTCCCTATTCTAGGAGACCCTGTCTATCCCATCATTTATCCTGTTGACGCCGAGGACATGAATATCCCAATGCACCTCACCGCCGCGCAGCTGGAATTCATTGACCCCCTCAGCGGCAAACCCCGCCAGTTCCACACCACATTGACCTTTTAAAGGAACCAGTGTCCTCTATATGAGGGCTTTCCCCGACAACCCAAAGAGGCCAAAACACACAAAAGGAAGGCTAGGAAGAAACTTTATGTTCTTCCTAGCC
>JBCLTK010000004.1:0-307500 GCA_041226025.1 Corynebacteriaceae bacterium 6-324 | reverse complement strand
AATCCTCATCCACACAACACAGACAAAAATAATATATCTAGTACATTGGCACACTATTGAGTTCTCAGACAACAACCACACCACCACCTGCAGTCCACATCCAAGATGCGTCACAAGATAAGTGAATGGAAAGTCAAAAATCTATTTTGATTGTCAACGGCTGTTTTCCTACCGCCATTCTCACCAGAAGCACTCGGCTCCGTGCGGGGCGTTGTCGGTCTCGCTGACTCACATAAAGTTACACGCCACCCACACCCTTGACAAATCCCCAGCACAAACCACATAAATGGATGTTTTGAATCCGCATTAATTGAACCTATCTTGTTGCTGACGCCATCCCGAGCCAATGGGAGAAGCCGGCTGACTGGAGATTCGCTTTCCTGGCGATTATCGGAATTAGAAGTCCACCCACAAAGTAACCAGCAATCGCTGCAAGGGCCGGGAAAATGTAGTTGTCATGGGCGATACCGAAAGCTACGTACACCTCCAGTGCAATTCCGCTGATTGCCAACGGGACCGTCCACATCCAACTTGGACGCGAGGTTAAACCAAGAGCGACGATTACGATAAGCAGTGGCAGATATATCGCACCGACCGCACTGACCAGCGCCCATCCAGGTACTACGGCGCCTATCACAATCAGCAACGCTGGAACTGCAGCGTTTATGACGGTGGTGTGACGTGCCCAAGTTTCTCTGGTTCCGCCAAAGCGTACATATTCACGAAGTGATGTGGTCAAGGTGTCTTCGAAGATTATGAAGATGAAGACAGAGAAGATAGCCGGTGCAACAGTAAAGTTTTCTAACCAGGAGTTTCCGCCGATAGCAGCGATGCCCCAATAGATGAGTACCGCGAGAACGTTTAGACAGATGATAAACCCCCAGCCTTTGACCTGTGGCCGGATGACAAGCTGCCCTTCGATTGTGGGCGGGAAGCGGCCATCATTAGTTCGACCGCTGGTTCCTGAAACGAGTTCCTGCATTCTGCTCCCATTCCGCTGAGGAATAGGAAGGTTCTTTCCCAGCGCTATGACCACTATTGCGAGATATCCGCCGATCAGTATCCAATGAATATCGGTTGTTGAAGCCGTAATGCCGACCAGTATCGCTACCGATACCGCTACTTCGCAGCGGCGCTGAAAGTTGTAGTCGCGTTTGCTTAGTCCCAGAATCCAGAAGGGATCTCCTGCAGGCCCCATTAATGAGATGGCGCCTAGGACGATCAGGTAGAGGTAAAGCATTCCTGTACCGAGGTGCATTCCGGTATACAAAAAGGCAAAGAGAAGAAGACGGAATGCCCATTTGGGCTTTTCAACCAGCTCCCACATTAGGCGGGCGTTCATGCGATTCCCTCCTCACCGAGGGCAAGTACGGCCCGTTCGAGGTTGACTTCGCTGGCGCGCACATCGACTTCGCCGGCAGCGTCGAAGACGTTGTCGGGGCCGAGCGCAATCGCGTCGACGATGACGCGGTCACCGAGGGCAGTCGATTCGCGGGTTAATGGCTTGATCTGCAGGCGATTCAGGAGTCGGTCCACGTTTTCAGGGCGGCCGGTTAGTTCCAGGATGCCGTCGATGAGCTCTCCTACTGAGCCATGCTTCATGCCGTTGAGCATGAGCACGGTGTCCAAATGCCCGGATAGCTCATTGAGGTGGTGTGTGGAGATAACAATTGTGCGGCCGTGTTCTTCCCGCAACACGTCGTAGAACACCTGGCGTTTTTCAACATCGAGGCCGAGGTAGGGTTCATCGAGAAGCATGAGCTCACAACCTGAAGCTACTGCCATGATGATGCCCATCGCGGACTTTTGGCCACGCGACAACGCCGAATAGTTCTTGGACGGTAGCTCAAAGCGGTCCTGGAGTTCATCGGCACGCTCAGCATTCCAGGTACCCCACCGGGCTTTGCCAAGCCGCATGAGCTTAGCAATGTTCCATCCATCTACCAGGGGATTATCAATACCCATCAAGATGGTGCGGTCCATCACCAAGCGATTATCAAACGGTGCCTCACCGAAAACTTTGAGGCCAGTCGACGGATGCTGGCCTGCAATTTTGCGCAAGAGCGTGGTCTTACCAATGCCATTGGGGCCGACCACCCCATGAGTAAGGCCCTGGTCGAGCACGTAACTTTTGGATTCAACAATTGCGTTCATGGTCATTCCTAACCGGTTGGAAGTGGCGGTCATTTGTAGAGCCCTCGGCTTTCAGCGACTCTTTCGATGAGATCAAGAAGCGCTGCACGCGAGTAGTTCAGCCGAACCGCTTCGTCAATAAGTGGGGCAACGTAGTCTGCCGCAAACTCGCTGCGGCGACGCTGACGGATAACTTCTATTGCCCCATCTGCGACAAACATGCCGATCCCGCGGCGTTTATCCAGCACCCCAACATCAACCAGGAGATTGAGCCCCTTGCGGGCAGTCGCCGGATTGATGGAGTGGAAGTCAGCGAGCTCATTCGTCGAAGGTGCCTGGGCGCCCTCAGTAAGCACCCCGTCCACAATCGAGTCCTCAACCAAAGAGGCAATCTGCCTAAAGAGCGGCTGAGTTGAGTTATCCATAGCCATAGTTTCTGTGCCTGTCTGAAAAGTTAAACAGAGCCAACCACGTTGGTTGGTTACTCATGTAACTAACCGTACAACCAAGGTTTAGAGTGCGCAAGGGTTTGCCTATCTTCCGACATAAATTCAGGTGCCAAACCACGCGCTTTCTCAGGACAAATGGAAATAACCAGCAGATTCAAGTCAGGATATCGACGTAGTGTTACAGATGAGGCAAACTAGAAGAATACAAAAAAATTAGAATCAAATGAACGGAATTTAGGAGCCATGCTTGAACGCACAGTTGTCTTTGTTGACACTTCTTACTTATTGGCCAGCTTTTACAACTCATGGGAAATCGGAGCACGCGCCCAATTAGAAATTGACTTACCCGAGGTAGTAGCCACTTTGCGCTCAATGATTGAGAACCAAATTGGCCACCCTGTCCACCGCCAGAACTGGTATGACGGCATTCCAGATACCGGCCCGCACCGCTACCAGCGCGCACTGCGCACCTGTGATGGCGTGCAGCTTCGCACTGGCCAGCTCATTGAATGGGGCGAGCGACGTACCCAAAAAGCAGTAGACACCCGTCTTGTTGCTGACATGGTTGTTAATGCCATGAACCAGCACTTCACAGACTTTGTTCTGGTCTCCGGTGACGCAGACATGATTCCCGGCGTTAACGAGGCCGCCAACAACGGCGTTCGCGTGCACCTTTATGGCTTCGGCTGGGATTCAATGTCCTCTGCCCTGCGCCACGCTTGTGACACCACCACCATTTTGGATCCGCGTGAAGACTTCCATGACGCCATGGAAATCCAGGTGCTGGAAGGCCCTATCGCGCCAGTTATCCCAGATGTGGCAGATGCAGAAGAAGCGACCTCGACTGATGAACTCCCTGCTCGTGATGAATGCGGGGAGCCTTCGGAAGTAGAGGCCGCTTTTTCGTCCACTCCTTACATGCCTGAGGCGGATGAGAACATCGGCGACGGCGAGCCAGCGGTGTCCACGACACCGAGCCCAACGCCAACACCGGGGCCAACACCTGGGCCAACACCAACCCCGAGCCCAGAATCCGTTCCCTCGGCCACGCCGAATCCGGATCCACAGGTGTCTGAAACCCCGGCTGAGCCTGCTGAGCCAACTGAGCGGGTTGAGCACGTTGACCAGGTGGAAGCGGCCAACCAGGTTAAGCAGTTTGATGTGGATGAGGTAGCCGTTGACGATACGGATGATACTGATGCCACTGATGACACCGGTGACTCGGATTCATCAGGGATCCCGAAGCCATCGGCGGCACCGAAGCCGTCAATGATGGCGCCGCGTCGCAAGCTGCGCTCGCGTTATGTTCCACTGCCGGAAGAGGTGTGGTCTTCGTCCGGCTTCCAAACCCCGTTTGACGTGGGCCAACAGTACGCCAGCTGGTGGTTTGAAAATGCGGCATCCGCTGACCAACGCGACCAAGCGCATGTGCTTTCTGGCGGTGGGCTCCCACCTGAGATCGACCGTCCGTTGCTGCAATTCGCGTGCGAGACGCTGCACGAATACACACTGACTGAAACGCAACGTGTAAATCTCCGCGACGGTTTCCACTCCGGAATCCGTGGCGTGCTCATTAACATCACGCGCAATGGTTAATTGACTTCTTATGCCCGGCAATTAACGCTTGGCAGTTAGCAGCTAGACAGAGCAAAAGCAGCGAGGTCAGGAATTAAACTTCCTGGCCTCGCTGCTTTGTGTGTTTTCTGTGCTCTTTGGTGTACCTAAAGGGCGCGGATGTTACTTGGTGTCATCGGCAGGCTTGTCATCGACAGCCTTCTTGGCCTCTTCTAGGACCTGCTCGATTTCGGCGTCGTGGACATCGCCGGAAGGCTTCTTGTCCTGCGAGTCGCTGGCAACCTCTGGCTCAACAACTTCATCCTGTGGCTTTTCTTCGGCCTTAGCCGCACCATCGCCGGCGGTGAGCTGCTTGTCCTTGGCCATGGAAGCACGGATTTCATCCAGGCGGGACTTGGCTTGCATGTCCTCAGTCGACTCCAACGCGGCCTGAATACGGCTGCCGCCGGTGGCTTGGTACAGCTCCTGCGCACCAAGCGCGTTGGAGTAGCGCTTCTCAATCTTTGCGCGCACCGAATCCAAGGTCGGGGAGTTGCCGTCCGGAGTCAGGCTATCCATGGAGCTGAGCGTCTCCGCGTTCATCTCCTGCATGCTTGCCTGGTCGGCCTGCGCCATGAGCTGGTCGACCTCAGCCAGCTGCTCACGCAGGCGAGCCTCAGACTGCTTCTGCTGTTCCTGAGCCTGCTGCGCAGCCTGGGTGGCTGCCTCGTGCTGGGTCTTGACCTGCTCGATTTCCTGATCGGTAGATACCAGCTGAGCGGCGACAACCTCGGCTGCATTGTTGTATTCCTGAGCCTTGCCGCTATCGCCCTCGGACTCTGCCTTGTCTGCCAGCTCGAGCGCGCGACGCACCTGAACCTGCAGGTCATCCTGCGACTTCAACAGGCGGTTCATGCGCAGTTCCAGCTGGCGCTGATTGCCGATAATCTCGGATGCAGACTCAGTAATTTCCTGGTGGCGCTTCTTCGCACCCTCCACAGCCTGCTTAATCTGTACCTTCGGATCGGCATTCTCGTCGATTTTTTGGTCGAAGGAAGCCATCAAATGCTTCCAGCCCTTAGAAAATGGGTTAGCCATAGCCCACTTCACTCCTTGCAGATTCGTTTAACAATTAAAAAGACGCTTTCTAGCGAGTGTAGCGATACTCACAAGAAAGCGTCGAGTGCACAGGGCAATCAAAGGTTCTAATTAGCCCTCATTGTTCTGCTGAGCAACCTGCTCACGCACAGCATCCATGTCCAAGTCACGCACCTGCTTAATCAGGTCTTCGAAAGCTGCAGGAGGCAATGCGCCAGCCTGGTTAAACACCTGGATGCCATCGCGGAAGACCATCAGGGTAGGAATTGCCTGAATCTGCAAAGCACCAGCTAGTTCCTGGTTGTTTTCAGTATCAAGCTTGGCAAAGGTGATGTCCTCGTGCTCATCAGAAGCCTTGTCAAAGACTGGTGCGAAGCGCTTGCAAGGACCACACCACTCAGCCCATGCGTCAACAATGGTGATGCCGTCACCAATGGTGGTTTCTTCAAAGTTTTCCTTGGTGACTTCTACGGTCGCCATATTTTTCTCCTCAGGGTTTAAAAATTTCGTGCTTCCTGTATTGGTTCAACGGTACCGAAAGACGAAGTATTCCCGCGCCGCACCCCTTGCAAGATACCCTAGGGGGGTATAAGGTGAGAGGTGGAACGGCAATCTACAGTACTTAAAAGGAGACAACATCATGGCAACCAAGAATTACACCGTTGAAGGCATGACCTGCGGCCACTGTGAAATGTCAGTGAAGGAAGAAATCGGCGAGATCGCGGGCGTGACTAGCGTTGCGGCCGACCACACCACCGGCCAGGTCAGCGTTGAGGGTACAGATTTTAATGATGAGCAAGTCTCCGCAGCTGTTGCGGAGGCAGGTTACAAGCTGGTGTAGCAAATATGTCCACCACCCACATTGACCTTGGCGTCACGGGCATGACCTGTACGTCGTGTTCTTCGCGCGTGGAGCGCAAGCTCAACAAGGTCGAAGGCGTGACCGCCACGGTCAACTACGCAACCGAGTCTGCGTCGGTTGAATATGACTCCACGCTGACTGGCCCGGATGACCTAATCAAGGTCATTCAGGGCGCGGGCTACGACGCCTACGACGCGAACCCGCCGGCTTCCGATGCAGGGGTAGATGCGTCTGCCGGTTCTTCTTCGGAGACGCCTGCGGATATTGCCCGGGAAGAAGAGGCCGCGAACCTTAAACGCTTGACCATCATGTCAGGCGTGTTGTCGCTGCCGATTATGGCGATGTCCATGATTCCTGCGCTGCAGTTTGATTATTGGCAGTGGGTGAGCGCCATTTTGGCGACCATCGTCTTTGTCAACGGCGGTGCACCTTTCCACAAGGCGACTTGGACGAATATCAAGCATGGTTCATTCACCATGGACACGCTGATCACCATGGGTACCTCGGCTGCGTATTTCTGGTCGTTGTACGTCATGATTTTCGGCCACGCGGGCATGCCCGGCATGCGCATGCACATGGAGTTGGTCTCCAACAACGCTGAGATGGACCATATTTACCTCGAGTCCGTCGGCATGGTCATTACCTTCTTGCTACTGGGCCGATATTTTGAGGTGAAAGCCAAGGGTCAGTCTTCCGAGGCGTTGCGCACTTTGCTCAACATGGGTGCGAAAGACGCATCGTTGCTTGTCGATGGCAAAGAAAGCCGCATCCCCATTTCCGAGCTTGCTATCGGGGATGTGTTTGTGGTTCGCCCTGGTGAGAAGATCGCTACTGATGGCGAGGTCATCGAAGGCTTCTCCGCTGTTGATGAGTCCATGCTCACCGGCGAATCTGTTCCCGTGGAGGTCCAGGTGGGCTCGCGGGTAACCGGTGCTTCTATCAATACTTCCGGCAAGCTGGTGGTGCGCGCTACCCGGGTTGGCTCAGATACAACGCTGGCACAGATGGCGAAGCTGGTGACGGAGGCGCAGGCATCGAAAGCTCCTGTGCAACGCCTTGTGGACCGTATCGCGCAGGTCTTTGTTCCCGCAGTCATCGTCATTGCGCTTGCAACGCTGGTTGCGCATTTCATGTTGTCCCAAGGTGTTGCCCCGGCCTTTGTCGCGGCCGTAGCCGTGCTGATTATCGCCTGCCCGTGCGCGATGGGCCTTGCCACCCCAACCGCAATCCTGGTTGGCACCGGCCGCGGCGCGCAGCTGGGCCTGTTGATTAAGGGTCCAGAAATCTTGGAGTCCACCAAGAAGGTCGACACCATTGTTTTGGATAAGACCGGCACCGTAACCACCGGTATGATGAGCGTTTCCGAGGTCGTCACTGCCGAGGGCCTCGACGAATCCACCGTGGTCTCCTATGCTGCCGCCGTGGAGGCAGGCTCTGAGCACCCGATTGCCAAGGCGATTGTGAACCACGCTGGTGAGCATCCCACCGCTACCGATTTCCAGTCCCAGGCTGGCCTTGGTGTGACCGGCACCGTGGATGGCCACCGCGTCGCCGTCGGTCGCCTTGGCGATGCTAACTCGGGCGCTTTGACGGATGCCTTCACGAGCGCAGAAGAATCCGGCGGCACCCCGATTGTCGTGCGCATTGATGATGACATCGCGGGTGTGATTACGGTACGCGATACCATCAAGGACACTTCCGCCGCCGCGATTGCGCAGCTTAAAGAGCTGGGGCTGACGCCTTATCTGCTCACCGGCGACAATGAGGGCGCAGCGCGTGCTGTCGCACGTGAAGTTGGTATCGACCCAGCGAATGTCTTTGCCGGTGTGATGCCCGATGAGAAGGTCTCCAAGGTCATCGAGCTGCAAGAAGCAGGCAAGACTGTTGCGATGGTCGGCGATGGCGTCAATGACGCTGCCGCCCTTGCCCAGGCGGACTTGGGACTCGCGATGGGTGCTGGCACCGATGTTGCCATCGAAGCCTCCGATATCACCCTGATGAACTCAGATCTGCGCTCCGCAGCGTCCGCTATCCGCCTGTCGCGCAAGACGCTTAGCACGATTAAAGGCAATTTATTCTGGGCATTTGCCTACAACGTGGTTTTAATTCCGGTTGCTGCGGCCGGCTTCCTCAATCCCCTGTTTGCGGGCCTGGCCATGGCTTTTAGTTCCGTGTTCGTGGTGGGCAACTCACTGCGCCTGCGGTCGTTTCAAGCAGATTAGGTTTTAGCCCATTAGGCCGAAACCTAAGGCTTTGTTTATCATCATCGTCCATGACCCGGACAACAACATCACAACTATCGCGTAATGAGCGCCTGGACCGGCTGCCGGTAACTCCCAAGCACAAAAAGCTGCTGTGGGGTTCCGGCATCGGCTGGGCGCTCGACGCGATGGACGTCGGACTCATCTCCTTCATCATGGCGGCACTCGCCGTGCACTGGAACCTTGAGTCCACGCAGACCTCCTGGATTGCCACCGCCGGATTCGTCGGCATGGCACTCGGCGCAACGTTGGGCGGGCTTTTGGCCGATAAATTTGGCCGCCGCCACATCTTCGCGCTGACCTTGTTGGTCTACGGCATTGCCACCGGTGCTTCTGCCCTTGCCACCGGTCTCGGCGTGCTCATCGCGTTGCGCTTTATTGTCGGCCTTGGGCTGGGTGCAGAACTGCCGGTTGCATCCACCCTGATTTCCGAGTTCGCGCCGCGCAAGGTCCGCGGCCGCATGGTTGTGCTGCTCGAAGCTTTTTGGGCTGCGGGTTGGATTGCTGCCGCGGTCATCGGAACGTTCGTGGTCGGGGCATCGGATAGCGGCTGGCGCTGGGCGCTGGCCATCGGCATGGTTCCTGCCCTCTACGCGCTCTATGTACGCATGGCGCTGCCCGAATCCGTGCGCTACTTGGAGGCCAAGGACCGCCATACTGAGGCGGAAGAGGTTGTCAGCTCCTTTGAGGCTTCAGCCATCGCCGATGGCGCCGAGCTCAATGATGCCCCCGCGCCGGTCGAAGTCGACGCCGATCCCACCGATACTTCCATCTGGTCCCCCACCCTTCGCGCGCGCACCGCTGCGCTGTGGGTCATCTGGTTCTGCATCAACTTGTCCTACTACGGCGCCTTCATCTGGATTCCGTCGCTGCTAGTGGCTGATGGCTTCACCCTGGTGCGCTCGTTTACCTTCACGCTGATTATCACCCTCGCGCAGCTCCCGGGCTACGCCGCGGCTGCTTGGCTCATTGAAGTCTGGGGCCGACGCATCACCCTGGCCGTCTTCCTTGTCGGCTCTGCCTTCTCCGCCGGCGCATTCGGCATGGCGGACACAGAAGTCACCATCATCGTGGCCGGTTGCTTCCTGTCCTTCTTCAACCTCGGCGCGTGGGGCGCCCTGTACGCGATTGGCCCGGAGCTCTACCCCACCCATATTCGCGGGCGCGGTACCGGCGCTGCTGCGGGATTCGGGCGCATTGCCTCGATCATCTCCCCGCTGATTGTGCCGCCCATCCTCGCCGCTGCGGGCGCACCATGGCTATTCGTGCTCTTTGCCGCCGCTTTCGCGATTGCCGCCATTGCTGCGTTTACGCTGCCCGAAAACAAAGGCAAGGCACTCGCCGACTAGCTGCGCAAAACCTGCGCGCCGCGCTGTTTGACGCTCAATCTCTGCGATATCGCGCGGCAGGTTTGCCAAGATGGTCGTGGTGTTGGTGCGGTCAATTGAAATACTCATCGTCCCTCCTCACAGGTCTACTTAATGTCTTGTGAGATTCAGCATGACACCTTTGACCTGCAATTTCACCGATGGATAGGCACAACTAACTGTGTGCGGCCTTAGATTGGCAAGCCTCACAACACCACTGCGCACAGCATCTACCAGCACAAATAAACCAGCCCGCCGCGTGCGTCTTCATTGAGGAAGGCAATAGCGCGTCGGGCTGTGACATATTTAACTCTAGCCGTGTGCCATGTTGACGAACTTCGAGTAGTGCAGCTGGTGTGCAACCTGCACCGTATCAATCGGACCACCACGGTGCTTAGCCAAGATAATGTCGGCCTCACCGGCACGCTCATTATCGCGGTCTTGGGAGTCTGGACGGTACAGCAGCATAACCATATCGGCGTCCTGCTCCAGCGAGCCCGACTCACGAAGGTCAGCCAACTGTGGCTTTTTATCCGTACGCGCTTCCGGACCACGGTTTAGCTGCGAAATAGCAATGACCGGAACCTCCAGCTCCTTCGCCAACAGCTTCAGCTGACGCGAGAACTCCGAAACCTCTTGCTGGCGTGATTCCACTTTCTTACCCGAGCTCATCAGCTGAAGGTAGTCCAGCACCACCAAGTCCAGGCCACTTTGCTGCTTCAAACGGCGCGCCTTGGTACGAATCTCCATCATGGTCAGGTTCGGTGAGTCATCAATGTACAACGGCGCATCCTGAATCCGGGTGAGAGTATCCGTCAACCGTTCCCAATCTTCACCGGAGACCTTGCCGGAGCGCATATCCGACAGCTTCACCTCTGACTCGGCTGAGAGCAAACGCATCACAATCTCCGAAGCACTCATTTCCAATGAGAACACCGCCGAAGGCTTGTTGTGGTGCAATGAGCATGAGCGCATGAAGTCCAGCGCCAGTGTCGACTTACCCACACCAGGACGCGCCGCAATAATAATCATCTGGCCCGCGTGCAAACCGTTGGTCAGATTGTCTAGATCGATGAATCCGGTTGGGACACCCGACTCTAGACCGCCGTTGGTTTGCAGGGAGGTCAGCTCATCAATGGTCGGCATAATCAGGTCACCAATGACCTTGTAGTCCTCGGTGGTCTTCTTCTGCGCAACCTTGAAGACTTCCTGCTGCGCCAAGTCCAGGACCGTTTCAATCTCGGCGTCCTCGTCGCCGTTGAAGCCCAGTTGGACCACACGCGTGCCGGCGTCCACCAGCTTGCGCAGCAGCGCCTTCTCCGCCACGATTTCCGCGTAGTAGCGCGCATTCGCTGCCGTTGGCACCGTCGCCAACAGGGTGTGCAGATACACCGCCCCGCCGATGCGCTCCAGGTTCTGCTGACGGTCCAGACGACTGGAGACAATCACCGGGTCAATATCGGTGCCATCAGAGTACAAATCCAGCATGGCGCTATAAATCAGCTGATGCGCCGGATAGTAGAAGTCTTCCGGATCGACTTCATCGATAACCTCAATGACAGAGTTCGGGGAGAGCAACATCGCGCCCAGCACTCCTTGCTCGGCGTCTTTATCGGACGGTGGCTGCCGGAACTCGCCATAGCGCTGCGGATTTTCTAGCTCATCACGCTTGCCATATTTGCGCCGGCCGCCGCCGTAGTTGTTGCGCTGGTAATTGCCTCCCGGGGCATCGAAAGACTCCGGTGGCTCAGGCCCAAACTCTGGTGCCGGCTCTTCCGGTGGCAGGTAGCTATCGTCATCGAAGCTTGCTCCTATACTCGATGTCATCGAAATTCCCCTTTTCTTAAACTCAAACGCCCTTTTAGGCTAATACATCCAACCGACTTGCCCTAGATACCCACAATTTGCCCCGCCCCCTGGGGACAATTGCACACAGTTATCCACAGGCACCTGTGTAATTACCAGGTAAATAGCACATTGCGGGCTGATAGGGCTGGGAATAGCTGTGGATCACTTCTTAGGACGACCTAGTTGCCTAATACATTTCCGCATGTCAGGTTGAGTTTCAGGCGCCTAATTTTGCATCAAAAAGCATGCGAAAACCGTGCTACCAGTAGGTTTCCCACCGGGCCGAAAAGCGTGAATCTGATATGAACGGGGGTAAAACACTCCACAACCAGGTCAAGTTATCCCCAGAAATCTGAAGTTATCCACAACCAAAAACGCGCGCAGGCCCTGATGGAACTCCCACCTCACATAGGAGTGACCACCAAGACCTGCGCGCAATGCTGTTGTCGTTGGGTCTATAAAATTCTAGAAATTATGACCGTCGAACGCGCCAATTAAATTAGGCAGCGACGACCGAGAAATTAATCTTGCCGAGAACGTCAGCGTGCAGCTTGACCTCGACCTGGTAGTTGCCAGTCTTCTTGACTAGGCCCTTTGGCAATTCGATGATTCGCTTGTCCAAGTTAGGGCCGCCAGCCTTCTTGACTGCGGCAACAATGTCTTCAGCGGTAACAGAACCGAAGAGCTTGCCCTTGTCGGAGGTCTTAACCTCGACAACGACCTTCTCCAGCTGCTCGAGCTGAGTGCGGACCTCGCGTGCATGGTCCAGATCGCGGATTGCGCGAGCTTCCTGTGCACGCTTGATGCCTTCAATCTGCTTCTCAGCGCCGCGGGTAGCAACAATTGCCAAACCGCGTGGAAGCAGGTAGTTACGTCCGTAACCGTTCTTAACCTCAACGACTTCGCCTGGAGCGCCGAGGTTATCAACGGCAGCGGTGAGGATCAGCTTCATGATCCCTGCCTTTCACTTATATGTTTTAAGTTGAATGTTGATTAATCGCTGACAGTAAATTTAGAACGGGGGCTCGTCATCTCCGCCGAATCCACCAGCTGGTGGAGCGGAGTTCCAAGGGTCATTGGCTGGCTGAGACTGGCCACCGGATGATTGGTTTCCACCAAATCCACCCTGGTTGCTGCTCTGGCTTCCGCCGCCTTGGTTTCCACCAAAGCCGCCTTGGTTGCCGCCTGCTTGTCCGCCACCCTGGTTTCCACCAAAGTTGCCGCCTTGTCCACCCTCACGTGGATTACGAGCAACTTGTGCAGAAGCGTAGCGTAGCGATGGCCCTACCTCATCAACGTCAATTTCAAAGACGGTACGATTCTCGCCCTCGCGGGTTTGGAAAGAACGCGACTTCAAACGACCAGTGACGATAATGCGCATGCCCTTTGTGAGGGACTCTGCGACATTCTCGGCTGCCTGGCGCCAGACGTTGCACGTCAAAAACATAGCCTCGCCGTCTTCCCACTGATTAGTTTGGGAATTGAAGCGACGCGGGGTGGACGCTACGCGAAAGTTCGCGACTGGTGCACCCGACGGGGTAAAACGCAGTTCTGGGTCAGCAACAATGTTGCCAACGACCGTGATATTGGTATCGCCCTGTGCCATGGTATTTGCCTACTCCTTGAGAATCGGATGAATGAGTTTAAGCCCCAGTATCCGTTATTTGCTGTCGGTGCGCAGAACCTTGGTACGCAGAACAGTGTCGTTCAGGCTCAGGCGACGGTCGAACTCCAGTACGGTCGCAGACTCGCACTCAAGATTTACGACAGCGTAAACGCCCTCTTCCTTCTTGTTGATTGGGTACAGCAAGCGACGCTTGCCCCACACATCAACGTTCTCAACCTTGCCGCCCTCAGAGCGGACGGTTTCGAGGAACTTGTCTAGGGACGGGGTTACAGTGCGTTCATCTTGGCTCGGATCCAAAATGATCATGACTTCGTAGTGACGCACGGACCTCATCACCTCCTATGGTCTAGTAGTTTCGGCCACATCACCTTTGCGGACGTGGCAGGAGGGTACGTTGCGTCAAGCAACCACCCCAGCGTACCGTATGGGCGTCCGGATCAGAAATCCCCTACACCAGCACAATTAGACCGCCAAATTTCATCCATGTAACTCTCACGTGCATGTAACTCTGACATGCACGTGAGTTTGTGGTTTCTAGTATCCGTGAGACGTCGCGGCATAAAACACTGCGCAGATCACCGGGATGATGGTCAAGCACAGCAGCGCCAAAAGCCCCAGCGCCAGCGGCACTCGGCGGTCTTTGCCGCGCTGGAAGGTGTAATAAGCGCAAAGCACGCAGATGAACCCGATTCCGATTGACACAATTCCGACCACGGTGACAACACTCATGGTCTCTATTATCGCCCACTAACGCGAAAATCCCCCTTTCAGAGAAAGGAGGCATTTTCGTCTTAGTAGAAAAGAAGGTTCTTTAGCCTTAAGGAACGTCGGATTTGCTCGACTGTCGAAGTGGGCTGTTAGCCGAACATGTCCTGCAAGTCGCCGATGACATCATCAACGCTTGGGACCTGTGGCGCGGCAGGTTCTTCGCCACCGCCGGTATCACCGCCGCCGTCGCCGCCAGCATCAGCACCAGATTCGCCAGTGCCGGTCTCGCCGCCACCTTCGCTATCGCCGTTGCCGTTGCCGTCGCTGTCGCCGTCTTCGCCTTCAGAGTCAGAATCTTCGTCTGTTGAAGCCGTTCCGCCGGTGCTTGGCGTGGAGTTCCAGGTCGGATCCCACGCAGTTGCATTAGACAGGTCGTTGGAGCCGTAGCGCACTGGGGTGGCTTGCGGGAAGGACTCCCACTCGGCATCGGCCAGCGATGTGTCCAGAATCTGCTTCCAAATCTGCGTTGGTGCACCGGCGCCATACATCACGCCGCCCCACGCGTTGTTGATTGCTGAAGCATTATCCGCGGTACCAACCCATACAGCTGAAGCCAGCTGCGGGGTGGAACCGATCATCCAGGTGTCCTTGTTCAATCCTGTATCACCCAACTGGTGGGTACCGGTCTTGGACGCAGATTCACGTCCGCCAGCCAGTGCACCATTAGACCACGCGGCAATTGGCTTCATCGCCTGAATCACGTTGTCCGCAACCTGCTCAGACACGCGGCGCTCACCTTCGCTGGTGGGGTGCTCATAGAGAACCTCACCGGAGTTGGTTTCCACGCGCTGCACGAAGTAAGGGTCGTGCCACACGCCACGGTTGGTCAACGTTGCCATCGCCACAGCCATATCCAGAGGGCGGGTCTGGTACTGACCTAGCACGATGCCCTCATATGGCTGCGCGCCGTTTTCAGTCAGGGTGCGCTCCACGCCAGGCAGGGATTCGGCAACGCCCAAGGAGTACGCCATGTCCGCGGTGTCCTGGGTGGTGTTTTCCAAATCGGCCTGCAGGCGCATGAAGGAAGTGTTGTAGGAGTGCTTCAATGCCTCTTCAATAGAACACACGCCACAGGAGTTGTTGTTGACGTTGCCAACGGTGACATCGCCAACTTGGTATGGGCCGGAGGAGTAATTTTGGCTCAGCGGGATGCCCTGTTGCAGGGCCGCTGCCAGCGCCATGATCTTAAAGGTGGAGCCGGTTTCAGTTGGGCCGTTGGCATAGTCCCAGCCCTCGGCTTCATCGCCACCGAAGTAGCCGCGCACAGCGCCTGTCGATGGATCGATGGTCACCGCTGCTGCCCGGGCATCTTCTTGCAATGGAGCAAGGTTGGCATCGACTGCATCAACACTGGCATTTTGTACCCTCGGGTCGATCGTGGTGGTAATCCGCAGACCACGGGTGTTGACCTGGTCCTCAGTGATGCCAACTTCTTCCAGTTCCGCAATGACCTGGTTCTTGATATGCGCATTTGCGCCGGTGGCCTGGGTGTACGCAGAAACGCTCGATGGTTCCTCAGTGTGCGGGAACTGCATGCCGGCGCGTTGCTCAGCAGGTAAGGTTTCAGATTCCACCATGCCGTCAAGCACGTAGTTCCAGCGTTCCTCGGACTGCTGCGCATTAACCGCTGGGTCCCAGTTGCTTGGAGCCTGAATAATACCGGCGAGCATTGCCCCCTCTTCGACGGTGAGGTCTTCTACGTTTTTGTCGAAGTACGCAATTGATGCCGCTTGGATGCCATAAGCGTTACGCCCAAAGTAAACCGTATTTAAGTAGGCATTGAGAATATCTTCCTTCGGCCACTCATTGGTCATCTTGATGGAGTAGACCAGCTCGCGGGCCTTACGGATATAAGACACCTCATTGCCCACCAGCGTGTTTTTCACATACTGCTGGGTCACGGTCGAACCGCCACCAGCCGAATCATTGCCCGTAATCTTGCCAACTGCTGCGCGGGCAAAGCCCGTAAACGAAAAGCCTGAGTTCGTCCAGAAATCACGGTCCTCGGCAGCGAGCACCGCGTTTTCCACGTGGTCCGGGATCGCCTCCAAGCTGACCTGGGTGCGGTTGCCTTCCGGCGGCACAATGCGCGCAATCTGCGTGGAATTATCGGAAGCATAGATCGAAGAAATCTGGTTATTAGCCAGCTCTTCCGGCTCCGGCACCTCATACTGCGAATATGCATACGCGAACATTCCTCCCGGAATGGCGATGCACACGGCCACCACGATCAGCACAATCCACGGCCAGCGGCGTGGGGCTTTCTTTTGCCTCCGCCTACCGCCTGTGGACGGGGTCGCTTGATTCTTATCGCTCACCTAAACGCGCCTTACTTCTATGTCTTATTCTTCGTATCTAACTCTACTGCGATACATGCACGTTAACACTTTCCGTAGGCAACTTCGGACGTTAAAAGATGGTTCCATCGGCAAGCAAGGCAGACCTCGACGGTATGGACAGTAAACTCTAAGCCCTCCGCAACGAATTCTGCGATTTCTTTTTCGCTGCGTGCACTGCCCGCACGACGGCCCAGAACCTCGCCATAGACCCACCTTGTGTTTCGCATCTTCGCACCACACAAAGGGCATTCGCGTGTCGATGCAACCCCGTGGTGGGTTGCTGCCGCGCGCAACAAAAAGTCCGCGTCGCACACATCGGACTCACTCAAGCGGCCCGCACGGACTTCGCGCAAGGCTGCCGCGCGTTCCCACTCGTGTGAAACTTTGTGTTTATACGCCACTGAAGGTGTTAAACCACTCACCATAACCACCTTAATATCGTCTTCTTTATCGATCCACCTCGCGGCAAAGTAGCACTTGAGAGCGCCAGATCCCTAGGGTTGGGAGTTCAAGGCTTAACCAAAAATCTTTTTCAAGGAGCAGTGCCTAATGGCCTCTAAAGTAAAGGTTGCCATCGTCGGTGTTGGCAACTGTGCAACTTCTCTCATCCAAGGCGTGGAGTACTACCGCAACGCTTCTGTAGAGGAAAAAATTCCCGGCCTCATGCACGCCAAGTTTGGTGACTACCATGTTGGCGATATTGAGTTTGTTGCTGCCTTCGACGTGGATGCGGCAAAGGTGGGCCAGGATCTTTCTGATGCCACCCGTGCTTCCCGCAACTGCACCATCACCATCACTGAGCTCGACCACATCGGTGTCACGGTGCAGCGTGGCGTGACCTTGGATGGTTTGGGCAGCCACTATGTGGAGTCTATTGAAGAATCTGACGCTGAGCCTGTCGATGTCGTCCAGGCGCTCAAAGACTCCGGCGCTGAGGTTGTTGTCTCCTACTTGCCAGTGGGTTCGGAAGAAGCCGATAAATACTACGCACAGGCAGCTATCGATGCCGGCTGTGCCTTCGTCAACGCACTGCCTGTCTTCATTGCTTCCGACCCAGAGTGGGCAAAGAAGTTCGCGAATGCGGGCATTCCAATTGTCGGCGATGACATCAAGTCCCAGGTTGGCGCCACCATTACTCACCGCGTGATGGCGAAGCTTTTTGAAGACCGCGGCGTGCGCCTTGAGCGCACCATGCAGCTCAACGTCGGCGGCAACATGGACTTCAAGAACATGCTTGATCGCAACCGCTTGGAATCCAAGAAGATTTCCAAGACCCAGGCTGTCACCTCCAACCTGCAGGACTCCCCACTGGCGGGCAAGAAGGCCGACCGCAACGTGCACATCGGCCCTTCCGATTACGTTGAGTGGCTCGATGACCGCAAGTGGGCCTACGTCCGTTTGGAAGGCTCCGCCTTCGGTGAGGTTCCACTCAATCTGGAGTACAAGCTAGAGGTATGGGACTCCCCGAACTCCGCCGGCATCATTATTGACGCTGTGCGCGCGGCAAAGATTGCTCTCGACCGCGGCATCGGCGGCCCAATCCTGCCGGCATCTGCGTACTTGATGAAATCCCCGCCACAGCAGATGCCAGACGATGAGGCCCGCGCCGCCCTTGAAGCCTTCATCATCGGTGCAGACTCCTAACGCCGTCGCTTAAACACAGCCTTAGGCCTTGTATTTAAGCGCTAGGCGGACTCCCCCTTAAACCCACGTATTTCGGACATGCTCCCACACTGAGGATGCACGAAAACGTGGGTTAGATTTTGTTTAAAACATTTTATGGTTCAAAACCAAACTTTTTGCTTCATTAACTACCAAATCTCATACGCTGCCGTTATTCTAGTTTTATGACCGAACCTAATAACAATTCCCCGTCCACATTGGAAGACGCACTCGACGTCGCTGCACAGATTCAGCCAGCACTTAATAAATTAGTTGTTATTTTCCAGCGCACCACTGAAGGTGGCTCGTTGACCACCTCGCAAGTCTCTATTATGAATCAGCTCAAGGCGCGTGGCGCAGCCCGCGTTAGCCAGGTTGCCGCCGCGGAACTAATCCGCATGCCAACCGCATCCAATGCGCTGTACCAGCTAGAGCAGCGTGGCTTCATTGAACGCACCCGCGATGAAAAAGACCGCCGTGGTGTCATGGTGCAGCTGACCAAGAAGGGACTGACCGAGCTAGAGCAGGTCAGCCAGGAACGCGCCCAGGCACTCGCGGAGATTCTGCGCTGGTTGGACGATGACGGCTTGCAGACTGCGCGTGAGATTTCCGATCTGATCAATAAGCTCGCGGAAATTTACCGCCCAACCCAGGATTCACAGAAATAGCGTTGTCCTCACTAGGATAAAGGTGCACAAAAACTTCCTCTTATCCTGACGTTGTTTCTTTATGCCACAAAAATCAGAAAACCGCGCTTTCCGCATCCTCATTTCCTGGACACCTGCCTCTGGCGGGACTGAGCCGATCCAGTATGCGGCCTGGCTAGCGCGCACCGCCAACATTAAAGTCCGCGTAGTTTCGGCATTCTTGCAGCCGTGGCACGAGGTGTCGCTGCAAAAACTCGGTGGAAAATACAATAAGTGGTTTGAGCAAGAGTCCAAGGCCTGCAAGCAGGCGGTGAAAAACACGCTGCAGACTGCAGGCATTCCACGCGAATACTGGGATAAGAATTATTCCGTGCTCATGGATGGCCCGTCTAAACCGCACCTGCTCACCCAGGCAGCCGAGGACTTCGACGCCGATTTAGTATTGCTTGGCCCGAACCAGGGCGCGGCGAAAGGCCGTTTTTTGGCCGGATCTACCGCCGATAGCTTGCTGCACTACTCGCCTACCCCGGTGGGACTAAGCCCGCGCGCAGCGAAGCTTTCTAAGCATGGTGTTACGCGCCTTAATTTTGCGCTGACAGAAGAACAAGGCATTGATGATGTGCCAGCGCTTTTCGATGCCGCCTCGCTTGCATCTCGGTGGAAGGTTCCCCTGCGCATCGTGGTCTTTTCTTCCAACGGCCTAGTCACAGCACCCATGAATGACAATCTCGATGTTGCACTCGAATTAACCTCGCAGTGGCGCGAGCATTCTTTGGGGCTGCTTGATGTCGCGCGTGAGCAGGTTGTTGCGAAGTTCCCCGAGCTTGAAATCACTTCTGAGATTGGCTCCGGTCAGGGCTGGCGCGCTGCCGTGGATTCCATGAAGTGGAAGAAGGGCGATCTCATGTGTCTGGGTTCTGCTCCGATGGGCCCGATTGAGCGGGTTTTTATCGGCTCACGTGCCACCGAGTTGCTGCCGCATCTCTCGGTTCCGATCATCGTGTGGCCTTCGCGCAAAGCAAGCTAGTAGGGTCAAAGATATGAGCGCACGTCGGTTTAATTTCACTGGTCCAGATCACCCTGAAAACGATCTGTCCACGGATGCGGATTTCACCAATGTTCCGCGTCCCGAAGCACACTCTTTCGATGAACTCGCCGATGAACCCGACCCGGCCGAAATCGCCCGGCTCAACCAAAAATCCACGCGTCAGGCTATTCGGTTTACCATCACTATCGTCTTGATTTCTTTTGTCGTCGCGCTCGGCTCAGTACTGATTTTCCGGCTGGTTGGCGGCCCAGAGTGTACCGCCGGCGAAGCAGTATGGTTCTGCTCCACCACCCAGCGCGTCATCTGGATCATCGCCACCTCGATCACGCCTATCGTGGGCATGCTCGGCTCAGGAATAATCCTGGTGCGAAAACTGCGCAGCTACCTTCGCTGGCGCCCATGGATGGGCGCGTTCTGGGTCATGGTCCCACACTGCATGTTCTGGATGCTGCAAACCCTGCTCGAGCTCTCCAACGTACTCAGCGCCTAGGCGTAGATCCTAGCCCTGCTCGGCGGCTGCAAGCTCTGCTGCGACCTGCTGGCAATCCTCGCGCCCGCAGTTGGCGGTGCTGGTGTGCGCGGCACAGTCATCACAAAGCAACACTTGCTGGCGGCAGGTGTCCTCATTGACGCAGTTAACAAACGTATTGGTGCCGGTTCCGCACTGCACGCAGTGACCAAGCTGAATAAATCCTGGGTCATTGACGCCCGCGCCGAATTCGTGGTGCATGCGCTTGTCAAAGACGTACATGGAGCCTTCCCACAGGCCATCATTGCCAAATTTTTCGCCGTAACGCACGATGCCGCCGTCGATTTGGTAGACGTCCTTGAAGCCACGGTTTTTCATCAGCACAGATAGAATCTCGCAGCGGATGCCGCCGGTGCAGTAAGACACAATCGGGCGGTCTTTCATCCAGTCGTATTTGCCGGACTCAATTTCTTTGATGAAGTCATGCGTGGTCTTCACATCGGGCACCACGGCATTTTTAAACTTGCCGATTTCGGCTTCCATCGCATTGCGGCCATCAAAGAACACGACGTCATCGCCGTGCTTTTCCACGAGCTCGTTGACCTCTTCGGGCTTGAGGTGCACGCCGCCGCCGATAACGCCATTATCATCGACTTTGAGCTCACCCGGTGCGCCGAAGGCCACGATTTCGTCGCGGACTTTGACCGACAGGCGCGGGAAGTCTTCTGCGTCCCCGTCGGACCATTTGAAGGACATCTTTCTAAAGCCAGGATATTCCTTGGTTTTGCGTACGTATTTCTTGCACGCCTCCATGTCTCCGCCGACGGTGCCGTTAATACCGTGTTCGGAGATCAGGATTCGCCCCTTCAGGCCCAGGGATTCGCAGAGGTCGCGTTGCCACAACATGATGGCTTCTGGGTCCTTGAGAGGGGTAAAGCTGTAGTAGAGAAGAATTTTGCCGATGCTCACGCGCATTAGTCTAAACCTGCGTCCACGCTTTGTGGAATCGCAGGTTTCGCTTCCGATACTTCCGGTAGGAGATTTCTGTAAAGGAAGTCTCCTACCGCTTTTGGTAGAGCGCCTTCTTGCGGGCGAAGACCGGGTCGGAGGTCACGAGCACGCCGAGGTTTCGGAAGATACCTTCGTCGACGGAGCCCAGGATGGTGGTGGTGTGCACGTCGCAGCCGCGCAGTTGCTTAATCACATCAAGTGCCCGGCGCGCGTTCTCATCCTTCGCGGCGGAGACAGACAATGCGATGAGCACTTCGTCGGTGTGCAGGCGTGGGTTGCGCGAGCCCAGGTGCTTGGTCTTGAGCGTTTGGATTGGCTCGATGGATTCTGGTGAAAGCAGCAGCGTTTCGTCATCAATACCGGCGAGATACTTCAGTGCGTTGAGCAGCATCGCGGCGGAGCAGCCCAACAGCTCTGAGGTACGCCCGCGGATGATGGTGCCATCGGCAAGCTCAATGGCGGAAGCGGCATCGCCAGTTTCTTCCGCACGCATCCGCGCTGGTGCCACAACACGTCGGTCCGTCTCTTTGATGCCAGCCTTGGCCATGACCACGGCGGCGCGCTCAGACCAAACGTTGTCGAGGCCGGCACGGGCTTCATCAACAAGAGTCTTGAAATAGCGGCGGATGATTTCCTGCTCGCTGGCCTTGCGGCAGACCTCATCATCAGTGATGCAGTAGCCGACCATGTTCACGCCCATATCCGTCGGCGACTGATACGGCACATGCCCGGTCATCTTCTCCAGCAGGGCGGACAGCAGCGGGAAGGCTTCGACGTCGCGGTTGTAGTTCACCGCGGATTCGCCGTGGGCTTTGAGGTGGAAGTGGTCAATCACATTCGCGTCATTGAGATCCACCGTCGCGGCTTCATAGGCTAGGTTAACGGGGTGCTCAAGCGGCAGGTTCCACACCGGGAAGGTTTCGAACTTGGCATAGCCGGCCTTCTTGCCATCATTAAGCTCGTGGTAGACCTGCGACAATGCGGTGGCCAGCTTGCCGGAGCCAGGCCCTGGCGCGGTGACAACCACCAGGTCACGGCTAACTTCGGCGTACTCGTTGCGGCCCAGGCCTTCTTCGGAAACAATCAGGTCCGTATTAGTTGGGTAGCCCGGAATCGTGCGGTGCTTGGACACCTTCAAGCCCAGGCGAATCAGGCGTTCGACCAGCGCGACGGCTTGTTCGTTGCTGTCTTCGAACTGCGTGATCACCACGTTATCGACCAAAAAGCCGCGCTCGCGGAAGATATCAATCAGGCGCAGGACATCATCTTCGTACAAGATTCCCAGGTCGGCGCGGACTTTTTGCCGCGCGACGTCCTTGGCGTTGATGCACACCAGAATCTCAACGTCGTCTTTGATGCGCTGCAACATCGCGATTTTATTGTCTGGGGTAAAGCCCGGTAAAACGCGAGAGGCGTGCATGTCGTCGAAAAGCTTGCCTCCCATTTCTAGGTAAAGCCGGCCTCCGATTTCTGCACGCCTGTTGTTGATGTGTTCGGATTGCAACAAGATGTATTTCTCTCGGTCGAATCCTTGTGCATGCGTCATATCGTGTGCCTTTCTCGTGCTCGCGGTCAATGAATGAATGTACCGGAAAAACTTATAAACTAATGAATATGCCTGAAGGACATGTAATTCACCGTTTAGCCCACGCGTTTAATCAAGATTTTCGCGGTGTGGAGTTGGAGGTGTCGTCGCCGCAGGGCCGTTTTTCGGAACAAGCTTCGCAGCTCGACGGACATCAATTAGAGCGGGCAGAGGCCTGGGGGAAGCATCTTTTCTTACTTTTCGATGCCCCCACGCCCGAGCCAATCATCTACATCCACTTAGGGTTAATTGGGCAGTTTTTGTTTGAAGACCCGGAATCACGCCGTGGCCAGATTCGCCTTCATATTTCGAATGGGCAGCTGGCTGCGAATTTGCGGGGCCCGCAGTGGTGCCGTCTGATTTCAGAAGCTGAATATGAAGCAGTGTTGGCGAAGGTGGGCTGGGACCCGCTACGTGAGGGCACGGACCCAGCGCCGTTGCGGGCGAAGGTGCAGCGCTCCAAACGGGCGATTGGTTCCTTATTGATGGATCAGAAGCTGTTTGCGGGTGTCGGCAGTATTTATCGCACCGAGGTGTTGTTCCGTCAGCACATTGAACCGGGCCGCGCGGGGTCGGAAATTTCCGATGAGGAATTCGCTGGTATCTGGTCAGATTTGGTGCAGTTGATGGACTACGGCGTTGAAGTGGGCAAGATTGACACCGTTGCCGCTGAGCACACCCCTGAAGCCATGGGCCGCGACCCACGCAAGGATGACCACGGTGGTGAGGTGTACGTCTATCGCCGAGCAGGACTTGACTGTTATGTCTGTGGCACGCCGGTATCTTCGCGCATTTTGGAAGGCCGCAAGCTGTATTGGTGCCAGACATGTCAACATTAAGCCCCGTGTATTCGCTTGCTACGGCGCGCGCTGCTGAGCAGGTCTTATTGCAGCGCGAACAAGAGCCCGATGAGTTAATGAAGAAGGCCGCGGCTGCCTGCGCGCAGGTCGCTGCGGCGATGGTGCCAGACTTAGCCCGCGTGCTGATTGTGGCAGGGCCCGGTGGCAATGGCGGCGATGGTCTATTCGCTGGCGCACACTTGGCGCTAACTGGGCATACGGTGCATGCGGTGCTCACCGCAGACAAGGCACACGAAGCGGCACTGCGCACGTTCGAGGCTGCCGGTGGAGTGCTGACGGTGGATGGCGAATATGACTTAGTCATCGATTCCGTCGCCGGGTTGGGTTCCACCCGCGCAGCATCTGAGGAGGTCATGGCGCTGATGGCACGTGGCAATCGCGTGCTGGCTATTGATTCACCGACCGGGTGCGGCACCGATAATAGCGTTATTGCCGATGCCACGATTACCTTCGGCCACGCGCGCATCCCGCACGCCCGATACCCGGAATGCGGCGAGGTCATCATCGCCGATATCGGCCTGCGCGAGGAATTTGAGCAACACGAGCCGGAGTCTTGGACCAGCTTTGAGCCCAGCCAAGACAACACCTTATGGCTAACCGAGCTAACCGAGTTACCAGAGGGTCTGCGCTGGTTGGCTGATACTGGCCCGATTCCGAATCTGATTCCCGGGATTGCGGATAACAAGTACACCCACGGTGTCACCGGTATCGCCGCGGGCAGCACGCAGTTTCCCGGAGCGGGCATCTTGTGCACCGCAGGTGCGCTGCGCACGACAACCTCGATGGTGGTGTCCATCGGCGACTCTCCCGCTTTCCCAGAGGTAGTGCCTGCGCGCGATGTCGCCTCCGCCCGGCGCGTTGATGCGTGGGTGGTGGGCCCGGGCCGCGGCACCGATGACGCCGCGCTCGCAGAGCTTGAGGCCATCTTGGACACTGGCCTGCCAGTGGTTTTAGACGCCGATGCCATCACGCTGGTGGCTCATAACCCGCACCTGCACACCAAGCTGCGCGGCACAGTACTCACCCCGCATGCCGGCGAGTTCGCCCGCCTGGGTGGTGACCAGCAAGAACTATCCGATGCCTGGGGTTGTCACATCTTGCTCAAAGGACGTATCACCACGATTACCTCGCCCAATGCGCTACCGGTGAGTGTTAATACGGGCAATTCTTTTGCCGCAACGGCCGGATCCGGCGATGTGCTGGCTGGAATCATCGGCGCCCTCGTGGCGCTTCCAGAGCTCCCGGAGCACCCGGAGCGCCCGGAGCATCCGGAAGAGCGCCGCGATAAAAGCCCCATGCAGCGAGCGCTGCTTTCGGCGGTGGCCATTCACTCCCACGCCGCAGCGCTGGCGGCCAAACAGCCCGAAGGCTACGCGCCGACCACAGCGTATGAGATTGCGCAGGCTATTAGCCGGGCAATCGCGAAACTTAACGCGCGGAGTTTTTAAACCCGGCGGTCAGCAGGGCGAAAAGGGACGTGACGCCGATATCGGCGGGCAGCAGATAGTGCGGCCACGGCCCGAGGATGCTCAGCAGGGAATGGCCGTTGGGGTGTGCGGCGATAAACCCATAGTTGCTGCCAAACAGTCGGTTGAGCGCGGTGGTGGCCACGACCCACACCTGAGTCATGGCGACGGTGCCGGCGAATCCCTTCCACGTCAGTTTCATGCCGGTAGCCAGCAGCGCCACGGGGATGGCTAGGGCCACGATGTGGAAGAACCAGTAGGTAGTAAACCGCAGCCATTTCGGTTCAAAGTAGTAAGGCAGGTCAGGCGATAGCATCGCCTGCGGGTTGAACACGATGCCCCAGTAGGTTGATAGCTGCAGCGCGAAAGGATGCCCGGTGATTAGCGCCAGGGACATGATGGGCCGCAAGACATCGCACATGTGCAGCGGCAGAGTCTCGCGCACGTCGCGTTGTTTCGGGTCCAAAGAGATAAGCCCCCACAGCGCGCCGAGTACGCCGAGCACCCAGCCGGTGACAACGCGGGCTTTCTTCAACTTGCCCAGGCGGTCATAGTGTTTGGCCGCCATGATGAAAATGCCGGTGATGATGATGGAGACCACCAGCATGGAAAAGTGCAGCGGGCCGAATTGGCGCATGCGCTCATAGCGGGATTCCAGAGGGTTCACCCACGACAATGAGCGCCACGGTTCTTCTAAAACCGGGCGCACATTAGCCAAAGGTGGACGCGTCATACTAGAGCATTAGCTTAGCGATGTCCCCCGCCCGCCATCACCTGAGGGGCCGCAGATACCTGCCCATCACGGACTTTGACTGCGTTATCGACGTATTCCAACAGGGAACGGTCGTGGGTGACCATCACCGTTGCGGTGTTAAGTTCCTTGGTCAGCCGCGAAATCAAGGACATGATCTCCCGGGAGAGGGAGGAGTCGAGAGCGGAGGTGGGTTCATCGGCAAGCAAGAGCGCGGGATCCGCCATGAGTGCACGGGCGATGTTCACGCGCTGGCGCTGACCGCCAGACAACTGCGCCATACGGCGAGTGCCCATGCCTGCTAAACCAACAAGGTCGAGGAGTTCATCGGCGCGCTGTGGGCGCATTCGCACCCCGCGCACGTGGTCCATAATCAGTAGCTGCTCACGGACGGTGAGTGAGGCGATCAGGTTGGCTTGCTGGAAGATGATGCCAATGTTTTCACGCCGCGCGGTGGAACGGGTTTTATCATCAGCGCCGGTGAGGTCAATGCCGGCGACTTCGACGTGGCCCGAATCCGGGCTGACCAGGCCCGCTGCGACGGAGAGCAGGGTGGATTTGCCGGAGCCGGACTCGCCGATAATGGCGGTTAGCTCACCCGGGCGGGCCTGCAAGTTCGCTCGGTCCAGGGCGGTGATGGTGGACTCGCCATCGGCATAGGTGACGGTGGCGTCTGTGATGTTGAGTGCAAGGTTGTTAGTAGTCATGGTTAAGCATTTCCTCCGAGAGCAATCATGGGGTCAGTGTTGGATACTTGGCGGGTAGCGAGCAACGCTCCGAGCATGCCGAGCACCCAGATGCCGACGGTTGGGAGCACGACGGTGGCGACACTGAGTTCAAAGGGCAGCACGCCGGCGGCCAGGGCGCCGAGGCTCCAGCCGATGAGCCCGCCGAGGCCCGCGCCGATGGTCAGCACCACGGCTGCTTGGCCGAGCGCGTCTTTGAGCAGGTAGCGCCCCGATGCACCGAGGGCGCGCAGGATGGACAGGTCGCAGGTGCGCTGGATGGTCCATACGGACAGGAATGCGACGGTCACTAGCGCGGAGATGACATAGAGGAAGGCCTGCATGGTCAGCAATGAGCCTTGCTCGGATGAATAGGACGCTAGTCCATTAAAGGATTCTTTCAAGGACACAGCTTCCGGCTCATCTGCATCGGTGGTGAGAAGGACGGTGCCGCGGACATCGGCAGGCGCATGTGTGACATCAGCCCAGGTCTGCGTACTGGTCCAGATGACAGGGGAGTGCGAATAGTAGAGATCCGGCACAATGCTGGTTACCTGTTGGTCTTGGCCAGCCAGCTGCACGGTATCGCCGATATCTAGCCCAAGGTCTTCGGCGGTGGACTCTGCGACGGCGAGTCCCTCTGTGACGGTTTCTTCCGTGCCAGGAATGTCAGTGCCTTCCGGCAGGCCGAACAGCCCAACACCAGCGGCGGTGTCAGCGGACTCCATGCGGGTCTGCCCCACGCCCAGCGCGGTTGCTCCCTCGTGTTGTTGAAGGTCCTCATTGGTGACGGCGGATTCGGTGAAAGACGGCTCTTCGGAAGTAAAGATGACACCCGCCGGGTTGAGCGCTTCCAACGCGGAGGTGTTTTGCTTGCCCAGGCCTCCGGTGAGGCCAGAGAGCATGACGAGTAGGAGTGTGATCATCCCGACGACGCCGGTCATGAGCGCGAACCGGCCGCGGGCGAATGCGATATCTCGAATACTTAAGAACATGAGATTCATTGTGGTTTGCGCAGGCCAGGATGTAATCGGGGTACTAGTTGGTTCTTAAATCAACCGACTGGTTGATTCCTTCTCAACCTCCACGCGCATAGCCTGGTGGGGTGAGTTATGAGGATTTGAATCCCCTGCTGCGGGTTCTGGATGGTTTGCGGGTGGGTCTGCACATCATGTTTGCCTTCTTGTTGGGCTTTGGTGTGTTGCGCTCGCTTATCGATGCCCCGCTCAACCCCGCCCTCCCGCTCTTTTCGGTGTTGATGGCTGGTCTTTACATGGCCGGCACGGTCTTTGAGCGGCACCGGGCGAAGCAGAGCAAAGAGATTCCTGCGGCCGCGAAGTATGCGTGGCTGGCAGGGATTATCGTGTTGTGGCTTTTGCTGCTGACACATTCTCAGGACTTTCTGTGGCTGGAATTTCCGCTGGTGTTGCTGACCCTGCATATCGCGGCGTTGGTGCCGGCGCTGATTACGGCACTGGGCTTGTGGCTGGTGGCGGCGTTTGTACCGCTGTGGCTGCATCCCGAAACCTGGGGCGTGGCCGCGGCGGTGGGGCCGCTGATTGGCACGGTCTTTGCGGTGGCGATCTTCTTTGCCTACCGCGCGCTGCACGCGGAAGTGCAGCATCACCGGCGGGTGGCGCAGCAACTTCGCGCAACCCAAGAAGAGCTGGCTGCAAGTGAGCACCAGGCTGGCCGGCTAGAAGAGCGCGAGCGCCTCTCGCGCGAGATTCATGACACTGTCGCGCAGGGTTTGAGCTCGATTGTGCTGCTGGCGCGCGCCGGCAAGAACTCCGAGGAGCCGGGTAAGCAGCTGGGCACTATTGAGGAAGTCGCAGTAGAAAACCTGGCTGAGGCTCGCCGCTTTGTCCGCGACTTGGCCTCCCCGGATGTCCAAGCCTCCCTGCCGCAGGCGCTGCGCGCGACAGTAAACCGCATGCGTGCGCGCGGTGAAGCTTTGGGCGAGGCCACCGAGTTTCGCCTAGAGTTCGCCGGTGCTAGTGACGAGTCCACACCGGGGAGTGCGCAGCCGGGGATTCCGCAGCCCATAGCCGCTGCGGTGTTGCGCTGCGCGCAGGAAGGGCTATCGAATGTGGTCAAACATGCCCAAGCAGAGAAAGCCGTGGTCACCTTCGGTGTTTTCGGGGATGCGGTGACCATTGATGTGGTGGACAACGGCGTCGGTATGAGTGATGCACAGCTGGAATCGCAGCAGACGGGCAGTTTTGGGCTGGCGGGTTTGCGCCGCCGGATTGAAGGTTTGGGTGGCACGATGGACATTGAGTCGCATCCAGGTTCTGGTACTGCCCTGGCGGCGCGGCTGCCGTTGACGAGCGAAAAGGAGAACTAGATGGCTATCAAAGTCATGCTCATTGATGACCACCCGGTGGTGCGCGCAGGACTGCGGGCCATTTTGGATTCCTTCGCTGATATCGAGGTCGTCGCTGAGGGCTCTAGCGGCGCAGCGGTAGAGCAGCTTTTTGATGCCTCCGCACCGGCCGTGGACGTGGTGGTCTGCGATATTCAGATGCCAGGTGTAGATGGAATCTCGGCGACCCGTCGCGTACGCGATGCCGGTGGTCCGCCCGTGTTGATTTTGACCACCTATGACACTGAGGCCGACATCATCGCCGCTGTGGAAGCAGGTGCGTTGGGTTATTTACTCAAAGACTCCCCCGAGCAGGTACTCCATGATGCTGTGGTCGCGACGGTTGAAGGCCGACGCACACTCTCACCAGAGGTCGCGGGACTGCTGGCGGAGCGAGTCGGCCGTCCGCAACAAGCGTTGTCGGGACGCGAGATTGAAATCTTGCAGGCCCTAGCCACCGGTGCATCGAATAAAGAACTAGCGAAACAGGCATTTATTTCCGAGGCCACCGTGAAGACGCATCTGATTCACATCTATCAAAAGCTCGGAGTGGATAATCGCACCGCTGCCGTGACCACCGCGCGCGAGCGCAAGCTCATCTAGATATGATATTTCAGGCCCAGCAATGCCATGCCGGCCAGCAGCATCGTCAGCAAAATGCCGGTCAGACGCATAAGGCCCGGGTGCTCGCGGCGCGGGATGAGCGCCATCGCGCCGGCGCCGAGCACGCCGCCAACGGTGTTGAAGAACAGATCATCAATATCGGAATAACCGAGCGCGAAGACATACTGGGTAATTTCAATACCGACTGAGGCCGCGAAGCTGACCACCACGGCACCCAAGAAACTCTTGGTGCGCGCGTAGATTCCCGCGGCAAAGGGCATGAACAGCGCGATATTGCCAATGGAGTTGGTCCAGGGGGCGTACCAGTAGTTGGGGCTATCGAAGCCATCGAAAAGCTGCATGTCAATGCTGCGCACTGCATGCGCTGCACCGTGGACCAACCCCGGAATCTCAACAAAAGGCTTGCCCAAAGTAACAATGGCGATAACCACGACAGAAAGGGCAATCACGAGTGCGGCGGAAATAGAACGCGCGGGCGTGATCACCTGTGGTGGGCGTGTGGTTGTTGAGATCATGGTCCACTCAACCTAACAGCCGGATCTTAAAAGATACTGGCAGGATTCTAACGAGTTGGCCACGGCATCCAAATCTACTGTACGTAAGATGAAAATCATGGACGCGATCATTGTGGGCGCAGGTCAGTCTGGCCTGGCCACGGCCTATTATTTACACAAAGCTGGCATCGAGTTTGTGATGTTAGACGCACATGAGCGCGCAGGTGGGATGTGGCCCAATACGTGGCCTTCTTTGACGCTATTTAGCCCAGCGGATGCTTCGAATTTGCCGGGGAAGTTTATGCCGTCCTATCCAGGTTTCCCGCCGGCCTCCCATGTGGCGGAGTATCTCCGGGACTATGAGGAACGCTATGGGTTTAACATTCTTCGCCCTGTACACGTGGACCATGTCACCCATAACGGTCAGTTATTCACCGTGCATGCGGGTACTCGGATGTGGCAGGCTCCCGCGGTAGTCGCGGCCACGGGAACATGGAATGCTCCTTTTATCCCTTATTATCCGGGCTCATTTGCCGGTACCCAGTGGCATGCACGGACGTATCCTGGCCCGAGCCAATTCCAGGGAACGAAAGTCGCGGTCGTTGGTGGGCATGATTCCGGTGCGCAAATTGCTGCGGATTTACTCAACGCCGGGGTTGAAACACAATGGTATACCCGCAGCAAGCCACGCTGGCTTCCCGATGATGTTGATGGCCGGGTGCTTTTCCAACGCTCCCGCGCCCAGATCCTTGGAACAAGCGCACCACAGCGGCAATTCGAGGGCGATATCGTCATGGTTCCACCGGTGCTCAAAGCACGCGATGAAGGACGCTTGCGGGCCCAGCCAATGTTTGAACGCTTAGATGAGATAGATGCCCAGCACTTAGTGTGGGCAACTGGGTTTCGGCCCGCGCTTAAACCATTCCGGCATCTGCTTAATAAAAATAGCCAACCACTAGTGGAAGGGCTCCACTTGGTTGGCTATGGAAACTGGACCGGGCCTGCCTCCGCAACCTTAGCCGGGGTTGGCCCCTTTGCTAAGAAAGCAGCTGCGGAAATTACAAGCAAGCACTGAAACAATTATGCGTGAGCGTGCAAACTCTTGTCCTGGATTCCGTTTGGAATCATCAACGCACCCGCCAGGGAGACCAGGGTGATGGCAATGGAGTATGCCGCAATCGCCATGGAGGTTCCGTAGGTGGAGTAGAGGATTTCTGCGAGCATCGGTGCGAAAGCACCGCCGATGATGGAGCCAATTGCGTAACCAATGGATACACCGGAGAGGCGAACCTTGACTGGGAACATCTCAGCAAACAGGGCACACATTGGGCCGTAGGTTGGGCCGAGCAAGAAGCCCAGGACGATAACGGCGATGGCAAACATGATGATGCTGCCGGTGTCGATGAGCAACCACATTGGAACGCACCAGATGGCGAGTGCGATGTAGCCGATGATGAAGGTGCGTTTGCGGCCGACCTTGTCGGAGAGCTTGCCGAAGAACATTGTGGATACCAGCCATGCGCCGGAGCCAATGAGCGAGACTGCCAGAACCGGGGTGCGCTCATAACCTACGTAGTTGGTGCCATAAGAGATGAAGTAGGCAATGAGGAAGTATCCGATAGCGTTGTTCGCGGCGAAGATCAGGGCACACTTCAAAACGGTGCGCCAGTGGTTTTTAAACAGCACTGCCAGTGGTGCGGAGGAATCCTTCTTTAGTTCCTGCATTTCTTCAAACGCTGGGGATTCTTCCACCGCGCGGCGGATGAAGTAGCCGACGACAATGAGGATGACAGAAGACAGGAATGGGATGCGCCAGCCCCAGGCGAGGAACTGCTCGGTGGTCAGAACGCTGGAGAGAATCAGCATGAAGATGGTTGCCAGCGCCATGCCGGACGGCACACCGATTTGCGGGAAGGAACCGAAGAATCCGCGGCGGCCCAAAGGAGCGTGCTCAACGGTCAAAAGCGCTGCGCCACCCCACTCGCCACCGGCGGACATGCCCTGCAAGATGCGCAAGAGAACCAGCAGGATTGGTGCCGCGATGCCGATGGCGTGATAGGTCGGCAACAGGCCCATGAGCATGGTTGCAATACCCATGCCCAGCAGGGTGATGACCAGGACGGGCTTGCGGCCCATCCGGTCACCGAGGTGGCCTGCCAAGATTGCACCGAGTGGGCGGAAGAGGAACGAAATACCCAATGAGGCCCATGAGATGATCTGTGCGAGCGAAGGGTTTTCATTGCTAACTGGGTCGAAGAACTGCGCAGCGAAGATGAGGCCTGCTGCCTGCGCGTAGATAAAGAAGTCAAACCACTCAATGGTGGTACCAACCATCGAACCGGCAAGAACACGCTTGTGTTCTGATGTCATCGGCTGCGGCTGTGGTGAGCGTTGTGTTGTAGAAGCAGTCATGTTCTACACACCTCCGTCGGAGTCGGCAACGAAGCCTTTATTGGACCTCGTTGGGGAACAGTGGGGGATTTTAATAAAGGGGTTCTTGCTTTTGTTCTATTTGTTGCGGTTGTCAACGAGGCGCTTGGCCTTGCCTTCACCGGAATCAACCTGGTCTTGGATAACAACCTCGACGGTGATGCCAATACGTTGCTTGATCTGCTTACCCAGCCAGTCACGCACCAATTCGACGTCGTGCTCAGTGGTTGCAGGGTCACGCTCAACCAGGAGGGTGAGGTGATCCATGCGGCCCTTCTTGGACAGCACGCACTGGTAGCACGGGCGCAGTCGGTGGTCCTCGGTGATGATTTCCTCGAACTGGGAAGGGAAGCAGTTCACGCCGCGCAGAATGATCATGTCATCATTGCGCGCGGAAATGCGGTCCAAACGGCGCATGGAACGCGCGCTGCCTGGCAAAATGCGGGTGAGGTCGTGGGTGCGGTAGCGAATGATGGGCAGTGCTTCCTTGGTCAGGGTACTGATCACCAGTTCGCCGTACTCACCATCTGGGAGTGGTTCCAGGGTCTCTGGGTCCACGATTTCTGGGTAGAAGTGGTCCTCCCACACAGTCAAGCCGTCTTTGGTTTCGATGCACTCTTGCGCGACACCTGGGCCCATGACCTCGGACAGACCGTAGATGTCGGTGGCATCGATACCGAAGCCTTCTTCCAGCTCCTGGCGCATGCCTTGGGTCCAAGGCTCGGCACCGAAGACGCCGACGCGCAAGGAGCTCTCGCGTGGGTCCATGCCTTCCTTCTTCATGCGGTCCAGCAGGGTGAGCATGTAGGACGGGGTGCCCAAGATGGCGTCTGGCTTGAAGTCCTGCATGAGCTGGATCTGGCGCTCGGTCTGGCCACCGGAGGTTGGGATGGCAGTAGCGCCGAGGGCTTCAACGCCGTAGTGCGCGCCGAGGCCGCCGGTGAACAGGCCATAGCCGAAGGTGACTTGGACCTTATCGGAGGGGCGCAGGCCGCCGGCGCGGAAGGAGCGCGCAACTAGCTCGGACCAAATCTTGATGTCGTTGTGGGTGTAGCCCACAACGGTTGGGCGGCCGGTGGTGCCAGAGGATGCGTGGATGCGCGCAATCTGGTTCTGGCGCACGGCGAACATGCCAAACGGGTATTCAGCGCGCAGGGTGGATTTATCAGTAAAGGGGAACTTGGCCATGTCGGCGAGTTCTTTGAAGTCATCCGGGTGCACACCGATCTCATCGAACTTACGGCGGTAATGCGGGACGTTGTAGTACGCGTGGCGCAGCTCGTTCTTGGCGCGCTGGGTTTGCAGGGCGATAATCTCATCGCGGGATGCGTACTCAATACCCATTTGAGGGCCGTGGTTATCAGAAAAGATATCAAAAGTGGCGGTCAAAGTAATGCCTTTCTCACGGGGAATGTCTGGGGGTCCACACCCTTGAACCAGGTTTCCCACTGCCTGTGCAGAGAGCTGGATGTCATCTGAAATTTTCACCACAACGCGGTCTTAGAAGATGTCGCAGACTCTGACCAGATGTCCGCGCGCGCAGCGCCTTGTGCGTGGCTAAAATTCAAGTAATTCAATTACTGACTTACCAATCGGTCAGGTAAATCATGTGATGTAGCGTACTAATCCTGCATGTTATCTGCAACACAATAAATAAACTTTTTTAACTACATCGCAGTTTCGTCCACAAAACCGTGCCGCTCACTGGGCAAATGACTCCGCCCCCTATCCCCCGAGCCATAGCCCCGTCGATGCATAACCCGCCTGTTTAGCCGCGCGAAGCCACCACCCAAGCCTGCGCAGCGAAAGGGCTGCGACCCTTGCGCTAATCCCGCACACTAGTCGCGTATTAGTCGCGTGCTGCGCCACCGAAGAGCAGCACGACGGCGTGACGTGCGATTTCATCAGGAGACAAGCGCCCTCCCGGCTCATACCATTCGATAACAGAGTTGACCGTGCCGAACATCAAACGCGTGAGCACACCAGTATCCAGGTCAGAGCGCACCTCACCGGAGGCTTGCGCAGCATCAATGAGCGGAATAACACGGCGGGTAAATTCACGTCGGCGCTGCAGAGCGCGCTTTTCCAGCTCAGAGTTTCCGCGCAGGCGCAGCAGCAAGGTCACTGCCTCTTGGTCATTGCACAGCACTGCGATGGCGCCGTGAATCAGCGAGCGAATCTTCTCCCCGGCGGATGCATCACTGGCAATGGCTTCATCCACCACCGCGTCGAGCGAATCCTGCGCGCGGGTAACAGCCAAGTCCAAAATCTCCTCCTTGGAGGAAATGTGGTGATACAGCGCCGACTTGGAAATCCCCAGCACACTGGCAACATGCCCCATACTGGTGGCTTCATAGCCGCGCTGGTTAAACTCACGCACCGCGGCATCAATGACATCATCGCGGGAATAGCCTGGGCGGCCGCGGTGGGTGGAGGACTGGACTTGTACAGGAGGGTTCACACGCACCATTCAAGCAAAGAAAACAACAAATTAATAGCGCCTGAAACTCGCCGGCAAGCATATGTGCTGTACAGCGCCTTTTAGTTACTGAACGGCCAGTCATTAATCCAGCCACACGGCGCACAAAATGTATGTAAACTCACCATCACCACACTCTTGAATCGCCCGTACCCACATGTGCCCGTGCAGAGTTTTCCTGCAAGGAGCAACTCATGCATAAGATTTTGGCCCCCGGCGTCGCCGAGGAAGAACAATTCGCACACGTTCGCAACATGTTCGCCGATGACTTGGCCACCGCAAACCTGGGCATCACCATCACGCACGTGTCCATGGGCCGTTGCGATGGCCACTTCACCATCACTCCAGAAATGTGCAACGGGCACCTCACCGCGCAAGGCGGTTTCTTGTACACCTTTGCCGATTCCTTGTTTGCCGGTGCTTGCAACTCCCCCGGCGAAGTCGCAGTGGCGGTACACAACTCCATTCACTACATGGCGCCGGCTTTTAGTGGTGATGAAATCCGCGGCACCGCTGAAATCAAGCAGCACTGGGGCCGCAACGGAATCGTGGACGTGCAGCTAACCAAAGAGGGCAAGACTATCGCCGAATTCCGCGGCACCTTCCGCCAGCTTCCCGGCAAACCAGAAGCACGAAAGTCCCAGTAGGACCCGAAGAAACTTCGGCATCCAATAACAATTTGGCTCCCAATATTGACGTGGGTCACATTTGACCATATACTGACCAACCATTCAGTAAGTATTTGAATTTCTGTAGTTCCACATCCCCATATCTCAAGGAGGGTTGCTCATCATGACAACCGCAGAACGCTCCCTAACCTCCGTCGGCGAAGATGATGCCGCCGGCCAGAAGCTCTTTGAAGAACTGATTGCTGCTGACTCACGCATCGAGCCCACCGACTGGATGCCCGCCGCATACCGCAAGACCCTGGTGCGCCAGGTCTCGCAGCACGCGCACTCCGAAATCATCGGCATGCAGCCAGAAGCCAACTGGATTACCCGCGCACCATCTCTCAAGCGCAAGTCCATTTTGATGGCCAAAGTCCAAGACGAAGCCGGCCACGGCCTGTACCTGTACTCGGCTGCGGAGACACTCGGCACCTCACGCGATGAGATGGTGCAGCAGCTACTCGATGGCACCGCGAAGTACTCCTCCATCTTCAACTACCCGGCGCGCACCTGGGCTGACATCGGCGCAATTGGCTGGCTAGTTGATGGCGCAGCTATTTGTAACCAGGTTCCACTGTGCCGTGCTTCCTATGCACCTTATGGCCGCGCAATGGTTCGTATTTGTAAGGAAGAGTCTTTCCACCAGCGTCAGGGCTGGGAGATCCTCTACGAGTTGGCCCATGGCACCGAGGCGCAGAAGCAGATGGCGCAGGAAGCTATCAACCGCTTCTACGGCCCAGCACTGCAGATGTTCGGCCCACCAGATACTGATTCCCCGAACTCCCAGCAGTCCATGGAGTGGAATATTAAGCGTTTCTCCAACGATGAGCTGCGTCAGCGTTTCGTGGACATGATTGTTCCGCAGGCTGAGGCACTGGGATTGAGCTTTGATGATCCAGACCTGAAGTGGAATGAAGAGCGCGGCCACTATGACTTTGGCGAGCTGGACTGGGATGAGTTCAAGCAGGTTATCAAGGGCGAAGGCCCATGCAACGTGCAGCGTATGCAGCGTCGCCGTCAAGCGCACGAAGACGGTGCGTGGGTACGTGAGGCTGCTGCTGAGTTTGCCAAGAAGTACCACGGCGCTGAGTCCGCATTGTCGGCTTAAACCCCTTCTCCACCCCGCACGTTCCACCACGAAGTACCTGAAGTTTAAGGAGTCACCCCATGACTGAAAACCAATGGCCAATGTGGGAGGTCTTTGTTCGTTCCTCCCGCGGTCTTTCACACGTTCACGCCGGTTCTTTGCACGCACCGGATGCCACCATGGCTCTGCGCAATGGCCGCGATTTGTATACCCGCCGCAATGAGGGCAGCTCCGTGTGGGTTGTTCCTTCGGAGGCTATTTCTTCTACCGATCCTGATTCCAAGGGCGGTTTCTTTGAGTCGGCGAAGGGCAAGGCTTACCGCCACGCTACGTACTACAACAAGAGCGAAGGGGTGCCGCACCTATGAGTGGATTCGCTGCTTCAGATTCAGCAACGACCCAGTCCTTGGGTGATGCGATTTCCGCTGAGGATATCCGCAATTCGGGTATCACGGCCGCAGAGGATGTGGCGCAGTACGCCGCAATGCTTGGCGATGACGCCCTGATCCTCGCCCAACGCCTGGGCTGGTGGATCTCTCGCGCCCCAGAGATGGAAGAAGATATTGCACTGGGCAATATTGCGCTTGACCTGATTGGCCACACCCGCTTCTTGTACACCTACGCGGGCACCGCGTGGGACAAGACCGAAGATGATTTGGCATATTTCCGCACCGAGGAAGAGTTCCGTTCGGCTCGCCTGGTGGAGCAGGAAAATGGCGACTTTGGCCAGACCATCGCGCGTCAATTGTTGTTCTCGCACTACCAGTACTCGCTGTACTCCAAGTTGCAAAACTCTGCCGATGAAACCTTGGCCGCAATCGCTGCGAAGGCGATCAAAGAAGTGGAATACCACATTGACCACTCCAACCAGTGGATGCTGCGTCTCGGTCTGGGCACTGAAGAGTCCCACCGCCGTATTACTGAAGGCATCTTCTACATGTGGCCTTACCTCGATGAACTCTTCGAGGACCTAGAGCTGCACGAGTCTTTGGCCAAGCAGGACATCGCGGTCCTGCCATCCAGCCTGCGGGAAGAAACCTTAGAGCGCATCACCCACGTATTGGAAAAGTCCAACGTGGAAGTGCCGAAGGTTTCTCCTGCTCGTTCGAATCAGCGCACTGGTCGCTTTTCTGAGCACCGCGGCTACATTCTGGCCGAGATGCAATCGCTGGCACGCCAGCATCCTGGCGCAACCTGGTAAATGGAGGTATCTGCCATGTCTGCCGCAACATCCCCCCACCCTTTTGAAAAGCCCACTGTTAATCCCTCTGATCACCCCCTGCGTCCCGCCAATGAAGCGGATGCTGCGGTGTGGGATATTGCAGCGCGGGTTCCGGATCCAGAAATCCCGGTTATTTCCATCGCCGACTTAGGCATCTTACGCGATGCCCAGCTGGTTGATGGCCAAGCATCCGTGACCATCACGCCAACCTATTCGGGTTGCCCAGCGATGGACCACATCACCTCTGATGTCACCGACGCATTGAAAGCCGCCGGCTTTAAAAACCCCACGGTCAACCTGGTGTTGCAGCCAGCGTGGACCACTGACTGGATTACGGAAGAGGGCCGGGAAAACCTGCGGGAGTATGGCATTGCACCGCCTACCGGCAAGGCCGCGAAGAACGGCCCGATTCCTTTGACCCTCGCACCGCCTGCGGCTATCGCCTGTCCGCGATGTGGGTCTAAAAATACTTCTAAACTCGCCCAATTTGGTTCTACGTCTTGCAAGGCGCTGTACAGCTGCCGCGACTGCTTTGAACCTTTTGACTACTTCAAGGTGCACTAATGACCACTTCGCTGAAAAAGAAAAAGGCCACTTTCAACACCCTGACGGTGTCGAAGGTTCGCCCGCTTACCGATAATGCGGTGGAAGTTTCTTTTGATATTCCTCAAGAACTCCAAGATGACTATGACTACATCCCCGGCCAGTACGTTGCCCTGCGCGCAACTATCGACGGCCAGGAGCACCGCCGTTCCTACTCCATTTGTGACGTCCCACGTCCGGGCCGTTTGCGCGTAGCTATTAAGCGCGACCGCGGCGGCATCTTCTCCACGTGGGCGAATGACACGTTGGAAGCCGGCATGGAAATTGACGTGATGAACCCGCAGGGTGCATTCGTGTCCAAGACTCACCTGACCGGTTTGAACAATCCGGAATTTATCCGCGAGGAAATCGCCAAGATTGATAACCCACACCTCGTGGCCATCGCCGCAGGTTCGGGCATCACGCCCATCATGGCGATTGCGCAGACCGTGCTTTCTGAAAGTGAAGACTCCACCTTCGAGCTAATCTTTGCCAACAAGGGCGGCAGCGAAGTCATGTTCGCTGAAGAAATCGGCGACCTTAAAGACAAGTACCCAACCCGTTTCGCCGTGCACCACGTGCTCTCCCGTGAGCAGCGCGTCAATCCGCTGTTCTCCGGACGGATTGATTCTGAGAAGCTTCAGCTGCTGCTCGATAACGTGGTCCGCACCGAAGCCGTCGACGAATGGTTCCTATGCGGCCCCTTTGAGCTGGTTCAGCTGGTGCGCGATGAGCTCAACGGCCGCAAGGTCGATGAGCAGACCATCCGCTATGAGCTGTTTACCACCGGCAAGCCAACCGGCAGCCAGCAGCAGACCGGCCGCCACGTGGAAGCTGACCCAGACGGCAAGAACGTGGAAATCACCTTCAACCTCGATGGCCTATCCGGCAAGGTGGAATCTCCAGAGTCCGCGAATGAAACTCTGCTCAACGCCACCTTGCGTGCGCGCCCCGATGTTCCTTTCGCGTGCGCCGGCGGTGTGTGCGGTACCTGCCGCGCCAAGCTGGTCGACGGCGAAGTCGACATGGCTGAGAACTTTGCGCTGGAAAAGGATGAGATTGAAAAGGGCTACATCCTCACCTGCCAGTCTCGCCCAAAGTCTCCGACCATCACCCTCGATTTTGATGCTTAAGGCGGCTGTGCATGATTGATCTTAAATTCAACGAGGACAACACCATCGCTGAGGTTGTCCTCAACAACCCGAAGGCCATGAACTCACTGGCACCAGAAGACCTCACCGAGTTGTCCATGGCCTACTCGGAGGCAGAAAAGGCCGGCGTGCGCGCGCTGTTGCTGCGCGGTGAGGGCCGCGGCTTCAGTGCCGGCCGCAACATCAAGGGCCTCGATCCGCGCGATGATGACGCCACTGATTACCTGGCCAACAAGGTCACCCCGGTGCTCAAGCAGATGTCAGAATTCCCCGCCCCCACTTTCGCTGCGGTGCACGGCGTGTGCCTCGGCGTGGGCCTGGGCCTGGCCATTGCCACCGACATTGTTTATGTCGCCGAGGACGCCAAGTTCGGCTCACCCTTTGCCAACCTGGGTGCCACCTTGGACTCAGGCGGGCACGCGTTGTTCGTCGAGCGGCTTGGCGCACACCGCGCGATGGATCTGATTGTCACCGGTGACATGATTTCTGGCGCCGAGGCAGTTTCTGCTGGGTTGTTCTCACGCGCATTGCCTGCCGATGATCTCCTGGAATTCACCCGCGAGAAAGTCCAACGCGCAGCCCAGGGCGCAACCCAAGCTTTTGTGGCTTCGAAGAAGCTCGTGGCTGATATCCGCGATTCCAAGACCGGCCTGTGGGACTCGGTTGAAGAGGAGAATATCGCCCAAGGCGCACTGTGCTCTTCCGATGACTACCTCGAAGGCTTCGCTGCTTTCAACGAAAAGCGTCCCCCGGTTTTTAAAGGCAACTAGAACCGCTGCAGGCGGTTCTAACGCAAGGCCGACAACGCATCACCGCAACTTGAACTTCTTAAGGATGACACATGACTGAATCTGATTCGCACGCATATCTGGTCTCTGGGTTTAGGACCCCCGTGGGCAAGTATGGCGGTGCGCTTTCTTCTGTCCGCCCGGATGACATGATGGCGCTGACCATTAAAAAGACCGTCGAGGAGGCTGGACTCGATCCGGCGGCGGTGGATGAAGTCATCATCGGCAATGCCAATGGCGCGGGTGAAGAAAACCGCAATATTGCGCGCATGGCATGGTTGCTGGCCGGCTACCCCGATACGGTTCCGGGTATCACCGTCAACCGTTTGTGCGCCTCCGGTATGTCCGCGATTGCGCTGGCAACAGCCATGGTCGAATCAGGCCAAGCCGACGTTGTTCTCGCCGGTGGCGTGGAATCCATGTCGCGCGCACCGTGGGTCATGGAAAAACCCACCACGCCTTTTGCCAAGCCAGGGCAGGTTTTTGATACCTCCATCGGCTGGCGTTTTCTGAACAAGAAGTTCGCTGGCATGGACAAGATGACCTACTCCATGCCTGAGACAGCGGAGGAAGTCGCGCGCGTATTCAACATCAGCCGCGAAGACGCCGATGCTTTTGCGGTGCGCTCGCATGAGCGTGCCTTGGCGGCGATCGAGGCCGGCAAGTTCAACGCCGAAATCGTGCCGGTGGAAGTCACCGACCGCAAGGGCAATGTCACCGTGGTTGATACTGATGAAGGACCACGTCCTGGTTCCACCACGGAAGTTCTGGGCAAGTTGCGTCCGGTGACCAAGCTGGGCGATGTCACCACCGCCGGTAACTCTTCGACGCTCAACGATGGCGCCTCGGCGGTAATTGTGGCCTCGCAGCGCGGTATTGAAAAGCTCGGCCTTAAGCCACGTGCCCGCGTGGTGGCAAATGCCGCGCGCGGCCTGCAGCCAGAAATCATGGGCATGGGACCTGTACTCGCAACGCGCGAGATTCTCACCCGCACTGGCTGGGACTTAGACCAGGTTGATGCGGTGGAGCTCAACGAAGCTTTCGCCACGCAGTCTTTGGCGTGTATCCGCGAGCTCGGCTTGGATGAAGAAAAGACCAACGCGTGGGGTGGCGCGATTGCGCTGGGCCACCCGCTGGGTTCTTCGGGCTCGCGCATCACGTTGACGCTGCTCACCCGCTTAGAAACTGAAGGCGGTACTCGCGGTATCGCCACCATGTGCATTGGCGTTGGCCAGGGCACCGCGATTGCGATTGAGAGGGTCTAATGACTGATATTCACACTGTTACGGCAGATTTCACGGCGCTCAAGATCACCGAAGAAGACGGCTTTGTCATTGCGCGCATGAACCGCCCGGAAGTACGCAATGCGATTGATGAAACCATGGTTGATGAGTTTCACGCGCTGTGTGCTCTGTTAGAACGCGAACCAAAGATTCTGGTGATTACTGGCTGCGTGGCTGAGACCGCCAAGGGGCCGCGCGGTATTTTCGCCTCCGGTGCGGATATCGCGCAGCTACGTGAGCGCCGCCGCGAGGATGCGCTGCGCGGGATTAACTCAGGCGTGTTTCACCGGATAGCGAAGCTACCTTCTCCTGTCATTGCCGCGATTGATGGTTTCGCGCTCGGCGGCGGCTTGGAGCTCGCACTCGCTGCGGACTTCCGGATTGCCACGCCCGGCGCGAAGTTCGGCCAACCTGAGGCGAACCTCGGCATCATCGCTGGTGCCGGTGCGCTATGGCGGCTCAAAGAGGCTGTAGGAAACCCGCTGGCTAAAGAAATCTTGATGGCCGGGCGCGTGCTCAACGGCGAAGAAGCCTTGCAGTCGCACCTCGTCAATGAGCTTTTCGCACCCGAGGAGCTTGACGCCGGGGCACGCGCGTGGGCAGAAAAGATTGCCGCGCTGGATCCACTGGCGGTGCGTTTGTCCAAGCAGCTTTTTGATATGCCAGCAGAAGTCCACCCGGCAGTAGACAACATCGCCCAAGCAGTCCTGTTTGAGTCTGAGGCCAAACTTGACCGCATGCAAGCATTTTTAGACCGCAAGAAGAAATAGCGCGACCTAGTCGCGGAGATATAAGGAGAAGGGCGAAGTTATGGCTGTACCTGAAAAAGTTGGAGTACTCGGCGGCGGACGCATGGGCGCGGGTATCGCGCACGCGTTTCTCGCGGCCGGCGCGAATGTCAAGGTTGTAGACATCAACGAAGACGCGGTCGCTGCTGCGAAGGCGCGGGTGGAAAAGGCTATTCAAGGCTCCATCGACCGCGGCGCGGAGGGCACTTTTGAGTCCTGGGCGAACCGCCTGACATTGTCCACCGATGTTTCAGAGTTCGCGGGCTTTGACCTGGTGGTTGAGGCAGTTCCAGAGTCCATGGACCTCAAGACCACAGCATTTAGCAACATCGCTCAAGCAGCACCAGAGGCAGTCATCGCCACCAATACCTCCTCGCTGTCGGTCTCTGAATTGGCAGACACCGTGGCTAACGATGTCATTGGCCTGCACTTTTTCAACCCGGTTCCAGCATCCAAGCTGGTTGAGGTTGTGGTGGCTAAATCCACCCCGGACACACTGGTGGAAACCGCCAAGGGTTGGGTGGAAGACTTGGGCAAGACCGCTGTGGTGGTCAATGACGCGCCTGGTTTCGCGTCCTCGCGTTTGGGCGTTGCCATCGCTTTGGAGGCAATCCGGATGGTGGAAGACGGGGTGGCATCAGCACGCGATATCGATAATGCGATGGTGCTGGGCTACAAGTTCCCCATCGGCCCGCTGGAGCTAACCGATATCGTTGGCCTCGACGTCCGCCTGGGTATCGCCGAATACCTAGAGTCCACACTGGGCGAGCGCTTTGCCCCACCGCAGCTCATGCGCGATATGGTCTCCCGCGGTGAGCTGGGCCGGAAGTCCGGTAAGGGCTTCTACGACTACTCCGACAATTAGAAACCGCTGTTATTGAGAAAGCCTTAGGACTTCTTTTCAATAACAGCGTTGGTGATACGCGCCGTGCACAGGCGGCGGCCGGATTCATCTTCAATAACAACTTCATGACTGGTCATGGTGCGGCCTAAGTGAATAGCGGTGGCGGTTGCAGTGACCAACCCGGCATACCCCGAAGCGTGATGGGTGGCGTTGATATCAACACCCACGGCAACTTTGCCCATGGTGGATGCGTGGATAACAGCGGCCCAGCTTCCCACTGCTTCAGCCAGGCTTGCCATGGCCCCGCCGTGAAGCAGGCCAAGGGATTGCCGGTTGCCTTCAATAGGCATGGTGGCAACAACCTTGGTGGCTGATTGCTCTATGACCTTCACGCCCATCTTTTCATCAAGTTCACCCAGCACAATCGTCCACGGTTCAAATTTTTCCATTTTCTCTTCTTCCTTAACTTCTCAACCTCTAGTGACCATGTAAGTAATGTTCTAGAAAGGCAACCATGACTTCTACTAACTCTGCTGCAATTGTTCCAAGCTTTCTCACTGGCCGCTGGCTAACGCCGGATAATCCTTCGAAGGTCACCGATGTTGCTGACCCCTCCACGGGTGAGATTGTGGCGCGAGTATCCGCAGAAGGACTGGATATTGCCGCCGCCGTTGATTATGCCCGCACCGTTGGCCGCAAGAACCTGCAAGAACTGACCATTCATGAGCGTTCTTTGAAGATCAAGGAACTGGCCATGTTCTTGCAGGACCACCGTGATGAGCTTAACCAGCTGGGGCACAAAACGGGCGCGAATAAGCGGGATAATTTCGTCGACGTTGACGGCGGCATTTCAACCATGTTCACCATTTCTTCCAAGGGTCGCCGCGAGATGCCGAACTCGCACGTGGTTACTGATGGTGAGCCGGAGGCCTTTTCCAAGGACGGCTCTTTTATTGGCCGCCATATTTACACCACCATTCCGGGTATCGCGGTGCAGATTAATGCGTTCAACTTCCCCATCTGGGGCATGTTGGAGAAGTTCGCGCCGTCCTTTATTGCTGGTGTGCCGAGTATTGTAAAGCCGGCAACCCCAACCGGTTTTGTCACCCAGGCGTGCGTGCGCCTGATGTTGGAGTCGGGCATCTTGCCGGAGGGTTCACTGCAGTTCATTTCTGGTTCCGCGCGTGACCTGCTGGATCACTTGGATTTCCGTGACCACGTGGCGTTTACTGGTTCGGCGAATACGGCCAATGCGTTGCGCTCACACACCAATGTGCTGGAGGGCGGTATCCAGTTTTCCGCGGAGGCGGACTCGCTCAACGCTGCGATTTTAGGCACCGATGTTACGGAGGATGCGCCGGAGTTTGAGGCTTATACCAAGGCCGTGTTCAATGAGATGACCTCGAAGGCAGGACAAAAGTGTACGGCGATTCGCCGCGCGATTGTGCCAAATGGCCTGGTTGAGCCATTCATCGCAGCTTTGTCGCAGCGCCTGGAGGCCAAGGTTGTGCCAGGCGATCCGCGCGATGAGAATGCCACGATGGGTCCTTTGGTTTCGCTCGAGCAGCGCGATGACGTGGCATCGGCGGTGCACAAGCTTATCGATGCCGGCGGCGAAGTTGTCTACGGCGGCGCCGACAAGCTCGAGGGCGCATTCTTCGCGCCGACCATCTTGCGTTTCGATGACGCCGAGGCAGAAGCCGTGCACTCGACTGAAGCCTTCGGCCCGGTCATTTCGGTTATTGGCTACGACGAGCCAACCGATGCAGTGCAGCTCGCCGCGAAGGGCTCTGGTTCGCTAGTGGCTTCTGTTATTACGCACGATGACGAACTGGCTGCACTGTATGGTCGCGGCATTGCTGCCTACCACGGCCGCGTACATTTCTTGGACCGCGTGGATGCAAAGACTTCCACCGGCCACGGTTCCCCGCTGCCACACTTGGTCCATGGTGGCCCAGGCCGTGCCGGTGGCGGCGAGGAGCTCGGCGGTATCCGCGGTATCTTGCACTACATGCAGCGCACCGCGATTCAGGGCAGCCCGGACCACCTGACTGCTGTGACTGGTCAGTGGCACCGCGGCGCGGCCGTTAACCGCGTGACCCGCGAGGATGTCATCAACAGCACCGGTGTTCACCCATTCCGTAAGGACCTGGCAACGCTGAAGATTGGTGATCAATTCGCATCAGAGCTGCGCAAGGTCACCCTCGACGAAATCCTGGCCTTTGCTAAGGAAACCGGCGATACCTTCTACGCTCATACCGATGAAGAAGCCGCCATGGCCAACCCCTTCTTCCCCCGCCGCGTCGCACACGGCTACCTGCTGGTGTCCTGGGCCGCGGGCCTCTTCGTGGAACCCGCACCAGGTCCGGTCCTTGCGAACTACGGACTAGAAAACCTGCGCTTCATCGAGCCAGTTACCTATGACGATTCCGTTCGCATTGAGCTCACCGCCAAGCGCATCATCCCACGCGTCACCGATGACTACGGCGAGGTCTGCTGGGACGCCGCCCTCTACAACCAAGACGACGTCCTCGTCGCCTCCTACGACGTGCTGACCCTGGTAGAAAAGGTGGACACCATCTACGCGCAGAAGTAGCAGCACAGCACGCAATGACAACTGGATTGCACTAAAGCACCGGACAATTCGCGTGAACTGGCTTACATTGAACTTCAAGACTGTTGCACAACACATCTTGGAGGAAGCTCATGGCTGAGCAGAAGTTTGATTTCATTATTGTCGGTGCGGGTTCATCAGGAAATGTCATTGCGCGCAGGCTTATCGATGCCGGCCGTAAGGTCGCCATCATTGAAGCCGGACCTTATGACACCAACCCGGATATCACCAAGGTTTATGACCTGGGCAAGCTGTGGCACAGCGAGCAGGACTGGAACTACCGCACCTTGCCCCAAGTTCACGCGAACAACCGTGAGCTGCACATTCCACGCGGAAAGGTGATGGGCGGTTCGCATGCGCTCAACGCCACTATCTGGGTACGCGGTGCGAAAGAAGACTACGACACCTGGGCATACCTCGGCAGCGACGGCTGGTCCTGGGACGACGTGCTCCCGGTATTTAAGTCCATTGAGAACTACCCCGAGGGCGATCCGGAAACCCGCGGCCATGACGGTCTGCTGGATGTCCGCAGCGACTACGAAACCAACCCACTACAAGACTCCATGCTGGAGGCCGGCCAGCAAGCCGGCATCCCTTTGAACAAGGACTACAACTCTGGCAATCCGGAGGGTATCGGCCAGATTCAGGCCAATGTGCGCGACGGCAACCGGTTCAACACCTGGCACGCCTACCTCAAGCCAGTTGCTGATCATGAAAATCTCACCATCATCACTGACGCAAAGGTACAGCGCGTCATCATTGACGGCAATACCGTAAAGGGTGTGGAGGTGCGGGGTGAGGGTGGCATCGACAAGCTCTATGCCAATGAAACCATCCTGTGCGCCGGCACGCTAAACTCCCCCGAAATACTCCTGCGCTCTGGTATTGGGCCAGCGGAAGAACTCGAAGCTCTGGGTGTGACTGTTACCCACGACCTGCCTGGTGTGGGCAAGAACCTGCACGACCACGTGCTGTCCCCTGTCATTTTTGAAGCAACCGAAAAGGAAATCCCAGCTTCTGCTGTGCTACCTGCTGAAGTTCACGTATTCACCAAGTCCACCCCAGACAAGTCCGTGCCGGATACCCAACCGCTGTATTTCTCCATCCCGATGTACAACGAGGACATGGAAGGCCCCGCCAACGCCTTTACCTTAATGGGCGGACTCGTGCGCCCAGCCTCACGCGGTGAGTTGACCTTGACCGTTGCCGAAGATGACGACCCAATTGCCTTGGACCTGGGCACACTCAGCGTGCAAGCCGATGTCGACGCACTCATTGCCTCCGTGAAGGAATCCCGCGAAGTCGGCCGCCAAGAAGCCCTAGCCGAATGGGGCCCAGTAGAAATCTACCCCGGCGCGGAGATTTCCGACGATGACCTGGAAGACTACGTGCGCCGCACCGTGATTACCTATCACCACCAGGTCGGCACCTGCAAAATGGGCACCGATGCCCTCGCTGTGGTCTCCCCACGCAACCTGCGCGTTTATGGCCTAAGCGGCCTGCGCGTTGCCGATGCCTCCATCATGCCGCTGGTTCCTACCGGCAACACCAACGCACCAACCATCATGATTGCTGAGCGCGCCGCACAATTCATCCTCGATGAGGTGAATTAGCGCCTTCCCCGGATGCAGGTCTTGCCGGGCATTGAAGTGTCCCCCAAGGCCTGCTCAAATTAGCTTGGTTTTCTAAGCATTCCACCTATTCGGACACCCCACTTGAGTTCGCGAAGTTCTCCAATTCGATCGGTTAGTTAATCTCTCCTTTTTTAAAAAGGACACTGCTCGAAGCCGACGCAGTGAGGAAGAACCGCCACTGATCATAAAGCTGAAGCCGAGAAACGCTAATGCACCCGCCCCAATATTGGGACCATCGGGCAGGGTCTCGACGAATCGAATCATTAGTAATCCCGCCACACTATGGGCAATATCAAACCAGAAAAAGTGCACTTTGATAAATACCAGTGGAATACCGAGTGGAATCGCAATTACACCACTCGCGAACGCCAGCACAGCCAAACCATTGAGGTCAAAGAACTAATCCTCTGGAAATACAAAGACCGACATCGATCCGATCGACTGCGATTAACGCCTCCGGAATCGGCCAAGCAAATTTTCCTTGGCGGGATAGTCGCTGCTCCTTGACCGACATGGCCTCTCCTTAGAAAGTAGCTATCCCCACTATATGCGGATGCATTTGGGCTATTCATCAAAATCCAGCTTGCACCTGGGGCTTAATTGTTACACCGCGCAGGAATTCAAGCAGGCTTTTGAGTCAAAAGACGGCGAGCAAAGAACTGTCAGGTTCTGGCAAATTATTAGGAATGTAGCTCCAGTTGCTGCACACAGCCGGATGGACAGCAAGGCTTTAGACTATTGGTCATGATGGACAATGAATACGCTGCGCTCGGTTTTTCCTACGACTCCTTTGATGATTTGATGTATGACCTCATGGAGGAGACCGGCGGAAAAGCCCTTGTGGTTCCCGGTTTTGAGGGTGTTGTGGTTTATCAGGACCCGACCGGTCCGCGCATGGCGGCGTTTAAAGACGAGGAAGGCTGGCGTACCACTCCAGGTTTCTTGACAGACACCCTGATTGATGCGACCGCCTACCGTGCCGGTGATTTCATCACCCACGTCGCACTTCACCGCGCCAATAACGGTGAGGTTTTCACCAACGTTATTGCCGCAAGTGATGAGTTCTTCGCGCTGCCTGCCGGCAACCCTGCTGGCGGCCAAAGCGTTCGCACTTCCCAAGGTGCGTTGAGCGCCTGGGCAACAGACTACGAGCTTTTCGATGACGCCACCGCCTGGGCCGCCTCCGACAAAGCATTTGAATCCAAAGCTGCCGATGGCACAAAGCAGATCACCCCAAACATGTTGTTTAGCCCGTCCGCGGAGAAGTTCCACAAGAACCTCAGCCCCCGCGACTTGAGCCCTTATGCCAAGCTCGTTGGCGAAATCGCTTCTATTAAAAAGCGCACCAACCAGCTGACTAAGCAGACCTTCCTCATCGCGAGCATCAACTACCCCGCGGGCGAGCTACCAGTACTGTTCCCCGGCGACGCCACCATCAAGACCGGCAACGTATTCGACGGCACCGTCTTCCTTTCCTTCGGCGCCGGCTTCTGGGCCAGCCGCGACAAGAAGTAGCGTGCACCAAGCGCAAGCTTGAGAAATTTCTTCAACTCTCTTTACCCAGGGAGTCTCTAGCAGTAGGCTGCATTTAACTAACCACCTAGCGTTGGGGGAATTAAAAATATGGCAATTGCTGAACTCGCCATCCTCTTAGCCGCTATTGCCGTTCCGGTGGCAATCATCTTCTTAACTGTCTTAGCTGCTTTGTTCGCTTTCTCTAAGCTCAAAGATCGCAACGATCATCAGGCGTAAGCAGACATAAAAATGAGGCTATGGGTTCAACCCGTAGCCTCATTTTTATCTGCGCATCACAGCGCTGGTGTTGAAGATGCTTCTTAGGAAACACCTTCGGTAACTCGCGCGCGGGAGTCGGTAGATGCGGTTGGTTCGGTGGTGATGGTCTTTTCAACTGCAGGAGACTTCGGGATAGCCATGGTGCAGATAACGCCGATGATGGCAACACCAGCAAACATTCCAAATCCCCAGGTTTGGCCGAAACCGGCGCCAATCATGAGGCCAGTTGCAACCGGGCCGACGATTCCGCCGAGACGGCCGAAGCCGGCACACCACGCAACGCCAGCAGCGCGTGCCGAGGTATCAAAGTAGTTGGACGTCAGACCGTAAGTCAGAACTTGAGTTCCCAGCACGCCAACGCCGGCGATGACGATTGGGATGTAGGTCAAGAACACGTTGTTGGTAAACGGCAGGATCATCAGTGAGATAGCCGCGAGTGCAAAAGTCACGGTGATAACTGCCTTAGCACCCACGCGGTCAGCGACCTTGGAGGCGAGCAGGCCACCGACAACCGCGCCACCGTTGAGGAACAGCAGGGTGTACAGCGAGTGCGCAGACGATGCCCCGTTGTTCTCCATGAGCACGGGCAGCCAGGTGTTGAGGCCATAGGTGGACAACAGTCCGACGAAGCTCATCGTGCCAATGAGCAGCGTGCCTGGCAGGTACACACGGGAGAAGATTGCGGCGAAGCCTGACTTGCCGGTTGGGTTCTCCGCAGAAACTGCCGGAGTTCCGCTTTCAATGGCGTCGCGGCTGACAGGCTTGGTCAGGAACTGGGATTCTGGCAGGCCAAATTTAGTACATAGTTCCTGTGCACGCATGGACTGGCCAGTGGCAACGAGCCACTTTGGGGATTCTGGAAGCAGGAACCATGCTGCGGGCAGCAGGAAGAGGATTGGGCTTGCGCCGATGAGGAAAAGCCCACGCCAGCCGATGGTATCTTCCAAAGCGAGCGCCAACAGCGAAGCCATGACGCCACCGGCGGGGACACCAGAGTACGCAATGGCGTTGAAGAAGTTGCGGCGACCAGCTGGTGCGAACTCAGCGACAATGGCGCCGCCGGTTGCGACGATGATTCCAACGCCCAAGCCGGTGAAGAAACGCAGTGCACCGAAAGCAAAGACGGAGGTGGTCAGCGCAGTCAGGCCCATACCGATGGAGAACCACGCGATGGCGGTGAGAAATACTCGGCGGCGGCCCAGGCGGTCACCAATCGCGCCGGCGGACAGCGCACCGATGGTCACACCGATCATCGCCCAGGAGCCCAGGGTTCCGGCAACACCAGGGCTGAGCTGTCCAATCTGGGAAGGATCCGCTAACAGGTTGGGCAAGACCGCGCCGTAAATAACAAGGTCATAGCCATCAAATAGGATGGTGATAGCTACAATGGCGAGCACGCCATATACTGTTCGCTTATGCGCAGGCGACTCCCATATTTGGGAAGACGCTTGAGGTTTTGTAGAGGATGTGGTCATCGCTGCTCCTTTAAAAGTGTGGCCACAGGGAAAGTGAAATACACCAATGTGTTCTTTCACATAAAACAATCAAACAGTGAGCCAGAGCATTCGTCTTTAGGGAAATTCCTACATTCCACCGCGGGTCGCCTGTCCACTAGGCGCACTTTCACTCCCACCGCGCACACGCTTCTTATTTCAGGCACAACAAAATCCCGGCGAGACTCACTCGGCCGGGACTTTCGGGATTTTAGTGTTGAAGGCTAAGCCTGCAACAGGGATTTTTTAGGCTACGCCTTCGGCAACCTTGAATGGTGCGCCGGTGATTTCCTTGAGCTCTTCCAGGGTGACCTCGGGTGCAAGCTCAACCAGGGTGAGACCCTCTTCGGCATCGACGTCAAAGACAGCGTGGGTGGAGACAATCTTGTCCACGCACTTAGCGCCGGTCAGAGGGAGAGCGCACTCGCTCAGAATCTTCGGGGTGCCCTTCTTAGTCACGTGGTCAGTCATCACGATGATGGTTTCAGCACCGTGGACCAGGTCCATCGCGCCGCCCATGCCGCGGACCATCTTGCCTGGAATCATCCAGTTAGCCAGGTCGCCGTACTGCGAAATTTCCATCGCGCCGAGGACGGCAACGTCGACGGAGCGGGAGCGGATCATCGCAAAGCTAGTAGACGAGCTGAAGTAGCTTGCGCCCGGCGCGGCAGTAATTGTCTCTTTGCCGGCGTTGATCAGTTCCGGATCCAGCTGCTCTTCGGTGGGGTATGCGCCCACGCCGAGGATGCCGTTTTCGGAGTGCAGGATAACTTCCTTATCCGCAGGAACGAATCCGGGCACCTTGGTTGGGATACCAATGCCAAGGTTGACATACTGGCCATCTTCTAGTTCGGCAGCAACGCGCGCCGCCATTTGATCATGTGTCCAAGTCATTAGCTCTGCACCGTCCTGTACTCAATTCCTGTTTCCTGCTCGCCAACCACAACAACGCGGTCCACGAAGATACCTGACAGGTCTACTTCTTCTGGGTCCAAAACATCCACGAAGTGCTCCACCTGTGCGATGGTGACCTTGCCGCTCATCGCCGCATCTGGGTTGAAGTTCTGCGCGGTCTTGCGGAAAGACAGGTTGCCGTAGCGGTCACCCTTGTGCGCGTGGACCAGCGCAAAGTCGGTGCGAATGCCCGTTTCCAGCACATAAGTTTCGCCATCGAACTCGCGGGTTTCTTTGGGCTGGGAGTACTCAGCGACGGAGCCGTCGGAGTTATAGCGCATGGGCAAGCCGCCCTCTGCGACCTGTGTACCCACACCGGCGATGGTGTAAAACGCTGGAATACCTGCGCCACCAGCGCGCATACGCTCAGCCAAAGTGCCCTGCGGGGTGAACTCAACGGTGAGCTCACCCGCCAGGTACTGGCGTGCGTATTCCTTGTTGAACCCAATGTAGGAGCCGATGGAGTGCGTGATGCGGCCGTCTTCCAGCAGCAAGCTCAGACCAAAGCCATCCGCGCCCAAGTTATTGGACACGATGGTGAGATTATCTGGGCCCTGCGTGCGCAGCGCCTCAATCAACACGGTGGGGATACCAACTAGTCCGAAACCACCGACGGCGATCGAGGATCCCGAAGAAATGTCTTGCACCGCCTCTGTGGCGGAATTAGTCCTTTTATCAACCATGTGCCACATGCTACACTCATGTTCATCATTAGTACAACGGTTCGCAATGCGTACGCTGGAGTTTCTTTGACGGTGTGCGCAGTGGCTTCCACGGCGGGCCTTGGAAGGAGAGTTATGACTAGTCCCTCAAGTGACTTTGTTCAGTCGTTTGCACGCGGTTTGATGGTGATTCGGTCTTTTGACGCCGCCGCGCCTTCACAAACACTGTCCCAGGTTGCCGGCTCAACCGGCCTATCCCGCGCGGCAGCCCGGCGCTTCCTGCACACTCTGGTGGAAGAAGGCTACGCCGTGAACAATGACGGCCAGTTCACCTTGACCCCGCGCGTGCTGGAGCTGGGATACAGCTACCTATCCGCGCTGACCTTGCCGGCGCTGGCGCAGCCGCGACTAGAAAGCCTGTCCGCGCAGGTCGGCGAATCATGCTCCATGTCGGTGCTCGATGGCACGGACATCCACTACGTCTCGCGCGTGGCGGTGCGCAAGATTATGACGGTCAACATCACCATCGGCACACGTTTTCCTGCGCACTCCACGTCGATGGGCCGCGTGCTGCTGGCCGGCATGCCGGATGCGGAAATCCGCAGCTTCCTGGAGGCGGTGCCGCTGGAACACGGTCTCACGCCGCGTTCTTTGACTGACAAGGAGCAACTATTCGAAGAAATCATTGCCGTGCGCAACCAGGGCTGGGCGCTGGTAGACCAAGAGTTGGAACTTGGCCTGCGCTCACTGGCGGCGCCAATTACTGATGTTGACGGCAAGATTGTCGCGGCCATTAACATCTCCACGCAGTCCGCGGTGAGTTCCGTTAATGAGCTGACCGGCAACTACCTTCCGGTGCTGCTGTCCACCGCGAGTGAGATTTCCCGCGACCTCGTCATGGCAAGCAACTAAATCCCGAGCTTTCTTAATTTTTCTTGATTTTAAAAGGAGTCTTTGATGACCAACCAGAACGATAATGACATTGTCTTTTGCTCCCCACTGCGCACCCCAGTTGGCCGCTACGGCGGCGTTTTCCGCGACATCCCAGTAGAGGATCTGGCCACCACCGTGGTGGATGCCATCGTGGAGCGCACCGGCGTGACCGCGCAAGACGTTGATGACATCATCTTGGGCCAGGCCAGCCCCAACGGTGCTGCCCCTGCGTTGGGCCGCATTGTGTCGCTGAACTCGGCGCTGGGCAAGGAAGTCCCAGGTATGCAGCTAGACCGCCGTTGCGGTTCCGGCCTGCAGGCTGTCATGACCGCGGCCGCACACGTGGCCGTGGGCGCAGCAGACCTCATTATCGCTGGTGGCGCTGAATCCATGTCGCGCACCGAATACACCGTTGACGGTTCCATCCGCTGGGGTGTGAAGGGCGGTGACATGCAGCTGCGTGACCGCTTGGCCGAGGCGCGTGAGACCGCCGGCGGCAAGAACCACCCGATCCCAGGCGGCATGATTGAGACCGCTGAAAACGTTCGCCGCGATTACAAGCTCACCCGTGATGCACAGGACCAAATGGCTGCGGCATCCCATGAGCGTGCATTGAAGGCTCAGGCGGAGAACTGGTTCGATGAGGAAATCGTGCCGGTTTCAGTTCCTGCGAAAAAGCGCGGCCAGGAGCCAACCCTGGTTACTGTCGATGAAGGCCCACGCGAAGGCTCAACCCCAGAAAAGCTTGCTCAGCTGCGCACCATTCGCGGCAAGCTGGATGAGGAAGCAACCGTGACCGCAGGTAATGCATCTTCGCAGAATGATGGCGCGGCGGCGATGATTGTCACCACCCGCAAGAAGGCCGCGGAGCTGGGCTTGACCCCAATGCTGAGCCTCAAGGGCTGGGCTGTTGCAGGCGTTGCACCAGAGACCATGGGCGTGGGACCAGTTCCAGCGACTAAGAAGGCACTGGAACGCACCGGCATTAGCATCGATGAACTGGACGCGATTGAGCTCAACGAGGCATTCGCTGCGCAGGCACTCGCCGTACTGCAGGAATGGGACCTGGCCCGGGATGACTCCCGCCTCAACACCTGGGGTTCCGGCATTTCCCTGGGCCACCCAGTCGGCGCGACCGGCGCCCGTATGCTGGTCACTTTGGCGCACCGCCTCAAGCGTGAGGGCGGCACGCTCGGCCTTGCCACCATGTGTATCGGTGGCGGCCAGGGCATGGCAGCAGTAGTAGAAAAGGAAGGCTAGAAACACATGGCACAGTTGCACTTTGTTGAATACGGACCGCGCAAGGCTGAGCAGCCGCAGGGCACCTTGGTGTTCATCGGCTCCATCGGCTCCACGGTTGATATGTGGTTGCCGCAGTTAGACGCGCTTTCCGATGTCTACCGCGTCATCGCCGTTGACCACCGCGGCCACGGCCACTCCCCTGTCATTGACGGCCCTGCCTCCATTGCGGATTTGGCCGCTGATGTGCAGGAGACCATCGGCAAGCTGGGCGTTGAGGCTTATGGCGTGGTTGGTCTTTCCCTGGGCGGCGCTGTGGCGCAGTACTTGGCGGCTAATGATCCGAACGTCACCTCGGCGGCACTGTTGTGCACCGCGCCGAAATTTGGCACGCCAGAATCCTGGCATGAGCGAGCGCGGACCGTACGTGCTGATTCCACCGCCGCGCTTGCCGATGCCGTCGTCGGCCGCTGGTTCTCCGACGGTTGGATCGCAGAAAACCCAGCATCTACCGCGTTTTACCGCGAGATGATTGCCACCACCCCAGCCGAAGGCTACGCTTCGTGCTCTGAAGCGTTGGCGGACTGGGACTTTGCGGACACCCTTGGTTCCATCACGGTTCCGGTACTCGTGCTCGCGGGCGCCAATGACCCCGCCACCCCACCTGAGGTTCTCAAGGAAATCGGCGACAACGTCGGCGGCGAATCCACCTACGTGGAAATCAACCCCGGCGCGCACGTGCCCACCATCGAGGCACCGCAGGAAGTCACCGACGCCCTGCGCGCGCACTTTAGTAAATAGCTAGAACATTCAAGGCAGCGGCTATCGCGGGTTCACCCTTTTTAATGGGCACCCGTGGTGGTCGCTTCCCGCATTCGGGGCGTGGATTTTTTAGATTAGGTTCATCGCCCCCATCGTGCTGAGGTCATGCGTGTTGCCCAGTAGTTTCCCACCTGGGGTAACAAGCTTGACCTGTCCGCGGTGTCGAATCATCCGTCCCCGTTTAGGCTTGGTGAAGTTCTTGCCCTGAACTTCATCGTCGTTGACACCGTTGTGACAAGAACACAACGTGGTCAGATTTGATGGATTCGTCTGACCACCGTTCTTATGTGCATCGATGTGGTGCACTTGGCAGCGATCTGCTGGCACTTTGCAGTCCGGCCACGGGCACACCAGGTTTTCTGCCATGGCCAAGATTCGCTGCTTTCCTGACGCGAACCGGGCTTCATAGAGATTCACCGGCCCGGCGGTCGGGTGGAACAGTCCGGCGTAAATCTTGTCGCCGAAGGCTCCGGAAACCGCAAGATTAACAATTTCGGTGCTGTTGCAAACTCGCGTTTTCGACGAAAACGGCGGATCCGGTACCAGCGTTGCGCTGCACACTACCAAATAGTTAGTTATCTGGAATTCCTGTTTGCAACAGCACCTTTATCCCAAAACCGCAGGTACACGCGTACACCCGGAGTTATTGAACCATCACTATCGAAGTCTATTGTCTGCAAGAATAGAGGCATGGAATCTGGAAAACACACAGCCTCTTTCACACAACAGGGGATGCCCACGCACCAGCAACTCGTCGTGCCCATCTTGAAAGCCGTCAACAGCCTCGGAGGATCGGCGAAAACTAACGAAATCGTCGAAACAGTGCTGGAGATCCTTCCCGACGCCGAGCAGCTTCTCCAGGTCACTTACCCCAATAGGCCACAAGACTCTGTGTTGATTAGCCGTATTGCTTGGGGACGTTCAACGGCCAAGCGCATCGGCGGACTCGAGCAACCAGCACAGGGGATGTATCTGCTCACTGAAGCCGGAGAGGAAATTCTCAAGTTCTCAGACGATGATGCTTTCACAAAAATCCAAGAACTCGACCGTGAAGCTTACCGCGCGCGACGGAAGCAAAAAGAACTGGAAACAGGCAGTGAGACTCCCGAAGCCCGAGAAGATGTTCCGGACGAAGATATCCTGTCCGATTCCAGCGAAGAGGCCCAGGAAAGCGACTGGAAGAGTCAACTACTCAACCGTCTACACCAACTGCCGCCAGAAGGGTTTGAAAAGTTCATTATCTACCTACTTCGCCGCCAGGGGCTCCAGCTCCAGCACACAGGCGGATCTGGCGATGAGGGCGTCGATGCGATCGGCACTGCCCCATTGAGTCCAGTTCTGTCTTCTCGTGTGGCAGTGCAGATTAAGCGATACGCCCCGGAGGGCAAGCCCATTGGCCGTGAGACTGTGGCACTGTTCCAGCGTGATGCTCAGACTAAGGGTGCTGAACGCGCCATCATTGTGACACTAAGCCGTTTCACTGAACCTGCCCGCAAAGCCGCAACATCTACTGTTCCGACCGTTGACCTCATCAGTGGCGATCGTCTTGCAGAGCTTATTCACGCCGACGGTGAATCTGGCGTAAAACTGCGGCCGACGGTTGATACGAAATGGTTCGACAAATTTGAGTAGCCATCGACGGACCACACCAGCAGGAAGAATCTTCTGTCCTTGATGTAAATACTCCACCTTTTAAAGGATTCGCAGTGTTGCACTACTGCGTGACTCCCTGGGAGGTTTCCCCTCCGACGGTGCTGGTGGAAACAGGAATTCCAGATGACTAACTATTTGTTAGTGTGCAGCGCAACGCTGGTACCGGATCCGCCGTTTTCGTCGAAAACGCGAGTTTGCAACAGCACCTTTTCTTTAACTTCTGAGCGTGGCTATCAATCATCTGTAGACGCTCCATGCTCAACCCTCGCTCTTCGGCAAGAGCAACGGACTCCCGCTGAAGACGTGGTGAGTCGGTGGAGCCAAAGAATACATCCGCTAGTTTGGAGAACTTTTTCGCTGTCGACAAGGCCCACCCATCAGCTGCCATGTCATACGGCGAAAGCTGCACCATGTCTCTTAGAACGTTCACCCCCAGGCTGGCCTGGCGTATAAGTGCTTTGTAATTTTTCATAACTTCGACGCTAAACCGACAATGCAACCCCCGCACCAGAGCAAGCCTCAGAATCTGTGGATAACTATATTGACACGCCACGCAAAGGCCCAAGTTATCCACAGGCACGGCGAATAGTACAGGAAGCTGCCTTATTCGCGAAGTGCTTGGGCGAGTGCTGTTGGGAGTTCGGTGCGTGTGCGAATGCGCAGCTTGCGGTAGATGCGGGTGAGGTGGAACTCCACTGTCTTCGGTGAGAGAAACAGTTGCGCTGCAATTTCCTTGTTGGTCAGTCCGCTGGCGGCATGCTGCGCGACTTCAAGTTCCTGCGTGGTTAACGAGGACGCGGAGTTCTGCCGCGGGCCTAGACCACCGGCACGGCGTTCGCGGTTGATCTTTTCCACGTGCGCGTGCGCGCCCATGGATTGATAGACCTCCGCTGCGGATGCCAAATAACCATCAGCTTGGCGGCGACGTCCCAAACGGCGCAACGCCTGACCGAAAGCAAACAAGGTTCGTCCCTGATAGGGGCGCATGTGCGAGGTCGCCATCATTTCAATAGCCTGCTCATATAGCTTTACGCCGCGGTCAGATTCACCCAATACCAATGCTTGGTGCGCGCGCTCGGCCACAAGACGGGCTTGCAGGCCGAAGTTCTTGACGCGGTCGGCGTCTTCTTCCGCGACGCTAAGTAGCTCATCTGCCTCTTCCAGCCGCTTGGTGTTGAGCAAAACGTTGACCGCCAGGTCACGCCAGGGCCAAAAGCCCGGCTGGCTAATGGAGGTCTGCTTATCCATCTCAATGAGCTGATCTGCCGCGCGCGTGGCTTCCAGCATCTGGTTTTCACGCAGACCAGTGACCATGCGGGTAATCGCTGCGGGCACGCGCTGAATGGTAAACGCATCATTGCCGATGACCAGCCTGTTGCGATAGTTCGCCGCAATGGAATAGGAACCACGCAGCTGCGCGATAATCGCACCGGTCCACAGCAGCAACGGGTCAAGCAGATCAATGCCGTAATAATCCGACTGGAACAGACCCTTCTCTACCGTCGCGATGGCATCATCCCACTCCCCGAGCAAGAACTCCGCGCGGGCAAGCCACGCGATCTGCCACAAATCAATACGCGTTGCGCCTTCTTCGCGCGGGAGCTGCTGGAGTTCCTGGCGTGCGGAGATGGGGTCATCATTAGCAAGTTTGATCCAGCCCAATGCCATGTGGCGGCGCTGCGCCAGAACCTGGGATTCACCAGGCTGCGCGGGCATCTCCACGTTCTTGCCCGTCAGCGCGGATTGCGCAACGGTGGCGATATAGCCCGCGGACAGCGCTGGTTCGGATTGGGGACCGCCCCACTTGGCGGCATCGGCAGCCGCCTCAATAACACCTTGTGGATTCCAGTTCGCAATCTCTGCCAAGGCTTTGCGGCTGGCCAGCTGCGCACGGACGTCATCCGGGGCCTCCCTGTCCAGCACTGCATTGTTAAAACGTGAGGTTGCTTCAATGCGCCGGCCCTGGTGAATGGCCAAATATCCCAGCAAAGAATCCCGCCACATATTCGGCGCACGGGTATCCAATGTGCGCGCACGGTGTGCGACAGCACGAATATTGGACGAGGCCACGAGTGCCTCTAAGTGGTTGAGCTCGAATTTATGCTGCTGCACTTTAGTCGCACTAATCTCAGCAGCTAGCTGGTAGAAGTCGGCGGCCTCTTTCCACCGTCCAGCATTGCCCAATCCTTCGGCAGCTTCGGCGAGTTCCGTTGCAATATCCTCATCGTGGGAGCTGGTTCCCAGCGCACGGTGAACTAGCGCTTGGGCTTTATCACCGCGCGCGTCATAGTATTTGTGCGCGCCCTTGTGAAACGCGCGCCTGCGTGCCGGACCCACCATGCCGCCCACGGTGGATTTATCTTCCACCGCACTAAACTGCAGCACCGGCGGGAACACGCCCGCGATGACGGAGACAATGCCAGCGTCAATCGCTGATTCCAGTGCCTCATCTACGCCTTCGGTGCCCACCATCTGCTCCAGCAAGTCCAGGGTGGCTGCCTCTTCAATACACGCCAGAGCCTGCAAAGCCATGAGCGTTTCCGGGCTCAAGCCCTGGGCTTTTTCTTCCCACCGTTTGATCCACTGCTGCGGTACTTGAACGGTAACATTGCGCCGGTTCCACGAATCCACCGGCAGCGCTGTGAGCAGCTCATGCACGCGGCCCAAGTATCCGCCGGACATGGATTGAATGCGCTCGGCTAAATCCAAGGAGATGCGCGCGCCAATATCTGATAGAGCAAAGGTTTGAATTTCCTCTGCGGTCATCGGCGTGACCTGCGCGGTATCACTGGCATAAGACAGATACGGCGCATTCGACGCACCCGTCATCAGCGCGATGAAACGGCAATCTTCCAAGGTGCTCAGCGCTGCTGCCAAAGCATGCACCGTGGATTCTTCCAACAGGTGGGCATCATCAATATGAATCAGCGTGGACGCGAAAGGCACGTCAATAAGGTGCACCATCCACTCCAGCACGCTGTCAATGTCCTCAGGCACCGAGCCTTTGTGCGCCGCAGCGTTTGCCGCCGCCGACGGGCCAATTGATGTCACCGCAGAAGATTCAGCAACATCAACATCGCCGCTGGCGTTCTCACTCTCGGATTCGGTGACCACCAGATTGATGCGCTCAACCAGGTCATCGGTGCTCATACCGGCCGTCGCGGTCATGGAATACGCGGACCAGCCGCGAAGATGGCGCAGAACCGACCGAGCCAGCGAAGACTTACCAGTGCCGCTGTCGCCGTGGATGGCCAGAATCTGGCCGGTGCCGGGCGCTAAGTTGTTGATCTCCGACATCACCTTTTGGATATCGGGACGGACCAGCAGCGACAGGTCAACTCCGCTTCGGTGGGATATCGTCGTGGCCATTGAAGTCATTTTAGGTGAAAAAGCTATCGTCATATGCAAAAACGACAAGCTGCACTAGCCTCACTGTCAAAAGCTAGTGCAGCCTGTCTACTTTCTTAACTAGAAACGGACTGTGGGATTTACCCTTGGTCACCGCCAGAGACAGGGAGAACCGAGCCGGTGATATAGCTTGCTTCTTTTGATGCCAAGAAACAGATGGGTGCAGTCTGCTCATCCAACGTGCCGTAGCGCTTCATCAATGAAGAGTCCACGGTTTGGTCCACGATCTGCTGGTACCACTGCTTTTCCTGATCATCATCAGGCAATGGGCCGCGTTGCACGGCGCGCGCTGGCGCCAAGGTGCCGCCCGGCGCGGTCGCTACCACGCGCACGTTGTGGTGTGCTGCCTCGTGCGATAACGCGGAGACAATCGCATTGACGCCGCCTTTGGCCGCGGCATAAGGCACACGGTTGATACCGCCGGTTGCTGTCGATGACACATTAACAATGACACCACCTGGGGATTCTTCCGAGGAAGAATCCCCCGATAAAGAAGCCTTCGAGGAAGGTTTTCCTATGAACGCAGGCAATACCGCGCGGCACATCCACAGCGTGGGAAAGAGAGACCGGTTGATTTCCTTCTCAATCTCTTCCGGCATGTAGTGCTCATAGGGCTTTGCCCAAATGGTGCCGCCGACATTATTAATAAGGACATCAACGCGCCCGGCCTTATCTAGAGCGAAGTCCACTGCGGACTGCGCGCCGGCGAAGGTTTCCAAGTCGGCGGTGGTGGAGTAAATATCACCCGCGCCGGCATCGGAAAGCTCTTGCGCCTTGTCGTGCACCAAGTCAGCGCGATCAACCAAGACCACCGTGCCATCCTCCCGCGCAACACGCTGGGCAACGGCAAAGCCAATGCCCTGGGCGGCGCCGGTGACAATCACAACCTGGCCATGGAAGCGCTGCGGGGTGAAAATACCCTGCTCATCGGCTGCACCTCCCACTGGCATGCTCATCTAGACGCTCACCTTTTCTGCAACCTTCTCAGCCTGCTCCGCAACCTGCTCACCAGTCTTGGCGTCAGCAGCGCCTGGCTGCTGGTTGGCGTTGAACTTCTCATAGTAGAAATTCAGCGGCGGGGTGTCGTGGTTGTCAAAGTACTTGCGCACTGCCTCCACCATTGGCGGTGGGCCACACAGGTAGGAATCCGCTTCGCCATCGGCGAGGTGCTCCGTTGGATCCATGTGGTCCGTAACAAAGCCCTTGCGCTCATGGTCATCTTCTTGGGAGAGCACGGTGAAGAAGTCGAAGTCCTGGATGCGATCCTTGTAGGCTGCGATTTCTTCCAGACGCACCAGGTCAACCTTGGTGTTCGCGCCGTAGATGAGGCGCACTGGGACATCAAGAAGCTCATCGTTGGCCAGCGATTCCATAATGGACATCACCGGTGCCAAGCCGGTGCCGCCGGCGAGCAGCAGCACGGGCTGCAGTGGCTCACGCAGGAAGAAGGAACCCATCGGGCCTTCGAACTGCAGCTTGTCGCCGACCTTGGCAACGTTCTTGAGCCAGTTGGTCATCAAACCATTCGGGGTGTTCTTGATCAGGAAGGCAATCTTGTTTTGCTGCGGACCGGTGGCGAAGGAATAAGAACGGGTCTCCTCAGAACCAGGCACGGTGATGTTAACGTACTGGCCCGGCAGGAAGTTCAGACGCTCACGGTCTTCGACTTCTAGTTCCAGCTCAAAGACAGTGTCGGACAGCGCACCAACCTTGGTGACTTCTGCCTGGAAAGTTTCCGGACCGGTCTTAGCCAGCACCGACGTGGTGCGGATCTGCAAGACCATGTCAGAGTGCGGTTTAGCCTGGCAAGGCAAGCAGAAACCATCATCCAACTCATCCTGGGTCATGGCATCATCCACGAACTCGCCTTCATCAAAATCACCGGATTCGCAGAACGCTTTGCAGGTACCGCAGGCGCCATCACGGCAGTCAAAAGGAATGTTGATCTTGGCCTGGTACGCGGCATCCGCCACGGTCTGGTCTTCGGCGCATGGAATGAACTTGGTGATTCCGTCTTCGAAGGCCAACGCAATTTTGTGCTCAGTTTTGGTAGACATATTCATGTCCTCCTTAAAGTAAGTGAGTAATCCGTACCAATTAGTTGAGGTTGTCGGATTTAGACCATGTAGACATCGACGATGTGGTGGATGAAGTCATTGCGCAAGATGATGCGCTGCTTCTTAAACAGTGGCTTGCCGGTGGACAAGTCCAAGGTCGCAAACGTGGTGCCGAAGTAGTTATCGGTGGTCTCGTAGCGGTAGTAGTAGTTGGTCCAGTTGAAGCGGATGTCTACTTCGTTCTCGCGGCGTTCCAGGATTTCCACGTTGGTGATGTTGTGGCCGGTACGTGGGTCCGGCATGGAAGTTGCGGAGGAACGCTCGGTGCGGATGCGGAAGATGCGGTCTTCCAGGCCCGCACGGTTTGGGTAGTAGATGAGCGAGATTTCAGATTGTGGGTCCTGGGTGAGTTCATCATTGTCATCCCACGCTGGCATCCAGTATTCGGCATCTTCGGTGAAGCACTCGATCCACTCTTCAAAGTGGCGGTCATCGAGCAGGCGTGCCTGGTAGTAGAGGAAGTCCTCTACTTCAACACGGGTAATTTCTTGGGTCATTAGTGCTTGTGACATGGGGATAGACCTCTCCTTTTGAGCAAGGTATGAAAGTTTTTGGGAACGCAGAATGTGCTGATTTGTCCTGAGGCCCGGAATTCCGGCAGCCTCACAGGTTGGACAGCAGCGGTGGTTTAGCCGCGGCGACGGGAACGGCGGGAGCGGCGTCCACCGGCTTCACCGGATGCAGCAGCTTCGGCGCGTGCTGCTTCAGCGGCTTCTTTCTTGGCGGCGGCAGCCAGCGCAAAATCACGCGATGCTTCGGTGGCAGCCTTTGCGTCGAAGAGGTCCTTGTTAACAGACGCATCCATCTTGACTGCGTTGCGCATGACGTCTTCCCAAAAGCCGTGCTGGATTGGGTACAAGCCTTCATCCTCAGTACGTGCGCCGGAGGAAAGAACCTCATTGAGCTGCAGCTTCTTCGCCAACTCATTAGGGCCACTCTCCTGCTGGTGCTGGCCTCGGGTCATGTCATTCCAAGGGAAGGAGGTTGCCAGGTAGGTCTTCTGGCAGGAACGGAACTCTTCCAGGTCATCTGGGGTAGCCATGCCGGTTGCGTTGAAGAAGTCCTCATACTGGCGGATACGGTTCGCACGCGAGGTTGCGGATTCGCCCTTTGGTGCGATGCAGTAGATGGTCACCTTGGTCTTATCCACAGATACTGGCTCGAGGCGACGAATCTGGGTGGAGAACTGGTCCATGACGTAGACGTTTGGGTACAGGCACAGGTTGCGGGATGCGCCGACCATGAAGTTGGCACGCTCTTCACCGTGCAGTTCCTTCAGCTCGTCCAGGCGGTCATATACCGGGCGGTCTTCTGGGTTTGCCCACTGGCTCCACAGCATGAGGTGGCCGTTCGGGAAGGAGAAGTAGCCGCCACCCTGGTTGCCCCATTCACCAGCACTCATCGCGCGGGTTTCATTCTTGGACTCACCAGAGTCACGGCGGGAGGTCGTTGCCGCGTAGTTCCAGTGGGTGGAGGAAACGTGGTAGCCGTCAGCACCGTTTTCGGCCTGCAGCTTCCAGTTGCCGTCGTAGGTGTAAGTGGATGCACCGCGCAAAACTTCCAGTCCTTCTGGGGACTGATCGATGAGCATGTCCAGGCTGGCGCGTGCATCACCGAGGTGTTCCTCCAGGTCAACCACGTCAGGGTTCAAAGAACCAAAGAGGAAGCCGCGGTAGCTTTCAAAGCGTGGCACGCGGCGCAGGTCGTGGCTGCCGTCGGTGCGGAAGTTCTCTGGGTATCCGCCGGATTCTTCGTCCTTGACCTTGAGCAAGCGGCCGTCGTTGGAGAAGGTCCAACCGTGGAATGGGCAGGTGATGGTGGTGCGGTTGTCAGTCTTGCGGCGACACAGCATCGCACCGCGGTGGGAACACGCGTTGATCAACGCGTTGAGCTCGCCGTCCTTGGAGCGGGTGATCATGATGGGCTGACGTCCGATGTTGGTGGTGTAGTAGTCTCCAACGTTGGGAATCTGGGACTCGTGTGCCAGGAAGATCCAGTTGCCCTCGAAGATGTAGCGCATTTCCAGGTCAAAAAGTTCTTGGTCGGTGAAGACCTTGCGGTTGACGCGAACCACTCCGTCTTCTGGACGGTAGTCCAGCGCGTTTTCTAGTGTTTCTTCAACCGAATTACGGCGCGCTTGTACAGACATTTGTACACTCCTTTGAATTTTAGCCATGGGGACTAATCGCTTCGCAGAAGGGATCTTCCGGGAAGTACACCCGATTTCAGGTGTGCGATCTGTGTTCTCACCGATACGTGAAAGACGCATTTTCTTAAGTGCGCCTCTCGCAGTCACGATCCGTGATGTAGGACTCACCATACGGATTTAATCGAGCTAGAACACTAGGTATGGCCCTAGGGTTTGCCCGGGCCACGGCGTACGCATTACGAACTTTGCAACATTTTATGGCGCTGACCAGCAACGTAGCAATTGAAAAAGTGGATAAATTAGTTTTAAAAGATTTTTAGGGCCAAATTTCGATTGACTTAGGCCATGCGCTAGGCCACAGTATTAAGTAGCAAGCAGTTCACATCACAAGTAATTCTTCGACGACACCGCGGGCGATACTGTGGAGCATCACCCCCACACCGATGTACAACTCGCTGCTTTCCCACTTACCCACCCGGCTTCTGCAAACCCGAAAGTAGAAGTCTATACAAGGAGGCTTCCCCATGGCTTTGGATACGGCAACAGAAACCGCAACAGCACAAGCATCCGGTACTGCTGCGACAGATAAGTTCAAGAAGGAGCGTGCCCCACACGCTGACACTTCCCCTGAGCGCGCAGCAGCTATCTACAAGGATCTCTTCGCAGCTTTTGAAGAAATCACCTTGAAACACCAGGTCACCTACGAAGAGTACGAAGTTCTCAAGTGGTGGATGATCCAGGTCGGCGAGAACGGCGAGTGGCCACTGTGGCTGGACGTCTTCTACGAGCACGTGGTTGAGAAGGCAAACTATGACCGCAAGGGCTACACCGGTACCCAGGGTTCCATCGAGGGCCCTTACTACGTAGACAACTCGCCAAAGCTGGAAGCAACGTGTGAGATGCCAATGCGCGATCAGGACCGTGAGGCACAGGCACTGTACTTCACCGGCCAGGTCACCGACCTTGATGGCAATGGTCTTGGCGGCGCGACCGTTGAGTTGTGGCACGCGGATGAGGAGGGCTACTACTCCCAGTTCGCGCCAAACATCCCAGAGTGGAACCTGCGCGGCACCATCGTGACCGATGAGGAGGGCAACTACAACATCAAGACCTTGCAGCCTGCTCCTTACCGCATTCCACACGATGGCCCAACTGGTTGGTTCATTGATTCCTACGATGGCCACCCTTGGCGCCCAGCACACCTGCACCTGCGCATCAAGCACCCGGGTTACCGCACCATCACCACCCAGCTGTACTTCGTTGGTGACGGCCACCTCAATGATGACGTTGCATCTGCTGTTAAGCCTGAGCTGGTTCTGCACCCTCAGCCACAGGAAGATGGCTCCAACAAGGTTGTTTACCCATTCGCGCTGGATAAGGAAGACTAATTCCTCCGGCTTAGATTAGACACTATTCGCCTCGTGTTCACATTGTCGCAGCAACTTCACGGACTGCCGCGGCTAATGTGGGATACGAGGCTTTAGCTGTGAAAGGACACAAAACTTATGTCAGCACCAATTATTGAAGCTATTGAGACTCGTATCTTAGATGTTCCGCTTATCCGTCCGCATGGCTTTGCCACATTTACGGCGAATGAGCAGCCAATTTTATTAGTTCAGGTTCGTCTGTCGGATGGCGCTGAGGGTTTCGGCGAAGGCGTCGTGCCAGGCGGTGCTTGGTGGGGCGGGGAGACCGTAGAGACCATGCAGGTCATCATCGAGAAATACCTGGCTCCGGCCACTATCGGCCGCAAGGCTTCGGAGATTTCGGGCATTGTGCATGATTGGGAGCGCCATGTTGCCAACATGCGGTTTGCTAAGGCGGGGCTAGAGATCGCTCTTTTCGATGCCTACGCACGCTCCCTCAACATCCCTCTCGCAGACCTACTCGGCGGTAAGTTCCGCGACAGCCTCGACTGCACCTGGGCATTGGGCGTTTTGCCGCTGGAGCAGGCAGTGACTGAGGTGGAAGAGCGTATTGCCTCGCACGGGCATAAGTCCTTCAAATTGAAGATGGGTTCGGGCGATCCAGCAACGGACGTTTCCCGCATCGCAGAGCTTGTCGATGCCCTCGAAGGCCGCGTCTCTTTCCGCATCGACATCAATGCTCGTTGGGACCGCCTGACTTCCCTGCGCTACCTCCCAGTGCTCGCTGAGGCTGGCGTGGAGCTGTTTGAGCAGCCAACACCCGCCGATGATCTGGATACCCTGCGTGAAATCACCCAGCGCATTGGCGTTCCTGTCATGGCCGATGAGTCCGTCTGCTCCCCCGCCGACGCCCTCGCTGTGGTCAAGAAGCAGGCCGCCGACGTCATCGCCATCAAGACCACCAAGCTCGGCGGTCTGCTCGCCTCCAAGAAGACCGCTGCCATTGCAGAGACCGCTGGTCTCGCCTGCCACGGCGCAACCTCCCTGGAAGGCCCCTTCGGCACCGCCGCTTCCCTGCACTTCTGCGCCTCTACCCCAGCGGTTACCTACGGCACCGAGCTCTTTGGCCCAATGCTGCTGAAGGAAACCTATGTAGAAAACAACATCGAATACCGCGACGGGCAAGTCTTCGTCCCCGAAGGCCCCGGCACCGGACTAAACCCCGACTGGGACCAGATCAACAAGTTCACGCGGAAATAGCCAAGCTATTTCCGCAGAAAAAGAAAGGAATACGAATGCTGTTTTTGGCACGCATGGATGTAAATTTCCCCGATTCACTCACCCCTGAACAAACCGCTGATTTTCAGGCCCGCGAGAAAAAATACTCCGGCAACCTGCAAGAAAAAGGCATCATGCGCGCAATCTGGCGCGTCGTCGGCGAGTACGCTAACTACTCCATCCTCGACGTTGATGACCACGATGAGCTGCACACCATCGTCAGCGGCTTCCCCATGTTCAAGTACATGGACGTGAAAATCACGCCACTAGCCAAGCACCCTAACGCACTGAAGTACTACCTTCACGAAGGTTAAATTCTTGGAGCTAAAGCTCAGAATTTAACCATAAAGAGCCCGGGCATTGCTGCACATCATGCAGGATGCCCGGGCTTCGGCGTTATAGCTGGGAAATAAGTGTCGAAGAACTTATTTCACGACTAGGTTAACCATGCGTCCAGGGACGTAGATCTTCTTGACCACGGTCTTGCCATCGGTAAGCGCGACGATTTTTTCATCGGCAAGCGCTGCTGCCAGCACCGTTTCCTGATCGGCATCTGCTGGCACGGAAACGCGGGACTTGACCTTGCCCATCACCTGGATTGGAATCTCAATCTCATCGTCCTTGAGCCATTTCTCATCAAAGGTTGGGAAGTCAACGAAGGTGATGGTGTCGTCGTGGCCGAGCTTGCTCCACAGCTCCTCCACGATGTGTGGTGCTACCGGTGCGGTCATGACCAACGCTGGCTCAATCGCCGCGCGTGGCACGCCATTGCTGTAGTTCTTGGTCAAGTAATTGGTGTACTCAATCAACTTCGCCACAGCAGTGTTCGCGCGCAGGTTGTCGTAGTCATCGCGAATGCCGGCGATGGTGCGGTGAAGCTGCTTATTGTCTTCATCGTTAAGCTCTGCGTCCGTAACCGTGATTTCACCGGTGGTCTCATCGACAACCAGGCGCCACAGGCGCTGCAAGAAGCGCTGCGCACCGACAACGTCCTTGGTTGCCCATGGACGTGAGGTATCCAAAGGACCCATCGACATCTCATACACACGCAAGGTGTCCGCGCCGAACTCGTCACAGAAATCATCCGGGGCAATCGAGTTCTTCAGCGACTTGCCCATCTTGCCGTATTCCTGATTGACCTCTTCGCCGTTGTAGAAGAACTTGCCGTCCTTCTCCTCTACCTCGGCTGCTGGCACGTAGACTCCACGGGAATCCGTGTAGGCAAAAGCCTGGATGTAGCCCTGGTTGTACAGGCGACGGTATGGCTCCTTGGAAGAGACATGTCCCAGGTCAAAGAGCACCTTGTGCCAGAAACGGGAGTACAGCAAGTGCAACACCGCGTGCTCCACACCGCCGACGTACAAGTCCACGCCGCCTGGATCATTCGGGCCGTGCACATCTGGCTGCGGACCGGTCCAGTAACGCTCATTTTCAATATCTACCACGGCGTCATCATTGACCGGGTCAATGTAGCGCAGCTGGTAGAAGGAAGAACCTGCCCACTGCGGCATGACATTCGCGTCACGGTAGTAGGTCTTGGTGCCCTCACCCAAGTCCAGCTCAACCTTGATCCACTCCTCCGCCTTGGCCAGCGGTGGCTGGGGCTTGGAATCAGCATCGTCTGGATCGAAGGACACCGGCTGGTAGTCCTTTACCTCAGGCAGCTCAATTGGCAGCATAGATTCTGGCAGCGCATGTGCCTGGCCGTCCTCGTCATAGACGATTGGGAAAGGCTCACCCCAGTAGCGCTGACGTGCGAACAGCCAGTCACGCAGCTTGTACTGGATCTTCTCCACGCCGAGTTCCTTGGACTCCAGCCACTCGATGGTCTTGGCAATCGCGTCCTGCTTATTCAGACCATTAATGTCCAGGCCGTCCTCATTGGAGGAGTTCACCAGCACGCCATCACCGGTGTACGCCTCCTGGGTAATGTCACCGCCGGAGACAACCTCAGTAATTGGCAGACCGAATTCGGTTGCGAACTCGTAGTCACGAGTATCGTGCGCCGGCACCGCCATAATCGCACCTGTACCGTAGCCCATCAGCACGTAGTCACCAATGAAGATTGGGATCTGCTTGCCGTTGACTGGGTTGGTGGCATAAGCACCGATGAATACACCGGTCTTTTCCTTGTTCTCCTGGCGCTCCAACTCAGTCTTGGAAGCAATGTCCTTCAGGTAAGCAGCGATAGCGTCCTGTGGGTTGCTCTTGCCATAGGTCCACTTGGTGTTGATATCCGCACCGTAATCTTCAGTGCTTGCCAGTTCCTTCACCAGCTCATGCTCAGGGGCGAGCACCATGTACTCCGCACCGAACAAGGTGTCCGGACGGGTGGTGAATACGCGAATGTCATGGCCCTGGGCATCGAAAGTAACCTCTGCACCGCGGGAACGGCCAATCCAGTTACGCTGCATGGCCTTGACCTTCTCAGACCAATCCAGCAACTCCAGGTCATCCAAGAGACGGTCCGAGTACGCGGTAATGCGCATCATCCACTGGCTCAAGTTCTTGCGGAAGACTGGGAAGTTGCCACGGTCAGAGCGACCATCGGCAGTAACTTCCTCATTCGCTAATACAGTGCCCAGACCTGGGCACCAGTTCACGGTGGAGTTAGACAGGTAAACCAGACGGAATTCATCCACTGCCTTGGCCTGCTCAGCCTTGCTCAACTCGTTGTACACCGCACCATCCTTGGTGGTGCGCATGCCGGCCTCTAATTCAGCAATCAGCTCAGACACCGGACGAGCCTTCTTCTGATCCTCATCAAACCAGGCGTTGTAAATCTGCAGGAAGATCCACTGCGTCCACTTGTAGAACTCAGGATCAGTGGTTGCCACCGAACGACGCTGATCATGGCCCAAGCCCAGCATGCCCAGCTGACGACGCATGTTCTCAATGTTCGCCATGGTGGTGGTACGTGGGTGGGTACCAGTCTGAATGGCGTACTGCTCCGCGGGTAGACCGAACGCGTCATAACCCAAGGTGTGCAGCACGTTCTTGCCCAACATGCGGTTGTAGCGCGCGAACACGTCAGTCGCGATATAGCCCAGCGGGTGACCCACGTGAAGACCCGCACCGGACGGATAAGGGAACATGTCCTGGACAAACAGCTTGTCCTTCGGCAATGGCTTATCAGCTGCTAATTCACCCACTGGGTTCGCGGCATCAAAAGTACCGTTCTCAGTCCAGTACTTCTGCCAGCGCTGTTCAATCTCAGTTGCCAGTTCCGGGGTATAGCGGTGCGTAGTGCTTTCACTAGGGTTCGTCATAGCACCACAGTCTAGTAGGTCAACCCACCTGCAGCGTAAGTCGGTTGGCCTTGGAATTCACATTCACCTTATATATAGGCCCCAGACCGATTCTCCGGCGCTTACCCACCGCCTTTTAACGCCAATTGCAAGACACCACTTCCCTACCTCAGGTAAACCAGCAACAGACATTAGATAGTTCCACTCGCCAAAAGTATTGATTACTGCCAGGACCGCTTAGGCGGGCTTCGGGCCATATCTCAAACCTGAAAATCAGGGAATACCACCCCGTTTCTGTGTATATTCCGTCACATAGAGACTCGTGAAGTATGTATCTACCCCTCGAACTCACGTCGCTTACCTTGGCAAACGATGAAATCTAGGTAATTACAACAAGTCTTTCTGCACAGAAATAGTTCATCGGCTTATTGTTTGCTGGCAGTTAACTTTGTTTTCTCTGCCTAGCAACTTTGGATCCCTAACCTGTGGTTGTTCGCCCAACTTATATAGATGAGCGATATTCCCTTTTCTATTTCTTGTTTGAAGGAAAATTTAATGCTTCGTTTTAACCGCGCCCTGCGCGTAGGCACCGCTATCGCTGCTGGTTTGGCTATCTCCGCAACTGTTGTGGCACCAGCTTCTGCCCAGGAATCCAACGGCCCAAAGAACATCATCTACATGATTGGTGATGGCATGGGCTACAACCACGTTGCTTACAACAACCTCTACGAGACCGGCCAGTCCAAGTACTTGGTTGAGGGCGAATTCGGTTCCGAAGATATGAAGGAACTCGAAGGTAACTCGGTTCAGGCATACGAGGATTTCAACCGCTTGTCCCAGACCACCTACTCCATGGGCGGCTCCTACGACCCACAGCAGGCGTGGGCAACCCACGATTACGTGAAGAACGGCATTGTGACTGACTCCGCTGCTGCTGGTACCGCTATGGCAACCGGCTCAAAGGTAGAAAACGGTGTCCTGGGTATGTCCAACTACGGACACGCCATGGAAAACCTCTCAGAGATGGCTATCAAGCAGGGCAAGGCTGCCGGCGTCGTGTCCTCCGTACCTTTCTCTCACGCAACACCTGCAGCTTTCGCGGCTCACAACCAGGACCGCAACGCTTTTGGCGAGATTGCTAAGGAAATGTTCGAGTCTGACTTGAGCGTCATCATGGGTGCTGGCCACCCGCTTTATGATGACAGCAACCAGCTGCGCGCTACCCCAGCCTATGAGTACATTGACCAGGCTGAATTCGATGCCCTAGCTTCCGGTGAGTCTGACTGGGAGTTCATGGAGAACAATGAGCAATTCGAGGCACTCGCGAACGGCGACGTTGCTGAAGGCGGCAAGTACTTCGGTATCCCACAGGTTGCTTCCACCCTGCAACAGGGCCGCACGGGCAGCGAAGACGCTACCCCGTACAGCGATCCAATGAATGACGTGGTTGACCTTCCAACCATGACCACCGGCGCGCTGAACGTTCTGGGCCAGGACGAAGATGGCTTCTCCGTCATGATTGAGGGCGGAGCCATTGACTGGACCGGCCACGCCAATGAGTCCGCACGTGAAATCGAAGAAATGCAGGACTTCAACGCTTCTGTTGATGCTGCCATCGAGTGGGTTGAAACCAACTCCAACTGGGATGAAACCCTGCTGATTGTCACCGCTGACCATGAGACCGGCTACCTCTCTGGCCTCAATGAGCCAGAAGAAGGCCAGTGGAACGCAATGAAGGGCGACATCAACGCCCTGCCATCCCACGACTGGTACTCCGGTGACCACACCAACCAGGCTGTTCCTTTCTTCTTCAAGGGCTCTGGCTCTGAAGACATCCTGGCCCAGGTCAAGGGCACCGACCCGGTGCGTGGCGACTACATCGACAACACCGATATCGCAAAGCTAGCGAAGAACACCTGGTGGAACGGCACCGACGGCAATGACGATGAAACCCCTGGCACCGATGATGAGCAGAGCTCCGAGTCCAGCCAGTCTTCTGACTCCAACGGTTCTTCCAATGCCACCTCCGGTCTTGCTGGCGCAGGCATCATGGCTGCCGTTCTTGGCGCATTGGTTGCACTCGCACAGTCCCTGGGCGTTGTCTCCATTGACACCTCCGCGATTGACCGCCTGATTCGTCACTTCAAGTAGTTCGCAACCACCAGTTTTTGGCTGGTGGTTTAATGGACTGCATGAACACACGCGTTGCCTCCACTAATATTGCCGTCCCCCGCGACAATGCGGCTGGTACTTACAGCCGCACCGGGATCGATAAGCAGCCGGCCGAATCCATCTCTGTGTTCGCGCCCGGGCCCAATTACGGCGACGGCTCCGGCGTGACCGGAGATTTTATTGGCGATGACCAGCACCACGGCGGCGCACACAAAGCCGTATATGCATTCTCGCGCGAAGAGCTGGATTTTTGGCAGGATGAGCTAGGCAGAAAGCTTGTCGATGGCTCCTTTGGCGAAAACCTCACCACCCAGGGCATCGACCTGGGTGGTCTTGTCATCAATCAGCGCGTTCGAATTGGAAATTCGGTTTTGGAGGTCTCTGTCCCCCGCACTCCGTGCGCGACTTTTGCTGCATGGCTGGAAGAAAAAGGCTGGGTGAAAAAGTTCTCCGCCCGGGGTGACTGCGGTGCTTATTTTCGAGTTATCTCCCCTGGCACCATCACCCCGAATGATGAGATAATTCTTGAAGAAGCTCCTAGCCACGGCGTGACTATGGCTGAAGCTTTCGCCGTAAAGATGGGCGCCAAAGAAAACCTAGAAAAAGTGGTGAATGCCCATTGTTTACCTGGGCATCACCACGAACAGCTTGCACGCCGTTTAGAGCGGGTAAATTAGCCGTTTACAACGTGTGGGTAGGCAAGGCCCTTGAGGCCCTCCACACCGAACTCGACGCCGTAGCCGGAGTTCTTGGTACCGCCGAATGGGATGCGTGGGTCCACGTTGCCGTGGGCATTGATCCAGGTGGTACCGGCTTCGAGCTGCGATGCGACCTCGAGGGCGCGCTCGCGGTCAGCGGACCAGACTGAAGACCCCAGTCCAACATCGAGGGAGTTGGCCATCTCAATGGCTTCATCGACGGTGGAGTACTTGATGATTGGCAGGGCAGGGCCGAACTGTTCTTCCGCAACCAGTGGGTTGTCGTTGTCGATGTCAGCAACCAGGGTGGTAGGGAAGAAGTAGCCAGGCTGGTCGTAGTCTGGCTCACCGCCGACGAGTACGCGTCCGCCGCCGTCCTTATCAGCCTTGACCAGCTTGTCCACGATGTCGAACTGCTGCTTGTTCTGCAGTGGTCCGAGCACGTTTTCTTCTTCCAGACCGACGCCCATTGGCATGTTCTTGGCAACCTCAACGAGGGCGTCAACAACCTCGTCGTAGATGGACTCAGGAACATACAGACGCTTCATTGCGGCACAGGTCTGGCCGGTGTTGATGAATGCGCCCCAGAACAGACCTTCAGCGATTTCCTTCGCGTTGACGTCATCGAGCACGATACCGGCGTCGTTGCCGCCGAGCTCAAGAGTCACGCGAGCCAGGGAAGCGGCGGTGGATTCCACAATCTTGCGGCCGGTCTCAGTGGAGCCGGTGAACATGAGCTTGTCGATGTTCTCGCTGGTAGACAGAGCCGCGCCGACCTTGCCATCACCGGTGACGATGTTGAGAACACCTTCTGGAAGAACACTGTTAATGACCTTGACCAGTGCCAGTACGGACAGTGGGGTGTACTCAGATGGCTTCATTACGACGGTGTTGCCCATGCGCAGTGCTGGGGCCAGCTGCCATACGGAGATCATCATTGGCCAGTTCCATGGGCCAATCGCGCCAACGACTCCGAGTGGGCGGTAGAACACCTTCGCGGTGGTCTCACCATCTTCCACAACAGTGTGGTCAGGGGACTCGAAGGATGCGGTGGCGCGCAGCCAAGCGGAACATGCGCCAACCTCAAAGCGGGCGTTTGGGCCGTTGAGTGGCTTGCCCTGCTCACGGGAAAGCAGCTCTGCGAGTGGTTCAGCCGCGGCTTCGATGGCATCGGCGGCAGCAAGCAGCAATTCGTTACGCTTTGCCTCGCCAAGCTTTGCCCATTCCTTCTGCGCATCGCGTGCGCGGGTGATGGCTGCTTCCATATCTTCTGGGGTGCCGGCTGGGGCAACGCCCACAACTTCGCCGGTGGCTGGGTTTTTCACTTCATCGCCGGATTCAGCGACGATGGAAGCGAGTAGGGAATCATAGGTATCGAACTGGGACACGAAGTGCTCCTTATGTGTAGGTAACCGTGAAGAATGCGCTTATCCCTAGGATATATATCACTTGCTTTTACTGTTGTGTTTGCGCGCACAGTACTTGTTTCTTAATGTGAACCCCGCCCAGCTTTCTGGCGATATAGTTGAAACATGCCGCAATTACCTGCCTCCCACTTGGACCTCAACGAGTGGAAGATTGCGTCGAATGCGACTTTTGGAAAGCTTGAGATTGAAGCCCAGGACCCGGAGTCCTTCCAGGTGAAGCTTAAAACCGCGACGGCAGGGGATGTGTCTTTGTTTGACATGCGCACTGGTCCGCATTCCGTTGCCCGGCGCGCTGAGGACATTCCGGCAGGGGACGTCCCGTACTGCAAGCTGAGCCTGCAGATCCAGGGCCCATCGGTGATGCGCCAGGATGGTCGCGAGTGCCAGCTGAATCCCGGGGATTTGGCGCTGTATGTCACGCAGCGTCCTTATGAGCTGGAGTATTCGCAGGAGCAACATTCACTGGTCGTGCTCTTCCCACAGAGTTACCTGCACCTGACGCCGTTCCAATTGGAGAGCATTACCGCGCGCACCGTGTCACGCACCGACGGTTTGGGCCGGGTGATGGTTCCGTTGTTCGAGCAGTTGGCTGAGAACATTGAGGTGCTTGAAGGCCCTCACGCGGTGGCGCTGTTGCAGTCGGCGTTGAACATGCTGGTGACGGTCTTTGCTTCAGAGCTGGATTCGCAGCCGGGCATGAATTCAGAGAACTTGTTGTTTGAGCAGGCGCAACAGTACATCGAGCAAAATCTTTCCGATCCAGACTTGGGCCCGCAGACTATTGCGGATGCTCTTTTTGTCAGCGTGCGCCAGCTGCACGCTCGCTTCGCTGCACAAAAGACCACGGTAGGTGCTTTCATCCGCACTCAGCGCCTGGAACACATCCGTGAGGACCTGGCTAACCCATTGATGAAGGGTGAGTCCATTTCCACCATTTCGGCACGCTACGGCTTACATGATGCATCGCAGGTCTCGCGCGCGTTTAAGACGGAGTTCCGCGAGTCACCGAGCGCGTTTCGCGCCCGGGTTTTTCAAAGCTAGGGGGAGAGGCAACAGAATGCGGGAGTTTATTTACCAGGCGCATCCCATGCGCGTGCGCTTTGGCGTGCGGGCTTTTGATGTCGTTGCCGAAGAGGTTGATCATCTCGGCCTGCAGCGCATAGCGGTGTTGTGCACACCAGGGCGTGCCGAGTTAGGACAGTCCCTTGCAAACGCCCTGGGCTCGCTGTGTGTTGGGGATATCGCCAAGGCGGTCATGCACGTACCGCGCGAGGTTGCCACTGAGACCATCGCGGAGATTCAGGCACTCGGTGCCGATGGTTGCGTGAGCATCGGCGGTGGCTCTGCCATCGGGCTCGGAAAAGCGGTGGCACTGGAAACAGGGCTTGCCACCATCGCGATTCCCACCACCTATGCAGGCTCAGAAATGACCACGGTGTGGGGCATGACTACCGATGGACACAAGACCACTGGGCGCAATGAATCCGTGCTGCCGAAGAGTGTTATTTATGATCCGAAGCTGACCACCGGATTACCGGTGGATACGTCCATCACCAGTGGATTTAATGCTCTTGCGCACGCCGTCGAGGCACTATACGCCCCCGATAACTCACCAATCATTTCCTTGATGGCCGAAGAGGGCATCCGTGCACTCACGTCTGCTCTGCCCGGAATTCGTGCTAATCCTGAGGACCTCAACGCACGCAGCGACGCTCTCTACGGTGCCTGGCTGTGCGGGACCTGCTTGGGTTCCACCACCATGTCACTGCAGCACAAAATCTGCCACGTCCTCGGTGGCACCTTGAACCTTCCGCATGCCGAAACCCATACCGTGATGTTGCCGCACGTCCTGGCCTTCAACCAGCCCGCAGTCCCCGAGGCGGTCAGCGCATTGTCACGCGCGCTCGGGTCCGCACACGGCACTGCTATTACTGATCCAGCACAGTCCCTTTGGGAGCTTGCGCGCGAACTCGGCGCACCGACTTCCTTGCAGGACCTGGGCATGCAGCAGAAGGACATCCCGCCTATTGCCCGGGAAGTCCTGAATAGCTCATATGGAAATCCGCGTGAGGTTTCCGAAGAATCCATCACGCGGATTGTGAATGCCGCCTGGTCGGGTAAGTTGTAGCTTCGCTCGGTTATTCGGAGCAGAACTTCTCGGCCAGAGCGCGGGAGTGGTTTGCTAGCAGGGAGACATCGGCTGCGATGAGCGTGAAATCCACGCCGGCATCCATGTAGGCCTGGGCTTGGTCCAAGTTGAAGGCGTTGACGCCAACAAACTTGCCGGCTTCCTTCGCCTTGGCGATGGTGGCATTAACAGCATCGACCACATCCGGGTGCTGCTGCTGACCAATCAGGCCCATGGAGGCAGCGAGGTCAGAAGGGCCAATGAAGACGGCATCGACACCATCGACAGCGAGGATCTCATCAGCATTCTTTACCGCCTCAGCAGACTCAATCTGCACTGTGAGGCTGAGAGTCTCACTCGCGGTGGTGAGGTAGTTCGGCACCGCGTTCCAGCGCGAAGAACGCGCCAATGCAGAACCCACGCCACGCACGCCGCGCGGTGGGTAATGCATCGCAGCAACCGCTGCTTCGGCTTCCTGGGCGGAATCGACCATAGGAATCATCAAGTTCTGTGCGCCCAGGTCAAGGTACTGTTTGATGAGCACGGTGTCATTGACGGGTAGGCGCACCAGTGGTGTTGCATCATAAGCGCTAACCGCGCGCAGCAAGGTGGTGATGGTCTCCAGGCTGTAAGGGGAGTGCTCACCATCGATGAGTACCCAATCAAAGCCCGCGGAGGCAACAATCTCTGCCGCCACAGAAGAGCCGGAAGAAATCCACATGCCGACCTGCGGCCGCGAGGCATCGGCAAGCTGTGCGTTAAAAGGCTTTGGAAGTTCTACTGGAAACGGCATGTGATTGCTCCTAGCTCACCATAATCGGCGTGGACAGTATCGCCTGGGTAAACCCACATTGGCTTGGTAAATGAACCAGCCAGGATGATTTCCCCGGCCTTGAGGGTCTCACCGTGCGCGTGCAGTTTATTGGCCAGCCATGCAACACCCATCGCCGGGTGGTTGAGCACGGCTGCTGCCACGCCGGTGTCCTCAATGGACTCATTGCGGTACAGCAGGGCAGAGACCCAACGCAGGTCGACCGCATCTGGGGCAACCGGGTTGCCGCCGTAAACCATCGCACCCAAAGCCGCGTTATCGGAGATGGTGTCCACGATGGTGCGGCCTTCCATCTCAATGCGAGAAGACAAAATCTCCAGCGCTGGCACTACGTACTCGGTCGCGCGCAGCACGTCGAAGATGTTGACGTTCGGGCCAGACAGGTCTTCTTTGAGCACGAATGCCAGCTCCACCTCAATGCGCACATTGGAGAACTGCTCATGCTCAATGATGGAGCCGTTTTCAAAGATCTGGTCTTCAAAAATCGCGCCATAATCTGGCTCAGTAATGCCGGTGGCTTCCTGCATGACCTTGGAAGTCAGACCAATCTTGCGGCCGACCAGCTTGGAACCCGCATCAATCTTGCGCTGCACCCACTGGCCCTGCACCGCGTAGGAATCCTCCACGGTCATGTCTGGATAAGTCGCGGTCAGGCGCGGAATCATGGTGCGGTTATTCTCCGCCTCATGCAGTTGCTTGGCAATTTCTTGGAGTTGTTCTTTTTCTAACATTCTTAGGTTTCTCCTTGGTCAGAACCTTTAAATAAAACCTCGTAATAGAACCTTGTTTAAAAGGGGACAAGCCCAAGCGAGGATCCCCGCTTGGGCTTGAGCATAGCTGCGGGGATTAAAGCTGGTTGCCCAACTTGTACTCGCCCTGCTTCCACTCTGGCATTTCCTTGTCCTCGTCAGGACGAGTGTAGGAGAAGCCATCAGCGCCGATGGTTGCTTCGAGCTCGGAAGCATCAGTGCGCGAAACCAGTGGCTGAACGTTGCCGTCCAGGTCCAGGACGCGGGAGCCATCGCGGTACCAAGAAGGTACAACTGGGGTTCCCCACCAATCACGACGCTGGTTGTCGTGCACGTCCCAGGTAACAACTGGGTTGTCTGGGTCGCCGGTGTAGTAGTCCTGGGTGTAGATCTCCACGCGGTGGCCATCTGGGTCACGCAGGTAAAGGTAGTAGGCGTTGGAAACACCGTGGCGGCCTGGGCCACGCTCAATCGCATCAGACTGACGCAGTGCGCCCAACTTGTCACAGATAGCAATGATGTTGTGCTTCTCGTGGGTTGCGAATGCGATGTGGTGCATACGTGGGCCGTCACCACCGGTCATTGCGGTGTCGTGCACGGTTGGCTTGCGTCGCATCCATGCAGCGTAGACGGTGCCTTCTTCATCACGGATGTCTTCGGTGATGCGGAAGCCCAAGTCTTCCATGTAGTCCACTGCCTTTGGCACATCTGGGGTGATCTGGTTGAAGTGATCCAGACGAACCAGGGCACCAGGGATGTGTGCATCATAAGACCATGCCAGGCGGTCACGGTGCTCAACCTCGTAGAAGAACTCATATGGGAAGCCCATTGGGTCAACCACGCGGACAGAGTCACCAATGCCCTGCACAAAGCCTTCTGGGTTACGGCGGACTTCACAGCCGCGCGCCTCGTAGAAAGCAACTGCCTTGTCCAGATCCTCAGGGGAACGAACGCGGTAGGAGAATGCTGCTACGGCAGCGGTGTCGCCCTTACGCAGGACCAGGTTGTGGTGGATGAACTCTTCGTAGGTACGAAGGTAGATTGCTTCATCATCTTCGTGGGTGACAACCAGGCCGAGGGTGTCCACGTAGAACTCGCGGGACTTAGCCAGATCGGTAACAACGATCTCCATGTATGCACAGCGCAAGATATCTGGAGCTTGAACTTCAGTCATGATGACTCCTTGTAAATGGAGGGAGGAATGGGTGAGGGAATAGGAAGGAACTTCGGATTAGTCGGTCTGCTTGCCGAAGACTGGGTTGTGTACTTCACCGAGGTTGATGTGAACAGCCTGCTGGTCGGTGTAGAAATCGATGGAGCGGTAGCCACCCTCATGACCCAGACCGGAAGCCTTAACGCCACCGAATGGGGTCCGCAGGTCACGCACGTTGTTGGAATTCAACCAGACCATGCCCGCTTCAACGTTCTGTGCGAAGTTGTGGGAGCGCTTTAGATCAGAAGTCCAGATGTACGCAGCCAGGCCGTACTTGGTGTTGTTGGCCAGCTCAAGAGCTTCTTCATCGGTGTCGAATGGGGTGATAGCTACGACTGGGCCGAAGATTTCTTCCTGGAAGATGCGTGCTTCTGGGTCAACGTCGACGAAGACGGTTGGCTGCACAAAGTTGCCCTCTGGGAACTCCTCTGGGCGCTCGCCGCCGGCAACCAGCTTTGCTTCTTGCTTGCCGATTTCGATGTAAGAGGTGACCTTCTCGTAGTGCTCTGGGTGAACCAGTGCGCCAACCTCAGTCTTAGGATCAGATGGCAGGCCAACCTTGACGCGCTTAGCCTGTGCTGCGTAGCGCTCAACGAACTCGTCGTAGACGCCGCGCTGTACCAAGATGCGGGAACCAGCGGTGCAACGCTCACCGTTGAGGGAGAAGACGCCGAAGATGGTGGCATCAATCGCGGTGTCCAGGTCAGCGTCGTCGAAGACGATAGCTGGGGACTTGCCGCCAAGTTCCATGGACAGGCCCTTGAGGAAAGGAGCCGAGTTGCCGAAGATGATCTGGCCGGTGCGGGACTCGCCGGTGAAAGAGATCAGTGGAACATCTGGGTGCTTCACCAGTGGGTCACCAGCGTAGCCTTCTTCGCCGAAGCCGTTGACCAGGTTGAATACGCCCTTTGGCAGGCCTGCTTCTTCGAAGATGCCAGCCCACAGCTGAGCAGATAGTGGGGTGAACTCTGCTGGCTTCAGAACAACGGAGTTACCAGTTGCAATCGCTGGTGCCAGCTTCCAGGACTCCAGCATGAATGGAGTGTTCCACGGAGTGATCAAGCCTGCAACGCCGATTGGCTTGCGGTTGACGTAGTTGATCTGACGGCCTGGGACCTTGTAAGCATCATCTGCCTGCGCAACAATCAGGTCAGAGAAGAAACGGAAGTTCTCAGCGGCACGCTTTGCCTGACCGGTTGCCTGGGTGATTGGCAGACCGGAGTCGAAGGACTCCCAAGTAGCCAGAACATCCGCGCGGGATTCCACAACGTCTGCAATCTTGTCCAGAACGCGAGCGCGCTCACGTGGAAGCATGGAGGACCATGGTCCGTTCTTGAAGGCATCGTTAGCCGCGGCGACTGCCTTGTCAATGTCTTCTGGCTTGCCTGATGCAGCCTTGATGTATGGCTGGTTGGTTACTGGATCAATGACGTCGAATTCATCACCGTCAACGGATGGAACAAACTCACCGTTAATGTAGTGAAGAATTTTCTCTGGCAGGTCCTGTGGCTTTGCAGCATCATTATTAGTCATGTTTTAGCTCCTTAAGCTTCTGTGCTTGCTGTACTAGTTGTCTTTGTCTGCGGTGTTTTCCGCATTCAAGCGCTGACGGTAGGAGGTTGAGGTTTCAAGTCGGTGGTTACGGGCCTGGGCTTCGATATAGAACTTGTCTGCTTTTGCTTCGATGAGTGCAACCAACCTCTCGTGCTCTTCCACCGAATCCTGCGCCCTTTGCGGCACATACCTGAAGGTGGAAACGCGGAAGTACTCGAGGTTCTCCCATTCATCGAAAAGCAACTGCACCAACCTGGCGTTCGGGCACTTGCCAAACAGCACTCGATGAAAAGCTTTATTTAATTGTGTGAACTCAATCGGATCGAAATTTTCGAGCAAATCGCGCATCTTCTGGTTCACCGCCCGCGCCTGCGCCAAATCCTCTGCTTCTAACAGCGGGGCGGACAACGCGGTGGCTCTGCCTTCCAATACGGCGATGGTCTCCATGGTTTCGAAGTACACATCCTGGTTGTAGGTAGAAACCCGGGCTCCCACATTGCGCTCGTAGGTGACCAGGCCCTCTGCCTCCAGCTGCCGAATGGCCTCTCGCACCGGGACGACGCTGACTTCCAGGGCCTCCGCGATGGTGGAAAGCACCAGGCGATATCCGGGCTCATACTCGCGGGTTCGGATTTTTTCCCGAATCCACGCGTAGGCCGTTTCCGCCTTTGACTTGCTAATTGTTTGCGTCGCCATCGGACTCAGCTACATTCTCAGCTGGATTCGGCACCGGGTGGGACTCAACATAAGCCAGGTAGGCTTCCTTGTTCTTACCGGTTGGCGGGAACATGCCGTCCAGGCTTGCGCCCTTAGCGATCTGGGCTGCTACCCACTCATCCTCGTGTTCCTTCTTCAAGGCTGCGTCCACAACCTCGTCGGCGATATCACGTGGAATGACCAGGACGCCGTCATCATCACCAACGATGATGTCACCCGGTTGCACGGCTGCGCCGCCGCACGCAATGGTGATATCAGAATCCCATGGCACATGCTTGCGTCCCAGCACCGATGGGTGTGGACCCTGGCTGAAGACCGGAAGGCCAATGCGCTTTACTTCTTCATAATCACGCACCGCGCCATCGGTGACCACGCCAGCGGCCTTGTTAGCCTGTGCGCGCAACGCCAGAATGTCACCCAAGGTGCCAGCCTCACGCGTGCCGCGGGCTTCAATGACAATGACTTCATCTTCACGCACGGAATCAAAGACTGCCTTTTGCTCATTCAAGCCGCCGCCGTAGGACTTGAACAGGTCCGCACGGAAAGGAATGAAACGCAGGGTGCGAGCCACGCCGACCAGCTTGGTGCCGGTGGTCTGCGGGAAGACGCCTTCGATGAAGCAATCCACGTTGCCGCGGTTGCGCAACTGCGCGGACAAGCCAGCGGTTGGTGCTGCCTGCAGCTTTGCCTTCAGCGCGGCCGGCAAGCTCTGCTTATCTTCCACTGGTGGAAGACCAGCGGATTCACGGTCACCGAAAGCATCCTCCCGCTGCTTGTCATCCACATTTGGAAGCTGACCAACAGCTGGGTCAAAAGAAGCCTCAATCTCAGTAACGGTGGTCTTCAAACGGCCCGAAGTAACGCCACCAGGGACATCAACTTCAACCTCAACCACGTCACCTGGAACGATGACGGTGGAACCAGCTGGGGTACCGGTCAAAATAATATCGCCGGTTTCCAAGGTCATGTGCTGCGAAAGGTCGGCCACAAACTGCGCGAGAGGGAAGATTAGTTCCTCATCAGAAGTGCCATCTTCCTGAACGATTTCGCCATTGACCCAGGTGCGCAGGCGAAGACCCTTAGGGTCAATCGCCTGTGCATCGATCAAATCTGGGCCAATCGGGGTGTAGCCATCACGCGACTTGGAGCGGGTGTTAGAACCCTTGTCCTGCGCACGGTAGTCATACAAACCAATATCATTGGAGGCGGTCACGTAGCCAACGTGATCCCACGCATTTTCAAGGGGGACATTGCGCGCAGGCTTGCCGATGATCAAAGCGACTTCACCTTCAAACGCCAGCAACTCAGTGCCAGCTGGGCGCTCAACAACTCCGCCGGATTCGGCGAGAGTACTGGTTGCCTTGATGAAGTAGCTCGGATACTTAGGCCAGCGTCCGCGTTGTGCTGCACGAGACTCATATGCCACATGGACAGCGATCATTTTGCCCGGAAAATCCGGGAGGAACGAAGGAACGGCCACGAATAATTCCTTTCTGCTCATTGCTATTTGACTCAAATCGTATATTATTTGATCGCATTGGGCAAGTGCGTCAACTCACAAATGTCTAGAAAGTACAAGCAACACCACACAATTGAAAGGGGTTTTAATGACCTCGACCACCACAACCGCAGACGTTTCGCGTCGCGAGCGCCGCAGAGTCCTCGCGGCAACCACCATCGGCACAGCCATTGAGTGGTACGACTACTTCCTCTACGCGGCAGTCGCCGGCCTGGTCTTTAACCAGGTCATGTTCGGCCCACTAGAAGGCGGAATGGCCAGCATCATCGCCTTTTTGACCGTGGGCATTTCCTTCCTCTTCCGCCCCTTGGGCGCATTCTTGGCCGGGCACTATGGCGACCGCTTGGGCCGCCGCTTTGTGCTCATGGTGACCCTGTTCGCCATGGGTGGCGCGACCACCCTGATTGGCTTGCTGCCTACCTATGACACGCTGGGATATTGGGCACCATTGCTGCTCATCCTGCTGCGCGTTATTCAAGGCATTTCCGCCGGCGGCGAGTGGGGCTCCGCAGTATTGCTCGCGGTGGAACACGCACCGAAGGAAAAGCGCGGATTGTTCGGCGCAGGCCCCCAGATTGGTGTGCCAATCGGCCTTCTCTTGTCCTCGGGTGTTTTGTCCATCATGAACTGGATCGCCCCCGACGACGCCTTCATGGAGTGGGGCTGGCGCGTGCCATTCCTACTCTCCGTTGTCCTAGTAGCGGTTGGCTACTTCGTCCGCATGGGCGTTGATGAGTCCCCAGTCTTCGAAGAGATGGCTGAGCGCAAGGAAGTCGAAGCAGAAAACCCAGCCAAGGTGCTGTTCAAGAAGTTCACCCCGCTGGTTATCGTCGCAGCCCTTGTTTTCGCTGGTAACGGCACCGTGGGCTACATGACCACCGGCGGCTACATCCAGTCTTATGCCTCTGATCCGAACGGTCCAGTTGGTCTTGAACGCGGCGACGTTCTCAACGCCGTCACCCTATCTGCAGTGACCTGGATGCTGTTCACGCTGTTCGCCGGATTCATCTCTGACAAGATTGGGCGCCGCACCACCTACCTCATCGGCTTCGCACTGCAGGCGATTGCTGCCGCCGCGTTGTTCCCATTGGTCAACACTGCCAACCTGGGCCTGCTGTACTTCGCGCTCATCGCCCTGACCGTCGGCTTGGGCCTGACCTATGGCCAGCAGTCCGCCATGTACGCCGAACTCTTCCCGGCCTCCATCCGCGCCAGCGGCGTTTCTATCACCTACGCGCTCGGCTCCGTCCTAGGTGGCGCCTTCGCCCCAATGATTGCCGCCGCCCTGGTAGAAGCCACCGGCTCCACCACCGCTGTGTCCATCTACCTGGTCAGCGCCTGTGTCATCGGCTTCATCTGCGCCTTCCTTCTGCGCGAGCGCAAGGGTATTCCTCTTGCATCCGACCACGAAGAAGAGCAGTCCAAGAACCACTTCATCTTCAGCAAGAACTAGTTTTCTTTCGAGAGCCTTGGAACGGCCCCGCTGGTATCCACATCAAATATCGGCGGGGCTTTTCTCTGCCCTCATAAGCCCGCAACGTCTATCGATGCCCACTTGAGAAGACGCCAAAACCTAATTCGGAGCAGAGACACCACATGGAAAGCGGCACGCAAGCGCTCCCCACGGGAATTTCACCTTTTGCACGGGTACCAGCAGATTTGTTAAACGCGCGTGTTATTTCCCTTCCTGTTTACTGGGTCACTATTGCCCGAAGTGGCAACATCATATATGATTCACCACATAGGGTCTACGTCACAATCTCAACGCGGTTTAGCGCCCAGTCACGTTTACTGCGTTGAAGTCTCACATTTATTGACACGCGAAATACCCCCGGCAAAAGATTCACTGATTGAGTGCACAAGGAGAGCCACATGCAGTTTCACCACAATGGCTATGTATCTGAAGATCCACGCGTCCTACCCGCCCAAGGCTATGGCGTAGACCGAGACACCGAGCTTCCAGATGAGATGGATGTGCTCATCGTTGGCTCCGGCCCCGCAGGCATGATTGCCGCGGCACAGCTGTCGATGTTCCCGAACGTCAACACTCGCTTGATTGAGCGTCGCCCGCATCGCCTGAAACTCGGTCAAGCAGATGGCATCCAGTCCCGCTCCGTTGAAACTTTCCAAGCATTCGGCTTCGCTACCGAAATCACCGATGAGGCTTATGAGATCACGGAGATGTCCTTCTGGAACAAGGATCCGCAGAATCCGGACAACATTGTCCGCGGCGCGCGCCCACTGGATGATGAGTTTGGGATCTCCGAATTCCCACACTTGATCGTGAACCAGGCACGCGTCTTGGATTACTTCGCCCGCTTTGCTAAGCAGGGCCCGGCGCGCATCACCCCGGATTACGGATGGTCTTTCATTGGCCTCGAAGTAAGCGAAGAAGGGGAGTTCCCAGTTGCTGTCACGGTGGAAGATACCGATGGCAACCAGCGCGTAATCCACACCAAGTATGTTGTGGGCTGCGACGGCGCGCATTCCGGTGTGCGTAAGTCCATCGGACGTACAATGACAGGGGATAAGGCGAACCATGCGTGGGGTGTGGCGGATGTTGTGGTGGAAACTAACTTCCCGGATTGGCGAACCAAGGCTGCCATTCACTCCAAGGCTGGCTCGGCGCTGCACATTCCGCGTGAGGGTGGCTACCTTTCACGCATGTACATTGACTTGGGCGAGGTTCCAGCGGATGACAATGGTCAGGTCCGCAAGACCACCATTGACACCATCGTGGGCAAGGCAAATGAGATTTATTCGCCGTACACCATTGATGTTAAGGAAGTAGCGTGGCATTCGGTCTACGAGGTTGGTCATCGTCTAGTGGATTCTTTCCACGATCACGATAAGATACCGCGGGTGTTCCTCACCGGCGACGCTTGCCATACCCACTCCGCGAAGGCGGGTCAGGGAATGAATGTTTCCATGCAGGATGGTTTCAATATCGCGTGGAAGTTAGGGCATGTGCTTGATGGCCGCGCCCCGGAAGACTTGCTGTGCACGTACCACGGTGAGCGCCAGCCAGCGGCACAGAATCTCATCAATTTTGACCGCGAGTGGTCTACGCTGATGGCTACTCCTGTTGAGGAACTCGATGATCCGGAGGCCGTGGAGAAGTACTACGTGGCCGCGGAAGAATTTGCTGCTGGCATGCTCACTGAGTACGCATCGAATGCCATCGTGGGTGATACGACGTATCAGGATCTGGCCGCTGGTTTCCCGGTGGGCAAGCGGTTTAAGTCTTATGTTGCTAAGCGTCGCGCGGATGCACGCCTGCTACATCTAGGTCATCAGCATTTTGCCGATGGCCGCTACCGCATCTATGTCTTCGCGGACCAGACGGCACCGACCGCCGATGATTCAAACTCGCCGGTGGTGCAGTGGGCTGATATTGTCAGCGAAGCTATTGCCAAGTACACCCCAGAGCGTGCCGATGAGAATGCTCTGGTTGATGTCAAGGTGATTTACCAGCAACATCACCATACTTATGAGCATGCGGATGCCCCACGCATTTTCCGCCCCCTTAACGGTAGGTACAAGATCACTAACTGGGAGAGCGTGTGGAATGCGGATAAGGACCAGGACATCTTTGATGCCCGTGGAATCTCTCGGGATGGCGCTGTAGTTATTGTGCGCCCGGATCAGTACGTCGGTGCGGTCTTGCCTCTGGATAAGCCAGAGCTTGTCGATGCATACTTTGCCGGCAACCTCGTTGCCCAGAACTAACAGGTTCAAAGGCTCAAGTGTGGTTCCTAAGGTTTGACGCCTAAGGCTCCGCGGCTTTTGCTTTAGCAACACACAAACAACCGTGAGTCACTCCGCATACCAGGGGAGTGGCTCACGGTTGTTTGGCCATAAAAACACTTTTGGAAAGTAATTCATTAGAGAAATTACTTTGGATGTTTGTCGTGGTTAACAAGCACGCACGCTACTGAGTAGACTCACCAGCGTGCGCAAGAGTTGGAAAATATTAACCCGAGACATAAAACGTTTGAGCCGTGTGCCCAAAGCGTGGATCATCTTAATAGGCATCTTGTTTGTCCCGGCCCTGTATTCGTGGTTTAACGTCTCTGCTTTCTGGGATCCCTATGGCTCAACCGAGAATATTAAAGTCAGCGTCGTCAACGAAGACCGCGGCGGGCATTCTGATGCCATCGGCACGCTTGATGTGGGTCAACAGGTGGTTGAGCAACTGCGAGAAAACAACCAGTTGGGATGGCAATTTGATGACGCCGCCACGGCGGAGGAAAACCTCAGACGTGGGGAAACCTACGCCACAATCATCATTCCGGAAGATTTTACTTCCGAGCTCCTAGCCGTAACCGATGGGCAGCTATCCAAGCCAGCCTTGGAGTACCGAGTTAATGAAAAATCGAGCGCGATTGCCCCGCAGATCACGGACACCGGCGCCACTTCGGTGGACCAAGCCATTACTGCGGCTTTGAAACAACAAATCGCTGAAGCTGCCACCACAGCTATCAGTGACGAGGGAAAATCCTTAGAAGACGCGATTGTAGATGCTCGGGATAGCACGAACTCGTCTTTCGGTGAAACTGCCGCCAACCTGCAATCAGCACGCGGGGGACTACAGGACTTCAAGGCACGACTGCAGGAAGCCGAGGGCTCTATGAGCGGGGCCAAGAACACCGTAGCCCAGATCGATCAAGCCCTCGTAGAAGGTCAAGATGCCTTGACACAAGTCCAACAGTTGGCTGAAAGCACCCAACGGGAGATGACTTCGTTTACGGATCAAACCACGTCCGCATTTGTGGATGGCACCACCGCGGTCGCCGAGGGGACATCGACAGCCCAAGCGTCTATCGCTGATATTAATGCCACGTTGCAGCAAACAAGTGGCCGTCTGGATTCAGCAGGGCAGCAGACGGGGGATGCTATTGCAGCAGGCAGGGATGCCATTGCACAGGTACAGGACTTGCTAAATAGCAACGCTATGACCCCGGCGCTTGCTGCGCCGCTGGAGGATACGTTGCAACGCTTGGAAGCAGGAAATGCGGCGAGTGAACAATTGCTTGGTGATATAACGGGTCTCAACTCAAATACTGCTGACACGATGAGCGCACTATCTGAAGCAGCCGATGCCGTCGATGCCGCCGCCCAGGACACCAACACCGCAACCTCAGCACTGCGTGATGCAGTCGGCGATGGTATTCCAGCCCTCAACAGCGCGTTGAGCAACCTCAGCAGCACCGCCGGCGCCTTCGCTGGTTCATTGGAAGGACAACGCACGACGCTTGAGGAGGCAAATAACCTCATCGATGGCGTCGTCGACCAGTTGGCATCGACACGCACTGCATTAGACGACTTCGACCTAACCCTGGCAGGTATCGAAGACGGCGTTAATGATGTCCGCAGCGACATCCTGACGCTGACCGCCACCTCTAACTCAGAGGCTTTGCAGACAGTCACCGGACTCAATTCTGAAGACATTGGCACCTTCTTTTCCTCCCCGGTGACGATTACTAGTGAGCCCGTCTATGAAGTCAATTCTTATGGCTCCGCCATGGCCGGACTTTTCACCAACCTCTCACTGTGGATTGGCGCATTCATGCTCATGGTGGTCTTCCGCGTGGAAGTAGACACTGAAGGCTTCAAGCGCGTTACTGTTCGCCAGGCTTACTTGGGCCGTTTCCTGCTCATGGCAATATTGGTGGCTCTGCAAGCGATTATTGTCTCCGTGGGCAACCTTGTCATTGGCGTACAAACAGTCAATGCTCTCGCATTCATTGGCACTGCAGTCCTCGTTGGGATCGCTTATCTCAGTATTATTTATGCTCTCGCCACAACGCTCGGGCTAGTAGGAAAATTCATCGCAGTTTTACTAGTGATCATGCAGATTCCTGGCGCTTCAGGGCTGTATCCCATCGAACTTATGCCTGGATTTTTCAAGGCGATATACCCATTCCTACCGTTTTCTTATGGCATTGATGCGCTTCGAGAAACCATCGGTGGTTTCTACGGAACCCACTACCTACAATTTATAGGCATGCTCGCTCTCATGGGCATAGTCGCATTCATCGCAGGTGTTGTGTTGCGTAAGAGCTTGGGGCATTTCTCCATGTTGTTTAACCGCGAGATGGCCAAGAGTGAAATCTTCGAATCCGAAAACGTGCAGGTGGTCGGCGACGGCTACCGTATTGCAGACATCGTTCGCGCCCTCGAAGACCGCGAAGGCTTTGCCGAAGACATTCAAAAGGAAGCCGAACGCTACACCCGCCGCATTCACATCACCGCCGGAATCGGCGTAGTCGGCGTCATTGTCCTAGCCGTAGCAGCCTGGGCACTGCCAGATGCCAAAGCCGTGCTCTTAGGGATGTGGACTGCCTGGACTCTGCTCCTGATGGGCCTGGTTATCGCTTTCGACTACATCCGCAAATCACTTCACCAATCTGAGGAAATCATCCAGCTCGATGACGCAACCCTGCGGGAATCTGTCTCCGCGCAAGCCACCGGTCTGCACACCGTGGATGCCGCTGCAAACCCCACAGCCCCCACAGCCCCCGCAGCACCGTCAGAGTCAACCGGCAAGGAAGGGGAGTAGACCATGTTGGATGCCCTTTCCGTTATTAAAAATGACCTGTCCAAGGTCAGCCGCAGCGTCATGGCTTCTTGTCTGCTGCTCTTTCTCATCCTCATCCCGCTGCTGTTCACGTGGTTCAACGTGCTGGCCAGCTGGGATCCTTTTGACAACACCAAGCACCTCAAGATTGCCGTAGCCAGTGAAGATGATGGCTACACCAGTGATCTTTTCCCGATTGATATCAATGTCGGGGAACAAGTGCTTTCCCAGCTGCGGGCTAATGAGCAGATGGACTGGGTCATCACTGACCCAGCAGATGCCGAGGAAGGCACACGCTCGGGCGAGTATTACGCCTCCATCATTTTGCCCGCATCTTTCAGCGATGACATGCTGACTTTCTACGCGGATGGCTCCGAGCCTGCTGATATCACGCTTCATACTAATGAGAAAAAGAATGCTTTAGCTCCAACCATCGCCAACAAAGGTGCACAGGGTCTATCCGCCAGCATCACCGAGACATTCACGCGCACCGTCGGAGATGTGTCCCTCGGATTAGTGTCTTCGCTCTCGGACTTCCTCGACCAAGATGACACCCAGGATGCACTTGACCGTATAGAAGCACGTGCCGAAGGCGTCCAAACACAGTTGCGCAATGGTGCACGCACTGCACGCACGATTGGGCAGCTGGTTGAATCCACCATCCCCGTGGTGGAAAGTGCACAGCGCATTATCGATGCTCCACTGCCTGAACTACCGGACTCCGCGCGGAGCAATAGTTCTGACATCACCGGTTCTTCTGATGCACTCGATGGTGCACTCGCAGCCACCCGCGAGAGTTACTCGGTTGTCGGCGATCGCATCGACGCACTTTATGACACCGCCAGTGTTTCACGTGAAACACGCACGCAAACGCTGAATACGTTGGCTGACAACGTGCAGCTGAACATCGATGCCTACCGTGGGCTACTCGAAACCATCAATTCTGACATTCGCCCAGTTGCCCCCGCTGAAGCCGCGCGCCTGCGCGGTAACCTCGATGAGGCCATCGCCGCCCAAGAAAGCGTGCGCGATCGACTACGCGCTGCAGCGGAATCCAGCAGCCCTGAAAAGCCTGACTTTTCTTCACTCGAGCAAGCCGCCAGCGCAATTGAAGATGTACGCAATTCCGGCATTCGTGACCAAATTCGCGAGCTGGGGGAGACTCTGCGCGGCATTGGCGACACCATCGAGCTACCCGAGGGAAATATCCAGCTCAACACCGATTCATTGACCGGTGCCAGCGAAGCCCTCAATGGAGTTGGCGATACTTTAGCTGACAACGCCAACAGTCTCAACGATCTGCGCAACCGCATCAGTACCGCCAGTGACACCGGTGACCTCTCCGAGCTCGCCAACATTGTTGGTGATGACCCCGAGGCCCTAGCCAACTTCCTCGCTGCCCCCATAGACGTCGACCGTCAGCCAGTCTTCCCAGTCTCGAGCTTCGGCGCCGGTATGGCTCCGCTGTACACCACGCTCGCTCTGTGGGTGGGCGGACTTCTTGCCGCGGTTGCTATGCGTACCGATGTTGCAGCCACGCTCACCAAACGCCACCCATCGCGAACCGACGCCGACGATGACGCCGATGACGGTGACGGTGATCCAGCGGATCAGCCACGTGCCGATGATGCAGCGGGTCAGCCACAGGACGAAGTCCAAGTGGGTGAATCCGCTGAGGAGATTGGACCGTTAGCGAAATACTTTGGCCGCTACGGCACCTTCGCTTTGATTGGTTTAGCGCAGTCCACACTGCTGACCCTGGGGCTTATCTTCTTCGTCAAAATTGAGCCGGCTCATCCGTTCTTGTTGGTGCTGGCTGGTTGGGTGGCATCGATAGTCTTTATTCTGCTCATCTATGCCTTCACCGTGGCCCTGGGAAATGCCGGCAAGGCACTTTCTGTGTTCTTACTCGTCATTCAGATCTCCAGCGCGGGCGGTTCTTACCCACTGCAACTGCTGCCGGAATGGTTCCAAAACGTAAGCCCCTGGCTGCCTGCAACCTATACGGTGCGCGCTTTCCGCGCCGCTATCGCCGGCATCTACGAAGCTGACTACTGGATTGCGCTGGGCACCTTGCTGTTGTTCATCATCCCAGCATTAATTCTGGGCGTTGTGCTTCGTAAACCTTTCGCAAAATACACTGCGAGTCTCAATGAAGCACTTGCGAAGACCAAAATGATGTAGTTAGGCTGGGGTCTGTCAAGGAAACATCCCCATCAAAGGAGGAGTTAGACAATGACAGACCTCAGCAACCGCAAAGTAGCAGTACTCGCAACCGATGGCTTTGAAGATTCAGAGCTCACCAGCCCTGTGGAAGCCGTGAAGGAAGCCGGTGCCACCGTCACCGTTATCTCCACGGAAGCTCAGACCATCACAGGTAAAAATGGCACCGAGGTTCAGGTGGACACCACGTCAGCGGAGGCCAACGCCGATGACTTCGACGCTCTGATCCTGCCGGGTGGCACCGGGAACGCCGATAAAATCCGAATGGACGCCGACGCTGTAAAATTTGTCGCCGAGCTCGTCCAGGCTGGCAAGCCCACCGGCGTAATCTGCCACGGTGCCTGGATTATGACCGACGCCGATGTTCTTAAAGGCCGCACATTGACGTCATTCCCGAGTTTGCAGACTGATCTCCGCAACGCGGGCGCAACCTGGGTGGATGAAGAAGTCCACACCGACAACGGCCTAGTCTCCTCCCGCACTCCAGATGATCTTCCAGCATTCAATGCGAAGCTCATCGAGGAATTCGCAGAAGGCGAGCACTAAAAGCCGTACTCTGCATCCTTCGCATCCCGGATCTTTTGATAGGTCTGGGTCAACACCACGGTGTCTTCCACAAGGCGTTCAAGGCGCTGGATGACATCGTGGTTTACTATTTCCCCGCGCACAATATCAGCGCCTTCAACAAAGACATAAGGCTGCACGACTTGGGCCTTCATATATGTCAGAATCGGTTGCAGTTGCTGCGCCAGCACCAAATAGTGTTTGGCAGATCCCGCCGTAGCGAATGTGCCTACTACCTTGTCGCGGAAGGCATTGGTGGGCAGCACGTCAAAGACATTCTTCAGCGCTGCTGGAATGGAAGCCTGAAACACCGGTGTGCCGATGATGAGTGCATCCGCCTCCATGATTTCGCGCGCAATCCGGCCAGTATCACCGGTGTATTCGGTGTAATTCCGGCCATCAGAAAAGACCATCTCAACCTCCGCAAGGTCAATGATGTGCGTATCAATTTCCGAGTCATAATTGGCCAGTGCCTGTTGGATGTAGTTACTCACGGTCCTGGTTTTGGTTCCGACATTAGAGCCCGAAATTAGTACAACGCGCATTAATTATCTTTCTCCTCATCTTGAGCTTTGGCATCGGGAGCCGTGTATTTGCGAATTGCTGGCAGAATTTCCTCGCCGATAATGTCAATCTGCTTCATTACTTCATCAAATGGGACGCCACCGAAGTCGATCTGTCCAATGTATCGCTGATGCCCGAATACTTCGTGCTGATGCAAGATCTTTTCGATGACCTGCTGCGGACTACCCATATTGGCAATGCTCATCGGATCTACGTTTTGGGCATACATCTGCTTCGATAGACCCTGTCCGTTGGTGCGGATCATGCCTTCATTCATGTAGCGGTAGGTATTCTGCAATGCCTTTTGCGAAGTCTCTGCCACGTGGAAGAAACCAGCCGTCGTGATAGGCAAGGTAGCGGGGTCGAACCCGGCATGTGCGGCCGCCTGGCGGTAGGCATCCACCGTGCGAGCAAAGATGGAGGTAGTTCCACCGAGGTGTGCCATGACCATCGGAACACCCGCTAAACCCGCCTTAATCGCGCTGCTCGGTGCGCCGCCGACAGCGCGCCAAATACGCAAGCGATCCTCAACTGGGCGAGGGATAACTTCTGCTTCATTTAATGGTGCACGGAATTGCCCTGACCAGGTCACCGATTCTTCACGATTAATCTGCAGCAGTAGCTCGAGCTTTTCTTCATAGAGCTCTTCATAATCACGAAGGTCATATCCCAAAAGTTCAAAGAGCCCCACGCGTGATGCGCGGCCCGCAACTAACTCAATGCGTCCATTTGAAATGAGGTCCAACGTGGAGAAATTCTCATAGACGCGCACAGGATCCGAAGTACTAATAATCGTCGAGGAGCTACCGATGCGCATAGTGGACGTCGCCTGCGCGATAGCGCCCAAGATAACAGCGTGCGCTTGGGAGGCGAAGAATTCCTGGTGCGATTCACCTAATCCGAAGTAGTCCAGCCCTGCCTGTTCGGCTGCTTGCGCGTAGCGGATAAATTCATGCACCCGCTCTTTGGTGCTAACCCGAGAACCATCATTGGGGTTGGGGAGGTGGTCACCTAGGGTATAAATACCAAATTCCAGGCCTTGACCTTTATCAAAGCCAAAATCGTGCATAAGGTTGGGAGTATCCGCCACGGCGCATCCTTAGTGTTGTAGTTTAAATAGCTTCTTTACCCTGGCAACTACCATTCTGGCCGAACTATTCCGAGAAACTATGATTTACATGATACGTCACCAATAATAAAAGGCCGCCTCCCACATCTTGGTATTAGATGAGGAAGCGACCTGTCACTTCGTTTACCCGGGAAGAAACTTACCTAGGTTGAGCTCTTTCGCGCTCACAGCGCGTTAGACGACGTCACTTGATTACGGCGGACCTAAAAGCCTTAAGCAAGACATCGGTTTCTTCTTCCGTTGTGGTGGAAATACGCACACCTTCCGGGAAGGCACGGATGAGTACGCCAGCTTCGGCGAATTTGGCTGCGAGTTCTTGCGGTGGAAGTGGGAGGGCAGCAGCCGGGAGCCACACGAAATTCGCTTCGGAGGCGATTGCGCCCCAATCGGCGAAAGCCTTGGCAATGCGCTCGCGGGCGATGACAGCTTCATCGATACGCTCTTTAAGCTCTTCTTTGGCATCTAATGCCGCAAGTGCACCTGCTTGCGCCAGGGAGTTCACAGAGAAAGGAATAGCTACCTTGTTGATCGCCTCAATGAGATTGCGCGGGCCGAAGGCATAACCCACACGAGCCCCGGCGAGACCGTAAGCCTTGGAAAAGGTGCGCAGGCACACGACGTTGTCGTATTTTGCAATGACCTCGGTGCCAATCGGCTGGCTTTCAGCGCGGTTGTACTCAAAGTAAGCCTCGTCCAGACCGACTACAACATTCGCGGGAATCTCGGCCATGAAGGCTTCAAACTCGTCGTTATTAATAGTGGTACCGGAAGGGTTATTCGGGTTGCAGATAAACACCAGGCTGGTCTTATCCGTAATGGCCGCTGCGAGACCATCCATATCTAGACCCTGTTCAGGGGTAAGCTCCACAGGCACGGGGGTTGCGCCGACGACCTGCGCGAAGATTGGATAAGCCTCGAAGCTGCGCCACGGGAAAACCACCTCATTATCGGCAGTTGTGGTCGCGTGGACCAGCTGCTGACACAACGCGGAGGAACCAGTACCAACGGCGGTCTGTTCAAAATCCACACCTAGATGTTGCGCCAACGCGGTGCGCAATTCAACGGCACCCATATCTGGGTAGCGATTCACACCAATTGCTGCCTCGCTCATGGCCTTAGCTACCGAAGGCAGCGGGGCATAGGAGGACTCATTGGATGAGAGCTTGACGGCATCCTCCATGCGTGCTCCTGGTACATAAGCGGGGAGGTTGTCCAGATCTTTTCGGATCATTATCTATAGCTACCTTTTCTTGTGCTTTATTAAACGCTGCGGGTTTATAGGGTGTGACCGCGAAACCTAGCTTTATCCTAGCCCGCGGGCAACCAGTCCCATGTTATGGATTACGGGGACCGCGTGGGCCGAAGTCAAAATCAGCGGTCATAGGACCAAAGGCCTTCAATCCAGCAGGTGCATCCATAGCGTCAAGGTGGACTTCAAGGAAAGCCCCGGCATCGGAAGCCTGAATCTTGCTCAATGCGTCTTCGAGTTCACCTTCGGTGCGCGCTTGGTAGGACACCATGGTGGTATCTGGGACAAAGACTTGCGGAAGCTTGGCGTATTGCCAATCGGCAATGTCGTTGTACTTTTCTTCCATACCGAGGATATAGCGCTCAATGGTGTAGCCCTTGTTGTTGACCAACACGATAATCGGCTTGAGGTCTTCACGCAGGATGGTGGAAAGCTCCTGTGCGGTGAGCTGGAAGGAGCCATCGCCGATGAACAGCACATGGCGGCGCTCGCGGTTGGCCAGCATGCTGCCCAAAAGAGCCGGCAAGGTAAAACCGATTGCGCCCCAGATAGGGGAGTTGATGTAGCGCGCACCATTAGGCAGGCGCTCCGGGGTGAGACCGATGTGAGAGGTACCAGATTCGGCGATGACGGTGTCATCTTCTTCCAGGAAGCGGGCAAAGCGTGGCCACATGCGTGCGTGGGTCAACGGTGCTTCGGCATCCACGTCCCACTCGTCATAGACGAATGGTTCCTTCTTCTTTTTGCGCGAGGTCTTGGTGCGGGCAATGAGTTCATCGAGAAGCTCTAGCGTATTGATGCCGACGAAAAACTCACCGCCGACGTTGACGTGCTGGTCACCGAAGTTCACGATGGCTTCCGCAGGCAGGTGGTGAGTGAAGGAACCGGAATTCACCTCAATGAAGCGCGGGTTGGTGGTAAACAGCAGGTCAGAGGACTCAACGGTCTTCTGCACGCCCGGCGCGGAAGCCTTGCCGTTGTAGGAGCCAAGGAACAAGCCATCGCGCTCGGAAAGCACACCCTTGCCGGAGGTGAGCTGGGAATAAGGAATCTGCAGCTTATCCACCAAGGCGCGGAACTTTTCAGTGAAACCGTGGCGGTCAGTGTCCTGGTCAAAGAGGAAGACTGGCTTCTTGGACTCGGCGATGCGCTCGAGCACGCGGGTCACCGCGGCCTCAAGACGCTCAGCATCAGAACCTGGCAGCTGGGCGCTAAATGGCTCGTCCGGCACCACAATCTCCAAGTGCGTGATGTCTGATGGAATCTGGATGTGCACGGGACGCTTTTCGCGCAGGCAGATGTGCAGTGCACGGTCCATTTCTTCCACAACATTCATTGGAGTCACACGAATAGCGGTGCCGGTGAATGGCACGATGGCTTCGAGCATGTTCTCAAAGTCACCATCTGCCAACGAGTGGTGCAGGTTCCAGCGGTACTCAGTGGAATACAGTGGTGGGGAACCAGCCAAAGACACCATGGGAACGTGCTCAGCGCGCGCACCGGCGATGCCGTTGAGCGCGGACAGCTCGCCCACGCCGTAAGTGGTCAACAATGCGCCAACGCCGTGCTGGCGGCCGTAGCCATCCGCAGCATAAGCCGCGTTGAGCTCATTACATGCGCCAACGAATTCAATATCGTCGGCTTCGTTGACCTGCTCGATGAAACTGAGGTTGAAGTCGCCCGGGACACCAATCAGGTGCTGGATCCCCAAATCTTTCAACCGGCTGACAATGAATTCACCCACGGTAGTGCGCATTTTCTTCTCCTCCATTTTGGCGCCGATATTCATAAGGTGTGCACTAGGCACGTCACTACCACCTATTGTGCTGCACATCACTTTCAATGTCACTAGACAAAACACGCGACTTTCTTCGACATATGTCAAAATGTGCAAGAATTAAATTCATGGAACACCCACCATTCGACATCCCACATTCGGAGAACCCGAATGCCCAACCCACGCCAGCCGCCACACCGGCGGCAGCACAGCTGGGACAAATCCAAACCTTGGTTGATTCCCTGGCCAGCCAATTGCAGCGCTCCGTTCAGGTGGATACACCCGCCTTTTACGCGTTTTGCTCCAGCCCGCAATACGGCGAGGTGGACAACGCCCGCGTATTCAATGTGTTGCACCGCGAACCCAACCCGGAGCCAATCCCGTGGTTGGTGGACAATGGCGTGCAAGTCTCCCGCGACCCCGTACGGCTTCCCGCGCATGATGAGCTCGACCTTCTGCCGCGCTTGTGCGTTCCGCTGTGGGACGGGGACAGGCTGTGCGGGCACATCTGGGTCATCGACTCACCACCGCTCACCGCTGCCGACTTGGACATCATCACTAGCTTTCGCGAGCCGATTGTCAGCCTCATGGTCGCGCGCGATGAAACCTTTGTGCGCCGCGTCGCCGAAATGCGCGAGATCACGCGCGATGTTGCACTCGGACTGGACGGTTCGCTCGCACAGGCCGTGGACAACAATCTGCTGCCGCGCCGTGGCACCATCCGCGTACACCAACTGACGATCACCGAGGCACCAACCAACCAGCCCAACGATGGGGCAAGGGATAGCCACCAGGCAGACATCCGCGACGGTGCCCCGGAGACCCCGGATGCCCCGGAGCGTCTCATGCTGGAGCTTTTGCGCTTTCGTCGCCGTCGCCCGTTTCTGCTCACCGACACCCATGACGGCCTGACCATCATTGAGCGTTCCGACAGCCTTGAGGCGTCGCATATGCTTTTCGATGAATTCCAGGCCGCCGCTTTAGCCGTCGGTGCAAGGATTGTTTCACGTGGAACATCGACAATGAGCGAACTCAGCGGCGCCCGGAACACCGCCCGTCGCGCGAGCTTCATGGCTACCGTGGCGGCACTGCAAGGCATCGAAGTACTGAGGTGGGAAGAGGCCGGCGCCTGGAGGCTGTTTCTTGGATGGGAGCTCACCGAAGCGACCGTGACGGCACTGTCCCCGGCAGCGAGCGTACTTATCGCCGAGGGTTCGGAGACACTGTGGCAAACCGTGCTGGAGTATTTGGACAATGCCCGCAATGTCACCGCCACCGCGGAGCGGCTCTTCATCCATCGCGCTACGTTGCACTACCGCCTGGAGAAATCCCGGGACTTACTGCCCGCCGATGCGCTTGATGATGGCTGGGAATGCACCTGCCTGCATGCGGCACTTCGTCTCCACGCGGCGCTGAATGGTTAATTAATTGCCACTGAATGGCTAGGGCATAGAAAAATCCAGCCTCCTCCTCGCTCGTCCTTGGCAGTGAGGAGAGTGAGGGAGAGACTGGAAGTCTTGTGGCTTTGCTAGTCGGTGCCTACTGCAGCAGTGTGCGGTCGGAGGTGGCGCCCTTGATCTTGGCGAACTCATCCATCAGATCTTTGACGGTCAGGTTCTTCTTTTCTGCCTCGGAGGCTTCGTAGATGATCTGTCCGTCGTGCATCATGATGAGGCGGTTGCCCACCTGGATGGCTTGCGCCATGTTGTGGGTAACCATCAGCGTGGTCAGCTTGCCGTTGGCAACAATGCGCTCGGTCAAGGTGGTGACCAGCTCAGCGCGCTGCGGGTCGAGAGCAGCGGTGTGCTCATCCAGCAACATCACATCTGGGTTGGTAAACCCAGCCATGAGAAGGCTCAGCGCCTGGCGCTGACCGCCAGACAGCAAACCAACTTTGGCACCCATGCGGTCTTCTAGCCCAAGTTCCAGGGTAGTCAGTTGCTCACGGAAGAAGGCACGGCGCTTGGAGTTTAGCCCCAAGGAAAGGCCACGGCCCTTGCCACGCAGGTATGCCAGCGAGAGGTTTTCTTCAATGGTCAGGTTCGGTGCAGTGCCCGCCATCGGATCCTGGAATACTCGACCAACAGATTTAGCGCGCTTGTGCTCAGGGTGACGGGTGACGTTCTTGTTCTCAATAGAGATAGTGCCGGAATCTGGAATCAACCGACCCGATACAGAGTTCAGCAGCGTGGATTTACCCGCACCGTTGGAACCAATCACGGTAACGAAGTCACCGGGGGCGAGGTCTAAGGAGACATCGACAAGCGCCTTGCGCTCGTTTGCGGTGCCGGCGAAGAAGGTCTTGGAAATATTGTCAATCTTAAGCATTGGCAGCCTTCCTTCCTGCCACCTTCGGCGTTCGGCCCGTAAGCTTCGGCAGCAACAGCGCCGCAATAACCAGCACGGCCGTAATGAGTTTCATGTCGTTCGGGTTTAGACCAACAGTCAACGCCACGTAAATGATGAGGCGGTAGAGGACAGAACCCAGCGCGACGGAACCAACAACCAGCCACAGGCGACGCTGTGGGATAACTGCCTGGCCGACGATAACGGAAGCCAAACCAACCAAGATGAGACCAACGCCCATGGAGATATCCGCGAAGCCCTGGAACTGTGCAATCAATGCGCCACACAGGCCAACCAGGCCGTTGGACAGCGCCAAGGTCAAAGTCTTGGTGAAGTCAGTGGAGACACCGAAGGAGGTAATCATCTGCTGATTATCACCGGTTGCGCGCAACGCTAGGCCCAGGTCGGTGGAGAGGAACCAGACGATCAGCATGACCAGTGCGGCAGCGCCGACAACCAACATGCCGACACCGAACCAGGTGCCCATGATGTTATCCAGCGGAGTAAACACTGTGTCCTGGCTCAACAGCGGAATATTCGCGCCGCCCATAATCCGCAGGTTGATTGACCACAGGCCGATCATGGTCAAAATACCGGCGAGCAGGCCGTCGATCTTGCCCTTGGTGTGCAACAGGCCGGTGATAATACCGGCGAAAAAGCCCGCGATGAAGCCAACACCGGTAGCGATAATCGGATTAACACCGTTGGTGATGAGCACGCCGGCGGAAGCCGCACCCATGGTGAAGCTGCCGTCAACGGTAAGGTCAGGGAAATCTAGAACTCGGAAGGTGAGGTAGACGCCTACGGCCATGACGGCATAAAGGAGTCCGAGCTCAACTGCACCGATCATACGGTCTCAGCTTCTTCCAAAATTGCCTCTGGGATTTCGATGCCCTGTGCTTCAGCTGCTTCTGGGTTCACCACGTAGGTGAATTCCTTTGCGGTCTCCACTGGGGTGGATGCTGGATCTTCGCCCTCTTGCAGGATGCGCAGTGCCATCTCGCCGGTCTGACGGCCGAGCTGCTCGTAGTCAATGCCCAGGGTTGCTGCCGCGCCACCTTCAACGGTGCCGGCCTCAGCGCCGATGACTGGGACCTGCTTTTCATTGGCAACGTTGATGAGTGAAGCAATGCCGGATACAACCATATTGTCGGTTGGGACGTAGATGGCATCAACATCACCCAGCGCCTGCACTGCCTGCGGGATTTCAGTCACAGAGGTCACCGTCTGGGACTTCACGTCCATGTCGGATTCACCGGCAACGGTGGTCAGTTCATCAACCTGCACCTGGGAGTTGACCTCACCAGAGGCGTAAACAACGCCAATGGTCTGTGCATCTGGAACCAGCTCCTTGAGCAGGTCCACCTGATCGCCGATTGGTGCGATGTCGGAGGTACCGGTGACATTGGCGCCCGGAGCGTCATTGGATTCCACCAAGTCAGCTGCTTCTGGGTCGGTCACTGCGGTGAACAGCAGGGGAGCATCCTTGATGGACTGAGCCATGGCCTGTGCTGCCGGGGTAGCGATAGCCAAGTAGAGATCGTGGTCAGCGTTGGCCATCTGCTGTGCAATGGTTACTGCAGTGCCTTGCTCGCCGTTGGCGTTTTGCTCATCCCACTCAACTTCGACGCCGGCGTCTTCAAACGCGGCCTTGAAGCCTGCCGCGCTGGCATCCAGTGCCGGGTGCTGCACAAGCTGGTTGATGCCGATGGAGTAGCTTTCCGCAGCAGCGTCGTCACCGCCAGTGCTGTCGCCAGCAGCATCGTCGCCGCTTTCCGATGAACAGCCGACCAGCACCAGTGCGGTCGCGGACAGTGCTGCGATGACCGAAGTCATGCGTGAGGGCTTGGAGATTCGATTAATTCTCATGTTGAGAGCTTCCTTATGTGTCGAAGGGAGTTCACAGGAAATATCTGCCCAAAGAACGAAATTCTCCTTTACTTCGAGCAGAGCACTTCCCGATGCAAAACCAGTAGGGTATTTCTAAACATAGCGGTTAAGCAGGGGTTTCAATACTCTTTCCGCAAACCAGTTTCACCCCGTTGTGCATCCAAAGCAGAAGATTGCGTAATGCAAGTCACATAACACGCAGCTCATGGCTATGTCACTCTTTTATTCATAGCCTGCTTTAACCGTCTTAACGGTCGGTAAGTGCCACTCATCTTAGCCCCAACCGGGGGTGCGACCCCTGCAAAGCGAGCATCACATGTCGAAACCAAATAGCGGTGGCACCGACTCCGCTTCGCCGCTCCAGTACCTTCTGCCGCGTCTGCCAAAAACAGCTTTTCCTATTACGGTGAAAGGACGTCATTCTTTAACGCTTTGGAAACGTAGAGGAAAACCAAATTAGGGGAAACTTGAATCAAGACACCGTAAACTATGCAGGATTCACTCCGCGCCCAACCGGAACCCACCTCGCGTGGGCAATTGCAATGATTTCAGTAGTCTGGCTGGGAGCCGCTGCGGGTGGATTGATCTCGGGGTTTACAGCCAAGTACTTTAGCTGGCCAGTTGCAGATTTCATCGGTCTCGGCGCAGGCATCGGTGCTGTCCTGGCCGGTGGTGGAGTGCTCTATATTGGCTTTATACGTCGTCACAGTTGGTCCTGGAAAGAATTTGGATTCATCCGACCAACTCATTCACTTTGGCACCTAACATGGTGGATCCCCGCAACAGTTGTAGCCGGCGGTATCGGTGCAATGCTTCTTGGTACCGCGATGGGCCTAAGTCCAATTGACGAGAGCTCCGATAATTCCGGGTTTAGCCTTGGCATTGCAGCGGGAATCACGATCTTCGTTGGCACTGCGGTCTTTTTGCCTCTCATCGAAGAAATTGTATTCCGTCGCATACTTATGGACTGGTTTGATGCACGATTGCCCACGTGGGCTGCAGCGACAATCACCACAGTTATCTTCGCTGTCATGCACATTTCACCAGTCATAATGGTTTACATTATTTTCCTGGGCACTTCCTTGATTCTTGCACGCTTGTGGTTCCGAAGCCTGTGGGGATCTTTCATTGTTCACGCAGCGAATAATGCGCTTGTCACGGTATTTGCTTTGTTGGCACTTTAAGTTCCGAAAACTGCTTCAAAAGCAAAGCATCATCAACATTTTGCGTCGATCCAAGACGCAGTCTCGCGGGGCAGAAGCTTCATAGTACTCAACTCCGTACTTTTCCCAAGAAATACTATGTTAAGTACGGAGTTAGGTACTATACTTGCATAACTGCACTACAAAGGCTGTTTTATTGTTTCAGTCCGTTCGAAAAGAAGGAGTACGAAGCTGCGTACTCCACGCTTCGGGGGTGTGGAGAATTAAATTTCGGGATCTAGATCCCATTATTTAGAAGGTAGTGCTACAGTGTTCATCATGAAGAGTTTGAGCACCGTAAACACTTGGTGGTGGCGCGCGTAACCCGCGGGCCTTCTTAAGCTTTCCTTCTCTAAAGCTTCCCTTAAACCAGGCTCGCAGTGTGCGGGCCTTTCGTTGTCTCTAGGGACTTCAACCGGTATAGACCCGCGGACTGCAGAGTTAATAAAATTAATCTCTCAACTAACACAGTCGCGAAAGACAGATAAACGCTATGACCGGATTTATTACCGCATCACGGACGCTGCCGTACACCACGGATGCCGCCGCGCTGTTTGATGCCTTAGCCACCGAACATGACTCCATGCTGCTGGAATCAGCTGATATTGAGTCCAAGAAGAACGTGCAGTGCCTGGCGGTTGTGGATGCCGCCCTCAAGGTCACCTGCCACGGGCAGCGCGTACGGGCGAAGGTGCTCACGCCAGCGGGTGAAGCCATGCTGGATCGCCTCGAGGAGCAGTTGGCAGACTATCTCGTTGCGCCGGGGGAGTTCGAATTTGAGCCCTCCACGGATATTGATGAACGCCGTCGCCTGAAAGCCATTTCTAACGCAGAGGTTCTGCGCAAGCTGCAGTTGGATGCAGGTTATGAACATGAATTGCTACCTTTCTTAGGCGGCGGTTTTGCTTATGATTACCTCGATACTTTTGAGGTTCTGCCTGAGGTCCGTGAAGGGGAGAATGAATACCCGGACTATGAGTTCGTGGTTGCGCAGACGCTGTTGCACGTGGATCACCTCAACCAGAACATTATTCTGCACGGCGTTGATATTGATGAAGCAGCGCTAGAGGCACGTTTGGATGAGCACCTAGCAAAGGCAGAGCAGCTTGTCGAAGCACCTTCGGCAGAAATATCCGAAGATACAAATGCAGAGGTTGCCACGTCTAAGACTGTGAAGGTCACTGCGGATATCTTGGACAAAGACTTCCGCGAGCACGTGGTGCGGCTGCAAAAGAGCATCTACGAAGGTGATATCTACCAGGTAGTGCCGGCGCGTTCCTTCTCCATGGAATGCCCGGATGCCTTCGCGGCGTATCGCAAGCTTCGGGAGACTAATCCTTCTCCTTATATGTTCTATATCCGCGGCGCGGACTATGAACTTATCGGCGCATCGCCAGAATCCAACTTGAAGTTCTCTGCTGATACCCGCGAGGTCCAGCTTTACCCCATCGCCGGTACCCGCCCACGTGGTGCGACCCACGAGTTAGATATCCGCAATGAGCTGGATATGCGCACGGATACCAAGGAAGTTGCCGAGCACACCATGCTCGTTGACTTGGCCCGCAATGATCTCGCCCGCGTTGCAGTTCCTGGCACCCGTCGCGTGGCAGACCTGCTGCAGGTGGACCGCTACTCCCGCGTCATGCACTTGGTCTCCCGCGTAGTCGCCGAACTACATCCTGATTTTGATGCGATTGATGCTTACCGCGCGTGTATGAACATGGGCACGCTTACTGGTGCGCCGAAGCTGCGCGCGATGGAACTGGTTCGTGACACTGAGCAAAAGCGCCGCGGTTCCTACGGCGGGGCAGTGGGGTATTTGCGCGGTGATGGATCCATGGACAACTGCATTGTTATCCGTTCCGCGTACATCAAAAATGACACCGCGATTGTTCAGGCTGGCGCCGGTGTTGTGCGTGACTCCGTTCCGCAGTCTGAAGCTGATGAAACTTTGCACAAGGCTTACGCGGTTCTGCACGCGATTGCCGCCGCCGACAATGCCACCCTGGAGGTCATCCGATGAGCGCTCAAGAAAACAAACCAAAAGTTCTGTTGCTAGATAATCATGATTCTTTCGTCTACAACCTTGTTGATGCCCTCTCCGGCTATGACACCGTAGTTATGCGTAATACCGTCACTGTGACGGAAGTACTCGATCAAAAGCCAGACATGATTGTGCTCTCCCCAGGCCCGGGTCACCCAACTGAAGCCGGCTGCATGATGGAGCTCATCGACACCGTACTGGGCAAGATTCCACTATTGGGAATCTGCCTCGGCTTCCAAGCATTGCTGGAGCACCACGGTGGGGAAGTAGCGCCTTGCGGTCCGGTGCATGGTTCCACTGACACGATGATTCTCACCGAAGCCGGTACCCAGCACCCAGTGTTCAAGGGGCTGACCACCGACGTGGAACCAGACCAACCAGACTATGTGGGAACCCAGGTTCCTATCGCTCGATATCACTCGCTCGGCTGTGTCAGCTTGCCACGGGGCTTGCGGGAGCTGAGCTCCATCGATGACATCGTGATGGCAGCAGAAACCGAAGACGGTCTGGCGCTCGGCCTGCAGTTCCACCCAGAATCAGTTCTGACTCCAACGGGACCGATCATGCTGGAACGGTGTATTGAAAAGTTGGCATCGAAAAGCTTGCTCTAAGCACACCATTAACCGCACGTTAAACCATATTTATTACAGTATTGATTAGAAACTAGAAAGGAAGTCCGAAAATGGCAGCACCATTGAATGCATTGATGAAGTACCTGGACAATCCAGCACCGACGGTGGAGGAGGCCCATGAGGTTTTCTACCCGTTGACCAACGGTGATTATGACGATATCCACATCGCCGCGCTGCTGGCCACCATCCGTACCCGCGGGGAAACCTTCGCGGACCTAGCGGGCGCGGCCAAGGCATTCATCAACGCATCGCGCCCATTCCCCATCACCGGTGAGGGCATTTTGGACTCCGCTGGCACGGGCGGCGACGGCACCAACACCATCAACATTTCCACCGGCGCATCCCTTCTGGTTGGCGCTGGCGGCGCGAAGGTGATCAAGTGTGGCAACCGTTCTGTCTCCTCCAAGTCCGGCTCCGCCGACGCCCTTGAGGCACTGAACATTCCGCTGGATTTGGACGTGGACCGCGCGGTGCGCCAGTTCGAAGAATCTGGATTCACCTTCCTTTATGCACCGGCCTACCACCCAGCCGTCGCTCACGTGATGCCCGTGCGTCGCGCACTGAAGGTACCCACTATCTTCAACTCCCTGGGCCCCATCCTTTCCCCGGCGCGCCCCGAGTTTCAGATCATGGGTGTTGCTAACCCGAGGCTGGGCCGCACCATCGCTGAGGTGTTCAAGGAGCTCGGCCGTGGCCGCGCGATTGTAATGCACGGCGCTGGCACCGATGAGATTGCCGTGCACGGCCCAACCCAGGTGTGGGAGTTGCGCGACGGCGAGATTGAGGAGTACACCCTCAACCCGGAGGACTTCGGCGTGGGCACCCATCAGCTTTCCGATCTGACTGGTGGCGATGGCAAGGAGAACGCTGAGGCACTGCGCAAGGTCTTTGACAACGCCGCACCGGCAGCGCACCGCGATGCGATTGCCGCGAATGCTGGCGCGATGTTCTACCTCACCGGCCACGCCGACAGCTTCAAGGAAGGCACTGATAAGGCTTTGGGCTTACTTGCCGATGCCACGGTGAAGGATTGGTTGCAGCGCCACGAGGAGGCCAACTATGCCAAATAACAACCCATTGCCAACGGTGCTTGAGGGCATTGTTAATAACCGCCGCACGCACCTCGAGGGCATCGCCAAGCGTATTGCGCATGTCGATGTGGACAATCTGCCGCGCTCTGAGCGCTCCCTCTATGACAACCTGCACGGTGCGACCAATGCTTTCATCATGGAATGCAAGTCTTCTTCGCCATCACTTGGTCTGATTCGTGACCACTATGAACCAGGTGCCATCGCGCGTATCTACTCGCGCTATGCCGCGGGCATTTCCGTGCTGTGCGAGCCTGAGCGTTTCGGTGGCGACTATGACCACCTGCAGACTGTCTCCCTGTCCTCGCACCTGCCGGTGCTGTGCAAAGACTTCATCGTTGACGAGGTACAAATTCACGCCGCGCGCTACTTCGGCGCCGATGCTATTCTGCTCATGCTCTCCGTCTTAGATGATGAGCAATACAGCCGTCTGCAGGATGAAGCGCACCGCTTCGGTCTGGATGTATTGACTGAAGTTATTGACACCGATGAAGTTGAGCGCGCTATCCGCTTGGGCGCCAATATCTTCGGCGTGAATCACCGCAATCTTCACGACCTCAGCATCGACTTGAGCCGCTCCAAGACTCTGGCCGCTTTGCTTCCCGAGGGCTCCGTGGTGGTCTCCGAATCTGGCATTCGCGACAGCGCTACCGTGCGCGCATTGGGTGGACACTCCAACGCTTTCCTCGTGGGCTCTCAACTGACCTCCACACCAGACATTGACCGTGCTGCCCGCCAGTTGGTCTACGGCCACAACAAGGTCTGCGGTCTTACTTCGTGGTCTGCCGCCCAAGCTGCCCGTGCTGCTGGTGCTGTCTACGGCGGTCTCGTCTTTGAAGAGGCATCCCCGCGCAATGTTTCACGTGAAACTGCGGAAGATATCATCGCTCACGAACCAGACCTGGACTACGTCGCAGTCTCACGCCGCACCGAAGGATGGGCAGAACTCGCCGCCATCGAAGGCGTCACCGCCCTGCAATTGCACGCCCCTTACCAAGGCAGCCTTGAAGCCGAGTTGGACTACATCCACGCCGTGGTCCAAGAAGTCCGCGACTCCGGCATCTCCGTCGCATCCTCCAAGGATGAAGACTTGGACTTCGGCGCATCGCAGGAAAGTGGTCTCCAAATCTGGCGCGCGGTCTCTATGACGCACGCCGATGGCCCAGCGCTTGCCCAGGCACTCATTGCTGACAAAGCAGTCGACCGCGTTGTCCTGGACTCCGGCGACGGCGGAACTGGCACCAGTTTTGACTGGTCGACCGTTCCAGCAGAGGTCCTTTCCTCCGCACTGTTGGCTGGCGGCATTAGCCCAGACAACGTTGAAGAAGCATTGCGCGTTGGCACCGTAGGATTGGACATTAACTCCGGTGTTGAGACCGTCAAGGGCGTTAAAGACACCGGCCTCATTGCCCGCGTGTTTGCAACCATTAGAAAATTTCACGCTTAAGGAACAACAAACATGACTGAATCAACCCATACTCCGGAGACCAGGGAGACACTCCTCCCGGCTTATTTCGGCGAATTCGGCGGACAGTTCGTCCCAGAATCTCTCATCCCAGCGCTTGACCAACTGGAAAAAGCTTTCGTGGATGCCATGGAGGATGAATCCTTTAAGAAGGAACTCGCAGACCTCCTGCGTGATTACTTGGGCCGCCCAACCCCAATTACGGAAGTACACAAGCTCGGCGGCAAGGCCCGCTTCTTCCTCAAGCGCGAGGACCTCGTGCACGGCGGTGCACACAAGACCAACCAGGTTTTGGGCCAGGCACTGCTGGCTAAGCGCATGGGCAAAACCCGCATCATCGCGGAGACCGGTGCGGGCCAACATGGCACCGCGACCGCTCTCGCATGCGCGCTGCTAGACCTTGAGTGCGTTGTCTACATGGGCGCTAAGGACGTTGCCCGCCAACAACCCAACGTGTTCCGCATGGAACTGATGGGCGCTAAGGTCGTGCCCGTGGACTCCGGCTCCGGCACTCTCAAAGACGCCGTCAATGAGGCGCTTCGTGACTGGACTGCTACCTTCCATGAATCGCACTACCTCTTGGGTACCGCAGCTGGCCCACACCCATTCCCAACAATTGTGCGCGAGTTCCACCGCGTCATCTCCACTGAGGCAAAGGCGCAGATGCTTGAGCGCATCGGCAGCCTTCCAGACCTCGTCGTTGCTTGCGTCGGCGGCGGCTCCAATGCGATTGGTATGTTCGCAGACTTCATTGATGAAGAAGGCGTTGATCTCGTCGGCGCTGAACCCGGCGGTGAGGGGCTGGATTCCGGCAAGCATGGCGCCACCATCAACAACGGCACCATCGGCATCCTGCACGGCGCCCGCAGCTTCCTCATGCGCAATAGCGACGGCCAAGTAGAGGAGTCTTACTCCATCTCCGCCGGCCTGGACTACCCAGGCGTTGGCCCACAGCACGCACACCTGCATGCCACCGGCCGCGCAAAGTACGTCGGCATCACCGATGCTGAAGCACTTGAAGCATTCCAGTTGCTCTCCCAACAAGAGGGCATCATTCCGGCTCTTGAATCCTCACACGCTCTGGCCTACGCGCTCAAGCGTAAGGACGAGGACATCACTATTCTGGTCTCCTTGTCCGGTCGCGGCGATAAGGACATTGACCATGTCCGCCGCACCCTCGAAGAGCACCCAGAGCTTGTCATCAACAAGGAGATTATCTAACCATGACTGCTACACGTGATGGCGCCGGTCGCTTTGATGCGCTCTTCTCAGCACTTGATAAAAAGAACGAAGGCGCATTCGTCCCCTTCATCATGCTCAACGATCCGACCCCTGAGGCCAGCCTGGAAATCATCCGTACCGTGGTTGAAGCAGGCGCCGATGTCCTGGAACTCGGCGTGCCATTCTCCGACCCAGTGGCTGATGGACCAACCATTCAGGCCTCCCACATCCGCGCTTTGGACAACGGCGCTACCGTCGATGGCTCCTTGAACCTAGTCCGCCAGATTCGCGAAGAATTCCCCGATACTCCGATCGGCATGCTCATCTACGGCAATGTACCTTTCACCCGCGGCCTGGATAAGTTCTACGAGGAATTCGGTGAGGCGGGCGCTGATGCAATCCTCATCCCGGACGTTCCTGTCCGCGAAGGCGCACCTTTCGCCGCCGCCGCTGAAAAGGCTGGTGTAGCTCCAGTCTTCATCGCCCCTGCCCGCGCCTCCGAGCGCACCCTGGAAGGCGTTGCGAAGTATTCCAAGGGCTACATCTACGCCGTCTCCCGCGACGGTGTCACCGGCACTGAGGTTGAATCTGAAACCCTCGGCCTTGATGAGGTAGTGGCCAATATCCATCGCTACGACGGCGCTCCTGCCTTGCTGGGCTTCGGCATCTCCACCCCACAGCACGTCGCCGATGCCGTCGCCGCCGGTGCCGCTGGCGCCATTACCGGCTCCGCAATCACCAAGCTTGTCAACGGCTATGTTTCACGTGAAACCGAAGGCTCACCAGCCGTCGTCACCGATATCGAAGGCATGAAGAAAGAACTCACCGAGTACGTCTCCGCTATGAAGGCAGCTACGAAGAAGTAGAACTCTCGGTAGCGCGCAGACAAGCAGCGCTACCGCGCCCACGAGAAAGGCCTGGCTCCACACACCATCACGGTGTTAGAACCAGGCCTTCTTGCTGTCTCTATTAGCTATTCAGCGGCGTGCTTTCCCGAACTAGGGGAGTCACCCGAAGCGCTCAGTGTCGCATCCGTAGAGTCACCATTCTCATCAACCTTCTCAATGAATTCAGCTTCGTAGCCTTCATCACCGAGGAAGTTGTCTGGGTTGTCGAAATCTTCAATGTTGTTCTTAGCAAAGCGGTCAACGATCATCGCGATTGCGCCGTCGCCGGTGACGTTTGCAGCGGTACCGAAGGAGTCAACAGCGATGTATGCGGCAATCATCAAAGCAATCATGGAGTCATCGAAGCCCATCATGTCACCCATCAGTCCAACCGCAACCATAACTGCGCCACCAGGAACGCCTGGGGCAGCAATCATCATGACGCCGAGCAGGAAGATGAAACCGAATGCGGTGCCAAGACCAACGTTCAAATCAGCCAAGTAGACGACTGCAAAGCCGTACAGGGTCAGCTTAATCATCGAACCGGACAGGTGCATGGTTGCGCACAGCGGGATGACGAAACCAGCGATTGGCTTGGAAATTCCGTTATTCAGCGCCGAGCGGTGCGTAACCGGAATGGTTGCCGCCGAGGAAGAGGTACCCAATGCGGTGAAGTATGCAGGAAGCATGTTGCGCAGTGCCTTGAATGGGTTCTTCTTTGCGATGGCACCAGCAACGACGTACTGCAGAACCAGGTACAAGATGGTCATGACGACGGAGAGAACCAGCACCTTTGCAAAGGCCGAAAGCACGTCAAGCAGGTTGCCGTTCATGCCCAAACCAAGGAACATGCCGAAGATGTAGATCGGCAGCAGTGGGATAACAAAGCCCCAGATGACCTTGATGACGATTGCTTCAAGCTCACGTGAGCCCTGGTAGATCGTGTCAGCCTTCACCACGGTCATAGCAACGCCAACGCAGAACGCCAGCAACAAAGCAGTCATAACTTCAAATGGCGCTGGCATTTCTACCTCGAAGTAAGGCGCGATGGCGCCCTCGTCGATGTCTGAAACATTCAAACCAAGAGACTGGTTACCCAGCAGAACCGGATACAGAAGCTTTGCGGTAGCAAAGGCAATGAGGCCCGCAATAATAGTGGAGCCGTAAGCGATGGCGGTGGTGTATCCCAACCACTTGCCGGCACCTTTTCCAAGGCCAGCGATAGCTGGCGCAATGAGCGCGAAAATCAAGACTGGAATGAAGAAGTTCAGGAAGTTACTGAACAGATCATTAAATGTCGCGAAGATGCGCCCAAGCCACTCAGGGGCAAAAAGGCTCACGATGATGCCAAGAATGATCGCAATGATGATCTTGAACAACAGTGAGTCTGTCACTTTTGACTTAGACATTGTTTTTCAATTCTATGAATGCGCTGCGGTGGTGGTCTACCTACTCACAACTATCGACAGGGACTCGCCACCGACAGATTGGATTACCTGTCAAGCGACACGATAATAACTGTAGCTCAGTGACAATGGTTTGTAATAGCCGCTATTTGGGCTTTTACCCTCTTTCGAGATTAGAATAACCATCATGGTCGCTGTTGGTATTATCCTTTTGATTTCCGCCTTGTATTGGCTCATTTTTGGTGGCTTGGCCACCGCCCGTCGCCTTCCGGGAAACAAGTACTTCGGTCTTCGAATTCCTGATGTGCGCAAATCGAAAGAAGCTTGGGATGGCTCCCACGTCGTTGCCGGCCCAGTCTGGATCTTGGCTGGTGTCTCTCTAATGTTCGGTGCACTGGTTGCATTCCGTGCTTCCGGTTGGATGTGGCTCATTCCAGTCGCAACCGTTCTTATTGGATTGGTTGCCATCTCCGTTGGTTCTAACCTCGGCGCTCGCGCGGCACACCTTTACACTCTCAAGGCTCAAGAGGAGGGTGGCGGATGCAGCTCCCAAGGCGGCTGCAATTGCGGCTCCGGCGGATGTGGTTCTTCTGCAGAAGAACCACAGGTTGATATGGATGCACTCCGCAACGCCGTCAAGAATGTCGAGGGCGCATAATACGCCCCGACACATTCGAAAAAATAGCCCGGTACTTTGTATCGGGTTTTTTGATCTCTATCTCGGGATCAAAACCCTTCGTGCACACTATAATGAATAATGACTAGGGAACAAATACAATAATCAAATAACAGTGACGCAGGTAACAATTGTGTTATAGTTGGGATGATGCCTCGACAACCGGGGTATCAAATTCGCGATAACCACAACCTCACCAAGAAGACGCCGAAAGTCAGATAGGAGTGGCCCGATGTCTGCCGCTGAATCCCAAACTTTTAATGCCGCTGTCGTAGAAAAATTTGGTCAAGAAGTCACTGTCAAAGAGATTGACCTCCCACAGCCTGGCCCCAATCAAGCACTGGTTAAAGTGCTTACCTCTGGAATTTGCCATACGGATCTCCACGCGCTCGAGGGCGACTGGCCGGTAAAACCTGAACCACCATTTGTACCTGGACATGAAGGTGTCGGGGAAGTAGTCGAACTTGGCCCTGGGGAGCATGACGTCAAGGTTGGAGACATCGTCGGCAACGCTTGGTTATGGTCCGCTTGTGGCACTTGTGAATTCTGCATTACAGGTCGAGAGACCCATTGTCCCGATGCCGAATATGGAGGCTATACCCAGAACGGATCCTTTGGCGAGTACATGCTGGTCGACACGCGCTATGCTGCCCGCATCCCGGAGGGAGTGGACTACCTAGAAGCAGCTCCCATCCTATGCGCTGGGGTGACCGTGTATAAAGCCCTCAAGCAGTCCGAGGCACGCCCAGGTCAATTTATGGTCATTTCCGGCATTGGCGGCTTGGGGCATATTGCTGTGCAATACGCCGTAGCGATGGGCCTACGTGTTATCGCAGTAGATATTGCAACCGAAAAGCTAGACCTAGCATCTAGACTCGGTGCTGAATATACCGTCAATGCGGGTGACGAAGATCCTGGCTCAGCTGTGCAAAAATACACCGAGGGCGGATCCCATGGCGTATTGGTTACAGCAGTCCACGAAGCAGCATTTGGGCAAGCGCTGGACATGGCACGCAGCGGCGGCACAATCGTCTTCAACGGCCTGCCACCTGGAGAATTTCCTGCATCTGTATTCGACATCGTGTTCCGAGGATTAACAATCCGCGGATCCCTGGTAGGCACTCGGCAAGATATGACGGAGGCGTTGGACTTCTTTGCTCGCGGTTTAATTAAACCTACCGTTACCGAATGCTCACTTGATGATGTCAACGATGTCTTTGAGCGAATGCGTAACGGCCAGATCGACGGTCGGGTAGCGATCCGGTACTAACACTGACTGACAGCCATTCCAATATTGGGCCCAAAGAAGATGCCACGCTGCGTACACCAGGTACGGGCGTGGCATTTCACTGGCGCATAAACGCACCGAAATCCTCAGCCGGTAGACTTCCACAACACGAAAAATTGAATTTCACGCGAACAGGGCTGAGGTACCAACCCGCTCGAATAACGTCACTGTGACGCAATTAAGTACGGACTACCAACGCTTTTCAAACCGAGATAATTTAACTATTTCAAAACGTAAACTATAGATCTTATCCATGTTTGAATAACTTAAATTACGAGTAAACAGTCTGCCAAAGGGTGAAATGCGCAAATTCGTTGGCGCTCTCTTCTTTGAAGTTGTCTGTAATGGGATTACTCAACCATTAATGCGATCGATACTCACATTTGCCCAAGGTATAGCTTGACTATTCTAAAGAGCAACTATAAATGATCCGGAGGAGACGCTGAGTAGAAATTCACAGCGCTAAGCACGCCACTGCGACTGCGCTCCCGACGGGCGCTGGATTACTACGTTGTCACTTTACACGAGAAGACTGTAACAACAACAGCCCCAACCTCCACAGCTTAGAGCAGCGGGGATAGCGAGCAAAAGAGTTAACTGCGTAACAATATAAAGGTTTCTGCCAATCTCCTGCCCAAGTAGCCAATAAGGAAGATATCTACCGCTGAGTAAGGGAGGATGGAGACATGAATAAGTCCGTAGCTATTACCGCACTCGCCGTTTCCGCCCTTGCGTTAGCTTCCTGTTCTACGGAAGCGACTAATGACGACAGCACGGACAATGGCGCCATGACCCAAACCGCCACCCAGGAGTCTCCGGAAAGCACGGAAGAGACCTCAGAGGAAACCTCTGAGACCACCAGCGCCGAAGAATCCAGCTCTGAAACAACGACCGCCGCCACATCTAGTTCAGGTCGATTTGATGAAGCCGCTCTCAGGAGCGAACTCGAAGGAATGGGGTATCAGTGCGATGACGATGATGACTGCACCAAGACCGAAGGTGCAATCATCTATGACGTCGATATCGATGACGACTCCGTAGACGCTGAAGTCCAGGGAAATAACGATCTTGATCAGCACTTTGAAACCATCCTGAGCGATGTTGGAACTGCTTTCGGAGAGTATGACTTCGGTGGCGCCTCCTGGGATGAGATCCAGACGTGGACCTTGGAGGCAGGGGAAGATGAGGAAACCGTTCTCGGAAATGTTGAGCTAGAGCATGACCGCGGTGAAGATGATGGAATCCTGACCCGCGATCTCGGCATAGAGCTCATCGAAAGCTAAACCCCGTCGAGTAGCGTCTAGCGGAAAATACTCCTGGAGACCAGGTAAAATGAAATCATGTCCGCTAGCCCTGTCCTCCCCAATTGTGCGCGTCCGCATTCTTGTTCTTTAGACGTCCGTCTGGATGCCATGGCGCGTTCACCGCTTACACGTGGACTCAAGCCAGAAGAACATCTAGATCTGGATTCCTTCGTCACGTCGTGGGCGTGGTCGGAGGGTGATCCGCTCATGATGGCAGGGCAGAAGGTATCGGGTTCTTATCTCGTTGTGGCAGGTCGGGTACGGGTAGTTCGCGATACCATCGATGGCCGTGAGATCACCGTCGACATTGCCTCGCCAGGCGATATCATCGGACCGCTGGAGACGACCCCCTCGTATGCGGTGGATTCAGCATGGGCAATGGAAACTACCTGTGCGCTGTACCTGCCAGCAGACCGTCTCGCAGAAGTCATCGCTAAGCACCCGGCTTTGGCATTAGCAATTGTCCAGATGCAACACACGCGCTTAGCGCAAGCACGAGATAGAGATGTCAATCAAACCGCAAAGACCGTTGTACAGCGCGTAGCTACTGTTCTGCTTAGGCTCGATGCCAAATTGGGAAACCTGCGCCCAGATGGCAGTAGTTTGCTGCAAGTACGCCTTCGACGCGACGATATCGCCGGAATGGCTGGAACTACCCTGGAGTCCACTTCCCGCGCCATGTCGCAAATGAAAAAGGATGGCTTCATCGACTCCGGACGGGAGTGGGTTTCCATCATCAATGCCCAGGCATTAGAGCGCATTGTCGATGGTGAATAAGAAGTTCTACGCTCTTTGATCTGCGTCAAAGAACCTTTTCTTACTTCGGCTTAACGTAGTAATTGCAAGCACGAAGAGAAGTGAAAGGAAGCTGAGAAGCCATGACCACCCCAACCGCATTGAAGAAGACCACCCTGCGCTCTGATGAATTCACCTGCCCAAGCTGTATCGCGAAAATCGAGAATAAGCTACGCAGCCTCGATGGTGTCGAGTCTGCAGAGGTGAAGTTCTCCTCGGGCCGCGTCCTTGTAGAACACGACCCCGAAAAGGTGAGTATCCGAAATCTGGTCGACGCCGTGGCGGAAGTCGGATACACGGTTAAGCCATCCGCTGTCTAAGCAACCACCGGGCAGTCAGCGAGGAAACCATACTTACTGACCGCTCATTACACAGTCTGTTCGTGATCATCGTCGGGAACAGACCTTTTTTATTTCCGGTACGCATAACAACAAAAAGAAGTATCGCGAACATTGATCTGGATCAAGGAACCCCAACTGCCTTCTCCATAACGTTAAAGGTGACATCACAACACCAGTGAGGGAAGGAACTTGAGAACAATGAAAACGTGGAAGACGTGGGGAGTGGTTGGCGTATCAGCGCTGCTGATTGCGCTGTCCTGGTTAAGCCCCGCAGAATCACTCATCGCAGATGCTCTGATGATTGCAGCTGCAGTTGTAGCAGGTTGGAATATCGCTATCTCCGCAGTCCAGGCACTACGTATCAAGATGGTCTCGATCGATCTATTGGTCGTCGTCGCCGCCATCGGTGCGCTTTTTATTAACAACTATTGGGAATCCGCAGCAGTCACATTCCTCTTCGCCTTGGGTAAGACTTTGGAAAAGGCCACGATGAACCGCACCCGCAAGGCCTTGAGCGACTTAGTAGATTCCGCGCCAGAGACAGCAACCAAACTGCACGACGATGGCTCTACCGAGACGGTGGAAGTTTGGGAGCTGATGCCCGGGGAAAAAGTCCTGGTTCGCAATGGCGAACAAATCCCGGTGGACGGCCGGGTGATATCGGGATTCGCGGGAGTGGACGAAGCCAGCATTACCGGCGAGTCCGTTCCAGCGGAAAAATCTGAGGGCGCAGAAGTCTTCGCGGGAACCTGGCTACGCAGTGGCGTACTCCGCGTCGAGGCAACAGCGGTGGGATCAGAATCCACCCTGGCGAAAATCATCCACCGCGTCGAAGACGCGCAGGACGATAAGGCAAAGACGCAGACATTTTTAGAGCGCTTTTCCAAGTGGTACACCCCGGGTGTCATGATCGCGGCTTTAGCGGTCGGCCTCATCACCCAAAATGTAGAACTGGCACTGACCTTGCTGGTTATCGCATGTCCAGGCGCTCTGGTTATCTCCATTCCAGTCTCCATCGTCGCCGGCATTGGTCGCTCGGCGAAAGATGGCGTGCTCATCAAGGGTGGGGAATACCTAGAGACCTCCGCGAAGGTGGACGCCGTTGTCGTCGATAAGACTGGCACCTTAACCAATGGACAACCAGAACTTACTGACGTCGAAGTACTCGACCCTGCTTATACCGCCAACGAGGTTCTGCAGCTTGCTGCCCGGGCTGAAACCGCCTCCGAGCACCCGCTTGCCGATGCCATCATTCGCGGAGCCAAGACCCGCGGCCTAGAGGTGAAGCTAGTAGAAAGCGCACAGCCAGTGATGGGTAAGGGGATTAGGGCTGAAGTTGATGGACACGCAGTCGCAGTTGGTTCCGCAGAGCTTCTCAATAAAACCCCTAACAAGGATCACGTCTTGGAATTAAACGCTCAGGGCAAGACCGCCATGTATGTCGGCGTCGATGGCCGTGCCATTGGATTGGTCGCAGTTGCCGATACCATCCGCAGCGATGCACCTGCCGCCGTTAAATCCTTACATGACAATGGCATCAAAGTCGTGATGGCAACTGGTGACGCCCGGCGTGTTGCCGAAAACGTTGCCCGCGAATTAGGCGTGGATGAAGTTCACGCCGAGATGATGCCGGAAGACAAGCTGGAGTTGGTTAAGAAATTACAAAGCCGCGGCCACGTCGTGGCCATGGTCGGTGATGGCGTCAACGACACACCGGCCCTAGCCCAAGCAGACATCGGTGTAGCCATGGGCGCAGCAGGATCGCCCGCCGCTATTGAAACCGCGGATATCGCGCTGATGGCGGATAAACTTCCGCGCTTGCCCTATGCGCTGCACCTGGCTAAACGCACTGTGCGAACCATGACGCTCAACATCGTCATCGCGCTGGCAACCGTCGCAGTCCTGCTGGCAGGTGTGCTTCTGGGTGGCGTGACCATGTCCATTGGCATGCTGGTCCACGAGGCAAGTGTCCTGCTCGTCATCGGCATCGCAATGCTGCTTCTGCGCCCAGTATTCAAGGCAGAAGTCACTCGTGAGAATCCAGTTCCACGTGAAACACAAGAAGTCGCAGCGGCCTAGACACCAGCGCCGGTTCTGTGGTCGATAAGCAGTCTGGAAAAGGGGCAGGTATCTTGCCCCCTTTTCCTAATTCTCGCCCCAAGCAAGTGCAGTGCGTAAGCTAACACTCATGCTTGAGCGCTTGAAAAAGGTCGACCCCCTTATTATTTTGATTATCTCGGCGGTCATCATCGCCATTATCTTCCCGGCCCGAGGGCAGTTCGCCGAAGTGTTTTCAATACTGGTCAGTATCTCTATCGCGGTGCTGTTCTTTCTTTATGGCGCACGCTTATCCACGCAAGAAGCACTCAATGGTCTAAAACACTGGAAGTTGCATCTGACCATCTTAATGTTTACTTTCGTGCTCTTTCCCATCGTCGGGCTAGCACTGCGTCCACTGACGTTATTTATCACCGATGAGATGTACCTCGGTATTTTATTCCTCACCTTGGTCCCCTCAACCGTGCAGTCCTCGGTCGCTTTCACCTCCATTGGTCGCGGCAATGTGGCCGGAGCAATCGTTGCAGCATCAGCATCCAATCTCGTCGGTGTTATCGCCACCCCAGTGCTGGTGATGCTCTTGATGAACTCCGCCGGGGGAATCCACATCGATGCCTCAGTCTTCGGCGAGATTGCGCTTCAACTTCTCGCACCGTTTATCCTTGGCCAGCTCTTACGTCCCTGGGTGAAGAATTTCGCGGCGAATAAGGCCACCAAAGTAGTTGACCGCGGCTCCATTGCCATGGTGGTCTACTCGGCTTTTTCCTCCGGCATGGTCGCAGGAGTGTGGGGGCAAATCTCTGTCGGAGAAGTCATCTTCCTCGTTGTCTTCTCCGCCGTGCTGGTCTGCTTCATGCTCTTTCTTACCCGCGTAATCAGTAAGCGCTTAGGCTTTAATCGCGGCGATACCATCGCGGCGGAATTTTGTGGTTCCAAGAAGTCTCTGGCCACAGGATTGCCCATGGCTTCGGTCATGTTTGGCTCGGGCGCCGCGCTGGGTCTGCTGATTTTGCCGCTGATGATTTACCACCAGATCCAGTTGATGATCTGTTCATGGTTGGCAGCCCGCTACGGCAGAGAAGCAACCGAGCAGATGGCTTAGATAGACTGTCAGACTATGGAAATTATTCACTACGTACGCACCACTCTGGCAGTTCCAGGCGCTGGCATGGCCATCCACATCGCTGAGCTCAAAGAGCTCAATAGCCAGACTTGTGAGATGCTGCGCCTTATCGCATTAGACCCCAATAACTCCATTGTGGGAGCAGCTCAAGGTACTGCACGCCACGGCAATATCGATATGCCGACGCAGCAGGTCCCACACCCATCTACCTACGATCAGTTCCCGGATATTGATGCCGAGCGTCTCGAACAGCAGGAGTTCGAAGGTCTGTGGACTGAAGCGCAGGCTATATTTCCAAGCCTCTAAAAGCTCAGCTTAAAAATAACAATGCCTCTGCCGTGTTTCACGTGAAACATCGCAGAGGCATTTAGCGTTGTGGGCTAGAAGACTAGGTTAACTAGAAGCATGTAGATGAGCGTGCCGCCCAGAATCGACAGGCCGGTATCGCGTCGCCACAGGTGAAGAAGCAGGGTTGCCGCCACGGCGATTGCGACGGAGAGTGAGCCGCCAGGGGAGTCGAGCTGCCCGTACCAGGTGTAGACCACCAGGACGGTCATTACGCCGACTGGCATGGTGCGGCCGAGCACGGCCATGAACTCGCTGCCCTTAAGGTAGCGCAGCAAGCTGAAAGGAAGTGCGCGAAGGGCGACGGTCACAATGAAGAGCGGAATGATGACGGCCAGGATCATTCCCAGGGTTACGCCATTAGGCATTCTTGGACCCCTTTCGCCATTCCATCTTCTCATCGATGCGCGGGGAGTAGAAGCGCAGCAAAAGCACGGCAAGGTACGCCGTGAGGGCGACCATCAGGATCTGATTAGGAAAGATGATCGCCGCGAGGATTCCAAGACCCGCTGCAGTGAGTGGCAGTGAAAAGTCTGGATTGTTCCTAAAAGAGTCCACGGCCAGCACAACAAAGAGAGCGACAAGGGCGAACTCGAGACCCTTCAGATCGGAAGGAATGACCTGTCCTGCCAAAGCACCAATGATGCCGCCGCCAACCCAAGCGGATTGGCAGAAGAGTTGAATCGCGATGATGCGTGGCCCGGATAGCTGGGCATCGCGCGGCATCGAGGAGACAATCGCGTAAGACTCATCGGTAAGAGCGTAGGTCGAATATGCCTTGCCGATGGGTGACTCCACGCGATGACGGGGAAAGGTAAGTCCGTAGAAAAGGTGGCGGAAGTTCACCATGAAACCGGTAATCACAGAGGCGGTGACGCTGGTGCCTTGAAGCACCATCGCGATGGCAAGAAACTCCATTGATCCGGCGTAAACGACGATAGAAAAGATGGGAGTCCACCACCACGCGAACCCCGTTTGAACCATCAAGAGACCAAAAGCTAGTCCCAGGGGGATAAGCCCTAAGGCAACAGCCCAAGAATCCTTGATCCCCTTCTTTATTTCCTCAGCACGCATAGCCGATACCTTATCAGTCCGAAACTAATTCAGGGCGCTGAGATTGCACCTGACAATTTGGGTGCTGACATGCAAAGACGCCGCCCGGAGATAACTACCGTAGCGGCGTCGATAAGCAATGCTTTAAATGCTCATACCTAGTTCACATCGAGGTCTTCGGGAAACGTGGCATACAGCGGCAGCGGCATGTCTTGGCGGCGCATGACATCGCCCCACAAGTCCGCGGGACCCGCAGCGATAACGTCCTGTGGAAGAGCCGGGGTGACGAACCAATCACCACGCTCAATTTCATCATTGAGCTGACCTGGACCCCATTCGGCATAGCCGGCGAACAGGCGCACGCCGTCAACATAGTTATTGAGATCCTCGGGATCAGCACGCATGTCCACGTGGGCCAGGCGCGGAGCCAGACGGTTGAGTTGCGGGTGCGCCTCAATGTCCACACCAGTCTTGGTCATGGCAAGACCCACCACGGACTGTTGGTTAAGCGGCCCGCCGATGTAGAGCGCCTGAGGCTTGGCGATGACTGGCAGCCAGTCCGGCAGCACGTTGAAGACCGCGACTTCACTGCGCGAGGTCAGAACCACACCGAAGCTCATGCTGTCAGTGTGTTCAATAACCAGCACGACGGTGCGGTTGAAGTGCGGTGAAATCGTGCCCGGGGCAGAGACAAGTAGCTGTCCTGGTCCGGGTTCGTTGCGCTCTAAGGCGTTGAATAATCTATCGGCGTACATCACTGTCTAGACTCCCACCACTCGCGCAACTTCGCAATAGCAACGTCCCGCTCCAGCGGTCCGTGCTCAAGTCGCAATTCCTTCATAAATGCCCAGGCTTGGCCAACTTCTGGTCCTGGCTTGAGATCCAAGATCTGCATAATCTCATTGCCGTCCAAGTCAGGGCGCACCGCAGCGATGCCTTCCTTTTCCTGAATCTCAGCAATGCGTTCTTCTAGGTGATCATAGGTGCGCTGCAGTCGACGCGCCTTGCGTTCATTACGCGTGGTGCAGTCAGCACGCACTAGTTTGTGCAGGCGCGGCAAAAGATCGCCGGCGTCATTGACGTAGCGGCGCACGGCGGAGTCGGTCCATTGACCTTCGGCGAAGCCGTGGAAGCGCATGTGCAGGCGCACCAGTTCGGAGATCTCCTGCGTTGTGGCCTTCGGGTACTTCAGCTGGCGCATGCGGCGGCGTGCCAGTTTCGCACCAACAATTTCGTGCTGGTGGAAGCTGACTTTGCCGTCGGTGACATCGCGGGTATCGGGCTTGCCAATATCGTGCAGCAGCGCCGCCCACCGCAGCACCAGGTCAGGGCCGTCTTCTTCTTGTTCCATCGCCTGGCGCAAAACCGTCAGGGAGTGCGCGTAGACATCCTTGTGCTGCGCGTGCTCATCCGGTGCCATGGACATCGCTGGGATCTCGGGGAACACCAGTTGGGCCAGGCCAGTGTTGACCAACAGGTCAATGCCATCCCACGGTGCGGTACCTAGGATCAGCTTGTCCAGCTCCACCTGGATGCGCTCGACGGTGATGCGGCGAATCTCTTCAGCCATATCGGTCATGGCATTAAGCACGCGCTCGGAGACCCCAAATTCCAATTGGGAGACAAAACGCGCGGCGCGCAGCATGCGCAACGGATCATCGCGGAAAGAAATCTCCGGTGCGGCTGGCGTATCCATGATGCGCGCTTGCAAGTCCTTCAGACCTTCCATGGGGTCATGGAACTGCCGGGTGCCATCGGCACGCAATTCAATAGCCATGGCGTTGACTTTGAAATCGCGGCGCACCAAGTCATCTTCCAAAGTGTCACCGAAAGTGACCTCAGGATTGCGGCTGTCACCGTCATACAGATCCGCGCGGAACGTGGTGATTTCAATCTGCTGACCTTTATAAACAGCAGAAACAGTACCGAATTCGATACCGGTGTCCCAGGTCTTTTCAGCCCAGGAATCAAGAATCTCATGCACTACCTGCGGGCGGGCATCGGTGGTGAAATCCAAGTCATTGCCCAAACGGCCCAAAATGGCGTCACGCACGGAACCACCCACCAAATAAAGGGAGTGTTCGCGGCGGGCAAACTCAGAAATCAGCCCGGATAAAAGATCACTTAAGCTTGCAACGGTCGTGTCTGCGCGGGCGAGTAAGCCCATTAGCTGAGTGTCCTGTAAATCCACGTGTAGGAGTCTACTACGATAAGCAGGGATGACTAACCACGCTAACCGGAAGCGGCGTAAACGCCGCCCAGCGCAAAGGCCGCAACGCCAGCAGCGCTCGACGAACAAAATGGTAACCCGCGATGAAACCTCAGCGGGTGGCTTGGTTGTGTCCGGATTAGCCGAGGCAGTGGGCGAAGACGGGGAAGTGGATCTGACCCGTATCTATGTGGCGCTCATCGGCAGGCTTGATCGCCGTGGCCGGTTGCTGTGGTCCATGCCGAAGGGCCATGTTGAAAACGGCGAGCCCAAGGATCTGACCGCGCAGCGTGAGGTGTGGGAAGAAACCGGTATCCACGGTGAGGTGGTCTCCGAGCTGGGTGTTATTGATTACTGGTTTGTTTCTGATGGCGTGCGTATTCACAAGACTGTCCATCATTACTTGCTGCGCTTTGTTGATGGCATTTTGAATGATGAAGATCCAGAGGTTACGGAAGTGTCCTGGATTCCAGTGGCCACGTTGATTGAGCATTTGGCGTATGCGGATGAGCGCAAGCTGGCGCGTATTGCCCATGATCAGCTTCCCGATCTCGCACGAAAGGAAGCCGCGGCAGGAAAGGCAACCCCACGGTGACCTTCAAGCAGTCCGCGTGGTGGCCCCGGATGATGCGCACGGCAAGTATTACTGCCGCCGCAGCGCTCACGGTGCCGCTAGCTTTTGGCGCGCACTCCGCGATGACTCCCGCCGCGCAGGCCCAGGAGGCAGTAGCGCAAGAAGCAACGGCGCAAGAAGCATCTGCGCAGGAGGCAGCGAAAGCCCAGCATCCTGGTTGGGAGGGCAATTCCAGCCGCCGCACCGATCGCGTGGGGTTTGAGCTGACTGGTAATCCGGGCAGCGTGAGCGTGAATGATCGCTTCAATGTTGGTGTGAATATCACCAATAATGCCGAAAACTCGATTGAGAATGTGCAGGTCACGGCACGTCGCGGCGTTGAGGTGACGGATGCGGAGCAGGCGCAGCAGCAGCTTGCGCATGGGGATTTTCCTTTTTATGGCGCGACGTTGTTCCCGGATTCTTTGGTGCCGGGGGAGGAGACCAGCGGGGATATTGATATCGCCACGAGTTTGGAAGATTCGGCGACGTTGGCGATTGATAGGCCGGGGGTTTATCCCATCATGTTGTCGCTGACGGGCACGGTGAATGGGGAGCCGGTTGCTCTTGCCGATGACCGCTTTTTGCTCACCGTCACCGAGGCCGATGGCCGGATGCCGGAAGATAGTGGGGCGGCAACGCCGTCGACGTTGATTTATCCGATCACCGCGCAGACCAATATTGCCCCGGGTGAGGTGGGGGATAACCCGCTGGTGCTCAATGATGAGTCGTTGGCAGAGCAGCTTGCCGATGGCGGCCGTTTGGACCGCCTCTTAGAGCTGTACGAGGACCATAACCTGGGCGAGGGCGCATGCGTGGCGATGGATCCGGCGTTGTTGGACACCGTGGATCGCATGAGCGCGGGCTACAACGTGGCGGCGGAGCACCCGCCGATTGTGAAGGAGCGCAAGCGTCTACGTGATTCCTGGTTCCGCGGCAATGATTATGACGCAGGCGTGCCCGGCACAGGCGCTGAAGATGCCGAGCGTTGGGTGGAGCGAGTTTCTGATCTGGACTGCATCATCGCGATGCCGTGGGCTAATAGTGATCCGAATGCGGTGGCGCGCGTGAACAACAATTGGCTCGAGGTGGAGGCGATTGAGCGTGGTGCGGAAACCATCCGCACCATCACGGGCAAAGAGGTTGCCTCTGACATTGTGGTGCCGGCTTCGGGCTACTCCGACCAGACATCGGAGTCGGAGCTGCCATTGCTCTTGGCGGATAACACCGGGTGGGAAGGCAATGCCGCGACTTTCGATGCCAATCAGGCAGCGCTGCTTGCCCAAACCGGCGGCAAGCCACAAACCACGGCCTATACCGATCCGTGGCTGCGCTATGACTTCACCACCGATTCCGTGCATGCCCGCGATCTCACCGCCGCCGCCGCAGTTTTCCTATCCAACGCCTCCAACGCCTCCAACGACGCTGAAGACAGCCCGAATGTGATTAAGCTGCCGAACTATCTGGAACCATCGACAGCCGAGGCTGTGTTGGATGCGGTGGATAAGTTGCCGCTGCTGCGCCCGATCACGGACGTGGAATTGGAATCCACCGATCAAGCCCCAGGGTTGCCGGTGGATAATACTGGCGAGCAGCGCTTGTCTGATCCGGCGGCGTTTACTGACCCGGAGGTCCAGCGCATCGCGCAGCAGGCGCGCTATACGGATGAGCTGACGTTGATGATGGAAAACAGTGAAGACATCGCCATGACGCGTTATGGCTTCACGCTTCCGCTGCGCCGGGATCTGTTGGCGGCGTTGTCAATGACCGACCGGGTGTCTTTGCATAGCCACGATGAGGCGGCCACAACCGCGAATCGTCGCCTGGAAGAAGATAACGTGGTGCTTCGCACTCTGCGTGATGCAGTGAGCTTGATCCCACCGGGCAATGTGTACACGCGCACCTCGGATGCATCACCGCTGCTGGTCGTGGCAGAAAACTCGCTGCCTTTGCCGGTGCGTGCGAAGTTGGAATATGACAGCATCGACACTGTTCGGCTGAACACGTCTGATGACATTGTTATTCCAGCCGAGGGTTCGATTACGGTGTCACTAACTGCTTCCATGCCCGAGAGGCAGGAGCGAACGAATATTTCTATGTGGCTTGCCACCGAAGACGGCGCGACAATATCCGAGCCTGTCAACATCGCTGTGCAGACTCGAGGCGGTATCGTAAACATCTATGGCGCAGCCATCGCTGCTGCATTGGTCTTTGTCTTCGCTTTGGTGGTGAGGACTAGTCGGAAGAAGAAACGTGGACGACAAACCTAAATCTCTGAGCTCGACGGAGAAGCAGGATCAACCTGTTTCTCCGTCGAATCCTGTCAGACCTTCTCTGAATGAGGAGCAGGCCGCCGCAACCGCTGCGGCGGCTGCTGATTTGCCAGCGCTCAACGGCAAGCTAGATGCCGAGCCCATCGGCACCCCAGCCGTGGTCTCTGATCCCGAATCCCAGACAGGCTCGCATGCGGGCTCTGAGTCGGGCTCTGTGGCGAAACAGGGGGCATCGGAAAGCGATGCGTCCAACGGCGCCGAATCTGGTGCTGGCTCTGTGGGCTTGCGCCAGCGCATTGTGAAACCTTCTCCGCCGGCGCCTGTGCCCGAGCTGAAGAAGCCTGCCCCGGTGCCACCGGCGGTGGATGACAAGTCCACGCTGAAGTCAGTGCAGGCAGAGAATGCCAGCGACCGCGACGTTGTGCGCGCGACTGGTTCCATGGCTGTGGCGACGTTGCTCTCGCGCATCACGGGCTTTATCCGCAACGTGCTGATCGGCTCCTCTTTGGGTGCGGCCATCGCGTCGGCGTTTACTACGGCGAACCAGCTGCCGAACCTGATTACGGAAATCGTACTCGGTGCCGTGCTGACCTCCCTGGTGGTGCCGGTGCTTGTCCGTGCGGAGAAGGAAGATGCCGACCACGGCGAAGCCTTCGTGCGAAGACTGTTCACCCTGGCAGTGACCCTGCTGGGCGGTATTACATTACTGTCTATTATTTTCGCGCCGCAGCTAACGGAGATGATGCTGCCCGAAACGGGCCGGGTCAACACCACGCAGGCAACTAGTTTTGCCTATCTGCTGCTGCCGCAAATCTTCTTCTACGGCCTGTTCGCGCTGTTCCAAGCGGTGCTCAATACTAAGCACATCTTTGGGCCTGCCGCCTGGGCGCCGGTGGTCAACAACATCATTTCCATCGCGGTGTTGCTGGCTTACCAGTTCGTGCCCGGCCAGCTTTACCCGTCGGAGCCCTCCCCGGTCATGGACCCTCACGTGCTGTTGCTCGGTGTGGGCACCACCATCGGTGTGGTCGTGCAGTGCGCCATCCTGCTGCCGTTTATTAAGAAGGCCGGCATTAACCTCAAGCCACTGTGGGGCGTGGATGCGCGTCTGAAGCAGTTCGGCAGCATGGCCGTGGCCATTGTCGCTTACGTGGCTATCTCGCAGTTCGGCTACGTTGTCACCTCGCGTATTGGTGCTTTGGCGGATGAGGCCGCACCATTTACGTACCAGCAGGCGTGGCTGTTGCTGCAGGTGCCTTATGGCATCATCGGCGTCACGCTGCTGACCGCGATTATGCCGCGCCTGTCGCGCAATGCCGCAGACGGCGATGACAAGGCCGTGGTCCGTGACCTGACATTGGGCACCAAGCTGACGTTTATTGCACTGATTCCAATCGTCATTTTCATGACCGCTTTCGGTGTTCCGATTGCGCGTGGTTTGTTCCAGTACAACGAGTTCTCTGCAGAAAACGCTGAGCTGCTCGGCCTAACGCTGTCCTTCTCCGCGTTCACGCTGATTCCTTATGCTCTGGTGCTGCTGCACCTTCGTGTGTTCTACGCGCGTGAAGAGGCCTGGATTCCTACCTACATCATCGCCGGCACCATCTTCACCAAGGTTGTGCTGACCATGCTGTCGCCGTTCGTTGCGGGCTCGCCGGAACGCGTGGTTATTTTGCTCGCGGCCTCCAACGGTTTCGGCTTTATCGCTGGTGCCGTTATTGGTGCTTTCTTGCTGCGCCGCAAGCTGGGCAACCTCGGCGGCAAGGAAGTTATGGCCACCACCTACTGGGCAGTGGGCGCTTCCGTGGTTGGTCTGATCCCAGCGGCCTTGCTGATGTGGGTCATGAACATGCTGCTTCCAGAGACTGCACCAACCGTGGCGTACTTGGCCATGATTGCTATCACCGGCGTGGTATTCGTCATCGTCACCGGGCTGGTGCTGGGCCGCTCCAACCTGCCTGAGGTGGTCAACCTGGGCCGCGCGCTGCAGCGTATTCCTGGTGTCAGCCGCCTTATCCGCGTGCGTACCGAAGACGGCATCAATGTCGAAGAGCCAGAGGTGGCAGAAATCCAGCCGATCTACGGCCTGGATGCGTTCAACTCTTCACCAGTTCCACCACCAATGTCCGCGGGTATTGTCCGCGGCCCACGCTTGGTTCCGGGCGCACCAGTGTCTGATGGCCGTTTCCGTCTACTGCGTGACTGCGGTTCCGTGCCGGGTGCGCGCTTCTGGCAGGCCCGTGAGCAAGACACTGGCCGCACCGTGGCATTGACATTCGTGGACACCACGTCCCAGGCGCCACTGGCACCGGCCCCACCGGCTGAGGCAGCACGTCGTTCAGCGCTGGTTTCCCGCAACACCCGTAAGCTCGCGGAGCTCAACTTGGACACCATGCCAACGGGCGTGGAGATCCTTGGCTACCGTTCCGGTTGCTTGGTTGTGGCTGACTGGGTGGAGGGCTCTGACCTTGCCACCGTGGCCGAATCCGGTAGCTTGGATCCGCATGCTGTGGCTCGCGCGCTGGCGCCGCTGATGGAGGATTCCGCCACCGCGCACGCCAAGGGCTTGGCCGTGGGTATTGATAACCGCTCCCGCATCCGCATTTCCACCGACGGTGTCGCGGTGCTGGCCTTCCCCGCGGTGCTTAATGAGGCCACGGAAGAGACCGACCGCAAGTCACTGTCTTCAGCGCTTCGCTTGCTTGTCGATGCCACCTTGCCAACCCCACAAGTCCTTGAAGAACTAGCGGCCAAGGATTCTGACAACTCCCTCGAAGATATGGCCGCGGGGCTTCGTGCATACGCACCGCTGGAGACCGATGAGGAAGAAGAGCAGGAGCCAATTGAGGCGCTGCCGGTTACTGAAGAGCCATTGGCACGCGATGACATCCCTGAGGAAACCACGGGCTTCGGTGCCCGGAGTTACTCCAGTTCTTCCGCCATCATCATTGGTGTCTCCGTCATCTTGTTCGTGGTTCTCATGGCTGCGTTGACCACCTGGGTAACCTCACTGATTGGGCAGGATTCTCAGGCCAACCCGGTGGCGACAGGTTCGCAGGAAAGCACCGTTGCTGAGGCTCCGACGCTGGCGACTGCACCGCCGGTGATGTTGCCAATGAAGGCCGCGACTGAGGTTCCTTCCGGCAAGATTGTGCCGGAGGCTGTCGATGAAGACCGCGACACCGAGTGGACCGCCGATGAGACCGGTGTGGGCATTGTTGTCACTTCTGAGAACTCCGCGCAGCTGCGCGATGTGCTCATCTCTCACCAGGGTTCCAACGGCTCTGAGGTTGTCATCTACGGTGTTAACTCCGCCGACTTCGTGGCCGCGCAGTTCAACGCTGAGGAGCTCACCCAGTTGGGTGAAGGCACCTTGTCGCGCGGCCGCACCGCAATCGACTTGGACGAAGACCCAACCTCTTATGACTCCGTCATCATCTGGGTCAAAGAACTTCCAAACAGCGATGAAATCAACCTCACCGAAGTCCAGCTGACCGGCGTCATCACGGGCGCCGCTTCCACCGACACCCCTGAAGAGGCCGTCAGCGAAGAAGAATAACTTCAAAGGTCGCTGAAAAGACCACAGCGACAAAAGGCCGGCTCCAAGCACACGAGAAAATTCGAGCTTGGAGCCGGCCTTTATGTTTGCTGTGAAGATCTGTCCCGCGCTGAAAGTTGTGGCCTACGCTACTACGCTGGGCGGCACGGCTTCCCGCACCCGGGCCAAGCCCCGTGAAGATCGCTTGAGCCGCCATGCTGCTGTGCAGCGCATCAACGCGAGCGAAATTCACTAAGTAAACGACAGATTCCGACTGGTTGTTATTGCAGTTTTCGATGAAAATAAAATATTTATATCCATTCTACCTGCAATTTCAAAATATTTTTAGTTAAAGGTTGACGCAACACGCAACTGGTGCCATAATCATTGTTGTTGCGTCAACAAAGGTTGATGCCGAAGCTAATCTTGAGAACATCTCAAACAACTACTTAGGAGTACACAATGTCTAACTTCACCGGTTCTTACACCCTGGACCCAACCCACACCGTCATCGGTTTCGTAGCTCGCCACGCAATGGTTACCAAGGTTCGCGGCAAGTTCAACGAGTGGGACGCAAAGATTGAGATTGCTGAGACCCCAGCAGAATCCAACATCGAGGTTGTAGTTAAGACCGCTTCCGTTGACACCGGCAACGCTGACCGTGACGGCCACGTTCGCGCTGATGACTTCTTCAACTCTGAAGCATTCCCAGACATGGTGTTCAAGGCTACCGACTTCAACATCGACGAGAACGGCAACGGCACCCTGACCGGCGACCTGACCATCCGCGAGACCACCAAGTCTGTCACCCTAGACGTTGAGACCGAGGGCATCGCTGAGGACCCATTCGGCAACACCCGCGTTGGCTTCGAGGCTTCCACCAAGATCGACCGCACCGAGTTCGGCCTGAACTTCAACGCTCCACTGAACACCGGCGGCGTTCTGGTTTCCGAGAAGGTCACCATCGAGATCGAGGGTTCTGCAATCAAGAACGCTTAAGTTCTCCTCGCGGTGGATCTCTTACCGCAATAACTTCATACAATTGAGGGCCTGATTCCGAAGCAATTCGGTTTCAGGCCCTCGCTTTGTTTTGCCCAAACTTATGCAGACCAGGCCTGCCAGAGCTTTTCGTAGGTGCCACCGAGTGCGCGGAGCTGCTCGTGGGTTCCGGATTCTTTGATGGCCCCGGCTTCCATGACAATGATGCGGTCGGCGCGGGCTGCTTGATCGAGGCGGTGCGCGACAATCAGGGAAGCGCGGTGTTCGACAACTGCATTCGCGGCGCGTTCGAGGCGTTGCGCGTGATCAGAACCGGCTTCAGCCGTGGCCTCATCCAGCACTACCAAGTCAGGGTCCGCGAGTTCCACGCGTGCGAGCGACAACATCTGGGTTTCCACGGGTGACAGACGGAACTCACCATCACCAATCATGGTGTTGATTCCTTGGGGGAGACGCTCAATCCAGGAATCACCGACGGTGACCAAGGCTGTGAGAATGTCATCATCGCTCGCCTCCGGCTTGGCCATGCGTACATTGTCTAGGAGAGTGCCGCGGAAGCAGTGCATCTCCTGGCTGACCATGGCGATAGAACCGCGCAGCTGCTGCGGATCAACATCATCAATCCCAGTTTCAGAAAGATGCACCCGCCCAGCAGTCGGGCGCAGGAGGCCCGCTGCGATCAATGCCAGCGTGCTTTTTCCGGCGCCGGTAGCGCCCACCACGGCGATGTGTTCACCAGGTTTGATAGCTAGTGAAACATCATGAATGACAGGGTTCTGATCGAAGGTGTGATGGACACTGTCCAGCACCAGCGTTGGGTTCTGTGGGGCAGGGGATTCACCACGGACCTGCTCGCCGGCGGTGTCAATGACGCCAACCATGCGGATGAGCGATGCGCCGGCAGATTGAATATCAGCGAACATGCCCACCAAAACGCCGATGGGACCAAACAGTCGGTGGAAGATGAGCGCTGCTGTGGAAACTGCACCGACGGTGACCAGGTCTTCATTGACCAAGTAGAAGCCGGTGGCCATGATAGCAATGAGCGTGATGCACTCCGCGCGGTTGTTGCGGGAGAACGCCCAGGTCAAGAACTTGAATACGGAGATCGAAATATCGCGGGCTTGGGCAGAAGCATCATCAACGCGCTTGAGCTCCAGCTGCTCCGCGCGGTAGGCACGAAGAGTCTGCGCACCTTCAACGGCACCGATTAACCGCTGCGTACGAACGCCGAAAGCCTCACGCTCTTTGGTGTACATCGGCCCCGAACGCGGCAAATAAACCCGCAGGGTAGTCCAGTACAAAGGAATAGCAATCAGGCCAACCAGCCCCAGGCGCCAATCCACCGCGGTCATACCGATAGCCGAGACAATGACGGTGAAACCTGCCTGCACCACCAGTGGCATCACGGTGCTTGCCGCGGTGGAGACCTCACGGGAGTCATCAGCAACGCGGGAGACTAAGTCACCACGCCCAGCGCGCCCCACGGTGTGCGCGTCCAAGCTCAATGCGGCATACAGGACAGATTCGCGCAGGGAAGCAATCGCCGGTTCCAGCACGCGTGCCAGAAGCACCGCACCCCACCAGGTACCGGCGCTAGCGACCACGCCACCAGCAACAATGAGCACTGCGTAGATAATAACCTGCCCGAAGTCTGGACTGACGAGGAGCTTGTCCACCACAACACCAACAGCCCATGGACCAATCAAGCCTGCGACCGCGGTAAGCAGGCCCAGGATAAGTACGCCGATGAGCTTTAAGCGGTGGGGTTTGAGTTCTGCGAGAGCTACTGAAAACGCGCGCTTGGGGCGCGCGGAGGGCAAGACGGTACTCATTCAATCACCCGATCTGCGATGTGGCGGAAAGCTGGAGAGGTGCTGAGCACCATGGTGGTTTTACCCGCGCGGTACTCGCGGATTCCCTGCGCGATGTTGACCTCAGTCACCGAATCCACCGCGCTGGTCGGATCAACAAGAACCAAAACATCAGGATCAGCGTGCAGGGCTCGTGCCAGTGCAATGCGTTGGCGCTGTCCGCCGGAGAGGTTGCTGCCGGAATCCCGTACTTGGGCATCCAAGCCCTCGGGGAGTGCGGCCACAATATCCGTGGCGCCAGAGGCAGCCAGGACGGAATCATCAACTACTGCTGCCGGATCATGATCCATCGCGATATTGGAACGGATGGTTCCTTCAAACACGTCAGCGGCATGCGGCACGATAAGCGCGCCCTTATGCTGCTCCGGAAGGGTGAGGGAATCAGGATTAGCCACAATAAACGTGGAACCCGAAACATCAAGATTCGCAGGATTGGTTTCTTTGTCCTCTTCAACATTTAAGAACTCAGCCACGCGGTTCGCCGCACCATGCGCGACAGCAGCTGCATTGATGGAGTTACTCAACAGGCGAATCGGCTCAGAGAGATAGACACCAATACCAATAATGGCAATCAGTTGGCCTGGCTCCAGCTGCCCGGAGGAAACGCGCCACGCGGCCATCAACAGCACCGCGGCCAGGTTGATTGCCACGGCTAGTTCACTAATACCGGCGACCTTGCCGGTGGCGGCAGCAGTATTAATAGCTGCCTTGGCGGATTCTTGTGATGCCTGGTGATAAGCCGAGCTTGCCCAACGCTCACCACCGATTGCCTTAATCACGCGCAGACCAAGCATGGCGTCACCGACCTGCGCACCAGCGGTAGCCAGAGATGCTTGTTGGGTGGAGCTGCGTTGGGAAATACCACGGCTAGATACAGCCACGATGCCGGAGATAATCGGTGCGATGATGAGCACGATGAGACCCACCAGCCAGTCACTGAACAACAAGAAGATCGCAGCACCGGCAAAACCCGCGAGGGCCGAAACGCCAGTGCCAAGCTGTCCGAAGATCCTGGTGATGGAATCTGCGTCCGCTGTGGAACGCGACATGACTTCACCCGGAACCAAGTCCTTGGTGGACATCTTGGTCAGCGCATGTGATGCCACTTCCACACGCAGCGCGTGAGATTCATGATTCACTGCGCGGTTGAGCGCACGCGAGCCAATGCGGTAGGAACCACTCAGCACGAAGAACAGCACCGCGAAACTGACGAGGGAGATAACCAACAGCCGCAGGTCCCGTGGCAGCACCGCATGGTCAATGATCAAACCAATAGCAATGGGAACCAGTGCCTCACTGAGCTGCCATATGCCTAGAAAGAAAGCACCGGGTACAGCGCGTTTCCACTGCCTTTTTACTGTGCGCCGCAATATAAATGAGCCGCCTGGCTCCGCTGCCTTCATAGCAACCTTTCCCCGGATAAATTCTGAACTTCTGAATCTACCCCTTATCCATCTTTAGTACGAGACCCCCTTGCATAAAAACACACCACCCAGATAATCCTTCATCGGTATCTGTGGTGGTGCGTTGGAGAGGGCATCGGCAAGCAATGCCCCTTTGCGTTGTGGCTGTTGTACGGAAGCTTAGGAAGGATTCACGGAGCCGTTGACGGCCCAGCTCACGCCGAAACGGTCGCGGACGTGACCGTAAAGCTCACCCCATGGTGCGACTTCCAATGGCAGCACGACTTCGCCGCCGGTAGAGGTGAACTTGTCCCAGTAGCCGCGCGCTTCAGCCTCATCGTCGCAGATAAGCAGCAGGGAATACGGGGTGCCATCTAGCCCAGGCGCGTCCCCTTCCATGGCGTCACCACCGGCGATGGACACGACATCGGAATCAAGTGTGGCGTTCGCGACGGCATCAGGATTGATCTCAAATGGGAACTGCTCGGCATCTTGTTCTGGGAACTGGCCGTAGGTCAGAACTTGCAAGTCGCCGCCGAAAATGGAGTGGTAGTACTCGAAAGCTTCCTTCGCGGTACCGGGGAAGCTGATGTAGGTATAGGACTTTACGGACATGGGCATCCTCCAATGGATGGGCGTGTCGCGGCCCTGTTTGAGCCGTTCCCTTTTAAGCGTACAGCCATGAATGTGACCCGAACACCCCTAAATTGTGCCCGGGGTCATATTTATTTTCATGCTGGTTCTACAATGGCAGGCATGTCTCAAGCCAATCTCACCCACATTGAAGCCCAGTTTCGTGCAGAAGCGCTCACCCTCAGCGCATACCACCTGCACCTGGACATATCTCAAGCAGCTAACCACGAGGAAAAGACCTACCCGGTTACTTCCCGAATTGAGTTCCGCACAACGGAGCCTGAACTTTTCGTTGATTACCTCGGTACAGACGTCACCGCTTTGACTATCAACAATGAGCCAGCTGATGTTGAATTCCGCGATGGCCGTATCTACCTGCATAATCTTCCCACCAATGAAGATCTCACGGTAGAGATCGCTGGTCTGTCCAGCTACTCCCGCAGCGGCCAGGGCCTGCACCGCATGCATGACACTGCCGATGGCAAGACTTATCTCTACTCCCACCTTGAGCCTTCCGATGCCCGCCGCATCTTCCCATGCTTTGAACAACCAGACCTCAAGGCGAAGTTTCACGTGAAACTTTCTGCACCTGCCGAGTGGGAGATTCTCTCCAACCAGCCTGAAATCTCGCGAGAGATTTCCAGCGCGACTACGAGCGACAGTGGGGAAGTAGCGGAAGTCGCGACTGTTGAGTTTGCAGAAACACCTTTGCTGTCGACATACCTAACGTCCTTCGCAGCAGGACCTTATGCCTCAAAGAATCAGACGTGGACTGCGCCGGATGAATCGCTCACCGTGGAGCTGCGATCTCTCGCGCGTGCATCCATGGCAGATTTTTTGGATGATGAGATCTTGGAACTGACAGCTCAGGGTATGGATTTCTTCCATGAGAACTTTGATTTCCCGTATCCGTGGGGCAAGTATGATTCCATCTTCGTGCCGGAGTACAACCTGGGTGCGATGGAAAACCCTGGCCTTGTGACATTTACGGAATCCTATCTCTTCCGTTCCGCACCAACGCGTTCACAGCATGCGGCGCGCACGAATACCATCCTGCACGAGATGTCCCATATGTGGTTCGGTGACTTGGTCACCCCGCAGTGGTGGGATGATTTGTGGTTGAAGGAATCCTTCGCCGAGTACATGGGTGCGGATTCTTCTGTGCATGCCACGCAGTATGTGGAAGCCTGGACTAACTTTGCTGGCAGCCGCAAGAATTGGGCTTATGCCCAGGATCAGCTGCCCACCACGCACCCGATCAAAGCAGAGATCCCGGATGTAGATGCCGCACGTCAGAACTTTGATGGCATTACTTATGCCAAGGGGGCGGCGGTGCTCAAGCAGCTGGTGCATTATGTGGGCCGTGATGAGTTTTATGCCGGTGCGCGTGACTACTTTAAGGCTCACGCCTTTGCCGCGGCGACCTTTGATGATTTGCTCGATAGCCTGCGCAATCACACCGACCGCGATCTTGATACCTGGTCTGATGCTTGGTTGAAGACTTCCGGTCCGGATACACTCACGCCCGAAATCACGGTCACCGATGACGCCATTGAGTCTTTGACTATCGCGGCTTCAGCTGAGGGCGCGACTCGTCCGCACCGCGTGAGCATTTCGCTTTTCGATGCCTCGCTCACCCGCACCGAGACCTTTGACGTAGATATTACTGCAGGTAGCAGCACTACCACGATCGCAGAAGCGCAGGGCAAGCCGGCACCGAGTCTTATTCTTATCAACGATGGTGACCACACCTATGCCAAGGTTCGCTTCGATGACACCTCGCTGGAAACTCTTCATGGGCGTTTGAGTGAGTTGCGCGGTGGGGCAGAAGAAGAGCTGTCCCGCGCGGTTATTTGGACTGCGCTGTGGAATATGACCCGTGATGGTAAGTGGGCTGCCACCGAATTCATCGATACCGTCTTGCAGCACGCACCAGCGGAAGACAACACGAACTTGATGGGCACCAACTTTGCCCATGCACGCTTCGCCGTCAAGAATTTCCTGGCTGAGGAACACCGCGATGACAAGCGTGCTGAAGTAGCAACTAAGTTCTGGGAGCTTCTCTCCAAGGCGGAAGCGGGCTCTGATGCACAGTTGACCATCGCGCGCTCAGCCATCGCTACGCTTGCAGCCACCCCGGAGGACTCCGGCACCCAGCGCCTGAAGGACATTCTGGACGGCAAGATTGAAGGTCTAGAACTTAGCCCTGATATCCGCTGGTCCACCATTCAAGCGCTGGCCGCGCGCGATGCCGTGTCCGAAGACGTATTGGAAGAAGAGCGCCACAGCGATAACACCTTGACCGGTGCGGCAGAGTACCTAGGCGCGAAGTACAGCTTCCCAACGGCGGAGAATAAGCGCTACATCTTTGACCAAGTGCGCATTCCGGAGGCCTATTCCAACGCCGAGGTGCTGCAGCTGCTGGCAGCTTTTGGTGCACCAGGTTCTTCAGAGCTGACCGACGGTTTCGCCGAGGAATTCTTCGAGGTCCTAGACACCATCTGGGCCGAGCACCCCATCGAGATTGCGAACCACATTGTTCGTGGACTGTTCCCCAACCAAGAGATGGCATTGGATGCGACGGACAAGTTCTTGAGCCAAGGCGAGGTTCCAGGTGCGCTGCGCCGTGTGCTGTTGGAATGCCAGGAAAACGTGCGTCGCAACCTCATGGTGCAAAACGCGCAGTAGCCAGCCACCCAGTAGCTAGCTATTGAACTAGCTACTGAGTAAAAAGTTGCTCCAGAAGTCACTGCATTCGTGACTGAGTAAGGGCACAAAAGGTTGCAGCCCTTAGCCCACTTCGGTGGGCAGTAAACACTGGTTGTTTGCTGAGTACCCCGAGATAATAGGTGAAGAAACACACCATGTTGTGGTGTGAACATCTTTCATCACAAGATCTCGGGGGAATCGGGGATGACTACTGATAGTGGGCCCACGGACGAAGAACTGGTTGATGCTTTCATCGCCGGCGACACCAAGGCGTTCTCCGCGATCGTGGAACGCCACCGTGAGCAGCTGTTATACGTTGCCAAGTCCTATACCAAGACGGAAACTGATGCCCAGGACATTGTCCAGGAAACTTTCTTGAAGGCCAGCAATAACCTGCATAACTTCCGCGCTGAGGCGAAACTCTCCACCTGGCTTAACCGGTTGGTGCGAAATTCTGGTTATGACTATGTTCATCACCGCTCTAATGCGCAGCACCATTCTTTCGATGGGGAAGTGGAAGAAGACCGCAACCAGTGGTTATCGCATGAACCACTCATGGGCATCGATACCCGGCTGGATATCCAAGAAGCACTCCAGAACTTACAACCTGAGCAGCGCGAGGTGTGGATGCTCACTGAGATCGGCGGGTATTCCCTCAAGGATGTTGCAGGACTGCAAGGAGTAGCGGAAGGAACCGTGAAGTCGCGGCGATCGCGGGCAAAAACGGCGCTGCGCTCGGCGATTGGTTAATCGACGTGCTTACGGCGGTAGACTCGCACAAGACAAGGGATCATCGTCAAGCAAGCACCGAGCAAGCCTTATGCGATTCTGTAGCTTTATGCGCGGCACACAGCCCCGACCTGGTGACCACGCATGGAGCCTGACAAGTCTGCTTGGCGCGCGGAGATGATGAACGCAAATGAAATTAGTTCACGGATAATGCTGTTGATCCTAATGGCGACTACAATCGCCGAAGATAACAAACAGAGGAGTTAGTACATGACCATCCATGACGTCGCCATTGTTGGTTCCGGCCCAGCTGGCTACACCGCTGCACTCTATGCAGCACGCGCAGAGCTCAAGCCAATCGTTTTTGAAGGCTTTGAATACGGTGGCGAGCTAATGAACACCACCGAGGTTGAGAACTACCCAGGTTTCCAAAAGGGCATCATGGGCCCTGAGCTCATGGAAGAAATGCGCGCACAGGCCATCCGTTTCGGCGCCGACCTGCGCATGGAGATCGCAGACTCGGTGGAACTCGATGGTGACATCAAGAAGATTCATGTCGGCGATGAAGTATTTGAAGCGCGCTCCGTCATCCTCGCTACCGGCGCGGCACCACGCCACCTCGGCGTTGAAGGCGAAGACACCTTGACCGGCCGCGGCGTATCCACCTGTGCGACCTGTGACGGTTTCTTCTTCAAGGGCCACAACATTGCCGTTGTGGGCGGCGGCGACTCCGCGATGGAAGAAGCAACCTTCCTCACCAAGTTCGCTGAGTCCGTCACCATCATTCACCGCCGCGAAGAGTTCCGCGCCTCCAAGATTATGCTGGAGCGCGCCCGCGCGAACCCACAGATCAAGTGGGCACTGAACAAGACCGTGGAGAAGGTAGTTGACGTTGACGGCAAGGTCGGCGGCCTGGAGCTCAAGGACACCATAACTGGTGAGACCTCCACGTTGGATGTCACCGCAATGTTCGTTGCTATTGGCCATGATCCTCGCTCAGAGTTCCTCGGCGGCCAGGTTGCTACCAACGAAGAGGGCTACGTTGTAGTTGACCAGCCATCCACCCGCACCAACATTGACGGTGTCTTTGCCTGCGGCGACCTGGTAGATGACCACTACCGTCAGGCGATTACCGCTGCTGGTTCCGGTTGCCGCGCGGCGATTGACGCGGAACATTTCTTGGCCGCACAGCGTTAGGAATAGTATGAGCAACGTAATTGACGTAACCAAGGACACCTTCCGCAGCGAGGTCATTGACTCCGACAAACTCGTAGTGGTTGACTTCTGGGCTGAATGGTGTGGCCCCTGCAAGAAGCTGTCACCATTGCTGGATGAAATCGCTGAAGAAATCGGCGAAGACGTCACCATTGCAAAGATCAACGTTGATGAAGAGCGTGAACTGGGCGCCATGTTCCAGGTCATGTCCATCCCTTCCGTCTTGATGTTCAAGAACGGTGAGAAGGTTGATGAATTCGTTGGCCTGCAGCCAAAGCCAGCTATTACTTCCAAGATTCAGGCGCAGCTTTAAGCCCTGTCTCTCGCACCACTTGCAAGCGCTTTTACAGCCTTTAACCACCGCATTATGCCGAAGTCTTAAGCCTTCACGGGAAAGACTTCGGCTTTGCGTATTTATGCAGGTCGTAGCATAAATTGTGACTCACATTTAGTGTGTACAACGTCGTGATCACTTTGTTACCGACGTTCCCAGTTGTTTACACAGATGTACGTCGGAAATGGCGTATTCTCAGATTGTCACACTAGAGTGGAATGAAGAGAAGTTGTCAACGAAGCAAATTTTTTACTGAAATGATTATGAGTTCTAGAAAGGAGGACGAAGTGGATCGAATCCTTCAGGTAGGAGATCAAAGTGCCCGCGTTGCTGAGGCACGTGCCACCCTTGCACGACTCGGAATGTTGTCCAATTACAGCGGCGACGTGTCCGATTGGAAGCGGCAGAAGTTCTCCGAAGAAGATAAGCACTTCGACTCCGAGCTTTCCGCCATCGTAAAAGCATTTCAGCAGTCCCGTGGAATCATTCCTTCCGGCAATATTGATGACCTCACCTTGCGTGAGTTGCGTCAGGCATCATACAAGCTGGGCACCCGCGTGCTCAGCTACCAGCCAAACAATGAGCTGGTCGGTGATGATGTGTCGCAGTTGCAGAAGCAGCTGCAGGAGCTAGGTTTTTACATGCAGCGTATCGATGGCCATTTTGGGTCATCTACCCATGACGCGTTGCTGGAGTATCAGCTCAACTACGGACTTCAGCAAGACGGAGTTTGTGGTCCTGCCACCATTCGCGCGCTGAGCTTGCTCGGCCGTCGCATCACTGGTGGTTCTGCGCACAACATTCAAGAGCGCGAGCGCGTGCGTAATGCCGGGCCAAAGTTGGCCGGTAAGCGTGTTGTTATTGACCCAGCTTTGGGCGGCGCTAATAAGGGCCACCAGGTTAAGGGCCGTTTTGGAATGATTTCCGAAGAGGAAATCATGTGGGACCTGGCTGAGCGCGTTGCTGGCCGCATGATTGCTGCCGGCATGGAGATCATCTACTCGCGTACCCGCATGGATGATCCATCAATCAAGGACCGCGCGGATATTGCAAATGCTTTTGATGCTGATCTGGTGATCTCACTTTCCTGTGATGAGTACCAGAATGACAAAGCCAACGGCGTTGCTACCTTCTACTTCGGATCTGAAATGGGCAGTACCTCCATGATTGGGGAAACCCTGTCTGGCTACATTCAGCGTGAGATTGTTGCCCGCACTGAGCTGGGAAACAACAACAATCACGCGCGCACCTGGGAGCTTTTGCGCATGACGCGCATGCCTGTGGTTCAGGTGGTGCTGGGTTATATGACCAACCCGCATGATGTCTCGGTTCTGACGAACCCAACCAAGCGTGATGACATCGCTGAATCCATTGTGGTTGCCGTTAAGCGTCTTTATCTTCTGGATAATGACAACGCCCCAACTGGCACCTACAACTTCGCTGAGCTTCTCCGCGCCGAACAAGCGCAATAGCACTTAAGCGCTTGAGCGCTGAAGTGCTGAAGCGGCTTCAGCGGGCCGCACTACAGCAATCAAAACAAACACCGCAGTTTGAGAATCACTTTCTCGACTGCGGTGTTTTTATAGTTCTAGTTCTAATTCGGCTAGGCCAGGGCTTTGGCAACGAGGTCTTCCACGGCAGCTGCAGAAAGCAGGTCATGTGCCGGTGGTAGCTCCAAGCGCAGCCGTGGGGTAACTGGATGGTCTTTGACCACTTCAAAGCCGGCAGCCTGCAGCACCGAGACAGGGATGAGACCAATGTGATCGGGACGGGTGCCCAGGAAGTGCCGCGCAATTTCAAAATTCACATCGGCGAAAAATCCCTTGGATGAGGAATTGAACAGGTCACCAAAGCCTGAGTCATCACTGGAGTCGTAGTAAATCTCATCATCGCTGTTTTCGCCGACATCGTGGTAGCCGAATGCTTCCACGGCCTCAAAGTCGCGTTCCATCAGGTCCATGATCGCAGTATCAAGCAATACCGCCTCCAGGCCGCGGCCAGCGCGCTGCGAGGTGACAAAAAGTGAGGTAATGATAGCGGCGTCAGAGCCCACGGGGCCGGTGGGCATCTTGGATATCCCTGGGGCATCGGCAGCCGCGCAAAAGATGATGGTGGCATCACTGCCGATGCTAAACCCGCACGGGCCAAAGCTGAGCAAGGTAGAAGAAATCCAGGCTTCTTTTTCAAAGCGCGGATCTTCTACCTCATGGGCGCACTCCCAATACATGGAGTTTGCCGCCTGCGGATGCATATCCGAATCCGGAGTCAGTGGTACAAGCATTGCTCTAGTTTCAGTTTTCTCCAGTCACGTGGGCCACTGTGAGCCCACAATGAACCTCAATGAACCTGCCATCTAGCTGCCGGCTCACCGGCCCCACGGGGGCGTTTATGAGCCTTGTGCTCCCGCGCCATCAATTAGCGCCATGATGCGTTCGAAGTCTTCTTGGTCTCCGAACTCTACTACCATTTTGCCCTTACGCTTGCCCATTGTCACTGTCACACGCGTATCAAAACGATCAGAGAGGCGCTCACCGGCGTGGGTGAAGAACTCTGGCTGTGGCTGCGCTGGTTTTGGCTTTGGCTCGTCCGGCATGCCGTTGCGCTTAATCAGCGTCACGGCTTCCTCAGTAGCCCGCACAGACATGCCCTCAGCGATGATGCGCTGTGCGAGCTTGTCCATCACGTCCTTGTCCTCCAGACCCAGCAATGCACGAGCGTGACCGGAACTCAGAACGCCGGCGGCCACGCGGCGCTGGACCTCAACAGGCAGGCGCAGCAAACGCAAAGTGTTGGTGATCTGCGGGCGGGAGCGGCCAATACGATCAGCCAACTCATTTTGCGTAACATCAAATTCTTCCAGCAGCTGCTGGTATGCGTGCGCTTCTTCCAGAGGGTTCAGCTGCACACGGTGGATGTTCTCCAACAGTGCGTCACGCAGCAAGGAATCATCCGCGGTGTCACGAACAATCGCCGGGATGGTAGCCAGACCTGCCTTGGAGGATGCGCGCCAGCGGCGCTCACCCATGATCAGCTCAAAGCCGCCGCTACCGGAAGGACGAACTACAACTGGCTGCAGCAGACCGAACTCGCGGATGGAGTGAACAAGCTCGTTGAGTTCTTCTTCATCAAATACCGTACGTGGCTGCTTCGGGTTGGGCTGAATCTCACCGATTGAGATCTCACGGTAAGTTGCACCGATCGATGCCGGCTTGGGTTGACGCTTCTTCGAGGTACCCGTGCCGATGGTTGGGGCGCCAGAAACACGCTGTCCACCAGACTGCGCGGAACCGCCCTGACCAGAAGTGCTTTTGCCCAGACCACCCTTGGCCTTGTCAGACTGCCCAGATTTGGCATCAGTTGAGTCATTAGAAGCTGGGTTGCCCTGGCTATCGCGGGGCTGTGCGATGCCCAAGATGACATCGGCTGCGCTATCACCCAGACGCGGCTTGCGCGTTGGGGCATCAGGGCCGGTAGGGATCAGTGCAGCAAGACCCTTGCCGAGTCCGCCTTGTTTAACCTGTGGTTTCTTATCAGCCATAAATATCTCTCCGAGCCTAACCTTCTAATTCCGCATAAATATCTGGGCTCACGCCGATAACGCCGGTGGTTTCATGTGGAACGTAGTCACCGCGTTCGTGGAGCTCTTTTGCCGCGGCAACATAAGCGCGGCCACCTGGTGATGTCGGGTCATACTCAATCACAGTCTTGCCAAAGCCGGGGGCTTCGGAGACACGAATGGAGCGTGGAATGAGGTTGCCTAGAACCACCGCGCCGAACTGTTCACGGACCTCATCAGCGACCTGGGATGCCAGCTTTGTGCGAGCGTCATACATGGTCAACAGCACGCCTGAGATGTGCAGATCCTCATTGAGGTGCTGGCGAATCATAGTGATATTGCCCAGTAACTGACCCACGCCCTCCAGCGCGTAGTACTCGCACTGAATTGGGATAATGACTTCTTCAGCACAGGTCATGGCGTTGATGGTGAGCAAACCCAGTGACGGTGGGCAGTCAATAAAGACATAGTCAAAGCCGTGCTCATCCAAAAAGCCCTTGTGCAGGGCGTCATAAAGCCTAAACTCACGGCGCACAAGAGAGACCATTTCAATCTCAACTGCAGCAAGGTCAATGGTCGCCGGGATACAGAACAGGTTCTCCAGGGTTGGAGAGGGCTGCATGGCCTGGTTGGCATCAATATCGCCCAAAAGCAGTTCATAGCTCGACGGGGTTCCGGAGCTGTGTTCAACGTTGACTGCCGTGGATGCATTGCCCTGCGGATCCAGGTCGATGACCAGCACTTTGCTGCCGGATTCAGCCAGGGCAGCGGCAAGGTTTACAGCAGTGGTGGTCTTTCCCACACCGCCTTTTTGATTCGCGATAGTAATCAGGCGCGGTTTAGTCATGCCCACCACTCTAGTTCACCCTAGGGACACGGATGATGGTAGTCCCACGCACTACTTCTACCGTGGCTTTTCCACCGCCGGCACGCTTAATATCAGCCGCGTCGCGCTCGAGTTCCTCATGCACAGATTCGCCCTTCATGGCAATCATTTCGCCGCCACGACGCACCAGCGGCAAAGACCACTTGGCTAGTTTGCCCAGTGGCGCGACAGCTCGGGAGGTCACAATGTCAGCGCCCGCAGCGGCTTTCTTCACAGGTCCTTCTTCAGCGCGGCCACGGATGACGGTGACGTTGTCGAGTGCAAGCTTGTCGACGACTTCTTGCAGGAACACAGAGCGCTTCAACAGTGGCTCAATCAATGTGATCTTGAGATCAGGCCGCGCGATAGCGAGTGGGATTCCTGGCAGTCCAGCGCCGGATCCGATGTCCACGATGGTGGCGCCTTCCTCCATAACGTCACCGATGACTGCGCAGTTGATGAGGTGGCGGTCCCACAACCGGGGCACCTCACGGGGACCGATGAAACCGCGGGTGGAGCCATCTGAAGCCAGCAAGTCATGGTATTTCTCGGCTAAAGGCAGGCGGTCCTTGAATACTTCCGACGGCTCCACGCAGCTAACTCCTTGTTTAAGCACAATTGAAATGAATATCTGAAATGAATATCTCAGTAAAAGATCTAAAAAGCGTCTGGAATCAAAGTATCCCAGACGCTTTAAAGTATAAAGGCTAAAAATTTCTCAGCCTAGTTGTTGCCCTGCTTGCGCTGCTTCTTGGTGCGGGTGTCGCGCTTGCGAGCACCTGGCTTAGGAGCAGTGGTGCGCTTGAGCTCGATCTTGGCCTGTTCTTCGGCTTCTTCCTCACGGTCCATCTTGGCGTTGACCATGCGGGTCTGAACGTAGGTCCAGACGGTGTTGGACAGCATGTAGAACAACAGACCGATTGGCCAGATGAAGCCGGAGATAACCAGCATGGCCGGCATGACCCAGAGCATCATCTTGGACATCATGGCCATCTGCTGCTGCATCATCTCGGCGTTTTGGCCCTGTGGTGCCTGGGTCTTACCCGATGCGCGGCGTGCTTCCTGGCGGTTGAGAGACATGCGCGCGTTAAGGTGAGTAAGAACAGCAATCACAATAATCAGCGGAACGATGATCATTGCTGCCTGAACAGTCGTGACATCGTGCAGAACTGGTGAGTTCAGGCGCAGGTTCGCAACCAGTGGAACACCAAAGAACTCCGCATCCAGGTAGGACTGGACCTGCTCTGGCTCGAAGAAGTAGTTGCCGATGCTGCGGTTTTGCTCAATCGACATTGGCTCGCCAGCTGGGTGCCCAATTCCGCCGGCAACGGAAACCGTGCGGTCAAAGGAACGCAGAACGTGGAACAGACCAATGAACATTGGGATCTGCGCCAACATCGGCAAGCAACCTGCCAAAGGTCGGACCTTGGAGTCCTTGTAGACCTTCTGCATTTCTTCTGCTTGCTTAGTCTTGTCATTGGCGTACTTGGTACGCACTTCCTGCAAGCGCGGCTGCAACTCCTGCATCTTGCGCTGAGAACGCAAGGACGTCAAAGTTGGCTTGACCATGATGGCCTTCAGCGTCCACGTCAGCAAGACGATGGCCAGAATCCAGGTTAGACCCGCAGATGGGTCAAGCACCTGACTCAAGAGCCAATGCCAGCAATACAGCACGAATGAGATCGGCCAATAAATAAAATTAAGCACTGGGGATTGGTTTCCTCAACTGATCGATTAAATTTGTTACTTCTTTGGTACTGGGTCAAACCCGCCCGGATGCCACGGACCGCACTTGACCAGCCTAGCCGCAGCTAGACCAGCTCCACGCACCGCACCATGAACAGAAACCGCTTCGAGTGCATAGGCACTGCATGTTGGTTCGAAACGGCAAGTTGACACCGTCTTTAGCGGGGACACGTGCTTTTGATAGAAGCGTACCGCTTTTACCAAAGGTTTCGCTGCGCCACGAGCTTTCGGGATCTCTTCTCCGTCGGAGTTGAAATAGCCATCGCTGCCCATCTAGGAACTCTTCTCAAGCTTCTTGCACACCCGCTGCAATGCTGAGCGAAGATCTTCTTCCAAGTCTGCGCTGGTGGCCTGGCCGCTGGACGGTAAAGCTCGAATGACAATATCCAGCGAGCCAGGCAGCTCTTCAACTAAAGACATACATACATGACGAAGCCGCCGGGAGGTGCGGTGACGAATCACGGCATTCCCAACGGCCTTAGAAACAACCAAACCGAACCGCGGGCCGTTGGTCAACGGACCATTGGCCACCAGTTCGGTATCAGTAGTTGTGTCGTACGCATGCACAACAACAGTTCGAGACCCCACACGACGCCCACGCTTAATTGTCCGACGAAATTGCGTCGGGGACGTGAGCTTTAAATGAGTGGGAAGCACGAATTAAGCAGTCAGCTTAGCGCGACCCTTCTTGCGGCGAGCCGCCACGATTGCGCGACCTGCACGGGTAGACATGCGGGTGCGGAAGCCGTGCTTACGAGCACGACGACGGTTGTTTGGCTGGAATGTGCGCTTTCCCTTTGCCACGATATTCTCCTCTAAGTTTCACCGGGCCAGGTACACAAGGTACACCGAGCCAGTATTAAAAATTTACAAATGTGAATAGTTAACGTTTCACCACCAGCAAATATCCTTCCGACCGCGCTGCTTAAAGCGCTTTTCGGGAAGTACTTTGCTTGAACGGGCAAGACACTTACTCACGCGCAGCCATATTGCTGCGATAGACCATGACAGATTACGTGATTTGACGGGCATTAAACAAATCGACACTCAGGGGCACCCGAAATTACAAAGATGTTTTTATCCGCTGGATAACGGCACTTTCATGGGGTCATCCTGCAAGCTTAGATTGCGAATCTTTTGACACCAATTTCCTATCCCGCAAAAAGCAAAAGCGGAAACATAGTTCACTAGACAGCAGGTTCAAAAACCGGGTAAACATGAGTAATCCGTTTATTCACAGACTCGGTCCTGATGTGGATAACTCTCAATTTAAACTTTAGACTTCGTGTAAATATGCAGGTAAGCACAAAATTTGAGGTTATTGGGAGTTATCCACACCCATAGACTAGGCTGTGGATAACCAATCTTTTCACACCTGTGGATAACTCTGTGGACTACAAGGTAGCCACCGAATTCCAACTGTGGAAAGTTCAGTGAGAAAATGAGATTTAGCTGTTAATGCATAAATTACAAGTTCTCCCGCGACTGGAGCCAGCACCAGCACTTTCAGGCTGAATGTGATCTGGGCAATAGTTGCGCCCGTGCAGGCGAAAGCCTGCCCTTTTGTTTCTGTCCGCTTTTTAAATTTCAATGCGAAGGGCCTTGGTGTGTCTGACCAACAATCGTCCCTGACATCCACGTGGCGCGTCATCGTTGAAGATCTCCTTCGACGCTCTGAACAGCCCAATTCGGAAGTTCCAACCTTTACTCCGCAGCAGCGCATCAAGTTGCAGCTGCTTAAGCCCATCATGATCAGCGACGGTTATGCCTTTTTGGCTACCCCCGATCAAAACAGCCGCGACATCGTCGAAGCTGAACTCGCGACACATATTGCTGCCGGCCTATCCCGTCATATGGGACGTCCTTGTTCTGTTGCAATTACTGTTGCTCCCCCAGAAGAGATCGCGCAGCCTCAGACACAGGCGCCGCCGCAGTCTTCTCACAACAATTCTTCGCACCAGGTCAATCAGTTCAGCTATGAACAAGACCGCCCGCGTCTACACCAAGTAGATGTCACGAACCAGAACTTCCACGATGTTCAGCGTGCCGTTTACGACAATTCCGCAGACCAAATCGACGGCGAGCAGAACTACCCAGTAAACCAGGGCTATCAAGATCAGCAAGGCCAGCAAAACTTCCCGGGCCAGCAAGATCAGCAGAACCAGTCTCATCCGACATCGCATACCCAGCAGACTCATAATGATCAGCGCGAGCAGAACTCTCGTTTCAATGATGTCACTAGCTACCGTCATGACATGTCAGAAGACCGTCCTGCACAGAACTGGCAGACTTCTCACTCGCCGGCGAATTTGGATGAGTTAGCTGATGTATATCAGTCACAACAAACCTCTCAGCCTTCTTTCCAGGCACCATCATCCGCACGTATTCCGCGTGAGCGCCCCGCGCATGACCCGAACCGCGAACAATCACTGAACCCGAAGCACACCTTCGATAACTTCGTTATTGGTTCTTCTAACCGTTTTGCTAATGGCGCGGCGGTAGCGGTGGCTGAAAATCCTGCCCGTGCTTATAACCCGCTGTTTATCTGGGGTGGATCTGGTCTGGGTAAAACCCACCTTTTGCATGCCGCAGGTAATTACGCGCAGCTGCTGCATAAGGGACTGCGCGTGAAATACGTATCTTCCGAAGAATTTACTAATGACTACATCAACTCTTTGCGTGATGACCGTCAGGAATCTTTCAAGCGCCGTTACCGCAACCTCGATATTTTGATGGTTGATGATATTCAGTTCCTAGAAGGCAAAGAGTCCACCCAGGAAGAGTTCTTCCACACCTTTAATGCGCTGCACCAGGCAAATAAGCAGATCATTTTGTCCTCGGACCGCCCACCAAAGCAGCTCAATACGCTGGAAGACCGTCTGCGTACGCGCTTTGAAGGTGGTTTGATTACTGATATTCAGCCGCCAGACTTGGAAACCCGTATCGCGATTTTGATGAAGAAGGCATCGGCTGATGGCACCACCGTTGATCGTGGCGTCCTGGAGCTCATTGCCTCACGCTTTGAAACCTCGATCCGTGAGCTGGAAGGCGCACTGATCCGCGTCTCTGCTTATTCTTCTTTGGTTAATGAGCCGATCAACATTGAAATGGCTGAGATTGCACTGCGCGATCTGGCGCCGGACTCTGCGGCGGAGCAAATTACACCTAATACGATCATTGAGGTCACCGCTGAGTTCTTCGACATTGACGTAACTACGCTTACTGGCTCCGGCAAGAAGCGCGATATCGCCCATGCCCGCCAGCTCGCGATGTACCTGTGCCGTGAGCTGACCGATCTATCGCTGCCGAAACTCGGCGAGCAGTTCGGCGGTAAGGACCACACCACTGTCATGTACGCAGAACGCAAGATCAAACGCGAAATGACAGAAAAGCGTGAAACCTACGATGAGATCCAGGCGCTGACCCAACGCATCAAGGCCCGCGGACGCGCCTAATCCTCCCTAGATTCCTCTAGCTTCGCCCTCCCGAAGACTTTCTGGGCTTCCGAAGCTACACAGCACCGTTTATCCACCACGAAATCCTGGCGGATAAACGGTTTTCGCGGTTTTAGGGCTCTTAGCTGGGAAATAGTTATCCACAGCGTTATTCACACTTGTGTAATTTCATTGTTGTAATTTAATGAGCTTGCTCACAAGATCGGTTTTCACAGGCCTAAGAAAACCTCCGACCTGCTGTGATCACTGCTGTGCGATCTCAGTGAATAACAAAGGCCTCCCTGTGGATAACTTTCGTGTAATTCAAGTTGTCCACAATTGACTCGATTTATCCCCAGACTGATCACATGTGATCACACACAGATGTTTTGGCCCCCGAGCATGGAATTCTTGTGATTATCCACAGGATCCACAACGCTTATTACTACTACTAACTTTATTTCTAGATCACTTAGAAGAAAAAGGGCCTGTGTGAAAGTCGCCAAGCCAGCCGCGTCTCGCGGGGCATCGGCGAATTACAAGAAGCGCGGAAGAAAGTAGCGCAATAGCCATGCAACTGGTTAAGTTAGATGCAGTTGCTTGAAGCAATTTCTTGTAAGTTGCTAGTCCTCAAGAATTTTTAGAAACCGGTAGATTCAGGTGCATTCTTGTAATTGCGAGGAAGTTACCTAGTCGGCGTGCGTCGAATGACAAACAGTTTTTCAGCTGGGCACGGCGCATCGAACGTGAGTCAAGGAGTGTAAAGACGCACATGGAAACCCAAACGACCAACGCCGTGTCATTTCGTGTGGCTAAAGATGACCTCAGCCATGCGGTTGGATGGGTTGCCCGAAACCTACCGACTAAGGCGGCGCAGCCAGTTCTGCGCGCGATGATCATCACCGCGGATGACAATGGTTTGGAATTAGCAGGCTTCGACTACGAGGTTTCAACTCGTGTTCGTATCGCTGCTGAGATCGAAGAACCCGGCCGCATCGCGGTTGCCGGCAAGCTGATGTCTGACATTGTCAGCGCTATGCCAAATAAGCCGGTTGAGATCCGCCAGGAAGACACCAAGGTTTTGATTCAGTGTGGTTCTTCGCGCTTTGAGCTTCCAACAATTTCTTTGGAAGACTACCCACAGTTGCCTGTCTTGCCTGAGGTCACCGGCAAGATCAACCCGCAGTTGTTCTCAGAGGCTGTCACCCAGGTTGCTGCGGCGGCGGGCAAGGATGACACGTTGCCGATGCTCACGGGTATCAGCATGTCTATCGATGGCAAAGACGTGCAGCTCACCGCAACGGACCGTTTCCGCCTGGCCGTGCGTACCTTCGAGTGGGAGCCAACCGCAGATGAGATCAAGACTCAGCTGCTGGTTCCAGCTAAGACCCTGCAGGAAACCGCGCGTTCTTTGGATTCTCACATCAATGAGCCCATTGAGATCGCGGTCGGTACTGGTGAGAGCATTGCTGCCGATGGCCTCTTTGGTCTGCATGCCGATAACCGTGAAACCACCACCCGCATGCTGGATGCAGATTTCCCAACGGTCTCGCACCTTTTGCCAAAGACGCACACCGCGATCGCATCGGTTGAGATCGGCCCACTTCAGGAAGCTATTCGCCGTGTCTCTCTGCTGACGGACCGCAATGCGCAGATCCGCATGCTCTTTAGCGAAGGCGAAGTACAGCTTGCTGCTGGTGCAACTGACACCGGTAATGCTGAGGAGACCATTCCTTGTGCTTTCACTGGCCGTGATGAACTGCTCATCGCGTTCAACCCGGCCTTCCTCAAAGACGGCCTGACTGTCATTCCGACGGATCGTGTGGTCTTCGGTTTCACTGAGCCATCACGTCCAGCGATTATGCTGCCTGAGCCAGAAGAGCTTCCAGAGGCAGACGAAGATGGTAACTTCCCAACCCCAGATACCTTCTTCACCTACCTTTTGATGCCAGTGCGTCTGCCTGGTTAAACTCCACTCTAGATGTATATTCGTGAGCTTCACCTGCGAGATTACAGATCCTGGCCTGAGCTAAAGCTAGATCTGAATCCCGGCATTGTCCTTTTTGTAGGCCGCAATGGGTTTGGCAAGACCAATATCGTTGAGGCTCTGGGCTATGTCGCGCATTTGAGTTCACATCGCGTGAGCCAAGACGCCCCGCTGGTACGCCACGGCATGGCTAGCGCTCGAGTTTCAGCCACCGCGGTCAACCAGGGCCGTGAGCTCACCGCGCATTTGCTGATCAAACCGCATGCGGCCAACCAGGCTCAGATCAATCGCACTCGGTGTAAGTCACCGCGTGAGCTGCTCGGCGTGGTCAAAACCGTGCTGTTTTCACCAGAAGATTTGGCATTAGTGCGCGGTGAGCCGGCTGAGCGCCGGCGTTATCTGGATGACGTCATTGCTACGAGAACGCCACGCCTAGCTGGGGTAAAGGCTGATTATGACAAGGTGCTGCGCCAGCGCAATGCGTTGTTGAAGTCGGCATCGGCAGCCATGCGCCGCGGCTACGGGGACACCGAAGGTGCCTCGGCCTTGGCCACCTTGGATGTGTGGGATTCACAGTTAGCAACCCTGGGCGCACAGGTGATCAATGCACGCTTGGAGCTTATCGATCACCTCACGGACCTTATCCCCGCTGCCTATGAAGGCCTTGCACCAGAGTCCCGTCCCGCACACATTGCGTATAAATCCACCATCGACGTTGAAGACCGCGACGTTTTGGAAGCCGTCATGCTCGCCGAGCTTGGCGCCAAGCGCCAGCGTGAGATCGAGCGCGGGATTTCTCTAGTTGGCCCGCATCGCGATGACTTGGAATTACATCTGGGCAGCGCACCGGCGAAGGGTTTTGCCAGCCATGGTGAGACCTGGTCTTATGCAATCGCACTGCGCTTTGCGGAATTTCAATTACTGCGCTCCGAAGACTCGGATCCCGTGCTGATCTTGGATGATGTTTTCTCAGAGCTCGACGCCCAACGCCGCGAGAAGCTAGTGAAACTCGCCGCTGGTGTTGAGCAGGTCTTTATCACCGCTGCCGTGGATGAAGATTTGCCGGACAACTTGGTCCCTATGGAACGCTTCGAAATCAGCGTCGCGGATACCGAAGAAGGCCGCGTCTCTGTTCTTGGCCGCACAGAAAAAGCGCCAGAAGAAGAAGCTTCAGAACCAGCATCCGAGTCCGAAACCGAGTTGGAAACTGAGTCTGTGTCTGACGCGGAATCTATGATTGAAGAAAAGGAGCGCGGCGAAGTAAAGAAGGCTGGTGAGACGGATGAATAACATGGATCCGGTCCAACAGGCTTTTGATCATATTCGTAAGCGTTCGCCGAATCCCCCGCGGCTCAAGCACGCGTCAAAATCTAAAGTGGCGCGCATGCCGGTGGAGAAACCACAAGGTATCTCGGTTCCGCAGGTGCCAGGTTTTGATATTACGGAGCTGTCTAAGACACCACGCAAGAAATATCGCGGCGTGGGCCGGGAAACTGGTGCGGATGGCCGCCGGTTGCGCAAAGGAATTGAAATTCCAAAACTTGGTTCGCATATCGCGCGCGAGGTATCCTCCCGCGGCTGGGAACATGACTTGGCGCATGGCTGGATTACCGGTCATTGGGACAAGTTGGTGGGTGAGAAAATTGCGCAGCATACGCATCCAGATCGGATTGAGAACGGCATTATTTATGTCGTGTGCGATAACTCAAATTGGGGTACGCAACTGCGCTATTTGCAGCGGCAGATCCTGCAAAGAATCTCTGAGCAAGTTGGCGTTGATGTGATTACGCAACTAAAAATTTCCGGTCCTAAACAACATAAGAACTATGAAGGGCCAATGTGGGTAAAACCGCAGGGCTCTAAGGATACATACGGATAAATTATCAATTTTCATCTAAAAGTCTGTTAACCAGCCCGTACGCATGCACAACGGAGTTGGCGCGTGATCAACTTCGTACAACAAAGGTAAAAATTAACGCATAATTTGGCGTCTAACCGGAGTGAGGTCTGTCTAGGTAGGGGGACACAGTGTAGAATAGTGAAAGTCTTAGAACTACACAGACGCATTTTGTTGCAGCTGAGTGGTTCACCCTTTTTGTTAGAGGGTTAATTGCATTATTGATTTCTACGATGGCGTTCGCCACCGTTTAAATTTGGAATAAAGGAGTACACGGTTTCGTGGCTACCCAACCAGAATATAACGCTGGGTCTATTACCATCCTGGAAGGCCTGGAGGCCGTCCGTAAGCGTCCAGGTATGTACATTGGCTCCACCGGATCACGTGGTTTGCACCACCTGATCTGGGAGGTTGTAGATAACTCAGTAGATGAGGCCATGGCGGGTCACGCCACCAAGGTCATTGTTCGTCTGATGGAAGACGGTGGCGTTGAAGTCACCGATGACGGTCGTGGCATCCCAGTGGGCATGCACGCATCTGGTGCACCCACCGTTCAGGTTGTTATGACCCAGCTGCACGCCGGCGGTAAGTTTGACTCGGATTCTTATGCTATTTCCGGTGGTCTGCACGGTGTTGGTATTTCCGTTGTGAACGCGCTGTCCACGCGCGTGGAGGCGGAAATCAAGACTGATGGCAAGCACTGGTACCAGGAGTTCAACAACGCCGTTCCGGAAGAGCTCAAAGAGGGCGGTAACGCTCGCGGTACTGGTACCAAGATTCGTTTCTGGGCTGATCCAGAGATCTTTGAAACCACTGAGTATGACTACTCCACCATTGCGCGTCGTTTGCAGGAGATGGCATTCCTTAACAAGGGTCTGACCATCCAGCTCATTGATGAGCGCGTGACCAAGGAACAGCTGGATCTGGAAGCTATCGCGGACGCTGAGTCTGGTGAAAAGCAGCTGGATGAGACTTCTTTTGATGACGCAGAAGTGGATGACTTCAAGGAAGAAGGCGCTGAAACCGCTGCTCCTGTAGAGAAGGAAGAGCCTTCTAAGAAGCTGCAGAAGAAGGTCACTTACCACTACCCAGATGGTCTGATTGATTACGTTAAGTTCATCAACAAGTCCAAGACCTCCATTCACCCAACCGTTGTTGCTTTTGACGCTAAGGCTGAAGAGCACGAGGTTGAGGTGGCCATGCAGTGGAACCAGGGCTACAAGGAATCCACGCATACCTTTGCCAACACCATCAATACTTATGAAGGTGGTACGCATGAGGAAGGTTTCCGTTCCGCGCTGACTTCTTTGATGAACCGTTACGCGAAAGAGCACAAGCTCATGCGTGAAAAGGACGGCAGCCTAACTGGTGATGACTGCCGTGAGGGCCTGGCAGCTGTGGTGTCGTTGAAGGTGTCGGATCCGCAGTTTGAGGGCCAGACCAAGACCAAGCTGGGCAACTCTGAGATCAAGGGCTTTGTGCAGCGCGCGGTCAATGAGCACCTCAATGACTGGTTTGATGCCAACCCAGCTGAGGCAAAGGCCATTGTCAACAAGGCTGTTGCTTCTTCCCAGGCGCGTGTAGCAGCGCGTAAGGCTCGTGAGTTGGTGCGCCGTAAGTCCGCAACCGACTTGGGTGGTTTGCCAGGTAAGCTCGCCGATTGCCGTACCAAGGATCCAAAGATCTCTGAGCTGTACATCGTGGAGGGTGACTCCGCAGGTGGTTCGGCGAAGGGTGGCCGTGACTCGATGTTCCAGGCTATTTTGCCGCTGCGTGGCAAGATCCTGAACGTTGAAAAGGCACGCATGGACAAGGTGCTGAAGAACGCCGAGGTCCAGGCCATCATTACCGCGCTTGGCACCGGTATTCATGAAGAGTTTGATATTTCCAAGCTGCGCTACAACAAGATTGTGTTGATGGCTGACGCCGACGTTGACGGCCAGCACATCGCTACTTTGCTGCTCACCTTGCTGTTCCGCTTCATGCCGCAGTTGGTTGAGGAAGGCCACGTCTACTTGGCCAACCCACCTCTTTACAAGCTCAAGTGGGGCAAGGGTAAGCCTGGTTATGCTTATTCGGATGCAGAACGTGACAAGTTGCTCGAGGAGGGCCTCAATGAGGGCCGCAAGATCAACAAGGATGACGGCATCCAGCGCTACAAGGGCCTGGGTGAGATGAATGCATCTGAGCTGTGGGAGACCACGCTGGACCCATCAAACCGCATCTTGCGCCGTGTTGATTTGGAAGATGCGCAGCGCGCCGATGAGCTCTTCTCCATCTTGATGGGTGATGACGTCGCTGCACGTCGTTCCTTCATTACCCGCCGCGCTAAGGATGTCCGTTTCTTGGATATCTAGATCGCAGTTTGCTTGCCGATGCATCGCCGTAGCGTTTACACGCCACGGCGGTGTTTTCTCTATCCTGGGGTGGCATGACCGTTGAGATCATCACCACCGAGTTCATTGCTAAGCCCGAGGACCTCGACCGCGCCTATGCCTTGTACAAGGAACGCATTGCGCGCGCAGACGCCAGGATCTTGGCCTATTCATCCAAACCTATTCCAAATAGCGAAGAATTCGGGCTGTGGTTCCTGCGGACCCAAGCGGTCTATGACCGACTTGATTCACCCAATGACTGGCAGCTCTATGAGCTCAATGCCTTAGTTGAATGGGATGGCAGTGACGATGAAGAAGAAGTTGATGCGATGCGAGAGAATTTCTTCTTTGAAGACCTCCGCGAGCCAACTGCTTTTCCGGCCTCTCTCGGCGGGGTCTTCGATATGAAGCTTGTGCGTGAGCCCAAGATCGCGGCTGGTCAGGGCGATCTCACTTATGTCACGGTGGCGTTCTTTACCTATCCGGATAACTTGTTGAAAGTACCGGAGCTGTTTTCAGAATTCGTTGCTGCGGTGGATCCGATTGTGCACGGTGGTGCTCCAACGGAAGCTGAGGAAGTACATATGCCGCAGTACGCGGGGCCGCTGTGGATGAAGGCCGCGCAGCATGAGCTCGATCAAACCGGTGATGATACGAATTATGGCTCGAAGCGCATGTGGTTGGGTTGTGTAGTCATTGATTATGACGCAGAAAAGCTCGCAGAGCACTTGCCGGAATCATTAGATCCGGACAATTTTGTGCTTGCGAGCTTGTACCCAGAACCCTTCTAGGAATTCATATGATTCTGCAGGATGCGACCAAGTTCAGGGACTTTGCCCTCGACAATCTTGGCGCCCTTGTTGCGCAGGGATTTATAGGCCTTAGCTAGGGGCGCGACGTTGATGCGCTCAGCGTGACGGTCGGCGGTGGACATCACGGCATCGGCGACCTGCGTGGAATCCTTGTCCAGGAATGCGCCGAAGTCGGTGGCGCCAGCCTTTTCAAACTCAGCCCAGCGTGGTTCCAGATCGCCCAGCATGTCAGGAAGGATCTGGTTGATGCCCTTGGGGATGATGTCAGCGTTAACGCGGGTAGCGGTAGAGACAGCGCCCTTGATGGCCATGCCGGAGATGCCGGACTGCTCTGAGACAGTCTGTTGGATAAACTCGGACAGTTCATTGATCAGGGCTGGGCGAACTTGTGGTTCCAATAGCTGGGAGAGGTTAGACATGCTGACCATGTTAACGTCTAAACCGCTAACTTTTAGGTTGATCGTGTCTAACCCAGCCAGAATTAGCTAGAACCAGCCTTGATCGCAGCCAATTGGTCAGCAACCTCGGTCAAACCGTTGGTGCGAGCAAGACGCTCCAGATCGAAGTCCAGGCCACCTTGGTGCAGGCGGTTGTACTCAGAAGAACCGGAAACGCCTTGAAGGCCCATGGATGCCGCGATGTCATCGACAGCCTGGCGCAAAGACGGAACGTTATCGGTCAGCAGCTTAGCCAGCACAACTGGAACACCGAAGATCAAAGCCAAGTCACCGGCAGAAGAACCGGTCGGGGAGCTGCCCTCTTCACCAGGCTCAAAGCCCGGGTTGGTTTCAAACTCAGGGGACTCGCCGGTTGTGTCCGAGGAGTTGGAGAAAGTAGAGGAGAGGTCCTGGGAGGAATCCTGCGCGGATGCAGGGGCAATGACAAGGCCAGCAGCGATTGCGGTTGCAGCAACGGTGGCGGTAAAGCGCTTGAGCTTCATGATAGGAAAGCTTTCTTTGTATTTAAGCAGTGTTTCTAGAGTTTTAGGAAACAATGTGAGCAAGTCTGCTAATACCATACATAACTTACGCCACATCCGTAACAGTTAAATGGATCTTCGCGCAAATATTGGCGAACTCCTTATTGTGATCGCTCAACGCCCCAACTTTCGTTAACACCGTATACAGGCTGGCCGCTTCCTGGTTGGGATTATCATGCACCGCGATGCCATCGATACGCGCATGCGCGGCAGCAGCGGCAGCAACCAACGCGGAATAGTTAGTAATGCGCACCCGACGTGCCTCACAAAAGCGCTGTGCAACCACCAAAAGCTGCTCGGTTCTCATAGTCCCGTGCCTTCATCATGTTGGCTCGTGCGCGGGGAGTGGCTGCGGGAGCGGCGAATATCGGCTTCCAGGGCGCTGCGGCCTTTGATGTGTTGACGTGCGAGTTCATCCACTGTGGCATCTTGCACGGTGCGTGCTGCGGCCAGCGCGATCGCGCGCACCACGGCTTCATGTTTAGAGGTGCCATGCGCGGATGCCAGTAGCGTCAGCGCGTGATCTTGCTCAGGAGTTAATCGAAGTGTCATCGCCATGGCTCAAACGGTATCACTGTGGTATCACTGGCGGGCTTTAAAAGCCGTTAAAGGCTAGAATAAGGCCCTATGAGCGATGATAACGGCGATCTTTTTGACAAGATCCATCCCATTGACATCAATGAGGAAATGGAAACCAGCTATATCGACTACGCAATGTCTGTCATTGTGGGCCGTGCGCTACCAGAAGTCCGCGACGGTCTGAAACCAGTACACCGTCGCATTTTGTACGCAATGTATGACTCGGGCTACCGCCCAGAGCGAGGCTTTGTAAAGTCCGCACGTCCTGTCTCTGACGCGATGGGCCAGTTCCACCCACACGGTGACTCTGCAATCTATGACGCCCTGGTGCGTCTGGCACAGAAGTGGAACATGCGTTACCCAATGATTGATGGCCAGGGTAACTTCGGTTCTCCTGGTAATGACGGCCCGGCAGCCATGCGTTATACCGAGTGCCGCATGACGCCGCTGGCGATGGAGATGGTGCGCGATATTCGTGAAAACACCGTCAATTTCTCTCCAAACTATGACGGCAAGACGCAGGAACCAGACATCCTGCCATCGCGTATTCCAAACCTGTTGATGAATGGCTCCGGCGGCATTGCCGTTGGTATGGCCACCAACATCCCACCTCACAACCTCAATGAGCTGGCAGAAGCAATCTTCTGGCTGCTGGAGAACTCTGAGGCTTCGGAAGAAGAAGCACTCGAGGCCTGCATGAAGTTTGTGAAGGGCCCAGACTTCCCAACCTACGGCCTCATCGTGGGTGACAACGGCATCAAGGATGCCTACACCACCGGTCGTGGCTCCATCCGCATGCGCGGTGTGACCTCCATTGAGGAGCAGGGCTCCCGTCAGACCATCGTTATTACGGAGCTTCCGTACCAGGTCAACCCAGATAACCTGGTCACCAACATCGCGGAGTCCGTGGCAAACGGCAAGATTGCTGGTATCTCCAAGATTGAAGATGAGTCCTCGGACCGTGTCGGCATGCGCATTGTTATTACGCTCAAGCGTGATGCAGTGGCACGCGTGGTGCTCAACAACCTGTACAAGCATTCCCAGCTGCAGACTTCCTTCGGCGCCAACATGCTTTCCATCGTCGATGGCGTGCCACGTACCCTGCGCATCGATCAGATGCTGCGCTACTACGTAGCTCACCAGATTGAAGTTATTGTTCGCCGTACCCAGTACCGCCTCGACGAAGCCGAAAAGCGTGCACACGTCCTGCGCGGTCTGGTGAAGGCACTGGACATGCTCGATGAAGTTATCGCGCTGATCCGCCGCAGCCCAACCGTAGATGAGGCCCGTGAAGGCCTGATTGAGCTGCTCGATGTAGACACCATCCAGGCTGATGCCATCTTGGCCATGCAGCTGCGCCGCCTGGCTGCTCTGGAGCGCCAGAAGATTGTTGATGAGTTGGCAGAGATCGAGCTCGAGATCGCCGACTACAAGGACATTCTGGCTCGTGAGGAGCGCCAGCGCGCGATTGTTCATGATGAGCTGCAGGAAATCGTCGATAAGTATGGCGATGAACGCCGTACCCAGATTGTTGCCGCAACCGGCGATGTCACCGATGAAGACCTCATCGCGCGTGAGAATGTGGTTGTCACCATCACCAAGACTGGTTATGCAAAGCGCACCAAGGTGGATTCCTACAAGGCACAAAAGCGCGGCGGCAAGGGTGTTCGCGGCGCTGAGCTGAAGCAGGATGACATTGTGAAGAACTTCTTCATCTGCTCCACCCATGACTGGATTTTGTTCTTCACCAACTTCGGCCGCGTCTACCGCCTCAAGGCGTACGAGCTGCCTGAGGCATCCCGTACCGCTCGTGGTCAGCACGTGGCGAACCTGCTGGAGTTCCAGCCGGAAGAAAAGATTGCGCAGATCATTCAGATTCAGTCCTACGAGGACGCTCCTTACCTGGTGCTGGCAACCCAGCAGGGCCGCGTGAAGAAGTCCCGTCTGACTGATTATGAGTCCGCCCGCTCCGCAGGTCTGATTGCTATCAACCTCAATGAGGGTGACGCGTTGATCGGCGCTGAGCTGGTCTCTGACGCTGATGACATCTTGTTGACCTCTGAGCAGGGCCAGGCTATTCGCTTTGCTGCCGATGATGAGCAGTTGCGCCCAATGGGCCGCGCCACCGCCGGCGTGAAGGGCATGCGCTTCCGCGGCGATGACCAGCTGCTGAGCCTGTCCGTGGTCCAAGAAGGCGGCTTCCTGCTGGTTGCTACCTCTGGCGGCTACGGCAAGCGCACCGCGATTGAAGAGTACGCTGCGCAGGGCCGTGGCGGCCTGGGCGTGATGACGTTCAAGTACACGCCAAAGCGCGGCAAGCTCATTGGTGCGATCACGGTGATGGAAGATGATGAAATCTTCGCCATTACCTCCGCTGGCGGCGTTATCCGCACTGAGGTTAATGAGATTCGTCCGTCCTCTCGCGCCACCATGGGTGTACGTTTGGTTAACTTGAGCGATGACGTTGAGTTGCTTGCCATCGACCGCAACGTGGAAGATGATGGTGAGGAAGAAGCGCTCGCTGTAGCTAAGGGTGAGAAGACTGTTGAGGATGCTCAGCAGGAATTGGACCCTAATAAGCCAAGTGATCAGGATTCTGAAAATTCAGAATCCCCAGTAGACGATGAGGAGTAAATTCCTATGGCACGACGAAATGTTTCGCTGAAGCGAATTTCACCGCTATCGGCGTTTCGCGTCGGTTTGGCCATGTCACTAGTGGGCCTGGTGGCCTGGTTGTTGGCAGTGGTGCTGTTGTACTTCGGCATGGACCAGTTCGGCATCTGGGAGTCGCTTAACTCCCTCATCTTCGATGTCGGCGGCAGTCAGACCATCACCTTCGGCATGGTGGTGTCCATCTGTGCACTGATCGGTGCGGTCATCGCGATTCTCAACACCATTTTGGCGCCCATTCTGGCGCTGATCTACAACGCCATCGTTGACCTCTTCGGCGGCATTGAGATGGGCTTGCAGGACAAGACGACCAAGTCAGCCAAGTCCGCTAACACGTCGACGAGCAAGCCGGCTAAGGCCAACAGCTAGTCTCACCGGCTAACCCCGAGAGGCGGGCATTCAGGCTCCACATCGCAGCTTCATATGTGCGATGTGGAGCCTTTGCTTTTCGATGCCCCCTTAAACCTTTCACACCTTGAATCAACGCTGATCTTAAACAAGAAGTTCAACATTAACGAGTGGTTAAAAACCTTTTCTAACCAGGCGATTTGTTCAATGTGAAACCCGCTTGTATAGTTACTACTCGTTCCGCTTAAGGGCCTATAGCTCAGTCGGTTAGAGCGCATCGCTGATAACGATGAGGTCGCAAGTTCGATTCTTGCTAGGCCCACCAAACGGAACGATGGGGCATTAGCTCAATTGGTAGAGCACCTGCTTTGCAAGCAGGAGGTCAGGAGTTCGATTCTCCTATGCTCCACAGATGAAAGGCTTGGTAGAGAAATCTATCAAGCCTTTCGTGGTCTACACACTCAGGCCTAACCCGTACACTCGTATGAAACAACGAGCGGTGAGCGGTGATTCTTATGCAGTGCGGTCGTAGAAGCCAACAGTTAGGCGGGTTGTGCATTGGGGTAATAATGTGCGCGTTGCCGCTGTCAGCATGTTCATCGTCGGGATCGACGGCGTCGCCTACTTTCGATAGCAGCCAGGCGCCACAGCCAGAAGTCACAGAAGCTGACGAACCTCATCGCAACGACCTCACCAATGAACGCGCGGTTGATTGGGAACGGCACGAGATCGTCGATGAGAACAGCATCCGCGTTTTCTTCACTGCAGGCACGCCAAGTTGTTTTGGCGCTCGCGCTGTTGTGGAAGAAACTGACACCGCGGTTGAAATCGCAGTGATTGAAGGTACTTTCCCCGACGCACCTGATGCCTGCACTCTCGAAGCACGAGGCGCAACCATCTTGGTCGAAACGGAGCAGCCCGTCGCAGACCGCGACATTGTGCAGTTAGCAGACCCAGAAGTGCATTAAGAAGGCGACAACGCCTACTGCGGCTCAGGAATCTTTTCCCCAGACTCTTTCATGTCTTCGACGCCCTCGGATACTAGATTGAGCAACCCCGCTTTTGCTGCTTGCTCGTTAGAATCAAGCCATGACAATGATGGAAATTCATTAGCGGTTGCGGCGAATTCTTGATCTGCGTCTGACCAGGACACTTGGTAGTTGTATTTGTTGACGTCCATGATTCCTCCCCTAAGTTTTAGCTATTGAGCGTGGCCCGAGTATCGGTGGATGTCTATGGTCTCCCACAAGACAACGCTCATGGAGCTTTGTGCAACGCGTGATTCGCTGACAATCTGCACGTACATTAGGGAAGATGCCGTAGGAAACAGCAGTGGAGAATAGGGAACACCATTGGCTTAAGAATTAACCCATCGATTGTCGTCAGCAGCATGGCAATTAATGCAAGGTTGCTGATGGTTGTTGTGCCTCAGTCGTACTATCTTTCTGTTCCCGCGGTAGGTGTATTGCTGGCTATCGTGACGACGGAGGCAGACAATCATTAGAATCGGGACTGCTCACAGGCCTCCGGGGGCAGGCTAGGTAATGAACAGTGGAATTGGCTTCATACTAGGTTGTAAGTCCAAACCAACACGATAACTACACCACCTAGAACAGCTGGAACCCATCGTGGAACTCTTTTTATGAAGATGAGTACCAGCATGATTAGGACGAGAACCGTCGCCAGATTTGAAAAGTACACATCCATTACGCCCATCCATCCCACGTTTTAAAGTTGGTGCCGTACGCTCCCCAGATTAAGACGAAGGCCTTCACATGTGAGTCTGAGATCTTTCACCGGAGACCTGCAATTTCGCATTTTCTAGCCTAGACAGGTGCACGGGTATGTAGAAGTGTTTGCACGCTTCGGTGAGCAAAGTCTGAGTCCAGGGCACGTCCAACCGGCTTGTTTGAGACTGGTTTTGGACTCATTCCCGCAGCAACGGGTTGCAGCCTCGAATTAGAAAGCGCCGCTGCGTGGGATAATCTCAGATCATGGCACGCACACTTTGGGCAGTCAGCGACCTGCACGTCACGTTCAAGGAGAACCAACAGGTTGTTGACAAGCTCGCTCCCCGCGATCCCGGCGATTGGCTGATTGTTGCCGGTGATGTCGCCGAACGCATCCCGGATGTTGTGAAAGCGCTGAAGCCGCTGACCAAACGTTTCGCCAAGGTGATTTGGGTACCTGGCAACCATGAGCTGTTTAACCGTTCTTCCGAGCGCATCCGCGGCAAAGCCCGCTACCGGGCGCTGGTGGGGGAGTTGCGCGCCATTGGTGTGATTACGCCGGAGGACCCGTACCCGGTCTTTGGTGGCGTAACCATTTGCCCGCTGTTTACGCTTTATGATTACAGCTTTCGCCCGCTTGGGGTAACAGCAAAGCAGGCCGTTGCACAGGCAAAGATAAAGCTTGACGATGAATTCGCGATCGCCCCTTATGTCGACATCGAAAAGTGGTGTGCGGAACGTGTTGAATACTCCGAAGACCGGCTCAACGCGGTGCGCGGGCAAACCATTTTAGTCAACCACTGGCCACTGGTGGTCGAACCCACCCACCGGCTTTTTGAGCCGGACATCGCGCTGTGGTGCGGCACCACCGCGACGCGGAACTGGGCGGTGAAATACCACGCGCAGATGGTCATTCACGGCCACCTGCACATTCCTGCGGAAACCCGTGTGGATGGGGTCAGCCACATCGATGTTTCGTTGGGCTATCCCTTTGAAAAACCGCCTGGGAAGTTCCGCCGTCGTTGGCCGCTGGAGGTCATGCAGGCGCCAAATAACTCATAAAGCCGACTATGTGTGTACATGCGAACAAACCGAGTGGTAGTTTTTCTATCGAACAGTAGATTCGCGCGAGACTGTACAGAAACGTCCCACGATTGATACTTCTACTTCCCCCAAAAGCTAGATAGGTAGAACGATGGCATCTCATGATGTGGGCAACCCACAACTTAAAATCAAAAAAACCGACGGCGAAGCGCAGGTAGACTCCGACCACCTTCAACGTGGTCTCAGCAACCGCCATATTCAGTTGATTGCGATTGGCGGTGCAATCGGTACCGGACTATTTATGGGATCCGGCAAAACCATCTCGCTTGCTGGTCCCTCGGTTCTTTTGGTGTACGGCATTATCGGCTTCATGCTCTTCTTCGTCATGCGGGCGATGGGAGAGTTGCTGCTCTCAAACCTCAACTACAAGTCTCTGCGTGACGCAGTCTCGGATATTCTTGGGCCCACCGCTGGCTTTGTCTGTGGCTGGACCTACTGGTTCTGTTGGATCGTCACCGGCATGGCCGATGTCGTAGCTATCACCGGATATGTTCAATACTGGTGGTCGGGCGTTCCGCTATGGCTGCCGGGAGCGTTGACCATTCTTCTGCTGCTTGGGTTAAATCTCGTGGCAGTTCGACTCTTTGGTGAGCTGGAATTCTGGTTCGCAATCATCAAACTGGTGGCCATTACTGCATTGATTGTCACCGGCGTGGTGATGATTATGGCCCATTTCCAGTCACCGGACGGGGACGTCGCGGCGGTCTCGAATCTGATTGACCACGGAGGTTTCTTCCCGAACGGTATCGCCGGGTTCCTCGCCGGATTCCAAATTGCCATCTTCGCCTTTGTTGGTGTGGAACTGGCCGGTACCGCTGCCGCGGAAACGAAGGATCCGGAAAAGACTCTTCCCCGCGCAATTAACTCGATTCCTATTCGTATCGTCGTGTTCTACATCCTTGCCCTCGCGGTCATCATGATGGTCACTCCATGGGACAAGGTCCATGCTGATTCGAGCCCGTTTGTTCAGATGTTCGCTCTGGCTGGCTTGCCGGCGGCGGCCGGCATTATTAACTTCGTGGTTCTTACCTCGGCTGCATCGTCCGCCAACAGTGGCATTTTCTCTACCTCAAGGATGCTGTTTGGCCTGGCTCGTGAGGGCCAAGCTCCAACACAGTGGGGATTTTTGTCCCGCAACCAAGTGCCGGCCCGCGGCTTGCTGTTTTCAGTAGCGTGCCTGGTCCCGAGTTTGGTGGTTTTGTACGCCGGCTCCAGCATCATCGATGCATTTACGCTCATCACCACTGTTTCCTCAGTGCTCTTCATGGTGGTGTGGAGCCTGATCTTGGTGGCCTACCTTGTCTTTAGGAAGAAATTCCCACAGCGCCACGAGGCTTCCAAGTTCAAAGTGCCAGGCGGCGTGTTCATGTGTTGGGTGGTGCTAGCTTTCTTTGCCTTCATGGTTGTTGTTTTGACCTTTGAGAACGACACCCGCTCTGCTCTCATGGTGACCCCAATTTGGTTCTTGATCCTGTTTGCCGGCTGGCGTATTTCCGGCGGTGCCAAAGGCGCAGAGCAACGGGTTAATCATTAAACCGCTGCGTCGGGAATCGAGGTGAATGCGTATTCTCAGGGACATGGTTTTGCCTCAGATTCATGTCAGCGCCGTTGTCTTTCGCGATTCTCAGAACCAAGTTCTCACCGTCCGCAAACGCGGTACTGAGAAGTTTATGTTTCCCGGCGGCAAACCCGAGCCCGGTGAATCTGCCCTCGACACCGCGGTGCGCGAGGTCCATGAAGAACTCGGGATTGACCTCGACGCCACCCATCTCACCCCGCTCGGCGTGTTCGAAGCCCCTGCCGCCAACGAAGCCGAGCACAACGTTGTTGCAACCGTATTTTCCTACAACGGTGCCGTTTCCCCCAGCGCCGCTGCCGAAATCGCGGAACTGTCCTGGGTCTCCTCGCATGATCCAGACGTTGTTCTAGCACCCCTGCTCGCCGACCACGTGTTCCCAGCCCTCAACGCTGACCAGGTTCGTTTCTAGAAAAGGCGTGACAGGGATCCAAAAGTGTTGTAGGTTGAGTGCCATGCTTTTGTATTTCCTATAAGGCGAAGTTGGCCGGCCGTCGCCCGATTGAATTGTTCTCGGGTTGTGTACGGAGGCAACTTGTCCTGACCCGTGTCCTGGCGCAGCGCTTTTCGCGTGCGGCCAGTTGATTGTGTGGGTCGAAGTTTTTCATGTCTGGCTGGAAGCATCGATAAGCTGTGCTTCCAGTGTGTTGGGCATGAGTTTTTTCAAAGGAAATACATGAATACCGACGCACGTCGTTCTCCTGCGCGTGAACGCGCCCAAATTATTGCCTCCGAAGTAACTGTTATTCGGGGCACCAACACTATTTTCAAAGAAGTTGACCTGGTTTTGAACGCGGAGTCGCGCGTGGGAATCGTGGGTGAAAATGGTCGAGGGAAATCCACGCTCCTGCATGTCCTCGCCGGGACTTTGGAGCCAGATAGTGGCACGGTGTCACACATTGGCACCATCGGTGTGGCTGAGCAGGAGATGGAAGCACACGGTCAACGCACGGTGGGTGATGCGGTGGCTGAAGCGATTGCAGAGCCACTCGCGGCGTTGGCTGCGCTCGATGAGGCAGGGCAGTTGCTTGCCGATGCCTCCTCCAACTCCGAAGCCGCCTACTCCCAAGCGTTGGAATGGGTGGAGCGCCTTGACGCTTGGGATGCGGAGCGCCGCGTTCACATCGCGCTCGATGCGCTCAATGCCGTCACCGACATGGACGCCCGCCTGGCGGAGCTGTCCGTGGGTCAGCGCTACCGTATCCGCCTGGCATGTTTGTTGGGCGCGGATGATGATTTCTTGTTGCTGGATGAACCCACGAACCACCTGGACCGCAGTGGCCTGGAGTTTCTCACCGCGCAGATTAGCAATCGCAAGGGCGGGGTGGCCGTGGTCAGCCACGATCGCGCGCTGCTGACTGATTTCGCGCACGAAATTGTTGACCTGGACCCCACGCCGGATGGCCGCCCGCGTGTTTATGGCAATGGCTACGCCGGTTACCGTGAGGGCCGCGTGGCTGAGCTGGCCCGCTGGGAGCAAGCCTATGACAAAGAGCAGGCGGAGCGCGCCCGGCTTGAGGCGAGTTTGGACGCAGCGCAAAACCGCCTGGTGGATAAGTGGCGGCCGGGCAAGGGCACGCCGCGGCATGCGCGAACTACGCGTGCCGGTGGCGCGGTGAAGGCGTTTCACCGCCGACAGGAAGAACTGGATACCCATGCGATTACCATTCCGGAACCGCCGATGGCCTTTGCCTTCCCGGCGTTGAAGACCCGCAAGGGTTCCACGCTTTTAACTGCCGATGCCATCACCGTCACCGATCGCCTCACCCAACCCGTGTCTTTTGAGCTTGGCCAGCGCGGCCGGCTAGTTATCACCGGACCAAACGGCGCCGGCAAGTCCACGCTGCTTGATGTCATCAGCGGTCAACTCGCCCCTGATAGCGGGCAGGCGCAGTTGTCGCAGGGCACGCGCGTGGGTTATTTGCGCCAAGAAGCCCACCTGCCGGCAGCGCAACGAGCCGGCCAGCTGTTTCATCGCCACGTGGAACGGCTGATTTCAGCAGGCACCATCAAAGAATCCGCCGCGCTGAGCCTTGCCGATCTCGGCCTGTTGAAAGCACCCGAGCGCGACAAGCGTGTGGGTGAGCTGTCCACGGGCCAGCAACGCCGCCTGGAACTCGCGCTTGTATTAGCGGAGCTTCCACATGTGCTGATCCTGGACGAGCCCACCAACCACCTCTCCATCGCACTGGTTGATGAGCTCACCAAGGGGCTTGAGGCTACCGATGCTGCCGTTGTGTTGTCTTCGCATGACCGACAGTTACTTCGAGATATAAAGCAGTGGCCTCGAATCGAACTTTCCTAGGTCAGAAAATATCAAGAGTCAGTAGTACTAGCGCCAATAGCATTGAAGGTGCTGCGGGTGAAGGAGGATTGCATGTTGGAGTGGAACCAGATCATTCAAGAAATCGAAAATGATCTAGAACTGGATGTGGAACAACTAGCTCGGCGTGCGTTGACTACGGAGTATCACTTGCGGAAGGTGTTTAGCACGCTAGCTGGGGTTACTCTTACCACCTACATGCGCAACCGTCGTTTGACGCTTGCTGCCTTCGATCTGCGTGCGGGTCGTTCAGTACTCGATGTGGCGATTAAGTACGGCTATGGATCTTCGGAAGCGTTTTCTCGGAGCTTTCGCCAGTTCCATGGCGTTAATCCTTCCGCTGCGCGGACCGGCTCAGCCACGCTGAGCTCACAACCGCAGCTGAGATTCAATATTTCTGTGAAAGGAGTAAAGAAATTGCGTTTTCGCGTCGTAGAAAAAGATTCTTTTTACCTCAGTGGGTTCAGAACTCACGTCAACCTTATATTTGAAGGAGATAATCAACAGATTATCGACTTTGAGCAATCACTAGATCCTCGGAGCAAAGCTGCGCTATTAGATCGCAATGATGTGCAGCCTCATGGTGCACTTTCCATAAGCACTGCGATTGAAAACCAGCACGAAGAGGGCTCGGCACTGGAGTACTGGCATGCAGTGGCTACTAGTGAACCTGTGCCGGGCTATGACGTCACCGAAGTACCTTCCGGCATGTGGGTAGTTTTTGAAACTAAAGGGAAGTTTCCCGAAGATATTCAACAAATGTGGGCCGATGCAGCAACCGAATGGTTTCCGGCTAACCCCTACCTGTGGGCACCAGGTCCGCAGCTGCTGCAAACGGACATTGCCCCAGATAGTCCAACTGCCAAAGCCCAGCTATGGATCCCGGTTACACCTATAAAGCCCACGTAGTCTTGGATGCTCGCGGCTTTAGATATCCATGTTGTCGATCAACCTGGTGTCGCCGACGGTGATTGCGCCCAGCGCGAGTGCAGGGGCGGTTGGTGGCCAGGTGACTGGTTGCAAGGTTTCAGGGCTGACAACCTCGAGGTAGTCTAGGTCCACGCCGTCGGCGTTGGAAAGCTCGACGCGGGCTTGCTCGAGGTCGATTCGGCGATCCCGCAGCGCGGCCAGCGTTGCCGACAGTGCGAGAGCATTTTGGCGATCCGTGGCGCTGAGATGCTGGTTGCGGCTGGATTCGGCGAGCCCATCGGCACCGCGGATGATCGGGACGGCGCGGATATCAACGCGCAGGTCCAAGTCATGCACCATGCGTTTGATAATCGCTAGTTGCTGCGCGTCTTTTTGCCCAAAGTAGGCGCGGTGCGGCCGGATGAGGCTAAACAGCTTTGCCACGACGGTGGCAACACCATCGAAATGCCCGGGCCGGCTGGCGCCTTCGAGCTGACTTCCCATATCATCCGTGCTCACCCAAACCTCAGGCGTGCCGTGCGGATACATCTCCTCCACATCAGGAGCGAAGACAATATCCACCCCGGCGGATTCCAACAGTTGCGCATCCGCGTCGAGGGTTCGGGGATAGTTGCGGTAGTCATCGCAGTCGCCGAGCTGCGCGAACTGCAGGGGATTCACGAAAATACTTGCTACGACCATGTCATCCGCAGAAGAATTGTCGGCGCGAGCGGCGGCGACGAGGCTTAGGTGGCCATCGTGAAGCGCGCCCATGGTGGGCACGAGGGCGATGTGGCCGCGGAGGTCGGCGAGGACATCGAAAAGCTCTGCTTTGGTTTTAATCAGCTTCATTCGTAGGATTCCTCCGCCGCGGGGAAACTGCGCGCGGAAACGTCATCGGCATAGGCGCGTGCGGCATCAAGAAGGGAATCTCCCAAGTTGGCGTAGTGGCGCACGAAACGTGGGGTCTTGCCGCGGTTAAGACCAAAGGCGTCCTGCCACACAAGAATCTGACCATCGGTATCCGGGCCGGCGCCGATACCGATTGTTGCGATCTCAATATCGCGCGTGACCTGCGCCGCGATCGCGGCCGGCACCATTTCCAACACGACGGCGAAAGCACCGGCGGCCTCCACGGCGCGGGCATCACGAGTAAGCTTTTCCGCACCGGAACCGCGGCCTTGAATGACAGGGCCGCCCAGCGCGTGCTCCGACTGCGGGGTGAAACCGATGTGCCCGCACACCGGAATGCCCGCGGCGACAATCGCGCTGATGGTCTCGGCGCGTTCCACCCCACCTTCGACCTTGACCGCCTGCGCGCCGGTCTCCTTCATCACCTTTACCGCAGTGGCTACTGCCTGCTCCGGCGAGACCTCGTAGCTGCCAAAAGGCAGGTCAACCACCACTAGCGCGCGGCGCGCGGCCAGCACAACGGCCTTTGCGAAGACAATCATTTCATCAACAGTGATGGACAAAGTGGTCTCACGGCCGAGCACAACATTGGCGGCAGAGTCGCCGACAAGCAGCATGTCGATGCCTGCCTCATCAAAGATCCGCGCCGACATCGCGTCATAGCTAGTCAGTGCGGAGATAGGGGAGCCGGCGGCTTTGGCCTCGAAAAAGTGGCGGGTGCGTACCCGCTGTGCATCAATTCCTGACATGGCCAAAGTATAGCCGCGGCAAGATCGGGGCAAAGGGATTTTCCAGGGTTACAATCAGCCACCCGTCGGGGTAAATGTTTGGGGGTATGTCGCGCCAAGTTGGCAAAGGGGGTAGAAACCTGGTGTGTTCGCCTAGCGCAATGGCATTCCCAGGGGTTTTGCCAGTGATTTCGCCTCACGTTCGACTGTTGCAAAGTGTGTGAAACATTCTTCGCAATTCCTGCTATTCCGATTGTCCAAGTTGTAGGTAGTGGGACTCAAATTCTTATAAACTGTGACGTTGGTTAAGAACCCGTGATTAATGAGAATGGAGTCTCACTGTGGACCTTTACGAGTACCAAGCTCGTGACTTGTTTGAAAAGCATGACGTACCTGTACTTCGTGGCATCACCGCTACCTCGCCGACTCAGGCAGAAGAGGCAGCACAGAAGCTCGGTACCGACGTTGTGGTCGTAAAAGCCCAGGTGAAGGTAGGTGGACGTGGCAAGGCCGGTGGCGTGAAGCTGGCTAAGAGCCCGGCCGAAGCCGCACAGGCTGCCGATGCCATCCTGGGTCTGAAGATCAAGGGGCACACCGTTCGCCGCGTGATGATCGCCGAAGGTGCGGACATCGCGGAAGAGTACTACTTCTCCATTCTCCTTGACCGCACCAAGCGCCGTTACCTGGTGATGCTGTCTAAGGAAGGCGGCGTGGAAATTGAAACCCTCGCCGTGGAACGCCCTGAGGCATTGGTTCGCCGCAGCTTCTCCCCACTCGATGGCATGACTACTACCTTGGCGCGTGAAATCGCGACCGAGGCCGGTTTCAGCGAAGAAGAAATTGCCAAGCTGATCCCAGTGTTCAAGAAGCTCTACACCACCTACGTGGAAGAAGACGCCACCCTGGTGGAGGTCAACCCACTGGTCAAGACTGGCGCGGGCGATATAGTCGCGCTGGACGGCAAGGTGTCTTTGGATGAGAACGCTGCCTTCCGCCATTCCGATCACGCGGAACTCCAAGACCACAGCGCGCAGGATCCGCTAGAGCTTAAGGCTCAGAAGATGGGCCTGAACTACGTCAAGCTTGATGGCTCCGTGGGTGTCATCGGCAATGGCGCGGGTCTTGTGATGTCGACTTTGGACGTTGTTGCTTATGCCGGTGAGGACCTGCCAAGCCAGCCAAAGCCAGCTAACTTCTTGGACATCGGCGGCGGCGCTAACGCTGAGGTGATGGCTAACGGTCTCGAGGTCATCCTCGGTGACGCGCAGGTCAAGTCCGTCTTCGTCAATGTCTTCGGCGGCATTACCGCCTGTGATGAGGTTGCTAAGGGCATTGTTCAGGCATTCCGCATCCTGGAATCTGAAGGTATTGAGCCAAAGCCACTGGTTGTTCGCCTTGACGGCAACAATGCCGAGCTCGGCCGCTCCATCCTGGATGATGCAAACCTGCCAAAGCTTGTGCAGGTAGGAACCATGGATGAGGCAGCACGCAAGGCTGCTGAGCTCGCCGATTCCAACGCAACCGTCAACGCCTAAAGACTTCTAAGGACCAAAATTTCTCATGGCTATTTTTCTCGACTCTGATTCCAAGATCATCGTTCAGGGCATGACCGGTTCTGAGGGCATGAAGCACACCCAGCGCATGCTCGGATCTGGTTCCAACATTGTTGGCGGCGTGAACCCAAAGAAGGCTGGCGAAACCGTCTCTTTTGAAACCGGTGAAACCATCCCGGTTTTCGGCACCGTGCGTGAAGCAATTCAGGCCACCGGCGCGAATGTCACCGTCATCTTCGTTCCTGCGAAGTTCACCAAGGCTGCTGTGGAAGAGGCAATTCATGCCAACATCCCACTGGCTGTTGTCATTACTGAGGGCGTTCCAGTCAAGGACACCGCTGAGTTCTTCGCCCTGGCGAAGGAATCCAACACCCGCATCATCGGCCCTAACTGCCCGGGCCTTATCACCCCAGGTCAGTCCAACGCGGGCATCATTCCTGCGGAGACCGCACCGGAGCCAGGCTCCATCGGCCTGGTGTCCAAGTCCGGCACCCTGACCTATCAGATGATGTACGAGCTCTCCGATATTGGTTTCTCCACCTGCGTAGGCATCGGCGGCGACCCAATCATCGGCACCACGCACATTGCTGCGATCGAGGAGTTTCAGAAGGATCCTGACACCAAGGCAATCATGATGATTGGTGAGATCGGCGGCGACGCTGAGGAGTACGCAGCGAACTACATCGCTGAGTACGTGACCAAGCCAGTGGTTGCCTACATCGCGGGCTTCACCGCACCTGAAGGCAAGACCATGGGCCACGCCGGCGCTATCGTCTCTGGTTCCTCAGGCACCGCGGAAGGCAAGAAGCGCGCGCTTGAGGCGGCTGGTGTTCGCGTGGGTAAGACTCCATCGCAAGCCGCTGAGCTTATGCGTGAAGCTCTCGCTGCGGCCGAAGTGAAGCAGCACTAATAAAACCCCTGAATCACCACGCATAAAAAAGGCGGGTACTGAGTCGCAATGGATCAGTACCCGCCTTCATGTGTTTAGTAGACCTCGATGGAACGGATGTGGTTGCCCAAGCCCACGCGGTTAAATACGGTGCGCGCGGTGGTTGGGTCATTCGCAGCGCCCATGGTCAACAGCAGTGGCACGAAGTGGTCTGCGGTTGGGTGCGCAATGCGCGCGCCGGGGCCCTTGTTGAGGTAGTCGCGCAGTGAGTCCACGTCGCCGCGGGCGATGGTCTCACCGGCCCAGTCATCAAAGTCCTGGACGTGCGGCTGCAGGGAAGGATCGCGCATGACGGCGAAGCTGTGGGTCATGTAGCCGGAGCCGACAACCAGGATGCCTTCTTCGCGCAGGCTGCGCAGCTTGTTGCCCAGCTCCTGCAAGTCGGCTGGGTTCATCGATGGCATTGAAACCTGGATAACTGGCACGTCACCGGCTGGGTACATGGCCATCATTGGGATAAACGCGCCGTGGTCCAAGCCGCGGTCGGTGAACTGGTGAACTGGGGAGTAGCCCAGAAGGCCTGCTACGCGCTGTGCCAGTTCGGTGGCGTCAGGGGTTTCGTACTGCAGCGTGTAGTAGCGAGGGTGGAAGCCGCCGAAGTCGTAGTACAGCGGGGTACCTGCTGCCGATGCCGAAATAGCTACCGGCGCATTCTCCCAGTGTGCGGAAATCATGACTACGGCGCGAGGCTTTGGCAAAGACTCGGACCATTTATTGAGGTAGCCCAGCCATTCGGCGTCGTCGAGGGTTGGAGGCGCACCGTGGGATACGAAGAGGGCTGGCATTGGTCCGTCGCTCGGTTCCCACACGCGGTGCATGTGTGCGCGTGGGATGGTGAGGGCGCGCAGGTCATCCAACGCACCTGCAGGGCGGACTTGAGTACGAGGATCTGGCAGGGCGGACATGTTCTCTCCTAGAGGATTACTTAAAGGTTTAACTAAAACTTAGCATGCGTCGCTTTAGATGTAAAGCGATATTTTTTACCTACCTGCTAATCTGTCTTGAAAAGCCTATTTGCTCTGCTAAACTCGTGCCTATGGATCCCAAGAATAGTCATTCGGGAAAGGGTGCCGAATCTCAAACACGTTGGCTTAATGATGAAGAAAAGGACACCTTCTTCACGCTCATGGCGTTGATTATTGAGGTGGACCGTTCACTGGATAAGCAGTTGAATCGAAACGCTGGTTTGAGCCACTTTGGCTACACCGCGCTGGCCCGTTTGTCTGAGGCGGAGAACCGCCAATTGCGCATGAGTGAATTGGCGTCCACCGCTAATGGTTCTTTGTCGCGTTTGTCGCAGGTGATTGCCAAGCTGGAGAAGAAGGGCTGGGTAACCCGCAGCGCCGATCCGGATGATGGGCGTTATACAGTCGCCACGCTTACCGATGCCGGCTACGACAAAGTCGTTGCCACTGCCCCCGGCCATGTTGAGCAGGTCCAAAAGGTCTTGTTCGATCCGCTGACCAAGTCGCAGGTGCAGCAAGTTCACACCATCGGCCAGCGTATTTTGCGCCGCATTAAAGAACTTGATTCTGAGTAATTCTATTTGCACGTATAAGCAGCTGTTTTGCTTGAATGACGTGCGAAGAGTAACCTAATTGCTTAGCGAAAGCTTGGGGCATTAGCTCAATTGGTAGAGCACCTGCTTTGCAAGCAGGAGGTCAGGAGTTCGATTCTCCTATGCTCCACAAGTAAGAGGCTTGGTAGAAAAATCTACCAAGCCTCTCGCAGTTTTCAATTGCTGCCGGTACTGTTTTGGAATGCATGCATTCGAGGATTTTGGTGGTCGCTTGGCTGTGGTCACTGGCGCGGCATCGGGTATTGGGCGTGATCTTATGCTGGCACTTGCCAGTAAAGGGGCTAATGTAGCTGCCTGCGATCTGAACGAGGGGAAGCTGCAAACAGCGGTTCGCAAGGTGCAGCGTCTTTATCCGACCGTGCGAGTTACCGCGCATGTGTGCGATGTGTCTGACAGGCTCAATGTGCGGCAGTTTCAAAATGAAGTTGCCAGTGGACACAACGCCGATTGTGTCCACTTCCTGTTTAACAACGCTGGTGCTGTCGGTGGGATGTCTTTCGTTTCCTCGCCGCTGGAGGAATGGGAGCGCACATTTGCGGTGTCTTGGTTTGGCACTTACAACTGCACGCGGGAGTTTATGCCGATGTTGCTTGCCGCCGATCAAGGGGCAGTGGTGAACACTGCTTCGGTTAATGCGCTCTGGGCAAGCCTCGGATCTCGTACACCGCACTCCGCGTACTCCTCTGCGAAGTTCGCGGTGCGTGGTTTCACCGAGTCGCTCGTAGTTGATTTTCAACGCAATGCCCCGCATCTGTCCGCGGTTCTAGTGTTGGCAGGTCATGTGAGCACTGGAATGCCCGCCCCGCCGCGCACGTGGAGGCGTGCACTCGACGGGGAGTTCGCCGACTACGAGCCAGTATCAAGTGAGTCGGCTGTCAGCATAATTTTGGAGGCAGTTCAGCGTGGTGAATGGCGGGTGGTCATCGGTGATGACGCGGCTGCCGTCGATGCACGAGTGAGGGCTGATCCCTGGAGTGTCTACGACTAGTGGACTGAGGACCGCGACTCCCGGGGAGGTAGTGCTTTCAACCAGTTTCTGTATCCAGTAACGCGAGCAACGGACAAATGAGATCAAATAAGCGTCAGTAAGACGCCACCGAGTGCTCCGACCAGGACGACAGTCCAGGGTGGGAGTTTCCATGTTGTTAGAAGTACGAAGCAGGCTAGCGCCAGGGTGAATGTTGCTGGTCCTGTGATCGCTGAGGTGAATACGGGTATGTAGAGCGCGGCGCCGAGCACGCCGACGACGGCGGCATTGGCGCCGCGCATTGCTGCCTGGGCCCAAGCGCGTTGGCGCAGTGAATTCCAAAATGGCAGCACGCCGATAAGGAGTAGGAATCCGGGAAGGAAGATCGCAAGAAGCGCGATGGTTGCACCAAGGATTCCATTTGGTCCAACGGTAGTTATGGTGCCCAGAAATGCCGCGAAGGTGAACAAGGGGCCAGGCACTGCCTGCGCGATACCGTAACCAGCAAGGAAGTCCTGTTCAGCAATCCACCCGGTCTCCACAACACCGTTGTGTAGAAGAGGCAGAACTACATGCCCGCCGCCGAATACTAGTGCGCCGGCGCGGTAGAAGGAATCAACAAGCACGACAACTGAAGAGCCCGTGGCGGCCAGTAGTAGTGGGAGTCCGAGAAGGAGTGTCGCGAATAACTCCAGCGAGACGATTCCAACAATGCGGGGGACAGGAAGGTGAAGATTTCCGCCGGTAGCTGTTGTTGAAGATCTGCAGAAGAAGTAACCTGCGACAAGACCAAAGATAATCGCAATTACTTGCCCGGCCGATCCCGGTAGAAGCAGCGCGCAACCGGCGGCGATAACCGCAATGGTTGCGCGGGTTTTGTCCGGTGTGAGGTTCTTTGCCATGCCAAGTACTGCTTGAGCGACAATGGCGACTGCAACAACCTTGAGGCCGGTGAGGAGGCCTTGGGTGGATGGGGAATCGAAAAGCGAAATGCCCAAAGCGAATAAGATTAAGAGTGCTGCGGAGGGAAGCGTGAAGGCCACAAATGCAGCGAGCGCGCCCAGGAAGCCGGCCCGGTGCATGCCGAGCGCGAAACCCACCTGACTGGAAGCGGGACCCGGCAAGAACTGACACAATGCGACGAGATCCGCGTACTCCTCATCTTTCAGCCAGCCCCGGCGTTGAACCGTCTCAGTGCGAAAGTATCCGAGATGCGCGATGGGGCCACCGAAGGAAGTAAGGCCGAGCTTGAGAAAGGTCCAAAACACTTCCCACGCTGTGCTTTTCTGGGAAGAATTGGTGGGCTCAGGGGCTGGGATATCGGCCATTAACGTCCTGCTTTTCTCTGCAATGCGAAGGAATACTTGGCTGGATTATAAGCAGAAATCCACAGGTGCGCTGGGTGAGGAAGTTTCACGTGAAACCAGACGATGGGCAAGCCAATTGCTCAGTAGGATGGGCGACAGTAAACCTGCCGAAATGCTAAACCTTCTGAGGAGCACAATGTCTGAGGCTGAAAGCTTGAATAAAACCTACCGTGCGCTGGGAAATGCTCCGGTTGCCGATGGTGAAGGTAAGTCCGTTGTACTGCGGAGGACCTTTGCAGCAGAAGTGACGGATGCATGGAAGGCCTGCACCGACAAGGAGCAGCTCGCGCAATGGTTCAGCGAAGTTGACGGTGATTTCCGTCAAGGCGGAAGCTTCCAGGTCAAAGACAACGCCGGTGGAGAAGTGCTGCATTGTGAAGCGTCGATCGCGCTGAAGACGACGTGGGCACTGGGGCCAGGAATGACCACGGAACTGGAGCTGCGCTTTACCCCAGAAGGAGAAAACACCACCCTGGAGCTGGAACATTCCACACCAGCGGCGATCCTCGATGAGATGGTGGCCGCTTAAGGCCCTGGCGGCACCATCGGTGTGGCGGTGGGCTGGGATCTCACACTGCACATGCTGGGCAAGCACCTATCCGGTGAAGCATTTGATCCAGTGACCTGGGAAAGCACCGATGAGGCCAAGGAGTACGCAAAGAGCGCATCTGAGGCCTGGGGTGAAGTTGTGCAAAAGGCGTGGGGCACGAGCGATGATGACATTGCTGCCGCAGTTGCCTTCGCTAACTCACATTTCGCACCCGAGGAAGAATAATTTCAGCCGTGCTGATTAATGTCTCAGCGTCTTAAGAGTATTGGCGTTGGGACTTTTTCATTCAGCGTTTCTAGCAAGAAATTCCTGGCTACAATATTGTTTTCTTGGGGCAACTACGTTGCAACTAAGTCACGTCGGCGGAAGCCTTGAACTCCTATAGTTAAGAGCGCAATAGATAGTGCGAGAAGTAGTCCGATGACACCCCAAGAAATGGTTTCATTAGGGTATTGCCCGATAGTACGGAACACTGAGGTTGCCAACACTGCATCTTTGAATTGAAGAATGTCGCCAAATAAACTTAGCGCTGCTCCCCAAGCAAAGACTGCCCAGGTGACACCGATGAACCGTGGTGCAATTCCGTAAAATGTAATGGCAATTCCAAACAATAGCCACACGGCTGGGGTTTGAATGATGTGTCCGATTAAAGCACTACGACAGAGGCTCCAATCTCCGGTTGTGAGCGATGCGCCGATACCAACTCCGAATCCAGCTAGGGTTTGTAGAATCAGTGATCCAAGCATGGTTACTAATGCCCAGGATTCAAGCCACCCTTTTCTTGAGATGCCAGCAGCAAGAAGTGTTTCAGTGCGCACCATTTCTTCTTCAGTTCTTAGTGATTGCGCGGCCAAAATAGCGTAAATCGCGGACATGATCGCGAAGTATAAACCCATGAATCCTAGGTACCCTTCGACCATTTTGTCTGATCCGCCGAACACAATCATGATTTCTGGGGGCATGCCTTCAGCGTTTTCTGCCATTGGCTGTACGAAAGCACCGAAAATCAGTCCACCTAATAAGAGTGCAAAAGACCACCAAAGAAGCGTTGAACGCTGGAGCAGAAAAGCAAAAGTAAGAGAATTGCGGAGCCACGTGGGAGCGGTGGCTTCCCCGAGTCGGTCGGGCAATAGCCCAGCGTCTAAGTCACGTCGAGTCTGCAAAACAAAGGATAGGGCGATTAAGAATGTCGTGACTAAGAGAGAAATTATTAGCGGCCACCATCTATCAAGAGTGAGTGGGGCCGTTTGCTGAGCCCATCCGAGTGGTGAGAGCCAAGACATCCAGCCTAGGTTTCCACCCTGCACGAATGACATATCGCCCAATCCACGTACGACGAAACTGACTGCTAATACCACTCCTGCTATGCCGGAAGCCGTACGTGAGTAGGCGGATATCTGCGCAGTTACTGCAGTTACGCCTGCGAAAAATAGTCCTGCGCTACCGATACTGGAAGCAAGTAGCAGCGAGGACTGGAATGAATCGACTTCGATAGCTGAGAATTGGAAAATCACTGCGAGAAGCCCTACGAGGAGCAGGTTCATCAAGGCAACCAGAATGAGTGCGGCAGCAAGGGGAGCGTGCCGCCCGATGATATTCGCACGGATGAGTTCGGCGCGGCCTGACTGTTCCTCGACTCGGGTGTGCCGTGAAATCGTCAAGATGCTCATGAGGGCAGCGCCGATCATTATGTAAACGCTATAGACTCCAACGATGATTTTCCCGACAGTGATGGAATCGAATCCGTAGCCTGGGCCACCTATAAGCGCGAACATGGGGCTGCTTGCAAGTGCAGCCATACTAGTGAGAGCTTCATCCGCTAGAACTGTCCCGAGCGCATTTGCGAAATACAGCATCATTAAAGACAGACCGAAAACCCATAGCGGGAGGCGAATGCGGTCACGGCGAAGCATAAATGCCAATAGCTTCAATGTGCCGATGAGCGAGCTAAATCGAGATAATGTCATATTTCCGGAAGTGTGCTCGTGAGGAATTGCGGTGGTCATGGCGTACTCCCGTGCAATTCATCGCTGTAATGGCGAAGCAACAACTGCTCCAGGGTGGGAGGGTTTGCGGTGATCGACTGGACGCCGGAGGAAGAAAGTTTATTCATTACGTCAGGCAGATACTGAGTATCGACATCAAAATGAATGTGCCCGGCTTCCTGACGGAAATTGTGGACCCCCTCGTGGGATTTAAGATCCTGGACTGAGTGAGCAGTAAGCGTTGTTATCGCGGTGCGAGAGAGGTGACGAAGATCTTCAAGACTGCCAGTTTCTACTATCTTTCCCTTGCGGATAATTGAAATCCGATCTGCCAAAACTTCAACTTGGGCAAGAATATGACTCGATAATAGGACTGTTTGTCCAGCACTTTTTGCTTCTCGAATGCATTCTTGAAAGACTGCTTCCATTAATGGGTCCAGCCCGGCAGTCGGTTCATCTAGCAGGAGCAACTCGACATTTGATGCTAGGGCTGAGATGAGCGCGACCTTCTGGCGGTTACCTTTAGAATAAGTGCGTCCCTTCTTACGGGGATCTAAATCAAAGCGCTCGATAAGCTCATCACGTTTGCGAATATCAACCCCGCCACGGAGCCTGGTAAATAAATCAATGGTCTCTCCGCCAGTGAGATTTGGCCACAGCTCTACGTCACCAGGAACGTACGCTAAACGGCGATGAAGTGAAACAGCATCATCCCACGGATCCTCACCCAAGAGCCGTACGTGGCCCGAGCTGTGTTTCAAGATGCCGAGAAGAACACGAATTGTTGTAGATTTTCCTGCACCATTTGGGCCTAAAAAGCCGCGGACTTCACCTCGATCTACTTGTATATCTAACCCATCTATGGCGCGAACCGAGCCGAAGTCTTTGATGAGGTTGGATATGCTAATTACCGGTTCCGCTTCATTGCGCTGAGATTTTGTAATCATGGGGACGAACTTTCCTTTGCTGACGTGCATTGGGAACCACTTTCGAAGCTTGCAGGGGCTGATTCGATGACACCATGAAGATAAATACTGGTCAGATATGCAGAGATCCGTTCAAAAGTAGAAGCAAGATCATTCGTGCCGAGCATAGGGCGGATTCTGCTTTTAAGCATTAAGGGTGCTAACCCCAGTATTGATAGCGCTGCTGCTTGGGCAGCTCGATCTTCATATTTTCGAAATGTAAAGCCAGCGAACCCCTCATCAATAGTGGGTTCCGTGACTTGGACATAGTGGTCGGAGAGGCGTTGCCCTTGCTCAGAAGGATCAGATATGGATTTGAGCATGTACAGGGCGAAGGTTCGAGTGGAGTCATCTTTTAGCATCTGGTTGACATAGACGGGAGATGACCCAGCATGTTCTCTCTTAATAGCAGGCAGCGTGCTAAGGGCGTAATCATCACATACAGTCCGCAGATTTTCCTTTGAGCCGGAATGATGAATTGCAAGGCCAGGAGATATTCCGGCAGCTTTTTCTATGGAGCGAACCGTCGTACTGGAGAATCCGTGAGCCGCGAATTCTGCGATCGCAGAATCCCGAATACGCTCAGGTGTATTTTGGGAACCCTGTGTCATACCTCTCATTGAACGCGTGTTTAACCACTAGGTCAAGGGTGGCCAATTGCAGTCGATTCTGCCGGATAGCGGCGCGTCAGTAAGTCATGAAGACTTAGGAATTGCTTCGACACCGATTCCTCGTTGCGCAACCGCGTGATGGATAAAATCTAACGCTTTTTGTGTTGCGCCGTGACGGCGTTGCTGGTCAAGTCCTGGGAAGTGGTGTTTCTGCCTTTCGGTAAAACAGGCTGCATGACGATGTCAGGGACCGTCGCGAGCCCTGTGCTGAGTCTGACTCACGCCGTCACCTCCGCGGTGCTGTCATCGGCGTCGATGACGTTGGCTGTCATCATGGTCTTTGTCTGCTCCAGACTGGTCAACGACATATAGCGTTTCTGCTGAATCCAGTCATCATGCTGCTCCGCGAGTACCGCCCCGACCAGACGAACCACCGCGTCCCGGTTTGGGAAGATGCCGACGACGTTGGTACGCCGGCGGATCTCCCGGTTCAACCGCTCGGTCGGATTATTCGACCAGACCTTCGTCCACACCGCCTTCGGGGCGTTCGTGAACGCCAGCAGCTCATGCAGAGCTTCCTCCAGATAATCCGCCACCTGCGGGAACTTTTCCTGACAGAACGCCACGACCTCCCGGGCCTGCTTCCATACTGCGTCGGCGTCCGGCTGCTGAAAGATCGTGTGAAACATCGCCGACAAGGTCGGCCACTTAAGTCTTCGATACCAAGCCAGAGAGGTTCTTCGAAAAGTGCGTGCGGCACCGCTGCCAGGACGCATTCGGTAGGATCTCGCCGATAGCGTTCTGGATGCCCAGGTGCGCGTCGCTGGTGACCAGGTAGACCTGATTAAGACCCCGGGCCTTGAGGTCTCTAAAGAACCCGGTCCAGGATGCTACTGATTCCGAGGTAGCAACCTGCATGCCCGATAACTCCCGGTAACCTTCGGCGTTGACCCCGGTAGCCAACAACACCGAGGTTTTGACGACGCGGCCGCCTTCACGGACTTTCATGGTTAACGCGTCACAGGAGACGTACAGGTAGGGGCCGGTATCCAGCAGCCGGGTACGAAAATCCTCGACCATAGAGTCCAGGTCTTTGGCCATCTCGGATACCTGTGACTTCGAGAGATTGTTGATGCCCAGTGACGCGACCAGGCCGTTCATCCTGCGGGTGGAGACACCCTTGAGATAGTAGGTGGCGATCACCGTGGTCAGGGCGCGTTCGGCCCGGGTGCGTCGTTCCAGCAGCCAGTCGGGGAAGAACGACCCTGCCCGAAGCTTCGGGACCGCGACATCTACGGTGCCAACCCTGGTGTCGAGGTCGCGGTGACGGTAACCGTTGCGGACGTTGGTACGGGCCTGGCTGGTGGTGGCGTAATTAGCACCGCAGATCTGGTCTGCTTGGGTGGACAGGATCTTCGTTGATGAAGCCCTGGAGCATCTGTCTCATCAAGTCCGGGGAGGCTTGAGACAGCAGGTCGTCGAGATAGGTGGTCGGATCGATAGAATAAGGGCCAGCGGCCATCGTGGGTTCCCTTTCGAGGAGATGTAGGAGTTGATTCGAAAGGTGACTTTGGTGGTCGCCCACGTCTTCCATGGGGCCCTCACCGACAGCTACAGATACACCACGCTAAAGGACGTAACCGAGGCGTCGCCGGCGGGTGGAAAGCCGCAGATTTCCAGGCGTAGTACGAGGACTGGTTGATCCTCAGAACTTGGCACAACCGCTTGACCTGATAGAGGTCTCGGTGGTCATCAACGAATCGGAAGCGGCTCTACCTGGTCGTCTCTCCCGCGAAATATCTCGCGGCCTTGGCAGCAGGATATGGCGCTCGGTTGAGAGTTTCTGCGTCTCCGAGCGCAGGTGCTGGACTTCTTTGCGCAGGCGCAACAGCTCGTCGGTGGGGTCTTCGGTAGTGCGGCTGGGCTGGACGCCGCGGGCCTTGCGGGCGGCGTAGACCCAGTTCTTCAGCGTCGCCCGGCTGATCCCGAGGTCCACGGCGATCGAGGAGAACGAGGCGCCTGTGGTGTCCTCATAGAGTCGGACCGCGTCCGTCTTGAACTCATCGGTGTAGGTGTTCTTCGCCCATGGTGGTTTCTCGCATTCTCCGGCCCATTTTGGGCCGGGGTCAGCGTGTCCACCAAACAGGGGACGGCCCCGTAGTCTTGCTGGTGGGACTGTTTGTTTGGTTTTTCTTCACACATTAATCGAAACAGGCAGTCCCCCTTTTTATGTCCCCGCGACACGCCCCAGAGCGGCGATCGGACTGCGAGCGCTAAACCCCTATGAATAAGCCTCAATCCCCACAGGGCGCTCATGATGTTTATCCGGTGGGCAGTCATGCCCCGTGTCTTGGCTTGGTGAGAATTAGCAGTTGTTCTCGTTGGCGTCTTGGCGTTGTTTGAATCGTTGTGCCAGGCGTTTGCCGTGGGTGAGTTCTCGAATGGTGTCTTCGCTATCGAAATTCGATCCGAGAGCACCCGCAACGGTGCCCATCGAGGCGCTGAGCCAGGCGATATCAACGTAGTTCCCGAGGGAGGCTTCCGCACCGATTTTCGATGACATGAATCCGGATTCGATGACACCTATTCCCCCGATGAAGATCCCGATAAATAGTACCAGGTAGAGCAAGATGACCGACAGCAGGAGAGTGGCCACGGTGGAGGCGTTATACATGGCGGCTTCGGTCAGGTCGCCTAGTTTTCGTGAATGTTCCCACAGCCTGTTGGTACCGATCAGCCAGAGCACCATGGTCACAATGACCATCGCGGTAATCAGACCCAGTCGCCAGCTGGGCAAAGCGTCCGCCATTTCCCAAATTGACGAGTAGAAGATGCCGAACGCCCCAGTTCCCGCCGCGGCAGCGAGTACTCCCGACAACTTCGATACCGTCGACAGGGGCTCATTGGTACGTACCATGCCCAGGACCAGTCGGAGTCTGCCCGGTCGCCACCAGGGAGAGGTGATGTAGACGGACCGGCCGGAACGAGACTCCTGCTCGTGGACCACTCCGGAGTCGGATGTGTGCTGGTCGGTTCCGGGTGTCCGCTGGTCGACGAGAGCGTCCAGGGAGTCGAACAGTACATGGCGAAGTCTCTGGGTCACGCCCTGCCATCCCAGTGCTGGTAGGGAAATGATGACCAGACCTTCCCCGTAGTGCAGCGCGGCGATCTTGGGTTTTCGCCCGGCACGGCGGGGGATTTCGGTGACGATGGCCAGTAGATCTACGTCATCGTCTCGTGCCCATCCTCGAACGGTGTCGAGATCGAGCGTGCCATCTGGGCGCGCTGGGGTTCGACTTTTGTGGTGGGAGAAAAGATATCTGCCGACAGTTTTCTCTCCGTCATTGCCATCGCCGAGGACACGTGAGACGGTGCGGGACGGTAGGCCAGGGTCGGCAAAAATAGCAACGCGCAATGGTTGGTTCATGAGGGCCATTATTCGGAGGAATCCACTATTTCACAACCGGCCTGGGCCGACGCTGGTGCGCACTCACGGCGGTGCCGAAATCGAAGGATTCATCAGTCTCGAGCAAATGAGCGCCGAGCGCTTTATACGGATCAAGTCATCGATTGGTCATGATGCTCCAGAAAATCTATTACTGAAGGCCGGCCTGCAACTTCAAACTGGAATCATCGGGACGAGGGTAGCGTCGGTTCCTGGCGTGGTGATGAATTCAGAGCTACTCGGCATCATTCCTAGCGCAGTGGTTGAGAGCCTTGGCTGGTCCGACCGGATACAGATTTTGCCCAATCCGACCAGTGCTGAACCTATGGAAGTGTCGTTGATGTCAAGGGTGAAGCAACGCCGAACGAGGCCACAGAGGTGCTGTTGCGAACAGGAATTCCAGATGACTAACTATTTGTTAGTGTGCAGCGCAACGCTGGTACCGGATCCGCCGTTTTCGACGAAAACGCGAGTTTGCAACAGCACCAATGACATTACATTTGATGAGGTTCCGGAAGAGCAGCAGCACACCAGAATGACGCCGACCGCGAGCATGCCGTCAAGATGGAATACCCAGCACAGGAACACCGCTAGCAGCGGCATAATCACGTAGTGTGCAATGGTTCCCACGATGATCATCAGCGGCATCTTGATGATGCGCTTGAAATCATTAATGTCTAGGGTCAGGCCCATGCCGAAGAGCACAATGCTCAGTAGGTAGTGGTGTAGCTCTTGGCCCAGAGGCTTAGCTCAGGCAGGAAGTAGTTTATTACGGCCCAAGCAACAACGATGCAGGTAAACCACTTGGTCATCCACCCACCGAAGTTCGTGATCATCTTCATTGAAATCTATCCTCGCGTAACGCTTTAGCTCCTCGATTCCGAGAATCGAAGAATCGAGTAAAGCAGCGCTCATATAAGTGCAGTAAAAGTGGCGGATGCCCACGCACAGATTGCGTGCATGACGGAGTTCTCCGAACGCGGGCGCTGCGAGGGCCTAGGGGTGGTGGCTGCGGCAATCGCTGAAAAAGCAATGGTGGCATCCGTGGCGTCCACGGGGTAGATGGGGCGCTCGCATTGACGTCGCCTTTAAGCGACACTGACAGCGATCCTACTCCGCAGGCCAGGGTGTAATTAACTGAGATGCCTGAAAAGGCATTGTTTCGCCGTGAGTCTGCGCACATCAGCTAGGGAGCATGAGTGCCTAGAAAAGGGGCATCGCCAAGCAGCACCGAAGCATTCTCGGCTTGATAAGGTTTGGGAAGAAACCTACTGTTCCTGCATGCTAGTGAGTAAAGGTCGACGACTATGAGTGAGTTGGAGCGCAACTTGGCTGTTGCCACCCAGTGGTCGCCTGCCTTCAAGTTGGTGGGGGATACCACGCGGCTCAAGCTCTTGGTGGCTATCCACTTTGCTGGGCCAGGCGCCACGACTGTCTCGGAGCTGGCGCGGGTGACTGGGGTGAAGTTGGCTACGGCCTCGGCGGCGCTGCGAGCCATGGAGAGTAGTGGGGCGGTGTCCTCGACTCGGGAGGGGCGCCAGATCTATTACGCCATTGCGAATGGGGAGATTCATCGTTTGCTGCACTGGATTGGTTCGGGGCATAGCGCGGACAGTTAGAAAGCACGCGGGTGGCTCGGCGTCTCGCTATTTCTATCAATCAATTGATTATTTGATAGTGTCTAGTTGGCGCAGTCCTGCTGCCAGTCTTCCGCATACAGAAAGCCTCCGCATGAGCGCGACAACAACCGCGACCGAGCACCCAGATTTGGGTGCCGGAGGCTCCGTCGCGTCCATCTTCAGCCGTGAGCGCACCCGCGTTTTAGGCTGGACAGCGGCTCTCACCATTCTCCTCGCTTTTGCGTTGGTGGTGGCGATGAACGTGGGGGCCGTTAGCGTTTCGCCTGGTCAGATGTGGCAGGTGCTGGTGTATCACCTCTCTGGGTCTAGTACTACGGCACCACCGGTGACGCTAGACGCAATCATTTGGGATGTGCGCGCACCCCGGGTCCTGTTGGCCGCCGTGGCTGGTGCGGGTTTGGCCATAGCCGGGGTGGCGCTGCAGGCGATAGTGCGCAATGAGCTGGCGGATCCTTATGTGCTTGGCGTCAATTCGGGCGCAAGCCTTGGTGCTGCTTTGGCCATCTTGTTCGGCTTCGGCGCGGCTCTAGGGCAGCACTCCTTGCAAGCAAGTGCGTTCGTAGGTGCGCTTTTGGCCATGGCTTTAGTTCTTCTAGTCGCACGCGGTTCTGGCAGAGTATCTTCCCTGCGTATCCTCATTGCGGGTGTGGCTGTTGGTTATGCGCTTTCGGCTGCGACGAGCTTTCTTGTCTTTGCCTCCGACTCGGCTGAAGGCTCACGCTCGGTCATGTTCTGGTTGCTTGGTTCGCTGAATCTGGCTGCGTGGGATGGGCCGCTGTGGGCTGCCTGCGCGGCGGTGGTAGGAAGCATCGCAGTTCTGATGTGGCTGTCTCGGCCCCTCGACATCCTTGCTCTGGGAGACGACACGGCTCTTTCGAGCGGGGTCGATCCCGCCCGTCTGCGCCTGATTCTCATAGTGATCATTTCACTCCTTGTCGGGGCGATGGTTGCCACGACTGGATCTATTGGCTTCGTGGGGCTTGTCGTCCCGCACTTTGCTCGGAGGATTGTCGGTGCAAGACATAAAGTTACGATTCCCGCTGCGGCCTTGATGGGGGCGATCCTCTTAGTCTGCGCGGATGTGCTGGCACGGTGGGTGCTAGCTCCGCAAGAAATTCCCATCGGTGTAGTCACGGCCTTAGTTGGAACTCCGTTGCTCCTTATCTTGGTACGCCGGATGGGCTCCTAGGTAATGACAAATAGGTTTAAGAAGCCATTTATGAGTATCGCCCTGGGCCTACTGAGCGCGTGCTGTGTAGCCACCGCGGCTGCATGCGCCGCTGCTCCGGCCCCCGCGGGTCCTGGGCACTCGGCTGCGGGGGAGCAGGTTGGCGTCGAGATAGAAAACTGTGGCAATTCCTGGACGCTACCTGGGCCACCTGAATCCGTAGTGGTCACGAAGAACACGACTCCTTTCACGCTGGCCCAACTCGGAGTGCTGAACAAAGTAACAGCTAAGGCCGGGGTGTTCCCACAGGAATACTATCCAGCAGAAGTCAACGCCCAGCTCGCGGCAATTCCTACCCTGAGCGATAAGCTCGACGGGGGTGGTCACCTGCAGATTTCACGGGAGTCCATCTTGGAGAAAGACCCCGACTTAGTCACAGGATTCAGCGACACGATCAATGATCGGACTCTTGCAGCGGCCGGCATTCCTGTTGTTGATGAGCCCTCGCTGTGTGGCTCTGCGGCACGTCCTAGCACCTTCGAAGATGTCTATAGCCATGTAGATTTCTACGCTCAGATCTTTGAGGTGGAAGACACCGCCGCGCGGGTCAACGAGAAGCTTCGACAGCGCGTGCAAGCGCAGGTTGCGCACCCTGCGGGTGGCAACCGCAGCGTGGCAGTGCTTTATCCATCTCCTGGGGGAACCACGGTTTATGCTTACGGCGGGTACTCGATGTCTGCAGCCCTGACGAGTGCAGCCGGGCTGCGAGATGTCTTTGAGAATGAGCACAAGCGCGTCTTCGAGGTTTCGGCCGAAGAGCTCATCGCGTCCGAGCCAGAAGTCATCGTAGCGGCTTATTCCGAAGGTAGCCCCGAGCAAGCCGTGGAGCGCGTTCACGCTATGGCTGGGGCCCGCAACATTCCCGCTATAGGAGAAAACCGTGTGATTCCCATGTTGCTTAATAGGTTGGACCCGCCCACGCCGCTGGCTGTAGACGGCCTCGAAGAACTCAATGGGGAATTGGCTGTGAGATCGTGATTTCCGCCCATGACATTAAGTATTCCTACGGGCGCACGCTGGTTTTAGATGGCGTAGACGTCCGCATTCCGGATCGCGGCTTTCTGGGGCTTATCGGACCGAATGGATCTGGGAAGACTACGCTCCTGCGCACTTTATATCGTTCACTGAACCCACAAGCAGGGGAGGTGCGGGTGGGGGAGCATGCGCTCAACTCACTTAGCCCAGCCCAACGTGCCCGCGAGATTGCTGTCGTTGTCCAAGAAAACCGCTCGGATATCAATCTCAAAGTCGCGGAATTCGTCGCTCTTGCGCGTCGTCCGGAAGTGGGGTGGGCGCCGCGTGTGGCGGCTTCGTTTAGCATCGGCGCGCCTGCAGGGGAGTTCGCCGCCATTGATGCGGCCCTGCGGGAGTGCGGAATCGCCGATCTAGCTGATTGTCCCGTATCCCAGCTATCCGGTGGGCAACGTCAGCGCGCCTATATTGCGCGCGGCCTGGCGCAGTCTGCCACGCATCTTCTTCTAGATGAACCGACGAATCATTTGGATCTGCGTTATCAACATGAGGTGTTGCGCCTGCTAAAAGGGCTGTCAGCCGGCGTCGTGGCGGTGCTCCACGATCTCACCTTGGCCCACGACTACTGCGAAGAAGTAGTCGTGCTGCAGGAAGGAAGGGTAGTGGCTGCAGGGAGTCCTCAGGAAGTGATGGTGCCCGAGCTTCTCGAGCCCATCTACGGGGTCAACGTTGAGAAGGTCCGTATCGGGTCTCGCTGGCATTTGCTCCTTGGGCCTGGAAGTCCAGATCCTGCGGACGAATGAGACAACGCAAGTCGGAACGAAATCTAACCACATCAAATAATGCATATCTGTTGTAGAGAGGACAATCACGTGAAAGAACAAGGCACACTAAGCACAGGAGCCGAGGTCTCCGAGTCTTTGGAATCCACCCTGAGTGAGTACTGGAATGGAAGGGCCGCTGATTATCACGCCTACCATGATTCTTCCTTGCGGGCGAGGGCAGAATATAGTGTGTGGTCTGCGGTGATGGCCGCGGCGCTGGACGGTATAGAGGCGGGAAGTACGGTCCTTGACATGGGCTGCGGGACGGGGTTTATCTCCCATATTGTGGCTGATCTGGGTTTCCGGGTAGTAGGAGTTGATTCTTCGCCCGGAATGCTCGAGCAAGCACGGAGAGACTCTGCCAAGCGGGCCTCGCTAGGTTTTTCTACAGCAGAGTTCCACTGCGCTGATGTGACTAGTCCCGCCGCTTTGGCCAGCGCCTTAAGTGGCGTGGCAGATTCGGGAGCAGCTGCAGCCCTGAGCAGGAGGGTGCTGTGGACACTTGCGGATCCGGGTGCGGCCCTGAACCTGTGGGCGCGGTTTGTGCGCCCTACTGGACGAGTGATTGCCGCCGATGGATTGTGGTATCCGGAAGGCATCAATTCCACCATGGAAGTGAAGTCCACGCAGGGTAAAGATGCGTTCATCAAGACCTACGATGAGGGCGTCTTAAGGCGGCTTCCGCTCAGCAGTGGGGTCGGTCTGGATGACTACCGCAGATGCGCCGAGTCAGCAGGTTTGAAAGATATCTCTATGAAGCTCATACCTGAAACGCGGGAACTCGACCGACGCTTTGGTACATCTAAAGGTCATGAGTCCGCCACGCAGTTCATCATGAGTGCTGCCCCAAACTTCTAAGAATCTTCAGTTTTAGGCCTAGTAGATTCGCGCAAGAAGTCTCTCTCAGAGTGACTGGTGGTGCAAATCACTTTTGACAGTCATTTTGCAGCTAAGCGCAAGGTATTGCCATTCCATTTTGGAGGCGGGTAACTATTCAAAGCCAGATATCTATCGGTCAATAGAAAGTTTTTTAAAGTTTTGATAATCTACTGCTTGCAAGTGCGCCAGAATGTTCATTCGACCCGTGCATCGGTGCCCTTAATTCGATTCTGCGCTTCCCCCTCTTGGAAAGGCTTTCCCCATGATTAAACGTTCTCCGTATGTGGCTACCATTGCGGTTGCCGCCGCTGGCTTTGCCTTGGCCTCTTGTGGTGCGCGAGCAGGTGAGACAGTTGAAAACACTGCGGACTCATGTGTCGATACCTCGGGGGATTCCATCAAGGTCGGCTTCATCAACTCTTTGTCTGGCACGATGGCTATCTCGGAAACTACGGTCAAGGAATCCTTGGAGATGGCCGCAGAAGAGATCAATGTCGCAGGCGGTGTCAACGGCAAGCAGTTGGAGGTAGTTTCCGAGGACGGCCAGTCGGAGCCTGCGATCTTTGCTGAGCGTTCGCAGAAGCTCATCCAGCAAGACTGCGTTGCTGCCGTATTTGGCGGATGGACCTCCGCATCACGCAAGTCCATGCTCCCGGTATTCGAATCCAACAATTCACTGCTCTTCTACCCCGTGCAGTACGAGGGTATGGAATCCTCACCAAACATCTTCTACTCGGGTGCAACGACAAACCAGCAGATCACCCCGGCCTTGGAGTACCTGAAGAATGAGAAGGGCGTAAAGAAGCTCTTCTTGGTCGGTTCTGATTATGTGTTCCCTCGTACCGCGAACGGCATCATCGAACAATACGCGGCAGCTAATGGTATCGAGATTGTGGGCACGGAGTACACCCCGCTGGGCTCGACCAACTTCACCACCATTGTCAACCGCGTGAAAGAGTCTGGTGCAGATGCGGTGTTCAACACCCTGAACGGTGACTCGAACGTGGCCTTCTTCAACCAATACAACTCCGTTGGTATGAATGCCGAGACCACCCCGGTGCTCTCCGTTTCCATCGCGGAAGAAGAAGTTGCGGCAATCGGCGCCTCAAACGTAAAAGACCAGCTGACCTCCTGGAACTACTACCAAACGCTTGATACGCCAGAAAACCAGAAGTTTGTGGCGGACTTTAAGGCGAAGTACGGCCCAGACCGCGTGACTTCTGACCCGATGGAAGCCGCCTACACCTCCCTTTATCTGTGGAAAGCAATGGTTGAGAAGGCTGATTCCTTCGCTGTCGATGATGTACGGGCAGCCGCGGATGGCGTAACCTTCGACGCTCCTGAGGGTGAAGTAAAGATCGATGCCGACAACCAGCACCTGTACAAGACCCCACGAATTGGACAAATCAATCCCGACGGTCTCATTGACATTGTCTGGGAGACGGACTCCGCCGTGAAGCCGGATCCTTATCTGAAGGAGTACTCCTGGGCAGACTCCGGCTCCTTAGCCGCAGACGAGAAGAAGTAAGCCAACTTAAGCGGCACTTTTAATAGCGAAAGCCCAATCGAATCCGCCTAAGCAGTTGCTTCAATTCTTAGGCGGATTTAATTCTTCGCGCTCTCAAGGAAGTAGAACATGGACGTCTTATTAAACCAATTAGTCGCAGGACTGAGTATCGGTTCGGTGCTCTTGCTAGTGGCTATCGGCCTCTCACTGACCTTTGGCCAAATGGGAGTAGTTAACATGGCCCACGGTGAGTTCATCATGGTCGGTGCCTATACCGCATATGTCACGCAGCAGGTGGTTACGAACGCAGGGGTATCCCTCATCGTGGCTCTGCCCATTTCCTTCGTGATCGGTGGATTGTTGGGAGTACTCCTCGAAGAGACAATCCTCCGCAGGATGTATCACCGGCCGTTGGATACACTTCTTGTTACTTTTGGCGTGGGTCTGATTCTGCAGCAATTGGCCCGAGATATTTTCGGACCGCGAGCAGTGGAGGTCGCTTCCCCAGGCTGGCTCAACGGCAATATTCAACTTGCGGGCGCCACCATTCCTTTCAACCGAATCTTCATTTTGGTCGTAGCCGTTGCTTGCGTCGGCGGCCTAGCCTATTTCACCTCCCGCACTGCAGCTGGGCGTCGAATCCGCGCTGTTGTTCTCAACCGCAAGTTGGCAGAGACCAACGGAATCTCGACTCGCGCAACAGATCGCCTCACCTTCTTTGTTGGCTCCGGCTTGGCGTCAATCGCCGGAGTGACACTGACGCTCATCGGTTCGACTGGCCCGACACTGGGCCAGAGCTACATTGTGGATGCGTTCCTCGTTGTTGTAGCTGGCGGAATCGGTCGAATCAAGGGGGCCGTAATTGTCGCCTTCGTCTTAGGTATTTTCCAGGCACTGGTTGAGTACTCTATCTCCATTAGCTTCGGTAAGTTTGCCATGCTCATTCTTGTCGTGGCATTCCTTCAGTTCCGCCCGCAGGGCCTGTTCGCAGTCAAGACAAGGAGCCTGGCATGATTCCGAAAAATGTACAGAAAGCTGGAAAAGTACCAGGCCAGCTTTCTCTTCCCGTTGCTATTGGCGGCATTCTCGCCCTTGCGGCAGCGCTAATGCTTTTGGCACCCGCCGTCCTGACGAGCTTTCAACTCGGCCAGATGGGTCGATTCATTTGCTACGCCATAGTGGCTGTTGGCATTGGACTAGCCTGGGGCCGCGGTGGAATGCTCACCATGGGCCAAGGTGCGTTCTTCGGGCTTGGTGCTTACATGATGGCCATGAATATGAAGCTGGGAGATGCCGCCCTCGCGGGGACTGCGGTGCCAGACTTCATGCAGTTCAGCGCTAAACCGCTTCCGAGTTTTTGGGTTCCATTCTCCTCCTTGCCCTTCACACTGATCATGATTGTTCTGGCTCCGGTTGTGCTGGCAGGAGCAATGGGATTCCTGATTTTCAAGCGTCGCGTCAAAGGCTCTTACTTTGCCATTTTGAACCAGGCGCTAGTTGCTGCGCTAGTGGTGCTGCTCGTGGGTCAGCAAGACACCTTAGGAGGATCGAACGGCCTGAGTGGATTCCAATCCTTCATGGGACTTTCTTTGCTTGATCCTCTGAACAAGTACTCGATCTACTTGTTGGCAGCAGGCACCTTGATTGTCATGTTGGCTGGGGCATACTGGCTGATGCGTTCGCGCTTCGGTGAATTGCTAGTGGCCACGCGTGACGCGGAAGAACGTGTGCGCTTCTTGGGATACGATCCCGCAACGGTAAAGACGGTTGCCTACATCCTCGCTGCGATTGCAGCTTCCCTGGCGGGCGCACTCTTTGTTCCAATCGTTGGAATCATCTCCCCGGCAGAGATTGGCGTTGTCCCATCGATCTCCTTCGTGGTTGGGGTGGCAATCGGCGGAAGAACCTCATTGTTCGGACCGGTACTCGGTGCGCTGGCAGTGGCGTGGGGAGAGTCCTACTTCGCGCAAACTTTCCCCTCGCAGTGGTCGTATTTGCAGGGTGCGATGCTCGTCATCGTCATCTTGATACTGCCTGGGGGCGTGGCCTCCCTCGTCAACATTCGCCGACGTCGTGCGCGCAAGTCTGGGAAGGATTCGCACCAAGAAGAGGCGAAGTCCGCAGGAGAATCCAGTACGGAATCGGCACCGGCTGATTCTGTAGGACGCCACTCAACGATCGGAGCTTCCTAAGATGAACCAGGTATCACAGAAAAATGAAAGCCTCGTCGTGGACAACCTCAGTGTCACGTTTGGAGAGTTCAAGGCCGTCAAAGGCGTGAGTTTTGAATCCCACCCAGGCGAAGTCCACTTCCTCATCGGACCAAACGGAGCCGGGAAGACCACCTGCATTGACGCTATTACCGGCCTAGTTAAGGGTAAAGGCTCAGTGAAGATGGGTGACCGGGAGCTCCTAGGCACGCCGGTTCAAAAGATCGCAAAGCACGGAGTGGGGCGCACGTTCCAGACGGCTTCAGTCTTTGAGGAGCTGACGGTTCAACAGAACCTCGATATCGCCGCCGGATTGCATCGCTCCTGGCTATCTCTGTTTACGGTGCGGCGGTTCGTGGATCCTCGCATCGAAAAAGCCCTGGAAACTACCCACTTGAAGAGCAAAGAGAATGAGCTGGCTGGAGTCTTGTCACACGGACAGAAACAGTGGTTGGAAATAGCCATGGTACTGGTGCAGGATGCCAATGTTGTCTTGCTCGATGAGCCTATCGCTGGCATGAGTGAGGAAGAGCGTGAAGCTACCGGAGAGCTCTTGCACGAGATTTCAAAGGACCGAGTAGTCGTCGTGGTGGAGCACGACATGGACTTCATGCGCTCCTTTGCAGACCGAGTCACTGTTCTCAATCACGGTGAGATTCTTTCGGAAGGGTCAGTTACGCAGGTTCAAGCCGACCCTGAAGTCCAACGGGTCTATTTGGGGACCACCGCTCAGTAGTTTTCGCTCAGTAGCTTTATTGAGCTTTATTGAAAAGACAAGGATCAGCAGCATGCTCCAACTGGAGAACATTTACGCGGGTTATGGGCAAACAGAAGTCCTTCGTGATGTCAGCCTGAATACGCAGGACCGAGGGATTGTTTCCATCCTTGGTCACAACGGTGCAGGAAAGTCGACGTTGCTGAGGACCGCCGTCGGTCTCATCAAGCCGAGCAGCGGCAAGGTCATCTTCAAGGGCGAAGACATTACCGGACTGCCGCCACACAAGCGGGTGCGCAAGGGAATGGCCTACGTGCCTCAAGGCCAGCTGTCTTTTGAGCAGTTGACTACTTTGGAAAATCTTCAGGTTGTGGCGGATCAGCAGCGCGGGGTGAAGCCATCGGTCTTGGTCGATGAGGCACTAGACCGGTTCCCGGCTCTGAAAGCTGTTCTTGGTCGTCATGGTGGGTTGCTCTCTGGAGGACAGCGCCAGCAGCTTGCCATCGCCAGGGCGCTTATCACGAGGCCCGAGTTCCTCATCTTGGATGAGCCTACCGAGGGCATCCAGCCCAACGTAGTCGCGGAGATTCAGGCGACAGTGCGGGATCTCGCACGGGAAGGAATGTCCATCTTGCTCGTCGAGCAGCACGTGGGGTTCGCTCTCTCTGAGTCCCATACCTACTACATCATGGCCGGCGGGCGAATTGTGAAGTCCGCCCCGGCGGGCATTGATGCTCAGAGCGAAGTTCGTTCCGCGCTGGCGATTTAGAAAGCCGAAACTTTACATTCCTACAGCCAGTTATTCCGCTTGAACATGATGTAGAGAAATACCGAAGTCACACTGACAAGGGCGGCTGACACCAAGGTTCCAATCGGCTCCCCAGAGGTGGGGAAGGGTACATTCATCCCGAAGTAGCCGGTGATCAGCGTTGGGACCGCGATGATCGCCGCCCAGCCGGAGAGCTTCTTCATCACTAGGTTCATGTTGTTGGACTGTATTGACAAGTTCGTGTCAATCACCGTGCTCACTAGGTCACGCAGGGTGTCCGACCAGTCCGTGACCCGCAAGGTGTGGTCGTAGACGTCTTGGAAATAGGGGATAATCACCGCCGGCAGGGGCGGCTGCGAGCGATTGAGGATCGCTGTGACGATCTCCCGGGTAGGTAGGGCCAGCCGGTGGAGGGTGAGCACGTGTTTATGGAGGCGGTATGCGTTGTGGCGAATGCTGTCGTCGGCGCTGGTGTCATCGAAAAGCTCCTCTTCGAGCTCAGACAAACGTTCATCGAGGGTCTGAATGGCGTCGAAGTGGCTGTCGACGGCGAGATCGATGATCGCCCAGAGGATGCTGACTACGCCCTCAGCGAGCAACGATGACTGTGCCTCCCAAGATGTCCGCGCGCGGTCAATGTCGAAGGCGCCACCCCGCCGGACCGTGACTACCGCGTTATGGGTGACGAATACAGAGATCTCGCGGCGTTCCATATAACTCGTGTCAGTCTCTGGGGCACGGACGGCGTAGAGGGTGAGGAAAAGATGGGTAGGGTAGCGCACCATTTTTGCACGCTCCTTAAAGCTGAGCACATCCTCCACGGCGAGGGGGTGGAGGTGGAGTTCCTCGGCGATCTCATCGAGTATTACCGAGTCCACATCATCGAGATCGACCCAGATGGTGACGGTGTCGTCTTTGAGGCGCTCGGAGAGATCAGCCAGCGGGAAATCCGAGTCCTACACTGAGCCGTCGCGGTATTGGCGGGTGGTGATGCGCATAGAACATCAGTGTATTACGGCAGAATTGTTACTGCTCCACGAACGTGGTGTCCACGGAGCACGTGCAAATCGCATGCGAACTGCAAATGCGGGCTAATGCTAGTATTTCCGCAGATTTAGTGGTGGCCGCGCGAAAAGGCGAGACCGAACGGCGTTCGCGATGCGGTGGTGCAAGTCGTTCAAGCTCTGTGTATCACGGCTGAGCGAGCGCACCACCAGGTTCTTAGGCGCTGGCTGGCCGTCGGGGCAGGTGAAGTCTGCTCCTGAGACGGAAACACCGGCATGAACTGGAGCCGCGGCTACGAGAGCCTTGATCTCAGAAACGAGGTCATCGTTTAGGCCGCGATCGACCACAAGCAGCTGTCCACAGTGACTGTAGCCCTCCATGACGCCTACTCCCAGGTCATCTTCCGAAGGCGAGATGCGAAGGTAGTCGATCCGCAGAGGACGTTGAAGTGAGCTTTCATCTTCTACCTTCACCATCGTGCGCATTCTAAGATCCTGATATTGGAATGGCTGCGCATCTGGCGACCAACCAGGGGTGACTACCTCCGCCATGAACAGGTGGGCATTGGGGTGCATGTGCACGTCGGTGTACTGCTCGTAGCTGCCCTGGCGATACATGATGAGCTGGTCAGGGAGGTACTCAAGCACAGCGCCTTCGTGGAGAGAAACCTCCATGCGTTGGCGCGCGGGAAGCCCAGTGGTGCGGTAGACCTTCGTAGCTGATTGCGTGGTCAGGGCCAATGCGGCGGACTTCTCAACCGAGACTTCGATGAGGTAGTCATCCCCGCTTATGTACCCGCCACCCGGGTTGAGGATGAAGAGTGTTACTTGCCCGGATTCATCCAGATACAGCGGGCGCATTATCGAAAGTGCACCACGGTGAAACTGTGATTGCGGGCGAGAGACGGGACGCCCCCCATCGGTAACGATGCGCAGCTCTAGTTCGCCGCGCAAAATAAGGGAGCTGGGATTTTTGGCGGTTGTAGTTTGCATTGCGCTTTAAGCTAAGTCCGAAAGAAGCACGTCATGACGAATCCACTCAAGAACCGAGTCAAGTCCCTCATCGGTCTTGAGGTTCGTCAGAGCAAAGGCCTTATCCTTACGGAATTCTTTGGAATCAGCCTCCATGACGGAAAGGTTTGCGCCTACAAAAGGCGCTAGATCGGTTTTGTTGATGATGAAAAGGTCTGACTTAATCATGCCCTGACCAGCCTTGCGCGGAATCTTCTCGCCTTGGGCGACGTCAATAATATAGATGGAAAAGTCCACCAGCTCGGGGCTAAACGTGGCCGAGAGATTATCGCCACCGGATTCCACAAAGATGAGGTCCAGATCCGGAAACTTCTGCTTTAGCTCCGTTATGGCTTCCTCATTCATGGAGGTGTCTTCCCGGATTGCGGTGTGCGGGCAGCCACCGGTTTCGATTCCGATGATCCGCTCGACGGGAAGCACCGAGTTGCGGGCGAGAATCTTGGCATCCTCGATCGTGTAGATGTCATTGGTGATAGCGGCCATGGAGTACTGACCTTCCAAGGCGCGGGTGATGCGTTCTACTAGTTGGGTCTTTCCTGATCCAACGGGGCCGCCTATGCCGATGATGACCGGCTCGGTTGCGATGGGGCTGTTCTCCGTGTTTGCCGTGTTTTCCATGTTTAAATCCTCTCTAAAGGTGGGGCGTTGCTAGCTCATAAAAAGCCGGGCTCTTTGGTGTTCGTGCTGCATCTGTGCGATTTCTAGGCCTGGGACGTTGGCGCCGAAGTCGCCCCGGCCTAGCAAGCGAGAGCGCGAAGTAGCGCGCACAACCCAGTCTTGGGCGTGCCTTTGAACCCGTTGACCGGCATCTTGTCCGAGGGGCACTGCCCGCACGGCATTCTGCGTCAGCATGATCGCGGTGGCATAGAGGTGACAAGACACCGCCGTGTCCTCATCCATACCAAGGTTGCGGGAGACCACGCCCCAGACCAAAGCCGAATGCGCATAAAGCTCTTTTCTTGACACTGCTTCTTCGTATCGATGGAGCCAATCCGCAGCGGCGAAACTCTGCTCGGCGAATTCCGCGGCATAGTTCTGGCATGCGATCCGGAGCAGGCGCTTGCCCATGGCCGTGTTGGCCTTCTGTATCTGTGCTGCAAGAGTCTGTGCGTGCATCTCCCAATCCAGTTCGACCACCTCGGCGAACTCTGTGGCGCGGTGGACCAGCCTAATGGCTAGTGCATCCGCGAAGGTGAGCTGATTGGCTAGGTAGGATTCCAGCCACTGCCCGAAGCTCTCGCTCGAGTCTATGAAACCGGATTCGATGTAGGTCTCGAAACCCATCGAGTGTGCAAAACCTCCGACAGGGGCGGCGGAATCCAACAACTGCATTGCGGCGAGCTGCGCGCTCAGGTCCGCGCCCAGTGGCGGCGCCATTAGTGGGAATGCTCTGCATGGCGGAAGGGCTCAGGGACCACGCGTTCTTGTCTGGAATAGGGAATGGAGTGGTGCTCCAAGAATTCTTCTACGGTGTGGTCATACTGGACCACCATGCACTCGGTGCCGTACTCCGAGTCTTTGCCAAAGAACTGTGCGGGCAGGTGCCGGTTGCCCAGGCTATGAGCTACAAAGGACATCGAGACGATGGTGGGTGGGGCGATGACAAGGACGTCGGTTGGCATGACCTTAACCACTATGGCGTTGGCCTCATCGAAATGGACAATGTCCCCATCGTGCAAGAGCGGAGCAGATGGCGAAAGGCGGATACCGATTTCGGTGCCGTGGTCCGTGGTGAGGCGTTGAATGCGTTTGAGGAGGGCCGGGCCATCTAGATTAAGCGTTTCTACATGGCGACTAGTGGCGATCTTCGCTCCCTCGTCGGTTGCGGTGTTGCCCAGGACCTTGGTTATGATCATTGCTTTCCTTCCAGTTAAGACAGCTTCCAGCTAAAACAGGTGGTACAGGCGTCCCAATGGAACAGTTTCGGCGGGCGCGCAGGTGATGTGTTCCCCATCGACGCGAACCTCGTAGGTTTGCGCGTCCACCTCGATATGCGGCGTCGCATCATTGAGAACCATGTCTTTCTTGGAGAGGCCCCTGATGCCGTGACAGGGGTAGATGTTCTTGTGCAAGTCCAGCTCATCGGCCACGCCGGCATCGACCGCGGCCTGGCTTAGGAATGTAACGGAAGTCTGCGAAACGGCAGTGCCGAGGGCTCCCCACGAGGATCGATAAATCTTGGGTTGCGGGGTAGGGATGGAAGCATTTGGATCACCGAGGGCGTTGGCTACTGCATATCCCCCCTTAAAGATTACCTCGGGGCGCGCGGCGAAGAAGCGCGGATCCCACAGGACGAAGTCTGCGAGCTTGCCCACCTCAATGGATCCCACGAGATCGGAGATGCCTTGGGCGAGGGCGGGATTGATTGTGTACTTGGCGACGTAGCGGCGGGCACGATAGTTGTCCCCGTAGATGTGGGCATCTTCCGGAAGAGTGCCGCGCTGCTTCTTCATGGAATCCGCCACCTGCCACGTGCGTACGATGACCTCGCCGACACGGCCCATTGCCTGGGAATCGGAGGAGGTGATGGAGAAAACCCCCATGTCGTGGAGGATATCTTCGGCGGCGATGGTTTCCGGCCGAATGCGCGAATCCGCAAAAGCGACGTCTTCAGGAATCTGAGGGTTGAGGTGGTGGCAGACCATCAGCATGTCTAGGTGCTCTTCAGTGGTGTTAACAGTGAAAGGCAGGGTGGGGTTGGTGGAGGCGGGGAGCACGTTTGCTTCCCCGGCCAGGCGGATAATATCCGGGGCATGCCCGCCACCGGCGCCCTCAGTGTGGAAAGTGTGAATGAGGCGGCCGGCTATCGCTGCGCGGGTATCTTCGAGGAAACCGGCCTCGTTGAGGGTATCCGTGTGAATCGCTACCTGTACATCGAAGTCATCCGCGACTTTGAGAGCAGTATCGATGGAGCTGGGCGTGGCACCCCAGTCTTCATGGATCTTGAGACCTATCGCCCCAGCCTTGATCTGCGTGGCCATCGTATCCGTATCGCAGCCATGCCCCTTGCCTAAAAACCCGAAGTTCATGGGGAAATCTTCGACCGCGCGGAGCATCATCTGGATATTCCACTTTCCAGGCGTGATGGTCGTGGCCTTAGTGGATTCCGAAGGGCCGGTTCCGCCGCCGATCATGGTGGTTATTCCTGAACACAAGGCTGTTTCAACCTGATCCGGGGAGATAAAGTGAATGTGTGTGTCGATGCCGCCTGCTGTGAGGATCTTCCCCTCGCCAGCGAATACATCGGTGTCTACGCCGATCGGGATGGAAACTCCTGCCATGGTATCGGGGTTTCCCGCCTTGCCGATGGCGCTGATGAATCCGTCCGTGACCGCAATATCGGCCTTGTAGATGCCCGTGGAGTCCAAGATGATGACGTTGCTAATGACTAGATCTGGCACCCCCTGCTCGGCGGTGAGATAACCGTTTTGGCCCATGCCATCGCGGATGACCTTGCCACCACCAAAAACTGCCTCGTCACCAGGGGCGGTGAGATCCTTTTCGACGGTGATAAAGAGTTCTGTATCTCCGAGTCTGACGGAGTCCCCGGTGGTGGGGCCGTAGAGCGAGGCATATTCCTTGCGGCTTAGTTCAAAAGACATTGTTAGTGCTCCTCTTCCTCGGGAGTGCCGAGCGCCCCATTGACATCGCCGTGAAAGCCAAAGATCTGGCGTTCGCCCGCGTAATCGATAAGTTGAACCGATTTCTTATCACCGGGTTCGAAACGTACTGCGGTACCTGCCGGAATGTCGAGCCGTTTTCCTCTCGCCTTCGAACGATCAAACTCCAGCGCTGCATTCGCTTCCGCGAAGTGGTAGTGGGAACCTACCTGTACAGGGCGGTCACCGGTGTTTGTTACGGCTAGTTCCGTGCGCTGGCGGCCGGGGTTGCATAGTACCGGCGTGGAGGCAAGCACATACTCTCCTGGGATCATTGCTTCTTCCTCTCGGATCAACGGATCGGGCTATGGACCGTGACCAGCTTTGTCCCATCGGGGAAAGTGGCCTCTACCTGAACGTCCTGGATGAGTTCCGGCACGCCCTCGAGAACGTCTTCTCGGCTCAAGATGGAGGCACCAAAGTTCATGAGCTCTGGTACGGACTTGCCATCGCGTGCTCCCTCAAGCAGCTCATAAGTAATGATGGCAACGGCTTCGGGATAATTCAGCTTGAGTCCGCGTGCTTGGCGACGCCGCGCTAGGTCGTTGGCCACGACGATCATGAGTTTTTCTTGTTCTCGGGGAAGCAAGTGCATAACTATTCCACCTTCAGTTTCTGTCAATTGCTAGTTATAGCACAGTTATTAAATGCGGCGCGGATATTAAATGCGGCGCGGAACTGCTGCGGTGGGGGGTGATGAAAAATAATAAGAAAGGGTTGACATTTTATAGACTTAGTAGTCTATTGTTAGCAGGGTAATCGGTACATAACGCTTGTTCTCGTTCCTCTCAACATTGGTGAGGGAAACGCGAGGAGACCTCTCGCAGGTGCAGTGCCGCATGTACACCTCAAAAGAACAGTTTTAGAATTACTGTCAGAGTCAGAAGGCGTTGGCACAGATGGCCCCCGGTGACCAGGGTTGTGACGACGGCTTCGGAACACCATCCGGTCAGTACTCGTGTGCACTAGGCTGAAAATGTCAGAACTCCCGGACACAAGGAGACAGGGATGGACAGCAGCCACACGGACATTGCTGCGACATCACACCTGACTATGCCTGAAGCTGAGTGGGAACAGGCCCGAGCATAGGAACGGGTAATCGCTAGGTTGGCTGAGCACGAGAAAGTCGGAGTAAGCACTGCTGATGCGGTCGCCGAAGAGCTGGGGATGTCCCGGCGATAGATATACCGACTTCTTACACGCAACCGCAAGGGTTCAGGGGTAGTAACTGATCTGCTCGCGGATTTTCCCGCGCGGTGCGCAGCTTGTCCCCGCTGAGCAGTGGTGGCCAGCTTCCCGTGCGGCCACGAGCCCAGGCAGCCTCCAGACCGGCGTGTCTCCGCTCCCGGATCAGATCACATTCAAACTCCGCCGGGCAGGAAGATGTGGAACACTTTTCGGCCCCCGAAGGATGAGGTGCCGGCGTTTTCCTGCAGCGATCGAAACTCCACTCCGCTCGTTGTGCTGACGACAGAGTGCCCCTCGGGGTTGCCGGCCAGGCGGGGATTACTTGACGGTCATGCCGAATGAGTCCGCGATGGTCCGGGCGGTCTGCTTGGCGTAGAGGCCTACCCCGGTGAGTGTGGCGGATCCGGGGCCGGTCCAGTCGCCGTAACCGACCAGGTGCAGGCCCGGGTATTTCGGGGTCGTGCCGTCCAGGAGCCGGCGCACCGGCCCGAGGGACGGCCGAAACCCGGTACACCAGATCAGATGATCGGCCCGTACTTCGTTGAGGGAGTTAAACATCGGCGTCGCCGCCAACCATCCGGCGTCGCGGGCAGCGCGCACCTCAGGCAGCACGACAATGTCGCCGAGCTCCGAGTCGGCCCCCGGATCTGTCTCGCCGCGCTGGACGGCCAGGGCGCGTTGCCGGTTCCGGCGAAACAGCACCCGCCCGTCGACCTCATCGGGCATCCACCGTGGTGGATGGCGGGTATACCAGGTGACTTCGGCAACACCGGTGAGTTCGGCGGCGATCTGCGCGGCGGAGTTCGCCGCCCCCACCACCGCCACGGACGACCCTCGGAAGGGGCCCACCCCGGGATAGTTCGCGGAATGCCACTGCGTGCCGGTAAACAATCCCGGGTAGGCCGGGACGAAGGGAGTAGACCAGGTACCGGTGGCGGCTACGACATGGGGAGCCGTCCACGATCGATCACCGGCGTGGAGGCGGTAGCCTCCATCCTCCCGCTCGACGCGGTCCACGTGCACGGGGCGCTCGACGGGGATCCGGTAGCGCTGCTCATAGTCGGCAAGGTAGTCGATGACATGGTCCGACGGTGGGAACCCCTCGTAGGCTGGCATAGGCTTGCCCGGCAGGCTGGAAAACTCCGCGGTGGAAAACAACGTCATTGATGGCCACACATGCCGCCACGCCCCACCGGCATCCTCCTGATCATCGAGGACCAGGGTGTCCACGCCTGCTCGCAGCAGGTAGTAGGCGGTGGCCAGGCCCGCCTGGCCACCGCCTATAATGATCGCTTCGAAGTGTTTGCTGGTCACGTGTGTGATCGTCTCCTGCTCGTCGGTGGTGGGTTAGTCCATCTGTAACACGGTGCGCAGCTCCGCGAACAGCTCTGGGCGCACCTGATGGGTCATCGTCCGGCCGACCCGGACTTTGTCCAATAACCCGGCCTCGGTCAACCGCTTCAGGTGGTGCGACACGGTCGGCTGACTCAACCCCGACGTCTCTGTCAGCTCCCCGACGCTGACCGGGCCGCAGCCTTCGGTCGCCAACTGCGATAACAAACGCAGGCGGGCGGGATCGGCCAACACCTTGAACAATGTGGCGTAGCGTTCGGCCTCACCACTGGTCAAGGGGCCAGCACCCAGTGAGCAACAGGCGGACAAGTCCGCCAGCGGGAGAGTCTGCGAGAGTGTCATTCCAACCATCCTATATTGACAACCATCGATATCAAGGCTACTTTTTGTATTGATGCTTGTCAATACTGTGAAAGGCTCGTATGAATTCTGACCACCGCCCACGCATGACCTTTTTAGATCGCTTCCTGCCGGTCTGGATCATTCTCGCCATGGCCGCTGGCCTGCTCATCGGCCGGGTCGTCCCCGGTATCGGTGACGCCCTGGGCGCTTTAGAGGTCGGTGGGATTTCCCTGCCGATAGCACTTGGCCTGCTGGTGATGATGTATCCGCCGCTGGCGAAGGTTCGCTACGACAAGGCCGGCGAGATCGCCGCCGATAAACGCCTGATGACGGTGTCCTTAGTACTCAACTGGCTGATCGGTCCGGCTTTCATGTTCGCCTTGGCCTGGATCTTCCTGCCAGATCAGCCGGAACTGCGCACCGGGTTGATCATCGTCGGCCTGGCTCGGTGTATTGCGATGGTGCTCGTCTGGAGTGATCTGTCGTGTGGTGACCGGGAGGCCACGGCCGTGCTGGTGGCGATCAACTCGGTGTTCCAAGTCATCATGTTCGGCGTACTCGGCTGGTTCTACCTCCAGGTCCTGCCAGCCTGGCTGGGCCTGGCGACTACCTCGGCGGAATTTTCTTTCTGGTCGATCGTGGTTTCCGTGCTCGTATTCCTCGGCATCCCGCTGGCCGCCGGCGTGGCCTCCCGAATCATCGGTGAAAAAACCAAGGGCCGTGCCTGGTACGAAAACACCTACCTGCCGAAGATCTCCCCGCTGGCACTGATCGGCCTGCTCTATACCATCGTGCTGCTGTTTTCCCTGCAGGGCGAGCAGATTACCTCCCAACCGTGGACCGTGGCCCGCCTGGCTGTGCCGCTGCTGGCCTACTTCGTCGGCATGTTCGCCATCGCACTGATTGCCGCGAAGGCGTCGGGCATGAATTACGCTCAGTCGGCGTCGGTGTCGTTTACGGCCGCGGGCAATAACTTCGAGCTGGCCATCGCCGTGGCCATCGGCACCTTCGGGGCGACCTCCGCACAGGCGCTAGCCGGCACGATCGGCCCGTTGATCGAGATCCCGGTGCTTGTCGGCCTGGTCTACACCATGCTGTGGCTGGGACCGAAACTCTTCCCCCAGGATCCGACCCTACCCGTATCCTCGACACCGTCTCCGCAGACTGCTGTATCCGAGAAGGAGAACTTCACCTCATGAGCACCCACCCAACAGTCCTGTTCGTCTGCGTCGGCAACGGCGGCAAGTCCCAGATGGCCGCAGCCCTAGCCGCTAAGCACGCCGGTGACCGGATCGAGATCCACTCCGCCGGCACGACACCCGGCACGAAGCTCAACCCCCAGTCCGTCGAGGTTATCGCCGAGGCCGGTGCCGACATGTCCGCAGGCCACCCTAAGGGTGTAGATCCACAACTGTTGCGCGAGGTCGACCGCGTGATCATCCTGGGAGGTGATGCCCAGCTGGAGCTACCCGACGGTGCCCGCGGTACGTGCGAGCGGTGGGTGACTGACGAGCCGTCCCAGCGTGGCATCGAGGGCCTGGAGCGCATGCGTCTGGTCCGTGACGACATCGACGTCCGGGTACGCCGGCTCATTGCCGAGCTGCTCGAGAACTGACCACCCCACCTGACACCACCAACGACCCCGCGCGAATTCGCGCGGGGTCGTTCGTGTCTGCACCGGCTGTCAGCTCCTCGTCCGGGAGCCAGACACGCTGGTAGAGACCGGGATGTGTCGGGTTAGGACGTAGCCTGCGGGTGCTGCTCCTCCTGGTCACTGGTGGTCTCAGTGGTGTCGGTGTCGTCGTCGGCGACGATCTCGACACTGCAGCAATCGGAGTTCGTATTCTTCTTGTGAAACAGGTCTTTGAAGCCCATGAGGGTCTCCTTTCGTTAGAGGTACGTGGTTTAGAGGATGATCGTCATCGCGTAGCCGGCCAGCATGGCCGCCAGCAGAATGGTGATCACGAAGGTGGCCAACATTTTCGGCTTGAACACTGCCGCCAACATCGAGATTTCCGGTGGCGAGGCCCCGGCCCCACCGATCATCATCGCGAAGATCGGGCCGATGGCCACCCCGGCACCCGATAAAGCCAGGGCGACCGGCAGCATCGTCTCGAGTCGGACATACAGCGGGATACCGATCACCGCAGCCAGTGGAATCAGCCACCAGACGTTTCCACCGGCCATAAATCCCAGGCGGTCTTCGGGCACGGCCCCGTAGATGAATGCACCGATGGCCACGCCGATGATCATCGGAAGGAGCATGGGGCGAAGATCGTCCCATGCCTGACGGATCGCTGCCGGGGTTTCTTGTTTGATTCCACGCCACGGGGTCCCGTCCAGCTGGTGCCCGCCCTTGACCTTGACCTTGCGCAGCTGGTCTTCCATGCCCAGCGCGGTCCAGGCCCAGGGTGCTCCCAAGGACAGCAGCACCATGATCGCCGCGTAGCTGAGCGCGACCTGCCAGGTAAAGATCAGCCATATTCCGCCGACGATAACCGGGTTGAGCAGCGGCGAAGCGATCAGGTAGGTCACGGTGGTACGAAAGGCCACCCCGGCTTTGAGCATGCTGACAAACATCGGGATCGTCGAACAGGAACAAAACGGAGTGATCGCCCCCAATGCCAGTCCTTTGACCTGGCCGGGAACCGCTCCACCAGCCATCCAGCTCTGCAATCGCTCCGGGCCGAAGCGCCGGTTGATCAGCGCGACCGCATAGGAGATCACCAGAAACAGCAGGAGCAGTTCGACCAGGAGGATAGTGAACGTGCCGAGCGCGCTAATCAGCATCAACGACCTCGTTTCTCAGGGAGGTGTCCGTGCAGCAGGCGCGTTGTCCCTCCGGGGTCAACGTCGCCAGGTGCGCCAGCCAGCGCACCGGATCAGCCAGCTGAGCACAACACACCGAATTCAGCGTGGCACGACCCCTCGGCTCCGAGTCCACCAGTCCGGCCTTGCGTAGAGCAGCCAGATGATGGCTGACCAACGCCTGACTCATCCCGGTGGCCTCATGGAGCTGGCGGTTGGTCATCGACGTCTCCGCCAAGGTGAGCAGGATCGTCAACCGGTTTTCATCCGACAGCGCGGACAGTGTGGGTACGAGTAACTGGGCCCGCTCGGCGGGACTGAGATCCGACGCGGGGATGGATAAGGAAATCTCTGTAAGCACACTCCGATATTAACAAGCGAGTACTTGTATTTCAAGCAATGGTTTGAACATCAGGAAAGGGGTTCCTTCCGGCCTTTCCCGAGCGTCTCACTTTCAAGGAGGTGGGACACCATCAATGACAATGGATTGAAAATACACAGTCCCAGGAGGAGCATGTCCCACAAGTCATGCCACAGCCATGTCCCATAATGTCCGCTACAGAATGGACTTCCGGCACTATTCTGGTTATGGATACTGGCTACGCCCGGGTGTCGACCGCGAAACAGGACCTTGACCGACAGATCGACGCTCTGTGCCAGGAAGGTATTGCCAGCAAATACATTTACGTTGATAAGAAATCCGGATCCACCACCGACCGCCCCGGACTGCACAAGGCACTGGATCAGGCCCGTGAAGGCGATATCATTGTCGTCCACACGCTCGACCGGTCAGATGCTCCTCAAGCTGTAGCAGCGTGTACACCCCAATAGGGCAGTTTTAGATTTTCTGTCGCGCTAGCGTGGTCGAGTCCCTGCGGCAGCGGCTTTTCACAACTTCATGGGCGGTTTAGTTGATGCCGGTAAGGAAACCTAGAGAGGCCCTAGCAGCACGGGGGATGAGTTTATTAAAGGCCGAAGGCGCCGCCGCTGACGAGGATGAAGATACCCAGGCCGATCAAAACGATCGGGAACAGCACATGCTCCCAGCGTTCGAGAACCTCCGCGATGGGCGGACGGGTGGCCACGAACTTCGCCAACAGGACCAGGCCCGCCACCAGAATCAGAAAGACGACGCAGTAGATGATAACGGTGGCGGTATCCACGTTGAGAAAAACCGGGACATAGACGCCGATATTGTCGCCACCGTTGGCAAAGGTCACCCCGGCGACGGTCAAGACGCTTACGTTCTTTCCGCTGACTTTCGCGTCATCGTCGTCGTCATCGTCTCCCCGCCAGGCTTGCCAGGCCGCCCACAGCCCCAGGGTCAGGGGGATTAGCCCGAAGTAGGGGATCGCCTCGGTGGGAAGGAAGGCATCCGCCCCTAGGGTGACCAGGATCGTGGCTGCGAGGATGCCCGCGAAACCAAGGTACTGCCCGGCCAGGATCCGAAGTGTGGTCCCTGCTTGGCCGGCCCCACGGGCGAAGAACAGCGAGAGCACGATGATGTCGTCGATATTGGTGGCGATAAACAGACCAACCGCCCCCAGGAGACCAGTTACCACTTACCTGTTCCCCTCTCCGGTGGCGCACCCGGGCACGTCACATGCCGAGTCAATACACGGGGCATTCTCGTCGGCAGCCAGAGTGGTATCCAGCAGTGAGTTCAACGCCTGGACAAGATGGGCGTCGACGATCTCGTAGCGGGTCTTCCGCCCCTGCGGTTCGGCGACCACAATTCCGCAGTCCCGTAGGCAAGTGAGGTGGTTCGACACATTTGACCGCGTCAGTTCCAACTCCCGGGCGAGATCGGCCGGGTAGGCTGGGCCGCCCAGCAGGGTCAGAAGAATACGGGATCGGGTGGGATCGGCCATCGCCCGACCCAATCGGTTCATCACGTCCAAGCGCGAAGCAATAGTCAGCATGCACTGAACTATACAGCGGCTGCTGAACTGTTGCAACGAGGGTCGAACGTCGGCTCGACGGTGATGTGTGGCACACCAGCGCCCTTCGGTACTGTCTGTGTCGAAATCGTTCGTTTCTGACACAAAAACCCGGTTTCCGAAATAACCCCATACGTAAAGGTGGGCGCGTTACACTTTTGTATCACAACACAGTGCCGTATTCTATGTGCCCATTCACTGACCTCCGCACGGGTTCTGATACGTTTTTGAGTATGGGACATGATTTCGGCTACGCCCGGGTCTCCACCGGCGACCAGGACGCCCGACTCCAACACGACGCACTCACTGCGGCCGGCTGCTACCGGATCTTCACCGACACCGCCTCCGGATCGTTGGAGTCGCGTCCTGAACTCGACAAGTTGCTCGATCAACTTCGCCCCGGTGACACGTTGGTGGTCTGGCGCCTGGATAGATTGGGCCGGTCAATTAGACATCTGATTGATCAACTCGCCGGCCTCCAGGAGCGGGGAGTGGAGTTTCGGTCGCTGCAGGAAAACATCGACACTTCCTCCTCCGGCGGGCGACTTATCTTCCACATCTTCGCCTCACTGGCAGAGTTTGAGCGTGACCTGATCCGGGAGCGGACCAAGGCCGGGCTTGAGGCTGCCCGGGCCCGCGGCCGTACCGGCGGCAGGCCGCCCTCCTTGTCCGGGGATAAGTTGCGCACCGCACGGAAACTCTACGAACAAAAAGACATGACTGTCGCTCAGATCGGCGAAGTTCTGGGAGTTAGCCGCACCACCGTCTACCGGGCGCTGCGCAAAGAAACTGGGGTATTACCTACGCGGCAGAAGGACCCCTCGAAGTCCACATAACCGCGCATTGCGACAGGATGACTCTCAGAATCTGCGCCAACGACTTTTGACTCTGACAACACCCCAAAAGAACAGTTTTTGAATTACAAAAGCGCTCGCAAACATTGTGTCCACTAGGGTGTATTTATGGACAATGGAACAGAACCGCCACTACCTCTAGATATTCCCGAACACTCTGAGGTTATTTCCGGCCTAAAAGTCGGCTATGCGCGCGTTAGCTCTAAAGACCAGAACTTAGAGCGACAAACGGCAGCATTGAAGAAAGAAAAATGCTTTCGCATCTTCGACGATACTGTCAGCGGTTCGTCTACTGACCGTCCCGGGTTGGATGGTGCGTTAAATTATGTGCGCCCTGGTGACCAGCTTGTGGTTATGAGTATGGATCGGTTGGCGCGGTCGCTTATTGATTTGCACCGCCTGGTCGATGACCTCACTGCCCGCGATGTTTCGGTGAAGTTTTTAAAAGAAGGCCAAACGTATTCGTTGAATTCGACGCCGATTGCCAAGCTCATGCTCGGGTTGCTTGGCTCGGTGGCGGAGTTTGAGCGCTCGATTATTCGTGAGCGGCAGGCGGAAGGGATTGCGCGGGCGAAAGCCCGCGGGGTTTATAAAGGTCGCGCGAAAGCGCTGTCTGATGAGCAGCTGGCAGAAGCACAAGAGTGGGTGGACGCTGGTATCCCGAAGGCTGAGGTTGCTCGCAGGCTCGGCATTGGTCGGACAACGCTGTATGGCTACTTAAACAGCCAATAAATTGGAAGGTGCTGTTGAGGGAGATGGTGGACCCACGGTGGAGGGTGTCGCGTTCGAACTAGTCGTCGACGGTCGCGTCGGCGCGGGTGATGATCGTGTCGTTGAAGCTCATGTCTGTGGTCCTTCTGTGGTCGGGTCGGTGGTGCCTGGGGTGCTCGGTCAGTCCTCCAGATCCTCGGCGAGCCTCTCCTCGTCGGCGGCCCGCACCTTCGGGGTCCGAGCGAGGAAGAATGCCACGAGAAGCAGACCCACCACGGAACCGACCGCGGCCCCCAGGATGAATGACAGTGAACCGCCGTATCCACGGAAGGCGACGCCTGCGATCCAGACCACGATGAACACTCCGATGACAACCCAGTCGACGCTGGTGGTCGCGGCCTGGCGGGGATGGGGGATCCGCTGACGAAGCCACCGGTTGCTGATGATGTGCCCGATAAGCGGGGGTAGAAGAAGGATGAGGCTGGCGATGCTCGCGATGCCGTCGGAGATCCACGCCATGGCCGCACCGGCGGCGAAGATGAGGTAGGCGGTCCAGTTCCAGGCCACTGTGGAGGAGCGGTGGAGCATGTCGCGCTCGAACTCGTCGTCCACCGTGGCGTCCGCATTGGCGATGATGGTGTCGTTGTAGCTCATGTCAGGTTCCTTCCTGTCGCGCTCCGGATGCTGCATGTTCGTTCTGGTCGGCCTGTTCGTCGCCGAAGATCTCCTCGACGGTGTGCCCCAGCACCCGGCAGATGGCCAGTGCCAGGTGGACGGAGGGGGAGTAGTTGCCGCGTTCAATGTTCGCGATGGTCTGGCGGGAGACTCCGACCTTCTCCGCGAGCTCTCCCTGGCTCAGTTCATGCCACCGGCGGAACTTGCGGACCATGTTGCTCAGGTCCTGGTCCCTCATGGCCACTCCTGAGTGGCCTTTTCCTGGGCGAGCGTGTAGCCGAGTGCGACGCAGACGGCCAGTGCCGCCACGGTGGCCAGGATTCCCACGACCGTGGGGCCGAGGGGGTATGCCGTGGCCAGGGGTGCGAGGATGACGGCGAGGAAAGCGGCTGCTCTTGTTCTGGCCATATTCGCCCTTCTCATCATGTCGTATTTTCTTCACCGAGTGTACAGAATAATTGTCATTGTGTCTACCGGAATATCAAAACCTGATCAACGTTGTACTATGTGGACACATCAACAAAGGAGAAATCTCTTGGCGGAGACAATTGGCATTCTCGGCGCGGCTGGCGGTCGAGGCCGGCTACTACGTCATGATCGCCGGATCCGGTGACCCCTCCCGCATCAGTCTCATCGTCAGCGTGCTCGCGCCCGGCGCCTGTGCCGTCACATCCACCGAAGCTGCCGGGGCGGACCTGGTCATCGTCGCCATTCCTCTCATAAGGTGGACACGCTGCCGATATCCGAGCTGGCTGGGAAGGTGGTTGTCGATGCCATGAACTACTGGTGGGAAACCGACAGCCGCGACTCTCCCTTCGGCGAACCGGATGCCTCCACCAGTGAATATCTTCAATCCCTCCTGCCTGACTCCACCGTGGTCAAGGCCTTCAATCACATGGGCTATCACGACCTCGATGAACTGCCCGCGCCGGCCGGCAGTCCGAATCGTCGCTCCATTGCGGTTGCAGGCCCCCGAGATCCCTCACGCCGGTCTTTCTACTGCCCCAACTTTGCAACAGCACCACCATCTCCCTCAACAGCACCGATATGGGTATCCGTTACCTGGTTGCCCGACGGGCGGGGTAAGTGGTGCGCAACAGTGTGGCGCAACGCCGCCTGCAGCGGGGCTGGTCGCAGGTCAGGCTCGCGGAGCTGCTGGGGGTGTCCCGGCAGACAGTCATCTCCATTGAGAAGGGGCGTTTTGATCCCGCGCTACCTCTGGCGTTTCGTCTCGCCGGTGTCTTCGACTGTGCGATTGAGGATCTGTTCACCCCGGAGGGCTAGGGTGCCCGTGGGGTAAGCCTCCGTGCGCGATGATGGTGGGTCGGGGAGTCGAAACGGTCTGATCACGTTGACTCACCACACTGCCTGAGAGGGGGCTACCTGGGCGGTGATGATTGCTGCCCCACTGCGCAGTGGCATCTGGTGGGGGTGTGCTGGTATGAGGTGGGTGTGGGCGGTTCAGGAATCGAGAACCCGGGCGCTGCGAAATCCGCGGGCGGTGAGGTAGACGATGAGCGCACTGGCGGCCACGGTGGTGGAGAAAATGAGGGCGAGGACGGGCAGTGCCCATTCGTGCAGGAGCATGAGGCAGGGGGCTGTCAACAGGGACGGTGCGATCGCGAGGAGTCGGATGGGTCCGCCGTTCATCCCTGCCCGCGATTCCAGGCTGCGTGGATACAGTAGTGCCCCGAACAGGGTCGCGGTTGCCGACCAGATGCCCAGCGACAGGGGGAGGATGAGTAGTGCGGCCACGAATGGGAAGGTCACTGATACGGATATGCCCGTGGTCAGCGCCACGAGAATGGTTGTGGTGGTGAATCCGGTGGCTGCCATGGCCCAGGAGGCGGTGGTGAGGATGAGGCTGGCCCCCAGGTAGGACTGGAAGAGGCGACGGCGTGGGATCGGCCCAGCCAAAAGGACTTCGATGCCGCCGCCGTGGATGTCATCGGCGACGACTCCCGGGAGGGTCAGTGTCGCGACGATTCCGACCAGGGCGCCCAGCAGGACCGGTGTCATGATCAGCAGGTAGGAGGCGATCGGCTGGACCTCGCCCAGGCTGTCGCGGACGGTGGCGAGGTGGAGTGCCTGGTTCGGGATCATGGTCTCCATGCCGGGCATCATGTCGACGTTGCCGGCTCCGAGGAGGGCAAGTATCCCGATGCCGGCTCCGAACAGTGCGGAAAGCCAGAGTGTCATGCCGCCCTGCTGGATCCACGCCCGCTTTGCGAACGCCTGAACCTGATGAGGTGTGGCGGTGGTGGCTCGGGTCATGATGATGCTCCTAGTGACTGCAGGATCTGCGTCTCGGTGATGGCAGTGCCGTCGCTGCCCAGTGTCAGCACGTCACGTCCATCGACGATGAGGAAACGGGAGGCGAGTTCCAGCGCCTCCGCGACACTGTGGGTGGAGTAGAGCACCGTCCGGGTTGTGCCCCACTCGTGCAGGAGTGCGCGGGTCTCAGCGGCATAGACCGGGTCGAGGCCCGTCAGGGGCTCGTCGAGCACCACAAACTCTGGATCTGTCATCGCCAATCGTGCGAGATCCACGCGTTGACGCTGCCCGCGGCTGAGCGCGGACACGCGTTTGTCGAGGATCGGTTCAAGATCGAAACGTCCGATCAACTCCGCCTCTGCTATCAGGGGTATCTGCGGAAGACTGGCGTTGATCGTGCGCCAGAACGACAGGTTCTGCGCGACACTGAGCCCGGAAGACAGGGCGGATTTATGTCCGAGATAACCGACCCGGGACCGTACCGCGGCCCCGTCCACCACCTGTTCACCCAGCACGATGCAACGTCCTGACAGTGGGGGGATGATGCCGCAGAGGGTGCGCATGAGGGTGGTCTTGCCCGACCCATTGCGCCCCAGCAGGGCGGTGATGCCTGGGTGGAGTCGGAGCTGGAGGGGGCCCAGGACTGCGGTGTCGTCGTATCCTGCGATCATATCGTCGGCCCGGGCGGTGATATGATCGCTGCCTTCTGGGGTCATGGTGTCGTCCTTTCGACTGGGCGGGGAATCATAATGGTCGTCAGTGCGCGGCGGCGCCGGTTATGGCCGGCGGTGTTGGCCATCAGGGGGCGAAGCGCTGTCATAACCGCCTGCGAAAAGACCTCGACTTCGGTATCGGTCGCCCAGAAATCCGCCTGCGCGAAGCTCACCTGATCTTTGGCCAGATTGGGCACACCCTGGTCAAGATAGTCCCCGAAATCGCGGATCACCCCGGAGGCGAACACGGTGAACGCCGCCAGGATCTCCTCGGGGGTCAATGAGGCTAGTTCGTCTGCCGTGGGGTTGGTGAGTTCTTCGGCCACCTTGTAGGTCTTTTCGCTTGTGCCTCTGACTGATCGTTCCTCCACCACTTCAATGAGGCCGTGGTCGACGAGATGGGCGATGTGTCGGTAAAGGGTTGCGATGGGAACATCAGGGAGTCGGTCGTGGAGCTGGCGGGTGGTGGATCCGTCGGTGGCGAGCAGTGTCTGGACGATGCGGAGGCGAACAGGGTGGAGAAGCGCGGAGGAGGTGGCCATACCCTAATGATATCAGTATCAATAATGATAGGAAAAGATAAGGCGGTCTCAATGTCACTTTAGTGGTCTTAACCACCGTTGACGTAACCTAGAATAAATAACGTGTTAAGTGACAGGCCGGGCATTTCTTCGCCTGTGGGAACGGCAATCGCCCCCCCTTGTCACGTAAACGATCGTATAAGTGATGGCAAGAAGCTATGGCACTGATTGGTTATATGCGGGTCTCGAAGTCGGACGGATCGCAGACCACCGATCTGCAACGCGACGCCCTCATTGCGGCCGGGGTGGATCCCGATCATCTCTATGAGGACCGGGCGTCGGGCAAGAAGGAGGACCGCCCGCAGATCGATGCGTGTCTCAAGACGCTGCGTCCCGGCGACACTTTGCTCGTGTGGAAGCTGGACCGGTTGGGCAGGAATCTGCGTCACCTGGTCAACATCGTCCATGATCTCGCAGCCCGCGAGGTGGATCTGAAGGTGCTTACCGGTCAGGGTGCGGCGATCGATACGACCTCAGCCCAGGGCAAGCTGGTCTTCGGGATCTTCGACGCACTGGCAGAGTTCGAGCGTGAGTTGATCTCTGAGCGGACGAAGGCCGGCCTGGAATCCGCCCGGGCCCGTGGACGCAAGGGGGCCGGCCGTTCAAGATGACCCCGGCCAAGGTCCGCCTGGCTATGGCGTCGATGGGCCAACCCGAGACGAATGTCGCGGCCTTGTGTCAGGAGCTGGGGGTCACCCGACAGACGCTTTACCGGCACGTTTCCCCGACGGGGGAGTTGCGGGACGATGGGCGAAAATTGCTTGCTGGCAGCTGACTCTCAGGGCTGGACAGGTCGAGGTTTCGGGCGCGGGGACCTGACCTGGCGCTGGCTGCTGGCTGGCGATCGGCGTGCACAGCCATGTGTTCCTATCAACCCATGATTGATTGGGTAGAGATAGGGACAGTGCTCGTGGGGCAGCTGGCTGTAGTCCTGGTCCTGCGGCCGGCAGTCACTGCAGAGAGCTGGCTCACGGTGTGGCGGCGGCTGCGCCGACGACCGCCTGAGGCAGAGGGGGAGGAGGACGGATAGTCTCTTCTACTGCTGACCGGGAGTTATTGGGCATGCAGGTTGCTACCTCGGAATCAGTAGCATCCTGGACCGGGTTCTTTAGAGACCTTAAAGCCCGCGGACTCAACGAGGTTTACCTCGTTACCAGTGATGCTCACTTAGGTATCCAGCATGCGATTAGTGATGTCTTACCGAATGCGTCCTGGCAACGATGCCGTACCCATTTCGCCAAGAACCTATCTGCGATGGTGCCAAAGACACAGTGGCCGACGCTATCGGCGATGTTTCATACGATATTCCAACAGCCAGATGCACAATCAGTCTGGACGCAAGCCCGCGAGGTCGTGGCGTTTTGTGAGGATAAGTTCCCACACGTCGCCAGTTACCTAGAAGAAGCTTTAGATGAGCTCTTGGCGTTTACCCACGCGCCGAAATCAGTGTGGAAGAAAGTCTGGTCGAATAACCCCACCGAGCGGTTGAACCGGGACATCCGACGGCGCACAGATGTTGTTGGAATCTTCCCGAATCGTGATGCAGTAGTCAGACTCGTGGGTGCTGTGTTGGCAGAACAACATGATGATTGGATTCAGCAAAACCGCTACATGTCACTGACAAGCCTGGAGCAAACCAAAGCAATGATCACCGCCAACGTCATTGACGCCGACACCACCACCAAGGAAGTCGCATGAACCAGTCACAGTACCAAGCACGTGCTGGTCCCTGAGGCCATCACACTGCTTGTTTCAACGAAAGGCAGAAACACCACTCGGGCGGACTTGACCAGTAATAGATCCAGAAGATTTTAGTACTGAGCGGATCCTCAACCAACTTGAGGCTTATTTAACGCTTCTGCGTCGCTAAACGGATAGACTCGCGCAGTACTCAATCCGTGCGAGCTGAACGCTAGTCCAAGAGGAAATTAATATGCGAAGTATTGAATTAGGAACAAGTGGGCAAGAAGTGCCCAATATTATCGCGGGTATGATGCGCATTGGTGATAAGACGGATGTGCAGATTCGCGATCTGTATGCCGCCGCGCGAGAGGCTGGCGTTAATTACTTCGACCACGCGGATCTTTATGGTTTCAATGTTCCCGAGGGGGGGTATCACTTGTGCGAGCGGAGGTTCGCAGAGGCGTTGAAGCTATCTTCAGCGGAGCGCGAAGATATTATTGTGCAGTCGAAAACGGGAATCATCGACAAACCATGCGGCTATGACCAGTCCTATGAGCACATTGTTGCTTCAGCAGAGCGATCGTTGAAGGCCCTGAATATGGACTATTTAGATGTGCTGTTGCTGCACCGCCCAGACGCTTTGGTGGAACCGGAAGAAGTAGCGCGTGCTTTTGATGATCTTGCGGCAGCTGGGAAGGTGCGTGCTTTTGGCGTCTCCAATCACACTCCACGTCAGATTGATCTGCTCAAGACTGCCGTGGAGCAGCCGATTCTGATCAACCAGGTGCAGCTGTCAATTACACATTCTGCTTTGGTTGCGCAGGGCATGACGTCGAATATGACTACTACTGGGGACGCCATCACCCGCGATGGAGGCGGATTAGTGGACTACGCGCGGATTAATGGCATCACGCTGCAGGCCTGGTCGCCTTTGCAAAAAGGGAGTGAGCCGGGAATCTTCCTGGGTTCGCCGGACTATCCGGAACTCAATGCTGAGATTGAGCGTCTCGCTGAGAAATATGGCGTGGAACCCATCGCCGTTGCGTGCGCCTGGATCACGCGTCATCCTGCGAACATGCAGGTTGTGCTGGGCACGACGACGCCTTCTCGCATCGTCGATGCCGCAGCGGGTTCAGATATTTCGCTATCCCGCGTTGAGTGGTACAGCCTTATTCAGGCAGCTGGTCACAAGCTGCCTTAGGCTGATGGGTTACTGAGCGGGTTCGATTTCGCTTTCGGTAACCCACTTGTGGTTTTTCATGGTCATCTCATCATTATCAATGTCGACCATGTACACCGTTTCCTGCGTGGAGTAATCAATCGTGGCCTCGGCGTCCTTCATCCCGGGCATGTGCTCAGCGGTCATCACTGCCTTGGCGCCAACAGCAAGCGGTGCTTCGCCGGGATCCACGAGTTCTTCGTGCACAACCCAACGGTGATCAGTAACTGGAGCATCGCCGTTAGTGGGGGTGTAGCTCACGGAATAGGTCGTAGTATCAAAGGCGCCGGAGATGGTTGCGGTTGCGCCATCCATGCCGGGCATGTGATCCGCGGTCAAGGTGACCCCAGTGCCGACGGGGTAGGTTGGGTTTTCTGTTTCCTCAATTCCGGCTGGGGGAGCGCCGCCGTCTTCAGGATGGTCGTGAGCCATGTCTTTGTGCCCTTCGTCCTCCGTCGCGTTTTCTGAAGCCGCAGCGTTGTCCGAGCTATCGGCACTTTCGGAAGTAGCCGGCGCAGGCTCTGCGGAATCTGAGGCGTCGCTGCAGGCACTCAAGGTAAGACCAGCGGCGAGCGTGAGAGCGATGAGAGAAGTGGAATGTTTCATGTGAAACCTTTCTGAGGTTGAGAAAATTATGGTTTAGAAAGCTTTACCATCAAGCGTTTATGGTTGAAGTTTTTCGCTTGAGGTAGCGGGTGCTACATGCGTTGGTTGTAGATCGATCCTTCTTAAAAGTTGGGCATTGAAGGCCACGATTATGGTCGACAATGACATCAAAATTGCGCCCACCGCTGGCGAGAGAACAAAGCCAATGGGAGCTAGTACACCAGCAGCGAGTGGGACCGCGAGGATGTTGTAGCCCGATGCCCAGACCAAGTTTTGAACCATCTTGGAGTAGCTGGCCTTGGACAACGTGATCATGGACAACACCGCGCGGGGATCATCGCTGGCGAGCACAACGCCAGCGGATTCCATGGCCACATCCGTGCCTGCGCCGATGGCGATGCCAATATCGGCCCGCGCCAAGGCAGGAGCGTCATTGACGCCATCGCCGACCATGGCCACGTCGAATCCGCGTTTCTGCAGCTCAGTGACCTTGGTGTCTTTATCCTGCGGGAGAATTTCGGCGAAGACTTCGTCGATACCTAATTCTTGAGCCACGCTTTCTGCAACTTGAGAAGCGTCGCCGGTAATCAGCGCGACTTTCACACCCGCATCCTGCAGTGCGCGGACGGCATCGCGGGATTCGGGACGGATCTGATCCTCGACGGCTATAGCCCCAATGACTTCCTTGTTGCGAAGAACATGCAAAACTCCTGCTCCGCGGGAGGTCCACGTAGAAATCTTGTTGTGTAGTGAGTCGGGGGAGTCAACGCCAAGCTCACGCAGCATATTGGGGCCTCCAACCATGATGGTTTCTCCATCGACGGTTGCTTGCACGCCACGACCCGCAGCGGTGCGGAAATCACAGCCAGCGTGTGGGCTTTGTGATGCTGCTGGGTGCGCGGCTGCCGCAGCGACGATCGCTCGGGCTACTGGATGCTCACTGTTAATTTCAGCTGCAGAAGCTAGGGCCAGGACATCTCCCTCCGGCACTTCCGATGCTGCCGCGACACCGGTGACCGCGTGTGCACCTTCGGTTAAGGTGCCAGTTTTATCAAATAAAACAATATCGATGGAGCGCATGCGTTCAAGGGCAAGCCGGTCCTTGATGAGTAAGCCGGTTTTGGCGGCGCGCTCCGTAGAAATGGCAATGACCAGGGGGATGGCCAGGCCAAGGGCATGGGGGCAGGCTATGACCAGCACGGTGACGGTGCGGACAATGGCTTCATCAGGGCTGCCGATGATTGTCCAGACGGTGGCCGTAATAATGCCAGCGGCCAAGGCAAACCAGAAGAGCAAAGCCGCGGCCCTATCGGCCAGGGCTTGCGCACGGGAAGAAGAATTTTGTGCTTCGGCAACCATGCGTTGAATACCAGCCAAGGTGGTATCAGCGCCGATCTTTTCCACTCGGACGCGCACGGTGTTATCGGTAGCCACGGTGCCGGCGATAACTGTTTCACCACTGTCGCGATAAACAGGCTGGGATTCGCCGGTGATCATTGATTCGTCGAATTCGGCGAAACCATCGATGATGGTGCCGTCAGCAGGCACTCGCGCGCCGGGGCGGACTAGCACGATGTCATCAGCAGTAAGTTCAGAGATGGCAACCGAGTGGATGCTATCGCCGTCAACCTTTTCTGCTTCATCCGGGAGGAGCGCAGCTAGGGCATCGAGGGCAGAAGATGCAGAACCTAGGGCCCGCATTTCCATCCAATGGCCCAACAACATGATGACAACCAGCAGGGCAAGCTCCCACCAGAAGTCGAGTTCAAAACCGCCGATGCCCAAAGTGGTAACCCATGAAGCGACAAATGCGACTGTGATCGCCATGGCAATCAGCAGCATCATGCCTGGTTGACGCGAGCGAATCTCTGACACGCCACCTTGGAGGAAAGGGCTGCCGCCGTAGAGGAAAATCACGGTTCCTAGAACCGGGGCGATCCAGGTTGAACCTGGGAATTCCGGCACGGTGTAGCCCAGCAAAGAGGCAACCATGGGGCTGAAGACAATCACTGGGATGGACAGCAGGAGGCTCAGCCAGAAGCGGTCTTTAAACATTGTGGCGCTGTGACCCGCATGTTCATCATGGTTATGTCCTTCATGGCCATGATGGCTTGAGGACTTGTGATCGTGGTGTGGGGTACTCATGTCATTTCTTCTCTCAATTTTTAGGATTCTAGGAAACCGAGATATGGAGGAGATAGGTAATTAAGCGCTACAAACAACGGTATACCCCTGTGGGGTATATTTCAAGGAAAGTTAGCTTTTTATCGGGATGCGAGAAATGATGCTATTAATTAGCTTATGGAAAATATTCAGGATGGAGCTGGATCGCAACCAGCAAGCCCCCAGCGGGCTGCGAGGAAAAGCGCATCAATTGTTAGCGCAATCGTCGGTGCTTCGCTTGCTTTAAGTGCTTGTTCATCCTCGGGCGCGGAGCAGGAAGAAGTATTAAACGCCCATGGTCTAGAAGGGATGGATGCGCGCGAGATTATTGATTATCTGGATCAGCAACCGATCGCTGAACGCCCTACTGATTTGATGGCTTCAGTAAGAAGCGAAGAATTGATCTTGAGTAATCAGTCGGGGGAAGTCACGCTCGCTATGCCGGAAGACCTGAGTTATGTCTCGATTGCCCCCTTCGTGTCCCAAACCCATGATTGCTACTATCACAGCCTCACTACCTGCGTGGGAGAGCTGGACAATGAGCTAGTAGAGGTATCAGTCTTTGATGAAGAAACCGGCACAACGCTTGTCGATGGCCCCGCCACGACCTTCGATAATGGCTTTGCCGGGTTTTGGGTTCCGCGCGGAAGCGCCGGTACCATCACGGTGAATTACCAGGGCTTAGAGGGTACAACGGAATTTGCCACGGGCGCAGAAGATGCAACGTGCATCACCGATTTGCGCCTTAGCTAGGGTGTGAAGCCCACACTTGTTTTATGGCTGCGGCAAAAGCGTCAATGTCTTTTTCAGTGGTGTCGGAAGAACACATCCAGCGCACTTCATTGCGCGTGGCATCCCAGTCGTAGAAGTGGAAGTCTTGGCGCAGTTCATCGGCAACGCCGTCGGGCAGGGTGGCAAAGACCGCATTAGATTCGGTGGTTTGGGTAAATTTCAAGCCCGGTAGGTTCGCTTCTTCCAGGGTGCTGCGCAGGCGCTTGGCCATCGCGTTGGAATGACGAGCGTTATTAAGCCACACATCGTCTTCATACAGCGCGATGAGCTGCGCGGAGATAAAGCGCATTTTGGAAGCTAATTGCATCGATAGTTTGCGCACAAACGGCAACGCCTCCGCGCCACCGACTAGCGCATCGGGGTTAAGAATTACCACGGCCTCAGCGCCGAGTGCACCATTTTTGGTTCCACCCAGGCTTAAAACATCCACGCCAGCCTCGGTAGTAAAAGCAGACAGCGGCAGCCCGAGTGTTGCGGCCGCATTGGAGATGCGCGCACCATCCATATGCAAGGCCATGCCGCGAGCGTGCGCATGATCCGCTAGCGCCCGTATTTCCTCCGGGGTATAGCAGGTGCCTACTTCCGTGGTTTGAGCAATGGAGACCACCAGCGGCTGCGCGCGGTGTTCATTGCCAAAGCCCCAGGCCTCACGGTCGACTAATTCTGGGGTGAGCTTGCCATCTGCAGTCGGCACCGGCAATAACTTGATGGAACCCATGCGTTCGGGTGCACCGCCTTCATCGACATTGATGTGCGCCGTCGCAGCACAAATCGCCGCGCCCCACCGCGGCAGCAACGCTTGCAAACCCACAATATTCGCGCCCGTTCCATTAAAGACCGGATACGCAGTGGCGGTGGAGCCAAAATGCTTCACGATGACATCGTCAAGCAATGCCGTGTACTCATCCGCCCCATATGCCGTCTGGTGCCCGCCGTTAGCTGCCGTCAACGCCGCCAGTACCTCCGGGGCAATGCCCGAATAATTATCGGAAGCGAAACTGTGCGCTCGTACGTTATGCAGGGATTTCACGGCGGACTCCTTCGAGGTGTGGGGCTTTGTACAAGACCGTACACCGCACCGACGTCGTGCGATATAAATTCTTTCTTCGGCATGCTCCGACGCAAAAGTTATTGCAGGCACCTGCTGCCTGGGTTAATGTGGTGCGTTAAGACACGGGGTGCCGTAGAAAGCGGCTGAGATAACACCCGTCGAACCTGATCTAGTTAGTACTGGCGAAGGGATTGTCCGGATGAAACTGGCTGTGCGCGGATACTATTGGTGTCCTATTGTGCGCTGCGGTGATGCTGCACATTCTTCTTCGTCAGAAGAAGAAAGCGAAAGGCCATGACCTTATCTTTTGCCGCAGCATTGCTCGGTGAACTACGCGCGCACAATCCCTTGGTGCAGTGCATAACTAATTCGGTGGTAACCAACTTCACCGCCAATGTGGTGCTTGCTATAGGCGCAGCGCCAGCGATGACGGACATCGTCGGGGAAGCGGGCCCTTTCGCCCGGGTCGCAGGTGGTTTGCTGGTGAATTTAGGAACCCCGACGCCGGAGCAGCGCTTGGCGATGGAAGAAGCCGTCGCCGCCGCCAACGAATCTCCAACACCGTGGGTGTTGGATCCAGTGGCGATTGGCGCGTTGCCCATTCGCACAGCCTTGGCGCAGAAACTCGCTCCGCAAACCCCGTTTGCGATTCGCGGTAATGCCTCAGAGATTCTTGCCCTCGCCGGGGAAGGCGCTGGTGGCAAGGGCGTGGAGTCCACAGATTCCACAGAAGCAGCCGCGCCGGGCGCGATTGCCCTGGCGCAGCGCCTCAACACCGTGGTGGCGGTATCCGGGCCGGAGGATTTCATCACCGATGGTACGCGCGTTATCCGTGTGGCTAACGGCGATGAGCTTTTGACCCAAGTCACCGGCGGCGGTTGCGCGTTGGGCGCGTTGATTGCTGCGTTCGCCGCGGTGCGCGAGCCCTATTCCCCGGTTGAAGCAGTTGCCGCGGCGCATGCGGTCTACGGCGTCGCGGCTGAACAAGCTGCCGCGCAAGCAGCAGGTCCAGGGTCTTTCGCAGTTTTGCTTATCGATGCCCTCTCCACCCTCACCCCGTCCACCATCTCCTCGGAGCAGCGCATCCGGGAGTATGCGGCATGAGCAGCAACCAGGATTATGGCATCTATTTAGTCACCGACCCGGTGCTGTGTGGAACCCGCGGCGTGGTGGAAACCGTGCGCCTAGCTGTTGAAGGCGGTGTGCGCACAGTACAGCTGCGCGATAAACACGCCAGCTTTGACCAACAGCTAAACCAACTTGAGCAGCTCGCAGCTGTCATCGATGGCCGCGCGAAGCTAGTGATCAATGACCGTCTCGATGTCGCCGTCGAAGCTCAAAGGCGCGGCATTGCCATCGACGGCGTGCACTTAGGCCAAGGCGATGAAGCCGCATTTACCGCGCGCGAGGAACTCGGCGCGGACGCGACCATCGGGCTCACCGCGAATACCGAGCAGCACCTCGCCGCGGTAGCCGCGCTGCCGTCCGGCACCGTGGATTATGTCGGCGTCGGTGTTATCCGGCCGACTTCTACCAAGCCGGATCATCCACCAGCACTGGGCATCGCGGGCTTTGCACACCTGACCGCGTTGTCATCAGTGCCGACCGTGGCCATCGGTGGCGTCCTCGCCGAAGACATTGCTGCTCTGCGATCCGCTGGAGCCGCAGGCGTCTGCTTTGTCTCCGCGCTATGTGCTGCCGAGGATCCCAAGCATGTCGCCCGCAGCATGTCCAATGCCTGGAACCAACCCTAACTATTCATCACAGATATAAAGGAATAACCAATACCGTGAAAACTACATCTACTTCGCTACGCACCATCGCCGCAGCCGGCGTTCTTGCTCTTGCTACCTTGCTGACAAGCTGTGCGGGAGGTGATGAGGCGGAGGGGGCATCGGCAAGCAATGCGAAAACCACCGTGCGCTTCGCGCTGGATTGGACGCCGAATACCAACCACACCGGGCTCTACGTGGCGTTGAACAAGGGCTATTTTGAAGAAGCCGGGATTGACGTGGAAATCCTGCCGTTTAACAACAGCAACCCCGAAGTGCTTGTCGATGCCGGCCAAGCCGAGTTCGGAATCAGCTTCCAAGACACAGCGTCGATGTCCATGGCGTCTGGCGCGGACCTGAAATCAGTACTCGCCGTGGAACAAACCTGGGCCACGGAAGTAGCGGTACTGGCAGATCGCGATGACATCGAAAGCCCTGCCGACTTGGACGGGCTGACCTTCGGTGGATTCGATAACCCAGCGGAGACCAAAACCATGCAGGCCGTGGTGCAATCCGCGGGCGGCGAGGGCGAATTCGAAACCGTGACGCTGGGGACCTCTGCCTATGAGGCGTTGTACTCCGGCGATGTTGATTTCACCGTCCCTTATGTCGCGTGGGAAGGCATCGAAGCTGAACACCGCGGCGTGGACCTGAAGACCTTCGCGTACACCGATCACGGATTCCCCGATGCATACCAAGTCATTGTGGTAGGCAATAATACCTGGTTGGAAGATAATCCGGATACTGCGCGTGACTTCGTACAGGCTCTTGCCCGCGGCTATGAAGATTCCGTGGAAGACCCCGAAGCCGCCGCAAAGATTCTGCAGGAAGAAAACTCCGGATTGCTTACCGATTTAGACATGCTGGTGGAAAGCCAGGAGATGCTCGCGGATAAGTACATGCTGGATGACAACGGTGACTTCGGCATTCAGACCGAAAAGCACTGGAGTGAGCTGGGACAGTTCCTCTTCGATTCCGAGTTGCTGACTGATAACAATGGCAAGCCGCTAGATGAGCAGCCTGCGTGGTCAGAGTTTTTCACCAATGAATACCTGCAGGACTGATGAAGCAGTATCTTCCGTTTAAGAATATCTGGGTGCCCGCGGGGTTCCTCGCCGTGCTGCTCGCGGTGTGGGAGACCGTTGTGCGTTTGACCGCAGTGCGCCCGCAGGTGCTGCCGCCGCCCTCGCTTGTGGCACGCTCCGGCTGGGAACACCGCAGCACCATCGGCGAACATTCCCTGGCCACGTTCAACGTCACGCTTTTAGGCTTTGCGGTATCGCTGGCGTGCGCGTGGTTGATAGCCATCGTGATTGATTTCTCGCCGCTGATGCGCCGCGGTCTGGTCCCGCTGCTGATTGCTTCCCAAACCATCCCGATCATCGCGATTGCGCCTTTGATGATCATCTGGTTCGGCTTCGGCCTGCTGCCTAAGATCCTGGTGGTGGCATTGGTGACGTTCTTTCCGGTTACCATCGGCCTGGTGGAAGGATTCGCGGGCACGGACAGGGAAGCATCGGCCTTGCTGCGCAGCATGGGCGCCGGGCGCATCAAAGAGTTTCTGCTGCTGCGGCTGCCGTCGGCGCTGCCGCTGTTTTTCACGTCCCTGCGCATCGGCATTACTTATGCCGTGGTGGGCGCCATCTTCGCGGAGTATGTCGGCGCGAAACAGGGCCTAGGTATTTATATGAGCGTGCAAAAGAACGCATTTCGCACCGACTTGGTGCTTGCCGCCGTAGTTGTCACAGCGGTAATCAGCATTGCGCTGTACCTGTCCACCTACCTGGTCGAACGGGCGGTCATTCCGTGGCACATCAAAGAAAGAAGGGCTGCCAATGAGCGTTAAAACCCAACCACAGCTGGTACTTGATGGCATTTCGCGGGATTTTCCGCTTCCCGGCGGTGAGCATCGCGCGGTGCTGGACAACGTTTCTTTCGCGGTGCAGCCCGGGGAGTTCGTCTCCATCATCGGCCCGTCCGGGTGCGGCAAGAGCACGCTGTTTAATATCATCGCAGGCTTGGACAAACCCAGTCGCGGGCAGGTGTTCAGCGACGGCGATGTGGCGTATATGCCGCAAAAGGATGTGCTGTTTCTGTGGCGCAGCATCGCCGCGAACGCCGCGCTGGGCCTGGAAGTGCAAGGGGTCAAACGCAGTACGGTGCGTGCCCGGGTGCGGGAGTGGTTTCCGCGTTTCGGGCTCGCAGGGTTTGAGGACTGCTTGCCGTTTGAGCTTTCCGGCGGTATGCGCCAGCGGGCAGCACTGTTGCGCACGGTGGTTCAAAACAAGAGAACTTTGCTTCTCGATGAACCCTTCGGCGCCCTCGACGCCCTTACCAAACAGGATTTACAAACCTGGCTGCAACAAGTGTGGGCCGAACACAATTGGACTGCACTGTTGATTACGCATGATGTCCGCGAGGCGATCTTGCTCTCAGACCGCGTGGTGGTGCTCAGCCCGCGCCCGGCGACAGTCAGCCTCATTTTGGACGTTGACCTGCCGAAGCCGCGTGGGATCGATGCGCTGACCAGCCCTAGATTCTTAGAGCTGGAACGCATCTTGCTTCAAACACTAGGCAGCTGAATCCCGTGTTAATCGGTTCTTGTCAGACACCAGTTTTTATTGAGATCGCCTAATCCTAGGTCCGCGAAGACAATCCAGACTTCAAGGGGGCTTGCATCCCCGAACCATTCCATCAGCGCTGTCCACGATTCAATTTGAGCAAGACAAACGTAATAGTTGAATTCCTTGTCGATGTCTTTTGGTAAGACTTCAGGAAGTAGCTCATTGTTTGCGGTGTCGAACCCCGCATAGGAATGTGCGTAGAGTGCTGTTAGCGACACGGGGTAATCATCGCGTAAAGGTGGTCCTTGATTGGGATTCCGCAATTTTTGCCATTGTCGAAGATATTCTTGGTATGCAAGATCGTATCGTTCGAAAATCTCGCCGTGGACATCAATTGGAGAGATAATTGAATACCCAGGAACAAATCTTCCCATTTGAAATGCTTCAGTTGGGGTATCTACCTCTGCTGGAGGCGGTACAAGAGGGAAACGTTGCGAGGGGATGTCATAGGCTGTGTACCACACAGCGAGCCATGATGACGGGGCATCCCAGGTAGCGCCATGGGCTTCGAGGTCATGGTAGACGGTGAGGTATCCCGATCGGGGACTGCCATCGACGATCTCGCCTACAACTAGGTCGTCGAAATCTAGTTCTTCATCGAACTCTATGTGCAGACACAACGTAGCAACATGCGCCAGTGGTTTACCATCTGCATTAACCGGCCAGGATCCCTCCAGAGGCGCTGGCCCACCAAGCCAGGAAACTTCGTCACCGGCAAGCCATCTTTCATTGAGTGATTCGATGCTTCCGTTGTCTTCAATAAAAAATCCTGCGCGTCGTGGCTTTGCCACATCTTCGGGGATCCCCTGGGAATTCAACCATGCACGGAACACACTGAGAGATTGCGATGTCGCCGGATCCTTCATGTGGTGTCCTTCCATTGCTTGTTCGATTCTCACTCCACAATAGCGGAGTAAATGCATTCTAAAGACGTGCTGCGCTGGGAAATTGAGTGGACCTATTGGCTAGCGAAAAGTTGGTTCATTAGCAGCTTTATGCTTGCAGGAAACCTAAGCTGTGTAGAAGCGCGGATTAGAATTGGCTTTATCAAAGGATGTCAACAGTGAGGTGTTAGCGAATGCCCGACCCAAACAGTTCACATCGGTCCGAAGTAATATCTGAAATTCCGGGGAAATGAGGCGCACCGTCGATGGAACAAGGTTGATCCGCTTCGTGGGCGGATGGGTCTGGAGTTGTTGATTCTGGCAAGCAAATCTCACCGATCGGTTACGAAACTGATTCAGGGATACGAAGCCGCCTGCCATAACTTCCGAATTAACTTCGGGTAATGGCAGGCGGCTTTGTTGTTGAACTTATCGTCGATGCTTGCGGCGATAGCGATATATGGTCAGTGTACGGCGCAGTAGGTGCGAACAACCGCTGAGGATTAACGCCCAGCCGAGGGGATATAAGAGCGCAAGGAAAAAGATTGCGCCTTCATCAGGCAAGGACGTCATATACCTAACTAGAAATACGCCGATGGCCACATAAGCGATATCAATCCAAAAAGCGCCGACCTTTGTATACGCGAGTGGGACAGCGAGGGGCAAAGAGCCGATACTGACCAGGATGAACATCAAAGCCAGCGCGATGATCCCAGAATCATGAATGAATAAAGAAGCAAGGGAGATGAGCGTTCCGATCGCTGCAACGGCTAGCTCCGGGATTGGAAACGCTAGGACTTTCTGCTCGTGCATCTTTTGGTCTTCAATGGCCATTAGTTTGCCTTAGTAATAGAATGTCGTATGTTGACGCGTTTAAGTCGTGTCGTGCCCAGCTATATACGATTTTTAATCGCTTGTGCAGCTTTTACCACTTGGTACATGCTTTGAGCTGTAGTCCAGCAGCTTGCCCTAGAGCTGCCCAGGCCGTATGCCTCTCTGCATACAGACTTGAGATCATCATGCAGATTGAAGTCACAGGTTAAGACCCTTACTTCGTAGTTTTCGACTGTTTCATAACACATGTCGTGCTTCGCACATGGGCCTCGATAGTCAGCGACCCGATTGCTCGGATTAAAAATGATCGAATCTTCTCCCCAGAGATCCTGAGAGTAGCTACAGAAATCATGCAGGGTTCTCTGGGGGTGGCTGAGGTTATAGACGTAGTTCGAGGGAATCAGAATTGGCGAAACAACCCACAACGTTCTCCCTTTGTATTCCCATTGAGAATTCTGGGGAGGGTACCAAGCCTGCGCAGCCTGCATAGTTGACCTGGACTCTACAGTCTGTGGAGAAGCTTCTTGTAAGGAGGAACCTTGCGGCAATTCAACTCCTAGGTATGTCTGCAAGAAATCAACAAAGTCTTTCGCTATTTCTTTACCATCGACGAGCACGACTTCATCAGAATCGAAATAATCCTTGAGATTAATCGTTCCCTTGCTAAAGTCCTGTTTAATGTTGGCTTCATCGTCAAGATAGACATCAGAAATTGGGTAACCATGTGGTCCGTCCTGACCACCTTCGAGCAACCAAATTAAGGAAATAGCGCCGTCGATCACATGCGCTCCATGTTGTGGATGCCAATAGATAGACCCGTTTTGGAAAACCGAGAATCGGCCTTGCCCGTCAGGTGTTTTAGCCTCATCCGAGATTGGGAAGCCTAGGTCACTGGACGGCCCGCCCATATCCTGCCACTTTTCCAGGATCAATCCGTTGATGCTAGCGACCTGAAAACCTTGGGCAGCTGGTGTGCGGTAGATTTGTCCGCCTTCGAATTTTTGCACCCAACCGTTGATTTCACCGTCGATTCCGGTAGAGCCTTCCACGGGCACTTCACCACTGGTGGGATAGCCCAACCAGCCGGCTTCCCATCCGTGGCGTTGCCACACATTGGCTGTATGGTTAGCCACAGCGTGGGTTCCAGTTGTGGGATGTGAGTAGATAAAACCACCGGCGAAACGCTGTCTAGTACCTTGCCCATCGGGATTAGTTTTCTGGGCTTCAATCGGAAGCAAAAGCCAGCTAGTCATGCCACCAAGTGCTTCGTAACGGTTCAAGATCGAACCACACACTCGATGTGGCGTTAGCCAAAATGTTTTGCATTGTGTTGCTGCAACACCCAGACTGCGAGACTGTGGTTGTGCTCGTTCTTTGGCAATAGCAACCTCAGACTGATCGGCCTCAGCCTTGTCCACTCGCTCGGGGATTCCAACTTTGTCCGACCACATGTGGCCAGGGGCGATTTCATCTTGTGGTTGGCCAGAAGCTTCTGCTTGGCGGATCTTCTCCTTATACTCGGCGATCTCTGCCTCGGTTAAACCCTTGACGCCATCAATGACGGGAGGATCATCCGGGTCGTAGTTGAACTCCTCGACATATGCTTCACGATCTTCTACAGCAACGACGCGCTCTGACTGGGCGGAAGCAAGCGGTGGGGCTAACCCCATGACGAGCATGGCCCCTGCGATCGACGCGGCCCATCTTTTGGCATGCACCTGTGGTTCTCCTTGTTTTTGAGTGGGAAAGGAATAGGAACTCTCTTACCGTAAACCTCTGAAACAATTCCCGCAGGAGAACTCATCATAATATTCATGAAATTGCTATGAATTGGACACCCGCTAAGAGAGATCGTTCCTGTATAATTGTTTGCTCGACGTGTGCTTGTTGTATGGATGTGAGCCCTTGGGAGCACAGCTTAACCAAGCAGAATGACTTAGCACAAAGATCCTCCAAATTGCGGAGGATAATTAAGTGTCGAAAATTGAGCTGAATCCAGTGCTTGCTGCCAGAAAGCTGCTTCCAAGCGGGTGGCGGCGCGGAAGATTCCCACTAAGGAATCAAAGCGCTCCGCGGTGACACTACCTGCGGTTAGCGCGTCGAGGCGTGTGGTGGCAGCTTGCGCTGCGGTTTGGAATTCTGTGCCGGAGTATTCAGCAATCCACTCGGCGTATGGGTGTTCTTCGCCGGCATCGAGAGCCTGTGTTCGTTGCGGCTCCAGAGCTGCACCAATTTCTGCGTAGCCAATGGAGCACGGTGCAAGTGCGACGTGCATATCTAGCAGGTCGCCGGACATGCCGGTGTCTAAAACGTAGCGGGTATAAGCGACAGTGGTTTGTTTTTCTGCCGCAGCATCAAGCTCTTCTTCCGTGATTCCCCAGCGTGCGGTTAGTCGGCGGTGTAGTTCGGTTTCGTGCAAGATAGCCTGCAGTGCGCCCGTCGCGTCTTTAATATCGGCGAGGTTGCGGCTTTTGTATGCAGCCAGTGCGTTCGCCCGCGCGAACTGCACCAGGAAGTGATAATCCTGCACCAGATAGTCCTGAAAGACGGGTAGCGGCAAGGTGCCTTCGCCAAGTTTGCGCACGAATTCGTGCTCGGTGTAATCGGTCCACTCGGTACCGATGGCCTTTTTCAATTCAGCAAATAGTGTCATTGGTTTTCTCCTGTGATGGGGTGGGCGTAGGCGGCATCGAAGAATGCGAGCTCGATTTCTACTGCGCGGTGAAAGAAGTCGTGCGCAACAGCGCGCCGGGCCGGGCCGACGCGGTCGAGTTCTGCGCGCAAGAACGCGATGCGCTCGTGGAATTCAGGAAAATCATGCAGGCGAATCCATTCGGCGTGCACGAAGTACTCCGGCAGCGGGCGTGCACCGCGGGTCGCCCAGTCGAGGTATAGCCATTCCGCAACCAGCAACACCGCGACGATTGCTACGTAATCGCGGGTTTCCGCGGCCTCGCGCATCAATGCGCAAAACGCGGTGGTTGGCTCGGTATTCGGGATTTCTTCGCGCTGCTTTGCGCTCACGCCCAGTGCGTCGAAGGCGTCGAGGAAATAAGTATTTTCATCGCCGGCTATCTCGCCGATGAATTGCGCAAACCGCAGCCGTGGTTCCAGCGCATCCGCCGTGCTTACCGATGCCCCCAGTAACACCAAGAAACTATCCAAAAAGCGGTAGTCCTGCACCAGGTAGCTGGCCATGACGGAGTCGTCGATGGTGGCATCGAAAAGCTCTTGCACAAAGCGGTGAGAAACTGCCTTCTCCCACGTGGTGTGGTTTTGCTCGCGCAAAAGGTCCGTAAATCGTTGAGTGCTCATCGCTGTGCTCCTTGCAGTTGCAAAGGCGCGTTATTCCACAGCGCGTGGAAGTGATGGACCGGGCCGTGGCCTGCGCCAACGTCCAATTCATCCGCGTGGCGCAGCGCTTGCGTGAGATAGTCTTTGGCGCGGCGCACCGCTTCTTCGTATCCATGCAGGGGCAAAAGTGCTGCTATCGCGGCTGATAATGTGCACCCGGTGCCGTGGTCATTGATGGTGTCCACGCGGGGTGCGGTCAGTTCCACGGTGGTCTCTCCCGCATCACCGCCGGTGAGAATATCAGTGCTTTCCGCGCCATTTAGATGCCCGCCTTTGAGCAGTACCCAATCAGAACCCAATGCGCGCAAGTCATCCAAGGAGTCGCGCATCTCTTCGAGGCTGCCCATCTCCACATCGCGGCCAAGCAGCACCGATGCCTCCGGCAGGTTCGGTGTAATCAGTGTTGCCCGCGGCACCAGGCGCTCCCGAATTGCGTCAACATCGTCCTGTTTGAGCAGGTGATCGCCACTTTTAGCGACCATTACCGGATCCAACACCACTGGGCACCGCGCGTATTTATCCAGTGACTGCGTAATCGCGTCGGCGATATCAGCATTGGCCACCATGCCGATTTTCACGGCATCGACTCGGACATCCTCGAAGACCGCCGCGATTTGTTCGGCCACGAAGTCAGGTTCCATCGCGACGATGCTTCCCACCCCGCGCGTATTTTGCGCGACCACCGCGGTGACCACGCTCATCCCGTATGCGCCGTTGGCTGTAAATGCTTTTAAGTCTGCTTGAATCCCCGCACCACCGGTGGGATCTGTGCCAGCAATGGTTAATACGTTGGGTATCAACGTGTGTCTCCGTTTCATCACTCATATCGAGTACGAAGAAGCGAAGCGTGCCGCAGTAGATACAGGTATCCCTGCATATACTGCCTGCGTCGTTTACCGACATCCCTCCGCGAGTCCGAACTCGATCAGGTTCTCGGGTTTAATCTCAGCCCTTTCGGGCACCCCGTGTCTGGCGCCCACGCTAGCACAGAATGTCCTGGCAAGGAACGACTTTAAGAAAAGATGCTGAGCGCGTAGAGGGTGAAGACGAATAGGTGTGCTCCGCCGTGAATCGCGGTGACTTTCCGGGAGTTAAACGTCGCGATGCTCAAAGCCAGGCTGATTCCTAGGAGCAGCAGGTTGGTGGGGTTTTCGGCGAGAGTAACGGTCTGCCCAGTAAGCAGGCCGATGATGAGCACGACCGGCAAAGTGAGACCAACACAGGAGACGAGCGCGCCGTGGGCGAGGTTAACCACGCGTTGTCCTTCGCCACCCCAGGCAGCGCGAACGGTGGTGATTGCTTCGGGCAAAAAGACAATCATTGCGATGATGATGCCGGAAAGCGCGATGGGGGCGCCGAGGCGGTTAAGGCCGTCATCGAGAAGCGATGCCATATCGTGAGAGAGCAACACGATCGGTATTATCGTGACAAGCAAAACCAACGCACGAGTGAGAATTTCTCCTTTGTGCTCGCGGAAAATCGCGCCGATTCCAGGGCGAAGTTCATTACCATGAACATTGCCGGATGAAACGACGTCCTTGTCTGGTTCGGTGAAGTCGTAATGCTGGGTGCCGGTTTGGCGGTAGAGAAAGAATGCGTACAGGATGACCGTCAAGGTCACGATGGTGATGGCCTGCGCGGTGTTGTATGCGCCATCGGTGCCGATGACAGCCGGGATGGCGAAGGCGGTGGCGATGAGTACGACGAGCATCGATAAGTATGCAGAAATTCCAGCGCGGTTGACCTGCAGGTTGCTATGACGCATACCGCCGACGATGAGTGCCAGGCCGATGACCAGGTTGAGGACAATCATGACGGTGGCCATCACGGAATCGCGCGCGATGGTGTGGTGCTCGCCTGGGCCGAGCATGACCGCGGAGATGAGAATGACTTCAATGCCGACAATTGAAAGGGTCAGCACCAGGGTGCCGTAGGGATCACCAAGCCGGTGCGCGAGGTGCTCAGCTTGGGTGACAACCCCGCCGGAACACACGATGATGACGCCCACGATGAGCGCAAGAAGGGTGAAGACGAGGGGCATCGATAAGCTGCCCGCGAGAAAACCTGATGCCAGTGATAGTAGTGCGACCGCAACCCAGCCCAATACAATTCGGGCGATGACAGATCCGGTGAGAACGCCGCGCAGGGCAGTAGAGGCTGACATGGACGAAGACTCCTTTTACTGCAGGGTCGTCCCGGCTCTAGCTTTTACTGTGCAGGTCGTCCTGCCAGCGTGGTCTAACCAGCAGCCTAGCACGCCCAGCTGCTATGGCAACCTCGGATTTCCTTAATTTGGACGATTGGTTTTGTACACCAGGTAAGCAAGCAGAGCTCCGAACAGGACGAATCCGATGGTGGCTACCGTCATGGAATGCTGCCATTCGAGATAGGCAGCGAATAATAGGCCGCCGATAAATACAGTTATGGATTTCGTAATAGCACGTTGCTTCGTTCTTTTATCTTGCACAACTAGTGCTCCTTAGATCGCAGGATTGTGTAAGTTCCCCTACCGGTACGGCTCATAATGCACCCTACCCGCCAGGCGGCTCGGGCGAGACAGCCTGATTTCTATAGCGAGGCTCCTTTTTCGTGGGACTGTTAGGGTGGGCTTATTGAATGCTTGATTCCTATGCGCGCTCGTTGAGGGGAAATAATGACTGACACTGCCAAGGAACAACGCCGGCCCACGGCTTCGCTGAAGCGATTGACTACTGTAGAAGCTATTTTTGGCTACATCATGGTGCCGTTTTATGTGGTGTTGCAGTACGTTTGGCCCAAGCAGCGGGAGAAAAGCGACCGCCAGCAAGGTTTTATTGCCACGTGGGTGAAGTCGATTGGTATCGCGGTTAGTGCCGGAGCACTACTTGGCGCGGTGGAGTGGGTATTGGCCAAACTGCTTGGTCGCAGGCTTCTCGATGGCATCCCCGCCGTCCTGGCCGGAATCAGCATTCCGGCACTGGTCGGGGGCTGGTTGATTGATAAGCGCAATCGTCTGCGTGGTGCATTGATTGCGGCGGTGGCAACGCTGCCGCGCATCGTGGTTTCTGAAAGTTGGGTCCGCGATAAATCCAGTGATGAGGAATTCGACCGGGAGATGAAGATTGCGCGGGATCGCTTGTACGCAGTGCTTAACGATGCCTCCTGACTCAAGCGCCAGCGGACTTCGCGATGGTAATCAGTTCGTGAGCCAACCGGGGCGGGCGGCGGTGTCCTGACCAAATTGCTGTGAGCGGGCGCGTGATCTTGTCGCCTTCTAAAGGCACTTGCAGGAGGTTGCCATTGGCGAGCTGATCGCGCACGGCCAGCTCACTCATCACTGCGGGTCCGGCACCGGAAGCTACTGCGACGCGCACGGCTGCAATGCTGTTTAGGACCTGGGCTGGCGTAGCAACATCCAGGCCAGCCAGATGATCTTGCAGGGCTTCGAAGGTTCCGGAGCCGGGTTCTCTTACAACGAGTGGTGTTTCAGCCAGCTCTTGTAAGCTGATTCGCCCGGTTCGCGAAGCCCAGTGGTGGTGCGGGGCAATCACCACGAAAAGCTCATCTTCCTGGACGATGTGAGCATTAAGCTGCACTGGCACATGTGGCGTTTCGATGAAACCTACATGGAAATGCCCATGCCGAACCTGCGAGATAACTTCTGCTGAATTAACCACGGAAATAGCAACCTGGACATCGGGGTATCGTTCGCGCAGCGCTGAAATCCACACCGGCAAGAGTGTCTCCGCGATGGTCAAGCTGGCGCCGACGCTGAGCGTCTTCTGCGATTCGTCGTGGTTCTCCGCGACCCAAGATTGAAAATCACGAGCAGCATCCAGGACTTCACGCGCATGCGCAGCGAGCGAAAGCCCGAAAGGCGTGGGCACTGAGCCGCTGGGACGACGATCCAGCAAATGAGTTTGCATCGTTGCCTCAAGCTCGGCAATCGCGCGGCTTGCATTGGGCTGCGCCATTCCGACACTGCGCGCCGCGGCGCCGAGGCTGCCGCTATCAACTATTGCGACGAATAGTTCCAGTGTGCGGAGGTTGGGCCAGCGTTCCTGAGCAGGAGTCATATCAGTAGTATATGCCCAGATGTGGAATTGCCGTCTACCGCAAACCACGTTGCGCGGTGAGACTTTAAAACATGTCTACCGGAATCTTGGCACCTGCTTCAATTGAAGTTCAACCGCGCGCACGTGCAATCACGACGTATGCGCCCGGGCTGCTGCTGTGCCTGGTTGGCGCTATTATCGCGATGATTTTCAGTTCTTTTATACCGGGGCTTAGCGCGATGATCGTGGCGATTATCGCAGGGATCGCTCTAACGAACATGACACGGCTTCCCAGCACGTTATCGCCAGGTATCCAAGTAGCAGCAAAGACTTTGCTGCGGTGGGGAATCGTGTTTCTGGGACTAAAACTGGTTATCGCAGATGTCCGCGGCCTCGGGCTGCCGATGCTTCTGGTCATCGTCTGCATTGTTGCGGGAGGAATCATCGGCACGCTGCTTATCGGCCGCCTGCTAAAGATGAAGCCTGCGCAGGTATTGCTCATTGCCTGCGGATTCTCCATTTGCGGCGCAGCTGCCGTCGCGGGTGTCGAAGGCACAAGCGATGCGGAAGAAGAAGACGTTGTCATCGCCGTCGCCTTGGTGGTGATATTTGGAACCATCATGATTCCGACCATCCCGTTTCTCGGTACCCTTGCCGGTTTAGCCCCGGAAACGATAGGAATGTGGGCCGGTGGATCAATTCACGAGGTTGCCCAAGTCGTTGCCGCCGGAGGCGTAATAGGCGGAAGCGCTCTAGAAATAGCCGTCGTGGTTAAACTTGCCCGCGTTCTAATGCTAGCTCCAGTCGTATTCATTCTGAGCCTTGTAAAGCGTCATCAAAGCAGCAGCGTGCAGACTACAGGCCAGGAGAAGCGCCCACCAATAGTCCCGCTGTTTATCATCGGTTTTCTATCGATGGTCCTTCTTCGCTCCACCGTTGACCTTCCCGAGCTGGTTCTGGTGACCGGCGATTTCTTACAAACAATTCTGCTTGCAACCGCGATGTTTGCTCTCGGGTGCGGGGTGAAAATCCAAAGCTTGCTGCACGTTGGAGTTCGTCCCTTTATCCTCGCCTTTGCGTCAACAGTGCTCGTCGCCACCATCGCATTTGTAGGCATTGAGCTCGTCTAATCGGCGTCCCTGTGGATAACTATGCCATTTCGTTGACATGTCATGTGAATTACTCGCAGGTTTTTGAACTTGCCCTAGTCAGGGGTTGCACTGTCGTTTTAGTGTCGAAGTCATGAACGGATATGAGTTATTTGAAGCCTTCGACAGAGGTGGCGTGGGTATTCTTCGTGACTTTTACGAACTATCACCCTACGACGTAGCTACTGACGGACACAGACTTTCTACAGCGCAGAAATATGCTCGGCTGGCCAGAGTTTACTTCGGGTCCTGCGACTCGCCGCGTGTGCAGCAAGAGGCTGTCGCACTTGCCGAAGAGCGCAGGTTGAGCATCGAGTTCTTAGAGATGGTTAATAAACACGCGAAGAATTTGAAAGCGCGTGGTGCCGCGTGGAAGCTCCGTGCAGAACTCATCGCGTATGAGGGTACTTACGAGGAAGTCAACGCTCTGGGCAACCAGCGCGTCGATGAACTCATCGGTGAGAAACCAAAAGAAAAGGGTGTCCGTGTAGGACGTCCGAAAAACGGCATGGTCACGATGAGCATTACCGACACCCAGCGTCGCATCATCGACTTTGAGAAAACGCTTGATGCCTTAGCCACCACGGGCCAACCCCGCTCGAAAGCGTTGTTAGAAGCGTTTTGGAAACACATCGACGGCGGCGGTGGTGTTCTTAAACCCGAGTACCGCACCGTCATTGCTATTGGCTTGGGCCAATCCACGCAGATCATTCGCGGTGAAGGCGATGAGTCCATCATTGGGGCCTCCGACGGCACGACGATGACCGGTGCCGAGATCGTCAACCTTGCGATGTCTGGCGCACTTGGCGACAAGATTTATGCCGGACTCTTCCACCCGACCGCAGGACCAGTGAATCTTTATGAAGCACGGTTCGCGTCAGGCAAGCAGCGAATCTTGGCCATGGCGAAAAATCTTGTGTGCCCGTGGCCGGGCTGCAAAGTACCGGCCGATAGGTGCCAGGTCCACCACATCGATGCGCACAAGAACGGTGGTCAGACGAATCCATCGAATCTGACCACGCTGTATAGCTATCACAACGGTGTCAACGACGACGGCAAAGGTCAGGGCAAGAACTTCACGAAACCAAAACGAGGTCGGATGATTCGCCACCGCGGACAGGTCAAGCTTGTTACCCCGGGTGGAAAACTGCTGGGCAACACGCATGAGTTGAGTGGAATGGGGGCTATGAATTTGGTGTGATGGTGGTCCAAAAGATGGAAGAGAAAAGACGTCTCATGAGCTAGGGTTGTTGACATGAACGCAACCGCTGTTGAGATCATTTCTTCCCGTGCTGTTCCTTTGGGCGGTCCGCGGGCGATGACGGTGCATCGTACGCTGCCGCATCGTCAGCGATCCCTGATCGGCGCATGGTGTTTTGTCGATCATTTTGGCCCTGACGATGTGTCAAAGACTGGGGGAATGGACGTTGCGCCGCACCCGCACACCGGACTGCAGACCGCGACGTGGTTGTTCACCGGCGAGATCAGCCACATCGATGCCGGCGGTGGACGCGGCATGGTACATCCCGGTGAGTTTTATTTGATGACCGCAGGAAATGGCATTTCGCATACGGAAACCACCACCGAGAAAACCACGATTCTTCATGGCGTGCAGCTGTGGATTGCGTTGCCGGATGCCACGCGCAGCACCGCCGAGCGCGACTTGGCCTATTTCAAACCGCCAGCGACTGAGGTCGATGGTGGTCAGCTCAAGGTGTTCATGGGTGAGCTCATGGGCGCGGCCAGCCCAGTGCATTCGCATACGCCGATGATCGGCGCGGAAGTCACCATCGACCCGCAGTCGGAGATCGTTTTAGAGCTCAATCCCGATTTTGAGCACGGTGTAATCGCGGATTCGGGAACCATCATGGTGGAAGGAGTCGAGTTGGAAAAGACGCAGATTGGCTACACCGGCATTGGTGAAAAGCAGCTGCGTATCCGCAATGATTCCGATGAGATGGGTCGCGTGTTATTTATCGGCGGCGAACCACTGCGGGAAGAAATCCTCATGTGGTGGAATTTCATTGGCCGCGATCATGATGAAATCGTGCGCTACCGCGATGCCTGGCAGGCCAGTCGCGGCGAAGATGTCGACGGCCAGTTTGGCTTCGTCGATGGCTATATCGGCCACGGCGGCGTCGGCGAAGATGGCTTGGGCCGCAACGCCGATGGTATGACCTGGCTTCCCGCGCCGAATCTTCCCAATGCCCGAATGCGTCCGCGCACTCTGGCAGAACCCGTCGCGCGGCCAAACATGAAGCTTTAAGCTTTTTGCTTAACTCCACGCGAGCTAAGAAACAGCAGCGCCGCGAGCACTGCGAAAGCTATGGTGCCGGGAACGCCCATGGGCGCGGCGAGGGCGCGGTCCCAGGTGTCGCCCGTTGCGATAAGCAGCGCGGGGAAAGACGCGAGCGCGTTGAAGAAAGCGTGGCCCACGGTGGCGGGAAGTACGCTGCTAGAACGCAGGCTCAGCCAGCTCAACACGGCGCCAAAAGCAATGCAGAACGCAGTAAACAACAGCACCGCCGCGGCGGCCGGAATCTGGTTGTCAAAGTTGTAGCCCGCAGCAATCAACGGGGCGTGCCACAGTCCCCAGATAACACCGATGAGCAGCAGCTGCGGCAGGCGCCCGAGCGGTTCAAGAGCGTGCTGCAGCCAGCCGCGCCAGCCGGCTTCCTCACCAAAGGCGGCAATGGCGTTGATGGTGATTCCGGCGATAAACGCCTGGATCACGCTGATAATGATGAGAACGGTGGGGGAGAGGGTCACGCCGGCATCGGCAAGCGGTGCAAGCGCTTCGGTCATGGCCCAATCAGGTTCCAACCAGCCGAAGGCAATCGCGATCGCGGTGGATGCGGCAATCACGCCAATAACGAGCACGAACCCGATGAACACTGAAGAAACAATCTTCTTCCACCGCCCATTGGCGAAGGTGTCGCGCCCCAGTCCAACGGCGGGCACCCATTTTTCGCGTGTCACCCAACGGCAGACAATAACCGTGGCGATCAGCGGGGTGAACATGCGCAGTGAAATCGGCAAAATCGCTAGCGGATGCGCCAGGCCGATGGTGCTCAGGACAACGGTATCGAGCGCATAGGCAAGCCCGAAAGAAATCAGCACGAAGCAGCCGACGGCTCTCCAATTAACGGTGGTCATGCGCTTGGCCTTTCGGTTAGTGACTGGTCGGCGGGCACGAACCACAGCCCGGCCATGCTGCCATCGGCGTTGTAGCTAATGCGCGCGACCAAGTCGGCGGCTTCGAAGGTGAGGTGTTGTTCGACCACGGTGATGCCATCAGCAAGCCCCACGGTGTCAGCGGGTAGTCGCTGCTCAAGTGCACCGCCTAACGATGCCACCTGGGCCCACGTCGCCGCCAACCCCTCCGCGTCCAGGTGCGCACCGATGACCGGACCCAGTTGCGCGGCCGCGTCTTCCCAGCGGTGCGCGGTGAGATCATCCAAGAAGGCTTCGGCTTTGGAAAGCGCTGCGCGTTGGGCATCATCGGTTGGTTTGTGCATAGCTTTTCCTGTCCGGGGATCGATTGGTGTGCCGAACCGCTGGAAGGCAGCCTGCCGGGAGATACCCAAAGCATCACCGATGGTTTGCCACGTGATTCCACGGTCGCGGGCATCAGTAACCAGGTGGGCCAGTGATTCATCGGCGAGCGCCTGCAGGGAGCGCGCTGTTGCCAGCGCATGCGTGACATCGCTGCGGGAATTTTTCCCCGCAGCTTGGTCCGGAGTGGCGGACGGTTCGGTGGCGGAGAGTTCATCGGCAAGCAATGCGGCTATGCGCGTGATGCGATCTGCTAGCTGGTGACCTCGTTGAATACCCACGTGTCAAGTCTGCCTTTACAACGTAAACTTTGTCAAGGAAAACTTGACAACAGGATTTACCAGAGGCCGATGAGGTTCATCCAACCCATACCGACCACAATCCAGATGCTCAGCGACACAACGCCGGCGACAAGGCCCACTCCCCACCACTGCGCGACGGAGTTGTACTTCATGCCGAACAGCGTTGGGGATGCACCGCCCGCGTAATGGGTGAGCGACTGGAAAATGTTGGAGCAGTAGGCCAGGACCAGCGCGGCCAACAGTGGCGGTGCGCCCAGTGCCAGCGCGGCGGCCAGGAATGCGATGTACATCGCGGAAATATGCGCGGTGGCCGAGGCGAAGAAATAGTGCGCGAAGAAGTAGATGATGACCAGCAAAATCAGTGCCGTTAGCCAATGCAGCGCGCCGAGGGAGCCGGCGATGACTTCGGAGACCCAGTCGATGAATCCGTAGGCCGATAGCGCGGTGGCCATCATGTACAGCACCGCAAACCACGTCATGGTGTCCCAGGCGGCTTTCTCGCGGATGATGTCTTCCCACGTCAGAACCTGGAAGACCATCAGGATAATCACGCCCACGAATGCGGTGGTGGTTGCGGAGATGCCCAGCACCAGATCGCCGACCGTCCACAGCAGCAGCAAGACCACGAAGGTGGCGCCCAGGACTTTTTCGCCGTAGCTCATGCCGCCGAGCTTCTTGAGCTCATCACTCGCCATGGTTTGTACTTCGGGGGTTTTCTTCAGCTCTGGCGGATAAATCAGGTAAATAACCAGCGGCACCACAACCAAGGCAAGCAGGCCGGGGACGATGGCGCCCATTGCCCAAGTGGTCCAGGAGATGTCCACGCCAAGCTCACCGGCGAGGGAAGCAATCAGCGGGTTGCCTGCCATCGCGGTGAGGAACATGGCACAAGTAATGGAGTTGGAATTTGATACCACCAGTGACAAGAAGGCACCGGCGCGACGCGAGGTTGGCCCCGGTTCGGAGTCATAAGTCAGCGCCACCGACTTCATAATCGGCGCCATGATTCCGCCGCCGCGCGCCGTCGCCGACGGGATTGCCGGAGATAGCACCAGGTCAGCTAGGCCTAGGCCATAGCCGACGCCGAGCATGTGGCCACCAACTTTGGAGACGAAAAACAGCGCTACGCGGCGGCCAAACCCGGTCTTGATAAACCCGCGTGAGAGCAAGAAGGCCATGACAATGAGCCAAATCGTTGAGTTGCCGAAACCTACCAGGGCATAGGGTGCTCCTGGGTTATCGGCGCTTGGCGCCAGCGGGACGATCCCGGTCAACACGGTGGCGATCATGCCAATGATGGTCACCGCACCCATCGGCATCGGCGCCATGATGATGCACACGATTGTGGCCACGAAAATGCCGAACATGCGCCAGGCTTGATCGGTGAGCTGCTCAGGATGAGGGCTGAACCAGAAGACAATTGCAATCAGAATGGGAACGCCAAACCCGATTGCCATTTTTCGCCAGTGTTCGCCGGGAGGAGCATCGACTCGCTGCTGCGGCTGTGTGGTGGTGCCATTGGACATTAGGAAGCTCCTATCTTGGAACTGCTCCCGCTCTTTGCCGGAGTCCGATGCGGACACCGCTGGCGTTTATCCAGCGGCTGCCTTCCCCCAATCTCGCAGGCGCGACACTTTAGAAAAGCTAGGGCTTTGCCCTCCCGCCAACATCCATTCTAGTTAGCTGCCATAGCGTCTGAAAAGCCCATTAACGTGCAAAAAAGGTGATGTTCGTGACACGAACAGCCCTTGTCAGTGCCCCGCCAGATTTCAAGCGGTCGCGGTGCTTGGGCGAGGTGCTCCAGTAGATGACCGCGGCGCCGAGCGCGATGTTGAGCAGTGCGGAAATCACCGTGAAGGTTGTGTTGGATGTGCCGCCGACGAGTGCTGTTAGGAGAACGCAACGGCGCATGCCATCACGATCGCTCCGAGTGTGAAGCCAGTTTTGTGGTGAATCTTCATGGACTCACGGCACATAGGAAAAAGTTTTCCCTCAATGAGAAATTTAGGGGAAATTTGCGGTTCCTATCGAACGAATTTGCCATATACTGGTGCGCATGATCGAGTTTGAACACGTCACGAAGTCCTATCCGGACGGCACCGTGGCGGTGGCTGACTTCTCGCTCCGGATAGACTCGCATCGCACAATCGCGCTGGTGGGCTCTTCCGGTTCGGGCAAGACAACGCTGCTGCGCATGGTCAACCGCATGGTTGATCCCACCGCGGGCCGCGTCCTCATTGACGGGGAAGACGTGGCGGGCGTTGACCCGGTGAATCTACGCCGCTCTATTGGCTATGTGCTGCAGCAGGGCGGGTTGATGCCGCATCGCACGATTGTGGACAATGTTGGTGCTGTACTGCGCCTTAATGGAATGGCCAAGGCACAAGCGCGGGAACGCGCACTAACAATGATGGACCGTGTTGGCCTTGACCGCGCTATGGCCAAACGCTATCCCGGGCAATTATCGGGCGGGCAGCAGCAGCGCGTCGGTGTAGCGCGAGCCCTGGCCCCGGAGCCCAATATTTTGCTCATGGATGAGCCTTTCGGCGCGGTCGATCCGATTGTGCGCCGGGAACTCCAGGATGAACTGTTGCGCCTGCAAGCGGAGCTGGGCAAGACCATTGTCTTTGTCACCCATGACATTGATGAAGCATTCCGCTTGGGTGATGAAGTAGTGATTTTGAAACCCGGTGGCGTCATCGCGCAGCAAGGTACACCGGCGGAGATTCTTGCCCACCCGGCGGATGATTTCGTGCGCGGCTTTGTGGGAAGTGAGCGTGCGGAACGCCAGCTGCGCATCGAAAAGCTTAATGGCCGAACGGTTGCCGTGGACGCTGACGGCCGCCCCGTTGGGGTGATTGAGCCATGACGTGGCTGCGACTGAATTGGCCGCAGGCACTGGAGCTTTTGTGGGCGCACCTTGCGCTGTCCATTCCGGCGATCGTGCTCAGCGCCGTGATTGCTATCCCGCTGGGACGCTTTGCTTTTCGACGTCCCCGTATCGGCGGCCCGCTGCTTAGCACCGCGACCTTGCTCTATGCCATTCCGGCGCTGCCGATGTTGATTATCGTGCCCGTCATTTTTGGCGTGGCGCTGCGGTCCCCGGCGACGATGATTATTGCGCTGACCGCCTACGGCGTCGCGTTGTACGTGCGCACCAGCGCTGATGCCTTCGGCTCGGTTGACCGCACCGTCAGGGATGCTGCCACCGCGATGGGCTATGCGCCGCGCAGCCTGTTTTGGCAGGTAGACCTGCCGCTAGCCATTCCGGTGCTGATTGCTGGCTTGCGCGTGGTGTCCGTGTCCACCATCGGGCTGGTCACCATCGGCGCGCTTATTGGCGTGCAAAACCTGGGCACGTTGATGACTGATGGTTTCCAGCGTGGAATCGCCGGCGAAGTCGCCGTTGGGGTTATCGCCACGGTGCTGCTGGCGCTGGCGATTGACGCGGTGCTGTTGGCTGCCGGCAAGCTGCTCACCCCGTGGACGCGCCGGGTGAAAGCAAACAAGGTGGTTAGCTAATGAACCTTGTGACGCAAGCGTGGCTGTGGCTGACTGATTCGGCCAATTGGGTGGGCATTTCCGGGATTCCTAACCGCCTGGTTGAGCACATCACCGTGACTTTTCTGGCGCTGCTCGTCGCGCTGATTATTGCGGTTCCGGTTGGCTTGATCATTGGCCATACCCGCCGCGGTGCTGCCGTGGTTGGTGCGGTTACCGGTGGCGTGCGTGCGATTCCAACCCTGGGTTTGCTGACGCTGCTTGGTTTGTGGCTGGGTATTGGCATCGAGGCGCCGTTTATCGCGCTGGTTGTGCTGGCCATTCCGTCTTTGCTGGTCGGCGCGTATTCCGGGGTGGAGGCCATTGATAGTCAAACCCCGCAAGCAGCCCGCGCAATTGGTATGCGCCCCGCGCAGGTCCTGCTCACCGTGGAGCTGCCGCTGGCATTGCCGGTTATTGTTGGCGGCATTCGCGCGGCGACCTTGCAGCTGGTTGCCACCACCACGTTGGCGGCCTATACCTCCGATACGGGGCTGGGCCGCTACATATTCTCCGGGCTCAAGACCCGTGATTACGCCGAGATGCTCGGCGGCGCCGTGCTGGTGATTGTGGTTGCGATTATCCTCGAGGTTGTCCTCGCTAGATGCCAGCACCTTGCGCGCAGAATCGCTATTCCCGCTCAACACTTCAACAATTAGAAGGATATCCCCATGTTCCGTAAAAACCGCCTGACCGCCGTAGCGGCACTTACTTTGACCAGTATCTTTGCGCTCACCGCGTGCGGTACCGATAGCAGCCCGTTGGAAGAAGATACCGCGACAAATGGTGGCGGTGATGAGACCATTGTCATTGCTTCGCAGGATTACTATTCCAATGAGATCATCGCCGAAATCTATGCGCAGGCATTGGAAGACGCTGGCTATGACGTTGACCGCCAGTTCCGGATTGGACAGCGTGAAGCATATTTGCCGGAGATTGAGTCCGGGGAGATTGACCTTTTCCCGGAGTATTCCGGGCCAGTTTTGCAGTATTGGGAGCCGGACACGGAGGCACGTTTGCCGGAAGATGTCTTCGCGGCGCTGGAAGAAGCAGCTCCTGAGAGCCTAAATGTGCTGGAGCAGTCACCGGCCACGGACCAGGATTCCTATGTTGTTACGCAAGAGTTTGCCGATGAATGGTCCCTTTCCACCGTCGCCGACCTAGAAAAAGTCACCGAGCCTTTGACCTTGGGCGCCAACTCCGAGGCAGAAAACCGCCCCAATGGCCCGACGGGTCTGGCGGAAACCTACGGCGTTGAAGTAGGCTTCGCGCCGATTGAAGACAGCGGCGGGCCGCTGACGGTCAAGGCGCTGCGCGATGGCGATGTTCAGCTGGCAATCATCTACACCGCTGACCCGTCGATTGAATCCAATAATCTGGTGTCGCTGGAAGATACCAAGGGCTTGTTCCTATCATCGAATGTTGTGCCGCTGGCCAGCGACAAAGTCGATGAGCAGGCCACCGAGATTATCAATGAGATCTCCGCAGCGATGAGCCCCGAAGACTTGGTTTCTTTGAACAACCGCAGCGTTACCGAGCAGCTTCCTGCCGCCGATATTGCGCAGGACTGGTTGGAAGAAAAAGATTTGGGATAGTTATGGCAGATAAAGCTGTGAAGGTCATCTTTGTGCCGGGTGCCTGGATGGGCGGTTGGATTTGGGAGCCAACGGTTGAGCGGCTGCGGGCTCGCGGCATTGATGCGGAAACTATCACGCTTTGCGGACTTGAGCCCGGCCGTGAGGATTCGGAGATTGCTCAAGTGCACTTAGAAGATCATGTTCAGCAGCTCATCGAACGTATTGAGCATGCTAGCCGATGCCCTGTCGTGCTAGTTTCGCATTCTTACTCCGGGGTGGTGGCTGCATTGGCAGCTGACCGGCTTCGTAGCCAAGTTGTTGGGGTGATTCATGTCGGTTCGTTCTTGCCCGTCGATTCTCGCGCGATGTTAGATGATTGGGGGTCATCGGAGAAAGAACGCGCGCAGGAGCGGGCTGACATCGAAGATGCCGGCCATCTGTGGCTTGCCCCGACCCGCGACATGCTCGACTTCGTGGAGGATCTCACGGATGATGATCGCGACTTTTTGGCTTCAAAATTCACGGCTCACCCTGGCCGAACTGTCCTTGATGTAGCGCATCTTTCAGCACCGGTGGAAGAACAGCCCGCTACCTATATTGCGCTTTCATTAGAGAGTGGATTTGATACCGCGTGGGATGACGCACCTGAAATTGCCAAGTTAGCAGCCACGTGGCGCCGCCGCAGCCTGGTCAGTGGCCATTGGCCGATGGTGACAGCCTACGACGAGATGGTTGACCTCCTCGAAGCCGAAATCAGGCACTATAAGCGCTTGACCAAGACGTAGTGGCCTTCGCGCTCATTGACCTGTTCAAATCCGAGGTGGAGATACAGGCGGTGGGCGCGTTCATTTGCCGCGGCCACCGACAGTGAGATGCCGGGTGCGCCCTTTTGCCGGGCGAGTTCCGTTGCGGCCTCCAACAGCGCCGTGCCTATTCCTTCGCCTTTGTAGCGGTTTTCCACCGCCAAGGCGAGCTCCGGGATGCCTTCCTCGACGTGGCCGAAACCGTGGAATTCGTCTGTTCCCCAGTTCAACCAGACTCCGCCGGCGGGGATACGCCCGCGCCAGGCCACAAACCCGCCCTTGTCTTCATTCCAGCTCTCAAGGTAATAAAGCCAGTCCCGTTCAAATTCGGCGGTGACTTTACCAAATTCATCACCAAAGGTGTCGGTGAGCAGGTTCAAACGTGACAGATAGGTGCGGTCGGATTCGGTTGCTGCAACCAGCAATAAGTCGTCTTCTGCATGGGAATTCATGTCAATATTTTAGCGCGATAAGAACTATTGCTGGGTAAATCCTCTGCAGGGAAACTCATCGGGGGATAAAGTGAGACCCAGTTTCAACAAGGGGAGGGTTAATAAGTGGGCAAAGCTTTCAGCACGTTCTTGGCTTTAGTGGCGGTGCATGCGTGGGCGACGCACGTGGGTGACTTTATTAGAAACGAGGATGTCAGCGGAGCAGCATGGTTTTTGACCTCTGTATCCGCATTCATCTTCCTTGCCTTGGTCACGGAGTATGTGCATGCCGTTTATGTGGAGGAATACCGCACGTGTGCACGCCGGTTTAAGGTACTCGTCGGCTTTGCTGCTGTTGGGCTCGGCATGGCGATCATTGGCGCGTGGGTGGTGCCATTTGGGTGGAACCCTGTGTGGGTTGCGGTCGTTGGGGTCTTGGTCGGTGTACTGGCCCAGCTACTTAGCGGGTTCCGTGTTCCCATTGGGCATAAGAACGGGCGTAGTGCCCGCCGAGGGCGATGAGGGATTCGTGGTCGCCGTCTTCGATGATTTCGCCGGCTTCCATGACCAAGATGCGGTCGGCGACGCGGGCTTGATCGAGCCGGTGGGCAACCACCAAGGTGGTGCGGCCACGGCCGACGGCGCGCGCTGCGGACTCGAGAGCTTCGGCGTGCTCGCTGCCGGCCTCGGAGGTTGCTTCATCCATAATCAGTACCGGTGGCTGGCGCAAGAACATGCGCGCAAGCGAAATCTGCTGGGCGACTTCCGCGCCGACCTCGGGGTTGCCGGCGCCGATTTCGGTGTTGAGCCCCTTGGGCAGCCACCGGTCCCAGGCGGGGGTGTCGTGGCAAAGCCCGACTGTGGACAGTGCTTTGAGCAGCTCATTATCGGTGGCATCAGGCTTGGCTAGCAACAAGTCATTGCGCAAGGTACCAGAGAACAAGTGCACGTCTTGGGTAATCAGCGCAACGTGCTGGCTGATCCACACATTCGGTACTGTTGCGGTATCGGTCTTATCCACGATGATCTTTCCTGCGGTGGGGTATTGCAGCCCCGCTACCAGGGCAGCCAGCGTGGACTTGCCGGCACCGGAAGTACCGACCAACGCGGTGGTGGTGCCACCCGTGAGGGTGACTGATACATCTTTGAGCACGTGCGCGCCGCCCGGGTAGGAGTAGCTGAGGTTGTCAATGGTGACCGCAGGTTGTGCGGCAACCTGGGGAAGGTCATCGGTGGCGGCGACGTCATCATCCGCAATCTTGGCTAGAGAAACCGCGCGGCCCAGTGCTGTGAGCGCGTGCTGAATATCGCCGGCGGAAAACAGCAGGGTGAATACGTGCATCTCCAAGCGCATGACCAGCAAGACCGCGGCAGCAGCTTGTCCGACGGTGAGCCAGTCCGCGGCGACCATCGGCATGGACATCACCAACGCGCCCAACAGCAAGAAACCAAAGGCGATGTTGCCTTGGCCCATGATGCGGTTAAACAGCGGCATCCTATCGCCCCAAGCCTGCACCGTTTCCCAAGAGACATAGTCCATGCGGCGATCAGCCCAGCGCATCAACCGGAACTGCCGCAGCGTTTCCAACGCGCGGATGGAATCCAGCAGCACATTATTACGCTTTGCCTCCACCGCGGAGACCACGTTGGTCACGGCCGGGACATCACGAATAACCTGCTTAATCCACGGCCACATCAGCACGCCCGTGATCAGCAACAGCAGCAAATACGCCGGGTGAATCAGTACCATCGTCGCGGCGGTGACCGGCAAGAAGACCAGCGTCACAATGAGGCGGTCACCAGTATGGCTAATGGTGGAGACCGTGGTGTCAATATCCTTGGACAAACGCGTAATCACATTGCCCGTGCCGAGTTCCAAAATACGCGGTACCGGTGCACGCATCACCGCATCCAACGCTGATTTACGCAGGTCGATGCTCAGCCGGCGGGTCGCCGTGTTGATCAGAAACAGGTTCAACGCGCGGCCCACGGTTTCGATGATGAGAGCGAGGGCGAAGATAATCATCGCTAAGCTCACTGCATCACTGCCCGTGCCCAACAACGTTGAGCTGCCGCCGGTCATCAAATCCACAATCTGCCCAATCACCGTCGCGCCAATATTCATGGCGCCCGCGGCAATGATGATGGAAATCAGCGTGGCAATAACCTGATAACGCTTCGGTGCCGAAGGCAGGGACTTAATAAACTGCCACATATCCTTCGCACCAGCTGGCGCCAAAGCATCTGCCTCACGCACCACTGGTTTTGCTTGAGTCATCGCTGCACCACCTCATCTGCCACGGCCGCCCAGGAAGGCGACGAAGAAATCACTACTGTTCTGCGGTTCGGGCGCAGCTCCGCCACGCGCCGGGCCACGGTGGCCAGCGTGATGGAATCCAAACCCGTGGTCGGCTCATCCAACACCAATACCCGCGGGTCATAGGCCAAAGCGCGCGCCAAGGCTACGCGCTGACGCTGGCCGCCAGACAAGTTCAATCCGGCCTCACCAATGCCGGTGGTGGGCAGCTCGCCGTTTGCTCCGAAACCGCCCAGGCGCGTGACAATGTCCTGGCACGCCGCGGCATTGAGCGCATTATGCACCTGCTCCAACGCGAAGGTGCCCTCCGGATTAATGTTGTCCTCCAACGTTCCCTCCAGCACGGATACCTGGTGCGGCGGGCACAGCGCACCCATGGAACCCAGCAGCTCCAAATCATGGGCGATGTGGTGGCGGCCCTCCACCGTCTTGGGCTGCCACACCGTTAGGCCCTCGCGCAGGTTAAATGCCGTGGCAATGGACTCTTCGTTGCTTTCGGAAGAGTCGGCGGGAGTGGCGTGCGGCTGGAGGTCATCGACAAGCTCTGCAATACGCTGCGTTGATGCCAATCCGCGGGCATAGAACTGCGTGAGAAAGCCCAGCGAATAGCCTGTCGATGTCAACGCCGGCGGCACCAACATCACAATGGTCATCAGCGCACCCGTGGAAATATCCCCGGCATACGTACGCGTGATGGCATAAAGCACCAAGCCAATCGCCCACGCGGTGGGCACCATCTGGCGCACCAACGTAGTCCACGTCAGCGTGCGCACTTCCTTGAGCATGGAATTAAGCGCCGTGGAAGAAACATCCGCGAAACGCTGCGCCACAATATCGCCCGCGCCCAAGCCCTTGACCACGCGGTTGCCCTGCGCGGCGTCCGTGGCCAGACTCAACGCTACATTGTCATTCGCGCGACGCTCCGCCGTCACCTTGGTCAAAGACTTCGCGGTGAAATAGGAAACCACCATGGTCAACGCAACACCCACCGGCAGAGCGGCAGCCACGACCGGCGATGCCGGCGCAATAACAATCACCGCACCCACCACATAGCCCAGCATCATCACTGGGAAATTGAGGATTTCTTTCAGCATGCCAATGTTGTTGCTGTCTTCATCCATGGTGTTGAGCAACCGGCCCGGGTTAAGCCCCTGGGTGCGGCTGCGCAAAAGACGTTGCAACAGACCAAGGCGCAAATCATGCGTGGTGCGCGCGGCACCCATGCCCGTGAAAGCATCCGCCGTTGACTCTGCAACCCACTGGAACCACAACAACAAAATGGTCAACAGCACCGGCACCAGCAGCGACTTCCAGGTTAACTCACTAAAGACTGACTCGGTGGCATAACCAATGACCGCAGAAACCGCCGCACCCACCGGCGCGGACAGCAGCATGCACACCAGCGTCATCCACACGCTGGTGCGGTGCATTCCTAAAAGAGAAAGAGTCGCCCGGGCAGGGGAATCCCACCGGGTGGCATCAATGGCATAAGTGCTCGGCGGTGAATCCTCGGGCAAATACCACGCCCACGTTCGCATACGTGAGTACTTCGGCACAGTCATGGTGAATTAGTCTATGCCGTATTAACCCCGATCACAGCAGTTTTTCCGATTGGGGAAAGAAAAACTTAAAAACCTGAATAAATAGGTGTTTAAAGCGTCTAGCGCAAGTGGTAGCGCTCAACGTCAGCGCCGTTAAACACCTGCTCATAGCCCTCAGAGTCAAGAGAGCGGAAATCACTAGAATTTTCAATAGCCTCACGGAGCAGATCGACGCGGGCGGAGCTGTCTCCAACTACCGCACCCACTGGGAAGTAGTGGGTTTCGCCGTTTTTGAGGTTGACGGTAAGTGTTTCGTAGCTCATGTAAATCTCGGCCTCCAATAGGGCAGGAAACGTAAAATGCAGATAGAAAAGAAAAACTCACCGACATCTCAAAGGCAGTATCCGCGCGGAATCCGGCAGTGTAAACGGTGTTGATGTCGATGCAGTTATAGGGTTCTATCACCTGTTTTAGAAGTGTTGGGCATAATTGAACCAGCGACCATCACTAACTTCAATTGAGTGGGATCTACATTACTTTTCCCTCACCCCCAAATGGCGATATGTCAACCAATCCCAAGTAGTCAGCACTAAACAAAGGTGAGATTCGGGTGGGGGAATCGGGCGCTGATTTCAACTGGGCAATGAAAATGCCGCTGCATCCCTGAAATCGGGACCGCAGCGGCCATAGTGCTGTGGGGTAGTTAGAAGCGCTTACTTTTCATCGCCTTCGAGGCGGTGCTTGCCTTCGTCCTCGGAATCATCGGTCACGCGCGTGGTGTCGTCAGCGCCCGCAGCGTCGTCGGAGGCTTCCTGCGCCTTGTCTGCTTCGGCGTCGGCTTCAGGGGCGTCGGAATCAGCAACTGGTTCGGTCGCGTCAACATCGTTGGTGTTGGACGCAGCTTCAGTCTCTGCCTGCTCGGCCTGTTCGCGGTGTGCGGCGAGCTGCTCCTCGAGGGAGTTGAGTAGCTCCTCGTCGCGCTCTTCCGCGCCGTCTTCCGCGAGGTCGCCGGCGGAACCAACCTTCACGCCAGCCTTGTCCTTCTGGTCATCTTCCGTGGTGGAGGTGTAGACCAAAGTGGAGCCGGAGGTGTCCGGGGTGCCTGGCTTATCCGCGAAGTCTTCCACACGCGGTGGGACTTCGCCCGGGGTGTCATTGCGGCGCAGCCAGTAGTACACGCCGCCGAGGGCAGCGGCAATCAGCGCGATGATGCCGGCGATAGAGAAGAAAGACTTAGCCTTGGACTTTGACTTCTTCTTGCCCAGCTTCTTACCCAGCTTCTTGTTGGCGGTCTTCTCCAGCTGCTTACGCTTGGACTGTGCCGCCTTAGAAGCTTGGGCAGCCTGCTTGCGCGCTTTCTTACGGGTGGAGCGGGTGGCCTTCTCGGCGCGGTCGCTCCAGTCGGATGCGGCGGATACCAGACGCTCGCTGGCTTCTTCGCCGCGGGAGTTGAACTCAGCCAGTGCGCGCTCAACGCGGTCATGTGCCGCCTTGGTTACGGCGCCGGCCTGCTTGCGGGCCTCAGGGAAGCGGGACTCAACGTCATCGCTGAAAGAGTTGGCATTGTCCTTGACGGTGGACGCGGCGTCTTCCAGTGCGGAGTAGGCTTCGGCAGCCTTTTCCTTGCGGTACTTATTGAACTGGCCCCACAGTGAGGATGCAACCTTCAACGCTTGTTGCGCTGCGATGGGATTCATATCCTTTTAACTCCTTTGCTTGCTGTCCAGCGTTTGCTTCTGGTCTTTATTACCTGTTTACCCACAGTAGTTGTCTTTTGCGTGGCTGTGGGGGCACTTTGGGGAATAATTTGGATAAAAATCCCTGCCAATTCACCAAGAAATAGACAGCTTGGTTCATAAGCTCCTGATTTTATTCATGCAGGATCTGGGCCTTTTACAAGGCAGCGCAGATTCAAAGGTAACACCATTAAAAAGCCCTGTCGGAAAAAGTGAACAGCTTGGTACGTTTTCAGTACTTGCACATCAACTACCAGCACAGGAGGAATCATGGTGCCCCGCATGTCAGCATCTGCGCCGCTCGATCATCTTGAGCTGGATCACGCCGGAAACCCTCGCGCCGCAGGCGTGGGGAAGGCCCCGGGCCGGACCGCATTGTCTTTTGAGGTCATCCCGCCGCGCCATGACGCAGATAGCGCCAAGACGGAAAACCTGCTGCAGGTTCTCGGAAGCTATAACCCGGACTATATTGCGGTGACTAGTTCCAAGCGCTCCGGGTGGCTGGAGGGAACCACGAAGTTTATCGCGCAGATTTCTTCCACCACTTCCATGCGCCCGTTGGCCCACTTGGCGTGCACGGCGGGGGATAGGCAGCAGCTAATTTCCTGGATCAATGTTTTGGTTGATGCCGGGGTGCGCGGTTTCCTCGCCTTGCGCGGGGACTTGGAGCCCGGACAGAACACGCTGCCCGCAGGTTATTTGCAGCATGCCGATGAACTGGTGCGCCTTATCCGCCAGTTGGAAGGCGAGCAGGCCGCACGCTTTGCCGCCGGCCGCCTGGCGGTGGGCGTGGCGTGCTATCCCAATGGGCATGCCGAATCCGCGAACGCCGATGAAGACTTTGACGTCATCTTGTCCAAGCAGCGCTCCGGTGCGGACCTGGCCATCACCCAGCTGTTCTTCGACGCAGAAGACTATCTGAAATTCGCGCAAAGAGCGCGCCTCGCCGGAACCAGAATCCCGCTCATCCCCGGCATCATGCCTATTACTTCGCTCAAAAGGGTCCAACGCATGGGCGAGCTGTCGGGGCTGGAGGTGCCACAAAGGCTCATCGAAAAGCTCTCGCTCGCACGGAGCCCCGATGAAGAATATGCCATCGGCATGGCGCACACCGTGGAGCTTGCCCGGGCCGTTCTTGCTGGCGGCGCAGGCTGTTTGCACATCTACACCCACAACAACGCATCTATCACCCAAGAACTACTAAGCAGCATCGGCATTACACCCGATATGAAGAAACAACCTTAAGGAAGAAGAAATGACTACCGCGAACACACCATTTCCAAAGGCCACCATTGAGGGCTACCCACGCGTGGGCGCCCAGCGTGAGCTGAAGAAGGCCCTGGAGGCATTCTGGTCCGGCAAGATTGACCAGGAAACCTTCGAGTCTGCAGCGCATTCATTGCGCGTGGACACCTATGCCCGCCTGAAGGACTTGGGCTTGAATGAGGACTACGCCATCCCAGCGGATGTGGCGTTGTATGACCAGGTGCTGGAGACTTCCTTGACCGTGGGCACTGTCGGTGGCGACGCGGCTGAGGTTTCCTTGGAGGAAGAATTCGCGTTGGCTCGCGGTAATGCGGATCGCGCGCCGTTGGAGATGACCAAGTGGTTTGATACCAACTACCACTACATTGTTCCGGAGATTGCGGATGAGCAGAAGTTCATCGCCCGCCCGCAGCGCGTGTTGCGACTGGTGGAAGAAGCCCGCGCGCAGGGCCACGCCGTGCGTCCTTACCTGGTGGGTCCGGTGACGGTTCTGGCACTGTCCAAGCAGGCAGAGGGCTCCACCGGTCAGCCGTTGGCTCGCCTGGATGAGCTGGTGGATTCCTATATTCAGGTTCTTGCAGCGCTTGCCGATTCCGGCGTGGAGTGGGTACAGCTTGCCGAACCTGCTACGGTCGCAGATTTGGCTGTTGCCGATGATGCTCAGATTGCCGCGCACCTAGAGGCGGCATACACCAGGATTTTGGCGGCTGAGAACCGCCCGCAGGTCTACCTGACCACTCCTTATGGTTCAGCGCGCGCCGGGCTGGAGGTTCTGGCGAAGGTTGCGCCGGAGGCATTGCACGTGGACTTGTCCGTGGGTACGCAGGCGCTGGATGCGGATTATGTGACGCGCATCAAGAACACTGTGGATACTGCAAAGACGCAGCTGGTGACCGGTCTGGTGGATGGCCGCAATGTGTGGGCAGGTAACCTGCGCGCGCTGCGTGAGGTCTTTGAGCAGTTCGCGGGCGCATCCGTTTCCACTTCGGTGTCTTTGCAGCATGTGCCGCACACCGTGGAGGCAGAGCCTAACTTGCCTGTTGATGTCGCCGCGTGGTTTTCCTTTGCGAATGAGAAGATCGCTGAAGTTGTTGCCTTGGCTGCCGGCCCGTTGGATGCGGCGGAGGCTTTCGCCCGCGCTGACCGTGCGGTGCGCACCCGTGCTGAGTCCACCCGTACCCACAACCAGCAGGTAGCGAACCGCACCGCGGCGTTGCCTGAGGGCCAGGTGCAGCGTGAGCCGGCGTTCGCGCAGCGTCAGGAAGCGCAGCAGGCGCTTGGTTTGCCGAAGCTGCCAACCACCACCATCGGTTCTTTCCCACAGACCGCTGATATCCGTAAGGCGCGCGCGGACCACCGCGGCGGCAACCTGACGGATGAGCAGTATGTTGAGGCACTGCGCAAGGAAGTTGCCAGCGTGATTGAGCTGCAGGAACGTCTGGGCTTGGACGTGCTGGTGCACGGTGAGCCGGAGCGCAATGACATGGTGCAGTACTTCGCTGAGCTTCTCGATGGCTTCGTGGTCACCGAAAACGGCTGGGTTCAGTCCTACGGTTCCCGATGCACCCGTCCACCAATCGTTGTGGGTGACGTCTCCCGCCCAAAGGCTATGACTGTGGAGTGGGCAAAGTACGCGCAGTCCCTGTCACAAAAGCACGTCAAGGGTATGCTCACCGGCCCAGTTACCATCCTCGCGTGGTCATTCGTGCGTGATGATGTCCACCAGTCGGTCTCCGCCGACCAGATTGGTGTGGCGTTGGCTGATGAGGTCAAGGACCTGGAAGAAGCCGGCATTGAGATCATTCAGATTGATGAGCCAGCCCTGCGTGAGCTACTTCCGCTGCGTGAAGAAGACCGCCCAAGCTACCTGGATTGGGCCGTGCGTTCCTTCCGCCTGGTGTCTTTGGAAGCTGCGCCAACCACCCAGATTCACACCCACCTGTGCTACTCCGAGTTCGGACAGATCATCGACGCCGTTGCTGGTCTTGACGCCGATGTCACCTCCATCGAGGCTGCCCGTTCACGCATGGAACTGCTGCAGGACATTGATGAGAAGTTCCACTCAGAGATCGGCCCCGGCATCTATGACATCCACTCTCCACGCATCCCATCCGTGGCTGAGATGGCTGAGCTCATCCGCGCTGCTCTTAAGCACGTTCCGCTGGAGCGTCTGTGGATCAACCCGGACTGCGGCCTCAAGACCCGCGGCTACGAAGAAACCGAGCAGTCCCTGCGCAACCTTGTCCTCGCCCGGGACGAAGTCGCTGCGAACCTCAAGGTTTCCGTCAACGCTTAAGGCTTAATGCTCGGGCTGACGCCCTGCGCTTAAGCGTAAAAGCAAGACGGTTTACGTTTAATGCTTAATTAAGCATTAAACACCAGCTGGCTGAGTGAGGAAATTACCTCCCGGTCAGCTGGTTGTGGTTTTGGCTGGTGTGACAATCCTTGGTAGAAGTACACGCCGGTTAGACCAGCTTGGCGCGCACCTTCGACATCATTGAGCCAGTTATCCCCAATCATCGCGGTGCGCTCCGGGGCGGTGCCGATCTTTTCGCAGCCGAGCGAATACGCGCGCGGACGTGGTTTCGGGGCGTCATATTCCACCAGTGGAATCAGTTCCACACCATCAATGACCAAATCGCCGGCGCGGACTTTGCCTTCCTGCATTTCGCGGGCACCGTTGGTCAAAATGCCCACCTTCTTACCGGCCGCCAACGCGTTGTGGATGGTTGGAATGGCGTTATTGAATGCCGTCCAGTGCGCTTGGTAGCCACGGATGAACCCGGCGTAGAGCTGCGTTGCTTCCTCATCACTTAAATTCAACTGTCCCGTGAATTCTTTAGCGCGTTCACGGCGCTGCTGTGGATGAGTGATGTCGCCACGTTCATAACGGCTGACCCACTTGTATTCGATCTCGGCCCAGCGTTCGTATTGCCCGGTGGGCAGGCCTAGTTCTGCACACCAGCTATCCAGGCCTTTAATGGATGCACCGGTGTGATCCATGAGCGTGTCATCTAAGTCGAAGAGAATTCCGTCATAACCAGCTAGATTCATAATTCTTCAGTGTACAAAAGTTAAAAGCTTGTGCGGGCGGTGGTGATCGCTGTGCGCGAGCATCCCCCGAAGCGAGCGCCAAGGCTTTAGATCTTTGTTTACAATGGCTGGCATGACTCAGAAGACTGCAACTGCAACGCTGCACACCAACCTCGGTGACATTGTCATCGACCTGTTCGGTAACCACGCACCAGTAACTGTTGAAAACTTTATCGGCCTCGCAACCGGTGAGAAGGAATACTCTGCTCAGAACGCTAAGGGCGAGCAGACTGGCCCGTTCTACGACGGCGCTATCTTCCACCGCATTATTGATAACTTCATGATCCAGGGCGGCGACCCAACCGGCACCGGCCGTGGTGGCCCTGGCTACCAGTTCCAGGATGAGTTCCACCCAGAGCTCACCTTCGACCGCCCATTCCTGTTGGCAATGGCAAACGCTGGTCCTGGCACCAATGGTTCCCAGTTCTTCATCACCGTGGCACCGACCCCACACCTGAACAACCACCACACCATCTTCGGTGAGGTTACCGATCCAGCTTCTCAGGAAGTTGTTTCCAAGCTGGGCAAGGTTCAGACCGACCGTATGGATCGCCCTGCTGAAGACGTTGTTATTGAGTCCGTGGAGATTGCACAGGCCTAGTGCTTTCGCTGGCCAACCCTTCCCCGGGCTTTGGCCACCAACTCGATGATGTAACTTTTCATCTTCATTTTTTACCCGCGTGAGCGCTCTCTATAGTCAAACCTGTAGAGAAAGCCCACGTGGGTTTTCCTAGTTTTCCACACATTAACTGCGCCCCAAAGCACCACACTGATTTACAGGTGGTGCCGGGTTTTTGAGGAACCTGACACATGCAGACTTGGCTAAAGTCGTTTTATCGCACTGCTCCCGCAACCCTGATCATCACCAGTGCATCTATTATCTTGTGGTTTGTTGCAGCTTTTCAGGCGCGCTCACTGACCAATGTGTTCAATGATTCTGAGCTTGTGCACAACATGATGGTGTGGGGGCCGGCATTCGAATTAGGCACTCACTGGTGGACGCCGGTGTCCTACGCGTTCATGCACCTGGATATTGGCCATCTGACGGTGAACATGTTTATGTTGATGCTTATTGGCCGTGAAGTTGAGCGCCATTTTGGCACGGTCTTGTTTGTGGCTTTGTATATCTCTGCGGCGATTAGTTCGGGTCTGCTGATTTTGACTCTGGATTTTATGTCACCCACCGCTGGTGCGTCGGGGGCGCTGTTCGCGCTCATGGTGCTGCTGGTGTCTGTCTATCGCAGCCGGGGCGCTGACCTTCGTGCGCCGATCGTGTTAGTCGCGGTCAACGTAATTTACACGTTCATCTCCGCGGGCGTATCCCTGTGGGGCCACCTTGGTGGGCTCTTCGCGGGCATCATCCTGGCGCTGTGCGTGACCCGTAAATCAGTGGCCATCCACTGGCTAGGCATCATTGGCCTGCCAATTGCGGCATACTTCTTGTACACAGCCGTTGGGGCATAGAATCCTCAACTAATAAAGCAACACAGGCGTTCTTCACAAGCGCGTGGAGGGCGCCTTTTGTGATCCTGAACTTCATTGTTGAGTGGTCTGCGGCTGTGGGTTCGGTGGAGGATTTCGTAGAGGAGTGGCCTCGGCCGCGTCGCAAAATTGCAGGGGTTCGTTCTCGTGTTAGCGTGCGCCCTGAGCAGGGGAGTGGGGATAACTGCGGCGTGTTATCCACGGGGACATGTGTGCGAAAGTAATTCACAATAGTTATCCACATTGTGGATAACTACACTCGTGTAATTGTCGAAAGAAAACGCTAATCGAACATATAAAACGCCAGGTATTCCGATCTTTCGAGCATTTTTCGAAATTTTAGAGCCCTGTTAAAACAGTGAGAAAAGTTATCCACAGGCTGTGTGTAAACCTGTGGACACTCGAATTTCACATACTTGTCCCCAGCCTGTGGATAACTTTATGCACGGTGGGGTTTAGATCCGTGGAATACTGCGTTATTCCACGTAGAACTAGGTTTCCGTGAGTTCTGTTAAAAAAGTTTTGCCCGTGTGAGCTGGTGAAACAGTGGCTTTCTTGCACAAAGGTTGTTTTGACCCTTGTGCACAACTTTGATCTGTGTTTACTATGTCATTAAACGATATATCGATAAGGGATATAACGTTGAGCGATATAAGGAGATGCACGATGGCTAGAAAATCCGGCTTTGATGAAGGAAACCTTCCCGAAGCAGCGTTCTTCATCTTGCTGGCTGTGAAACAAACCCGCCATGGGTACTCAATCATGCAGCACCTGGAAGAACGCACCGGCGGATTGGTCACCATTGGGCCCGCGTCGTTGTACACGACGTTGAAAAAGCTCGCCGATGCCGGACTGATAGAAGAAGTCGATTCTTCCAACAACCGCCGCAGCTACCGCATGACCGTCAAAGGCATGGAGGTTGCAACGAGCAACGTCGAGCGCCGTAGGCAACTAGTTGCCGCCGCGCAGAATCTGCTCACTGAAGAGATCGGAAAAGACGGAGAAGATAATGACTAAGAAACGCATGAGCTCAGGTCTAGCCTTTCGGCCCGAGCGTGAACTACAAGTATTCCGCGAGATGGCACTGAAAGGTGAGCACCTTTCCGGCACAGCGATGGCTGGGCATGGATGGGAGTTCACGCCTGGTGAGAAAGAAGATGTCATCTTTGACATGACCACCGAAGCAGATGCTGATGAAGAATTCTTCGCCATGTGCAAGGAAGCCGGTTGGACTCATGTGCTGTCTTTGAGCGATACCCATATCTTCAAAGCTGCCCCTGGCACCGTGGCACTGCACACCGATGATGAGTTGGAAGCCGAAGTTCTTGAAAGCCGCCGCAACATGTTCGCGAAATCCTCGGCAGTCACTGCAGTCATATTCATCGCGGTATTCCTGCTCATCAGCAACGTCAATTGGCCCAACATAATTGAGGTTGTACTTGGCGTGGCCGCGATATTCGTAGTGGTCTACACCTGGCTCCCGCTGATTGGATTTCAGGTCAAACTCATCAAAGCCCGCAAGAAACTGGAGGAGTAAAACAATGAACAACAACAAATTCACCAACTCGAAGACCGTCATCACAGGATTCTTCGCAGCAGTACTCGGTGTATTGGTCTACTGCTTCGCAGTTGCACCATTGTCCAAAGATTCAGTATTTCGCGAAGTTGCTATTGATACCTTCATGCGTAGCGGCCTCGGTGTCATCATTGCCCTGGTTGTCATCGCGGCAATCTGGTTAGGCGTTATAGCTTTTCGCCGCAAACAGCACACGCCTCACTAAGCCATAACGGATAAACCTAGCCGTGGTGTACGGGTTATGTAGAGAAAACGACAGCGAGCGAGATGGATAAAATGTCCATCTCGCTCGCTGCGTGTGTTTAAAGTTCTAGCGCCAACCCATGGTCATGAGAAGACCAACGATGGCAAGGCCGAAGCCGATAGCGTAATTCCACGCGCCAAGAGCTGCCATGAAAGCAATCTGCTCACCGGCGAGGTAGTTGACAACAATCCAGGCCAAACCAATAATCATCAGACCCAGCATGACAACGATGTACCACTTTGGGGTGCCCTCAGCATTGATCTTTACTGGGGTGCGGTTCGCCGCCGAACCCGCGCTCGGAGCAGCGGGAGTCGAGGATGGGTTGTACTTTGACTTTGGCATGGGCCTTTATCAACCTTTACGCGATTAATGAGACGTTCAATTTTTCTATTGTGCGATCAGACTCTACCAGCTTGCACTGGTAGATGTCTTCACGCATTGGGGCCGGATAGTACCAATCCCACCTAGTTGGATGGCAAGAGTGCACCGAGGTTGAAATCCCAGATGCGGATATCAATATCTTCATCCCGGCGAATGGAATCACCCTCGTTGACGGATGCCCACGCAATCAGATCACTATCCACTGCGGCCCCGGTATCAACCGGCTCACCCACATTGAAACTGCCGGACCAACCAGCATCACGCAACGCACGTTCCGCACTCTGCTGGCTTTGACGAACTAGCTGCGGAGCTTCAATGAGCTGGCCATTAGAAACCCGAACCGTCACGGTGCTATCGGCTGGAATCTCATTACCCTCATCGGAGACAGACAGCACTTCGCCGTCATCTTCGGTGGAATCAACAGTCTCCACATTCACGGTCAGACCCATGGCGTCCAAGGTGGAGCGTACTTCTTCCACATCCTGGCCAACCAAGTTGGACGGGATACGCACCATGCGCGGACCAGTTCCAACAGTCAAGGTCACACGCGAACCACGGGAAAGCTGTGAGCCGGCAGGAGGATTCTGCTGCGTAACGCGGCCAGTGTCCTGCGCATCGGAATCTTCTTCCTCAACGTTATCTGCGAGCTCCAGACCGGCATCGGAAAGCGCACGCGACGCATCTTCCAAGCTCATGCCCACGACATCTGGAACCTCAGTGATCTCACGGCCCGAAGACACAGTCAAAATCACCGTGGAATTACGCTGCAACTGTGAACCCGGCGCAGGATTAATCCGAATAGCGCTATCGCGCGCAATATCAGGATTAGCTTCCTCATTTACCGTGACCAGAAGATCCAACTCTTCCAACTCAGCAATAACTTCCGAACGCGGACGGTTTTCCACATCCGGAACCGTCACCATATTCGCCTGCTCTTCTTGGCGTTGCTCCTGCTCCGCCTGACGCTCACGCGACGTGTTCCAATAATCAAAAGCAAAACCAGCAATCACCGCAACAAGCACGACGGACAAGATGATGGCAATCCACTTCATCCATGGCTTTGGCTCATCGTCATCATCATCTTCGTAATACTCCGGCTGCGACTGCACACCAGGACGTGACACGGGAACACCCGCGGCAGCAGCTGCGACGGGCTGCGGTTCCATTGTGGTGGTTGCCGGATGCGCCGGTGCCACACGCGTGGAATCCTCATCCGGTTGGCTGTGCGCCGAAGGTTCATCATCAGCAATATGCATCTGCGCAGCACGGGTAACGCCGCCGTTGCGCATGCGCTCCAAATCCTCACTGATTTCCTGCGCGGACTGGTAACGATCCGAAGGATCCTTCGCCATCGACGTCAACACCACAGCGTCCAAGTTCAAACGCTCTGTGGGTGCCATCGCATCCGGGTTCAATGACTGCGATGGCGGAACCGGTTCTTCCTGCACGTGCTGGTACGCCACCGCGAAAGGAGTTTCTCCCTCAAAAGGAGCGCGGCCCGTCACCGCCTCATACAGCACACAGCCCAAGGCATACACATCCGAACGGGCATCGGCAGGCTTGCCTTGTGCCTGCTCCGGGGAGAGATACTGCGCCGTGCCAATGACCGCTGACGTTTGCGTCATTGCGGACGTGGAATCATCCAAAGCGCGCGCAATACCAAAGTCCATGACTTTGACCTGGCCGGTGTTAGTGAGCATGATATTCGCCGGTTTAATATCACGGTGAATAATGCCCGCATCATGCGAAGCCTGCAGCGCGTGTGCCACCGGGATCAACACCTCGGCGGCCTCGCGCGGCGCCAACGGCCCATCCTCGCGGACGATGTCACGCAAAGTACGCCCATGCACGCGTTCCATCACAATGTATGGAATGGCCAGGCCATCATCATCCACTTCGCCCGTGTCATACACCGCAACAATATTGGGATGATTCAGACGACCAGAATTTTGCGCCTCCTTGCGGAAGCGCTCACGAAAATTCACATCGCGCGCCATTTCCGGGCGCAGCATTTTGATGGCCACATCACGGCCCAACAGCGAGTCAGTAGCAGCAAAGACTTCTGACATTCCGCCGGTGCCAATGACTTCGCCTAACTGGTAGCGATCATTAACCATTGGCACCTCCTTCAAGGCCTTCTAAGATGTCTCCAATAATATCCTCACCAGGTTCAGTACCGGCGTTACCTCCGGTGTCTCCACCGGTTGTGTCGGTTGGTTCACCGGATTCACCACCGGTGCCATCATCAGAGCCAGAACCCGAACCATCACCGCCGTCGTTGCCTTCAGTCGGCGTGTTGGTATTGCCCGGTGAGGTATTCGTTGGCGTTGGGGAACCTTCAGTCGCAGTACGCGACGGTGAGGGAGTGTTAGTGGTGGTTTCTTCTGGTTCCGGTTCTTCTTCCGTTGGGGATGGCTCCACTACGACTTCGGTGGTTTCATTTTCGGTAGTGACGTATTCCGTCACGACCGATGGCTCTGGTTCCGTTGTTGGTTCAGTATCCACATCATCACCGCTGAACATGGTGGCCGCATAGAAACCGCCGCCGACTAAGGCTACGGCCATAGCAGCAATACCTACGCCGATGCCAAAGCTCTTACCGGCACTTGATTTCTTTGCTGGGGCTTGCGCCTGTGCCCGTTGCTGAGCAGCAACTCCAGCGGCACCAGCGGCGCCACCTGCAGCAGCACCGGTACCGGTTACCGCTGGTGCATCCGGGTCAGTGCCAGGGTGCGCGGAGACTGCGGGGTGAATGGTGGTGGGGTTTGTTGCTTCACCCAGCATTGCGGTAGCTGCGGTGGGGGAAGGCTCCGGCGCAATCAGATTGTCCGGCATGGCTTTTGGCTGTGGTGGGCGCTTGCCCAAACGCACCGCAGAAACCGCGAGAGCTAGTTCATTGCCATCGGCATAACGGGTATTGGGATCTTTGCGCAGAGCAATACCGATGAGCTCACGCACTGGTGCAGAAACATTCGTGGACAGCGGTGCCGGCGCCTGGCTGATATGCGCAAGCGCAACGGACACCGAGGAATCACCAGAAAACGGGCGTTCCCCGGCGAGCATCTCATAGCCCACAACGCCAAGCGAATAGACATCGGAAGCCTCAGTGACATCCTTGCCCTGTGCTTGCTCCGGTGAAACATACTGCGCGGTGCCCACCACCATGCCGGTGCGGGTCAGCGGCACCGCCGCGGCCGCTTTCGCAATACCGAAGTCAGTGATTTTCACCTGGCCATTTTGGGTAATCAGCAGGTTACCCGGCTTGATGTCACGGTGGACTAACTCCATGCGGTGAATGATGGACAGGCCATGTGCTGTCTGTTCTAGAACGTCTAGCGCCAACGATTCGGGCAGTGATTTTTCACGCGCCAACAAATCCGCCAAGGATTCACCGCGGACATATTCCATCACAATGAAGCAGAAACGGTAACCGGACGGATCTTCTACCTCACGGTAGTCATAGGTTTTGACCACATTGTCTGAATCAATGTTTTCCGCGGCGTCTGCTTCATTGCGGAAACGGGAGAGGAATTCCTCATTGTTGGAAAACTCGGGGCGCAGAACTTTCAGCGCTACTTCACGCTCATTGACGGTATCGTCTGCGAGCCAGACAGTAGACATGCCGCCGTGGCCGATGATCCACTGCAAAACATAGTCTTCACCAATCAAAGATTGGAGGAGTTCTTGGTTGTCAGCAGTATTCATTACTGGCCACCTCCGTAGCCATCCAAGATTGCGCGGCCAATCGGTGCTGAAACCTGACCACCGGTGGCGGATTCACCAAGGTTGCCACCATTTTTCACAACCACAGCAACAGCGATGTCACGGTCTGGGTCAAAGGCTACGTACCACACGTGTGGCGGCAAATCTGCGCCGTGCTCAGCGGTACCGGTCTTTGATGCGTAGCTGTTGCCGTTGTAGCCGCTGGTGTTGCGCTCGGACTCATACATTAGATCCGTCAAGGTTGCGGCAACCTCTTCGCTGACAGCGGTCGATGCTTCCTTCGGATCCGTGGTGCGGATGTCATTCATGGTCGAATCAGTGATGCGGTTGACCAGGTATGGCTCCATGCGCACACCATTGTTGGCCACGGTTGCTGCCATGCCTGCTGCCTGCAGCGCAGACATGGAAACATCGCGCTGGCCGATGGAAGATTGTCCCACCGCTGCATCATCCGGCAGATCGCCCAAGTTACCGGACGCGGTTTCCACACCAATATCAGCGGACTGGCCGACGCCGAAACCTTCGGCGTAGCTGCGTAGTTCATCCGCGCCAACATCCATGCCCATTTCCACAAAGGCGGTGTTGCAAGACAAGGAGAATGCTGTGGTCAAGGAGACCTGCTGGGATCCGCCACAGACTTGGCCGCCATAGTTTGTCAGTTGGGTTTCGGTGCCCGGCAGGGTGATTTCTGAAGCGCCAGTCAGCGTGGAGTCTGGGCTGTAACCGTTGTCCAGGCCGGCGGCGGTGGTGATGATTTTGAAGATGGAACCCGGTGGCAATGTTTCTTGCGTCGCGTGGTTCAGCAGCGGGTTGCCTTCTTGTTCTTGCAGCTGTCCCCACTGCTCATCAATATTGTTCGGGTTGTAGGACGGGCTGGATGCCATTGCCAAAATCTTGCCTGTTGATGGCTGCAGTGCCACCGCAGCGCCTTCATAGCCTTGCTGGTTGAGCTGGTCATAGGCCAGCTGCTGCAGCTGCGGATCAATGGTGACTTCCACGTTGGCGCCGTCTGGCTGCTCACCGGTGATGAGGTCCATAAAGTTGGTGGTCAGCAAGGAATCATCTGTGCCGTTGAGGATGTCGTTATAAGAAGCCTCAAGCTGGGATGCACCGTATTGGGAGGACAGGTAGCCGGTGACTGGTCCCCATGCTGGGGAGTCAACAGGGTAGGAACGCGAATAGGTGTCATCTTCATTCGGCGTGGATTCAGCCAGGACGGCACCGCCGGCAAAGATCTGCCCACGCGCGATGGTCTGCATGTCATAGAATCCACGCTGGTTGTGTTCGTTCTTTGCGTACTTATCAACGCTGAATGCCTGCACCACCGTGAGGTTAATCAGAAGAATAATGGTGAGCAGGATGGAAAAGAGCGCGGTTACGCGAATTGATTTGTTCATGAGCGAACCTCCGCCACGTCAGCGTTGTTATCGGACGCAGCATCTACTGCCTGTGGGCGGCGGGCGGTGTTAGAAATACGCAGCAGGATTGCCAACAGAATGTAGTTGGCCATCAGTGCTGAACCACCCGCGGAAATAAATGGTGTGGTCAGACCAGTCATTGGCAGCAGGGCAGAGATACCGCCGGTGACCACAAAGATTTGAATGGCGATGGTCAAAGAAAGACCGCCGGCTACGAGTTTGCCGTAGGAATCACGCACGTTCATCGCGGTGTTGAAGCCGCGGGAGACCAGCATGGCGAATAGTACAAGCACGGCGGATAGGCCGATCAAACCGAATTCCTCACCGATAGCGGCGAGGATGAAGTCAGAATGTGCCACAGGCACCAGTTCTGGATATCCGTTGCCCAGCCCGGAGCCGGTAATACCGCCGGTGGACATACCAAATAGTGCCTGGGAGAGCTGGTAGCCGGAGTCATCATAATTAGCGAGCGGATCTAAGAAATTGGAGAAACGCTCCTGGATTTTGGTAGACACCGTCCAAATAGCGGTGGCACCAATAGCCACCAGGATGACGCCGATGACCAACCAGGACACACGGCCAGTAGCCATATACAGCATGCCCAATACCGTGGAAAACAGCAGCAGCGCTGGCCCGAAGTCATTAGAAATACCCATGATGACAATCGCGATTGCCCAGACAATAAGAATTGGGGCAAGGTCACGCAGACGTGGCAGGGATAGACCTAGGAAGCGGTAGCCCGCGACGGTGAACAGGGAGCGCTTCTGCACGAGCAGCATGGCGAAGAAGAGCAGCAGCAAGATTTTAGAGAACTCACCTGGCTGGATGGAAAATGGTCCAAGCCAAATCCAGATACGTGCTTCAGCGTCTGGCGGTTGTGGCCACACCAGCGGTAGGGCCAGCAATACGATGCCGACAATGCCCAGAATGTAGGAGTAGCGCGTAAATACCCTGTGGTCACGCACGATCGCCAAAACGGCAGCAAACAGCACCAGGCCAACAATTGTCCACATGACCTGCCGCGATGCCAAGGACCAGCCCTGTACCAGATCAATTCGTGCCAACATCAACAGACCAATGCCGTTGAGTACTGCGACGATGGGCAGCATGAGCTGATCTGAATGCGGCGCCAGGAAGCACAACACAATGTGTGCACCCAGGAGCACGCCGAGGAAACCAGCGATGATCCACAACACTTCAGTGGTCAGTGCATTGCCTTGGGAGAATTCCAGGCTGACCAAAGTGATGGTGAAGACAGCTGCTGCCATGATCAGCAGGGAGAGTTCAGTCCAACGACTGTGGAACTCTTTGAGCATTTAGTTCACCTCCCGGCAGTCAATCCCCGGGGTCGACCGGAACTTGTCCTTGTCGGTTGTAGATTCACGGCACTTGGGCAGTGCACGTTCGGACAGTTTGGTCAGCTGTGATTGCACCTCATCATAAGAACCTGCTTCGAGGTTCCCGACGGCACTGCGCTCTGATGGCGGCAAGTCACTCAAGGTAAAAGCCTGGGTACCCGATGGGCAAGAGGCACCAGCCAACTGCAACGCACCGTCTTCCCGCAGGCAAGCAACCTGGTACGGCTGGTTCAGCGACCTACCGAACAACTCCACGTCAACACCCTGTTTGATGGTGATCTCTTGTCCTGCCGGCACCTCACCCGCCTCAGCATCCGCAGATTCACTCGGCGCGGAAGACGCATCCTCCACAGCCGTCGCCTCATCAGCTCCAGTGTCACCAGCATCTGCGCCAGCGGTAGCAGCGTCGGCGACAGCAACGTAGTAGTTGTTGTTGAGGTAGTTCTTACCCACGAACCAAACGCCGGCTACCAGCGCGATGATGACAATGATGGACACAATAAGTGGCCATCCAAAGAACCGGCGGCGAGGTCTGCGGGGCTCCTCATCAGCTGGGTCGGTGGCGCCTTCAGAACTTCCGTCGGCGCTACCGGCGGCACCAGAATCACCATTGACTGGGTTAGTTGGGTTGCCACCGGTGGGGGATAGCGTGGCACGCGGAGCGCCCTTCGCGGTGGTTGGACCGGAGTACGGTTCAATGACCTGCGGGCGGCGGTTAAGTGCAGCCGCGCGGGATGCTGCCGAGTCCGGATGAGTTGGTTCCGGAACTTCACCAGCGATTGCACCAACCAAAATAGCTTGCGGATTGATGGAAGCAGCCTTCTCGCCTGCTGCTTGTTCTTCAGAAATTCCAGCAGTTGCAGCGAACTTTGAGGTATCTGCATCTGCCGGATTAGAAATACCCTGCTCTTTAGCCGCAGCGATTTCTTCCTCGGTAGCTTCGACAACATCAGCCAAAACAACGGTGACATTGTCCGGGCCACCGGAACGCAGCGCGAGCTCTACTAAGCGTGACGCGACTTCCTCGATGGGGCCGGCAGCAAGAGCAGTCTCAATGGTTGAAGCAGTTACCGGATCCGAGAGTCCATCGGAGCACAACAGGATGCGGTCACCCGGTTGGGCATCAAACAAAAAGAGCGTCGGCTCAACATCGCGGCCGTTGTATGCCTTCAAAATCAAAGACTTTTGCGGGTGTGAGGTGACGTCTTCGGGGTCCAGCTTGCCCTCATCCACAAGTGACTGCACGTAGGTGTCATCTTTGGTGACCTGCTGCAATTTATTATCACGGAGCAAGTAACCACGTGAGTCACCGGCATGGCACACGGCGAACTGGGAACCGTTGAACATCATGGATGTCAGGGTGGTGCCCATACCGTCGGTTTCCGGGTGCTGCTTGATGTGCTCAGAAATGGACCAGTTTGCTTCGGTGGATACGGTACCCAACAGCGCCAGCATGTCGTTGTCGCCCGGGTTCTTATCCAGACCCATCAGGTGCGTAATCATCAACTGGGATGCGACTTCACCAGCAGCGTGACCGCCCATGCCGTCAGCCAATGCAAGAAGATATGGACCCGCATAAGCAGAGTCCTCGTTATTTCCACGCACCAGACCTCGGTCGGAGGCGGCAGTAAAGTTCAGTTTCAGCATATTTACGCCACCAGCCTTACAGTCGAGCGACCCAGTTTAATATCAGTGTTAACGCCTACGTGTTCAGGCTGGTCAATGCGGCTACCAGCAACAAAGGTGCCATTGCGGGATTCTAGGTCTTCCACAAACCACTGGCTGCCACGGCGGAAAAAGCGGGCGTGACGTGATGACGCGTAGTCATCTCCCAACACAAAGTCACAGTCCTGGGCACGGCCCAAGGTGAAGTCTTCCAGACCAGACAGCGCCATGTGGGAGCCTGCTAAAGGACCGTCAACAATTTTGATTTCGCGCGCTGATACCGTGCGCCCCTTCACGCGTGGGGCAGCAGCAGGCTCAGCCTTTAATGCCTGGTAAGAGCCGGCCGCCTTGTTGGCGTCACGGCGCATTGCGTTCAAGGCCACCAGAATAAACAGCCACAGGAGAATCAGCAGTCCGATTCTCAGTCCGGACATAATGACTGAATCCATGGGGACCTCCTTAATAAAACGTCTGAAACTAGCTTAGTCAGGCATGCCAACTAATTCAGTAGTGCTGGCACTAGTTCCGTAGCGGAAAAGCATAACCGGTTTTCGTTCTCGGTGAAACATAAAAGTTCGTGCTGAATATGTTCGAACTTTCAATACACAGTGGTTTCAGGCCACTGGTGCCTAATTAATCCTCAAGGCCGGTGATACGCACTTCGATCTGCGAATGACCCATAGTAATGATGTCACCGTCTGCAAGGAGCCAATTTTCAATTGGAGTCTCATTGACGGTGGTGCCGTTGGTGGATTGCAGGTCGGCGAGGACCGCGTCTTTTCCATCCCAGGTGATTTCCGCGTGCTGGCGGGAAACCCCGGTATCTGGCAGGCGCAGATGAGCATCATTGCTGCGTCCTATAATGTTGGAGCCTTCTTGCACGTGGTAGGTACGCGAAGATCCGTCCTGCAGCAGCAGGTTAACCGCAGGACCGTGCGTTTGGGCCTGCTCCTGTGAGGCTTCCTGGCGTACGAATGAGGTGGTTGCTGCTTCCTCAGCCGGATAATTGGAATCTGGGTTAGTCATGGAATCCTCCTGGGCTTGTGAATCCGAAGACTCGGTGTCTTCGTCTTCGTTGGCGTCGTGAAAAATCGCGTCAAAGCCGGTTTCCTCTTCTGGTTCGTGCGTAATGAAAGAGGAAACCCGAAGCTGACCGGTGCGCAGTGATGATTCCTCACCGATTCGAACTACAACTGGGCCGGCAAGTTGCCAGCCGCTGTTACGGATGAACCGTGAGATTTGGTCAGCAAGGTCAGCCGGAACTGAGCGATTGCGGGAAAGGTTTTCTAGATCTTTGGAGCTCACGCCGACAGAGTAAACATTTGGGCAGTACAGCAGCTCATCATCACCGCGCACGACATTGTCATGTGCTTCTTGTTTGAGCAGCTCTTCAATTTCGGCTGGAACGACTTTGCCTCCGAAGACAAATGCCATTCCGTTGTCGAGGCCCCGCTGCATGGCGGAATCTAAGCGAGCTAGTTTTTCTAATAGTTCCATAAAAGCGGCGCCTCCTTTCTGTCTGCGTTCTTAATGAAACCTTCTTTATTATAGGCAACCATAGACGTAAACCAGTAGCTCGCGCGCGCCAATTGGATAGTTTTGTTGAGAAAATCCTAGGTTGTTTTTAGGTACTGAACAGCCGTTTTGGTATTAGTGTGATATTGCGTGCTATCGTTATCTAGTCGATATGAGCCGTTAGGTTTCATGTTCTTCACCCAGCCCGGGTGGCGGAATTGGCAGACGCGCTGGCTTCAGGTGCCAGTGTTCTTTTAGGACGTGTGGGTTCAAGTCCCACCTCGGGCACAAAATTTTGCTCCGAAACATTTTCTCAGATTATGTTTCGGAGCATTTTCTTTACTTAACCAGGCATTCACCTTCGACCGTACAACGGTGGAAGCTGACGGCACGGTCACCGTGACTGTTCCGCAGAACCGTGACGGTGTAAACCAGCTAGCGGTCTATGAGGCTGACACCAACAACGTGATTGGCTGGGCAGAACTGTCCATCACTGGTGGCGGCGCTCAGGAGCCAGACAACCCTGATGAAGAAGAACCAGAACCAAACGACCCTGACACTTCAGGTAAGGTCTCGTTCGGCTCGTCTTCACCATCACCTATTGACTCATTCATCAAGTTCTTGATGCAGCTAGTCAACAGCATCTCTAAGCTAGCTGGAACATTCTTCGGAATGATTCTTGGAGTCAACTAATCACGTTGATTAACCAACTCTGATTAGCTTTAAGAGAAGCAACTAGGGCGTGGTTCTGAAACTCAGTAGAGTTCCGGGCCACGCCCTAACTCATGTACTTCCACACGGGCGTAGGTGCGTACCTCTTCAATGAAGTACTCATCATGACAAGCCAGAATGAGACCTCCACCGCGTTGTAGGTGAGAAGCAAAACCAGAATGCAACACACTGCGCCCGGTGATATCTAATCCGACATCAGGCTCATCAGCACACAGGACTCCAACTCCTTGACCGTGGTTCGCGCCGATAACCGAGGCGAACTGTGCCAGCCGCAGTGCACGCTGCGACAAATCCAACGGGTGCTCCTCACCATCCAAATTGAACTGTGCGCGAAGCTGTGGATCCGGAACCATCTGGACCACCCGTGAATCTATTACCTGCTCAACTGGGTCCTGCAACATCAGCCCAGTACGTTTACCGCGCTCTACGAGCGCTTTCATCAAAGTAGATTTACCGGCGCCATTCGCCCCGCGCAACCACAACACACCACCGCGCGGAACGGAAAGACTCACCGGACCAATCTCAAAACGGTTCGCCTTAGATTTCCGAAACTGCCACCAGCGCCGTTTCGCCATTCCATGACTGCCCACCAAATCCGGGAAATGAAAGTCAGCCTCGTTCTTTTGGAGGGATGGTTTCACGCGCTTCGGTAACTCAAGGACCGACTCTTCCCCCAAATATTGTGTGTCAACATTGCGGAGCCACGCCCGATGGCCAGCAACCACAACATCGGCATTCAAAGAATGAAGCAATGCCGAAAGCCGCTTCCGTGAGGTGGGATCGAGTCCAGCAAAAGGATCATCGAGAAGCACCAGCGGTGCATCAAGAATTAACACCGTACCTAAAGCCAACCGCCTGGTCTGCCCGCCGGATAATTGATTCGGCGCACGCCCTAGTAGCTCTTGAAGCTGCAAAGCCTGCGCAATCGCAGCGATGCGTCGACGCATCTCCTCCACATTTACGCCGCGCTCTTCAAGACCAAAAGCCAGCTCTTCTTCCACAGTGGTGCGCAGATAGGTTATGTGCGCCCGCGGATCCGAGGTCAACATGACCGCACCAGCAGTACTTTCATACAACGCTGTTAAGTGCCTGGTGAGCCCCGAACCAGACTGGCCGACAATCTGAGTTATAGCCATACAACCACCACCAATGCCACAGCCGGCATGAACCACCGCAGAACCTTCTCCACGGAAGCATCTTTCACTGGATTCAACACCGTACGCCGACCAGTGCGCTCCAAACCGGAGACTTCCAACGGAATAGCGCGTGCAGCCCCAGCAGAAAGCAACCGCGTTATAAGTGGAAGAACCACAAATTTCACTGTCCTCAGCGGGCCGCGAGTGCTGTGTTCTTGCGTGCTTAGAGCACGCAGATGATTGGCATACCTCACGGAAGCCAACGTGTCGCGGCCCTGAGGAAGAAGCTGTACAGCAGAGCCCACAATGTACGCCACCCGCGGCATGTGGCTAAGAGACTTTACAAGATCAGCCACAGTAATCGCACTAGCTGCTGCCAGAAATGCAGACATCAGCGCGATGAAACGGACACTTAACTCCAGTGCTGTAGACCAGTCATTCCTGCCAAATGGAACGTGGATTATCAACATGGATAGACCAACCGGGATACTCAAAGCGGCAGTTGCGGCCAGCACGGAGAGATTACGCAATCGAAACATTGCAATTAGCTGCGCGAACAGTGCGACGGCCACACTCACCGCCAATTCATTGATCCCCAACACCACAATCCATGAGCTAGCTGCCGCAACAATCCAGGTCAGCGGATTCATTAGTGGCTGTGGCCAACTTTGCTGGTCACTACTTCGTTACCATGTGTTCCGCCACGGTGAGGAGCCAAAGCGCGCCGGGTCTTTTTCGGTAATGCTGCTACCACCGTAAACACAATGACCATGATGAGACCCTTATCCAACGGATCTGAAATAAACGACTGCAAAGTGACAGACCCTAGCAGCGAATTACCCATTTCGCGGAAGAGGCTAACCAAAGCACCGGTACCCACACCGGCTGTACCGCCGTAAACGAATGCGGCAACAGGGGCGGCGATAGCACCTGTGATCAAACCAAGCACTGCACCGGAGGCAAACGCGATGAAAATATTGCGGAAAGCTCCCTTATGGATCGCCACACCAGCTAACCAACCCGTCAGCGCGGAACCGGCAGCGAAAGGCAATGCCAAGGGATTAAACAACGCCCACACCACGGAACTTAAAGCACCGGTTGCTAAACCAGCGCGCGGGCCGGCGAGCGCTGCAACGAGGATGGTGCCTACTGCGTCAAGATAAAGCGGGATACCAATTGAACCGACTACTTGTCCGATCAGGATGTTAAGAATCAAAGCCACCGGGATAATCGCGACGGTACGTGCCGGCAGGGTCGGCAAAACTCCGGCGAGTAGCGCCAAAGTACCGCCGACATAACCACCAAGGGTTATGAGCGCTTCTGTGGACCCACCCACAGATTCCCAATCGGTAGGGCGAACCAGAACTAGATAAAGCCAGGTTGCGGCGATTAGCGCGCCACCAACGGCAACTAAAACCTTTTGCGTGGTTGATTGTGACATACGGGTATCCCTCGATTAGATCTTGAAAACGACATCAAGTCTCGTTCTATGTCACCTCGAACGAGAATCGATTTCAGAGTATAGCGCCGCTTCACGCGAACCACTAAGCCTGGCTAGCATCATTGCTTCTTTAACTGTTGCCCTAATATGCGTGCTGCCCGGAGAAGTTCTGCGTGGGCGACGTCAACATCAACGTCATTGACTAACAAGGCGTTGGCTTTCCGGCCCCAATGCCCGCGTGTATCTGCAACGGTGGTGCCACGCATTAGCTCTGAATCCGCTTCCACATCGACGGTGACTTCACGAGTAGTGAAAGGAACCCTTTCCAGCGCGATCATCACAGTTATTAAGTCATGAATCTGAGCAAGGTATCCTTCGCCTTGGCTTTCATGAAACTCGAAATAAAATCGAAGCATCTCAGGCAAACACTGCGCAATGGGTGCATCGGCGAGGGCGGCAACAAGTTCCTTCAACGTCTCTGGGTTCAATGTAAACCGCTCCGTCACACCCAAAGAACAAACCGTGATCGGTGTTTCTGCCTGCGCGAATGTATTCTTCGCTGCATGGGGATCCACCCACGTATTCCATTCTGCAGTCGGCGTTGTATTCCCCGGGTACAGGTACGTGCCACCCATGAGCGTTGTACGATCGACCGGTCCGAAGGTAGCAAGATTGGTTGCAGGTCCTGTAACAATCAACCGCAGATCAGCATTCTGACTCAAAGCATTACGCCACAAGTTCTGCCAGTTCTCCGGTCCTACTTTCTGGGGCCCCGGATTGATATATCCCAACCCAAACTCGCCATGAGTTTCCGGCGTCGTGGTCAATGGAACCTCCAACGGCACTGGCTGTCCTGGCACGACAGGGATTTGCTCCAGCCCACACTGATCAAGAACCCACCGGGTATTGATTGCCGTCTGCGTGACATCCACATTGCCAGCAGTCGTTGTAGCCCCGACGAGCTCAACCTCACCCTCGTGGTGCAGCGCCGCCAAATACAACAGCGCCAATGCATCATCAATACCGGTGTCACAATCAATGAGAACAGGAATCATAGTCTCCAAGTCTAAGGAAACTACTCCCAGTTGAATGTGAGACGCGCTGCGATTTCAATAGCCCGAAGACTTATGAGCTTGGTCCGCAGAAAGCGAAACCAAAAGCTACACAGAACACGATGGCGAATGCTGCCCGGAAATGCTGAGCAGTCAAGCACAAGCCCCGAGAAGGCTGCAACACCTAGTGAGATTATGGCGAGCTGGCTAATAAGCGGACGCTGCAATTTTGATGGGCTATTGCGCCGGGAAATGACACTGCCTGCAACGAGAAAACCTAAGACCGTCAAGCCAAAGGCGGTCCAATGTTCAGTGGCGCCGAAAATCAAAGTAACGGCGACAAACAAGGAATCCGACAAACAAGGAATCATAGATGAACTGTATGGAGCGACTAGCGCAGTATGAGGCATACTATCCCAGTGCTAGGTATCGGTAGAAGGGGCCGTGAATGTTGATGGATATACGCAGGAAGCTTGTGAAGTTCGTGCCGCCGGCATCATTGTGGCCGGGGCTTTTTGGCATCATTGTCTTCGTTGCGAGCTATTTCTCGTCGCCAGAGCCGTTTTCAAAGCCGTGGATCGTATTCGCATCAGTGGTGACAGTGGCGTGCCTGTTCTTGGTTCCCCGGTACCCGCTTCCAACGTGGGTGGTATACGTCGCGCTAGTTATGTTCATTATGACCCATGAGGTCATTGGCGTCCCTGCGCTTTCGCTCATCAGCTTGGTAGTCATCATGGTTTTCGCGGCCAAAGGCTACGTGGTTTCCACTATCGTGGGCACCACGATCATTTGGTATGCAGGCTCGGTCGAGTGGTTCGAGGGAAAATTCTTACCATCAAGTTTGTTGGACATGACTGCGTGGGGAATCATCGTGTTTCTACCTGCCGTGGCTGGATATGTGTCTTACCGATCCGGATGGCAGCAAAAGTACTTGCAAGAACAATGGGATACCGACGTGAAAACGCGCCGAGAAACCATGGGCAAGATGCTGCACGACTCCGTTGCATCATCGCTGACCTCATTGATTATGCGCCTGGAAGCGATGAGTCTTCAGCCCGGCCTAGCCCCAGAAACGAGAAAAGAACTAATAGATCTTTCAGAGCAAGCTCGCTTGTCGATGAAAGAAGTACGCGATCTTCTACGCACGCTGAGCACCGAAGATAGTTCGCTATCCAATGAACCGGCGCTTAACGTTTCTGATCAGCTCCGGAGGACAACAAGTCATCTAAAATCCCACGGATTTACCGTAATGCTCACGGGCAGTATTCCGAAAGTCACTATCAAACCTGGTCATCTCAAGGTCTTACGGGAAGTATTCGGCGAGCTATCCACAAATGTTGTTAAGTACGCGGAGCCACGTTCCACGGTTGCGTTTTCCTTCCACGACACTGGCGCGCACGTCCATATGAGTATTACCAACGTGATTCGCTCACATCACCACAATGAATCACTGTCCTCCGGAATGGGAATACCAGCATTGTCTACCTTGATGGGAGGGATCGGCGGAAACCTCACCATCCTCACCAGCTCAGATGAGTGGAAGTCCGAACTCGAAATCCCCTATGACACCGAATAACACCAAACGATAATGAATTAACCCCCGATAGGGTGGTCACTTTCGTACCCAATTCCTGATAGATCTGGTGTATTCGGCTGCATTAAAGGAAGAATGAATGGCAACGATCTTGTCCTTCATTAGCGAAAGTGGGAATCGGGTGAAAACTTCGTGGCGTGGCCGAATCGTAGCGGGCCTGGTGGTTGTGACGATGTCGGTAGCGGGAGCACCGGTTGCATCGGCTAGCCCTGCAACCCCAGCCGCGATGGTGCTACAAAAAGAAAACCATGCCATCTTGACGCCGCTTTTTATGCTGATGGCCAGCCTGGAAAAACAAATTGGATGCAAGCAACGTCCAACATTACCCTGGTGCCGATAAGGTTTGGATGATGCGTAAAAATAAAACTTCTTCTATCTGGGTCATGATCGTTGATGATGAACCCATCATGTTGTCCGCCCTGCGGACCTACTTCTCTTCGACCAGTGACATTCGCGTGGTAGCCGAAGCCAGTGACGGCACCGAGGCATTGGCGCTGCTCGACACCGTTGAAGTCGACCTTGTCTTGGCTGATATACATATGCCCGAAATGGACGGAGTCACGCTGCTGCGGGAAATGCGCAAGATGGAAGACCCACCGGTGTTCGTTGCCGTCACCGCGCTGGATACCGATGACACAATGCTCGAAGTCCTTGCGGCAGGCGGAGCCGGATACATTGTAAAAAGCTCACGGCCACAAACAATCATCTCCGCCGTTCGTGATGCAGTCGAAGGCGGTATGTCCGTATCGCCCTACGCTCTGAAACGGTTGGTGGGGCACCTTCCCGAAGAAAAAATGTGCGGTAAACCGCCAAGCATCAACCCGCCGTCGGCAGGACTCTCACTCACCGGGCCTGAGAAAAAGGTACTGCGGCACCTGTGTAATGGAAAATCAAACACAGCCATTGCAGAGGCGTTGAACTATTCAGAGTCCACGGTGAAGAAACAAGTCTCAAACCTCATCTCCGCCTTCGGAGTAGACTCCCGCCTCAGCCTTGCCGTGGCCGTTATCCGGTCCGGGCACCTCGACGAATAAGGGAAGAACCTAGACTAGGCAGTTTCAGAATCAGACAACAGCTGCTGCAAAGTATCCTGCAAGACGTCGATGGTGGGCAAGCTGTAGTGATCATGGATTTGAATGACATTCAGTGTGGCCTGATCAAAACCCTGATCGCGGTACCAGTCAGAACCCTTGCGCGCGGTGCTCAGGGCATCAAAACCATCAATAGGAGTAGATCTATCGTCACGTTCACCAACCACCCAATACAGTAGGATATTGGCCAGATAATCCTGATTGAACTTCTTATTCACCCACGTTGGGGCTCCACCACCGGCCATCAAAACTGCGCCTCCGGTGAACAAATCCGGACTGCTATGAAGCATTGAATTAAAGCCCAGAACCACCAGTGGCGATTCCGGGCTCTGAATATGTCGGTTGAAACCCTGTCTTATAGGAGTCCTACGCGATGGTCAATCCGGGTCCTACTCGGTTGATTGCGGAGACTCTACGTTGAAGCCCCAGTCCACACCGAACTTATCTTTGAGGCCGCCGAATTTAGCGCCCCATTGTTGTTCCACCAGGGGCATGTGAACTTCGGCGCCTTCAGAAAGTGCTTCAAATTGGGCGGTCATTTCTTCAGCATCATCACCCCAGATGACAATGTTCATGCGTTGGTTCGCGGAGTCATCCTCACCGAGCTCAGGATTATCGGCGCACATCAGGTCCCAACCGGCAGCGGTGGTCAGGTGGCCATGCATGATCAGGTGTTCTTCATTATCCGGCCACTCCACAATTTGAAAGTCACCGCCGAAAACCTCGCGGTAGAAGGTGAGTGCTTCACGGGCGTTGCCACGAAATCCAACATAGGTGGTTGCGTTGATGGTCATGATGTGAAACCTTCCAAGCTTGAGGATAAGTGGCCTAGTTCTGGTTTGAGTCTACGGTGTCTTCAGCCAATTCGTCGGCTGAATTTTCTGGGTCTGATTCGGAGAAACTAACTAATGTAATGGTGTAATCAATCCCGATGTCGTCGCAGAATGCGTCATCGTGGCTGACCACAATAACCGCGCCGTTATAGCTGGATAGGGCATCTACTAGCCATTGAGTGGTTGAGATATCCAGGTTATTAGTAGGCTCATCCAAAATGAGCAGCTGCGGTGCCGCCAACGCATTACAGGCAAACTCAACGCGGAAGCGCTCACCACCAGATAGGCTGCTTATCTTTTGATTAACCATGTCGTTGTGGAACAGCAGCTGGGCGAGCTGGTCACGAATCTCCTGCGTAGTAAATTCGGGCAGGCGCTTCGCCACAGTTTCCATGACGGTGAGCTCAGGTGCGAATTCAATGCGTTGGCGGATGAAACCAACGCTTCCGATCACATAATCTACGGCAGAATGGCTATCCGCTTTTGGTGTGGATTCCTGATTGGTAGCGCAGTTCTGACTGGCGGCGAAGATTTGATTGATGAGCGTTGTCTTTCCGGAACCATTCGCACCCGCGATGCGAAGGTATTCCGGACCAGCCATGATGAACTCTGTTCTGCTTTCGGCATTAGGCGGAAACTGCAGGTGCAAGACTTTTGTACCGGCTGCAAGATGGGTGGGCGGCAAGGTGACATAAACCTGGGCGTCTTTGCGCACCCGGCGTTGTGCGGAATCTAGCTCGCGGGCGGCATCCGCTATTCCTTGCGCATGCTTATGTGTTTGCTTCGCAGCAGTGTTTTGCGCACGCGCTTTGTCATTGCCTAAAGCCAAGCGCCCTTTGCGCCGGTTGGCAATGTTCTTCTTGCCCTTGGCGGCATCATGAGCAATCTGGGTTGCTAGCGCCGCGCGCTCATCTTTCTCCTTTTTCAAGGTGGACTTGGCATCCCGAACTTTTTGCTGTGCGGTTTGTTGTTCCTGCTCAATAGCATCACGGTAGTCCTGGTAGTTACCGCTGAACTGGCGGAGCTGGCCGTTAAAGAGCTCAGCAATCTCGCTTACATGAGCCAACAAGTCACGATCATGGCTGACCACGATGGCAGGGATAGAAGACGAGCGCAGCATTGAAATCAGTTTCTGCTTGGCTTCGGCATCCAGATTATTAGTCGGCTCATCAAGCAAGACTAGGTCTGGCTGCTGTGTAAACACTGCACCGAGGGCAACAGATACGGCCTCACCGCCGGAAAGCGTGCCAATAGTACGGCGCACATCGAGGGTGCCAATGTATGGCTGGATCTGCTCTTCCACATCCCAGTCATCACCGATGACAGCAAGCAACTCTTCGCTGTACTCGCCGGACTCGACTGACTCGATAGCGCTGAGAATTTCTGTAATGCCGAAAACATCAGCGATGGTCGCAGAGGTTTTCAATCCTAAGTCCTGGGGCAAGTACCCAATGTTGGCAGGTACTTCAATATTGCCGGAGGTAGGGGAGTGCTCACCCAAGATTAGTTTGAGCAAGGTTGATTTACCCGAGCCATTATCGCCAATGAGTCCAGTCAATTGAGCAGACAATGTGCCTGAAATATCGCGCAAGCACGGGGTGCCGTTAGGCCAGGTGAGGGAAACTTTGTTGAAGGTGACGTGAGAAAACGAATTACTTAAAAAGGTAGACATGAAAGCAGCGCCTTAGTGTGCAGTAGAAGTGGGACTTCCTGCTGAAGGCATGCTTCGCTTGCGCGCGCTTCAGCAGTGGTTATGCGGTGCGGCGTGCAATCTTCACGTCTTAATCCTGTTCCTTGACAACAAATACGCCGATGACTGTAGCATCATTTATGCAGTAGCGGAAGAGGCAAGCAAGACGGTAGGGTTATTCCTCTTTGCTTCTGGCTCAGCTTTCGGGAAGGTCTTTGTCATGTCACGTGCCTCAACCATGGATGTTTTAGCCGCACGCCGAATTGTGATCCAAGGCGTGACTGGGGCAGGTAAATCCACCGCAGCACGCGAATGGGCGGAGATGAAGAATCTGCACGCCATTGACTTTGACAATGATGTTTTGTGGATGCCCGCGGAGCAATCCCCGTGGACCTTATTTTCCCCAAAAGAACAGCGCGAACGTGTGCTGGAGCAGATGAAATCTCAAGCCTGGGTGATGGCTTCTTGCGGGTCCAAAGTAACCGACATTGTTTATCCGGAAACTGATGTCATCTTGTATCTGGATTACTCGCCGTGGGTGTCATTGAGCCGTCTATTTAAACGCACCATGTCCCGTTCATTCTTGGGGCAAACCTGCTGCAACGGCAACCGTGAATCTTTCCGTTTGTCTTTGCTGAGCAAAGATTCCATCTTCTTGTGGTGGATCAAAACGTGGCGTTCGCGCCGGGATCTTGCGCGCACCATGGAATCAGATCCCACCGTGCCGCCGGTATATCGGCTTAGTCATCCGCGGCAGTTTCAGGACCTGCTGCATTATGCCGCGACACTCACGGACTTTTAGTTTGCGTAAAGCAAAGGCGAGCAAGTGATTGAAGTCTAAGCTGGGCGCTATGGTCACAATTTACGGAGACGTTCTCGATGAAGCGGGGCGCTGCACGCACTATGATTCCGCGGTCGACGTGATTGCGAATAAGTGCGCTACCTGCGATAAGTATTGGGCATGCTATGAGTGCCATGCCGCGATGACTGACCACAGTTTTGGGGCGATGGACCTGGAATCACCAGCCGTGATGTGTGGAGCATGCGGCCACGAAATGGTGTTTTCAGAGTATGCCAGAAGCACAAACAGCTGCCCACAATGTGGACAGCTGTTTAATCCTGGGTGTTCGCTACACCGCCATATTTACTTCAAGCTTGATTAGCGGGAAGAACCCTGAACGTTGGAAGAGCCCTGCTCCACAGCGTCAGACACAATCTTTGCTGCATCTGGAATGCGGAAGGTGACCACGTTCGCTACTGGAACGTCAACGGTTGGCATACCTGGCTGAACCAGCACTGGGATGACTTGCTTGCCGTTGGCATCAGTGTTGGACTTGTTGCCAGTGTTCTTGTTGCCGGAGTTGGTGTTACCGGAATTGTTACCAGAGTTGTTCTGGTTTCCGGAAGTATTGCCGGAGTTATTTCCGGAGTTATTTCCGGAGTTGTTGCCGGAATTGGTGTTGCCGCCGCCGTTGAGGCCACAGCGTGCGATTGCTTCATCCATGCGGGAGATTGCAGCGCGGATTTCGCCGCCACGGGAGTGGAAGTTAGCTACAGCAAGTGCCTGCTGCTTCTTGGAGTTGTAGTCAGACGCGTTGGTGTACTGGGATTCGGCCTGGGAGCAAGAGATTTGACCTGATGGCATCTTTGCCAGCATGTCATCGACAACATCTGCGGATGCGATGGCTGGGCTAGCAAGGGTGGCAGTCAGGGCAGTAGCGGCTGCAATCAGCCCGGTCTTAGCGGAAGTCAGTTTTGGCATAAGCGCATTATGTCACACCAGTAACATTCGCAAAACCGCTAGAGCCTGTGAATTTCCTGGCCGGGCGCACAGGAACGCGCTGGCCACGGGCTTTTGTCTTGGAATCAGACCTATCTCACACTGTATGTGTGCCGTATTGTCACTCAGGCGGTGTTTAGCTGAGGCCCACAAACTTGTGCACCAGTGAGTCGTAGGCGCGCACTGTTAGCTCCAGGTCTTCGAGGTGCAGATGCTCGTCATGGCTGTGTAGTTGGGAGTTGGCGCTGGCCATGTCGCGCTCACGCGCGTGCATCGCAAAGCCATAGGCTCTGCCGCCATTCGGTCCTTCTAACCGGCGGGCAAAGCGCAGGTCGGAACCGCCGGTGGCGTGTACGGGCACGACTGCGGCGTCAGGGAAGAACTCTCTGGTGGTGTTCACAATCGCGTCCCACAAGGGGCCATCGGCAGGCGAATGCGTTGCTGGCTCGGTAATGAGGGGCTCAATTTCTACCTCATCAGCCAAATCTCCTAATGCCTCACGCAAGAAGATATCCAGGTCCTCCTGGGTTTGGCCCGGGAATGGGCGAATATCCATCTCCAGCCAGGCATGCGATGGCAACACGTTAATCGCACCGCCTGCACGCAAGACCGTCTGCGCAATGGTCGTGTGGGAAAACGCGTGGGCATAGGCCGAAAGCGCCCCGAATTTTTCATAATCAGCATCAGCGGCCGTGCCATCGATGAGAGTCTGCTGCGTTGCCTCGTCAAACTTGAAAGCCCGCACAAAACCCTCCCACGTCTCATTAGAGACCGCCGGTGGCTGCGCCGCCGCAATTCGGCGCGCAACCTCCGCTATCTTGACCACAGCAAAGTCTTTGCCAAAGGGCGTGGATCCATGCCCGGCATCCCCGTGGATATGAATGCGGCGCTGACCCGCGCCTTTCTCGCCTACGTTAAAACCAATGGCATCACTGCCATCCAGTGCGGGCAGGTGCGAGCCACCGGTTTCGGATAGACAATTACGCCAGGAAAACGCCTCCGGCTGATTTTCTGAAATCCACTTCGCGCCCAGCCCACCACGCGCTTCTTCATCGGCTAAGCCCACGAACGTCAACGTGCCCTGTGGACGCTGACCCTTTGCCGCTTTGCGCGCTACTTCGCGGGTAACTGCCGCTTGGCTGGCGGTGATAAACAGCATGTCCACCGCGCCGCGGCCATAGAGCTTGCCATCTTCAATCAGCGCCTCAAACGGTGGCTTGGTCCACTTCGGTTCATCCACCGGAACCACATCAATATGGCCCAGCAACGTCAAAGGCTCCGCCTGCGGATCGGAGCCTTCCACCGTAAACGCCACCGACGCCCGGCCCGGGTGTGGCTCAAACTTCTGCACCTTTACTTCGGTGCCTTCAAAGAACTTCTCCAACGTCGCCGCATTTCGGTATTCCTCACCCGAATCAGCCGTTAAGTCATTCACGCACGCGTTACGGATAAGTTCTTGCAGCAATTCCAAAGTGTCTTCATACAGGCTCATACCGGCCCATCGTAGTGCCCAAACGTTCAATATGGCCGAGATTCATGCGCGCATGTGGCGGCAGTGGTTTAAGGCTTTTGCTTCTTGCTTACTGCACGTGCGACGAAGTAGCCGACGATGGCTGCGATGATGAGGATGATTGCCATTTCAGCAATGCCGGCGCCCAGGCCGGTGACGGCAATCAACCCAGTCAACACGGCGATGGTGAGCAGAAAAGCAAGAATGAAAGCGATTGCTACAACAAGGGTCTTCATAAATTTCCCCCCGGTGGTGGTTGCTGGATCGCCTGCCACGGTACATGCAAAAAGCTTCTAGCGGATTCTTCAAAGTGGGTTACTGATAGTTCTTTCGGATGAGAAATTACCCTACAATGAGGGAATTAAACGGTGTTTAAGCCTGTCAATTAAACAGTGTTCAATTGATGGTTTAGGCTGCTGTGTCATGACTATCATTGACGTCGCACGCGACAAGGCACTCGGACAAGGCCAGGGACTGAACAAAGAAGAACTCATCGAGGTTCTGACCAGTGATGATTCGCAGCTAGAAGAGCTGGCGGACATCGCGCACCAGACACGGTTGAAGTGGTGCGGACCAGCAGTGGAGGTCGAAGGAATTATCTCCATCAAGACTGGTGGGTGCCCAGAAGACTGTCACTTCTGTTCACAGTCGGGGCTGTTCCAGTCGCCGGTGCGCGCGATTCGCTTGGATATCGCGGAGCTGGTGGAAGCTGCCAAGAAGACGCAAAAATCCGGTGCGACAGAGTTTTGCATCGTCGCCGCGGTGAAATCCCCGGACCAGCGCCTGTTGGATCAGGTCGCGGTGGCGATCCAGGCCATTGAGCGTGAGGTCGACATTGATATTTCCTGTTCTTTGGGTACTTTGACCGCCGACCAAGCGCAGCAGCTTCGCGAGATGGGTGTGAAACGCTACAACCACAACCTGGAAACCGCGCGCAGCTTCTTTCCACAGGTAGTAACCACGCACACCTGGGAAGAGCGCAAGAACACCCTGGATCTGGTACGCGGCGTGGGCATGGAAGTTTGCTCCGGCGGCATCATCGGCATGGGCGAATCCCTGGAGCAGCGCGCGGAATTCGCAGTGCAGCTGGCAGAGATTTCCCCGTGCGAGGTACCGATGAACTTCCTGGACCCGCGTCCGGGTACGCCATTTGCCAACCGCCCGTTGGTGCCCATGGGTGATGCGTTGCGCGCGGTAGCGGCATTCCGCCTGGCCATGCCTTCAACCACCCTGCGCTTTGCCGGCGGCCGCGAACTTTCCCTGGGCGATGACGGCACGGAGAAGGGACTGCTATCCGGTATCAACGCGATTATCGCGGGTAACTACCTGACCACACTCGGTCAGGAGATTGAAAAGGATATTGACATGCTCGGTCGCATCGACCTGCCTATTAAGGCACTGTGATGCCGCCACGAGAAGCCACGTGGCCCCCGCAGTTGGGTGAGTTAGCCGCGGCGGTTGCAGCCGGTGAAGCGCCGCTCTTTCATCCTAATACTGGCCAAGAACTAGCTACAGAGGCCGAGATTTCCCTACACGCTGCCGCAGCTGCCGGACTGGATGTCCCGCGCTATTGCCAGCTGTGCGGGCGGCGCATGACGGTGCAAGTCCGTCCTGACGGCTGGCTGGCGCACTGCTCCCGGCACGGCGACCTGGATTCCTCGCTGCTTGATTCCTGAGTTCTTAAAGACTCAAGTGCCGGAGGACATCGGCTAGCCGGAGCGCACCGGTATCCACATCCTCTGCCTCGGCAAACTCCGCAGGAGAGTGCGATGTTCCAGAGGGGTTGCGCACAAACAACATGCCGGTGGGGACATGGGTGCTGAGAATGCCGGCATCGTGCCCGGCGCCGGTGTCAAGCACTGGGGCATCGATAAGCACGCTCTTCATTTTCTCGCGCAACGTGTTGTCGAAATGAACCGTGGGGGAGAAGGACTCCTCATTGATGCGGATTTCGCAGCCTTCGGCCTGAGCCAGCTGCTGTGCGCGCTGAGTGATTCGCTCGACGATCGCCTTTGTGGTTTCATCATCACGGTGGCGCACGTCGATCCACAGATCGACTTGGGAGGCGATAACGTTTGTGCCGCCTGGTGTGACCTCGAGTCTGCCCACTGTGGCGCGCGCTTCGCTGACGCTTTGGCCTTCTTCGCGAACGGCGGAAATGATGTGCGCACCCACAAGCATTGGGTCTTGCCTGTCCTGCATGCGGGTGGTGCCCGCGTGATCGCCAGTTCCTGTAATACGGGCATGCCAGCGGCCATGGCCCAGGATGGTACCGGCGATGGCCACCGGTTTATCGAGGTCTATCAAACCCTTGCCCTGTTCGATATGGAGCTCGACAAACTGCCCTAGTCGGGCCAAGCCCTCCTTATCGGCACCGATTGAGGAATGGTCGAAGCCTGCGGCCTCGGCGGCTTCGGCGTAAGTGATGCCCTCTGGGTCCGTCAGGGTTCGTACCTTCTCCGGAGTGGCTGCGCCTGTCGCCAGTCGCGAACTCAGGCATGCCAAACCGAAGCGCGATCCCTCTTCTTCCGGAAACACCAATATCGAAATGGGGCGGGACGGCTCAAATCCCTCGTTTTTCAAGGCGGCGACAGCAGACAATGCACTTGCTACTCCCAGCGGTCCATCGAAATTGCCTCCGCCGGGGACCGAATCCAAATGACTCCCGGTACCGATCGCGTTAGTTCGTTCCTTGCTGGGGGTATCCCACCAGGCCCACAAGATTCCGTTACGGTCTTGCTCTACGTCGAGCCCAAGCGAAGTGGCTTTCTCGATGAACCACTGGTTGAGCTTCTGCTCCGGCGGAGAGAATACTGGGCGGCTGTACCCACCGCGTACTGGGTCCCTTCCGATATCAGCGATTTCACTAAGCAGTGCGCTGGGGGTGAAAGTGATGGTAGTGGTCATAGTTATGCCTCCTGAAGGAATCGTTGTGGGTGAGCGCGGAAGAGCTCGGGAGTTTGAATGTCGCCAGTAACCAACTCATAGATGGTGCTGCCGATTAATGGTGCGAATTTCGCACCCTGGCCGGAACAGGCAGAAACAATGGTGATGCCCTCGGCGCGGTCGATGATCATGTGGTCATCAGGGATATTGGTAAAGATACAAGTGGTCTCCGCGTATGGCTCCGGGATGAGTCCCGGGCAACTGCTCTTCACGAAGTCGATGACGCGTTGTCGGTTAGCTGCGTCTATGACGCCGTCTTGGTCTCCGGCATTTCTAATAACTCGGCCACCGTTATATTCGGCGACTTTCTGTCCCCGGAATCCGGCATCGCCGCCACCGGGTAGTGCGTAGCCTTGGAAACCAGGTTCTTTGGAAATCAAACACGGCCAGGAGGTATTTTCTCCCAACGGGGTCTCTCCCCAGTCTGAGGTATCGCGGTAGTGGAAGTGGTAGGCATTTTCTTGGCGCACCTGGATCTCTGGCATTCGCTCTAAGAATCCTTGCGGCAACTGGAGATTGCCCAGAAGTTTCGGCAGCCAACCGCCGCTGGCAACGATGACCTGTTCTCCCTCGACGGTATCGCCAGAAGTTGATGTCACGCGATACCCCGTGCCGTGGCGGGTTACTGATTCAACTTCCCAGCCGCAACGCAAATGAGCACCAGCCGAAATTGCCAAATTGTTCATGGCGGCAACAGACTCACCCGCATTGATGACTCCCGCTCCGGGGTGCCAAAGAACTGGGCCCGAGAAGTTGAACTGTGGCCAGCGTTGTTGGGCTGATGTGGCATCGAGAAGCTCGTGCTCTATTCCTTCCAAGCTCAGAAGGTTGGCCAAGTGTTCCGGATTGCGCACCGAGCCGGTATCTAAACAGCCAGAAGGGGTGATCAATCGCTTTCCGGTGATAGCCTCCAGCTCATTCCACTGCGTGCGTGCTTCTTTGACGAGGCTCGTGGTGGGCTGATCCATGTACGGGTAGCGGAAAATACGTGCTGACCCATGGGAACTACCGGAGTCGGAGGCGGGGATGGAGCGTTCAAGAATGATGACGTCTTTTCCACTTTGGGCGAGGCGCCATGCGGCTGCGGTTCCGAAGAGTCCGGCGCCGATGATGATGTATTGCGTGCTGTCGTGTGCCACTGTGAGGGCCTTCCTGAGAGTGTGTCTGTCCGACATGCTTGACGTTATGGCGGTTCCGTGATTAACTCCAATACCAATTAGTCGATAGTTAATAGCGAATGGATATCATTGCACCATGGAGCTTCGACAACTGCGTTATTTCGAGGCCGTAGCCGATGAATTGCACTTCGGAAGAGCGGCGCAGCGGCTGCACATGTCGCAGCCTCCGTTGAGTGCACAGATTGCTCGGCTAGAGAAAGAGCTGGGCGTCAGTCTGTTCGATCGTACTAACCGGCAAGTACGGCTCACCCCGGCTGGGATGCATTTGCAGCATCGGTTGCGAAGCATTCTCGGCGATCTTGATGACACGGTCCAGGAACTCCGGGAGTATGCCCGGGGTGCTGCCGGGCTGGTGTCAGTGGGGTTTGTAAGTTCCGCCAACTACATCTTGTTGCCACAGGTTACTTCCCTGTTTTCCGGGCGATATCCACAGGTGGCTTTGAGCCTTTACCCTTTGACTAGTCACGAACAGTTGGACGGTCTGCGATCCGGACACATCGACGTCGGTATCGTGCGTGATGAATTACCAGCCGAAGGTTTTACGGCCACTGCACTCTATTCCGAGGAACTGATGGTCTGCATTCCGGAGGAGCATCCCCTAGCAAAGCAGTCAATGGTGCAACCAAGCGAGTTAGTGGGGGAGCCGCTGATCACCTATCCGCGCCGGCTTATGCCGGGGTTCTCGCGCAAGTGGACTGAGGTCTTAGGTCATGATGCCGGCCAAATGAATGTGGTGCGCGAGGTGATTCATCATGAAACTGCTCTCGGTTTTGTAGCAGGTGGCTGGGGAGTGAGCATCCTGCCCGAATCTGTTCGCTTCCTGCTCCCCTCTTCCTTGCGCCTAATCCGGATACATGGGGCGCCCAAATCTTGGTTGAATGCTGTCCGGCGGACCGAGGAAAATCCTCGGGTAGGTGATCCGGCAGACCGCTTTATGGAGTGTCTGCGGGACGTTGCAGATTCTGGTCGCAGTTGAGTGATTTTGCACCCTTCCACTTATTGGCGGGGCTATGAACGTGCGGTAAAAGTGCAGGGCATTGGGGGCTTGTGCGTTTCGGGGGTTTCTAGTGGTTGAGGCTGCCTAAAAATGGCCTGTGGGGGAGCCAGGCGGAGCACATTGTGGAGTGGTTGTTTGGCAGTGTGTTGACAGTCACCTCTCTAAAATCTGTCTATCTATAGAAATCTGAAATAGGATACCTATAGGCCGATAGATAAAGGCGGTCTGAACAACTTCGCAAAGGATTCTAAAATGGAAGCGGCTGATACAGCATGGATCATGGCGGCATTTGCCCTGGTGTCGCTCATGTTTCCTGGACTCGCTTTTCTCTACGGAGGAGTGATGGGTCGAAATAACACACTGAATATGTTCATGATGGTCATGAGCTCTGTCGGGGTGACAGCAGTGGTCTACGTTCTCTATGGCCACGGCCTCGTGCTTGGAGATTCACTAGGAGGCCTGGGGATAGTTGGTAATCCCACGGAGCTCCTCGGGTACTCGCCAATGACCTCAAACGATGGAGAGGGCGGAACAATCTGGGGAGCTTTTTACGTGCTCTTCGCAGCGATATCGGTGGCTTTGGTGGCTTCCGGTGCAGCAGGGCGCATGAAGTTCAGCGCTTGGATGGTTTTCGTCGCACTATGGGTAACCCTGGTGTATGCCCCTCTGGGGCATTGGGTATTCGCCATTAGTGATGAGGCGTCCGGATACATCGGTGGCTGGATGGTAAACGTCTTAGAATTCCACGACTTTGCCGGTGGTACTGCGGTGCATATGAATGCTGGTGCCGCTGGTTTGGCTCTGGCACTGGTATTAGGTGCGCGTAGGAATCAGAATGTCCGTCCGCACAGTCTGCCCCTAACTTTGTTGGGTGCCGGTCTTATTGCCGCAGGCTGGTTCGGCTTCAACGGTGGCACTGCGGGAGGTGCTAATTTCCTGGCCGAATATGTCATCATGACCTCTCTGTTAGCCCTGGCCGGTGGCATGCTGGGTTATATCTTCGTGGAACGGATGCGTGACGGTCACTTCACGCTTCTGGGCCTGAGCACCGGCATGATCGCGGGACTAGTGGGCATCACTCCATCCGCGGATGCCGTAGGGCCGGTAGGAGCATTGTTCGTGGGTTTCCTGTCCGCGGCTGCTGCTTGCTGGGCCACTGGATTAAAGCGGATCTGGAACATCGATGACACTGCGGATGTTTTCGCAGTACACGGTGTTTCCGGCATCATCGGTGTCCTATTCGTCATGCTGGTGGGCAATCCGGACGCGCCAGCCGGCGTCGCGGGCGTGCTGCGCGGGGGAGACCCGTCGATGCTCTGGCGTGATCCGCTTGCCATTGTGGTCACCCTGGCCTTTTCCTTCGGTATGACGTGGCTTCTCGCCACCATTTTGGACAAAACCATCGGGATTCGCATTAGTGAGGAAGAAGAGGATGCCGGAATTGACAGCTCCATTCATGCTGAGTCCGCATATTCCGATAGTGGGGCTCGATCTAGCCTCCTCACCAGCCGCTCGACGGCTACAAAATAGCCCTGCTCCATCCCTACACTCACTTGAACCCTGCACTTACCTGAACTCTGCGCTTATCTGAAAGGACCTCACCACATGAGCTCTGCAATTGATTTTCTTTATCTGAATGAAAAGGACATGGTTTCTGCGGGCGTCACCGATATCGGTCGCTGCGTGGACGTAATGGAAGAAACCCTTATCCTCATGGCTCGCGGTGACTACCGCATGGCCGGGGCTTCTGCTAATTCTCACGGCGCCCAAGTCAATTTCCCACAGGCACCTGAGCATGAAGGCATGCCCTCCGACGGCCCAGACCGTCGATTCATGGCCATGCCGGCTTACCTGGGTGGACGCTTCCGCAACTCAGGCGTCAAATGGTATGGATCGAACACCGAGAACCGGAAGAAGGGTCTGCCTCGTTCCATTCACGTCTTCGTTCTTAACGACGCAGAAACTGGCGCGCCGCTTTCAATCATGTCGGCGAACTTGCTGTCGGCGTACCGCACCGGAGCTGTACCCGGTGTCGGAGTAAAGCATCTTGCCGTCAAGAACGCATCCACCGTAGGCATCATTGGTCCGGGAGTCATGAGCCGCACCATTTTGGGTGCTGCCATCTCCCAGCGACCCAGCATCAACGAGGTAAAGGTTAAGGGGCGCTCACAAGGGTCTACCCAAAATGCAGTTGACTGGATCAAGGAGTCCTATCCACAGATCGACAATGTCAGAGTTGTTGAAACTGAACAGGAAGCTATCGAGGGCTCGGATATCGTTATCGCTGGAACCTCCACGTCGCCAGAGGGTCCGAGCGGCTTCCCGTATTTCAAAACGGAATGGATCAAGCCTGGAGCGTTGCTGCTTATGCCAGCAGCAGCGCGTCTGGATGATGATTTTGTTGCTTCCGATGCTGCTGAGCTAGTGGTTGACTACACGGGCCTGTATGAGGAGTGGTTCAACGAGAATGGCCCAAATGTCACTTATGAGGAGTTGTTGGGTATTCCGGGAAACCGTTGGTGGGACATGATGAAAGAAGGTAGCTTGCCTGCTGGTGCCCTGCACAATATTGGTGACATTGCTGATGGCAAGGTCCCGGGGCGTTTAAACAATGAGCAGATTTTCTGTTTCTCCATCGGTGGTATGCCGGTTGAAGACGTGGCATGGGCTACGGAAGTATATGAAAACGCTAAGGAGAAAGGCATCGGTACAGAGCTCAATCTCTGGGACGCACCGGCGCTCGCATAATAATGATGGCTGGCGGTGTGCCTGCTTAACGGCCATTGGTTTCTGTCGCTTTCTGGCGCAGAGCTGGCGGCAGTAAACTAATGCCCATGTCCTTCCATGACGCAGCTGTTGAACTGGCTCACCGCTCCGCATTGCGCTCGATTGCGCGGGTGGTCAGTGATACCGCTGAGCCGACGCCGCCGAAGAAGGCTTTAGGGGGCATCGTCAAGCAATTGCGTCTGGGGCCTGCCGTCGTGCTCACCGGGGCGGGTGTGTCCACCGACTCCGGCATCCCGGACTACCGCGGGCCGCAAGGTTCTTTGTCACGGCATCGGCCGATGACCTACCAAGAGTTTCGCTATGACGCGGCCGCCTCGCACCGCTACTGGGCGCGCAGCTTTGTGGGCTGGCGCGTGATGAACCAGGCGCAACCCAACCGCACCCACCATGCGCTGGTGGAATTTGAGCGCGCCGGGCTTATCAACGGCGTGATTACACAAAATGTGGATGGCCTGCACAAGCTGGCCGGAACGGAGTCTTTGGTGCCGCTGCACGGCGATATGGAATCCGTGATGTGCCTAGAATGCGGGCAGGTGGAAGACCGCCGGGATTTTGATATACGCCTGGATGAGCTCAACCCCGGTTACCTGGATTCGCTGCTGGTCAGCGCCGATATGGTCAACCCGGATGGTGATGTCACCCTCGATGATGCCGCGGTCGCGCGCTTTCGCATGGTTGGCTGCATTCGCTGCGGGTCTAAGCTGCTGAAACCCGATGTGGTCTATTTCGGGGAGTCCGTGCCCACCGCGCGCAAAGAGCACGCATATAAGCTTCTCGATGCCGCCGCGTCCCTTATTGTTGCCGGATCCTCACTCGCAGTGATGAGCGGGATGAGATTCGTGCTGGAAGCCCGTAAACAAGACAAGCCAGTGGCCATTATCAACGGCGGCCCGGGCCGGGCTGATACCCGCGCTACTACTTTGTGGCGTACCCAGGTCGCGCCGGCATTTGATGCGTTGTTGGATGAACTCGACTTGTCCTAGTTACTGCTCATACCCGTTATGGGGCCAATCTGGCGCAGGATGGTGCGCGCGATAACCCGAACTCGCTTATCCACCGGCAAATCATGGTGCAAGACCACCGCGCGGCGGTCAAAGTCTTGAACATAGATGTTGCGCACCGTGCCGTTTTTCATCTTGTGCGGTGCTAAGAAGCAGGATTCTGGCGGCACCACCACCGCATCAGAGCGCGTGACGATGTTGGTGTACATCACTCCCTCATCCAAGTCCCCGTCACGGTTGACTTCATCGAGGATCTCACTGCCCACAATCTGCTGCGCGCCAGCGGGTCCGAAGTAGGCGTCAATGATGGAAGACATCACGTTATCAGCCCGGCGATTAGTTACCAGCGTGGACAAGATTCCGCCCTTCGTCGTGCCGTGGTTCGGAGTTCCCATGCACACCAGGTGCTTGACGTACTGCGCACCGCCCAGCTTGCGCATCCAATACCGCGCCACCAGACCGCCTTGGGAATGGCCAATGACGATGATCTTCTCCGCGCCGGTGGCGTGCATGACCGCTTGGATATAGGCATCAATCTGTGCCGCCGACTCCGGAATCAATCCCGTTGCGCGGGTGCCATAATCAGGCGCGAACACGGCCCAGCCATCCTGGCGTAAGTCTGCGCCGAGCAACTGCCAAATACCCTTGGAATCACACGTTCCGTGAATGAGAATCACCGGCCACGGGCGCTTCGGCGTCAGCTTCGCCGTCCAGTCATCTTCAAAAATGCCGCGCGGCTTTAAACGCGCCCCCAGCGGCAAGGACTTCACCGGGCTGCCGGAGCCAGCGTGCTCCATTCCTTCATCGGAACTGGCCACCGCAACGCGGGTGCTGGGGCCTTCCGATTCCTCATCCGCGCCTGTGTTGTCAAAGCTTGCGGCTTTCGATGGATCCGCATGCAACCGCGCCGCAATCTCCGATGCCACCTCATTGCGCAAGGACACCGCCGGCGCCGTATTCGGCACCCCTAAACGCCGCGGGCTATTGCGCCACTCCCGCAGCTCCGCCAGCGCACTCTCAATCGGCGCAAACGGCCCTTGTGGAGCACTCGCTTCCGGCTCGCCCGGCTGGGCTGCCTCGATATCCTTGGACTCGTCTTTGGCCTCCTTATTGAACACATCTTCGGAGCCGTCGTTGGAGGAGAGAAAGTTCTTGAGATGGTCGGCGATTACTGCACGAAGTTCGGCTAATGAATCTTGAGCTGGCAAAGGATGGCCTCCCTTTCATAATGCTCACCGTCATTCTATCGACTTCGCCACATGTCGGTGTTTACGAAAGAGCAAAATATCCGCCGCGCAACGCCGAAGTGCACTCTTTTCAAAGATTTTAGAAATATTTTGATTTCTTCTACCTGCGTTTATAGCAGCGGGGGTAGCTCTGTCAATAAAAAGGTTGATGTCGGGGGTTGACGTTCGCGCACGGTGATGTAAAGTAAGCCTTGCCTAATCACGGGCGGCACGATGTAGGAGATGCGCTCCACACCCTGCATTGTGTCGGAGATTAGTCATGGGGAGAAAGGTCCGTCAGTGCGCAGCTGGCGGGCCTTTCGTTATGTCTAGGCCAGTCCGAGCACTCGCTAACTTAGCCTGAACATCGCTCTGACTCAAGGGCGATATGGCCTGCAAGATGCCCTTCACGCAGTCGTGCAGGGCATGAGCCTAGCGGCTTAGGGTGCTAGCGCTCAACCGGCTGGTAGCCGGAGTTGGTTTCAATGAGCAGCTCGACTTCATCCGGCGACGGGATGAGGTCAAGTTCAGGTACGTCCTCACAGATTTTTTCCCAACGGTCGAGTTGTTCTTGAGTCCAATCGTCGTTGTCTTCAATGTGCACGCTGCCTAGGTAGCCGTCATCAACGAAGAACTGGATGGTGAAAATGAGATCTCCCAGAGCCGTGAAACGGCCGATAACCGGGAAGCGATAGTTGCCGGGTACAAGCCGTGGAATGTGATTCGGCACGTGGAATTGCCCGGCGTTGAAGTCCGGTTCGGCACCATTCCAGTGATAAATGCTCGCAGCAGCAAGTTGCTCACGCAATTGCGGGGCACCGAAGTCATCGGTGGCTTCCAACATCGCGCTTATGATTGCCCGCAGGTTATCTGGAACCTCATGCAGCGTGCGGTTCGGGGCGACGCGCTCTTCCTCTTCCATCGCTTCTTCAAAAGCTTCGTTAAAGATGTCTTCGAAGCTGATTCCGCCGTTATCCAAACGGCGTCCTAGCCACCACGCGGCAGCAGAGACAGCACCTTCGCCGGTTGCCATCCACAGGCGTGGGTGGCGCACGCCCGCGCGTTTGATGCTGTCATGTAAACGGGCATCGAGTTTCTCGCCGACTTCCGCGATTCCGAAAACTGCGCCGGCAGAACCAGTGGTGATGGCAGCACGCCCCACTGGACCGACGATGTCAAAGTCATCTTCGTTGACTGGGCGAAGGCTCGCATGCATAACCCACGCTGTTAGCCCAGCAATCGCACCGCGGTAAGCCAGCCGGCGGCCCGTGGTGAGCTTGCGCGGTTCCACCAGCGCTAGCCCTGTGACTGCCGCAGTAGACACAACACCATGAATAACACTGTTTGGGTTGTTGAGCTCTCGCAAAATTCCTCGAAGTTCCATGACTTAAAAAATACATGGAGTTTTGACCTCGCTAACGCAATGAGTTGATATCAATGTGCCCGGGTAAGTTTTGCCACGGGATTTGACTGGACTTAACCCAGCATTTTGGCGAATCTCATTGGTAGAGAACACATAACGCGAAAAGCCGGGCTTGACGTGGGCACCGGGAAAATGCGCGCTGAGTAGTTTCACTATTGCGTGACCTTCGCTGTACCAGGCCCACACATCAAATGATTCTGCCCAGCTTGGACGGTCATCAAAAGTCTTGCCGTAATCCCGAAATTTGTTGTGAAACGCCTTGGTCCACTGAAGGATTCTTTGGCTGTCGGGGTCATTAATCCCGAGTTCTTGTGGGAGTACATATGGATTCCGAGTCTTCTCCAGTACTAGTTCTGCCGAAGGCCACAGGGAACTGGGATGCCCGTGGTCTGGATAGATACAGATAGTAGGCACGTTCTCGGACATAGATTCCAGAGTACTTAGCACGCGTTCTGCAGCGTGGTGCGTTAATCTAGCGGCGAATTGCAACTGACTGGACTGCGAGAGGAAAAAGAGCTCGGAATAGCATTAGTCGGGCTAGCCGGAGCCTTTTGGCTCATCTACTGGGCCGTTGCGCTTATTTCCATTCCACTGCTGTGGTGGTTTATCGGCCCGGCAAGGGCTAGAACTACATCGTGAAAATAGGTGAGCTTATTTCTAGGCAGATAGATGCTAGTAGTGCTGCTTTTTACCTGATTTGGAATCAAGCCAACCTGCAATAAACAACGGCAGCGTCTGGATGATTGCCACCACCGTGGTCATCCAGGCACTGGTGTCATGTTCTGCCGGCCGGACCCAGAACCACACGGTGAATACCGAGGTCACGAGGAAGAAAACCAGGCAGTAGATATAAGTTTTTCTCACCCGCGCATTGCCAGAAACAGATTCTCTGAAATTCCACGAGTGAAGCGCTGTCAGAACGGCGAATATGGCGACCCCGACAAAGAGAATAATCCCGCCCCATTCCATGTTGACGGTCTGATACGACACCGCGGCCCACACAGCCAGTAGCAGTCCAAAAGAAATGAAGAACAGTGGAACTGATTGCCCGCCTTTTCCAAAGCCTTCCCGCGGCGTTGATGCACTTGTTGTTGCCATTGCTGAATGCTTTCCCCGATGATGAGTTCCTTTAATGAGGACTGTCTCCAATGTATCGCAGGGCGCGGGGTGGGCAAGGTAGCTAGGATTGCCCCTATGAGCGATTTGCAGCATGCGCACACGGTAGATGAAGCCATTAATCGACTAGTTGAGCTGTATGAATCATCGTGTCAGCTGGCACGAAAGTCCCTGGAAACCGGTGATTATGACTCATACCGGCACGTGGTTTATCCCAAGATTGTGGTTGATGTCCGCGAATGGCGTCCGATTGATCGTTCCCAACCATTCGGATACGTCGATGAATCAGGACGCTACAGCGCGACATTGTCCAAGCCATACATCATTCGGGACTATCTGCATGAGCAGCTCACGCGGCTGACTGAGAACTATCCCTGTGACATTTATGTCGGGCAGTCATCGGTACGCATCCCGCCGGAATACATCCGCAATGTTGGCGGTGTTTCTGAGGCGCGCCGGGCTGGCGATGTCGCTGATGCCATCCCGCGCCCGACACTCGATGAAGTCCATGACGCAATCATTGACGGTGATTGGGACGCTTTCCATGGCGAGGAAAAGCCACTGTTTCACTTCGGCCCGCAGCGCTTCGATATCGCGTGCGCGCGCATTGAGCACTACACGGGCGTGGAAGTGGACACGGTGCAAAAGTTCATCCTGTTTACCAACTACGCCATGCACACCACGGAATTCGTGCGCTTTGGCCTTAGCCAGCTAGCGCAGGAAGACTCCCGCTACACCGCGCTGGTTCTTCCCAATGGTGAGACGCTGCATTCCGATGACGCCGTCAATGTTGACTACGAACAGCTGACGTTGACTTCACGTTTTCAAATGCCGCGTTTCGACTTGGTCACCGCAGCTGGCGATGGCATCACGATGCTCAATATCGGCGTTGGGCCCTCCAACGCGAAGACAATCACGGACTGTCTCGCGGTGCTGCGCCCGGAGGCCTGGATCATGATTGGCCACTGCGCCGGCATGGACGGACGCATGCGCATGGGGGACTTGATTCTCGGCAACGCCTACCAGCGCGAAGACAACTTGCTGGATGGCCACGTTGGATCACGCAATCCGATCCCGGCGATTCCGGAAGTCCAGCGCATGCTGGAATTATCCGTCGATGAAATCTATGGCAAAGACAAAACCCTCATGCGTACCGGCACGGTGTTATCCACCGATGACCGCAACTGGGAGTGGCGTACTAGTAGGCAGCTGTGGGAGTGGCTGCGGGCATCGACAGCCGTGGCGGTAGACATGGAATCCTGCACCATCGCGGCGAACGGCTACCGCTACCGCGTACCTTATGGAACACTGCTGTCCGTATCTGACCTTCCCCTGCACGCGGTGCCCAAATTGCCGGCCCAAGCTCAAGCTTTTTATTCGAACTCCAAAGAGGCACACGTGATGTGTGCGGTGCGTACCGTGGAGCAATTAGCGGACAATCCGCAGCGGCTGCATACCCGCAAGTTACGCCGAACAATTGGGGAAGTTCCCTTCCGCTAAAAAGCCGGTGAACAGCGGCGAAATCGCAGTCAACCTAATGGTCGTTACCCAAGAGGGTGCTACTTTCGGATGAAATCCCTGAACTCCGTTGCATTTTAGGTAATCCTAACCTTATAGTTAGGGCACTCATGTTGACGGCTGCCTCGAAGACTCGGGGCAACACAAAGGAGAATTTGCCATGACAGTAGCTACTTCCCAGCCACTTTCAAAAGCGCTTCGAGAGGCTACCGCCACGGCGCACGATGATGCCGAGGGGTCGGACTTCATGGAGCAGCTGCTGAGTGGAAAGCTCAGTACCGACGCAGTTGCAGCATTTACTGGCCAGCTGTGGTTCGTCTATGAAGCACTCGAGCGCGCAGTACGCGCAATCGCGGATGCTCCATTGGCTGCGTCCATCGTTGACCGTCGTCTGGAGCGTCAGGCCGCGTTGGAAGCTGACCTGGCTGGAATGTACGGCCCTAACTGGCGCGACGAAATCCGCCTTCTTCCTGCAACCATGAAGTACGTCTCCCGCCTGGAAGAGATCACCGGTACCGGCGACCCTGTTCCAGTGATTGCTCACCACTACGTGCGTTACCTCGGTGACGTTTCTGGCGGCCAGGTTATCGCGGCACGTCTGGGTACCTACTACGGCATTGACTCGGAGTCTTTGAACTTCTACGACTTCACCGCAATCGGCAAGATTCCTCCATACCGCAACGCTTACCGCGAGGCTTTGGATGAGTTGGAGCTGAGTGAAGAGCAGCGTGAGCTTTTGCTGACTGAGGCGCAAGCAGCTTTCCGCTTCAATTCCGGCGTCTTTGCAGACCTGGGCAAGAAGTACAGCGTTGGGGCAGCAGAGTAGCTTTCCGATGCACGTGTAAAACGTGAAAAATTCAATTCAATAGATGGCCCGTAGCCGACCAACTGGTGGCACTGCGGGTCATTTTTTAACCCCGGAAAGGGGAGTCTAATAGTTTGATGAAATCGTTGTAAAGAAAACCCTATTAAAATCGCGAGATTGAAAACCAACGATATGCAGGGATTATATGTTTCTAACCTAAGGGTTTCCATATTTTGGGTGGGCTTACCTACGTAGCGCACGAACTGCAATCCGTTTAATGTTGGAACACGAACGCAGCGCACGAAGTGTTCGCATAAGTTGAGAGCATGATCGCTGCGCGGTAGGTACCTAAAAGTATCTGCAATACTCGAATTTCAGAATTTGAAGTTGAAGAAGAAGCACGAAGGAAGAGGAATAATCATGGATGAGAAGCTCGTAACCGCAATCAACAACCAGGTCACCAATGAGCACCAGGCTGCAATGATCTACACCCAGCTGGGCTACGAAATGGATGACCTGTCCTTCCCAGGTATGCGTGACTGGTTCATGGCTCAGGCTGAAGAAGAGCGTGAGCACGCTCAGAAGTTCGCGGAGCACCTGCTTGCACGCGGCTACCGCGTTGAGCTCGGGGACATCACCATGCCAGCAATCAAGGCTCCAACCCCATTGGACGCTTTCGAGGCTGCATACGCTCACGAGCAGAAGGTCTCCGAGGACATCCGCGAGATCGTTCGCATCGCTGACGAGGTTAAGGATCTGGACTCCCGCTCCATCCTGAACTGGTTCATGAATGAGCAGATCGAGGAAGAGGACACCGTTTCCGAAATCATCGACCAGGTCAAGCTGGTTGGCAACGACGGCTCCGGCTTGCTGCGCATCGACCGCACCCTGTCTTCCCGTCAGCCTGCAATCGACGCTTAATCAGCGCCTAATCGCTGCCTAGTCGCGGCCGTTGGTCTTTAAGGCCAACGACGGCCTATGCCGAGGTGTCAGGCCGCTTCTGTGAGAAGTAGGTCATTGTAGAAATAACATCTCGGTATAGATCTGGCATTCTTCTTCCATTTTTCATATAAATGGTGGGAGAATACTTGCTATGTCACCAAAGCAAAAGTTCGCGTTTTGTGCATTCCTTATAAGTCTAGGTTTTGCCATGATGTGTGGAATCACCCTCATGGCCACACACGTAGCTTTAGGGACTTTTCTTTTTGCTTTCGCACTGATGCTCTCCCCGCTCGCCGCAATCTTCATGTTGTTGGCTAGCTGGTTTATGAGGTCCAGTGCAATCTCCAGAGCCTTGTTTGGGCTCAGCGGAACACTGGTGGTGACCTCCCTGGCCTTTTCTATTTTCACTCCCTTCGGCACGCTGCCCGGCATAAGCATTCCGGTGTTTATGGCTGGCACCGCCGTCGGAGTGGGCGCTGTCTTGATGGTCAGCCCCTATGCCAAGTTTGATGGTCCCTTCAGATATCTGCAGCCCGGTTCCGGCGCCGCGGTTACTACAACAACAAGTAGCAATCAGATGGTCGGGAGCAGATAACAAAGCCTGTGCCCCGGGTTGTGAAAAATTAAATAATTTAGCTGACCGCGTAGATGATATTCTGCGCGGTCAGATTCGTTTTCTGTCGTTTTCTGTCGTGTGTAAATTGCCTTGTCCAAACAAGGAGTCACAGATTTAGTGACAAATCATTAAACTAGACCGAAGGAAAAGCGCAGTGTTGCAGTGTTAAGGACTGGTTAGAATCTAAACATGAGTACGAGAGTGTTGTTTGACCTCTATGGGGTCTTTCTCACGCAGGGGGTAGAGGACTCTCTGGCGCAGCTGACTGATGTGGTTAATGCTGACGCTGCTCAACAATTCCACAAGGCCTATCTGGAACTGCGCCCCGAATTGGAAGCCGGAAAAATCAGTGATGAGCGCTGGTGGCAGCAGCTCGCACTGCGCTCCGGGGTTAACAATGGTGAAATCCCGGAGATAGCCCGCGCGCTGGATTCCACATTCGAGCTCAACGCCGAGGGCCTAGATATGGCCATGGCGGTTATTGATGCCGGTTATGTCACCGGTATCGTCGCCAACATCTCCCCGGGGCTAGCGCAGATGGTGCGCGAGCGCTTTGAGTGGCTCGATGAATTCGCGGCCGTTATTTTTAGTTGCGATATCGGGGTGTGCAAGCCGCACGCAGAGGCTTTCGATGTCGCCGCGGAAGCCCTCGGCGCAGCACCCAAAGACACCGTCATTTTTGACCCCAACGAAGAATTCGTCGAGGCCGCCAAGGCCGCTGGCCTGCAGGCTCATGTTTACCATTCGCCGCAGCAGGTGCTCGCGGTGCTCGAAGACCTCAAACCCTAAACGGTTAGCTGGCCACGCGGTGAAGTTCTCTTCAACTGCGCAGTGATGCGCGGCGGCGTGGTGCCGCCGATTCCAACGAAGAGCCATTGGGCTGCAGGGTCAGCGGAACACGCAGCAGCGGATCGAGAGCCGCGGCACGGGCGATGGCACGCACGATTTCACGGTGGGTTGGAATCAAGCGCAGCTGCAGCTCATGCACGTCATCATTGCTTGCGGGCTGCTCCGGATTTTCATCAGCATAAACGGAATCCGCCAAGTCAGACGAAGCATCATCGCTTGCGTGTTGATCCCCGGTGCTGTGCGCGGCGCGGCGCTCAGCGATGAGTTGGCGAATAGATGCAGCAAAGATCTGCGCAGCATTCGGGTCATCAATGAACGCGGAGCCCGCCAAGACAACGGTTACCGGGTTATGCTCAATGACCAAGTCCGCCGCGATGGAGCCAAGCAAACGTGCACGCTCGTCCAAGATTTCACGCGCCGTGGCATTGTTCTCCGCCAGTTGTGCGGCCTCAGCGAGGCTGCTGGCGTGGACATCATTGACCGCCAAAGCATCCAACACTGCCTGGGTGGCAACGTTGTCCTCCGAAGAAGCATTCTGCAGATTGAGCAGCTTCGAAGAAATGGTTGGCAGCGGAACCAGCTGGGTCACACCGTCTTTGGTGGACAGCGCCGCGCCCGTGGAGTCATCGGCGAACAACACCAGCACGTTGCCGGTCTTGTCGAGGTCAGCGCTTTGGGTCTCCGAGCCCAAAATGGCAGGAATAGCAGAAGACACCACAACTGGAACGTTGAACTGGTAGCGCAGGCGGGCAGCAATATCCACGCCTTCCCAGCCCAAGTTGGACGCCCACACCAGGCCGTCTTCATCCACGGCGCCAGAGGTAGTGACACCAACAGAAACCAAGGTGCGGGCGGTGCCCGTGGTCAGACGGTTAACACCGGCCATGATGTGCTCAATGAAATCAGACTCGCTCAAATGCGCAACAGGGGTTGAGATGTCATCTTCGCGCAAGGTGCGGCCCATGGTGTCAAACAGCGCGATGTGCGTCTGCGAGGTACCAATGGCAATACCCGCCAGCATCCACTTGCTGTCCGCGACTTCCAAAGGAACCGTCGGGCGACCGCGCCCGCGGGTGCGCGTTAAGTCAGTGCGCTCCTGCACCAGACCCGCCTCCAGTAGCGCGGCGGTGGCTCGGGTGATAGTGGGCTGGGACAGCCCAGTGGCCTCCACAAGTTCACTGCGCGTGATGATGGGATTGAGTCGCACCAAATGCAAGCAACGCGCAGCAGGGGTTTGTGGAGGTGTAAATACTGGGCCGGGCTTAATCATGCAGATATACTAACCTGCCTAGACCGCATTGTCTAATACCCCCAACCGAGCTGTCTACAGAAATTCAATTTTTACCCATTTAACAGGATAAATACCTGACAAATGCGCAGTAGACAGAGGGGTTCAGAATTGCTCCAAAACCGCTGGTTTCTTTAAGGAAATAGAATCTCTGGCAGGGAATATGCGGCTTTATTTGTAATATGCACGGTCGCCAAATCGCTCAGATCGCTAGGTTGTGGAGATACCTCAATAATGGGGGTCTTTGCCCGATGCGCAATCGTCGGTAACCCCGCCGCCGGCCACACCGATCCCGACGTTCCAACGATGACAACCGCATCCGCAGCTGACATATATTCTTCCGCCTTCTCCCACTGATCCTGCGGCAAAGATTCCCCGAACCACACCACGCCCGGACGAATCAGGCCCGAACACTTCTCACATTCCGGCGGCGCAAGCCGCGGTGTGGGAGATTCCGGAAGCTCAATCTCGCGGGAGTAAGGGGCGTGGCAAGAGGAGCATCGAAAGGCGAAAAGCGAACCGTGTAAATGGGCAACCTCTCCGCTGCCGGCCCGCTCATGCAAGTTATCAATGTTTTGCGTCGTTACCGTCACCTTGCCCGGATGCTTTGCGATGGCTTCGTGCCCAGCATGCGGCACCGCCCGCCGCGCCAGCCGTGCGCGCCACAAATACCACGCCCACATCGGTTCCGGATCGCGCTGCCACGCCTCAATCGAAGCCATATCCTGCGGGTTGACCTTCTCCCACAAACCCGTCCGTGCATCCCGGAACGTATCCAACCCGGAATCAGCGGACATGCCAGCGCCAGTGAAAAAGTGCACGTGGGAAGAGTCATGAATGATCTCACGTGCTTGAGCCACGGTATCCATGCGCCCAAGCTTATATGCTGAAACGTATGAAATCAGTCGCTATTTATTGTGGATCCTCGCTGGGTAACTCACCGCGCTTTGCACAGGTTGCGCAGGATATGGGCGCAGAACTCGCGCGTCGGGGGCTGCGCGTTGTCTATGGCGGCGGCAATGTTGGCCTGATGGGCACGGTTGCGGATGCCGCGCTGGACGCCGGTGGGGAAGTAGTCGGCGTGATTCCACGGCAATTGATTAATAGGGAAATGGCGCACACGGGGCTGACTCACCTGGAAGTTGTGGACACCATGGCGCAGCGCAAGACCCGCATGGAAGAACTTGCCGATGCCTTCGTGTGCCTGCCCGGTGGCGTGGGCACATTGGAAGAAGTGGTGGAGGTGCTCACCATGCAGCAGCTTGGCCACGTGCACGGCCCAGTCGGACTGGTCAACGTGGACGGGTTTTGGGAGCCATTCATGCAGACCTTGCGGTCGATGGCGGCCTGCGGTTTTGTGCAAACCCGCTACATTGATGCCATAGCGTTATCTTCCGACCCAGCGGCCATTTTGGATAAATTCGCAGGTTGGACCCCCATTGGCGCGAAATGGGCCTAAAGTTGTGCGGCGCGCCGGGTGATTGGGTGTGCAACCAGCTTTATTGAAAGATAGACTTTGCTTTCATGAGTTCTGAGCACCAAATGGCTCGCGAGCCGTCCTTGCTGGATGCCTCCTGCGACAATTTTCTTGCAGACCTAGCGAAGCTGACCCCTACCGACGCAACCGAGTGGGGCATTGAAGGCTACGAAGGTGAGCTTCAGGATTTCTCCCCTGAATACTTCACCGCTGTTGCTGACCGTACCCGTGAAATGGTCGCGGACTTGGACGCACTGGATGACAGTACCGACGAGTCTGATGACGATGATGATTTTGATGACGTTGATTACGTCACCGCAGAAGTTCTGCGTGATCGCCTGTGCCTGGAGCTCGACCTGCACCATCATGGTGAGGACATTCGCTGTCTGAACAATATTGCTTCTCCGGTGCAGACTATCCGCGATACTTTGCTGCTGATGCCGCATGAGACGGCGGAGCAGAAGGACGCCATCCGTTCCCGCCTGTCCAAGGTGAAGGCTTCCTTGCAGGGCTATAGGGAGTCTTTGGTGGAAGCAGCCAACCAGGGCATGGTTCCACCGACCAGGCAGATCAATGAGGTTATCGGCCAATGCAATGCGCTTGCCGATGCCAACTCGATGCTCGACGGCCTAGGCCTAGAAGAGGATAACGCCGAGGTTGAGTCAGCGAAGGCAGCTTTCGATGAATTCTCGGGCTGGCTTTCTGCGGAGCTGCAGCCATCCTCTTCCAATGAAGATGCTGTGGGCCGGGAGCGTTATGCGCGTTTTTCCAAGCTGTTTGTTGGTGACTCCGTGGACTTGGATGAGGCCTATGAGTGGGGTCTGAACCGCCTGCACGAAATCAACGCTGAGCAAGAAGATATTGCCAAGGAGCTTTACGGCCCTGACACCAACCTGCGTACTGCGGTGCGCAAGTTAAATGCGGATGAGCGCTACCAGCTGCACGGCAAAGACGCGCTGGTGGAGTGGATGCAAGGTGTTGCCGACAAGGTGATTGCTGACCTCAACGGCACCTACTTTGATATCCCTGAGCAGGTCCAAGAGATTGAGTGCAAGATTGATCCTTCCGGCACCGGCGGAATCTTCTATACCCAACCGACTGAGGATTTCTCCCGCCCAGGCCGCATGTGGTGGTCTGTTCCTACTGGCCAAGAAGTCTTCCACACCTGGCAGGAACTGACCACGGTGCACCATGAGGGCGCACCTGGACACCATCTGCAGATTGGTCTGGCGTTGATGGAGCCGAACCTGAACTCCTGGCGCCGCAACGCCTGCTGGAATTCAGGCCACGGCGAAGGCTGGGCTTTGTATGCTGAGGCGCTCATGGCTGAACTGGGCTACATGGATGATCCGGGCTACCGCATGGGCCTTTTGGATTCGCAGCGTCTGCGCGCTGCCCGCTTGGTTGTTGATATCGGACTGCACCTGGGCAAGAAGATGCCTGATGGCTCCGGTATCTGGGACAAGGCACACATGAAGTCCTTTATGCGTGAAAACACCGCCATGGATGACGCGAATTTAGCCTTTGAAGTCAACCGCTACTTGGGCTGGCCTGGCCAGGCGCCAAGCTACGCGATTGGTGAGCGCCTGTGGCACAAGACCCGCGATGAAGCTGTCGCCCAAGGCATGACCGCGCGCGAGTTCCACTCCCAGGCACTGTCCTTGGGTTCTATCCCAATGTCCATCCTGCGCGACACCATCCTGGACTAGCATCGAGTAGCCTCGGCTAGTCCAGGATGGGAGCTACTTAAGTTCCTTCAGTTGTTCTTGAAGCTCCTGCGGCAAGGACGCGAACCATTCTTCTTCGCCTCCTGGCTCCGGCAGGAGCTTTCCGTATTCCGTCATGTGCTCACCGGGGATTTCATTGATATACACCCACACGTGTTCTGGCGACAGCTCCAGGATCGCAGCGGTTTGCTCCGTGATTTCTTCCAGCAACTGAGTCTTTTGCTCGGAGGTTCGCCCCGAACGAATATCCGCGTGAATCCACACGTGCCCCTCGCGTGCTTCCTCACCTGCAAGAAACAGCGCGCCTTCATCCAGGTCATGGAACAGCACTTGCACGAAATAGCGCGGGGCCAGCGCAATCTCCGAATGCAGCGTGGTGAGTAGCTTCGCTACATCACCTCGTTGTTGTGGGGTGATGACACCGCGGCGTGACGTAACAGCATAAGTAGGCATAACTCGAATCCTACGCTGAAGAACTACCCTTCCCGCGGCCTTTTCCGCGCCCCCGGAATAAGAAGTTGAGGATCTGCGGCAGGTACGCCGCCACGGTGAGCACCAGGATCAGGCGAATGATCTGCAAGGAGACCACGATGGGCCCCGCGCCGCCTTCAGAGGACAACGCCAGCACGGTCTCCAGCGCGCCGGGACTGGTGGCCAAATAAGCCTCGAAGTAGGTGATGTCAAAGACCGCCATCACTGGCAATGCGAGGGTGGCGCACGATGCCAAGATGAGCGCGATAAGACCAAAGGTCGCGGGTAGCTGGCGGCCAAAGTGGCGTAGCGTCGGCATGGACAGCCCACCACCGCAGACCCAGCCGATGGATAAAAACGCGAGGATGCGGAAGATTTCCAGCGGCTGCATGGTGACGCCATCAGGAAGAAAGAAAGACACCACGACGGTGAGCACAATCGGGCCCATAACGGATGCCACCGGCATGCGCAGTTTCTTACCAATCGGCTCGCCAAAAGCGGCGATGGCGAGGACCAGCAGGATTACCCACCAAGTAGTGCTGGCTTGCAGCGAAGCATCTGAATCACCCGCGGGGTGCGGCATGAACGTCACCAGCAGCGGAAGGCTGATGGACACACACAACAAGCGCAGGTACTGCGTGAGGGCGACGTAGCGGAAGTTGGCGCCGAGCTCATCGGCAAGCGACGGCATCATCGACGCACCACCGGGAAGAAGCGACAGCACGCCAGTTTCACGCGAAATCGCGCCCTTTTGCATCTTGGCCAGCAACAGCCCGCCAACCATACAAAACGCAACCGAAGCGATACCAACAGCCACGCCCATCGGCACATACTGAATCAGCTGGCCCGCCGATGACAGCGTCAACGGCACCGCCGCCATAATGCCAATGAATCCGCGCGACAGGCTGTAAAAGTGCTTGTTCACCGGCATATCGCGATGCGAAATCAACGCCACCGAACCGGAAGCCACAATCGCGGCTAAAATCCACGCGGCGGGCACATTGAGCCAGTCAAACAATAAGCCCAGCACCACGGATGCCGGGACCACAACTAACCAGCGGAAATCCATGTGCCTGCCTTTGGGGGAGTCAGCGCTCTTTTTATTGACCTATCCAAGACCCTCTAGGGTATCACCGGTTTATAGTAATGCCATGGAACTAGAGCTTGCGCAGTGGGCGCTTTTGCTGGGCGGCGCCGCAATTGCCGGGTGGGTCGATGCCGTTATCGGCGGCGGGGGACTCGTGCTCATTCCGCTGATCATGGCGGTCATTCCGGGGGTTGCGCCCGCAACTGCACTGGCCACGAACAAAGTCGCCGCGGTCTCCGGCACTGCCTCCGCTGCATTCACGCTGATGCGTACGGTGCGCCCGCCGATGAAAGAAACCTTAAAGCTAGCGCTCATCGCCGGCGTTGCCTCCGCAATTGGTGCGCTCGCGGCCACGTTGATGCAAGAAGAGTTCATGCGCCCGCTGATCATCGTGCTGCTGGTGGCCGTGGGAATCTTCGTAGCCTTCAAGCCAACATTTGGCACCGCTTCCTCCGAAGGCGAGCGCGGCGGCTGGCGCACCTGGGCCGCACTTGCCGCCGTTGCTGGTATCGGTTTCTATGACGGCATCTTTGGCCCCGGCACCGGCATGTTCCTCATCATGAGCTTTACAGCCATCTTCTCGCAGAACTTCATCAAGTCCGCCGCCATGGCCAAGGTAGTCAACACCGCCACCAACCTCGGCGGGCTCGCTACGTTCATCATCGGCGGCCACGTCTGGTGGACACTCGGAATTGCACTTGCGATCGCCAATATCGCCGGCGCCCAGCTCGGCGCCCGCACCGTGCTCGGCGGCGGCACCAAACTGGTCCGCTACGCCCTTCTCACCTTGGTCGTGGTGATGTCCATAAACCTCGCATGGCAACAGTGGTTTTAGTGCACCTTTGGGATTAAAACCACCGGCCGGAGATTATCGGTTGATCAGATCCATTGCTCCCATCGTGCTGAGGTCATGCGTGTTGCCCAGCAGTTTTCCACCTGGGGTAACAAGCTTGACCTGTCCGCGGTGTCGAATCATCCGTCCCCGTTTTGGTTTCGTGAAGTTCTTGCCTGGAGCTTCATCGTCGTTGACGCCGTTGTGATAAGAACACAGCGTGGTTAGATTCGATGGATTCGTCTGACCACCGTTCTTATGTGCATCGATATGGTGAACTTGGCAGCGGTCAGCTGGTACCTTGCAGTCCGGCCACGGGCAGACGAGATTCTCCGCCATGGCTAAAATCCGTTGCTTGTCTGACGCGAACCGAGTTTCATACAAGTTCACCGGCCCAGCGGTGGGGTGAAAGAGTCCGGCATAAATTTTGTCCCCCAAAGCGCCCTCCAAGGCCGCGTTGAGGAATTCTGCACCAGTCATGGTCGTGCCATCGGAAAGTCCAACCACGACTTCATCACCGTTGCCGCAGGAAACTTTGGCAAAATCATCCAGACCGATAGCAATGACAGTGCGGTAATCAGGCTTGAGAACACCACCGCCACCATCGATATGTTTCCAGAACGCTTCTAATAACGCCTTCGATCTCGGTTCTGATGAGGTCGCTATGGCATCAAGGGTTTTCTCGAAGTCGATGATGCGGCGTTGGGTATCTGTGATACTCATTGTGACCATGCCATTTTTCGGGCGTCCTACGCGGACACCCTTTTCTTTTGGTTTCTCACCGATGAGTTCATCGACACG